>JAHBYI010000001.1 GCA_019636035.1 Candidatus Paracaedibacteraceae bacterium
TTTCGCATCCGCCTCAGTTCCGCTTCTTTTTTCCGCTTCGCCTCAACAACTGCATGTCCCTATTTATTACACATTTACCCCCCTCTCAGTCAACATCTTTTTTTACCTTTTTTATTCTTTTTTTCGATCTCGCTATTTTCAAAGTGAAAAACATAGATCAATCCCTTGAAAAACAACGAAATTAGATGCAAGCACAGACCGATCAAAATTATACACAACAAATCATATTATAATTTACATCTAATTTTAATAATCCATTAAGGTACGTTTTGTAAGATAGAATAGAAGGGAGTACGTTAACTTGG
Source organism: Candidatus Paracaedibacteraceae bacterium (assembly GCA_019636035.1). GTDB lineage: Bacteria > Pseudomonadota > Alphaproteobacteria > Paracaedibacterales > Paracaedibacteraceae > Paracaedibacter. Next base: position 306 of record JAHBYI010000001.1, read on the forward strand.
CTGAATCGGCATATAAAAAAACAAAACAATTTGCCAATAGATTGTTACATTGGCGTTACGGAAACGTGCCACACCACGAATCCCACAAATTGCCACATGCCAGCCTCATTGCCACATCCCTTGCCGTTAACATCTTATCCTTGATGCTCCCCATCATGACGATGCACACTTATGATCGCATCATCCCTCATAAAAGTTTTGATACACTTGCTGTTTTAATTCTCTTGGTTATGGTTGCTCTCGTCCTTGAGAGTATTTTACGGTATACACGTGCCTTTGTTATCGCATGGTCCAGTGCTGTTTTTGAACATAAAGCATATCTAGATTCCATCGCCCACCTGATCAATTGCAATCAAACAGCTCTTGAGAGCAAAGGCTCCGGAATTCTTGTTCTTTACGCCGCATCGATCACCCGCCTCAAGGATTTCTACGGCGGGCAGGCTTTGATCCTATTGACCGAAGCACCCTTTATCATCTTGTACCTCATGGTTATTGCTTGGCTGGGAAAAGCTTTGGTTCTTGTCCCTCTGGGGATTTATCTTGGCTTTACCCTTGTCATTTGGCAAGAAACAGCAACAATGCTTGATGAAAACCGTTACCGAGATGACATTAATGCAAAGCGAACGAACTTTATCATGGAACTTTTACGCCAGGTTCAATCCGTCAAACTTCTCGGGATTGAGAAATTCATGATTCGACGCTATGAGAGACTGGGAACTCAACTTGCAAAAATCAGCTATATCCTAGCCAATAAAAGCATACGATCGATCAACATGGTTATGACCGGCAGTCAGCTCATGACAACAGCGATCTCCACTGTTGGGAGTATACTCGTTATTAAGGGATACATTGGCATGGGTGCTTTGGCTGCTTGCATTCTCTTGTCCGGGCGTATGATGCAGCCAATTCAACGATCAATCACCCTACTCCACCGCTTGAATGAATTCCAATTAGCCATCGAAAAGGTTGATAAGATTTTTGAAATCCCCTTGAGCCATCATGGAAATACCATGCCAAATACGGGAAAGATAGAGTTTAAAGATGTATCCTATGTTATCCAAGAAAACGATAATCCTATTTTTACAAATCTGTCTCTCACCGTTAAGGATGGAGAGATGATCTCAATCCTCAATAACCAAGGATCCGGTAAAAGCTCACTCCTCAACTTAATTGCCGGCTTTACAAAACCAACAACGGGAGAAATCCTCATTGACGACGCCTCTCCTGAATCAATCTCTCCGGATCTGCTTCACAAAAGTATCGGGCTCGTCAAAACGCAAAATGTCATCTTCAATGGCTCCATTATTGAGAATCTAACTTTCTTTGATCGCAGCAAAGAAGAAATTGCCCTCCAATACGCCCAAATCGCAGGGCTTGATCCGATCGTTCAAAAACTACCGCTCGGTTATGAAACTCAGCTTTACGATATCGTCTCAGATCCGATCTCTCCCGGAATTAAACAACGCATCAGCATCCTGCGCATCCTGATCAATCAACCAAAGATCCTCCTCATTGACAATGCAGATACAAACCTCGATACCGAAGGATTAGAACTCATAACAAAGCTTATTACAAGCCTGAAGGGAAAACAAACCATCATCGCCGTTACCAATGATAAGCGTTTATTACAAGCCAGCGACAAAATCTTTAAGATCTCGCAGCGCACACTTCAGCCTGTAGAGAGGCGATCATGACCAACGCCGAAAAAGGATACTTAGGCCAAAAAATAATCGACATGATCAATGAAGTTGAGGGTGCTGATGCCATCCTCGCCAATGATCATGGGCATATCCTCAGCGCGTCCCTTGAAGAACTCGACTGGGACGGAGATCTCTGGGACTTATCACAAGCCCTCCCCCATTTCCCAGAAGACTATAATTTTCTTGATTTAACGAACACCCTTTACAACCTTGGTTTTGGTTTGTCTGAAATCCCCCCTGTCAAAACAGCCGAGAATCTGAGTGGTTTTCCGATCATCCTATTACCCAAGAATAAAAAGATGAGCCCAGCTCTCTTGCTCAACAGGGATGAGGCGTTACAAGTCTACACGGCTCAAGATAACAAAATAATCCCCTATAAATACAAAAACTATAAAAACTATAGCTTTATAACCATCTACACCCTCAATGCAGATGGTATGGCACAGCAACAATCAATTGCCCCCAAACCCGGAAGTACCCCCAAAAGATGGTTCCAAGATCTTCTCCACCGTTTTTCCGATAACTTTACTCAGTGTTTTATTATCAGTGCATTTTTAACCATTCTGGGCATTGCGAGCTCACTTTTTGTTATGGTGATGTATGATAAAGTGATCAGTATCAAAGCAACCGACAGCATTAAATATCTTGTTGCAGGAATGCTCATTGCAATCATAGCTGACTATAACCTGAGGCAAACACGACAAAAGATATTCTCATGGGTTGGAACACGACTCGAGGTTATTCTGGCTCCCGTCATTATTAATCACATGCTGTTGCTCCCCTCTCGCCTATCAGAATCTGCGACAATCCCGGCTCAACTCTCTCGGCTCCGTGATTTTGAAACAGTCCGAGATTTTTTCTCAGGCCCCATCATGATGAATCTATTTGAAATTCCATTTACCGTTCTTTTGACACTTGCTGTATGGTTTATGGCCGGGAAAATGGCAATCATCCCCGCAATCGTCTTATTGAGCTATCTTTTGGTTTTTGTAATTTTTTATCCGATCGTTAGCCGACAAACAGAAGAAACAGGTGTCACATCATCGCGACGATACAACATGATTATTGACACAATCCATAAACTCCCCAGTATCTTAACCTCAGGAGAACCTAAAATCTGGCTCGATGAATTCCGCCTCGCCTCAGGTGCTGCTTCTATGGCAACTTTACGGGGGACAATGCAAACATCCGTCGTCGAAACGCTGTCTTACATTATTTTCGTGATCGCCGGTGTATCAACATTATCCTATGGTATTCTCTTAACCACTGAAAACTATATTACTCCCGGAACACTGATTGGCTCGATGATCCTCGTCTGGAGAACAATCTCTCCGCTACAATCAACAATATCCTCTATGTCTATGTTTATCCACATCAACCGCAGTATCGAACAGATCCATAGATTACTAACCTTGAAGACTGAACAATCGGTAATACCCCCGAAAAAAAGATGTGAAACTAAGTAGAAAATTCTCATAATAGAAAAAGGAGATTTTCGAATGAAACAATCACGATACAGCGACAGTCAAATCATGTCGATCTTAAAACAAGCCGAATCTGGTATTCCTGTTCCGGCCTTATGTAGGGAACATGGAATGAGTAGCGCTACATTCTATAAATGGCGCGCAAAATATGGTGGGATGGACATATCCATGATTGCTCGAGTAAAAGAACTTGAAGCAGAAAATGCACGCTTAAAAAAGATGTATGCCGAAGAAAAACTGAAAGCCCTGATCATTCAGGAAGCCATGGCAAAAAAGTGGTAAAGCCATCTCAACGAAAAGAGATGGCACAAACCAGTATAAAGGATCACGGAATAAGCGTTCGGATGGCATGTTCGTTATTTCAGCTAAGTGAAACGTGTTTTCGTTATGAACGTCTGCATGATGATGAAAATGGCAAAATTGCACAGTGGCTGATTCAGCTAACAAGCACCTGGCGCAACTGGGGGTTTAAACTATGCTTTTTATATCTGCGGAACGTTAAGGGATTCAGATGGAACCATAAACGCGTCTATCGGATTTACCGAGAGCTCGAGTTAAATCTCAGAATAAAGCCTAAAAAAAGACTCGTTCGTGAAAAGCCGGATGCTTTAACTATCCCAGCAACAATCAATGAGGTTTGGTCTATGGATTTCATGTATGATCAATTAGATAATCAAAAAAGTTATAGGCTCTTTAATGTGATTGATGATCATAATCGTGAGGGATTGGCAATGGAAGTGGATTATTCACTGCCAGCGGAACGGGTTATAAGGTCTTTGGATCAATTGATGGAGTGGCGTGGGAAACCTAAACGGCTTCGGTGTGATAATGGTCCTGAATACATTAGTCACAAACTTAAAGCGTGGGCTGAGAAGCATGAGATAGAGCTTTGTTATATTCAGCCAGGGAATCCACAGCAAAATGCTTATATTGAGCGATTCAATCGTACTGTAAGGTATGATCTTTTAAATCAGGATTTATTCAGCACGATTGAGGAGGTTCAAGAAAAAGTAACAAATTGGTTGTGGCATTATAACAACGAAAGGCCTAATATGGCCTTAGGTGGTATAACACCAGCCCAAAAGCTACGCTGCGTAGCTTCTAATAATTCTACTTATTGATCCTTTTATTTTGGGGGGCATTACCAATCAAGCATTACCAATACCAAAGAACTAGATCGTGACAAACCAACAGAAATATCCTTAACCAATGCCTATATGCGTCATCCAAACTCCCAAGATCCGATCTTAAATGGGCTTAATGCCACGATCAAAAAGGGGGAAATCATTGCCCTTGTTGGTCGAAACGGTTCCGGTAAAACAACATTCCTCAAACTCCTTGCCGATATCTACCCGCTTATTAACGGCAGCATTCAAATCAATGGCATTAACTTGCAGCAATATGATCCCACAACCTATCGACAGAACATTGGGATTATCTCCGAAGCACCCGAGCTATTCTTTGGGACAATTGCACAAAACATCAAACTTGGAAACAACAAACTCACCCATCGAGAAATTGAGTTGATCTTAAAACAAATCGGGGCATTTGAGGCTATTTCCAAACTCCCCGGAAAACTTGATTATATCATTGGCGATGAAAGAACAATGACACTCTCATCATCGCTTATCTATCAAATTACCTTAGCTCGAGCCTTAGCAAAAAATCCCCCTCTCCTGCTTATGGATGAAATCCCCACAGCCTTATGCCAAGGCGATAATCTTAAAAAAATTATTCGCTTTATTAATAGATGGCGAGGCAAGAAAACAATCCTCTTGGTAACGTTCAATGAGGAAATCATGGCTAATGCAGATCGACTTTCCTTCTTCCTCGGAGACGGAAGAATCGCAACAGGATTACCAAAAGATCTGATTCCGGCTATCCAAAAACAACCGGGCTTTCGATTGGAGACAACTGATGTTTAAGTTCATACGCAACCTCTTTTCACCTAAGCGTAAGGTTTCTACACCATCGGCACCAGAGTATTCCTATGCCCATGAAGAAAAACTCAAGCATTTAACACAGGCGACTATCCTCGAGGAAGCAAAACTTCCCTATAAAACCATGACGATTATCCGATACATTAACATCGTTCTAATCATCGCAATCATCTGGTCTTGTATTGCCAAAGTTAAAGAAATCGCCCATACAGCAGGTGAAATCATCCCAACATCATTCATCCAAACAATCCAACACCCAGAGGGAGGATCTGTGAGTGAGATTCTGATCAAGGATGGGGATTTTGTTCAAAAAGGACAGGTTATTATTGTTTTATCAGGCGAAAGCCTAAGAGGTGAGCTGGCCAGAGCTGAAGCAAAACTCAAATCTTTGTCTGAACAAGGAGCCAGATATCGTGAATTTATCTCCCTTGATCTTAAAGAAATTGAGCAAACTCAATATACGAATCTGCCTCTTGATCAGCAAGATTTTCTTCGCTCTATGGTTGAAAACCGCGATAACCAAGCAAAAGTCATCGAAGAGCAATTAAAGCAACGAAATGAGAGCCTTAAAATTGCCATAACTAAACTCGATACAGTCAAAAAAAACCTAGCTCTTGCCCGAGAATCTTATCAGACAAAAGCAGGACTCTTAAAGAAGGGATATATTCCTAAAACGACTGTTATTGATGCGGAAAAAGAAGTGAACAGCCTTCAAGGTGAGCTCACCAAAACCTATGCCGAAATAGATCAAAATAAACAAGGAATTGCAGAATTTTACTCACGGCTTGAATCTTTAGGATCTGGTCTCAAAGATGGTGCTGTTGAAAAACTGTCCAATTTAGAAACAGATATTATTGAAACCGAAAAAGTCGTTGATAAGCTAAAGGATCAGGTATCTCGCCTTGAAATTCGTTCCCCAACAGATGGCATCATCAAAGGCTTGGAAGTTAAAAACATTGGTGCTGTCGTCTCCCCCGGTGGTAAAATTATGGAGATTGTCCCTGTCGACCATGAACTGATTGCTGAAGTTAAAATAAGTCCCAATGATGTCGGGAATTTGAAATCAAATCAAGATTGCATTATCAAGGTAAGTGCCTTTGATTTCTCCCGGTATGGCAGCATCGATGGAAAATTGATGAACGTTTCGGCAACAACCTTCTTGAACAAAGAAGGTGCCAGTTATTACCGCGGACGTGTCCGCCTGTTACGCAACCATGTTGGCAAAGATCCGACGCAAAACGTGATCCTCCCCGGTATGGAAGTAAACGTCGACATTATCACGGGTGAGAAAACGATTATCGGTTACCTCTTGAAACCGATCCAAGTCGCCCTTAGTACAGCAATGTCAGAGAGATAGAGAGCACACTCTCTATCCTAGAGAACAATTATATAAGTTTCTCAATCGCAACACGAATGCGACGGCAAGCCTCAGTTAAGGTTGATTCTGACGTTGCATAAGACACTCGAAAATAGGGCGATAATCCAAAGGCATCACCACTCACCACAGCAACATGAGCTTCGGCAAGTAAGTATTGGGCAAATTGGTTATCATTGTCAATTTTTACACCATCCGGTGTCTGCTTACCCAAAACACCTTCACAGTTAATATAAAGGTAAAACGCACCGTTCGGTATACGGCACGACAATCCCGGAATTTCTGAGATCAACTGAGCTGTCAAATCACGGCGTTTGGCAAAAGAGTTGCACCATTCAGCCAAAAATTCACGATTACCATCGATCGCAGCAGCAGCAGCGACCTGTGTAATCGAACACGGATTCGATGTACTTTGAGATTGAAGCATCGTCATTGCTTTGATCAACGGTCGAGGGCCTGCACCATAACCCAGACGCCATCCTGTCATGGAATATGACTTAGAAACACCGTTCACAATTAAACAACGATCTTTCAGTTCCGGCATAATAGAGGCTAATGTCACAAAACTTTTATTATCGTAAACCAGATATTCATAGATATCATCACACAGAACCATAACGTGCGGATATTTAAGTAAAACACGCCCCAAAGCAGCCAATTCATCAGCGGAATAAAGCTCTCCCGTTGGGTTAGACGGTGAATTTAGGATCAACCATTTTGTATTATTTGTAATTGCATCTTCTAAAAGATCAGGCGTCAACTTGAACCCCGATTCTTCTAAACATTTAACAATTTTAGGAACACCCCCAAACAAGTTAACAATGTCCGGATAGGAAACCCAATAAGGGGCAGGGATAATAACTTCATCACCGGCATTTAACGTTGCCATTAAAGCGTTAAAGATGACTTGCTTGCCCCCTGTACCCGCCATGATTTGGTCTAAGTCATAGGACAATCCGTTATCTTTACTCAATTTGGCTTGGATCGCTTTTTTAAGAGCAGGCACCCCATCAACAGGCGTATATTTAGTCATCCCCTTATCCAAAGCAGCCTTTGCCGCATCCTTGATAAAATCAGGGGTGTCAAAATCAGGCTCACCCGCACTCAAAGCAATAACGTCAATCCCCTCTGCTTTCATTTGCGAAGCCTTGGCTGTCATAGCCAATGTTGGTGACGGTTGAATTAAAGACAGGCGTGTGGCCAAATAAGACATTTGTACTCTTGCTCCGATAAAATAGTTTGATCATATTCTACCAGAATTTTAAGAACGGTGGGAGATATTTTCAGAAGCAAAATATTCCACCTCACCCCGTGTGAAAGAGGTGATTTGAAGTCCCCTCGAACTGTATCAAACTTAACTGGAATGACTATAACTAATCATCGGAAAGAACCTTATCCGATGCTGTAGCTTTACGAACACTCACGTCTAATTTTCTCTGTTTAACGGCTCGCATCATTGGCCTAACCATATCAGAATCAGAACTCTCACCCTCTTCCTGTACCGTATCATCTTCTTGAGAACGGCCTCTTTTTTTAGACGGAGCAGACTTGAATTTTTCCTTAGCATACGCTAAGAGCTGATCCGGAGATGGGTTCTCAGTTCCTGTTTGTGGCAGTGTAGATATTCTCAATATTTGAGTTAACAAACGACATCCTTCCGGTGTTTGAACTAGCGTATCAAGAGCTGAGATAACAGCATTACAAAAAGGATTCCGAGTATATTTCTTCAACCAAAACTTGGAGATGTATTGACTCAATATAGCCTCAATATATTTATTTGTATAACGCGCCTCTGATAATAACGACCCCATTATCTCACGAATAAGTTTGTTATCATCCAGGAAAGACGCTGATTGGATAATGACATCTGCATCTGATTGAGAAAGATCAACATCGCCCTGAAGAATATGTAACCCATCTTGGACAATCTGAGCAACTAATGGCTTATTCTTAAAACACCTTAACAAAACAGGGTATACCTTTAAAAACCTAGATATAGATTCATCTTTGATTGCTCTAATATGATCACAAACAGATGTATATAATGCTCTAAAAAAAGGGTCATTATGCTGTAACAGTTGCTCCAAAAAAGACGTCAATTGAAGCGGATCATCAATCACCTTTGACAAGAGGCCAAGTACAGCGTCTTTCAGTGATTCTTTCAATGTTCGTTTAACTTTGGCATTCGTCTCCTTCGTGATCATATCGCCATAAATATAAGCATAATCACTAACCGTTAACTCATCAGGAATTTCTTTTAAATATGGAGAGAGGTCAAAAAATTTCTCAAACAATGCCACTCGATCCGGAGAAACAAGAACTGAATACTCATCTTTCAATTTTCTAATAAAATGCAACCTAACTTTTGGCCGCAATTCCAGATAATGAATTAACTCAGAGAAAAATGGTGATTGAACATCGTACAGATTAAATTGCTGCAATAGATTAACAAATAGTTTACCGGAACCTGCCCTTACAACAGTATCAAAAAACTCTGCCCACCCTTCTTGGGTCGGTGGTACGCTTGTCCCTGTCAAGAAAGGGATATCCCCCCGCGTACTGGGGAGCCATAATTTTTCGCCCCAATAGAAGGAAGAGCTCTGACCCTGTGCGTTAAAGGCAAGATGGTTGTCCCCATAACTACGGATTTTAATCCCATAACGCGTATAAAGATTCGTTAATGTTTCTCGCTCTGTTGTCCCGATAAGAGGGCCATATGAACGATGAAAACTGTTTATATCTCCATTGTTCACGGCCATTTTTACAAAATGAGAAAATCCAATAAGCCTAGGCCATAAATGTTGCCTTGAATTATTAAGCATATGCAGACCAAACTCTATGTTTGCTATGTACCGGAGAGCCGAAATAGGAAGTTTTTGTAGCAGAGCGTAGGCATCCTGTCCATTTTTAAAAATATAATCAACTAATTCTTTCTCAAAAGTACAGACTATCGGGTCAAAATGAGATCGATATCGATCTAATATCGACATCATCTGCATATAGTTCCCCAGAGCACTAAGCGTCGGTTTTGTTAATGCGTCTTTTTGCATATGCTCAAGAGAAATTTTTCCATAACCAATACATTCTTTAAGGCGGTGTAAGTGAGGATTTGAAGACTGATTGCCTGTCGCTAGTTTTGAGAGTACATCCACCCCCAACCTGACAAGAGAGCTATCCAATTCTTTTAACCTCGCCATATAGCGTTGAGCTATATCAGAAGGGTAATTTTTTGATAATAACTGACGAGCAATCAGTGTGTATAGATCCGGAGAGTTAAGGTCATCTTCTGACACTAAAACTCCATAGGATTGCATCACGTGTTGCATCAATAAAGGTACGTTCTGGCTTAGAATCGTCATATCATTATTCTGCAAACCGACACAGAGCATAGCTTGCAACGCACTAAAATATAAATGAGGGTGAATTAAGATCGGGCTGAAATCCATAATGTCTGTTGTCTTGGTGCCAAGATTCTGCTGTATCAACTTAATAGAATCATAAAAAATCTGATCATTAGACATAGAGGCAAGGTACTCAGCCGTAGCAATATTACCGGATAGATGGCAGACCCATACCAACTTCCTTGATGTAGAGGTAATCACACCAGGAACTGCCAACAGCTGTAGCTGCATTGACTGGGGAAGATCTTTTAGCTGAATTACCATTTTTGTAGATCGAAACAATAACATGTCAATATCATCGGGTGTTAACTCTTCGACAAGAGATGTTGTTATTGGTTGAGAAAACTGAGGGTATCCCGGATGCGGATACCCACTCTCAACAATAGTTAAATACGGTGCCAACAAATATTCTACCGCTTCCGTAGTTAGTTCAAACTCATTATTATCATTAAAATCAAAAGAAATTCCTGTAAAACCCTTTAAGAGATCGCCTATTTTGACAGTATAATGAGCACTATTAGGCGTACCAACAGCTAAATATTGATTTAATGATGCCTTGATCTGATTAATCATCAACGATGGCTTCATATGAAGCGAAAGCCATTTTGCCAAACATGGCAACGCTACCCCTCTTAAATGAGGGTTCTGCGGAATCTCTATAAAGTGTATGCTTGAACTCAGTTCTTCGCCCACATAAGACAATCCCATGAACCCTTCGAGTTTATATCTGAACCATTGGCTAATGGCAACAGATGTCGCTTCGCGTGCATCAGCACATTGCGCAACTATAAGGTCACGTAAAATGCTTTCCTTATAATCCTGAATCAAATTATCTAAACTAAAATTGTCATCTCCGTATCTGGAAAAAACCGTATCAACTCGAGCCTCAAAACCGGCTGAACAATGAGTCGTAAGATCCAGAATGAACGTAAAGAATAAATCTCGTACTTCCTCTTGTTTTTGAGGATCATCAAAATTTTTGTTTAATTTGTACAGGACAGTGGCAAGATTCAGAGCCGTTTTTCCCTGCTTATTTGTTAATAAGTCCCGGAATGCGGTGGCATAATGATTTTGCCAATTGCGAACTTCTTGTGTTAATTCTTCAGCATTCCCAAGAAGTGCATTAAAAGCCATCTGTGGTGTAACAGTACTGTCCATCACAATTGTTTGTTTAATTTCTTCTGGGAATTTTTCTGCAATCCTATTGTATAAACTTTTAAATGTTTCCAGATCGACAGAACCAAGATCTTCAATAGCAGGGCGATCTCTATTCTCAAACAACGTCTGAAAATTAATTGCCCTGTATTGCCCCTGCTCTCCTGCTTCATAATAGATTGGGAACTCAACTCCAGCTGCCGAAACAAAGAAAGACAATCCAGCATCAGCTGATCCAAAATTATTGATCAATCTGCTTGCAAAACTAGACAAAGCCTCATTGGAGAACGGCTTCTTATGCCAACTACTCTGGATACTCCTCTGCACAGTGGATTCAGTACTTGGGTGAGAAGTATCAACCTCCATTGCATCATCATGCGCGTGCACCATCACTGTATTCATGAGGAGTGCTGCAAGTTTATACTTATAAAATCGAGAAAGATTCATTCTTCGCCCTTCTATTCAGAAAGAAATAACACTATATCCGACCCAAAAAATCAACGCAAATCTGCTTGGCATAATTTCAGCATCTTCAATTTGATTGAGCTCAGATCAGAAATAAGGATTGTATTTTCAATTTTCAAGAGATTTCTACCTCACCCCTTGTGAGGGAGGTCGCCACTCAGTGGCGGGTGAAGGGTAAAAAAGGTGTATCAAGATTAAATGGAAGAACTATACAGAACAATCCGGGTTTTGAGCAGGATATTGATGGGGATAGCCGTTGTCTTCAACAGGTTCAAGAGGCCCCTTTCGGCCACAGGACGACAAAGCAATAACAAGCACTAATAAGGCAAGCAATACGAATGAATACTTAGGGAATAAAGCGTACATGAATTGATCGCTCTTTTGATTTATATATAATAAAAAATGTATCAGGAGATCTTGAGGCTGATGGTGGGTGATGAAGGGATTGAACCTCCGACCCTCTCGGTGTAAACGAGACGCTCTACCGCTGAGCTAATCACCCATAAACCTTATAAAAGAACCCTAATACATTTCACTTATTCTATGCAATAAGAATTTTGCTTTGAGCACAAAATTATTTTGCAACAGCATCTTTCAGTTGCTTACCAGCGCGGAACTTTGGAAGACGTGTAGCAGCAATCTTCAAAGGTTGACCTGTGCGTGGGTTGCGACCTGTTGTAGCAGCACGATTTGCAACGGCAAATGTACCGAAACCGATCAAGCGAACTTCTTCACCTGTCTTTAAAGAATGGGTAATTGAAGAAAATGTTGCATCGATTGCGCGTTCTGCATCAGCCTTTGTCAAACCGGAGGCTGTAGCAACTTTTGAAACTAACTCTGATTTATTCACTGTCGTAAATCCTATATTAAAGTTAAACCATGACTACACTTAAAATTCTAAGGCTCATTTTGAACTGCGGTCAATTCCCTTTATTAAAAAATATTAACTTTTTAGGGGGTTTTTTTATCTTTTTTAGAGGCCAAAGCAACAAAATGGCTGAAACCAAGGCTTTTCAGCAACAATTGAAATTCGAGATTTTAGATAGATATAATTAAAAATCGAGACGTTCATGAGAAAAAAGCCCCAATCCCAAGCCAATTTTAAAGCTTTGACGTCGCCACCAACAACAGTTCAAAGCTCGTTCTACATCCTGAAATCCATTCAAAGATCGCCTCGACGGGTGTTTTTCAACATAGGGCAAAATTTCAGTTAACAGCCAATGCCGGTGACACAAAACTGATTGGTTTGTCCAAGGTAAAACAGCTGAATCAACAATGAAGTCACCCTCTATTTGACGCTGAATATACGTCAAATAGTGTTTTTTCGATACATCCTGCAAAACATAAGGAGCCGTCCCGATTAACCGACGTCTCTTGAATGGTCGCATGAATGCTTTGAGCTTTGCCCACCATGATTGAGGTTGATGGTATGCTTTAAATTTGCGAACCGTATCAAATTTCTCTCCCGGTTGCCAGCGATGCCTAAGGCGATAAACATCGACTTCATAATTTTGCAAGCGCGTTAAAGCTCGACTCATCTCAACACTGACGATTGAATTAGGCTCAATCAAAATACAATCATTTTCCAGTAACAACACATAGTCGTTTTGGGCAGATTCCGCCAAAAGCTTCATCCCCCCATAAATACCAATATTGTGGTCTGTTGATACGTATCTCAGTCCATACTTATCAGCCAGCAATCGATCTTCATCTGAAATTTCCTGAAACAGAATGATAACCTCATCAAAAAAATCAAAAAGATTTTCTTTGAAATAGGTCTGTAACGTCGCCTCAAGTGTTTTGGGGCTCTTCCAGCTCATGATACAGCACGTGATCGGCAATCTATCACTTGCCTGATCTGTCGCTAATAATTTTTGTTCATTCAATATCTGCATGGTCTTAAGTATATACGCAATAATCGGATCATTTTCCATGTATTTCATACAGATCAAAAATATCTATCGCAACTTGTGATGGGATCCCTTATATCTAAATAAAACAACTGACAAACATAATGACTATGCAAAATATAATTGGCCTATCCCGCGAAGAACTAGAACGCGACTTTACAGACGCCGGCATCCCTAAATTCCGTCTCAAGCAAATCTGGCATTGGATTTACCACCATGGCGTCCGTTCTTTTGATGACATGCCGAACGTTCCAAAAGAACTACGCTTTAAATTACAGGATCTTTACACGATCAATCGCCCTGAAATTACCAAAGCAATGACATCCGCAGATGGCACCCAGAAATGGTTGCTAAAATTCCAAGATGGGGAAGAAGCCGAATGCGTCCATATTCCTGAGTCAGTCCGAGGAACCTTATGCGTTTCATCACAGGTTGGCTGTACGCTGACCTGCAAATTCTGTCATACAGGAACCCAAAAACTTGTGCGCAATCTAGGATCAGCTGAAATTGTCGGACAAATGATGCTGGCACGTGATGCCTTTGATGAATGGCCAACGCCTTTTAGTAATCGCTTGGTGTCTAACATCGTCATGATGGGCATGGGAGAACCGCTATACAATTTTGATAATGTCGCAAAAGCCTTGAAAATCATTATGGATCCCGAAGGTATTGCCCTCTCTCGTCGGAAAATCACGCTATCAACCAGCGGGGTTGTTCCGATGATGGATCGTTGCGGTGAAGAGATCGGTGTTAACTTGGCTGTGTCGCTGCATGCTGTTCGTGATGATCTACGAAACGTCTTAGTCCCGCTCAATAAAAAATATCCGATTAAGGACTTAATTGATGCGTGCCGTCGTTACCCTGGTGTCAACAATGCCAATCGCATCACCTTTGAGTATGTTATGCTCAAAGGCGTGAATGACACCAATGCGGATGCTAAGGAACTAGTACACCTGATCCGAGGCATTCCGGCTAAAATTAACCTAATCCCCTTTAATCCATGGCCGGGTAGCGACTTCGAATGCTCAACCCCGGATCGTATTGACGCATTTTCTCAGATCGTACAGCGTGCCGGATATTCATCCCCTGTACGAACACCCCGTGGTCGTGATATTCTGGCAGCATGTGGCCAGCTGAAATCCGAAAGCGTGCGCCAATCTAAGAGTTTGTTAAAAGCGAGTTAAATCATGTACAAAACCATCCACTGTCAGCGAGATTTCAAGACTCTGGTTGACTTTGGACAGTTTAACAGGGACTCATATCCACCCGAAACCCTGATTATTGCTGATGCCATTTTAGGCCTTGATTTCCCCCATCTTGCCCTTGATGCTCCTGAATCGTTGAAATCATGGCACGGTGTTGGCTTAATCACCGACTATTTGATTCAGCATCAAGCTCATCGATCAACGCAGCTGATTGCCATCGGTGGGGGTGCCCTCCTTGATTTGGTTGGCTTTATCGCTAGCATTTACATGCGCGGCCTAAATTGGCATGCTGTTCCAACAACATTGCTCGCAATGGTTGATGCCAGCGTTGGTGGGAAAACGGCAATTAACCACAACAATATCAAAAATCTTTTTGGGAGCTTTTACCCCCCATCCAGCATTCTCATTGATACAAGCCACTTGGCGAACCAAAATTTATCCGGCGGCAAAGCTGAGGTCATCAAAATGCTCTGGACATCGTCGGATGATCTAACCCTCCCCCCTGATCTTGATGATCTTGTCAAACTTGCCATTACTCTAAAACTTAAAATTATCGATCACGATTGGACTGAAGCAACAGGAAATCGAGCAACACTGAATGCAGGCCATACCTTTGGTCATGCTTTTGAACGCCTCGACCCATCCCTATCTCACGGCCAAGCCATTGCTTATGGACTCTTAGCTGAACATGACCTCGCCGAATTCTTAACGCACAAAAATCATAACCGTCAGATTCTTGAGAAAAATCTTGCCCAACAGGGACTACAAATCAATTACGCCTATTTATTAACCGACCTTGACGCCCTGATTGACCTTATGCTTAAAGATAAAAAAGCAACTAAAACCACCTTAAGATCCACAGTAGCTCGCTCTCCCGGTGATTCCTATAGGCTAACTTATACACCGGATGACGTAAGAAGGTTTGCCCTGTCACAAAGTCTGTGATAGAGTGGTTGTAATTGTTAATTGGATTTGAATATTCATGGAAAGTCGATCGTATTTTATCGTCGGTCTTATCGCTTGGGCTCTTATAAACCCTAGCAATGCAAAACATTCCCTGCAACACAAGCAAGACATCGCTCTAGAGCATGTCATGACGGCCGATGATGCGACTTTTGTTCGTCAATTAAAAAAAGCCATGCGCTTAAACTCTAAATACATCAAAAAATTGAAACATCGGCAAGATGCTGACTTAAACCTTTTACTTGAAAAAGCCGTTGCCTACGACGAACAGCTCCAAAGTAAAAACGCCAGTCGAGAATCCATTATTGCAAAGCTCAAAGAACAAAATGCCATTTTACAGATTATTGATCAACGTATACGCTTAAAATCCGCTGATCTGGTGCAAACAACACCCCCAAATTCGGCACCTGTCTTGATCTCCGGAAAGATTTCCGTTGGCCAGACAGATCATAGTCCTGCTAAAAAAATAAAACAGACCGAAGACTTTTTTGAACCCACAATCGCTGTTCCAATGGATACAGGTCGACGCGTGGGAATTGACAAATTAATTGAGGAAGAATAAACCGTGTTAGCTATCGTGTTTCTCGTGCTCTTGTGCCTTATCGTCTTGGCATCACTCCTGTCTTCTGCTGAAACATCCGTGACAGCTGTATCAAAAGCCAAACTTCATGGCTTGGCAAAAAAAGGGGATGCAAAGGCCAAACTGGTTCTTGAATTGCAAAAAAATGTTGGCTTGTCCTTGTCAACAATTTTGCTGTTTAACACCCTCTGCTTGACCATCGTCAACAACAACATTGGTGATATCACAGCGGATATTTTCGGTAAAGAAGCAATCATTTTTGTCTCAATCATTATGACAGCAATTATTACTGTCTATGCAGAAACACTCCCCAAAATTATAGCGGTTAACTCCCCGGAAAAAGTCTTAATGCTGCTGATCCGCCCCTTGTGGTTGGTCTACAGTATCTTTCGCCCCATTACCCTTGCCATCAATAATTTTGCCCGTGCCCACTTGAAACTTTTTGGGATTAAATCTAATGCTGACGATGAATATGCAGCCCTCGAAGAATTACGAGGTGCCATCGATATGCACTTTGCCGAAACAACCCACGATGCTAATAACGAACGCGCCATGCTCAAGAGCATTCTTGATTTACGGGAAGTCAGTGTCGAAGAAATCATGACTCACCGCAAAAATGTCACCATGATCAACATTGATGACAAACCATCAGAGATTGTTAAGCAAGTTCTGGAAAGCCCCTTTACACGCGTTCCCCTTTATAAAAACAATCATGATAATATTGTCGGCGTTATTCATGCAAAAGCCCTGCTTCGTGCTGTCAATGCCCATAAAGGGAGCCTTGATAAACTGGATATAACGTCCATCGCCACAGCTCCTTGGTTTATCCCGGAAACAGCAGACCTCATTGATCAACTTCAAGCATTTAAAGCTCGTCGTGAACATTTTGCGGTTGTGGTTGATGAATATGGTGCTTTTAATGGGATTGTCACACTCGAAGATATCCTGGAAGAAATTGTCGGTGATATTACCGATGAACATGATATTGCCGTCAAAGGGATCCGCCCCCAAGATGACGGTTCCTATATTATCGACGGGACGGTCACAATTCGTGACGTCAACCGCCAGTTAAATTGGGAACTCCCCGATGAAGAAGCAGCAACCATTGCAGGTCTTGTCCTGTATGAAGTTCGCCTCATTCCGGAGGTCGGCCAATCCTTCAACATTCATGGTTATCACTTTGAAATCATGCGTCGTCATCGTAACCAAATTACGTTGCTGAAGGTAAAATCTATTTAAAAGTATTTTATAGTCGTTTCAGTTGGTTTTTATACAAGGAAAAAGGAGCGAAGCGTACATATAGTACGTGAGCGACGAATGATGCAACAGAAAAGCCAAATGGAACGACTAATCTCGTCGGCGTACATACAATAGCTTATCTACCTCAGCGATAACTGTGCCATCTTTATCAACAATATTGACAGTAAAGGTTGGCTCTACCTTATAAGAGCTATCAGCAGCATCACGAATTTCCTGCAAGCGTTCAGGAGAGATTTCGAAATGGGCAAACACTGTTTTGACTCCCGGTTTCTTAAAGCGGATTGTTGCTGCTTTATCCCAAACAATGTAATCGCGCCCCAATTGTTCCATCAGAATCAGCATAAAAAACGGATCCGTCATGGCATACAATGATCCACCAAAATGGGTCTTGACATAATTACGATTCCAACGCCTAAGTTTCATTTCCACATCAATGGACATAATATCATCAGAGATATGCTTAATACGGATCCCAGCCCCCAAATAGGGTGGCCAGAAATTAATTAACTTGAAAAGCGTTGATCTTTTAAACATAGGTTTTTTTGACCTGTTGGCGAATTAATAAAGCTTGAATCAGTGCTGTCACAATGAGATACATCAAGATCGGATTAACGTCACGATAACTTAAACTTGAAGTCAAACCGACAATAACGCTCATAAATAAATTACGCATCAATGAGATATAAGACATTGTTAATCCTTTATTGCCGGGATTACTATCCAAGATCATGGTTGACGCCGATGAGATCATAAACGTTGATCCAAACGAAAAAGTGGAGACAACAGCAATAATTAAATACGGATTGTCCGGGATGAAATCAAAGGCCATAAAACTTGCAACAACCACAAAAATTAAGCTCGTCACCATACCAAATTTAAGGCTAGCTAAAAGACCGATACGTTCGACAATAGATTTATAGATGTAGGCTCCGATAAACTGTGTTGCAACGGGCATTGCTTGCAAATAAGAATACTCACGGGGCGTCATCATGAATGTATCAATATAAATAAAAGGACTGTTGACCGTAAAAATCCCGTTAAAACTAATCGGTAAGGAATGGATAGAAACCAATAAAAAGATAGGTAAACTCGTCAGCAATGTTCGCATCCCTGCAACACCGCTTTTGTCTGTTTTTTTGAGGTCAGCAACAGAGTTAGTCTCCGGTACCAAAAAGTAAAATAAGAAAGAGACCAACACCATTCCAAACGTGATCAGGGCGAAAATATAACGCCAACCAAAACGCTCTAGGACTTCCGCACCAAGGATAGGTGCCAGAGCAAAAACAATAGGATAAATGCTGGCAAATATTCCCATATATCGCGCCAGTGTTGCCCCTGTAAAAATATCTGCAAGAATGGCTCCGCTCAGAACAGATAACCCGCCAGTCCCGAGGGACTGAATGCAACGCCCCATAAAAAACATCTCGATATTATGCGCGGTCATACACAAAGCAGAACCGGTGATATATAATCCCATCCCTGCAAAAAGGAACCGACGACGACCAAAACGATCAGAAAAACGCCCAAACGGTATGCCTCCAAAGGAAGAAAAGAACGGACTTGCCAGAAAAGTTAATTTCATAGCAGAATCCGTCACATCAAACACATGCCCCAAATAGGGTGCTGCCGGAATATAAATATCAATGGATGAAATAACAATGATATTCATCAAAAAGATAAGCCATGCAATGTGTTTCGGGGATGTCATCTAGAGGCTCTTTAAAACATCAGGAATATGATTGGTTATTTTGACTTTCCGCCAAATCTTTTGAATAATCCCCTTTTCATCAATGAGAAACGTTGATCGATCAATTCCCATATATTTACGACCATACATTGATTTTTCAACCCAGACGCCATACTTTTCACAAACTTCGACTGATTCATCAGACAGCAAAGGAAAGTTGAGATTTTGTTTTGATCGAAAACTCGCGTGGGATTTCAGTGAATCCTTAGATACGCCTAAAACAACACCATTTAAAGCACTAAACTCAGGCAGAGCATCCCGAAAGGCACAGGCTTGTTGTGTGCACCCACTTGTATTATCTTTTGGATAAAAGTACAAAATGACTTTTTTCCCCCTGAGCGATGAGAGTGTCAAAACATCACCTGTATCTGAACTCAACGTAAAATCAGGAGCTAGAGATCCAATATCAATCATTCAATTATTCCTTCTTACAGTTTTTCATACTAGTATAATGGAACTGGATTGAAATGACCATGGCTTAACATTGAATTTTTTCTGGGGCAGCCCCCTTGTTTTTCATCAGTTCTTTATCCTAATCTAGAAGTATCAAATAGAACTCTATAGATATTATTCGGATTGGAGGAGAATAGCTTGATGATAACAGCACCGACTTTGAGCACAATACCTTTGGATCAACTGCACCGGGATCTTGGTGCCAGAATGGTTCCGTTTGCCGGCTATGACATGCCTGTTCAATACCCAACAGGAATTATCCAAGAACACCAGCAAGTCCGTCAGGCTGCCGGGCTGTTTGATGTATCCCACATGGGGGCAATTTTTATCGCCGGCAATCCGGCAGCAGAGCTTGAAAAAGTTTTCCCCTCAGACCTTCAGGAATTGGGCGTAGGGCAAATAAAGTACAGCCTTTTGCTGAATGAGCATGGCGGCATTGAGGATGATCTCTTAATATCAAGGCTCGACGATGGTTTTTTGCTCGTTGTCAATGCAGGTCGCAAACATCACGATCTTGATTTTTTGAGGCAAGCCCTCCCTGCTGTAGATTTTATCCCTTTGTTTGAAAAAGCTATGATCGCACTCCAAGGGCCAAAGGCACGCGCTGTACTCTCTGGCCTGTGCTCAGATGCAGACCCCATGTCGTTTATGAGCATTCAACGCACTAAACTTTTAGGTCACGACAGCATCCTGAGTTGTAGTGGCTATACAGGCGAAGACGGGTTTGAACTTATTTGTGATGCGGATCATGCCCTTGAAATCGCCCAAACACTCCTTGATCATCCTGACGTCAAACCCATTGGTCTTGGGGCACGCGATTCCTTAAGACTCGAAGCCGGCTTATGCCTTTATGGCCACGAACTAACGACAAAAATATCTCCCATCGAAGCCGGACTAACATGGGCTATCGGCAAACGGCGTCGTCTAGAAGGAAAATTTGCAGGATCCCCGCGCATTTTCACTGAAATGAAAGATGCGCCCCAACACAAACGGATCGGACTTATCCCCGAATCTCGATCAATTCCGCGCGAGGGTTGTACCCTCCACGATGCATCAGGTCAATCCGTCGGTATTGTCACAAGCGGTGGCCAAAGCCCCGTTCTAGGGCATCCAATCGCCATGGGATATATCACAAATAACATCCCCATGGAGGGGCTAACTGTCAATATCCGTGGCACCTATTACCCGATTCGTGTTACCAAGCTTCCCTTTGTTCCAACACAGTATAAAAAATAGAGGATTACATGAAAAAATATAGCAATCAGCATGAATGGATTATGGTTAACGGAACCACAGGTATCGTCGGGATTTCCGATTATGCTCAATCACAATTGGGCGATGTTGTTTTCACAGAATTACCCTCGATCGGCAAAGAACTAGCCAAAGGAACAGAGGCTGCTGTTGTTGAATCTGTCAAGGCTGCCAGCGAAATTTATGCCCCTGTCTCGGGGAAGATTACAGAGGTTAATACGGATCTGGAAACAACACCGGATCTTGTCAATAGCTCCCCTGAAGCCAAAGGATGGTTTTTCAAAATAGATTTATCAGACCCGTCTGAACTTGACTCACTCATGGATGAAGCTACCTATAAAACCTTTATCGGAGCCTAAAATAATGCGCTATCTCCCTCATACCGATGAAATCCGTCAAGATATGCTCAAGGCCATTGGTGTTCCCTCAGTTGATGCTTTGTTCAAGGACATTCCCTCAACTCTCTTAAACCCGGAATTCCCGTCTTTACCTGATCATCAGTCGGAACTTGAGGTCGATCGTTTTTTTAAACGCCATGCAGCCAACACAATCCAAGCAGGTGATGTTCCCTTTTTCCTGGGGGCAGGATGCTATCGGCACCATATCCCGGCCGCCGTTGATCATCTCATCCAACGAGGCGAGTTTTTAACATCCTATACCCCCTACCAACCGGAAATTTCCCAAGGAACACTTCAGTATTTGTTTGAATTTCAAACGCAGGTTTGCCTCTTAACCGGCATGGAGGTTGCCAACGCATCCATGTATGATGGTGCCACAGCAACAGCCGAGGCCGTTATGATGGCACAGCGAATCACCAAACGCCGTCAAGCCGTTCTGTCCGGTAATATTCACCCCCATTACCTAGAGGTTATTAAAACGTACGGTCATTATTGCGAATTTGACGTCCGGCAAAACACGCCCCAACCGGCAGGCCATTCTGAACAGGGTGAAATCACAGCAGACACAGCCTGTGTTGTTGTGCAATATCCGGATTTCTTTGGCCACGTCCATGATTTTTCAGACCTCGCCGAGTCTTGCCACAAGGCAGGTGCCTTATTGATCATTTGTTTTAATGAGGTCGTTGCTCTTGGGCTTTTGAAATCCCCCGGCGACATGGGAGCTGATATTGTTTGCGGGGAAGGGCAAGCCCTTGGTGTTGGCCTTAACTTCGGTGGCCCCACCGTTGGTTTGTTCGCCACGCGCCAAAGTTATCTGCGGCAAATGCCCGGTCGTATTTGCGGCGAAACAGTGGATGCCGATGGTAAACGTGGCTATACGCTAACGCTTTCCACACGCGAACAACACATCCGCCGGGAAAAAGCCACCAGCAACATTTGTACAAACTCCGGGTTGTGTGCCCTTGCTTTTACAATACACCTGACATTACTGGGTGAAATCGGCTTGCAGCGTCTTGCTCGCTTGAATCACGCAAAAGCAATTCAGCTTAAGGAAAAACTGGATACACTCAAAGATGTTACCGTCTTAAACACATCATTTTTTAACGAGTTTATTATCCAAGTCCCGTTCAGCAGCAAAAAGTTTATTGACGATGCCGCTAATCAGGGATTGTTAGCAGGACTTGCTGTCTCAAGATTACTCGGTGACGATTATGATCACCTTCTTTTGCTCTGTTGTACAGAAACGACAACAGATGCAGACATCAATAAACTTGTTGATTTTATCAGCACCTATTAGGACTTCCCCATGGCCGGCACACAAATCCCAACAGAAATGAAATTTAATCTTGGCTATTTGCGTCGACTGTGGCCTCATCTTTGGGCAACGAAAGCATCTGTAAAGATTCGTTTTATCTTAGCTTTTACCCTCCTTTTAAACAGCAAAATACTCTTACTGTACTCCCCTCTTTTTTATAAAAATGCGGTTAATACCTTAAGCCCGCACTATGGTGATCTGGTCGTTATTCCTGTATTTATGATCATTGCTTATGGTAGTGCTCGGCTTTTTGGGCAACTGTTGGCGGAGCTTCGGGATGCAGTTTTTGCCGAAGTCACCCAGTCAGCGATTCAACAAATCGGATTATTGGTCTTTAAACACATCCACAATTTATCCCTAAAGTTTCACCTTGAACGACAAACAGGCGGCCTCAGCCGAGTGATTGAGCGTGGCACCAAGGCCATTGAAACACTCTTAATCTTCCTAACCATTAACATTATTCCAACCCTCATTGAAATTATTCTGGTCACGGGGATTTTCGCTTATTTATATGGGGTCAGTTTCTCAGCTGTTATCATCACAACAATTATTAGCTATATTATCTTTACCTTAGCAATCACAGAATGGCGGATTAGCTATGTTCGTAAGATGAATGAAACGGATAACCAAGCAACATCACGTGCTGTTGACAGCTTACTCAATTATGAAACAGTCAAATATTTTAATAATGAACATCATGAATTAACGCGCTACGGGAATGCTCTCGAGTCCTACAAAATAGCAGCCGTCATCAATCGATTGGGGCTGAACCTCTTAAATTCCGGTCAAACGGTTATTATCACAATCGGGCTTGTCCTCATGATGATCATGGCAGGATCTCATGTCCGAGACGGTATCCTGACGGTTGGCGATTTTGTCGCCCTAAACGCGTTTGTCCTTCAGGTTTATATTCCGTTGAATTTTCTGGGGTTTGCTTATCGTGAAATCAAAATAGCCCTTGTCAACATGGAACATATGTTTGAACTCCTGGATGTTTCACACGATATCAAAGATGTCGAAGGTGCTCCAAATCTTAACTTCAAATCAGGAGATATCGAATTCAACACTGTCTCATTTTCCTATGAACCGCGACGCCCGATTTTAAAAGGGATCTCATTTACCGTACAGGCCGGAAAAACAACCGCCATTGTCGGGTCAAGCGGAGCCGGAAAATCAACAATCAGTCGCTTGTTATTCCGTTTTTATGATCCAACGTCCGGCTCAATCACCATTGATGGCCAAGACATTAAATCAGTCACCCAAGATTCCGTGCGCCAACTGATTGGCATTGTCCCCCAGGATACCGTTCTATTCAACGACACGATTAAGTATAATATCGGTTATGGTAATCCTAACGCTAGCGATAGTGAAATCATCGAAGCAGCCAAAGCCGCTCAGATTCATGACTTTATCCTCTCTCTGCCCGATGGATATGACTCCCTTGTTGGAGAGCGTGGCCTCAAACTTTCCGGAGGAGAAAAACAACGGGTTGCGATTGCACGAACGTTGTTAAAAAAACCAAAAATATTCTTATTTGATGAGGCAACATCGGCTTTGGATACACGCACCGAAAAGCACATTCAAAAAAGTTTAGACAAGATCTCTCAGAATCATTCGACAATTATCATCGCACATCGTTTATCAACCATCATTCATGCAGATGAGATTTTGGTCTTGGATAGCGGCACCATTGTTGAACGTGGCTCTCACAAAGATTTATTAGAACAAAATGGTTTATACAAATCCATGTGGGAACGCCAAAGTTCAGAAGTTTGACTGATCCATAACGTGAATTCGATATAAAAAATAAAACAAAAGGTGCTGATACGCCTTACAACTGGCTAATTTTCCACTTCGCCCCTACGTGGGAGAGGTTAGGGATTCCGCCATTTACAAAGCATCTGGTTAACAATTCTTTGTATTCTTTACGTCGAATTGACGTACTCCATATCGTTTAGAGAAGACGCGAATAGGCAGCTTATAGCGAGAACCATTTAATACGGGTATAGTCGTTTCAAGAGCTCACCTTAGGGAGATCATCATCATCACTGGCGTATAGTGTAAAAGAACCATCCTTACCCGAAAACAGGCCAGCCCCTTCTTTCATGGCATTCGGTTCCGGCAACGTCTCCGGGTGGTAGTCACCACAAGATGACAAGCCAACCATCAGAGAAATGAGAATTATCTTAGAATTTAACACGGGTACCAACCACAATAACAAAAGCATCCTTAAATGATGAAAACGGTTGTTCAAAGTGATACTGACGGGCCACAAAGTAAAGCTCAGTCGCAGCACCGTCAAAGTTTTGGACAACGGTAAGAGCATAACTCTTGGCCTTTTCACGGTTAGCAAGGAAGAAATCCGTTTCAACCAAGGTGTTAGCACGGTTGTAGGTGAAATCTAACGCCATTGCCGTATTACCACAAGCAATAAATTTCGTTTGATAACCAGCTTTCAAGAACCAGAACTTAGCATCTTTACGTTTTTGCAAATGCAAGAATTTCTTCAATCTATAGTTTTCCGTACCGTATGCAGCACCAAAACTAAAACCTGCATTATAAATGGCAAATGACCCGTGATAGGTATGATGCCTACGGGATTGGGTTCCACTCATAGACCGTGGCTGGAAGGTGTGAGCAACAGCAGCACCAACTTTAGTTTTACCAAAACTCCCCGCGTACTTAATGCTTTGATCCGATTGCTCTTCGTTTGTATGTGTCAAACCAAAAACAACCCCTTTCAAAGATGGGGAATCATAACGGATACGATTAGCACGTTGCAAACCATCCATGTTACGAATCGCATCAGACGCAATTCTCTGCCCCACAGAAGTCTTGCCTGTTTTGTTGTAAAAACGGAACCCACCTAAATTATTGGCACCTTCTGACGCATTACTGACAGCTCCCGTTCCTGAGAAATCAACTTCTGACACACCGTCACTGGATGTTGATCCCTTACCAAGGTAAACTGTCCCAAATTTATCGTGCTTAAAGACTGCTTCGAGTCTTCTATTGCGAAGAATAGGGCTTGAGTCACTAAACGCAAGACCGGCAGGGGCGGAACCGATATCCGAGTCCGATGAGAAGGATTGAACGCCATCCGTTAATTCTGTCTCAATGACACCCTGAACTTGTAGTTTAGGATTAATATTTGTCGTTCCTGTAAGATTGAATCGAGTCGAACTTGCCGTTGAATCCAGATATTCAATTTGGCTGCGTTTACCATTATCCCGGTGGGCAACCATTCGGTTAATCTGCCCACCCAATTTGATGGAACTCTTTGGATTTGCTGAAGACGCTATTGGTTTTGGAACCCTCCCTTCAGCCAAGTCTTTTGGGGTTACCTTTAAGGTTGAACCTTCTAACTTCGCAAGCCGTGCCTCGAGCAGCGAAACACGCATACTTGTATTGGGAAGACCTTTGTCATTCACAACAGTCGTTTTCTTAACAGAAGCATTGCTCGCCTTCTTTTTCTTCTTAGAAGCCGCCTCTCCTTCAAATGGAAGGCAAATCGCAACCGTTACCATCAAGAAACGTATAATTTTGTTCATCCAACCAAATCACGCAAATAGAACCCTACATCTATAAGTTTATTAAAAAAATATTAATCATACAAACTTAATTAAAAATTAGTTAATTTGCCCATTGGGTCAAGTAATGATAAACGGCGAGCAATCCCATTGCTTCACCACCTTCAGGCCGCCCCGGCAAACTTGCCACATTCCAAGCCATAAGGTCGATATGAACCCAAGGACAATTTTTTTCAACAAACTGTTCAAGAAACAAAGCCGCCGTAATGGCACCACCATAGGATGATTTGCCAACGTTGTTTAAGTCTGCAACCAAAGATTTCAAGTGCTTTTTATAAGGCTGATATAACGGCATCCGCCACAATTGATCATCACAGTCACGACCTTGTGCTAAAATCCCCTCTGCACTTTCATTACAATTAGAAAATAACGCCGGTAATTCAGTTCCCAAAGCAATCCGAGCAGCCCCAGTCAGGGTTGCAAAGTCAATAATCAGGTCAGGATCGGACTGACTTGCTTCATATAATGCATCCGACAGCACCAATCGCCCTTCTGCATCTGTATTCCCAATCTCAACAGTTGTCCCCTTGCGTGTTTTGATAACATCCATGGGACGCATCGCATTGCCTGAGATAGCATTCTCAACCGCCGGAATCAACAATCGCAAATCAATTGGCAAATTCATGGCCATAATCATCCGGGCTAATCCTAAAACATGAGCCGCACCCCCCATGTCTTTCTTCATCGTTAACATGCCGGAAGACGGCTTAATATCTAATCCGCCAGAGTCAAAACAAACCCCCTTACCGACCAGAACAAGTTTTTTCTGAGGATTTGGGTGACTCCATTTCAGATCAATCAAAAGAGGCTCAGCCGTAGCCGCGCGACCAACTCGATAAATTGAAGGATATTCACGCTGAAGACTATCGCCGCAAACAACGGAAAAGTCAGCCTTGAATTGCTTTGCTAAGTCTTGAGAGATCGCAGCAAGATCCCTTGGCATAAGATCTTCAGCCGGTGTATTAATAAGATCTCGAACAAGCGTAATGGCTTTATAAGCCGTCTCAACCCACTTAATATTAAGGGTATGGGGAACAACAAGCTTTGGACAGGCCTGATCAGATCCCTTTTTATATCGATTGAATTGATAATGTGAGAGTGCCCATGTTAAAATCCCTAACTCAGGATTCATTCCTTGCCAGTCATCAATATGATAAACTCCTGCCGGGAGTTTGCTCGCTAAAACAGCCATTTGCCAAGCAGAATCACTCAATCCCCACAAAACTTGCTGAATCGCCCCTGTTTCATCAGGAAGGATAATCACCGTTTCCGGTTTTGCCTCAAAATTAAACGTAGCGATCCAGTTCTGAGAGAAATCCGGCAACGTTCTTTTAAAATCACTCAGTGACTCCGGTGTGCAAAACGTGATGTTAATGGCATCACTTGACGGGTTAGAAAACATTGATAACATTGCCTTAATCCTCTATATAATCCAACATAACATCGTACAAAGAATGCTCTAAAGGGGGCTGAGGATACCTTGTGGATGAGCAGATCTCTCCTTGATATAGTAAAATGGGCTCGCCTTCTTCCTGATTTAGAAAAACATTCAGCACGGCAAAATCAATAGAACCATCAAAAGAATCCCTCTCATGACGCCCCTCCTCCACACGGATCATCAAATCATGAATCGGTACTGATTCTCCATCCTTCAGTGTTAAAGGTGTTTTCTTGGCCGTGATCTTATTCAGAATCAATAAATGAACGGTTGCTGCCTGTCCTTGTGACAGGATCAACAAAAAAAACAACACTCGGATAAGCATTCTGCCCCCTCCCCTTTTATCCAGAATAATCGGTTCATCCTATTGGTGCAATTTGAATTATTATGCAAAACTTAACCATCCTTTAATCAAAGGCAGGATAGCATTAACTATAGTTAATACCGAGTTGATCATCATGGTCGATAAATTTATTCCACAGAATCATCATCTTGCATCACGGGCAATCGCTATGCCACGCGATGCCAACCCGGATGGCGATATTTTTGGCGGATGGCTTGTTTCACAAATGGACTTAGCTGCCAGTACAATCGCAGCCCTCAAAGCAAATGGTCGCGTTGTCACTGTTGCCATCGACGGATTTACATTTCATAAACCGGTCTTTATTGGTGATGAAGTATCCTGCTATGCCGAACTCGTTAAAATCGGCAGAACATCTATGACCATTCGCGTTGAAGCTTGGGTGCGCCGCAGACGATCCAATGAAACACTAAAAGTAACCGAAGGTGTTTTTACCTTTGTTGCCCTTGATGAAAACCACAAACCAAGACCGATTGAGGATCATCAATGAAAGAGGTCTCAACAAGAAACATACATCTTGTAACAGGCATTATCCTCTTAGCCCTTGGAGGAATCGTCCTAACAGGCTGGTTCTTTGATATCCATTTCTTAACAGACAATGCACCTATTTTTTGTGGTGTTTTATCGCTGATTTTTTCAGGTCTGTTCTTTATAACCAAAAGGCACACTCACACAACCCTGTTGAAAAATATTCCCTTAATATTTGGTCTTCTCGTTCTTTTAAATTCGCTTATGATGACTGGATTTTGTCTATCAAACTTCTATCCTTTATCCTATTTTTTTCAGAATAGCCAGTTCACCCAATACTATTCATCAAATAGCAACCTATTACCACACATAGCCTGGATGATTGCTGGTTTTTTAATGTGTTGTACGACTTATCACCCAAATCTAAAGTATTTATCCTATTTAGAAATAGCTAATTTTGTCCTTCTCTTTATTGCTATCCAAGGAATCGTTCTAACACTCCATCAGTTTGAATTGGTTTACACATGGCTCAATACCTTTGCAATGCCTCTTCCCTATGCCATCGGCCTAGCAATTGTCAATATTGGAATGATTATCATATGGGGCGATATTCGATCGTCTAATACATCACATGGTATAGAGGAAAACAACCAAATTAAGTTCTTTTCAGTATCCATGCTGACACAAGCAATTCTATCCTCTATATTTTTTGGTGCCATGATGTTGGCTTCTCAGAATGAACTTTTCCTAAAGAACTCACTCGAGAAATATGCCGAGTTAAAAACGCTTATTCTCAATGAAACGCTCAACAACGAAATAGATGAAGTTAAACGCACCGTTAAAACCATAGAATCAAAACTAACAACCCATAAAATATCTCATCTCTCTGAAAAAAAGTTACAAGATCTATCCTCTCTTTTCGCACATCAAGACTATACTGCTGTAAAATTATCAACAGTGGAAAATACCATTATCTTGAACCGAGGAACGCTCACTGATAATTATCGAGATGCCATCAATGTTAACCAAGATGGCTCTATCAAGCTAATCCACCAAAATCATTGGTCTCTTGCCTTCAAAGTCCCAATCCGTCTTCACAATAAAATCATTGGGTTTATGGAACTTGAAAAACAACTACACAATATGGCCAACATCGCCCACAGTAACAATAATTTCTCGTTAGATGAGATCCAAGTCATTTGTTCTCAGGATTCAAGTAATAATCAGCAATGTTTATCATCCGAAGACCGTAAGTGGTCGATGAATTCTTTTAATTTATTTGCCCCGAATACGTCAATTGGTACAGTTTTTGTTAATAACGATCGCAATAATCAATATAACGTTACTGTCGTTGAAAGTTTGAAAAACACAATTTTACGTTTTGCTGTCTTGATCGATTCAGGTGAAATTGAAAAAAACTTGCAACACAAAATGTGGATAGCACTCCCTATTATCGGGCTTTTCATCCTCTTTTTCATAAAAATATTGAACTGGCACATCCTTCCAATTTTCAGAAAGTTCACCAATGCCGAAAAAGATGCCATTGATTCCGCACGCATGGTTAGTGATAGTGAATCAAGAATTCGCACAATCATTGATAATATTGGCGAATGCGTTATCGTCTTTAGCGATGATGGCAAAATTGATTCCATGAATCAAGTTGCCTTGTCGACATTCAACATGTCGGAAAACTCAATCAGAGATACGAACCTGAATACTCTCTTTAATATTCCCACAAATGAGTTTCATAAATATCTGTACATATCCTATGGACAGTGGCGAGAAGGTAAATGCTATCGGTTAGATGGGACTGCTTTTGATGCTCATATCAAATTCAAAGATATCAGAACGCGCCAAAAGAATTTATTCATTGCAATCATCCGCGACATCACTAATCAAAAGACATCAGAAAGCAAACTGATACAAAGTGAAAAGGTACTTCGCAGTTCATTCGATCACTCCCCAATCGGTATGATGGTCTTAAATATGAAAAACAGAATAACTCAAGTTAACCAAGCTCTCTGTACAATGCTGGGATATCATGAGTCAGAGCTCATAGGACAGAATCTCAAAGCCCTTTTGCCGGAAAACCTCAGGCAAGAAAATTCACTTCCTTTTCAAAAACTCGCAGAAATTGGGATCAAGAATTATAAGATCGAAAGCCCCATGCTCACAAAGTCCGGCCAGATCATCCAAACAATTTCATCCATGACATTATTTCTATCGCAAAACGAAGAAGACTCATTTTTCATTGCGCAAATCCAAGATATAACCATGAGACAACTCTATGAAACGGAGCTCCAACAAAAAAACGATGAACTTGAAAGCAAATTTAAAGAACTAAAAAACCATACGCGAATAACAGAAGAACTCAACAAAATGAATAGTATTCTTCAAGCATGCTTAACAACATCAGAAACATTAAACCCCATTGAAAAGTTTGCAGATAAACTCTTTGATAATATTCAAGGAGCTGTCTACCTAACCACACCTGAAAATAACTCTATGGAACTCGTGCTTCGATGGGGAAAAACAAATAACAACATTAGTTCCATCAAAAAAGATGATTGTTGGTCCCTGCGTCGCAGTCAAGTTTATACCGTAACAGACCTTCATGATCAAGTAACCTGTTATCACTACGCCAATGTTCCCCTATCAGGACAGATCTGTATCCCCCTCACAGCCCAAGGAGAACTCATCGGGCTTATGACTCTCTATTCCGAAGATATAAACTTTAACGAAACATATAAAAATACAAGGCGACTTGCGCTGAGTTTTGCCGACCATATCGCCTTATCATTATCGAATATCCGACTCCGTGAACGATTACAGCATCAATCGATTGTTGATGCTCTGACTAATTTATATAATCGACGCTATTTTGATGAAAGTATTAAAATTGAGCTTTCTCGGGCTGAACGCAAGAAGCAAAACTTGAGTTTACTTATTGTTGACATCGACCACTTTAAGAATTTTAATGACACCTACGGGCATGATGTTGGCGATATTGTTTTACAGGAAGTCAGTCATGTTTTGACACGTAACATCCGATCATCCGATATTGCGTGTCGCATGGGGGGTGAAGAATTCGCGATTATTCTCCCCGAAACATCAACGTCTATTGCCCATGAGCGCGCAGAAATGCTCCGCAAAAAGATTGAAAAACTTATCATCAAAAACACAGGAAAATCCATCGATCCAATCACAGCATCAATTGGTATTGCAACCTACCCGGAACACGCAAATACAACAAAGAACCTTATCGAAGCTGCTGACGTTGCCCTTTATGCCGCCAAAAATCAGGGGCGGAACCGATGCATTACGGCAACGGCTTTGACGACTCTTGCGTCTTTAACAGGGAAAACAAAATCCCCCCCAAAACCAAAACAAACGTAACCCCTAATGACAATGCCGGTGCTATTTTCTCTTCACCCATCCACCAAGCAACAAACGGTTTAGATCCGATAAAAATCAGAACAAGAGCTAATGAATACTTCAGATAATAAAAACGATGAATGATTGCTGCCATCGCAAAATATAAGGCTCGAAGACCTAAAATAGCAAAGATATTACTTGTATAAATAATAAAAGGATCTCTCGTAATTGTAAAAATAGCAGGAATACTGTCAACCGCAAAAACTAAATCCGCAAGCTCAATTAAAATTAAGGCCAAAAGCAAAGGTGTGGCGTATAAAATACCTTGTTTTTTAACAAAGAAATGATGACCTTCCAATTGAGGAATAACCCTGAGGTGAGATCTCAACCATCCAATAATTGGATTTGATTCAAAATCCATCTCTTTATCTTGCATAAATAACATCTTAATCCCTGTTAAAATTAAGAATGCTGCAAAAACAAAAGCAATCCAGTCGAATCGCGTAATCAGGGCTGAACCTAAGGCAATCATCATCCCCCGAAGGAAAATAACCCCAAGAATTCCCCAAAATAAAACACGATGCTGATACTTATAGGGAATCCCGAAATAATTAAAGATCAAAGACATAACAAAGATATTATCCAAAGACAACGTTTTTTCAACAAGATACCCCGTCAAATACTCGTTTGTTGCCTGTGGCCCCATATAAAACCAGATCCAAAGGCTATAGGATACACCAAAGGTTATATAAAAAAGACTTAACCAAAGACTCTCACTGATCTTGATCTCTTTTTGTTTTTTATGGAGAATCCCCAGATCAAAAGACATTAAGGCTAAAATAAGAGCAATAAAAGTTCCCCAAACCCAAAGAGGTTTTCCCATCCATATCTCAAAAAGTATCTCCATGCGCCTAAAATCCAAAAATTTTAACTTCTTTAATCTTAATATTGATTTACCTCTGTTGTCGAGTATGCATGAAATTTTATCGACAGTATTTACGTGCCATTGTATACTGTATCTAAAAACACATTTTTGAAGGTTTAACAAAATGACTAAGACAGGCTTAATGGCTGGTAAACGGGGCGTAATTATGGGTGTTGCCAATGATCATTCCCTCGCATGGGGAATATCACAAGCCCTTGCAGCTCAGGGCGCAGAACTCGCATTTACCTACCAAGGAGAGACGTTACTTAAACGTGTTTCCCCGCTCGCTCAGGAACTTGGATCTGATTTTATGGTTGAGTGTGATGTCTCCAAAGACGGTGATGTTGCCACAGCGTTTGAGACGATTAATAAAAAATGGGGTAAAATTGATTTTGTCGTTCATGCTATTGCCTTTGCAGACAAAAATGAACTAAAAGGCAATTACCGCGATACAAGTCGCAATAACTTTTTAAACTCAATGAATATTTCTTGCTACTCCTTCACAGAAACCTGTAAGGAAGCCGCAAAATATATGTCAAAAGGCGGATCCATCGTTACGCTTACCTATTATGGTGCGGAAAAGGTTGTCCCCCATTACAATGTTATGGGTGTTGCCAAAGCAGCTCTGGAGGCGAGCGTACGTTATTTAGCCGTCGATCTGGGAGCGGATGGCATTCGTGTTAATGCTATTTCCGCAGGGCCTGTTAAGACCCTTGCGGCTGCCGGTATTGGTGACTTCCGCTATATCTTAAGATGGAATCAATTTAACTCACCCCTTAAGCGCAACACATCGCTCGAAGACGTAGGCGGAGCAGGTGTTTATCTTCTCAGCGATCTTGCCTCTGGCGTTACAGGGGAAGTTCATTACGTCGATAGCGGTTACAATGTAATCGGCATGAAAGCCATTGATGCACCAGACATCACTTTAGACTAGTTCATGTCGGGAAATACCATTGGCCATCTGTTAAGACTTACCAGCTGGGGTGAAAGCCACGGAACAGCCATTGGGGGTGTTTTAGATGGCTTACCCCCTGGTATTTCCCTTGATTTAATCCAGACTCAAAACGCGCTTGATCGACGTCGTCCGGGTGCCGACAAAGCGTTGACATCGCCGCGCAATGAAACAGATCAAGCGCAGATCTTATCCGGTTTTTTTGAAGGAAAAACACTGGGAACGCCTCTTTCCTTTATGATTCAAAACGCTGATCAACGATCATCCGATTATGATCAATACAAAAACATTTTCCGCCCCGGACATGCCGACTACACATATCATAAAAAATATGGCCACGTGGATCATCGCGGTGGGGGAAGAGCATCCGCCAGAGAAACCGCCGTTCGGGTTGCAGCCGGCGATATAGCAAGACAAGTATTATCTCACTTTCTCATTAATTATGCTTGCCAAGCCGCCGTTATCCAAATTGGTTCAGAAAAACTATCCGAACCTTGGGATGGTCGCCCCTATACACCCAACACTCTATTTTGCCCGATCGATGGTTTGATTCAACAATGGACGGACTATTTACACTCAATCAAGGAACAAGGACGATCCGTTGGCGCGCTCATTGAAGTTCGAGCGACAGGTCTTCCCGCAGGACTGGGTGAGCCTGTTTATGACAAACTAGATGCAGATATTGCCAAAGCGCTCATGAGCATTAATGCAACCAAAGCTGTTGAGATTGGCGATGGATTTGATGCCGTAACAGCTGACGTTGGTTTTGATGAAATGACCGTTGGTGACCCGTTTACGAGTAACCATGCCGGCGGTATTCTCGGGGGGATTTCAACAGGCCAACCTCTTGTGTGCCGTGTTGCCTTTAAACCAACAAGTTCAACGCGACAGATAAGACAAACTCTTGATACACACGGTAACGCCCAGTCTATATCCATAACAGGGCGTCATGATCCCTGTGTTGGAATTCGCGCTGTTCCTATTGTCGAAGCTATGATACATTTGACGTTACTTGATCATTTATTGCGTTGGCGCGGCCAATGCGGAGGGATAAATAATGCTAAGGATAATTCGTAGGTTCTTTGGAACAATCTTTGCGACAATCGGCCTTGTCGTTGTCATTGGTGGCATTATCGGTTATATAAAATTCACATCCACACTCCAAGGTGATCCTGAATCAGATCCTGTTTCGGATAATATGGTCATACAACTTGATGTTGGTGGACTGAAAATGGTTGATTTTAACCTCCCCTCCACTCTTTTGGCTCAGTTAGAAAA
The DNA here is from genome assembly GCA_019636035.1 of Candidatus Paracaedibacteraceae bacterium. Taxonomy (GTDB): domain Bacteria; phylum Pseudomonadota; class Alphaproteobacteria; order Paracaedibacterales; family Paracaedibacteraceae; genus Paracaedibacter. The sequence goes on from JAHBYI010000001.1 coordinate 35,295, forward strand.
ATACCGTCAACAATCTTTGATTGAATTCATTGATTTGATCACCGAAATTACGCAAGACAACCGTGTCAAGGCAATCCATCTCAATTTATCCGGAACAAATTTCTCAACAGCTCAAGCCGAAGAATTACGCAACGCACTGACTAAATTCAAAGACTCCGGGAAAAAGATCTATACGTTCGCCTACGGTTTTGGGGACGGGAGTAACGGAACCGCAGCCTATTATCTCGCATCAATCTCTGACAAGATTTTCATGCAACCCCATGGCACAGTCAGCATCATCGGAGCCTCCCTCGAATCTTATTTCTTAAAAGATCTTCTGGATGATTTTGATATTACCGTTCAAGCTGCGCGTCGTGAGAATTACAAAGGTGTTGTTGATCAAATGACACGTGCAGATTTTACACCTGAAGTCAAAGAAAACCTATCAACCCTTGTTAAATCTATTGTTGAGACCGTTCAAACAACAACGGCCGGATCCCGTAAAATCGACCTGACAACGTTTGTTAATCTGATGAATACAGCACCGCATGGTGATCAAGCTGCGATCAAAGAAAAACTGCTTGATGAACTGGTTTATCGCGATCAAGTCCGTGAAAAAATCGGCGAAGATCTTGGAGGAAAACCATCATTTGTTACAGCCAAAGGGTATGCACCAAAAACAAAACGCCCGGTTTCTAAGACCAAAATTGGCGTTATCTTCCTTGACTCAGACGTCGCAGCATCCGGCACAAACGCCATGAATATGAACGATCCTTATTCGCCGGATGCCCTTGATAAAGCGTTTGAAATGGCCACCAAAGAAGAGGGGATCAAAGCCATTCTCTTTCGTGTCAACACCCCTGGCGGAGCCGTCAGTGGAGCGGAAACAATTTATCGCGCAGTGAAACGAACCGTTGACAAAGGCATCCCCGTCGTTATTTCCATGGGGACAGTTGCAGCTTCGGCAGGGTATTACATGTCAGCACCAGCAACAAAAATATTTGCCAATAAAACAACAATCACAGGATCAATTGGTGTTGCCATGGCTAAACCAAGCATTGACAAAGCCACGGCTCTGTATGGCATTACGTGGGATCGTGTTCAAGTTGGAGATAATGCAGGCATGTGGTCAATCACCAAAGAATTTAGTGAACCTGAATGGAAATTTATCGAGGAAAACATTGACCAATTCTATCACCACTTTATCGCAACAGTTGCAAGCGGGCGCAAAATGTCTGTTGATCAAGCACAAGCCATCGCTGGTGGTCGTGTTTGGTCAGGGGTGGACGCAAAACACAATGGATTAGTTGACGAAATCGGTGGATTCTTTGAGGCCTTTGAAGAAACAAAGAAAATTGCAAAAATCAAAGAAGGGGAAGATCCTAATGTTGTTATTTTCAATAAAGTCAACCCCGGGTTACCGTTGCTCTTTTCACTCCTTGGCGATGAAGTAAAATTTCAAGTTAGTGCCATCCTCTCTCGGCATTTACAAACGGGACTGCAATCGCGCCTCGCATACCATGTAGAATAGTATAGTCATTCTATTTCCACCAAGATGTCCATCCTGATGATGCTTTGGTTGGTTGAGGGGCAACGACAACGGATGAAGACGCCTCCTGCTCGGTCGGAAGGCTTGAGGAAGTTCCCCAACTAAAGAAACCCGTGACTGACGAAACATTACTCGCGAATTCCTTTTCCGTACCGTCAAAGGACTGAAGCACAATTGATCGACGATCATTAAGATCACGAAGCATCGAAGCATTATCTAAAATAAAAGGAAACAGGGTCCGAAATGATGTATCAAATTCATCAAAAATCTTTTTAGTGTTAGAGCTCCTTGCCCCTAAAAGTTGTAAACCCTGCGACCACGTTGACCGTTTTGTTTTATACCAATGCTCAAAATAATGACAAGAATCCAGATAATAAGTCCGTAAAGCAGGGTTAAGAATGCGCTCAATATCTGAACGCATTGCTCTATTTTTGGATTCATCACGTCCTATTGCAATAAATAAACTATGAATCGCACTTAAATTCCGTTGAATCAGATCGTATTTAAGTTGCCAATCACTATGCAGATCAGTGTCACTAATTTTGCATTTTTCCCCAAAAATCCCGACAACATTAAGGATAAAATAGCGGAACGTGAGGTTAAGCATATCCTCAACAGAGCAAAAAGATAATTTTAGAGTTGATTGAATTGTTTCTATGGCATCACTATATCGGCGTTTAATCAATTCAGGTTTCATGAGCTGAGCATGGCTCATTTCACTTCTTTCATCCAACAAATGGGTTAGATCATTGTTAAGGGTCTTTAAATGGATGTTAATCAATTTATCCAAAACATTCAGTTGATCAATAATCGTTCCGGAACTTTTATCTAAATCAACAGGGTCAATGCTCAACTCACGAATGATATAATGAGCAAGCCCTTTTTTATCAATTTGACGTTGCTCAGGCCTCTCCTTTTGTCTTAGCTCTTGCAATACCATCGCTCCATTGTCGTCTTCCTCTGAATCAGAAGATCCTCTCCGTTGAATAAAGTCAGACAACCCCTCGGCATTATGTAACGCATAAAAACTCTCCGATTCAGATAAATCAGAACGCACAAACGTACCCCGCGTTACACTGGAAAATTGCGCGGATAATCTGCCCAGATCTTGATCGGAAGCAACAAGCACAGCAGTTTTAAAAATAAAAAAAGGTAACAATATTTTAAACATTAGCCATTATCCTTTCCATTTATTATTCTATCATACTAAGAATAGGTAAAAAAATAATTAAATGGAAGTTTTGTCTAAAATTTCACTCAGAATGGCATTGTAGCAATCTAGGCTTTTTTAAGATAAACTGTGATCATGGATGAACAGAGCAATCTCAACATGAATAATCTTATCAAGAAATGGATCGAGTATCTGTCAACAATCAAGAGGTATTCTAGCCACACAGCATTAAATTATAACCATGATATCAATAATTTCATGGCTTTTATGACACATCATTTTGGCACATCCATAACACCGGAACAATACACCAAAATATCATCTCAAGACATTCGGTCTTGGCTTGCTCACCGTCACCAAAATAATGACTCACCACGCTCAACAGCCAGAGCTTTGTCCGCTTTACGCAATTTTGCCAGATTTTGTTCTCACCACCACCATCTTGATCTAGCGTCCCTTGCAGCCATAAAAGCCCCCCGCATCAAGAAGTCTTTACCCCGTCCGTTAAGTCATGAGCAATCAACCCAACTTCTCAATGACATTGATCTCCACGCTCCGGAATCGTGGATTGGTCAGCGCAACAAAGCGTTTTTCATGCTGCTCTATGGAACAGGATTACGCATTAGTGAAGCCCTATCCCTGAAAGGAGATGTTTTGAGTAATCAGGGACAAATAAATGTCACAGGCAAAGGCGGCAAAACAAGAATCGTCCCCCTTCTGGAAACAATCACCCAAGAAATACAGATTTACGTCGATTTATGCCCGTACCCAATCACCCCTAAAACATCGCTCTTTCTGGGGCAACGCGGAAATACTCTTGTTGCGGCTATTGCCCAAAGAGCCTTGAGAGATTATCGTCGCAGCATGGGATTACCTGATTCTGTCACACCCCATGCCCTGCGGCACACATGCGCCAGCCATTTGATGAATGAAAGCTCCGACCTAAGGGGAATCCAAGAACTTCTGGGTCATGCGAGCCTTTCGTCAACACAGATCTATACTAATCTTGACCAGCAAAAAATCATCGAGACATTTAAAAAAACACATCCCAGGGGAAAGATCTAATCCTGCTTTGATTCAGTAGGATGATAACGCTTGTATAAACGTGTCAAAACATACCCGGTAACACCACCAAACTGCAAAACATTCATTGCAACCCTAAGCCCACCCGTATAATCATAGGCAACAGCAATACGTTCACCAGCGTCTCCAACGTAATGTAATAGTTCAAAAACTCGTTCCACGGAACAAGAATCCTGATTCAAATGAACGAGATTATATGCAATGGTGCTAAATCTTAAAACATCACCAACCATCAGCCAAGACATAGAATCAATAGGGATTAATTGACGCGATATTTCTATGGGGTCTGTCAAAAGATGAGCAAAAAACCGAGATCCTGCAGCAGCTTCTTCAGACTGGACAATCTTTTGTCCAAGGCTAATCTCATCGTTATGATCCATATCCTTTGCGACGGAATAAGGCACAGAAAGTAAAAACAAAACACACATGAAAAGAATTTTTCTCAAACAAGAGTTCATTGATAATATCGTCACAAGTTTCAACCCGGAATAAAGTTTGATCATCCCTCATAATAATCATAAAAATAAATCGAGGCAAGATAGCCTCACGAAAAATATCAATCATCTATAGCCTTAGCCACGGTTCCATGATAGCATCGCCAGTATATATCTGAAGAAATTATGTTGGGTTATGAAATCTCTTCGTATTGGAACTCGTGGTAGTCCGCTCGCCTTGAAACAAGCTCATCTTGCGTGTCAGGCTTTAGAAAAAATAGGCATTCACGTCTCTGAAACAATTATTATTGCAACAACGGGTGATAAAATTACAGATCGCTCGCTAGAGGATATCGGGGGCAAAGCCTTGTTTGCTAAGGAACTGCAAACGGCTCTCTTGAACGGTGAAATTGATGTTGCCGTTCACTCTCTTAAAGATCTGGAATGGCATTTTCCCAAAGGGTTACAACTCAAAGCTGTCTTAGAGCGTGAAGACCCACGAGATTGCTTTATCTCAACACGACATAAACACATTGAAGAATTACCCCCCAATGCCATGGTCGGCACCTGTGCACCCCGACGAATAGCACAGATCAGGCACCGTAATTCATCCATTATCCCTGTTCCGCTACGGGGTAACATACAAACGCGCCTTAATAAACTGCAAGAACTCGACCTTGATGGAATTATCCTCGCAGCAGCCGGCCTCCACCGCTTAAACATGCACCACATTATCACCCATTATCTAGATCAAGAGTACATGGTTCCGGCTGCCGGCCAAGGGGCAATTGCGCTTGAATGCCGTGTGAGTGACGCAGAAACTAACCGTATTCTCAATCTCGTCAATCACCAAGAAACATGGAATTGCGTCACCGCAGAAAAAGCCGTTCTCGCCAAAATTAACGGAACGTGCCACACACCGATTGGTGTGTATGCAACACAGGACAATCATGATATACTATCCTTAACTGCATTCTTTGAAAACCGTGGCCATGCGATATTTACCACTGTTGAGGGGCAAGATCCCCTACAGATTGCAGATGAAACAGCACGGAGGCTCATCGGATGACATATGTTTTATTAACTCGCCCCGAAGAAGATTGCCAAGAAATCACATCAAAGATCATTGTACCGACAATCAGCTCTCCTTTGATTAAGATTAAGCAATCCATTGAAACAGTGACAATCCCTAAGAAAACAACAGATCTGATTGTAACTTCAGCTCGTGTCTTTGAGATGGTTAAGAATATCAAAACGATGATCAAAACCCCGGTCTGGTGCGTCGGCGAAGCAACGGCTGCCGCAGCAAAAGAGGCTGGTTTTGAGACCATCTTTCAAGTCAACCGCTCTGCCCAAGAGATCCTTGAGAGGATCGTTAACGAGTGCCCCAAGGAATCTTCTTATTTCGTCCACATTTGTGGTTCTGTGGTTCATGTTGATTTGGCAGATGCCTTAACCAAACTGGGCTATCACGCAAATCGAATTATTATCTATACGACTGAGGCAGCCGACGCCCTAACATCACAAGCCGAAGCTATTATGTCAGCGGGTCTCGTCCAACAGATGCCGTTTTTCTCCTTAAGAACAGCCGAGGTTTTTATTGATATCGCTCAAAAAAGTGATTGGGCTGAGAATATATCAAAAATAACAGCTCTTGCCCATAGCGATGCAATTGCTCGCACCTTAAATCAACTCAGCTGGAAGCGCGTCATCGTTGTTCCGGATTTATCAGCCGAACGCATCCAAGAGTACTATATTCGATCAGGGGACTCTTCCATGAAAAAAACAAATATACTCGCAATTTTATGCTTGATGATCGCTGTCGCAGGCCTAACATCTGTTGCAACCCACCTCATGTGGCCAACACAAGACAATACCCCTGAACCGATCAATCTAAAACCCATTACAGATCAGATCGAGAAACTTCAAGTAACAGCTCAATCCTTAAAAAATCTGCCAACCGAGCTAAAATCCATCCAAGATAAAATCACACAACTCGAAGAAAAATCGGCTGCCCAGCCACAACCATCCGAAGAAAAACCAGAACATTCAGAACAAAAGACCGACAAAAATCTGGAACAAACCTTAAGCCAGCTTCAAAATCAAATTATTGAGGGTATTGTCAGTAAAGACACCCTAGAAACCGCTAATCAGCTCCTGCCTTTTGATCAAAAAATCGCGCCTTCTGTCTTGTCAATCCGTGATCTTAAGGATAAATTAGCTCACCTCCCTGATCTTACAGACGAAATCGCTGTTGATGCTAAACCCTCACTGGGCGAAAAAGCCACCGAAATCCTCGGGATCAACATCAGAAAAAGCAAAACGTCCCCCCTTAAAAAACAGGCTCTCGATAATTTAGCGCAAGGAAAATTCTCATTTATTGCAGAGTTAGAGAAAAAAACACTCGCCCCTGACTGGGTACAGTGGCTTAATTCCTGCAAGGAAACACAACAAGCCCTACAGACAATAACAACCGCTTTGAATAACAAGGGAGAATAACCCATGAAGCGTGCGTGGTTAAGCTTACTATTCTTGATTTTAAAACTGATTTTTGCCGCAATTCTTGTCGGCGTTGCTTATTATGCCCCGGGTCAAAGCGACACCCAAGTACGATTTGTTGACTATATTGTTGATATCAAAACAGGTGCTTTAGCCGCGGGTGCCGTTGCCGCTATTCTTGTAACCGTCTATATCCTGCGATTTTTTGCATGGGTTAAAAAACTTCCTACAAAACTAAAACAACAACTTGCTGAGCGTCGACTCCATCGAGCCAAAGACTGTTTACTTGAATCCTATACTGCCCTCTCTTCCGGTGAACTTGATACGGCGTTGAGTCAAGCCGTCAAAGCAAAATCTCTTGATAGTACAGGTATTTTTCACGATATTTTCGAAGCACAAGCCCTGTTTATGGCCGGTGATTTAGACCGTGCTGAACTTAAATTTGCAGCACTTAGGAACAAACCCGGATCAAGGTTCCTTGGGATTCGTGGCCTCATCTCTGTTCGAAAAAAACAAAACCGCACAGAAGATCTTAGAATTCTATTGATCGACGCCTTAAAAGATCGCCCCAATTCAAGTTGGGCTTTGCAAGAATTGCTGGATTTTAATCTTAAGGCTCTGGAATTTGATAAAGCCAAGACCGTTATCGAGCAACTGCGAATCACAGGATCTCTAACAAAAGTCCAATCCAATCGCTTCCTTGCCTTAACGGCTTATCTCCAAGCTCTACAAAGCAAACAAGCCGGGGACGTCTCCGGTTGTGAAGCACACCTACATCAAGCCTTGAAGTCTGATAAATCGTTGACCCAAGCAACCTTAGAATTGGCAAAAGTTTACCTTGCTCACAATAATTTCACTAAAGCCCGCAAAACACTAGAGCGCGGATACGAATCAACCCCTGATTTTGCCTACATCCCTGCCTTACCTCAGTTTTTACATCATGAATCACCCATTGACCAATACCGCCTGGCTGAAGAAATGGTCTCATCCCATCCGGATCATCGGTGTACCCATATTATCCTCACGCGTCTGGCCATACAGGCAAAATTATGGGGGCAAGCAAAACTCCATGTATCGATCCTCAAAGATCGGCCAACGCAGCTAACCCACGAACTTTTGGCAGACTTAGAAAAAGCAGAGCATCCGGAAAACACAACAGATGTTGAACGGCACCTTCATCATGCAGCCCACGCCTCACCGGAAGGAGTATGGTTGTGTCAGAATTGCCACACCCAACACCTTTCTTGGTCAGTTTTTTGCCCTAGTTGCCAAGCTTTTGATAAAATAACATGGGATAATTCAGGCAAACAAAGCCCTCTAGCCCTTTTAGAAGGCTAAAACTATTTTTTCGACATTAATAAAATTTTAGCAAAATTAATCTTATCCTGACCTTAGATTCGTCAAATCATTGAGGTCATTATGTCTGAAGAAGCAGAAAATATAACACCAGATGTCCCAGCTAAACCAAAAAGCTCTGGCATGGGAAAAATCATTGTTATCGGTGTCTTTGTCTTACTCATCATTGTTGCTGCCGGTATTTTCTTTACTCCGCTAGGAGCCCAACTTCTTGGTCATCAAGAAGCCCCTAAGACTGAGCAAAAAATCAAAGAGCCAGAGGCTGCACCTGTCCCTGATACCAAGCTTAATATCGAAACAGTTAAGTTTGTTGATGTTCCTGAAATACTCTTAAACCTAAGGAATGCATCCGGAAAATCGAGTTTTCTAAAAATATCAATTACAGTACAAGCCCCCAATGAAGAAATTGGTAAGGTTGTTGAGAAATTAAAACCCCTTTTAATTGATCAATTCCAAGAATACCTCAGAGGGTTAGACGTTGAAGATTTAGCAGGTTCAGCGGGTATTGAACGCGTCAGGTCAGAACTCTTGACACGGACAAACAATGTGATTAGCCCCGCTAAGGCGTCTAATGTCTTGATTCCATCTATGTTGATCCAATAATCGGAGCCATCCATGTCAGATGAAACGATGCCAGAACATGAATCAGCGTTAGAGACAATCGGTCCAAATTTAGATTTAGATCCGACCAATGCTCTACAAGCAGGCACAGGCGTATCATCCTTTGTGAGTGGCAGTGCTGTTTACTATGAACGCCTACCGATGCTGGAAGTCGTCTTTGATCGCTTGGTTCGGTTAATGACAACATCCATGCGTAACTTTACGGGTGAGAACGTCGAGATATCCCTCGAGTCAATTTCATCCGTTCGTTTCGGCGACTATATGAACAGCATTCCGGTTCCGGCAATGGTCAACGTATTCTTGGCTGAAGAATGGGACAACCACGGTATTGTTCTGGTTGATACCGACCTCATTTACACAATGATTGATGTTCTTTTAGGGGGACGTCGTGGCAATGCTCCCATGCGATTTGATAATCGACAATTCACAACCATTGAGATGAATCTCATCGAACGCCTTGTTGTTGCCTTCTTAACAGACCTCAGTGCTGCTTTTGACCCGCTTTGCCCGGTAACATTCCGATTTGATCGTATGGAGTCCAACCCAAAATTTGCATCGATTACCCGCCCAACAAACGTTTCAGTTATGATTCGACTTGGCATTCAAATTGACACACGCGGTGGCTGCATTGAATTGCTCGTCCCCTATGCAACCCTTGAACCCATCCGTGAATTACTGTTGCAGAACTTTATGGGTGAAAAATTTGGTCGTGATGCTATATGGGAAACTCACCTTATCAAAGAACTCCTGCACACAGATCTTGAAATTGAAGCCATTCTTGGAGAAGTATCAGGCAATCTAGATGATGCTATGAACTGGAAAATCGGTAGCCAAATTCTCCTCAATACGACGCCCGACACCCCTGTCCGAATCAATAGTGGCGACATCCCTCTATTTATCGGAAAAGTCGGCAAAAAAGCAGGAAATATTGCCATCAAAATTGATAACATCATTCGCGGAGAAGACTAACATGCCCATTCTTATCGACCTTATTATGATTGGATTATTAATCGGGGTTATCCTTCACTCGGTTAGATTAACCCAGTCTTTAAGCAATTTTAAAACATTGCACGGAGAAATCATTCCGTTGATGAAAGATTACGCCAAACAAATCATTGAAACACAATCACAACTCCAAGAATTGAAAAAAGTATCCTCTGAAGTGGATCATATTATTAACTCAAGAATTCCCCCTGCCCTCGTGGTTAAGAATGATCTTGATTTTATGATTGCACGTGGAAATGAGCTTGCTGATCATCTTGAGTTACTCATCACCAATGGTCGAGCCCAAGAATTTACAACCCTGGCCGATGATATCAAAGAAAAAACAACAAAAGCACAAAAACCTAAGAAAAAGAAAGAGGAAACGCTCAGAGATTATGCTGAAGTTGACGTTGCCCCTCAAATAGAACAACAAATACCAACCAAAAAAGTGACAATGGAATCTTTCTTTTTGACCAAAACAGCACAAAAAATCATGAATAAAGGCAAAGGACATGTTGCATAGCTTAATCAAAGTCAGCCTCAGGATTATTGCCTGGCGTCCCGATTTAAATTTGATCGTCACGCTTATGGCAAGCCTATGCTTAATCTATAAAGTCGAAGATTTATGGACACACCGAACACTCATCAACTGGCAAGAAACGTCTCTTGTTTCACAAGCCATGGCTGAAACACCCAAACCAGAAGAGAAAAAGGAACCTATCGCCACAGAAGAGCCTAAAAAACCAACCAAAAAAGAAGAATTTGACCCTTTAATGCTGGACGAAAATCAGATTAAAATTTTGCAAGCCATGTCAAAAAAAGAAGGCGATACAACACTGGCAGATGACCGCGCAAAAGTTGCTCAACAAGAAGCTCTTGTTAAAATTGCCAAAGATAAGTTAACCAAACAAATCGAACAACTCGAGACCATTCAAAAAGACATTAAATCAACAACGAATGATCTCACAAAAAAAGAACAAGAAAACATTGAACGCATGGTTAAAATATACGAGTCCATGAAACCGCTACAAGCAGCAGAAATCCTGAATAAACTTGAACTAACAGCTCTGAGCGAGATCTTCAAGGCTATGGCTCCGAAAAAAGCATCAACAATTATGTCCTCCATGGATCATCAAAAAGTAAGGCTTGTGACACTGATTATGCTTAGGGATCAAAGTGCGCAACTCGCCCTTAAAGCAAAAGAAGCTGCTGAAAAAAAGACTGAAGAAAAAAGCGATCAAGAAACTCAACAATTCTCATGATTTTTCGTTTGACATCTGCCCTCAAAGACCTTTAGATTAAAGTATCCGGAGAGATGGCCGAGTGGCTTAAGGCAACGGTTTGCTAAACCGTCATACGCCGTAAGGTGTATCGAGGGTTCGAATCCCTCTCTCTCCGCCACCCTACGCTCTTACGAGCTTCGGGCGGCAGGCCACCCGGGCTGCTGACTGAAGTCGTTAGACCGTAGGGTATCTCTCGAAGCTTTAGCGCAGGGAGGCTTGTATTTTACAATTATCCCTTAATAGAATATTTCTGTACCCGTAAATCTGAGCAAAAATACCAATAAAACTTCCTAGACCTTTTTCAACAATCCATATAGACTAAAACCCAAATGTAATGACATTCTGACGGACGAAAAATGGACTTAAAAAATACCGTATTTTTACCTAAAACAGACTTTCCGATGAAGGCTGGGTTGGCAACGCGTGAACCGGAATTTTTGGCTTACTGGGACGAAATTGATCTTTATCAGAAATTACGCGACCAATCCAAGGGCCGCGAGAAATTCATCCTTCACTTTGGCCCTCCCTATGCTAATGGTCACATTCATATCGGTCATGCTTTATCTGAAACCTTAAAGGATGTCATCAATAAAACCTATCAAATGAAGGGCTATGATGCGCCGATGGTGCCCGGTTGGGACTGCCACGGCTTGCCGATTGAATGGAAAATCGAAGAAATTTATCGGGCACAGGGGAAAAATAAAGATGAGGTTCCTGTCCTCGAATTCCGTCAAGAATGTCGGACGTTTGCCGATAAATGGATCCCTTTGCAAAAATCGGAATTCCAACGGCTTGGCATCGTTGCTGACTGGAAAAACCCTTATATTACAATGGACTTTGCCGCAGAAGCCCGCACCGTAGAACAACTTGGTAAATTCCTGATGAACGGTAGCCTGTATCGTGGCCTTAAACCCGTCATGTGGTCCGTTGTCGAAAAAACAGCGTTGGCTGAGGCCGAAGTTGAGTATAAAGATCACACGTCAGATTCAATCTTTGTTTCATTCCCCATCGTAAAACCAAGCGTCCCTGCCCTTGATGGCGTTCGGGCTGTTATCTGGACAACAACCCCTTGGACGCTACCGGCCAACCGTGCCATCGCTTATGGTCAAGAGTTTGACTATGTCGTTATTGATATTGATGGGACTCGGTACTTGATTGCAGCTGATTTATTAGATTCTGTTACCTCTGCTATTGGTTGGGAAAAGTATAGAGTTGTCCATAAAATCAGCGGTACTGACCTTGGCGGATCTGTTGCTCACCACCCCCTTCACGGACAAGGATATGACTTTGATGTTCCTTTCTTGGCTGGGGAGCACGTCACAACCGATGCCGGTACAGGCCTTGTGCACACCGCACCAGGCCATGGTGTCGAGGACTTTGACCTTGGTAAAATCCATGGCATTGAAGTCGCTCAACCTGTTGGCCCGGACGGCATTTATTATGACCATGTTCCGCTCTTTGCCGGGAAACATGTTTACAAAGTAAACCCCGCCGTCATTGAGGCCATTACAGATACTGGACATATGCTACACACAACCAAAATCGTTCATAGTTATCCGCATTCTTGGCGATCTAAGGCTCCGCTCATTTTCCGTGCCACATCCCAGTGGTTTGTTAGCATGGATAATACGGGTTTGCGTGATAAAGCCCTCAAGGCTATTGATGCTGTTGAGTGGTTTCCAGCCCAAGGGCGCAACCGCATTCATTCCATGGTTGAAGGCCGCCCTGACTGGTGCCTATCCCGCCAACGTGCGTGGGGAACGCCAATGACTCTATTCGTCCATATTCAAACAGGCGAAGTCCTACGCGATGCGGAGGTTCATGCACGCATTGTCGAAGCCATCCACAAAGAAGGTGGTGATGCGTGGTATTCCAGCCCGCCTGAACGATTCTTGGGAGATAAATATAACCCTAAGGATTACGAACAAATTTTTGATGTTTTGGATGTTTGGTTTGATAGCGGATGCACCCACGAATTCGTTCTAAGAGATCGCCCTGACCAATCTTGGCCGGCAGACTTGTATCTTGAAGGATCCGACCAACACCGCGGATGGTTCCAATCATCTCTCTTGGAATCTTGTGGCACTGAAGGCATTGCCCCCTACAAAAAAGTCCTGACCCACGGATTTGTTTTGGATGAAAAAGGCTATAAAATGTCTAAATCCATTGGCAATGTGGTTGCCCCTAATGAAATTATCAACAAGCAGGGTGCTGATTTACTACGTCTGTGGATCGTCTCAGCAGATTACTCTGATGATATGCGCATTGGTTCAGAAATTATTCGCCAACAAGAAGACATATACCGCCGTCTCCGCAATACCTTGCGCTATCTCTTAGGGGCTTTGGATGGCTATTCAGCGGCAGAAAAAGTCGATGTTAAGGATATGCCTGAACTTGAACAGTGGATCTTCCATAAACTGGCTGAACTGCAAGATCTTCATGACGCAAGCCTTGCAAACCTTGACTTCACAGGGTTTTATGCTGCCCTTCATACGTTTTGTACTGTTGATCTATCGGCATTCTACTTTGATATTCGCAAAGACTGCCTATACTGTGACCCCGTTGACAGCTTACGCCGTAAAGCAACTCGCACAGCCATGCACCATGTTTTCGATCATTTAGTTCATTGGTTGGCACCTGTCCTCAGCTTTACAGCCGAAGAAGCCTACCTCACTCGCTATGGTCGCGATGGCAAAAGTATCCACTTATCCAAATTCCCAAATATTGACTCCGCTTGGAAAAATGCAGAACTCGCTGAAAAATGGGAAAAAATGCGCCACATGCGCCGATCCATCACGGGTGCCATTGAAATTGAGCGAGCAGCAAAGACCATTGGATCAAGCCTACAGGCGCAAGTCACAGTCTTTACCAATTCAGCCAATGCTGATTTCTTGTCCGGATTTGATTTGGCCGAAGTTTCCATAACATCAGGGGCAAACGTGACAATTGCACAACCACCGGCTCAAGCCTTTGTTATGGATGACGTCAATGACATCGGTGTTGTGGTTACCGTTGCCGCGGGTGATAAGTGTGTTCGCTGTTGGCGTGTCTTACCGGAGGTCACACACCACGACCAGGATTTGTGCCATCGTTGTGAGGATGCTATTTAATGTTTACAACCAACCGAATCTCTGGTTTTTTAACCACGATCTTAGTCTTGGCCTCAGATCTATGGAGCAAACAAAGCGTCTTGTCTTGGTTTTACCATGGATCCGAGTCCATCGAAGTAACATCCTTTCTCAACATTATTTTGGCCTTTAATCGAGGCGTGAGTTTTGGAATGTTTCACGCAGATAGCCCCTATGGTGTCTATGCTCTCTTGACAATTGCCATTGTGCTATCCGCCTTGGTCGGGAATTGGCTATGGCATGCGGAAAATCGATTACAAAGCCTTTGTTTTGGCATGATTCTTGGCGGTGCTTTGGGCAATCTTTATGACCGTGCAACCTATGGTGCCGTTGTTGATTTTCTTGATGTTCACGCTCTTGGTTACCATTGGTATACCTTTAACATCGCCGATTGTGGAATTGTTATCGGTGCTGTATTATTACTTATAGATTTAGTGTTTTTAACAAAAAAAGAGGAAACCTCTAATGACTAAAAAGCTTATTGCTTTATCAACTTTATCCTTGCTTGTCGCAGGATGCGATTCTGTCAAACATACATTTGGCTTAGATCATTATCAAGCCGATGAATACTCCGTCCCGACAACACCGCCCCTTTCCATGCCACCGGATCACAACTTGCGTGCACCAGAGATCCACGCACAACCACAGGGATACACACAAACGCAAGACAAAGCAAAACAAGCTCTGGGTGTTCCAAGCACAGAAAGTTCATCAGAGACAGAATCCGCTCTAGATAAAACAATCAAAAAACAAGGGCAGGCCGATCCTGAAATCCGTAAAACCCTAGACCAAGAAGCATCAACCGATAAAACAGCGTCTGAACGTCTATCCGATATTGGTAAGGAAGTCAGTGATAATTTATCAGGAAAAGGTGGGAACACAGCTGAAAATCCAGCTTCGCGGAAAAATCCAGCCAGTACAAGGTAACCCCATGCCCTACAACAGGTTAGCAATCCAACGCTTACAGTACTCCGCAAAAAATTATCTCAAGGTTCTTTGCGGGACTGTTTGTCTTTCAATCCTAGGAATAAATACAATGACACAACCCGTCTTTGCCGAAACTCAAGGAGCGGTTTCCCCGTCTCCGGTAAAAATTCAGGATTATAAAACAAAAGCAGGGATTGCAGGATGGCATGTGGAAACACCGAATATTCCTGTTCTCACACTGGCTCTAACCTTCAAAGATGCAGGCGATAAAAATGATCCAAAGGGGCTCAATGGTGTTGCCGAATTTCTGTCCGGTATGCTTGACGAAGGGGCAGGAAATTACGATTCGGCCAAATTCAAAGAACTCATTCTTGAAAAAAATATTCGCCTTGGTGTCTCTCAAAATTCTGATTCTTTTACAATCACGCTAAGGGGAACAAAAGAAAACATTCAGGATTTGTTTGAGATCTTAACCATGATTTTGCTAAAACCACGCTTTGATGATGATGCTTTTAATCGTGTCAAAGAACAGATCTTAACAAGTTTAAGTCAAAGTCTTCATTCTGAGAATTCAGTTGCCGGTGATACATTTAACAAGCAAGCCTTTGCAGGACATCCTTATAGTCACACAACACAAGACACTCTTGAGGGGGTTAGAAAAATCAAACGCGAGAATCTCATTCAATTCATGAAAGATTTTCTGACCTTTGATAAAATTCAGGTTGTCTCAGCCGGTGACATCTCTTTTCAAGATATCCAAGCAAAACTTGATACGGCCTTAAAAGATCTGCCTGTATCAGGCAAAGCCAGCACGGTTGGTTTTGCTGATCTCAAGACAACAGGTGATGTTACTGTTGTTGAGATGGACATTCCCCAAAGTGTTATTCTGTTCTATCAGCCGGGATTAGACCGTAAAGACAAAGATTTTTATGCTGCCTATATCATGAATAGTATTCTTGGCGATGGCATGTTTAAATCTCGCCTATGGGATGAAGTTCGTGAAAACCGTGGCCTTGCCTATGGTATTAGCAGTTCCCTCCAGTGGACACAGCACAGCAACTATATTATCGGATCAACAGCCACCGCCAACAAGGATGCAGGCGAAGTTGTCAAAATTATCCGTGAAGAATGGCAAAAAATGAAGGACAAAGGGGCTAATCAAAAGGAACTCGACTTTGTCCGTGAACGTATGGTTGGTTCCTACCCTCTGGGTTTCACCTCAACGCCACAAATTGTCGGACTCATGAAAAATTACATGACCGATGGATTGCCAACCGAGTTCATCAACCAACGCAATGACCTCATCCGAGCAGTGACCTTAAACGACGTTAATCGCGTTGCACAATCGTTACTTCAACCAGAAAAACTCTCTTTCATCATTGTTGGAAAGCCCGAAGGCCTTCCCAAAGATGGAGCCCAAAAATGAAACGACCAATCGCAGGATTACTCATGATGCTTGCCCAAACAGTACCTTCTAATGCTGAAATTTTTAAACCGCAGACCGCGCATCTCGAAAATGGTTTAACGATCGTTCTTGTTGAAAATCATTTAGCCCCAGTAGTTTCCGTTGCGTTAACCTATCGCATTGGAACGGCCGATGACCCCATTGATATGGTCGGACTATCTCATTTTCTGGAACATTTGATGTTCAAGGGAACGCAAAAAGTCCCGGCGGGTAAATTCAAAGAGCTTATCATCAGTAAGGGGGGGCAGATCAATGCCTACACCACACCTGACGTCACTGTTTATACCTGCGATATTTCTGTTGAAAATCTGGATATGGTGCTGGAGATCGAAGCCGATCGCATGTCGAACATCGTCTTTGATGAAAAAGAAACCATGGCAGAACAAAAAGTCGTTATGCAAGAACGCCTGATGCGTTTGGATAACAATCCCTTGGGTGCAGCCTACGAAACGATCTTGCGCGCCCTCTTTAAATACCACCCCTATGGTATCCCGACCATTGGCTATCCGCAACATATTCTGGCTTATACAAATGATGCAGCAAAAGCCCACTACCAAAAATGGTACACACCGAATAATGCGACTCTGATTATTTCCGGCGATATCACCATGGATAAACTTTTGCCTCTCGTCAAAAAGCATTTTGGCGAAACAAAATCTCGCCCTGTTCCCGATCGTAAGCGCGTTCAAGATCCAAATGATAAGGGAGTCATGCAAGAAATTATCATTCGCAATCCTCGAATTAGTTTCGTCAACCTCGATTGGTACTATCGCACCCCGAATCATCATTCAGAAAACAACGAGCATTATTATCCGCTTATCGTTCTGGCGCAAATTCTTGGTGGAAACGCCAATAGTCGCCTCTATAAAGAACTGATTGACCAACAAGGGATTGCCCTTGAAGCCAGTGCATCCTATGAAGATGAATCGATTGATCCTAAGCATTTTGAGGTAACAGCAACACTGAATCCTAAGTTTAAACCGGAAGCGTTAAAACAGGCTGTTCAGTTGCTTCTTAAGACACTGATTGAAAAAGGTGTAACATCAGAAGAGGTTAAGATTGCTCAGCGTGACCTTTTGGCAGGTCTTGCCTTTGCACGTGACGGGAATGGTGGTGCTATCAAAGCGTTTAGTCGCCTCGCCTTTGGCTTTACTGTTGACGAGATTGAATCTTACCCTGACAAAATCAAAGCTGTCACTGTTGATCAAGTCAATGCTGCTATCAAAGCTGTCCTTACTCCCGGTGCTGTTGTTTACACAGAGGTTCACCCGGAGCACTAAAGAAAAACACCAGCTCATGCGAATGAACCGGTGTTATAGAAATGAATCAGTAAAAATTTATTTCTTCTTCTTTCCTGATCCTGGTGCCTTTTCAAGCGATTCTTGACGAGGAGAATTTACTGGTGACATACCGCTTGATGAAGATACTCGAGGTAAACTAGCCACTGTATTCCAACGAAGCATTGGTATTTTTCCTTTCTTCTCTTTTTTAGGAGAATGTAACGACATACTTGATGATGGTGCTACAGGTTCAGTTTCTGTTTTTTCTTGTTCAGGTGAGTGTGAAATTGTAGTCGATGATGATGCGACAGGCTCACTCGGAACATTCTTCTTTGATTTCGTTTTACTCAATTTTGGTTTGGATGATGCCTTCGGCATTACTGTCTCCGGGGATGGGGATGGTGTAATAGACGGCGTTAGGTTAATATCCCGTCGTTGCTCTATATCAACTCTCATCGCTTCTCGACTCTGAATATGGCTGTCAATATACTTCCATATTTTGGATTCTAAAATATCGTTTCTCTCTAAAAGCTGTAGTGCCAAACACATCTGTGCATCTTGAAGCTGCAAACGCAAACGCTCGATTATGGGATGAATATCAAAAGATTCTAATGTTGACTGTCGAGTTACACTCGTAGGCTCAGCAGAAGAAGACATCGTCATAGTATGGCTTTGAATTCTTTTTACTTTCATCCGAACATCGAGTAACGATCGCCTTTGGTCGTGCATTATTTGGGTAATAAAATCTCCCCATTTATCAAAAAAAGTAATAAGAGTATAGATATTGCCGACAGTCTCTTGGATGAGCTTTAATCCGGCTTGCTGATAATCTTTATCTTTATTCGTTAGATTATTAATGGCTAATCGCATTGAACTATCAAAGATTTTTTCGCCACACATCGTTATCGTTGCCCAGACAATTAACAATTGGCGAACATTATTCTGATAGAAACCATACTCCTTGCAAACACTCTCTCCTGTCTTTTTAGACTCATGTTTTTCTCTAAGATTCTCAAATATTATAGAGAATATATCTCTGATGTCTCCGTTATGGTTAGGGCGGAAGACAATACTTGAAATAAAGGAATCATCAATATCATCTTTAAATCTCTGCGTATAGGCTTCCATACTCGCAAGTTCATACAGATTTTCATAACCTGTAGGTCTATATAATGATGGCGGTTCCTGAGACTGCCCCAAAGCTTGAAGCAATTGCCCCTCGCTCATACGATTCACACTATTGCTTAGTCGTGTCGTTGGATTAACATCTTTGCTTTCTACCTCAGAATTATTATCCCCTGCAGAAAATGGAGATCGCAAAGATGGAGCAGAAACGCCCGAGGGAGCCCGAAGATGACCAGATCCTTTTTTTTTTTTCAATAGAATCACCTTCACTTGAAATGGCGGCACTTGAAAGCAACATCAACGTTAAAATCTTCTTATAAACAGGCATGATATTCTCTATATTATATTAGCATTAAAACCTATCCCCTCCGGTTAAGTTGCGGAGAAGCATATCTTATATGTAATAATATATCGATAAAAATTCAATTTTTATTTTTTTATTATAAAAAAAGGGGGCTAACAAGCCCCTTATTACTTTATAACTAGAACCATTTATACAGCGAGTACATGAGCAATGCTGCACACATAAGCTGGATATAATGGGTCGCTATAGAAAAATCTTAGTCGCGGCGATTACCAAACAACCGTAGCAACGCTAAGAACAAATTAATAAAGTCTAGATATAGGTTCAACGCTCCCATAACAGCCATCTTACCGGATGTTTCAGGAGAATCTGCTTGATAATAAATATCTTTTAGTTTTTGAACATCATAGGCTGTAAGACCTGTAAAGATGATCACTGTCAAAGCTGATGTTACTAATGTCATCATGCTGCTTTGCATAAAAATATTCACCAAAGATGCAACAATAACACCAATCAACCCCATAAACATAAAGGATCCCATGGATGTCAGGTCTTTCTTGGTTGTATAACCATACAATGCCATTGATCCGAAAATGCTGGCCGTAATAAAGAAAATACGAGCAACACTTTCAACCTGATACATCATTAATAAGGGTGTAATTGACAACCCAACTAAGGCTGCATAAATCCAAAAGGTCGTCTGAGCAGCAGAAAAACTCATGGAGTTAATTCTAAAACTTAAGAAAAAGACAACAGCTAACGGTGCCAATATGGTCACCCACATCATTCCCGGTGCGTATAAAATAGACTGAAGCGTCGGGTTTGTTGCCGCAAAAAACGCAGCCAACCCCGTCACACCAAGCCCCAACCCCATATAGACGAAGACACGTTGCATAAACCCACGCAAACCTTCTTCGAAAGCAGCAAATTGCGTGGAACGCTGAACGGTACGATTATCATAAGCCATCATTAACCTCATTCACTTATGTTACAATTAACAATATAGTACCAGATCTTAAAAAATAAAGCAAACCGACGGATTATTATGATGAATCAACAATACCGGATTCGTTTATTGTTTCGCGTAGAATCCAGCTCGCAATCGGCTTGTCTTTTACAATATTGGGTTCGCTCAGGAAGGGGTTCTTCTTCAATTTTAGAATCAATACACAACATTAATGATTCAGATGTGGTATCTGTAAAGTGCACGATCAAAGGAAGAGTATCCGGCATAAATGCTCGCTTAAGATCCGGCCCAGCACAAGACAATGTTCTACCCTGCAAATTAGGGGTGTTGCCTCCTTGGGCAAAGATTCTGCATTGTTTCCCGGCAAGATCAAACGTAAGACCGTTTGAAGCCATATCCAGATGTTGCTGTGTAATGCGATCAATCAAATGCATTGAGGCATCATCCAATCCATAGGTTGTCTTTAACAATAATCCCATTAAAAGAATGAGTTTCTTCATTATGCACTCACTTTCCTTAAATCATCCATCTTTTCCTCGATCCGCGACTCTAAGGTCTTCATAAACACATCATGGCTCAAGCCGGGTTGAATCGGCGGCAAAATTGACACGGTAATGACTCCGTTTTTTTTCTCAAAACCACGGCGCGGCCAGAAGGCACCGGAATTTAAAGCAACAGGCACAACAGGCACGTTAAGTTCTGTATACATCGCACCGATTCCCTGCCTGTATTTAGGTGCATCAGCAAATCCTTTACGCGTTCCCTCAGGGTAAATGATAATTCGACTACCCTCTGCAATTCGTTCCTTTGCCTGACGAACCATATCGGCTTTTGCCTTAGAGCCAAGTTTACGATTGAGCATAATTGTTCGCATCTTCATGAAGTGAAAATTAAAAAACGGAATGTACAACAATTCCCTTTTCGCGATAAAAACAGCCTCGGGGAAAATTGTACAAAAGGAATAGGTTTCCCACGCAGATTGGTGTTTTGATGCAATAATACAGGGACCATCGGGCATATTATCAAGACCCTCGACACGATAATCCAATCCTAAGATATGCCTTGCCCCCCAACTATTTAATCGCCCCCACAACTTGGGTGCATTAAAGGCAAATTTTCGACTCCCTAGCAAAAAGATGAGTCCGAAGATTGCACTAAACGACGACGATAAGATAAAGTAAATATTAAAGATGAGTGATTTTATTTTTTGCATCAATTATCCCTGTTTTCATAACAAACCAGCTAAAAAAGACGAGGCAGATCTTCTAATTATCCTATATAAATTCCCCTAACATAGAAACTGTTTTTTACTTTTATGGTGTATGACTCTTGAATTTTATCTCAAAAGAGGTTATTTCTAGTGTTGAAAAATTGTTTTATAAATTTTAAAGGACATCTTATAATGAGCAATGTTACAAACCGCGTTATTGAAATCGTTGTAGAACACCTCGGTGTAGACGCATCTAAAGTTACAGAAACATCAAGCTTTGTTGATGATCTTGGCGCAGACAGCCTAGATACAGTTGAACTTGTCATGAAATTCGAAGAAGAATTTGGCATTGAAATCCCAGACACAGCTGCTGAAAAAATCGCAACCGTTAAAGATGCTATTTCTTTTATCGAAGCTAACGCGGCTTAAGTTATCGCCTCTCTACTTTGGGCAGCTTTGACAGCTGCCCTTTTTACCTTAAATCACAAAAAATTGAGGGTCCCATGCGTCGAGTTGTAATAACCGGTATCGGTCTTGTCACCCCCTTGGGTGATGGTGTTAAGTCTAGTTGGGATGGCATTTTAGCCAGCAAATCGGGTGTCAAAACCATCGAGCATTTTGAAACATCAGACTTAGCCGCAAAAATCGCTGGCGTTGTTCCACGTGGCGAAGCAACAACTAAAGGCCAAGGCATTTTTAATCCTGACCTTTATATGGAACCCAAAGATCAACGTAAAGTTGACGCTTTCATTCTCTATGGTGTTGCCGCAGCAGAGCAAGCCATCCATGATTCCGGCTGGATGCCTGAAGACGAGGAAGACCGTTGCAGAACAGGTGTCATGATTGGCTCGGGCGTCGGTGGCCTTGCAGAAATTCACAAAACAGGAAGTATCCTTGATGCTTCCGGCCCTCGTCGCGTTTCACCTTTCTTTATTCCGGCATCCTTGATTAACCTTGTATCCGGCCACGTTTCAATCCGTCATGGATTCAAAGGACCAAACCACGCTGTCGTCACAGCCTGTGCAACAGGGGCCCACGCTATTGGTGATGCGTCTCGACTTATTATGTTTGGGGATGCGGATGTTATGGTTGCCGGTGGTACCGAAGCAGCTGTTTGCCGATTGGCTATGGCTGGTTTTGCTTCTGCACGTGCCCTATCCACACATTACAATGATAATCCAACACACGCATCTCGCCCTTGGGATGAGGGTCGCGATGGTTTTGTTATGGGTGAAGGTGCCGGCATCGTTGTCCTGGAAGAATACGAACACGCGAAAAAACGCGGTGCAAAAATATATGCTGAAGTGATTGGCTATGGCATGTCTGGTGATGCTCATCATATTACAGCACCAGCCGAGGATGGTGATGGTGCTTATCGCGCGATGCAAGCAGCCCTGCGTAATGCCAAGATCAATCCAGAGGAAGTTGACTATATTAACGCCCACGGAACATCAACTCCATTGGGTGATGCTATTGAAATCAAAGCTGTAAAACGTGCTTTTGGGGATCATGCTTATAAACTATCCATGTCATCAACAAAGTCAGCCATCGGCCACCTTTTAGGGGCTGCGGGTAGCGTTGAGGCAATATTCTGTGCTTTGGCCTTGCGTGATCAAGTAGCACCACCTACCCTGAACTTGGATAATCCATCCGAAGGATGCGACCTTGACCTCGTTGCCCATCAGGCTAAACAACGCCCTATCAAAATTGCTGTCTCCAATTCTTTTGGGTTTGGTGGCACGAATGCCTCTTTAATTTTAAAATCTGTCTAACTATTTGGAGTATCCTATGACAATGCAAAAAACATTTTCTATCATTAAACCTGATGCGACACGTCGTAACTTAACAGGCAAAATCAATGCTACGATCGAAGCAGCCGGCCTTCGAATCATTGCTCAAAAACGTGTTCAGTTGACGCAAGCCCAGGCTGAAGGATTCTATGCTGTTCACAAAGAACGCGCCTTCTTTAATGACTTGGTTTCCTTTATGATCTCTGGCCCAGTTGTTGTACAGGTTCTCGAAGGTAATGACGCCGTTGCTAAATACCGTGAAGTTATGGGCGCAACCAACCCGGAAAATGCTGATGCCGGTACAATTCGCAAAGAGTTCGCTGAATCCATCGAAGCTAACTCTGTCCATGGATCAGACTCCTTGGAAAATGCGGCCATTGAAATTGCTTATTTCTTTGCTCAAACAGAAATCGTTGGCTAAGGTTGACTGCTGTTAGATAAGGCGCCAGATTTGGCGCCTTTTTTATTATCCTCAACCAGTCCTCCTTGAGAAAGGAGAGTTAATGACGTTAACTTTTTATTTGCACATTTATGTCAAAATTGATTGTATGTATGTAATAAACATGAAAATAGAGGGTTATAATGTCTAAAGAGGTCGTCATCGTCGCAGCACAACGCACACCAATCGGAGCCTTTCAAGGCATATTTGATGGTGTCAAAACAACAACACTCGGATCGACAGCCATAAAAGGTGCCTTAGCATCCGCAAATATCTCAGGCGACGCCATCGAAGAAGTTTACATGGGATGTGTCTTACCCGCCGGACTGGGACAAGCCCCTGCCCGTCAAGCTGCTCTCGGTGCCGGTGTTAACAAACATACACCGTGTGCTACGATCAACAAGGTCTGCGGTTCCGGTATGAAAGCCATTATGCTCGGTGTTGACCAAATCCGTGCCGGCGAGACCGATACTATCGTTGCAGGTGGTATGGAAAGCATGACAAACGCGCCGTACCTCTTACTCAAAGGACGCAGTGGCTACCGCCTTGGCCATGGAAAGGTTTTTGATCATATGTTTCTGGATGGCCTAGAAGATTCCTATACTGAAGGGGGATTAATGGGACTTTTTGCTGAAGCTACTGCCGAAAAATATGGTTTTACCCGCGAAGACCAAGACGCATTTGCTCGCGAATCGTCTATCCGAGCCAAACAAGCCCTACAAGACGGTGTGTTCAAAAGCGAAATCACACCTGTTACAATTCAAGATCGCAAGGGTGAGATTATTGTCGCAGAAGATGAAACCCCCAGCAAAGTCAATCCTGATAAAATCCCTCAATTAAAACCGGCGTTCAAGAAAGACGGTACCGTCACAGCCGCAAACTCATCATCGATCTCAGATGGTGCTGCGGCCGTTGTCTTAATGTCAAAAGACCACGCACACAAATCAGAGCAACCTGTTATGGCAACCGTTAAAGGTCATGCGACCTATGCTCAAGAACCGGAATGGTTTACTACGGCTCCTGTTGGTGCCATTGACAAGCTGTGCAAAAAAATTGGCTGGAAAATTGCTGATGTTGATCTTTTTGAAATCAATGAAGCCTTTGCCGTTGTCACCATGGCAGCCATGAAAGATTTAAACATTCCCCATGAAAAAGTGAATGTCTATGGCGGAGCCTGTGCTCTCGGTCACCCGATCGGTGCTAGCGGAGCTCGCTTAGTCGTGACGTTAGTTCACGCCCTACGCAATCAAGGCAAGAAAAAAGGAATCGCATCCCTCTGCCTTGGTGGTGGTGAAGCTGTTGCCATTGCTATTGAAATTGCCTAACAGACCCAGCTAAAATGAAATTGGGTATCACCCATTTATTTGAAAACCAATAAGAGCCTGACTATTTCAGGCTCTTATCGCTTTCAATCTCACATAAAAAATACGGAAGAAATTATGATTAAATCATTTATTGCCTTACTGTCACTCCTTACCACAGCAATCAGCCAAGATAACAACATACCTGATAATTCTTGGGATGCTATGCTCAAAAATATGGATCATTATCCTGTTGCCAACATAATCGATTCAGCAGAAACCGAGTCCTCTCTTGAGACAAATGACTCAACAAAAGCGCAGAGTCCAAGAACTCAACATAAGGATGCGCCGCGGCTTTCTCCCCCTTCTTTCTCAAAATCACAATCCTCACCATCACCGCGTGTGGATCCTGTTAGATTTTCTGAAGCACTAGAAGAACTTGGGAAGTAGAAAACGGGACTTGGTATTATAGCGTCAATTCGACGTAAGGAATACGAAAAATTGTTATCACTATGCTTTTTAAGTGTCGGAATCCATCACCTCGCCCCTTGTGGGAGAGGTCGACCGCAGGTCGGGTGAGGGGTGAAAACAAATGAGTCAATAAAAGCAATTAACAGGCTGCTGTTTTTTCTTGCTCTATTGTATTAGCCCCCTCACCCGGCCGTTGGCCGACCTCTCCCACGTAGGGGCGAGGTAGAAAATCCGCCAGTTGCAAGGCGTATCAGCACCTTTTATTTTATTTCTTATATCGAATTCACGTTATTATAGCTAGAACCATTTAATACGACTATACATACATGGCTAACACGCTGGGGCTCAGCTCTTTCTTTTTAGGGCGGAACTTCTCAAGAACCTTTTCAGCATCTTTACGGGTTATCTCCAGTGGTTTTCCAACATAATTTCGGATATTAAACGTAATATCTTTCATAATATCCGCTATCATGGCATTCAGACTGCGAGCCCCTGTGCTTTGCAGCACAGCTATTTCTGAGATATAATTCAACGCATCCTCTGAAAAAGATAAATCAATGTCATAAGCCAGTTTATATTTGGCCTTGAGCTGTGTCAGGACAGATGACTTTGAGGTGGTCATAATCTTTTTAAGACTTTCTTTCCCTAGTGCCTTAAGCTGAACAATATTGCCTAATCGACCGGCCAATTCCGGCAACATGCCAAATCGTTCTAAATCATGGGGTGTTATATTTCGCCCGTTACTCGGTTCAAGATTGGGGAAAGCCCCCCCCGCAATAAACAATACATTCGTGGTATCAAAAGCATCACCAGAATTTAAAACAATGGTCGTTCCTTGTATTGGTGGCAGAAGTTCTTGCTGAACCCGCGATACAACCTTAAGATCACTCCCTTCACCAAGGCAAATTTTATCAAACTCATCCATAAAGACAATGCCTTGTTGCGCACAGGCAATAATCTCAGCTCTGGTTGGTTTCTTTCCTTGAGCCTTTAGGAAACTTTCAGTTTTGCTATACAGAATATCAAACATGTATTGCCATTTAGACCCGATGTACCCTTGGGTTGTCCATTCGGTTGCATTTCCAACAACCATCGGAACATTCATTATTTTTGATAGAAGTTGGATTGTTGATGTTTTTCCGGTTCCCGTTGGTCCAACCATTAAAATATTAGGCTTAACAAGCTCAATACCAGAATATTGTTCCAGTCTATGATCCTGCAGAATTGTCGCTTTAAATTGCAAATTAACGAGATGATCATGAACAAACGTAGCCATGGCTTTCATCGCCTCATCTTGTCCTAATGTGGACTGTATCAAATGTTCGTAAATTTCATCCGGATACAGAATTGACGTTAAATCTATCTTAGGAGGAACATACACACTCAGTACGTTAGAAGTAACTTCTTCTTTAGGCGTTTCATCAAACAAAGCCCCAAGGCCAAAGTCCCGAGGATCCTCATGAGCATAGGCTAGAACCGTTGATACGAAAAGAGATATCCATATTTTCTTATTCATGTCAGAACTCCATTGTATAGCTTGACTTACACTTTAGTTTGACTTGTATAATCTTAAAAATATGTCAATGAACGAAATAATAAAAAAAATCCCCCTCCATATTTACTTGAGGGGGATTTTTTTATTACTTATAAGGCTATACTTTGGGCTGCTCCTCAAAAGAGTGAAACGCCGGTGGTGATGGTAGTGTCCACTCTAATGTATTTGCTCCTTCGCCCCATGGATTTGCCGGACAAGGAACTTTGTCTTTAAAAATACGATACAAAACATAAAAGAAAAACAAACCAGCAAAACCAGACAAGAATCCACCCAATGAAACAACGTAGTTCCAAGGAGCAAAAGCATCCGGATAATCAGGAATACGACGCGGCATACCTGATAACCCTAGAAAATGCATCGGGAAGAATAAAACGTTAACACCAATAAAGGTCAGCCAGAAATGAATTTTCCCTAGAGTTTCGTTATACTGGTAACCTGACATTTTACCAATCCAGTAATAGAACCCTGAGAATAAGCCGAACAACGCCCCCATCGATAGAACATAATGGAAATGTGCAACAACATAATAGGTATCATGCAAAGCCACATCAACTGAGCCATTGGCCAAAACAACCCCTGTCAATCCGCCAATCATAAAGAGAAGGACAAAACCAGCTGCAAAAATCATGGGTGTTTTGAAACGCAGTGCCCCACCCCACATTGTTGCAATCCAAGAAAATACCTTAATCCCTGTTGGAACAGCAATAACCATCGTTGCAACCGTAAAATACGCATTCGCCTTGACGTCCATTCCCACAGTAAACATATGGTGAGCCCAAACAATAAAGCCGAAAACAGCAATTGCAACCATGGCATAGGCCATTCCCAGATAACCAAAAATGGGTTTGCGAGCAAAGGTTGAAATAACCTGAGAAACGATACCAAAAGCCGGCAAAATCATAATGTAAACTTCAGGATGCCCGAAAAACCAAAACAAATGTTGGAATAGAACAGGATCACCGCCACCTGCTGGGTTAAAAAATGTCGTCCCAAAGTTACGATCCGTGATGAGCATCGTGATACCCCCGGCTAAGACAGGAACAGCCAATAAAAGCAAAAAGGCCGTAACGAGCATTGCCCAAGCAAACAAAGGCATCTTGTGGAATGTCATGCCCGGAGCACGCATGTTAAAAATCGTCACAATAAAGTTAATTGCCCCCATAATCGAAGAGGCACCTGCCAAATGGAGGCTAAACAACAGATAATCAACGGCTGGCCCGGAATGATACTGAGCATCACTCAACGGCGGATAGAACGTCCATCCCGTACCGGCACCACCAGCCGTTACTCCGGACAAAAGCAATAAAGCCAAAGATGGAACCATCAACCAAAAACTGATGTTGTTCATGCGCGGGAATGCCATATCCGGTGCCCCAATCATGAGCGGAACAAACCAGTTACCAAACCCACCAATTAAGGCCGGCATAACCATAAAGAAAATCATCAAGACGCCGTGAGCAGAAATAATCACGTTATAGAGTTGATAATCATTGCCCAGCACCAAACTTCCCGGGTGCATCAGCTGTGCCCGAATAATCATAGACGCAGCACCGCCTAAAATCCCACCAATAATCGCAAAGACGATATAGAGTGTTCCAATATCTTTATGGTTTGTGGATAATAACCAACGTCGCCATCCGGTCGGATGATGATCGTGATGTCCGTGATCTGTTACTGCGGTCGTACTCGACATTTTTCACCTATTTCTTATAACAACTTAACTTATTAACTCTAGCTAGAACCCTTTAATACGGCGACAGAGGAGCACGTGTACCTTAAGTACATGAGCGACGCTAACGCATCCGAATTATAAGGGGACAGCTAATTCTGCTTTGTTTTAACCCAAGCATCAAACTCATCCTGTGAGACAACCTTGACAGCAATAGGCATAAATCCATGTTTAACACCACATAATTCGGAACACTGACCATAGTAGGTGCCCTCTTTATGAACCTTAAACCACGTTTCATTCAAACGCCCCGGAACAGCATCCTTTTTAATACCAAACGACGGCACAGCAAAACTATGAAGCACATTGTCTGATGTAACAAGTAACCGAACAGCCTTACCAACAGGAACGACAACCGGATTATCAACATCCAAAAGCCGAAGCTGACCGGGTTTTAGATCCGCATCCTCAATCAAACGGCTGTCAAATTCAACTTTATGATCAGGAAGTTCATAGGTCCAATACCATTGACGGCCAATAACTTTAACCGTTAGATCCGCATTCTCAATACGATCGCTAAAGAACAATAATTTGAGCGATGGAATACCGATCACAACCAAAATCAACACAGGAACAAGCGTCCAAACAATCTCAATAAAGGTGTGATGTGAGACATTTGACGGGTTCGGGTTCCGTTTTTCATTGTACCGCCACAGGGTATACCCCAATAACAACGTAACAAAAATACCGACACCGATAATGATAATCAACAAAAGATCGTGCATCTCAGTTATGCCGTCCATTGTCGGGGTCGCCGGTGATTGAAAACCAATCTCCCACGGCTTAGGCACATCAGCCACAGCCATACCAACAAAGGTAGCCATCCAGACCATCATCTTAAGAATATTCATAACCCCACCAATATCACATCAATAAAATACTCGCTAAATGCATTGTGACGTTTTTTTTACCCCCTTACAAGGGTCTATGGGGGTTTTTATAGGTGCGCTTAATTGACGCACAGAAAAAGAGAGATCTCTCCCTCTCTCTCTAAAGGGTACAGATGATAAGGATTAGGCCCCCTCAACAATATCCATCAACTGGCTAACACCATTCCCTCGTGCAGCCTTCACTTTAACCAACTTTTCAGCCTCGGAAAAAGCAGCAACGGCATTAACCCGACCTTGGCCAAACAGCTCTGGTTTAAAGAATACACCATGGTTGTTATCTTCCCAGAATTTATCACAGGATCGAATCAGGCAATCCTTTAACTCAAGCGCAGAAAGTTGGGGATAATATTTATTCATCAAACTCAAAATACCAGACACATGAGGTGTTGCCATAGAGGTTCCGGACATGGCATCAAATGTGTCTTTTTCAACGGTCGCCATAACATTTTCTCCTGGTGCAAAAACAAAATTTTGGTGCATAGCTCCGGGTAAGTTCGAGAATCGACTGACCGTTTGACCATCTTCTTTCAAGGAGCCAACAAGTAAAACACGATTGGCTAAGGCCTTGTTTTTAGAAAGAATCCATGCACCATGAGTTCCAAACCATAGCCCCTTATTCCAATAGGTCAGAAAATCGGGATTGAGATCATCAGAAACATATTTGGAATCATTTCCGGATGCCATAACCAGAATCCGATCATGTTTTTCAAGTTCGTCCAGTAATTTATCAAAATCACGCATATCCGTCTTACGCACCAAATAATGGAATGATGCGCTAATGATCTTGGCATCACTTTCTCTAATTCGATTAATCAGCTCATCAACGCCTTGAAATTCTACGGGTAAAACTTCGGCACCAAAGGCAACACCTTTATAATCACCAGACGTCTCATCCGCAGCTATGGTTCCGGCGACATGGGTTCCGTGCTGGTCATTACGATCAAAGTCATCACCATCCTCTGGGTGTTTAACGTGACTGTCCTTAATCGTGAATTTCACATGGCAGTTATCCACAAATCCACAGTCCCAAACAATAACTTTAGCACCGGCACCATCAATACCGACGGTATGGAGTTGATCAACCCCCGTTACCTTATGAGGATGCAAGGGTCCTTGTAACAAATATGCTTCTGGATTGCGGTGAATCTCAACATCAATATCACGCCATTTTTGAAGTTCAGCATACTCAGAATTAATAAACTGCTGAAACCGTTCGGAAAAATTAATCTCGCCAAAATTCGGATAGGAACTATAGTCAGACAAATCAAACCGATTCATAAACTGATTCGCATACATAATCCAATAGTTATGATCATCCAGTTTATTGCGCGTGTAATTAAAGAGATCTGACTTCTTATAAAAAAGCTGACCAATCGTTGGATATTGATAAGGATTATACATTTTTTGTTGGTTATAGAGATATTCAGCTCGACGAACTTCTATATTTAAATCAGACTGGCTAAAATGGAATGTGTCTGTATAATATTCAGCCCCCAAACGATTAACAATCTCGCTTTTCACAAGCAAAAAATCGCGCTCCCGGTTCATGTCCATAGTTTGAAAATCTGGTGGTTGCAATGAAAAAGCAGTCGATGCTAAGATGGGCAAAAGCAACACTTTTATTAAAAAATTATATTTCATAATTCCCTCCTGGAATGAAATTTTATTTTAACAGCACCTACTTTCTGGAAATTAAATTGTATTTGGTAAAGAAATAGTTAACACTATTGAAAAAACATCTTTAATATTCAACATGTTAAAAAAGATCGCCTTATCTCATCTTGGCAAACTTGACTCAGCAAAGAGAACGACTATAGTTTTCTCAAGGATAGGCCTGCAAGGCAACCAACTAAAACAACAGCAATTGCAGGAACATACAGATTCTGAGTCGTATTGATAAGCGATGTAACCACATAGGGGGCTGTCCCCCCAAACACCGCAACACACACATTAAAAGAAACCCCAGCAGCCGTATATCGAACGTGTGCAGGGAATGCTCTGGTTACAAGGATAGGCAATGTCCCATAAACAGCCCCCATCAGGCAGCTAAAAATCAGTTGTAAAGATGCCAATGCCATTAGGCTGCGGGAATCAATTAACCATGAGTACAACGGCCATGCCAAAAGAGTAAAACCAAGGCATACTCCGGCTAAAACAGTCTTGGCACCAATCTTATCACCCAACCAACCAAAGAACGGAATAAAGATAACAAGAGCCCCCATAGAAACCGTGTTCCAAAATAAAACAGATTCTTCTGGCATCTTGAGGAATAAGGTGGCATAGGTTGTCATAAACACAAATAAAACATAGACCCCGACGCCATCCAAAAGAATAATCCCCATGGATCGGAGCAATGAAGCTCGATGATGTGTCAAAACTTCCCGAATAGGAAGCTGATCCTTTGAGGGTTGACTGTGTTGTTCCGGAACATAGTTACGAATAGCCAATCCAACAACAGCAGAAAGACTCCCCAATAAGAAAGGGATTCGCCAACCAAAACTCTCAAGGTTTTCGGTGGACATCATGGCAGTCATTAATGTTGCAGCCCCTGACCCTAAAAATAAACCGCCTAAGGTACCAAATGAGGCCAAACTGCCGGCGAAACCTTGGCGATGTACAGGGGCATTCTCAATAACAAAAATAAAAGACCCACCATAATTACCACCAACAGCTAATCCCTGGAACAACCGGATTAGAACCAAACCGACACTCGCCCAAATCCCAATTGATTCATAGGTTGGCAACAATCCCAATAATGTTGTCGGTGCTGCCATCGTCAATAACGAGGCTGCTAACGCATATTTTCGCCCCACTCGATCCCCGATATACCCATAGAAAATTGCCCCAAGTGGACGCATGGCAAACCCTGAAGCAAAAACAGCAAAGGTCGATAGTAAGGATGTAATAGGATCAGCAGAGGGGAAGAATTGCTGAGCAATAATTTTGGCAAAATATCCAAATAAAGCATAATCATACCACTCAAAGGCAGTAGCAAGGGAGCCAAACAAAAGTGGCTTAACATTCATCTTTGAAGACATCGACGTTTACTTTATATTAATATTTAAATCTTAATTTATAGACTATATGATCTCCACAGGAAAAGCGAGAACCAGATGGAAAAAACAACCCCCATTAAATTTGATGCCTCGGTCGGGCATTTATATTGGCTGATCATCAAAATGATGCTCTTAAATATCGTCACTCTCGGTTTGTATACATTCTGGGGATACAGCAACATCCGCGCCTATCTAACGCAATCAATCTCAATCAAAGATTCGCGGTATTGTTATCACGGAACAGGATCAGACATACTCATAGGATTCATCAAGATCATAGCGGGTTCCATCGTTTTAACCCTTCTGGAAGTGATTATTCTAAAGGCAGGAACCCATCTCATTGGTTGGGCATCTGATTGGTATATCATAAGCAACTTTATTCTTAATTACATCGTTGTTCTTGGCTTTTTATCTTATGTTTTATGGCGTACAAGCACTTATAAAATGAGTCATACCTCTTGGCGTGGCGTTCGTTACCGACTCGGTGGAAAAGCGTGGGATTTCATAATAATCGCCTCGAAAACGATTATTCTAAACATCATTACCTTTGGCTTCATTGCCCATAAAACCATGCCGGCTTTATACGCCTATATCTTTAACAACTTACATTTTGGAAACCAAAGCTATCGACTTCACTTTAGGGAGAATCCTTTAATGTGGAGTAACATTATCTCGATTATTCTTTTCGTTCCGACCCTTGGCCTTAGCCGCGTCTGGTATACCACTAAATTCAGGCATTACCTCTATGGAAATCTTGAGTTTATGGATTTAAAATTCAAGAATACAATTACTTTTGCAGATCTTGCAAAACTGTATATCACCAATATTTTGATTATTCTTATTACACTCGGCCTCGGCCTACCTTGGGCCATTCATCGATCTATAAAAAGCTATATGGAGTCTATTGAAATTGTCGGCAACATGGAAAAAACTCGCTTTATACAGATGGGAAATTAAGCATTTTGTAGCTCCAAGAGGTCAAGAGCCGGATCAAAACTATATTCGTAAATCGGGTCAAGCAAATCATGGAGATAGAGCACAATAGCTGCATGATGCTTCACCTTGCCACTTGTTGTCGTTGGAATCGTTCCACGTCGCATATAGATGATTTTATTAACCTTGATCATGTAGTGTTTCCGCAGTAAGTAAAGCATTTGACTCCCATGGGCAACAGGGTCGATGGTTCGATCGACCTCACGCAGAACAACAATCTCTGCCCCATCGTGACGTGATACAAGCAACGCAGCACAACGATATGATGGATCTTGATAATCTTGACTCTCGATGATTTCTTCAATCTCTTCTGCAGAAACTAATCCATTGTCCATTTTAATTGAATCTTTAATCCGCCCCGTCACAAAGAGCAAACCATCCACCGAGATAAACCCCGTATCCCCTGTTGAAATATACGAGTCATTTCTACCGTCAATTGTTCTTCCGAATACTTCTCGGGTAACGTCATCATTCTGATAGTACCCGCCCGCAATGGAGTTTCCGGAAACCCAAATTTCGCCGATAGAATCAGGCGGCATTAAGGCTCCGGTATATCGATCAACAATCTTGATATCCATCCCTTGAATGGGTCGACCACAACTTGCAATACAAATCTGTTCCTCCTCATTTGATTCAGGAATAACGATCCCCTTCCGCAAAGATAGTCGGTGGAATTCATGGTGATTCGTTGCTTCACACGGCTGAGTGCACGTAACCATCAATGTCGCCTCAGCAAGACCATAAGCATTCATCAAAGATTCAGTGTTAAGGCCATGAGGTTTAAACGTTTTGACAAAATCATCTAAGGTACGCGGTTGAATCATTTGGGCACTATTCACCAAAATCCTTAGGCAAGATAGGTCTAATTTCCCGGACAAGGATTTAATACGTCGAACGCATAAATCAAAAGCAATATTGGGTGCCACTGAAATCGTTGCGCGCACCGAAGAGATATACTCAAGCCAACCCAAGGGGTTCATCATAAACGAAGAGGGTGACATAAGGTGTGTTGTAAATTCCGCATAAACAGGCAGCAAAATCCCGCCGATCAATCCCATATCATGGTATGGTGGCAACCACGAACACCCAATATCATCCGCCGTAATCTGAAAATGTTGTTTCATATTCTCTAAACAAGCCATAAGTGCGCTTGTTGTTACTTGAATTGCCTTGGGACTACGCGTTGTTCCGGATGAACATTGGAGAAAAGCACACTCAGCCATAGCTTCCGGTTTGGCAAGCGATTTTTCCCCCATTAAGTGATGAGCCGGAATAATAGTATAGGGTAATTGCTCTTGAAGATCAGCTAAGGGGGCAACATCATCAACAATGATAAGAGCAGGCTCAACCGTTTGCGCAATTGCCTTTAATCGAGCAACATCATGCGTATTACGAATCGGGTACGTTGGCAAAAAGGTAATCCCTGAGTACAAGCAACCAAATAAAACTTTGATAAATCCAATGGATTGACGCATAGCAACATAGACAGGTTTTCTTGCCGGGTTTTGCTCTAGAATTACGGCTGCAATGTGGCGAGCATCTTGATCAAGCTGAGCATACGTCACACCCTGAGACGTAAGATCACGCCCTTTAAATGAAAAGGCTATTTTATGGGGAACGGCTTGCGCCAATTGGTGCAATTTTTGGGATACCATCCTGTTATCCTAATAATTTTTTCATAATTATTATTTAGGATAGAATAAGGATCGTTAAAAACAGGTAAAAAACTGCTTACCTTTTATAAAACTTCATATTATTATTAAAGTAACATAAATTAGCATATTTTTAATCTTAAAGAATCAAATATACGATGTAATTAGAATTATATTACAAAATATACGGGACATGCTTGAGGAGTATCGGCACATGATTAAAAAATTTTCTAAAAAAAATATCCTACTTTCTCTACACACCACCAAATTGAGTATAATAACGGCTCTATTCAGCATATCTTTTATAAAGGCTCAGCAAGTCCCCATTCAATTTATCGACCAATTACCCTCAGAAGAGCGTAACAAAATAACAGACATTGCACACAATCTTTTGAACAATTCAAAAGCTCAAGGGACAGATCTTTATCATTTACTCACCCTTGATGACAGAGACGGAACTCAAACAGCAAGTTTAGGTTCATACCAAATCAAAGATCTTCTGGCTCAGAGCGAATTCTTGAGTGAGGAAATCCCGACAACAAGTTTAAATACAAACAATCAAGACGATCGATTGGCGTGTATTCTCAATTTACTGGGATTTGGTGGAGCCTATTTCAAAAATCCCGTCGACATCAACAGTGCTTTAAATCAATACTTACCGGAAATCTATATTCAAACAGTGCATGGCATTCAGAATGTAATCTTCTTAGATCCATCCTTTACGGATGCTAATTTTGCAGAAAATATTGCTTATTATGATTCTTTAAGTGGTCTATATCGCTTAATCCCCATCTCTCTCTCAGATCAAAGAAGACATGATCTATTGCTAGAATATGCTTTTTCAGGAAAGGCCGACCCTGAAATAAAGGTACAAGGTCTCACTAAGCGTGGTCTCGATGGTGTTCGTTTACCCCTCATTGAGTTAATCGGAAAGTTTCTGGCAACAAAGTTAGGCAACCATATCGGAGGGTCAGAAAAAGTGATTTTTTCCGGATCCGGTTTTTCCGGTGCCATTGCTCAAGAGGCTGCTTATCATTTAAAGCAGGAAAGAAATGAACTTAATCTGAGTGTATTCACGATGCAGGCAATGCGTTATCTCGCCAAAGATTTTACTAAAGACTATGACAGCGTCGTCGGATGGAAAAATGTTTTTTCAGTGAATACAAACAGAGATTGGTCAGCAGAACTAAGCTGGCTAAATTATAGAAATGTTTATCTTGATTGTTTGGGACAAAAAATTCGATTAGAACTTCTCTCGCCAACGAATAGCTGGTTTACAACAGTGACACAAAGCATTGGTTTCTGGCAAAACCAAGCAACAGGAAACAGCAAAGGTATCCTCTTTAAAAACCAACTGGATTCCCAAGCTAAATTGACCAGAACATTAACTAAAATCAAAAGAGTTTTAGATCAGCATGATACGTCTCTATCAATCGAAGACAGAGATTTTGCACGTCTTGTTGAAGTCATGGATTTTTCAGCAAAAACACAAGAAAAAACATCAAGTAATGCCCTGGCAACATTGATCTCAGAGGGATTATTCCTAAAAATATCCAATGGTCGGTTAGAGCACGATAATTTGGTAAAAATTAGAGATATCTTTACGCCTAAAATAAACCTCCCCTCTTTGGTTAAACTTGCCGACAAAGCAAGCATGGTGTTACCTGCATCTTATTATGACCCCGTTCATAAGGTGACGATTACGTTAGCATATGCTGTCGGAGATCGATCTGCCCATGACAACTTGGGAAATATCTTAGGTCAAAAAGATTTTACCCAAGCAGCCGGAGAACAAGGACATCAATTAGGAGCCATCTTAGCAGCCCTTCACGCCAAAACAGGTTGCCTTTGCCATGGTGATTTTCATCTGAACAACATTCGCTTTGACCAAGATGGCAATGCCTATGTCATTGATATCGAAACCCTTGCTCATGGTATTATTGATGGTAATCGCCGTGATTTAAATGGGTTCAGAGATATCTTAGATCTCATCGCAAAAACAACATCGCATCTGTATAAAAGTAGCACCTATGGTGCTAATAAGGGATGGAGCTTAATAACAACAACAAAAGAACCAACAGAAACAGAAAAAGCATTTTCCGTTGGTGTTCTCAAAGGATACATGATCTCCATTGAGCCGGATCTATTAGGACAGATAAAAAAGCAATATCGCGATTTCCAAGAGCAATATAATTCCGATATTAACAGATACCTCGGCAGCGGTTTCTTCTCAACCTATAGCAGTTCCATTTTTAAGCAAGTCTTTGAATCCCCGATTATCGAAGAGCTTTTGAAGTAAGGTCAAGATAGATTGGGCTATACATTGCAATGTCGCTACGAATCTTAATAGAGAACGCTCGCCCTTACCTCAAACGCTCTAATCATTCGACTCACAGCCTCTGCAAACACAGGCGTTAGAACAGATTGTAGCAGAGGATTGCTAAACTCAAAATCAATATAAAAATCAATTTCAGTGAGTTTGTCATTGATTGGCGTTAAAATCCAATGATTATTCAAATAGGTAAAGGGCCCTGTTAAATATTCAATATCAATCCGATTCGGTCGAACTAAATGCACTCGGCATTTATAGGGATAGGTTAGGAATTTATACCCGATATCAACATCAGCCGTAAATTGGTGATCCTGGTGATCGTAGACATTAGCTGATTCCACCCAAGGCAGGAATTCAGGGTACCGTGCAACATCAGCAATGATGTCGAACAATTGCTGAGGCGTATACGGCAATATCTTTTTTTCAGCATGGGTTGGCATCGATTAGACTACCTTAGTATTTTAAGTATGAACTAAACACCTCTCCCACAAGGGGAGAGGTGTTTTTTACGGTTCTTGTGATTCGTCCAACACCATCTTAAGAGCATCTGCCACTGACAGAACGTGCTGTTCCTGAGTCCCCAATCGACGGATTGCTACAGTTCCTTCGTCTGCTTCGCGTTTACCGGCAACAAAGATCAACGGTACTTTCTTAACAGAATGCTCACGAACCTTATAGTTGATCTTTTCATTGCGTGTATCAAGTATGGCGCGAATCCCCTGCTCTTTTAGTTGGTCAACAACCTGTTGGGCATAGGCATCAGCCTCGGACGTAATGGTTGCAACACAGACCTGAACAGGAGACAACCACAAAGGGAATTTACCGGCATGGTGTTCAATCAAAATTCCGATGAATCGCTCAAAAGATCCCAAAATCGCACGATGCAACATGACAGGGCGATGTTTTTTACCATCTTCGGCCACATAGGACGCATCAAGGCGATCCGGCAAAACAAAGTCAGCCTGCAATGTACCACATTGCCAATCGCGACCGATCGCATCCCGCAAAACAAACTCTAGTTTTGGGCCATAGAACGCCCCTTCTCCAGGGTTCAAGGTAAAATCAAGCTCTGAGGCAATGGCCGCTTCTTTCAAGGCAGCCTCGGCCTGATCCCAAATTTCATCAGATCCTGCACGCTTTTCCGGACGATCAGAAAACTTAATCCGAATATCATCAAAGCCCAAGGCACTATAAACTTCCTTTAAGAAATCACAGAATAGCTTTGTTTCACTCACAATTTGTTCCGGGGTACAGAAAATATGAGCATCATCCTGCGTAAAAGCACGCACACGCATAATCCCATGTAAGGCACCTGACGGCTCATTACGATGGCATGAGCCAAACTCCGCCATACGCAACGGCAAATCACGATAGCTCTTGATTCCCTGCTTAAAGATCTGAATATGACACGGACAATTCATAGGTTTAACCGCCATCATCTTATCTTCAGACTCAACGATGAACATGTTTTCACGGAATTTATCCCAATGACCTGAGGCCTCCCAGAAACTAGAATCCAAAATCTGAGGGGTTTTTACCTCAACATAATCACGTTTATCCAAACGCTTGCGCATAAAATTCTCAAGCAAACGATAGACCGTCCAACCATTGGGATGCCAGAATACAGACCCTGGTGCTTCCTCTTGTAGATGGAACAAATCCAACTCATTCCCCAATCGGCGATGGTCACGCTTTTCAGCTTCTTCGAGTTGAAGCAAATAATCTTTGAGTTGCTGTTCTGTCGCCCATGCCGTTCCATAAATCCGCTGCAATCGTTCATTACGATGATCACCACGCCAATAGGATCCGGCCACAGACATTAACTTAAACGCTTTGCCTAAACGACCGGTTGATGGCAAATGAGGGCCTCGGCACAAGTCAATAAAATCGCCTTGGCGGTAGAAACTAATAACCTGACCTGCCGGAATATCACTGATAATTTCTGCTTTGAATTTCTCGCCGATGCTCTCAAAGAATTTAATGGCTTCTTCGCGGGGCATTTCTGTACGAACGATTGCCTCATCTCGTTTGACGATTTCGTGCATTCGTTCTTCGAGTTTAATCAAATCATCCGGTGTAAACGGTTGTTCACGATAAAAGTCATAATAAAATCCATTCTCAATGGCAGGGCCAATCGTCACCTGTAAGTCAGGGTACAGTTCCTTAGCAGCCTCAGCCAACACATGCGCTGCATCGTGACGTAAAAGTTCAAGCGCATCGGGGTCATTCCTGCGAACAATCTCAATCACAGAACCATTCGGAACAGACGATGTCAAATCCAGCATCTCGCCATCAACTTTGATTGCCACAGCATCTTTTGCTAATGATGTTGAGATACTTGTTGCAATTTCTAAGCCATTTTGAGGTGAGCTAAATTCACGGACACTGCCGTCTTTTAATTTTATTGCAAACATTGTCTATTCCTACACATAAAAGAACCACCCTTCCCACCAAAGGAAAGGTTATACTAGTATATATACCGTAGACTCAATTTTGTTGCAAGGACGAGTGAAAAAACCTTATCCGCGGGGTGCATGTTTTGCAAGGATTCTCTGAAGCGTCCGCCGATGCATTTTAAGACGACGAGCCGTTTCTGATACATTGTTCCCGCATTCGGAAAACACCCGTTGAATATGTTCCCACTTAACGCGATCGGGCGACATTAGGTCATCAGATAATGAGACATCCGCACCCTTGTTTTGCTTTAGGGCATTATCAATCAAATCAGCATCGGCAGGTTTCGTCAGATAATCAACCGCTCCGTGCTTAATCGCAGCAACGGCTGTTGCAATATTCCCATATCCGGTCAACATCACGATTCTGGCGTTTTGATTAGCAGATTTAATACCATCGACTAAATCCAAGCCATACCCGTCACCCAATTTCATATCGACAACGGCATAATCAAACGATTGATCTGCCAAGACAATACGCGCTTCATCCAAACTGCCTGCCAGCGTTACCGTATAGCCACGACGCCCCATAACACGCCCCAGTTGTTCACGCAAAGGTAGATCATCATCAACAATTAAAAGACTGTGATTTTGCATAATTATGCCTCCTTTTCACCTTTGAGGTGGATCTCACAGACTGCACCGCAATCGTTATAAAAGTACACCATAGCTCCGTATTTTTCCAACAATCTCTGTGCGATAAAAAGTCCCAATCCCATATGAACCTCATTTTCATCGGGCAATCGACCAGAAACATAAGGCTGACCAATACGGTCAAGGATATCTTCAGGATAGCCGAAACCATCATCGCGAATCTGAATTTGATGGTCAGAAATAATAATCGTTACCTTATTCTTTGCGAACTGAATCGCATTATTAATGACATTCATCAGGGCATGGGTAAATTCAGCGGTAAGCTTGATCTGTTGCCCTTGTCCTTGGATGTTGATTTGTTTCTTCTGGCTATGAGTACAACGTTGAACAATAACATCCATTGCTACCTCGAGGGGTAATTCTTGGCACGGTGCTGCATGTTCCTTAGAAAAATTAAGAGATAAATCATGCAGGATATCACGGCAACGCATTGCTTCTTGTGATAGCAAATCAATATCAGGTTTAAACTCATCTTTGATTTGGTTTTGTAGCTCTTTTACCACGACCATAATTGTTGTCAAGGGCGACCCTAGCTCGTGGGCGGCCGCCGCAGCAAGCCCCCCTAGAGAAGCCAGTTTTTGCTCACGCAACAAAGCCAATTCTGTTGCTTGCAACGCTTGTTCCATTTTATGGCGATCCGCTGATAATCGACTGAGGTAAAGGGCTATAAAAACCATACTGATCCACAACGCAAACAAGACAGCAAGCCTCAAATACTCAGGTAAATGCAATCCCATCTGAAACCACGGTAACTCAAAAGGCGAAATATAAAGCACACCACTCCACAATAAGCCGGCTGCCGTCACTAAAACCGCTTGCCGCAAAGGAAGAAAGCTTGCTGCGACCACCACAGGGGCTAACATCATGACAACAAAAGGGTTGTTCAACCCGCCCGTCACAAATAAAAGAGCCCCTAACTGCCCCAAGTCATAGATTAAATAAATACGCGCATGCTGTGACGGAATATTCAGGCGACGTTTATAGGAAATTGTCAGAATCAGGTTGACAATCGTAGACAAACCAATAATCGACCAAGCAAGCTGACGCGGGTAAATCATGTGAAAGTAAAAATCCACAATCAATAACGTAGTCGTCTGCCCCAATAAGGCAACCCATCTGAGATTGACTAACGTTGAAAACGGAATGAGGGATGTGAATGGTGACATTCAAAAACCTTTGTGCTAAAACTCATACTTAAGGATACACAAAACCATAAGACTTTCACCATGAATTTACGACTTTTACGACTAACACTCACGGGGCTAGCAATCGGATCATTGATATTCGGAGGGGCTGCTTATTATATCAGCGGAAAATCGATCAATTTCAATCAAGATCAACAAACAGCACTACCAACCCTAGGTGGAGATTTTTCACTGGTTGATCAACATGGAAAAACACGAACAGACGCCGAGTTCCGCGGTAAATACATGCTTGTTTATTTTGGCTACACTTTTTGCCCGGACATCTGCCCGTTGGGATTGCGCAACATCAGTTCAGCCATTGACCTTTTAGGACGAGATAAAGACCAAGTTGCCCCGCTTTTCATTACGATCGACCCGGAACGAGATACAGTTGAATCCTTGAATTCCTACGCCTCAACCATTCACTCGTCTTTTATCTTACTCACAGGATCGCAACAAGAGATTGATACGGCAACCAAGGCTTATAATGTCTATGCTGCCAAAGCTCGCCCCGATGGTACTGTTGCCGAATACCTGATGGATCACAGCTCTTTAGTCTATTTAATGGATCGCGATGGGAAATTGGTTGATTTTTTTGCCCATACCGAAGAACCACAGAAAATTGCAGATCGCATTTCACGATTCCTAATTCAAGATATGAAGAAATCATCCATCAAAAGACACCATAAGTAAATCAATCATGATCCGCTTTATCTTTATCTTTTTATCTTTGCTATGCTTAACAAATGCCGGTCAGGATCTCCATGCTTATGTTGAGGAAAATCTTCCCCGTCAGGGGCATGTGCGCCAAATCGACCGGAACGGTCAAAAGTATTGGATTAAAATGGCCGATCCTAGTAAAGGATGGCTTTCCTGTTTTGGTAAAAAGATAGGATCATGGTTTGCTCCCGACGTTGTCCTGATACCAACCGTTGATTGTGGTGCCGACCTTTTAACAACCGAAGCAGACCGTCTGAAAGAATGCGAAAAAAAACAAGGGAATTGTAGTCGACTAATTTTACAGGATAAAAATTGGCTCTTACTATCCGATGTTGGTGCTAATTTGGAGACCGTCGTTCGATATACACCGATCGATCAACGCTCAGCCCTTATCATTAAAGGTTTGCAGGCCATCAACACGCTCCATCAAAAAGGTATTGTCCAAGGACGAGCCAGCCTTAAAGATTTAACACAAACAAGCTCCGGTGATATCTATTTTATCGATCTGGCTGAAAATCCTGAGCGTTCCATGTCTTTTGAGGAAGCATGCGCACGCGATTACATCAATTATTTCATGACCGCCCTCCCCTTTATTCCGGAAGAATACGAACAGGAATTTACGCAAGAGTATTGGGCTCAGATTCCACAAACGGTTATCCCTGTGATCAACCGTACCCTAGATAAAGTTTCTTGGCTCGGGACTATTGCCAATTGGATCGATGCTTTCTCGGGTCGCGATATCCGCAAATTTGCCCGAGCTTATCGAGTCTTAAACACCCAGAGGAATTTATCTCGATAATGTTTAAAGTAATAACACTGCTGATTAGCATTTTTTCTAAAGTAGTGGCTGCTGATTGCCCCGCCCTGTCGCTCCATCATTTACCCCCTGAAATCATCGGAAATATTGCCTGTTTTTTACCTGAGCAGGATGTTGTCAACTTAACGACATTAATCGGGAATAAGTTTTTTGAAACTAAAGTAAAGAAAAAAGAATTCTATCGTGCAAATTCCGCCATTATGAATTTTCAGGCAAACCCTGCTGAAGAGAAAACCTTTTTCTGTTATTTAAGGAATGCCCCCAAAGGAGTATATATTAGGTTATGTCTCTATAACTTCTCCTCAACACTCCTAAAACAAGCCCTTCACCTGTTTAGCAGCATC
Organism: Candidatus Paracaedibacteraceae bacterium; assembly: GCA_019636035.1. Lineage (GTDB taxonomy): Bacteria > Pseudomonadota > Alphaproteobacteria > Paracaedibacterales > Paracaedibacteraceae > Paracaedibacter. The sequence continues at coordinate 79,040 of JAHBYI010000001.1, forward strand.
ACAGTTCCAAACTGGCAACACGATTGGATTAACAATGTTATTCTCAAGACAAGAGCCTCCTATTTAGCTAAGGGTAACTACACCAAACTTGAATCAGGAAAAACAGAAGTAGCTTGGTCTTTGAGTGATGCAGCCAACAGAAACGAGACGTTAGCAAAAGAGCAAATAACAGCCTTACTTCAGAGCCAAAATCATCAGGAACGTGAAATAGGTGTTATTGCCCTCATTGATCTCGTAAACTATGACAATGACTGGGCAACAGAGCAAATCCCCCTTCTGATACACAGTAAAAATTGGGAGAAGCGAGAAGCCGTAGCTGAGATCCTCTTAGATCTTGCTTTACATAACAATACCTGGGTAAAAAAATACCTTATTACTCTTGCAAAAGGCCAAAGCGAATACGACCGAGATACTGCCGATAAAGTTCTTTCTGATCTCGCACTACATAACATTTCTTGGGCAAAACAAAAGATCATTCGGCTAACGAAAAGCCAAAACCCCCAAAAACAAGATACAGCAGCCAGAATCTTTGCCTATCTTGTCCTGAGTAACAATAATTGGGCAACGAATTTATTCATAACTTTGCCAGCAAGCAAAAACTCGAGAACCCGATGTGTCGTGGCTTTAGCTCTGAGAAACCTTATCCAGATGGATAATAACTGGGCAAAAGAACAAGTCACAAAATTAGTTAACAATCCGAGTCAGCCAGAGCTATTAGATACCGTCTCTAAGATTTTAACACATCTCGTCTTTTATAAGAATTTCTGGACGATAGAGCCAATCATGACCTTAGTGCATAGCCCTGATGTACAAAAACGCCAGATCGTCGCAACTATTCTATCAAATCCCCTATTGCACGATAATGACTGGGCTAAAAGTCTGATCATTGCCTTAACTCGGAGCCAGAATGATCAGCAGGAAGAAATCGCAGAGATGGCTCTCAGCTACCGCATCCTACACAATAACATATGGGCGCAAAGACAAATCGCTGCATTAGCAAAAAGTCGCAACATGGGTAAACAGAATGTCGCAATGGGAACGCTCGTCTACCTAAAATTACACGACAATGATTGGGCTATGATGATGATTTCAATCTTGACTCAGAGTAATCATCCGCAAGAACAAAAAACAACAGCATGGATTTTCCTTAATCTGATCAAGAACAATGATACTTGGGCAAAAACAAAAATCTTAACCCTAGCCAGAAGCCAAGATAGACATAAACGCACAATAGGAGTAATAACCCTAAAAAAACTATTATTAAGCGACAGTGTCTGGGCAAAAAGGCAAGTCTACCGGTTATCTAAAAGTCAAAACGAACAAGAACAAGAAACAGCAAAGATGGTCCTTAGAACAATTGATCCATGGATTCACAACGTACCAGTTTTGTCTGCTTCCCAGTAGAGTTTGGGTTACAATGAACTGAGACAGCGTGCGACATACCGCTTGATTTATGATATCGTTGCCCCCATATTGGTGACAGAGATAACCTTGCGATAAACAGACCCATGGCTACAACAACAGCATCCCTCAAGCAGTCGACCTCGATCCATCTGAATACAGCTATCGACGTTTTAAAGAACGAAGCCGAAGCGATTCAAATTATGGCGAGTCAACTTGATCATCATTTTTCTGCTGTTGTCGATCTCCTTTTGCAGACAAATGGCCGTGTGATTGTCACCGGCATCGGCAAAAGCGGTCATATTGCTCGTAAAATTGCAGCAACCTTTGCCTCCACAGGACAACCAGCTTTCTTCGTTCATCCGGCCGAGGCGAATCACGGGGATATGGGAATGATTACCCCGGATGACGTGGTTATTGCATTGTCGAATTCAGGGGAAACCGCTGAACTTGCCAATCTTATCGAATTTACACGACGATTTGACATCCCTCTTGTTGGCATGACCCGTAATCCGGACAGCACGCTGCACAAACATTCCAGCCACCCGCTCTGCATTCCAAAACATCCCGAAGCTTGTCCTTTGGGATTAGCACCGACAACATCGACGACGATGATGTTAGCTCTTGGTGATGCTCTGGCTGTTGCTTTATTGACTGCGCGTGGGTTCTCACCAACGGATTTTAAAACATACCATCCCGGTGGTTCTTTGGGTGGAAAACTGCGAAAAATTTCTGATTGCATGCACACAGATGATCGCCTTCCAACCTGCGGAAAAAATGATTTGATGCAAGACGTGATTTTGATCATGAGCCAAAAAGGATTCGGATGCGTGGCCGTGACAGATGAATCAGGAGAGCTTGCAGGAATTATCACAGACGGTGATCTTCGTCGCCATATGGGGGGGAATCTCCTCAGTCAATCCGCTCAAGCTGTCATGACTCAAAATCCAACCACAACAAATGCAACAACCTTAATGACCGAAGCCTTGGCATTAATGAATAATAAAAAGATTACATCTTTGTTTATTCTAGAGGATAATAAACCTATTGGTATTATTCATATCCACGATTTCTTGCGTGCAGGGATTCAGTAACTTTGGATTCTAAAGTGATGAAAAAAACGATGAAACGCCGGTCGTCTCGGCTAAAAAGACTTTTTCCACTGACAGCAATTTTCATTATTATTTTGGTTGTTTTTTGGCCTAATATCCAAGCTATGATCAAACCGAAACCAACCCCCGTCCCTACTGTTGTCTCAACGATCGCTAAAAAACATCAAGACAATCCACCAACAGAAGAAATCTCAAACGAAGCACGCGACTTACACTTTGAAGGCGTTGACAAAAACAACCAGCCCTATACCTTAATAGCAACCCAAGGGACTGAGACTAAAGACGGAATGGTTGAACTTCTAACGCCGAAATTAGTCATGAAGCTTAACTCTGGGGCAACTGTAACCTTAAGTTCAGACAAGGCATTGTATAATAAAACAGCTGAGAAGATTGAATTAACCGATAATGTTCATCTTGTTCATTCAACAGGATATGATTTCACAACCAAGCGTGCTTGGCTTGATATGGCATCCTCTGTTGCTTTTGGTCACGATCCGATCCAAGGATCAGGCCCCCAAGGGCAATTATACGCAAAAGAAGGATTCAACCTCGCGGACAAGGGCAATAAGATATCTCTCAAAGGACGTCCGGAACTATTTATTCAAAAAGGGGATGGTCAATGATTAACTTTCTGGCACTCCTGCCTGTTTTATCCTTAGCATCCGCTGAACCGGCACAAAACACACTGCGCGTTGTGGCTGACAGCATGGATTGCGACCAGAATCAAGGCGTTTGCATAGCAACAGGTAATGCCTTTGCTGAACGCCCCCATGATCCGGAAAAACGCACGATTCGCGCCCACAAATTCACGGTCTATTTTTCTAAATCAGAAAAAGATCAAACACAGCAAAAAAGCGAGGCACCCTCAACAGAACTGAAAGAGCTTCATGCCGATGGAAGCGTCGTCATGACAGATCGCGAGAATATCATTCGATGTGATCGCGCCATCTATCGACATTCATCCGAAGATGTTGAGCTATTCGATAATGTTCACCTAACCCAAGGTGAGAATCAGCTGAATGGATCCTATGGGTACGCAGATTTGAAATCAAAGAAATATCGTGTTACAACTAAAGAAGATCAAGTCCAAGGACTCTTTGTTAAGAAAACTAAAGCAAAATGACATCTGAACACCATACGAATCAGGGATTGTGGGCTGAAATGCTCGGGAAATCCTATCAAAAGCGACCGATTTTACGAGGTGTCAGCCTCCATGTGAATCGTGGCGAAGCCGTTGCTTTACTGGGGCCAAACGGCGCGGGAAAAACCACCTGCTTTTCCATTATGTGCGGTCTCATTCAACCGGATACAGGTGCTGTATTCTTAGATGGCGAAGAGATTACACATACACCGATGTATAAACGCGCCCGCAAAGGAATCGGCTACCTTCCCCAAGAAATGTCGATCTTTCGCGGTATGTCCGTCGAACAAAACATCATGGCCGTCGCAGAATTATTTTATGCTGATGAAGACGAACGACACGCCTGTGTTGATCGTCTCTTAGCAGAATTCTCCATAACCCATTTACGCCAATCGCCGGCAGCAGCCCTTTCCGGTGGTGAACGTCGCCGAACAGAAATTGCCCGCGCCTTAGCAGCCTCACCCGATTTTTTGCTCCTGGATGAACCCTTAGCCGGAATCGACCCGATTGCTGTTAATGAAATAAGAGAGTTAATTTTTCATTTAAAAGAGCGAAATATTGGCGTTTTAATCACCGACCACAATGTTCGCGAGACATTAGAAATCGTTGATCGGGCTTATATCCTGCACAATGGCAAGGTTTTAATGGGCGGCTCTCCCGAAGAAATTATTTCTTCAAAAGATGTACGTCGTGTTTACCTTGGGGAAAGGTTTTCCATGTAATCTGAGTATATGAAGACTCAGATCCATACATCACAAAGGCAATCGCAACAGCTTGGCCTATCCCCCCAGATGCAGCAATCTCTCAAGATTCTGCAAATGGGTGCCCTTGAATTAAAGGACGTGATCGATAGTGCTTTGCTGGAAAACCCATTCCTCGAGGCAGAACCACCCTCTTCCGAGCCCCTGTCGTGTGATTCTGCGGATCAAGATAATCCTTATCTAAGCTATTGGACGGATCATGGCTCACGGTCGATGGACGAATCCGCCTTTGATACGAATGCCACACCAACAACGCTTAAAACTCATTTGGCTCAACAGCTGGGGATTCAGTGTGAAAACAAAGAACAACGCGAAATTGGCCCCTTAATCATTGATGCCATCGATGAGAACGGTTTCCTTAATGAGGATGACTTGCCCGATGGCACCACAGATCACCCTCATTATCAAGATACATTAAACCTTATTCACGCAATGGATCCGATCGGTGTAGGGGCAAGATCCCTGGTCGAGGTTTTTTCATTACAGCTCCGCGACCAAGGCCTTTTGACTCCTGACATCGAAAAAGTTTTGAGCAACCTCACCCTCTTAACAGAAAAAGGTCCCGATGCTTTGGCAAGATCATGCGCTATAACACTCAATCAACTTAAAGATTATATTGCGATTCTAAGAACACTCGACCCGAAGCCCGGCCTTAGTTTTTCCCTTAATGATCCGACCCAATACATCATCCCTGATCTGATTTTTCGTAAAATGAATGGACACTGGGTTGCTGAGATCAACCCACAAGCTTACCCCAACATTAAGCTCGATCGATTGAGCTATCAATCGGTGAGTCAATCCTGTCGATCGAATGATGATCTTTTGTATATCAACAAACAAGCATCCAACGCATCGTGGCTCATAAAAAGCCTTGAACAACGTGTTGATACACTGACTCGGGTTGCAACAGCCATTATTGAGCGACAAGAAACATTTTTAAATCGAGGTATGAATTATCTTGCCCCCCTAAAACTCAAAGAAATTGCCGTGGCCATTGAGATGCACGAAAGCACCGTCAGCCGAGCCGTCAATGGTAAATATGCAGCAACTCCCTTTGGCGTTGTTGAACTAAAATCATTTTTTGCAGGAAGTGTCAGCATTGATCAAGAAGGACTGTCCAATAAAACAATCCAGATGCAAATCAAAAACTTGATTGATATGGAGCCTAAGACTCGCCCTCTTTCTGATGATCAAATCGTTATCTCGCTCAAAGCCGTTGGCATTAGTGTTGCTCGACGCACTGTGACCAAGTATCGCGAAGCCTTGCATATTCCCTCATCCTATGAGAGAAAAAAAATAAGCTTTGCACTTTCATTGTAGAAATTTTGCCCTATACTCATATAATGAATATGTAAAAAACGGAGGAAAGAATGAAAATTATTGTAACTGGAAAACATTTGGACATGGGCGATAGCCTGAAAGACCATATTGAAACCTCTGTGAAAACAATGGTTGATAAATATTTCGGCGATGTTATCGAGGCTCACATCAATGTTGATAAGATCAACAGCCACTTTGAATGTGAGCTTTCATTCCATATCAGCAAACATTTTGTTGTGCATACACACGCAGAAGATTCCGATCCCTATCGCTGCTTTAATTTAGCCTTAGAAAAGATGGAAAAACGCACTCAAAAATACCGCAATCGCCTTCGAGAAACCAAGCGTCATGACAGCACCGTAGAAAAGGAACTCTCAGCTCTGACCTTTGTTCTCAACTCTGACGTTGAAGACACAGGCACCGATGATCAGCCTATGATTATTGCTGAGATGAACTCTGTTGTTCCGACCGTGTCTGTTAGCGATGCTGTCATGCACCTTGATCTCATGGAACAACCGGCCATGATGTTCAAGAACTGTAATTCAGGTCGCATGAATGTTGTCTACCGTCGCCAAGATGGTAACATCGGTTGGATCGATCCATCATAAAATTAAGTTACATTTTATAAAAATATATGCTAAATCTCTCTGTGATATTAACCATACTCATAGAGAGATTTTTTATGAAGACATTATTCTTATCCCTTATCGTTGCTAGTTCTGTTTTTGCAGCAGAACAAGAACAAGAACAAAACTTAGGCAACTGGACAGAAACATTCCAAACAGCAGCCGGCCCTATTGTACACACGCCAACACAAACACAAATGGGATTTATAACCACCGGAAAAGGAATCTACCTAGCAGGAAAATCCTTTAACAACGTTCCTTTGACAGCTCCTCTTGACCTAAAGACAAATTCCACACGCGCTCAATTCGTAGAAGCTATGAAAAGATCCGGCATCTATACCGGCAACTGAAATCTGCCAAAGTCACGCCCCCTCTTGACTCAAAATCCGGAGGGGATTTTTATTCCCTCTTAACCAAAAATTAGCATTAAAATCCACGTGAAATTCGGGTTTATGTTTGATATAATTTTATTAAACATTGACTATATTATTAGGATTTCCCATGAAAAATGCTGTGATTGCCGGATACGTTCGAACTCCCTTCTCTTTTGGTGGTAAAGGTGAATTAACAAAGGTTCGCCCCGATGATTTGGCGGCGATTGCAGTCAAGGCATTGATTGAACGGACAAAAGTCAACGTTAATGATATTGAAGATTTAATTTTGGGATGTGCTTTTCCTGAAGGGGAACAAGGTCTAAACCTAGGTCGCCTCGTTGTCTTGAATGCTGATCTTCCAATCACAATTGGTGGCGTCACTGTCAACCGATTCTGCGGATCATCCATGCAGGCCATCCACCAAGCCGCCGGGGCAATTGCCTGTGGTGCCGGCGAAGTTTTCATTTGTGCCGGTGTTGAGTCCATGAGCCGTGTCCCCATGGGTGGCTTTAACCCGTTGCCAAACCCAAAACTCTATGACCGTATGCCCGGTGCTTATATCGGCATGGGGGATACAGCTGAAAACGTTGCAACCAAGTGGAAAATATCCCGCCAAGAACAGGAACAAATTGCTGTTGAATCCCACACCAAAGCAACAAAGGCTCAAGAAGATGGCCGCCTATCAGACGAGATAACCCCTGTACAAACCAAGGCCGGAGTCGTTGAAAAAGATTCGTGCATCCGCTCCAATACAACCCTTGAGGCTCTTGCCGGATTAAAACCTGCCTTCGATACAAACGGCACGGTAACAGCAGGAACATCCTCCCCGATTACCGATGGAGCTGCTGCTGTTTTAGTCTGTTCTGAAGACTATGCGAAAAAGCACGGCTTGCCAATGATTGCACGGATTAAGAGTTTTGCAATTGCCGGATGCGATCCTGACATCATGGGGATTGGCCCCGTTGCAGCAACGAAAAAAGCTCTGGAACGCGCAGGATTAACCGCCAAAGATATAGACGTTATCGAATTAAACGAAGCCTTTGCTTCGCAGGCAATTGCTTGTGCTAAGGAACTCAGCCTTGACTGGTCAAAAATAAATCTTGATGGTGGTGCCTTAGCCCTAGGCCACCCGCTCGGTGCAACAGGAGCCCGTATCACCGGTAAAGCAGCAACCCTATTACAACGCGAGAAAAAGAAATACGCTCTGGCAACACAATGTATTGGCGGAGGGCAAGGTATTGCAACAATTCTGGAGGCGATTTAATGGTTAAGGAAATTAAAAAAGCAGCCGTCATCGGCGCAGGCGTTATGGGTAGCGGCATTGCTGCTCATATGGCTAATGCCGGCATTCAGGTTCTATTATTGGATCTACCGCAATCAGGGTTCGGTAAAAAAAATAAACTTGCCGAAGACGCTCTTGAGAAAATGAAAAAGACTGATCCTGCTCCCTTTATGTCAGGTGACGCCTTTAAACGTGTTACCCCGGGCAATACCGAGTCTGATCTGGACAAACTGGCTGACTGTGACTGGGTTGTTGAGGCAATCATCGAAAAGATTGAATACAAACATGACTTGTATGCAAAAATTGAAAAAGTCATTCGCCCCGGCACCATCGTATCGTCCAACACCTCAACCATCCCCATGGAAAAGTTAGTTGACGGCCGTAGCACTGACTTTAAAAAGAATTTTTTTATCACTCACTTTTTCAATCCGCCACGTTATACACGCCTGCTAGAGATCGTCTCGAGTAAAGACTCTGATCAAGAATCCCTAAAGACCTTAAATGACTTTGCCGACATTCACCTCGGTAAAGGGATTGTTCATTGTAAAGATTCCCCTGGGTTCATCGCTAACCGCATCGGAACCTTCTGGATTCAAAAGGCTATGGTTGAGGCTCTTGATCGCGATATCTCCATCGAAGAAGCAGATGCCATCTTTAGCAAACCCATGGGTATTCCAAAAACAGGTGTCTTCGGCTTAGTTGATCTCGTTGGCCTTGACCTGATCCCCCTCGTCACGCAAAGTATGCGCAATGCCCTGCCAAAAAGCGATCCGTTTCACACCTCTTATAAAGATATCCCCGTCATCCAAAAACTAATTGATGATGGCTACACGGGTCGCAAAGGTAAGGGGGGATTCTATCGCCTGAATAAAAAAGAGGACGGATCAAAAGTCAAAGAGTCCGTCAGCTTGAAAACAGGTGATTTTTTGCCATCGAAAAAGGCAAAACTTCCTATGCTCGAGGGTAAAACAAACCTCAAGACGCTGCTATCCGGCAAGGATAAGTATGCTGAATTTGCCTGGTCAGTTCTATCGGAGGTTCTGCGTTATTCTGCCGATATTATTGATGAGATAGCTGACAATATCGCCGACATCGATTACGCCATGCGCTTAGGATACAACTGGAAGTTCGGCCCTTTTGAATTAATTGACCAAATTGGTGCACAATGGTTTGCTGACCGCCTTAAACAAGAAGGTCGCCCCGTTCCCTCCATCCTCGACGCTTTGGGTGATGGCACCTTTTATAAGATTGAAAACGGCAAAATTCAATACTTTACAGGCAAAGGGTATACCGAGTTAAAACGCCCCGATGGCGTCTTGCTCCTCAGCGACATCAAACTCAAATCTAAACCGCTTGCCAAAAATGCATCCGCAAGCCTGTGGGATATTGGCGATGGTGTCGTCTGCCTGGAATTCACCAGTAAAATGAATTCTATTGACCCGGAAATCATGAAGATGATCATGAAATCCATCGACATCGTCAAAAAGGATTATAAAGCCCTGGTCATTTATAATGAAGGAACAAACTTCTCAGCCGGAGCCAATCTTGGACTTGCCCTGTTTGCCATCAACGTTGCCATGTGGCCATTGATCGAAGACATTGTCAAAGGTGGCCAAGACGCCTATATGGCTTTGAAATATGCCCCCTTCCCCGTTATTTCTGCCCCATCCGGCCTTGCGTTGGGCGGTGGTTGTGAAATTCTGTTCCATAGTGACGCCGTCGTAGCTCACGCTGAGTCTTATATCGGGCTTGTTGAGGTTGGCGTTGGCATCATCCCTGCTTGGGGTGGATGTAAGGAAATGCTGACTCGGACTCTGACCAGTAAACGACGCCCTGGTGGCGGAATGGTTGCTGTTGGCAAAGTGTTTGAAATGATTGGCACAGCCAAGGTCAATAAATCAGCCTTTGAGGCAAAGGAAAACTTCTTTATTCATGACCAAGACCCCATCATCATGAATCGCGATCGTGTCTTGGCCGATGCAAAAACCCACGCCCTAAAGATGGCCGACGGATATACCCCACCTGAACCTGTAACCCTGGATCTGCCGGGTGGGGGTGCGCGTGTTTCCATGAACATGGCCGTCAAAGCCATGGTTAAAATCGGCAAGGCCACTGAATATGATGAAGAAATCTCGAAGAAACTGGCGTATGTTCTGACAGGGGGTGATGATGAAGCCACAACAGAACAAGAAATTCTTGCTCTTGAACGTGAAAAATTCATGGAATTGATTCACAGCCCGAAAACCCATGCACGCATGGAAAGCATTCTTGAAACCGGTAAACCATTGAGGAATTAGTCATGCCTACCTATAAAGCTCCCGTTCGTGATATGATGTTTGTCCTTGATGAAGTCATCGGAACAGATCGCGTCCTATCCATGCCAAAATTTTCCGAAATCAATAAGGATTTGGTCGAAGCTGTTTTCACAGAAGCCGCTCGCTTTACTGAAACCGTCCTTCAGCCCTTGAATCAAAGTGGTGACAAAGAGGGATGTACCTGGAAAGATCAAACGGTAACCACGCCAAAAGGGTTCAAAGAAGCCTACAATGCCTTTGTCGAAGGTGGTTGGCCAACCTTAACAGGAAACCCTGAATACGGCGGGCAAGGTCTACCAAACATTATTTCCATGACCACGGAAGAAATGATTTGCTCATCGAATCTTGCATTCAGCCTTTACCCAGGGCTGACCCGTGGAGCATCGATCATGTTGGAACGTCACGGCAGCAAAGAACTCAAAGACAAATACCTGCCGAAAATGATTCAAGGAACATGGGCAGGCAGCATGTGCTTAACGGAACCCCATTGTGGGACAGACCTTGGCTTATTGCGCACAAAGGCTGAACCTCAAGCAGACGGAACCTACAAACTCTCAGGAACAAAAATCTTTATCTCATCAGGCGAGCATGATTTCACAGAAAATATCTTACACTTTGTCATTGCCCGCACTCCTGAGGCTGCTCCCGGCATTAAAGGCATCAGCCTGTTCCTCGTCCCTAAATTTATGGTCAAAGACGACGGATCTCTGGGGGAGAGAAACTCCGTATTCTGTGCCTCACTCGAACACAAAATGGGCATCAAAGCGTCCGCTACCTGTGTGATGAACTTTGACGGTGCTGTGGGATACTTGGTTGGTGATCTCTACAAAGGTATCAATAACATGTTCACCATGATGAACACGGAACGCCTTGGCGTTGGCATGCAGGGTCTTGGGATTGCTGAAGTTGCCTATCAAAATGCCCTGATCTATGCCCGTGACCGATTACAAGGCCGTGCTCTCACAGGGGTGAAATACCCTGACAAACCGGCCGATCCCTTGATGGTACACCCCGATATTCGCCGCATGCTCCTCACCATGAAATCCCTGAACGAGGGCTGTCGTATGTTAGCCGTGTGGGTATCGGAATCTCTAGATATCATGGAACATAGCGAGGATCCGGTACAACAGCAAGATGCCGATGATTTTGTTCAATTGATGACACCAATTATCAAAGCCTTTTTAACGGATGTCGCCACGGACGGTGCCAACCTCGGAATTCAAATCTATGGCGGCCATGGGTATATCCAAGAATGGGGCATGGAACAATTTGCCCGAGATGCACGAATTGCACAAATCTATGAGGGAACAAACGGCGTGCAGGCGTTGGACTTAATTGGTCGTAAGATGCCGGCTCATACAGGGCGGTATTTGCGCCAGTTCTTCCATCCCGTAGAAGCCTATCTCAAGGCACACGAAAACAATACGGATATGGCTGAATTTATTGGGCCATTGGCTAAGGCGTTTGGTCGACTGCAACAAGCGACCGTTGGCATTGCAACAAAAGCTTTGGGAAATCCCGATGAAGCCGGTGCTGCTGCAACAGATTATCTGCGCCTCTTTGCCCTGACCGCCCTCGCCTATCTATGGTGTCGTGCTGTTGAGGTTTCAAGTCAGAAAATAGGTCAAGGTGATGATGAGTTTTATGAAGGAAAGATTCAAACAGCACGATTCTTTATGACGAAAATATTACCACAATCGTCAAGCCTGTTCTCACAGATTATGTCAGGGTCTAAGCCGTTGATGGAGATGCCGGACGTACGCTTTGGGTAACTTACCCGCTTACGGGCTAATTGCCTCACTATGGCTATAGTGTCATGTCACGTTATGAAAAGGAGAACAGCAATGTCTTTAGAAAATAGAACCGTTTTCATTACAGGTGGATCACGTGGAATTGGCCGAGCCATTGCCCTGAAATGTGCAGCTGATGGTGCTAACATTATCATTGCCGCCAAGACAGATACGCCGCACCCGACACTGCCGGGAACGATTCACACCGTGGCACAAGAAATCGAAGCAGCCGGCGGTCGCTGCCTCCCCCTTAGAATGGATGCACGTGATGAAAAACAGATTCATAATGCCATCGCATCGGCTGCAGAAAAATTTGGTGGCGTTGATATCGTCATCAACAATGCCAGTGCTATCAATTTAACAGGAACGCTTCAGACACCCATGAGTCGCTTTGACCTGATGATGTCTGTCAACGTGCGTGCTACCTTTGCCACCTGTCAAGCGGCTCTACCTTACTTGTTAAAAGCTGAAAATCCGCACATCCTGACCTTATCCCCCCCCTTAAATATGGATGCGGACTGGTTTAAAAACCACGTGGCATATACCATGTCGAAATATGGCATGAGCATGTGCATGTTAGGCATGGCCGAAGAGTTCCGTGATCAAGGCGTTGCTTGCAATACCTTATGGCCTGTCACCGCCATTGCAACCGATGCCTTCAAAGCTATTGCTCCGAATATTCCAATGGACAATATGCGCAAACCAGAGATCGTCGCCGACGCCGCCTATGCTATCTTTAACCGCCCCAGCCGTGACTGCACCGGTAATTTCTTTACAGACGAACAAGTCCTCAAAGAAAATGGCGTAACCGACTTTTCCAGCTACGCCATGAAAGAGGGCGCGAAACTAATCCCTGACTTCTTTTTGTGAACGATGATGAAATTTTGATTTGACATAAACGAGTTCAATCAGATATGTTTTGTTCATGAACAAGAGCTGATTGTTTTAAGATGGCTGCATTTCAAGAAACCAGAGATAATACAGAGCAAAAAGTATTAGTTCATCTCCTCAGTGAGATTGAGCGTAATCCTGTTTTTACTCAGCGTGGCTTGGCCAGAGAATTCAATATTGCTCTTGGGTTAATGAATCAATATCTTAAGAGATCTATTGCAAAGGGGTGGGTACGTGCGACTCAAATTTCTCCACGCCGAATTAAATATTTTGTGACACCCTCTGGTCTTCAAGAAAAGAGTTTAATGGTTCGAGATTATCTCTCACGATCTCTATCTTTTTTCAGAGATGCGCGTCAACAATGTGAAGAAGCAATGGCCTTGTGTATTCAGCAAGAATGGCATACAGTTGCATTAGTTGGGCACGGGGATCTTGCAGATATTATGCAGCTCGTCTCGATAGGAAGCCCTCTCCGGTTGTCCATCATAAAACCAGAGGATGATTTGCTAAAATTTGATGCTGTCATGATTACGGATACTAATAATCCTTATAAAACATTTAAAATGATTGAAAAAAAGATTTCTAGTAACCATCTAATTACTATACCGCTCTTACATATTATGCGGTCTACAGGAGATTAGAGGCCATGAATCGATGGTTTGTTGTTCATACGCAACCTCAAAAAGAGGTGTTAGCAGCTCAGGAACTCATCAATCAGGGCTTCGCTGTTTATTATCCAAAATTCTCAAAGATTCGACGTCATGCAAGGCGAGTTGATACAGTTGCTAGTCCTTTATTTCCACGATATATTTTCGTGAATTTTGATAATTCTGAGACACCATGGCGGTGTATTAATGGAACACGAGGGGTAAGTTATCTGTTAACTAATGATAACAAACCGATTAGTATCCCATCTCAGATTATTCAGAACTTAAAAGATCAAGAAACGGATAACGGTTTTGTGCCGATTGATGCGCTATCAGTATTTACAAAAGGATCTAAAGTCCGTATTGTAGATGGAGTTTTAAAAGATAATTCGGCGATTGTTGATTCTATATCGGATCAACAAAGAGTCCAGCTTTTAATAGATTTTATGGGACGGCAGCTTCAGGTTGCTCTTCCAATACATATGGTTGAAGCTGCCTAAGTTTCGATCTGTTTGTTTTTTTATGCATCTCTGAGTGATTTTCACCCAGAGTGCGGTAGCATTGAGATTTTTATGTCATCCCCTTCAATTTTATCAGCTCTAAAGAAATTACGTGATCTCTTAAGCCGCCAAGAGAAGGTTAAAGTGCTATGGATTGCTGTGTTTGCTGTTATTTCTTCATTTTTTGAAGTTATAACAGCCTCTCTAATTGTTGTTTTTGCGCAAGTACTGAACCAGCCAGAAGTTGGATCACACTATTTGAGTAAGTTGAGATTTGATCCTCACCTAAGCAGCAGTCGTATTATTCTATACTTTGCGATTGCTGTGGGCATGATCTATCTGATCAAAAATACTTTTGCTGCTATTGAGATTTTCTTCCAGAATTTTTCTATCCAACGTATGAGTTACTCTTTTAAGAGTAAATTGCTGAATAAATATATCGAATCTGATTACGGTTTTTATTTGACTCGAAACTCATCTCTTGGTGTACAAGTGGTTGCCGGTGATACGGAAGTTTTATTTAGCTCTGGCATGATTGCTTTTGCAAGTATTTTATCTGAGACAATCATTTTTATCATTTTGATTAGCTTAATTGTTTATATAAATCCGTCTTTAGCCTTAATTATTTTTACATTAGCGGCATTCATTAGCTTAGGTCTGACAAAAATTGTTTTGCCTAAGTTCTATCAATTTGGAAAAAGACTGCAAGAGATTTCTATCAAGGGAAGTCAGACCCTATTGCAGTTCTTTCACGCCTTCAAAGAAATTATTCTCTTGGGGAAGCGAGATACATTCATTAAGGCTTATGACGTTCAAGCTTTAAAACGATCCCGAACGCAAGCTATCCAGACGTCCATCAATGCTTTACCACGAGTCATTATCGAAATTTTATTTGTCGGATTATTCGTGATTGCAATTGGGTTCCTAGCCCTTGAACATGATAACTCATCACAAATGATGGGAATCCTAGGGGGATATCTTTATGTTGGGTTTCGCCTAATGCCAGGATTAAATAGAATTATAAATCAACTCAACCAGTTTAAATCTGCCATCCCGGCTATTGAACGAGTGCATCACGAATATACGACTATTGCTCAGTCAGAAAGCTATAAAGATACACCCAATTTCCATTTCAACAAAAATATAAAATTTAACGGGGTAAGTTTTAAATACCTTAATACACAAACAAACGCGTTACAAAATATTTCATTTGAAATAGAAAAAGGTGAATGTATTGGTATCGTTGGGGAAACAGGATCAGGGAAATCAACAACGGTAGATGTATTGCTTGGCCTCTTAATTCCACAAAAGGGATCCGTTTTGATTGATGATGAGTTCCCCGTCAATTCACTCCAATGGCATAAAAAAATTGGGTATGTACCTCAGGCTTTATATTTATTAGATGATACCGTTGAAAATAATATTGCTTTTGGTGAAATCACGATTGACCAAGAAAAACTAACACGTGCCATTCATGCAGCGCAACTTACAAAGTTTATTGAAAAATTACCAGACGGTTTACAAACAGTTGTGGGAGAGCGTGGTATCCGTCTTTCTGGTGGTGAACGTCAACGTATAGCCATCGCCCGTGCCCTTTACCGAAATCCAGACGTCTTAATTTTTGATGAGGCAACTTCTGCTCTTGATAATGAAACTGAAACAAAACTCATGCAAACTATAAACCAATTGAGCAAAGAACGGACTGTTATTATGATTGCACACCGCCTCTCTACCCTACAAAATTGTGACCGTATAATCATGATGGGTGGGGGAACGATTCAGCAGATTACTAATTATCAGAACTTAATAGGAAATAAGGAGAAACGAAATGCATAATAGTCCGATTAAGATCTCTGTTATTGGCTGTGGGTATTGGGGAAAAAACCTAGTTAGGAACTTTTCAGAACTTGGTGTATTAGATTCTGTTTGTGATGCCAATGCAGAACTTGCAGAAAAAACATCTCAAGCTTATAACGTACCATCAAAAAATTTAGATCAGGTTCTAAACAGTGATATTGACGGCATTGTTATTGCAGCCCCAGCAGCTCAGCATTTCACACTAACATCCAGAGCACTCAAAGCTGGCAAACATGTGTTTGTCGAAAAACCCTTGTCTCTAAAAGTTGATGAAGCTCAACAGCTATGTGATCTTGCTGATCAAGTTAATCGTAAATTAATGGTTGGGCATCTCTTACAATATCATCCGGCCTTTATAGAATTGAAACACCTCATTGAAAAAGGTACACTGGGACGATTACAGTATATCTATTCAAATCGTCTTAATCTGGGTAAATTCAGAAACGAAGAAAATATTCTTTGGAGTTTTGCCCCCCATGATATTTCGATGATTTTGGCTTTAACAGGTGGCCTACCCGAAACTGTTTATGCAACAGGTACCTGTCATCTAAACCCAAGAATTCAGGATGTTACGACAACTCATCTTAGTTTTGCTAATGGCATTCAATCTCATATCTTCGTTTCATGGCTTCATCCCTATAAAGAGCAAAAACTTGTTGTTGTCGGAAACAAAGGCATGGCAGTTTTTGATGACGGTCTTTCATGGGGAGAAAAACTTAAATTATATCCACATCAAGTAACCTGGATCGATGGACTTCCCCAGCCGGAAAAAGCTGACGTAATTCATATCCCACTAGAAGTTAGCGAACCACTTAAGATCGAATGCCAACATTTCATTGATTGCATTAAGGAAAACAAAACTCCTCGTACAGATGGTCGTGAAGGATTAAGAGTTTTGCAAGTTCTTGACGCTGCTCAGCAATCTTTATCAACATTTACAAACATTAAAATCAATTCAGAAACCCTCCCCTATTTTACCCATGAAACAGCTCTTGTTGATCGTGGATGCGATATTGGTGAGCGAACAAAAATTTGGCACTTTGCCCATATCATCAAAGGAACCAAAATCGGAACTGATTGCGTCATTGGTCAGAACGTTATGATTGGCCCAGATGTAACTGTTGGTAATAACTGCAAAATCCAAAATAATGTTAGCCTTTATAAAGGTGTTATCTTGGAAGATGGCGTTTTTTGTGGCCCATCTTGTGTTTTTACTAATGTTCATAATCCTCGTGCAGAAATTGAACGCAAAGATGAATTTCGCCTAACTCATGTTGAGCGCGGTGTAACGATTGGAGCAAATGCAACAATAGTTTGTGGCAATCGTCTTGGTGCATATAGTTTAATTGGAGCTGGAGCTGTTGTGACAAAAGATGTTAAACCTCATGCTGTCATGGTAGGTAACCCGGCAAAACAAATTGGTTGGGTTAGCCATGCCGGTGAAAAGCTTGGCGATGATTTAACATGTCCAAGAGAAGGTCGTCGTTATGAAATAATCGACGGCAATTTAAAAGAGATCATAAAAAATGACAACACCATTAAAACAGCCTAAACCCATTCAACCTATGCAATTTATTGACCTTAAATCTCAACTTAACCTGATTCGCCCAGCTATTGATGCAGCTATTAAAAAAGTTTTGGATCATGGGATCTTTATCATGGGGCCAGAAGTCTTTGAACTAGAGAAACAACTCTCTGAATTCTGTGGCGTGAAACATACCATTAGTTGTGCCAATGGAACAGACGCACTTGGCCTTGTTTTAATGGCGAAAAATGTAGGACCAGGAGATGCAGTCTTCGTTCCATCATTCACCTTTGCAGCAACAGCTGAAGTCGTTGCTTGGGTTGGCGCAACACCTGTTTTCATTGATTCACTTGAAGATACCTATAATATGGATCCCAAAAGTTTAGAGCAAGGAATTCAAACAGCCAAAAAGATGGGACTCAATCCGGTTGGAATCATCCCTGTGGACTTATTCGGTCAACCTGCTGATTATGATGCGATCCAAGCTATTGCAGATACGCACGAATTATGGGTTATGGCTGATGGGGCTCAAAGTTTTGGTGCTGAGTACAAAGATCGTAAAGTTGGTAGTATAGGTGATGTCGCAACTACTAGCTTCTTTCCAGCAAAACCGCTTGGATGTTATGGCGATGGTGGAGCAATTTTCACAAATGATGATGAACTTGCAGCCATTATAAAATCGTTACGGGTGCATGGCCAAGGATCCGATAAATACGACAATGTACGTATCGGTATGAACGGTCGCCTTGATACGATTCAAGCAGCAATCTTGATTGAAAAACTAAAAGTGTTTCCTACTGAATTAGTTAATAGACAAAAAACGGCGGATGCTTATAACGAAGCTTTAAAAGATATCGTGACAGTTCCAAAGTTGATTGATGGAGTTACCTCCGCTTGGGCGCAGTACACGGTTAGACTCCCCAAAAATATTAACAGAGAACAACTGATAGCCGCACTAAAAGAATCTGGCATTCCAAGCGTTATCTATTATGTCAAGCCACTGCATCAACAAACAGCTTATAAGCATTACCCAACAGCAACAACAAGTAACTTACCGGTTTGTGAAGCACTTGCGGGTGAGGTCTTGAGCTTACCCATGAGTGGGTATGTAAGCGATGAAGATGCTTATCAAGTCGTTCAAACAATCTTAAAACTTACAAGGTCATAATGAGTATTTTTCATTTAGCTATTCCCAGTCATGATCTAACAGCATCTAAAGAGTTTTATACAAAAGCTTTTGGAGCAACAGTTGGCAGAGAATATCCACACTACGTTATCTTTAATTTTTTCGGGCATCAAGTTGTTACACATCATGATCCTAAGGGAATATCAGAAACTGTAAAAATGTATCCTCGCCACTATGGCATAATTTTCACCAATCGAGATGACTTTGATACAATTTATCAGCTCTGTAAAGAGGCTGAAGCTCCTTTCTTTGAGGAACTTTTTGAACGTTATCAAAATAAAAAAGGTTGGCACTTTAGCTTTTTCGTTTCAGATCCATCTAATAATCTGATTGAGCTAAAATATTATGTTAATCAAGACGATATCTTTAATTAATTGAGGACTAGAATGAACTTAAAAGGGAAAAAAATAGTTGTTGTTGGTGGCGCAGGCCTTATTGGTTCTCACACTGTCGATGCTTTATTAAAGGAAGACATCAAAGAACTCATCATTTATGACAATTTTGTCCGTGGAACCCACGGTAATATTGAGTCTGCATTAAAAGATCCACGCACGCGTATTTTTGAAATCGGCGGAGATATTTGCCAAACAGATATTTTAAATGAGGCTTTTAAAGATGCGGATGGGGTGTTTCATTTTGCAGCCCTATGGCTCTTACAATGCCATGACTTTCCACGTTCTGCCTTTAACGTCAATATCGAAGGTACATTCAACGTCCTAGATGCATGCGTCAATCAGGGAGTCAAGCGTTTAGTTTACTCATCATCTGCATCAGTTTACGGAGATGCGATTCGTGAACCTATGGATGAAGATCATCCATTCAATAACACCAACTTTTATGGTGCAACAAAAATTGCTGGTGAAGCTATGGCACGTGCCTACCATCATCGTTATAAATTACCATTTGTTGGCTTACGTTACATGAATGTTTATGGTGCTCGTCAAGATTATCGAGGTGCATATATCGCAGTAATTATGAAAATGCTCGATAACCTAGATAAGGGAATTGCTCCTACGTTGTATGGCGACGGTTCACAAGCTTATGACTTTATTTATGTCGAAGATTGTGCAAAGGCTAACGTTTGTGCAATGAAAGCTGATACCGTTGATCAATTCTACAATGTAGGAACAGGTATCCGCACTTCAATTAAAGAGCTTGCTGAAATGATTTTAGATATTACAGGATCTGATTTATCAGTCCAATATGAACCAGCTGGGCTAACATTTGTTAAAAATCGGATTGGATGTCCTAAAAAGGCTGAAGCAGAAATTGATTTTAAAGCATCCATATCTTTAAAAGATGGATTAAAAAAATTGATTGAGTGGCGCAAAGCTCATATTGATCAAGTTGAAATGCGAAGAGCAAAGGTAGCATAATGACGCAAACAGCAAAAAAACTAAGAAAAATCCCTATTGCTATCCCTTCATTGACCGATGAAGAGTGGCAAGCTGTGCGTGAGCCTTTGCTTAGTGGCTGGCTAACGCAAGGACCAAAAGTCTCTCAATTTGAAAAAGAATTTGCAACACTGCATAATGTTAATCATGCCCTTGCAGTAACATCATGTACCACGGGTTTACATTTAGCACTAGCAGCTATGGGAATTGGCCCAGGAGACGAAGTTATAGTTCCAGCTTTTACCTGGGTAGCGACAGCCAATGTGGTGTTATATTGTGGGGCAACTCCTGTATTTTGCGATGTCGACACAAAAACTTTTAATATTAAAGTTGAAGATATTGCCTCAAAAATTACAAATCGAACAAAGGCTATTATACCTGTACATCTATTTGGCTTGTGCGCAGATATTGATGCAATCCGTCTGGTGATTCCATCTCATGTTAAAATTCTAGAAGATGCAGCCTGTGCTGCCGGTGCTTCCTACAAAGGACGTATGGCGGGTTCTCTTGGCGATATGGCAGCATTTTCATTCCATCCGAGAAAATCCATAACAACGGGTGAAGGTGGAATGGTCACAACCAATGATCAAGAACTGTATAGACTCGCAGATATTATGCGGAACCACGGAGCTGAGATTTCTGAAGAAGCACGCCATAATAGCTCTAAACCCTATCTCTTGCCAGACTTTAAAATGCTTGGATTTAACTATAGAATGACAGATCTTCAAGCCGCTGTGGGGCTCGTTCAGCTTGCTAAATTGAATCAATTTATTCAAGAGAGGCAAGTTTGGGCTGAGTATTATACGGAAAATCTGAAAACTATTGAATGGCTAAAACCCCAGCACGTATCTAAAGATATTACTCAACATGCATGGCAAGCCTATGTCTGTTATGTGGATCCAGATAAAGCTCCAATGCCCCGTAATGAGATCATGGATATTTTACAACAAAAAGGAATTGCAACACGCCCTGGAACTCACGCTGTTCACATGCTTACTTTTTATAAAGAGAAATATGGAATTCAGCCCAATGATTTTCCTGGTGCAAAAGCCTGTGATGAAAATACAATGGCCATTCCGCTTCACAACAAAATGGTCAAAGAAGATTTTGATTATATTATCGAAGCATTAAAGGTTATCTAAGTATGTGTGGTATAACCGGTATTCTTCATTATAACCGTCAGCCTGTCTCGCATAGCCAAATAATGGCTATGACGGATGTAATTGCTCATCGGGGACCGGATGGAGACGGTCAATATGTTGATGAGTATATCGGCTTGGGGCACCGACGTTTGGCAATTATTGACCTAAGTCCTGCGGGTCGCCAACCCATGCAAACAAAAGATGGTCGATTTACCATTACCTTTAATGGAGAAATTTATAATTTTAAAGAAATTCGGATCCAATTAGAAGCTTTGGGATACCAATTTCATTCCCATACAGACACTGAGGTTGTTTTAAATTCTTATGCAGAATGGGGGAACGGCTGTCTTACAAAATTCAATGGTATGTTTGCTTTTGCAATTTGGGATAAACAGGAGAAAATATTATTTCTAGCTAGGGATCGCTATGGCATCAAGCCTCTTTATTACCATCAAACCAATGATAGTTTTGTATTTGCCTCAGAAATTAAGGCAATAACAGCATCTAAAATTTATCAACCCAAATTAGATAAAGAGGGTCTTGTTGAATATTTGACATTTCAAAATTTTTTTACGAACAAGACTTTGTTCCAAGATGTAAAAATGTTAATGCCCGGATATTATGCTACGATCAATCTGGATGGAAAATATAAAGAGCATCAGTACTGGGATTTTAATTTCTGCGGTTCTTTGACTATTTCTCAGGTAGAAGCTATCGAAGAAACAGATCGTCTCTTTAAACAAGCAGTCCAGCGACAATTGATTAGCGATGTGCCAATTAATTCATATCTGAGTGGCGGTATTGATTCTGGTGCCATCACCATGATTGCTAGTCAGTTGATGCCACACATGAAAACCTTTACGGTTGGTTTTGATTTAAGATCAGCCAGTGGTTTAGAACTGTCATTTGATGAGCGAACAAGAGCAGAATACATTTCATATTTAGCAAAAACTGAACATTATGAAATGGTTCTGAAAGCTGGCGATATGGAACGATGCCTTGACCGGTACACCTGGCATCTTGAAGAACCTCGCGTCGGACAAAGTTACCCTAATTATTACGCAGCTAAACTCGCTAGTAAATTTGGTAAAGTTGTACTTTCTGGTTGTGGGGGAGATGAACTTTTTGGGGGATATCCATGGCGATATTTCTCCAGCGACACGCCTATTAGCTTTGATAATTTTATCGATCAATATTACCTTAAATGGCAACGATTGATCCCGAATAGTCAGATAGCTGACCTTTTATCCCCAATTTGGGCAGATGTTAAACATGTGTGGACTCGGGACATTTTTTCAGATATTTTTCAAACTATCCGTAAAAAAACTCTTTTACCAGAGGATTGTCTCAACTATAGCCTGTACCTCGAAGCAAAAACATTCTTGCATGGTCTTTTGGTCGTTGAAGACAAGCTGAGTATGGCCCACAGTTTAGAGACACGTGTTCCATTTCTAGATAATGATTTAGTAGATTTTACCATGAAACTACCAGCCAAGTTTAAGGTGTCAACGGCAAAAACAAAAATAGTTAATGAAAATGATCTGGCCAGTAAAAAGGAGGCTCATAAAAATGGTAAACTCATTTTACGTAAAACTTTGGCTAAATATCTGGACAAACAAATTGTTAATGACCGCAAACAAGGTTTCTCATCGCCAGATGCTTCTTGGTTCAAAGGGGAAAGCATTGATTTTGTAAAGAAAAACTTAAGCAACAGCTCTTTAATACGAGATTCAATTTTCGACAGAAATTTCACCGAGTCCTATATAAACGACCATCTGGAGGGGCAAAAGAATCGTCGACTTTTTGTCTGGTCATTTATCAGTCTAGAAACAATTTACAAAGACCTATTCGCATGAAAATAGAAATCCTAACTCCTGAATATTATTCCGAGTATGAATCATTCCTACAGTCTCAACCTGATTCTCTACTCTATCATTCGATAAAGTATAAAAATTTTCTGGAAGATTTATTAAACTGCCAGTCTCATTATGTGCTAATTAAAAATTCTGATCATACAATTATTGCAGCTCTTCCTCTTATGATTAAACAAGGATCCTTAGGACCAATAATTAATTCTCTCCCATACTATGGAAGTAATGGCGGAATGATTGGAGATATCAATAATCCTAACGTTATAAAACTGTTTAAAGATCACCTAAAATCATTAGATTATGCATCGATGACGTTTGTTTCTTCGCCTATCCTTGACAACATAGCTCATATCTCACCTGAAGTAACTGACCAACGGGTGAGTCAAATAACCCCACTTAAACCCTCTGTTGACGATTTTGATGTCTACATAGAATCTCTTATAGAAAGCTCTACACGCCGTAATATTAATAAGGCAAAGCGACTGGGAATTGAGGTCAAAGTTCGCAATTATGATGCCTTGGATTTTTTAGAAAAAATCCACAATGAAAATATGCAAGTGGTCGGCGGAAAGGCGAAAACTCATAACTTTTTCCAAAAAATCCCTCACCATTTCATCGCAGATCAAGATTTTAAAATCTATACGGCTGAGTTAAATAACCAACCAATTGCTGCCCTACTTGTTTTTTTCTACAATAAAACAGCAGAATATTTTACACCGGTTACTAAACACGAATTTAGAGAGTCGCAACCCATGGCAGCTATTCTCGCTTATGCTCTTAAAGATGCTATGATTATGGGCTATACCAATTGGAACTGGGGAGGAACTTGGATAACCCAAACTGGTGTTTATCAATTCAAGAAAAAATGGGGCGCACAGGAACGAAGTTACAATTATGTTACAATTCTTAAAAATTTGGACATATTAACAACTTCTCGTGAATCATTATCAAAAGAGTATGATGGATTCTATATGTATAATTTTAATGAAGTAGCGAAGCATGCAAAAAACTAAAAAAGCCATTGTTTTTGGAACAGGTAGCTTCGCTGAGGTTGTTCATTTTATGCTATCAAAGGATAGTGCTTATGAGGTTGTAGCATTTACGGTCAGTAAGGATACGATTAAAGACACAACTTTTTTAGGATTACCCGTCTATCCATTCGAAAGCATTGAATCCTTTATTGCTTCCTATGAAGCGGAGATGTTCATTGCTATTGGATATGCAAAAATGAATGATGTTCGGGCAGAATTTATGTCTCAAGCAAAATTTAAAGGATATAAGCTCCTCAGTTATTTATCCTCACGGGCTCAACATTGGAAAGATACTAAAATTGGAGAAAATGTTTTTATTTTTGAAAACAATAACTTACAACCTTTTGTAGAAATTGGAGATGGGACGATCCTTTGGAGCGGTAATCATATTGGCCATCATTCTTCAATCGGAAAATATTGCTTTATTACCTCTCATGTTGTTGTTTCGGGGCACTGTAGAGTCGAAGATTCATGTTTTATTGGTGTAAATGCAACTATTGCAGATGATGTTAAAATTGCCAAAAAGAACTTAATAGGAGCTGGTGCCTTAATTACTAAAAATACAGATTACGCTGAAGTTTACACAGGAACAAAAGCAACTATTTTGAATAAAACAAGCGACAGGTTTTTTCAATGACAAAAAAAACAATTGATCAAATCGGGCAATTATACACAGATAATTTGAAGCAGCATGGCATAGACTCTAAAAGTGTTGGGTGGCCAAATGCACATGATCACTTGTTACGTTTCGACAAACTGCTTTCTAACGTTAACCTATCGGATATAGAGTCCTTTAATGATCTTGGTAGTGGTTATGGGGCTATCCTGGATTATTTGTCTTCTCGTGAAAAAATCTTAAAGACCTATTTCGCCTACGATATTTCGCAAGAAATGCTGGATGCGATGCCTACCGATAAATACCCAAAAACTGAGATACAAAAATTCCTTGAGCCATATCTGCGAACTGTCGCTGATTTTAGCGTTGCCAGTGGAATCTTTAATGTTCGTTTTTCAGAAAGTGATGAATTGTGGCATCAGCACATCTTAAAAACGTTACATAACTTAAATGATCACTCAAAAAAGGGATTTTCCTTTAACTTACTATCAACCTACGTTGATTTCAAAAATGATCATTTGTGCTATGGAGATCCACTGTTTTTCTTTGACTATTGTAAAAAGAATTTTAGCCGATATGTCAGTCTTTATCATGACTACCCTTTATGGGAGTGGACAATAGTGGTGACCAAATAATGAACTGGAAAAAATTAGGATTGGTATTCAAACCAGAAGGGCAATATGAATGGATGCAGAATTATGCATCAATGCCCTCAGCACTAAAGTTAAATGGCGATTTATATAGATTTTATTTTTCCACTCGTGACTCTAATCAGAAAGCTCAAGTTGGTTTCGTTGAGATTGATGTACGATCCCCTCAAGATATTCTCAGAATTTCAGCAGAGCCTGTACTGGAAATAGGATATCCAGGGTACTTCGATGATAGTGGGGTCTATGCAGGCAATATTCTTGTTGAGGAAAATGGCCAGCTGCGAATGTATTATTCGGGCAGAAATAATGGTCAGCCTCCCTTGTACTACATGAGTATTGGCCTAGCAAACTGTTCAATAGATGCCCCCAAATTTACCAAACAATATGCATATCCTATTATCGCACGCAATGCAGTAAATCCTTGGATGGTATCAACTCCTTGTGTTGTAAAAAAAGATAATAAATATCATATGTTTTATATATCGGGTAAAGGTTGGGATAGTGCATTGGTTAAGTCTTTTTATGATATCAAGTATGCATGGTCAATAGATGGACTGGCATGGAATTTTGAGCTTGATCCCATATTGGAGTTGAGGCAAGGCGAAAACAATATAGCAGCTCCATCAGTTGTAGAGTGGAAGAATGGGTATTTAATGTTTTTTAGTTACGTTGAACCTCCTGCTCACTATCAAATAGGCGTAGCATTCTCAAGCGATTTAAATTGCTGGCAAAGATTAGAAAATCCAAAAGGGCTTGAGCTAGGGCCAGAAAATTGGGATTCAGAATCTATGGCATACCCTCATGCCTTTATACATAATAGTGAATTATACTTGTTATATTCAGGTAACAAAAATGGACTAGGCGGGATGGGGTTGGCTAAACTATGCTAGAAAATCAGATGGTTAGCGTGTCTCTAGATGTGGACTGGGCTCCTGACTATATTTTAGAGGATGTTATCGGACTTTTAAGTAAATATAATATCCCCTCTACCTGGTTTGTTACTCATTCTTCATCAATATGGAACGAACTCAGAAAATCTCCTAAAGATTTTGAGTTAGGTATCCATCCAAATTTTCTTCCAAATAGTTCTCAAGGAAAATCTATTACAGAAATTGTCGATTATTTAATGGGAATTATTCCTGAGGCAAAAATTTTTAGAACGCATGGTTTTTTTCAATATGGAACTTTACTTGCAGACCTTCAAAAACTGACAAATATAAATATTGACAGCAGTATTTTTCTTCCAGAAATTGACCATATACAACCAATAAATCATTTAACTCCTAACGGAATCTTAAAACGTGTCCCAGTTTATTGGGCAGATGATTACGAATTATTAAAACCAAAAATTTCGTCATCCTTTATCACCAACATACAAAATCCGGGATTAAAAGTTTTTAATTTTCATCCAATCCATATTTACCTAAATAGTCCATCATTTGCTTTTTATGAGACTGTTAAGCAGCAAAATTATTCTCAAAATCTTTCTTCATATTCTGGTTTTGGGATTAGAAACATATTTATCGAACTACTGGAATTTTTGAATAGGAAAAGGAGTATAATTTCGAGTCTAGGCAAGATTAGATCGTAGTAATAAGCTTTAAAATATGAAAAGAACAGGAAAAAATACCATGAAAAATTACATATTAAACACACTGAAAAAAAACCAACTCACACCTAACAATCATGCTTTTGTTCAACGAATTTTTAAAAATGGTATTAGTGATTATGTAGATCGCCTCAAACAATATGGCTTTTTAGACTTTGAACATGTTTTGGATGCAGGATGCGGTTTTGGGCAGTGGTCTCTAGCACTTTCTCAGCTTAATAAGGAAGTTTTTTCATGTGATGCTGATGTTGAAAGGGTTGAGTTTCTACACAAGATAGCTGTAGAAAATAAGATTAATAATATCCACACTCGCCAAGCTTTCATTGATAATTTACCCTATGAAAATGAATCTTTCGATGCAGTTTTTTGTTATGGCGTTATTTTCCTAACGCCTTGGAAGAAATCACTATCAGAACTTGTACGTGTCTTGAAACCAGGAGGGAAGCTCTATGTGAATGCTAATGGCCTGGGGTGGTATAAACACCTATGGTACACAGCCCATAATAAAACTTCAGATTATGATCCTCAACTCATTGCTGCAAATGCGTGGCGTGACACATATAACTATAATAATGGCCTTGATATTGTATCTCCCAGCAATCTTATTATTGAACCTGATCAATTAGTTAAGGAAGCAGAAAATTTAGGCTTACAAGATATTCAATGGGATGGTGAAGGACTATTAGGTAACTCAAGCAATAAAGAAGTTTTTTTCCAAAAGGAATACTTTGGAGATGTGGGTGTCTATGAAGTTATAGGCATGAAAAAATGAAAATACTTTGCTTAGGTAACGCTGATAATATTGGCGTTAGGGTTTATTCTTGGTTAAAAGAACATAATCAGGATGTAAATCTTTACAGAATTCAGGCAGACGAAGACCCTCTTAGAGGTAATCCTTACCTATATTTAGAAAAAAATGATATAGAGAACAATCCGCATGTTACCTTAATTAGTGATGATTTATTAACCATTAGAAATATTTCCCTATTTGGTGGCAAATTAATTGATAAAATTAATAAAGAATATGATTTTGTAATTATAACAGGGGGGTGGCACGCTCTTATCTATTCTAGAAAAATAAAGAAACCAAAGTTATTTATTTATATTGGTTATGAATTGCACACAAAAGCTAAAGAATATAGGGGCTTACCTAGTATAAAAGAACTAAGAAAATCACCTTTGGAAACGTTACGTCACTATTTTTATGGGTGGTTAACGCGCAGTAGTTTTCAAAGAGTCGATAAATACCTCGATTGGTTTCCTCCAGGTTTAGCTGTTACTCAATCTTTAGGTATGCTAGATAAAGTTATCTATATGGCTCTTGGAGAGGATCTAGCGAGAAATAAAAAAATCATTAATACGAATTTAAGCATAGAATTAAATGATATTTCAAGTAGTTTCCAGAAAACATTCCTATTTTTATCTAGACTTAATTTTTCTGATACGAGTAAAGCTAATTGTAAGTCTGCTCATTTTTTCCTACACGGATTAGAATCTCAAATAGGCAACTTAGAAAAGGGATTTATAAAAATATACATAGGGGATCATGGCGAAGAAGCTGAGCAATTTAAAGCAATGGCGAAAAATAGTCATGTGTATAAATATATTACTTGGGTTAGTCATTTGGATTACAGTGATTTGATGAGTTACTTATCAATTAAAAATGCTGTATTATTTACTGATTTTGGTGATGTAAATTCCGGTATATCCGGCATTGGTAGAGATGGTTATTCCATTGGAGTTCCAATGGTTAATTCCACAACTGATGATATCATGATAAAACAATACACAACACCAGGCCCCAGAATGTATGTAAAAACCAAAGAAGATGTTATTGATGCAATGAATAATATAATGAATATAAGAGAAGAATCTTTTGAGTTCTGGAAAAAAGAGACGCTGGAATATGGACGAAAATATGTGGATAAAGATTTTTTTATCAAGCGACTTTTGACTGAAATAAAAAGAATGTGTCAATGAAAATACTTACCATTGGTAATGCTGCTAGTCCCCATATACTTGGTCGTGCAAAAGCATTTTTACGCACAGGCATTTCCAATAAAATTCTAAGTGATCAATGGGTAAAGGATTCTGAAATAGAGGTTTTCTGCCCTTTTGATGATTGGTTTGAAAAACCTATATGGATAAGACCTTTCTATTTCATAAAAAACATAATAAAAGCTATTAATATTTTTAGAACAGAATATTATGACATGATTCATATCCACTATGCTGCTAACTATATAGGTTGGATTGCTGCTTTTTTTGTAAAAAAACCAATTGTTGTGATCGTCATGGGGGGAGATGTTTTGTTTGAACAACAAAACTATATTCCTTGGTATCAAAAATGTTTAATTACCCTAGCTCTAAAAAGAGCTGACTTAATCATTGCAAAATCACCCTATATTCAACAAAGAGTAGTTACGTTATGCAACAATTCAAAAAAAACAATTAGCTGTATTTTTGGAATTGAAGATGAATTTTTTGATTCTTCAACTCACAAAAAAAATGAATTTTCTTTCTTATCACTTCGTCCTTTAAATTCTTTTTATAATATAGATAAAATAATTGACGTTATAGGATGCCTTAATAACAAGGGTATTTTTGCAACACTGACAATTTTAGATTTTTTTTCAAATATATCTTATAAAAGATATCTAGAGGATTATATAAGTAACAATCCTGAATTAGAAGGAAAAATCATTTTTGTACCAGGTGTTTCATCTCCTCGAGAACTAATTCCTCTATACAAATATTCTGACTTTGTTATTGCTCTACCTTCTTCAGATGGTATACCACAATCCTCATTAGAGGGTATGAGTCAGAAATGTATTAATATTTTGCCAAATCATAAAAATTACGAAGGCATATTTAATGAAAAAAATAGTATATTATTATCAACGAAGACTCCTAAAGAAATTGCATGTGAAATAATAGAAAAAATTTCATTCAAAGAGGAAATTCGTTTAAATGGAGAAAGATTTGTTAGGAACTATGCTGTTCTTAATAAAAATGTCATCTCATTGAGGCAAATCTTTGATAAAATTCTGCATTCAAATAAAAAAAACACAATATTTGCGCTGAAATTAAAAATCTTATTTCTATTTATCATTTACTTTATTGATCAATTTTTCATTTTAGGTATGAGAAAAAGATTTTTTAGGAAATAATCATGTGTGGAATTTTCTTTTCTCTAGGTTTTGAAAACCTACCTGAATCAGTCATAGACAGTGTTGCTCATCGTGGACCAGATGGTCGTGGGTGGAATGAGTTTGCCTCGCCTATTGGACCAGTCATCCTAGCTCATAGGCGACTTGCAATTGTCGATTTAAGTGAAGATGGACATCAACCAATGTCAACTCAAGATAACAGATATTGGGTGACATATAATGGTGAGATCTATAATTATCTAGAGATTAGAGAAGAGTTGAAAGAAGCTGGATACACCTTTAAAACGCAAACAGACACCGAAGTTTTGCTTAAAAGCTATTTGCATTGGGGGACAGAATGTCTTCATAAATTTAATGGTATGTTTGCTTTTGTTATCTGGGATGATAAAGAAAAAAAAGCTTTTGCAGCAAGAGATCGTTTTGGTGTGAAGCCACTCTATTATTATCAGCAGGGGGACAAAATTGCTTTTGCTTCTGAGATTAAGCAGTTTAAAGGTTTTTCTGAATGGAAATCTACCCTTAATCAAGAGCTGGTATCATTTTATAAAAGCCAAGGTTATTGCGATCATCGCCATGAAACTCTTTATAAAAGAGTTTTTCAAATCTTACCTGGTCATTTAGTAACCTTAGATAACGGCACTGTTAATATATCAAAGTGGTATAATCTTAACGAACGGATATCTAACTTGAACCTAACAGACAATCAAGCATGTGAAAAATTTATAGAATTATTTGAAGATTCTATAAACTTACGCCTTCGTTCAGATGTTGCTGTAGGTGCATGTTTATCAGGTGGCTTAGATAGCTCGTCCATTGTTTCTGTAATAAGAAAATTAAAACCAGATATGGAGATTAATACCTTTAGTGCGGTATTTCCTAATGATAAAGTTGATGAAAGTTTCTACATTGATGAGCTTATAAAAGCAAAAAAACTAACATCTCATAAAAACCACCCTTCATTTGAACAATTTTTAAAAGATTTAGATCAAATTCTTCATCATCAAGATTTGCCTTTTCCTGGCACCAGTATTTTTGCTCAATGGACAACATTTCAAAGTGCTAGGTCGAACAATGTGACAGTTCTGCTTGATGGTCAAGGTGCAGATGAATCTTTGTTAGGTTACCCAGGTATGCTAAATAGCATTATTTTTGATTATGCAAAAAAATTACAATTTAAAGATTTAATATCATTTTTTAAATGGCAATCAAAATTCAATAACCAAAGTTTTAAAAATACTGTATTGCTAGGTTTTCAACAAAGATTTTTTAATGCATACGAATCTATATTATTATTAACAAACAGAAAAACAGATCAAAAATTACCATCTTTAAAATCTATTACAGATATTTGTTTGTATTATTTATCCAACAACTTTCAAAGCTTACTCAGGTTTGAAGATCGCAATAGTATGGCTTTTTCTATAGAGTCAAGACTGCCGTTTTTAGACTATCGTTTGGTAGAATTTATTTTATCACTGCAAGTGAACCAAAGATTTAGAAATAATAAAACAAAATGGATATTAAGGGAATCAATGATAGATATAAATATTGATGATATTTTAAATAGAAAAGATAAAATAGGTTTTGCAACACCAGAAAAAGATTGGTCCACTAATATAACAAATTCTTCAAAAAACTTTTCTGAATTTATATTTAATAGGTGGGTACAAAATGAAAAATTTTGTTAAAGAGATGATTCGCTATGCTAAGCTTCCTTTTAAATTTGTTTATTGGATAACAGGATTATTTCTTTTTGTTTTATCTGTGGGATATTTGTATTGCAAAAAAAACAACCAAAAAAAATTCAATAAATATGAAAAAAGTGTTGTTTGTGTTTCGCATGTTGCAATTTCTTTTGATGGTCGAATAAAAAAATGCGCAAATCAAATTAAGCTATTAGGGCTTCCTGTTACCCTAATCAAACCTTACGATGCACAAGAAGATAAAGAATTTGAGTTTTCAGGTTTAGACAGTAATGTGCAAATTAAAAGAGTAGGATTAAGCGGGTCTTTTTCACATTTTCCATGTATGTTTGATTTTTTAATGGTGATGTATTTAGTTTTTTGTAAAAGTAAATTTATTCATTGCCATGACGTAAATACAGCTTTTATGGGATTATTAGCATCCAACCTAACTGGTAAAGTATTAATCAGTGATTTGCATGAATGGAAGTCAGAAACTTCTAATGTAGATGCAAAAAAACAAAATTTATTTCAAATAAAAATTCTTAAATTGATAGAAAATCTTATTGTAAAAAAAAGTAATTTTGTTATTACGGTTAATAAAGTTATTGCAGATGAGCTTAAGAAGGGGGCAAGAAAAGAACGAGAGATTTTTATTGTGAAAAACTGTCCAACACCTCCAAAGCTTCAGAGTTATAATTTAAAGTTAAACCTTAATATTCCTAAAGAGCAAGTTGTTGGATATTACGTAGGGCAAATGGCACCGTATAGAAATATTGCTCAACTCATAAAAGCAATAAAAAAAATTCCAAATTTATCCTTAGTTTTTCAAGGAACTATAGATGCAAGTTATTTAAATATATTAAAAAACATTTGTGAAACAGAAAATATTTCTGAGAGAGTATTTTTTCTTCCCCCCATACCACATGATTTTATTCCATCTGCATGCCAAGGAGCCGATTTTGGGATATTCTCATGCTCTGTGAATTCAAAAAGCATGCGATCTGCTCTTCCAAATAAATTGTTTGAATATATAGCGGGTGGTATTCCAATTTTTTCTGAAGATATCCCTCTTATGCGTCAATATATTGAAGAATGTGAAATTGGTAGTACATTTCAATCTGATAATATTGATACCATCTGTGAATCCTTGAAGTTAATGCTTGATCATCATGCTTTAAGTTGTATGAAACGCAATGTTCTATCATTGAAAGAAAAATTAGTATACGAAACTAATTCTGAAAACTCATCAGTATACGCTACAATATATGGATCCTAAAGTCATGACACAAAACGATAAAGCCGGCAACGATTATTGGGATCATAATTGGTCACAGACGGACTTTCCCCAGTTATTTGATCCGAATGATCACAGCCTAGACAACTATGTAAACTTACAGCTGCATGAATATTTTCAAAAACTTATTAACGGTCGAAAAGAATTTAGTGTTTTAGAAATTGGCTGCGCAAATTCTATTTGGCCCATTTACTTTCATCGGTACTTTAATGCTGATGTTTATGGATTGGATTATTCTAAGGTGGGCAGCGAAAAAAGCCGTAATCTGTTGAAATATTATCATGTCCCAGGGAAAATTTATTGCGAGAATCTTTTTTCCCCTCCAACAGAACTTCTAGAAAAATTTGATTTGGTTGTATCATTTGGCGTTGTTGAACATTTTGAAGATACTGCCCATTGCCTAAAATCTTGTTCAGCTTTTGTGAAACCTGGTGGCTTGCTGTTAACTTTAATACCGAATATCCCAAGCATTATCGGCTTTATTCAGAAATTTGTGGATAAAGAAGTCTATGACGTACATGTGCCTCTTACGAAAAAAAACATGATTGATGCGCACCAATCAGCTACTCTTGAACTTGAACATTGTGACTATTTTATGTCGATGAATTTGAATGTCGTGAATTCAGGATCATTTTCATCTCATAGGTTAAACCCTCTATTAAGACGCATTTTATCGGGTATTTCAAAAGTTTCATGGATATTGGAAAAATGCGGGATTAGAATCCCTAAAAATCGCTTGACCTCTCCCTATATAGTATCTGTTGCAAAGATTTAACGTTGTTAAAATTTCACTCACCCAGTCCGATAATCCGATTTCGTTTTTTCTTGAAGTAGATTTATTATGGAGAGATCAGTCCCTCCTGAATAACAATACTTCCAATAATATGACCTAACAAGACCAAAATAAAAAAATTATAACCATCTATCTCCAGAGTGGTTTTGGTCGTTTTACTGGATTGACCCTTCTCCCAATCTCAGTTACTTTCCCTTTTCTAAACACACATCCATCCTTTGCTGTGAGCAATCCTGCTGCTTAAGGATTTTTTCAAGGAGAGTTTTACATCTTATTTCCCCCTTTTCTTTTCCTATCAATAATTTTAGAATAATTTACATAACACATAATATTTGGAACACCCAATACATGTCAGAACAAACAAAATCATCGGGACTTTTATCACAAACAGGATTGGGTATTGCCCTTGGTATAGCTCTTGTTGCGTGCACGATTCTTGCAACAAAAACCTATGTCACAATCAAAGAATCGCAAAATTATATTCAAGTCAAAGGGTATGCTGAAAAAGCGATTGTCTCTGAGAGTGGAATCTGGTCAGGCACGATTAATGCAGCCAATGCTAGTGCTGTTGATGCTTATAAAGCCATCGATGATCAAAAACAAACAGTGATTGAGCTCTTAAAGAAAGAAGGCTACGCTGAAAATACCATTTCTTGGAAAACAATTCACCGTCAGGCTATTTATAAAAAAAGCCCGGATGGTCAATATATGACAAACGACATTGAACGTTATGAATTATCACAAGATGTTGAGGTCGTTTCCGCCGATGTTCAAAAGCTCTCTGACCTTCCTGCTAAAATCAATGATCTCAACCTTAAGGGTCATGATGTCAGTGCAGGCTCCGTTCGTTTTTATTACCCCAGCGATAAATTGGATGCCCTCAAGGTTAGCCTTTTAGCCGAAGCCAGCAAAAGTGCAAAAGAACGTGCCGATCAATTTGCGATCAACAGCGGGAATAAAATCGGGCGCCTCCTTAATGCACGACAAGGCGTCTTCCAGGTCACAGCCCCCAATTCCAGCGATATTTCGGACTACGGAACTTATGATACATCGTCAATCAACAAAGTTGTCAAGATTGTTGTAACCATGACCTACAGCGTCAAGGAATAGGTAGCTACTGGGCTAAATAATCTTTCAAATACTGCCCCGTATAGCTGCCCTTAACCTTGGCAATGTCTTCCGGCGTTCCGCACGCCACAACCCGGCCACCTTTGTGTCCACCTTCGGGTCCCATGTCGATAATATAGTCAGCGGTTTTGATAACCTCTAGGTTATGTTCAATCACGATGACTGTATTCCCTTGATCGACCAAAGTATGCAGAACTTCCAGTAATTTTGCAATGTCTTCAAAATGCAACCCTGTTGTTGGTTCATCCAAAATATAGATGGTTTTTCCTGTCGCTCGCTTGGATAGCTCTTTGGCTAATTTCACCCGCTGAGCCTCACCACCCGACAGGGTTGTTGCCTGTTGTCCCACATGAATATAACCCAGACCAACCCGCTGCAAAGTCTCCAACTTATTCCGCACAGACGGATGCGCATCAAAGAAATCGGTTGCTTCTTCAACCGTCATGTCTAAAACATCAGCAATCGATTTATCTTTAAAGCGAATCTCAAGCGTCTCTCGGTTATATCGCTTACCATGGCACTGATCACACTGAACATAAACATCCGGCAAAAAGTGCATCTCAATCTTAATCACACCATCGCCCTGACAAGCTTCACACCGGCCGCCCTTGACGTTAAAGGAGAAACGCCCCGGTGCATAGCCTCGCGCTTTACTTTCCGGCAGCCCTGAAAACCATTCGCGGATAGAAGTAAAGCATCCGATATAAGTTGCCGGGTTTGATCGCGGTGTACGCCCAATAGGAGATTGATCGATATCGATGACTTTGTCTAAATGCTCAATTCCTGCCAACTCTTTATAGAACCCACCCGTTTCACGGCTTCCATTTAATTTATTGGCCAACGCTTTGTAAAGTGTTTCAATAGTCAGTGATGACTTACCACCCCCTGAAACGCCTGTAATACAGGTAAACGTGCCAAGCGGAATCTCAATAGTTACATCCTTCAGGTTATTGACCGTAGCACCCCTTAATTTTAGTTTTTTCCCCTTGTGACCCGTACGACGTTTTGTAGGCAGAGCAATTTGTTTCTTATGAGTCAAATAAGCCCCTGTAATACTGTCAGGCGAGTCCATAATCTCTTGTGGCGTTCCTTGGGCAATAATCCGCCCACCATGAGCCCCTGCCCGCGGCCCCATGTCAATGACATGATCGGCCAGACGGATTGCGTCTTCGTCATGCTCAACCACAACAACCGTATTACCAATGTCACGCAAATGCTTCAACGTTTCCAAAAGTTTATCGTTGTCCCGCTGATGAAGACCTATTGACGGTTCATCCAGAACGTACAAAACTCCCGTCAAACCGGAACCAATTTGTGAGGCCAAGCGAATCCGCTGACTTTCCCCACCCGATAACGTACCACTAGAACGGGATAATGTCAGGTAATCCAGCCCGACATTGACAAGGAACATCAAGCGACTATTAATTTCCTTGAGGATTCGATAGGCGATATCTTGTTGTTTCTGCGTCAGCTGAAGCCCTACAAACCAACTCGCTGCCTCTTCAATCGACATCTCAGTCACTTGTCCAATCGATTTCTCAGCAATCTTAACGCAGAGTGCCTCCGGTTTCAAACGATAGCCATCACAGGATTGACACGGTGTTGTTGTTTGATATTTTGTGAGCTCCTCCCGCATCCAATCGCTTTCCGTTTCCCTCCAACGGCGATCCAGATTGGGAATCACACCCTCAAACGGTTTAGATGATTTAAACTTACGATAACCATCGTCATATAAAACGGTGATGTCTTGGTTTCCTGTGCCAAAAAGCAAAGCATGCTGAAGGTTGGAACCTAGCTTTTCAAAAGGGATATCCACATCACCACCAAAATGCTCACAAACCGCAGCAAGAGTTTGGAAATACCACTCATAAACATGAGCCGCCCGTTTAGAGGTATTATCAGCTGTTGACCATGGAACAATTGCTCCATCACGAAGACTCAAGGATGGGTCTGGCACAACCAAGCGTGGATCAAAGTTAATTTGAATCCCCAATCCATCACAGGTAGGGCAAGCCCCATGCGGTGAGTTAAAGGAAAAGAGGCGTGGCTCAATCTCATCCAAGGTAAAACCAGACACAGGACAAGCAAACTTAGACGACAGCGTAAATGATTCTTTGGTATCAGCATTCTCCACATAGACCAAACCATCACTCAAAGATAACGCTGTCTCGAGAGAATCAGCCAGGCGCGTTGCAACCTCAGGATTGACAACAATACGATCCACCACAACATCAATGTCATGTTTAATCTTTTTATTAAGGTCAGGGGCATCGTCGATATCATAGACCGTGCCATCAATGCGAATACGCTGATATCCCTTTTTGCGAAGATCTAGAATTTCCTTTTTATATTCCCCTTTACGGCCACGCACAATCGGCGCAAGCAATAATAGCCGTGTCTTTTCCGGTAAAGCCACAATGCGATCAACCATCTGGCTGACAGTTTGGGCTTCGATGGGTAAACCTGTTGCCGGGGAATAGGGTACGCCGATGCGCGCAAACAACAACCGTAAATAGTCATACAGTTCAGTGACAGTTCCAACAGTTGAACGCGGGTTCTTTGATGTTGTTTTTTGTTCAATCGAAATCGCAGGACTTAACCCGTCAATGGAATCCACATCCGGTTTCTGCATTAACTGCAAAAACTGCCTGGCATAAGCAGACAAACTTTCCACATAGCGACGCTGCCCTTCGGCATACAAAGTATCAAAGGCCAAAGATGACTTACCCGACCCGCTTAACCCTGTGATAACCACAAGTTTATCACGTGGGATATCAACATTTATATTTTTAAGATTATGTTCACGAGCACCCCGAATGGATATGGTTGTCGTCATAATTTTATTTCCTTCTTCGCGTCTTTTATGATGCAGCGCGCTGTAATCTATCGTTGATTGCTAATCCTAAGCCATGATTCGGGATTGGTGCAACAGCAATTGCTACGGTTCCTGATTGGTCTAATTCTCGGATCATTCGAAATAAATGAGCCGCAGCTTCTTCAAGATTGCCAGACGAACTTAAGTTAAGGTCACAAACCATGTCACCAAACCCAAGATATTTCTCACCCGGCAATGGTGCCAAGACATTCAAGCGCATTTTAACGGATGGTGCATAGTGACGTTCCATCATGCCCGGTGCTTTTATGGCTCCATGCCCCCCAAGGGTAACGGTTCCGATAACCTCTTGAATCCGTTCTAAGGATACCCCGCCCGGCCTTAAGACAACAGGAACATTTTCGGTTAAATCAATGATTGTTGATTCCACCCCCACCCGCGTGTTTCCTCCGTCAATAATTAAGGGAACACGGCTCCCCAATGAGGCACGAACATCCACAGCTGATGTCGGAGAAATTGTTTGCGATAGATTTGCACTAGGGGCAGCTAAGGGTTTCGAATACGCTTTAATTAAGGCTTGCGCCATCGGGTGTGCCGGTATCCGCACAGCAAGAGTATCGAGTCCACTACTAGCCAAGAATGAAATGTCTGAATCTTGACGCCGATTAAGAACAAACGTAATCGGCCCCGGCCAAAACTCATGGGCTAATTGTTCAGCACGTGCATCAAAATCAACATATTGCTTAGCCTGTTGTGCACTATGACAATGGATAATCAGGGGGTTAAACTGCGGCCGTTCTTTGACCGCATAAATTTTAGCAACAGCCTGATCATTCGTGGCATCAGCGGCTAAACCGTAGACCGTTTCTGTGGGAATAGCAACGACATCACCAGCAGCAAGAAGATGACAGGCTTGCTCCAATATCTCTGGTGAAAAAGCTTGGATATTCATCTAAAATCCAGTCAAAATCCGATCAACTAATTGCTTTACTGTTGGCACAAATCCATTTGCATAAAAAGAGTCAGAACCAAATCTAAAGGCTTGATGGCCGGAAAATAGCAAGTTACGTTCAGGGTTACCGCCATGACTGATATCTTGGAGCGTCTTTTGAATACAGAATGAGCGAGGGTCAGCTTTTTTACCTGTTGTTCCGGCTTCGTTCTGCGCCCAATTACTAAAGTTACACGCGGACAAACATCCCATGCAATCAATTTGGTCTTTGACGATTTGATTTTCATCTGCGGCTGTGACAAAAACCAAAGTTGAATCCGGTGTTCGCATCGCCTGCGTATATCCCTGAGCCATCCAAGTTTGTGCATTTTCCTTATCATGAGGTGTCACAAAAACGATACGACCACGCGCCCCAATTGCAAGTTCTTCGGTATGATCACCAAAGGCCTCGGTTGTAAACGGCACTTGACGCTGAGAACGTCCGATCAAACCGCGTAAAAATTCATTTTCAACCGCTGATGAATAAAACCCTGTCGGACTAAAGCGGTTCAGGTAAATATCCCCTTCTTTAAGGGTCAGTAATTTCTTTTTCCACCCCTCTGAAATCGTGCTTTCTTGCGTCAAAAGCGGACGTGTTCCAAATTGGAAAGCAATAGGGCCAATTTCCGGATTATCAATCCAATTTTGCCATTCACTCAACCACCAAACACCGCCGGCCATAATAATTGGTGTTGCAGCCAACCCAACATCATTCATAACACGACGCAATTCTTTTACGCGGTCATAGGGTGCTTCCGGTTTCTGGGGATCTTCGGTATTAGAAAGGCCATTGTGCCCCCCGGCCAACCAAGGATCTTCATAAACGATCCCCCCTAAGAAATCTGTAAACTTGCCATAAGCGCGCTTCCACAAAATAGAAAACGCCCGAGCTGACGAGACAATCGGATAATAAAAAACTTTATAGTGGGAACAAATTTCAGCGAGTTTATAGGGCATACCGGCACCACAAGTTACCCCATGCACAAGCCCCTTGACCTGCGACAAGACACCATGCAGGATAGGCTCAACCGCCCCCATTTCCCACAAAACATTCATGTGAATACGACCATTGCCATTGGACATTTCATGAGCAATCTTAGCCTGAGTAATTCCACCCTTGATTGCATAGTTAATCAACTCATGATGACGTTCCCGACGCGTACGACCATGATAAATAACAGGAATTAAATCTCCCTTTTCATCAAAAGCATCCGCATTAACCGCTGAAAACGTTCCAATACCGCCAGCAGCAGCCCAAGCCCCCGCACTCTGCCCTGTTGAAACAGCAATTCCCTTACCGCCTTCGACCAAGGGGTAGACCTCTTTACCAGACACATTCAAGGGATTAATTATCATGCAATATTCCTTATTGTTATTTTAGGCATCAGCCATTTTCAGGCGATGCCGCTACCAAAGATGAATCGAGAGGGACAAGCGATTGTTATTGCCCATCTATTTCGACAGGTTGTGGCATAATGCCAGTTTTTGCAAGTTCAGCCTGTGCACTTGCTATTGCTGCATCAAGCTCAACTTGACGGCATAATCCGAGATGAACAGGACTACGTGGTTTAATATTCTGGCTGTTCCAATGGGTTTTCCCACGAACAGAATTAATCATGTTTTTTGTTGTTCCCAACAAACGTGCAATCACAACATCCGTTAACTCAGGATGGAATTTGATCAACCAAGCAATCGCATCAGGGCGATCTTGTCGCTTTGACACAGGCGTATACTTACGCGTCTTTTTCCCAAGAACAGAATCAGCCGTTATAATCGGGTTCATGATCAGACGGGATAAAGAGTCAGCCTCACACCGTTTGATTTCTTCGTCAGATAGTTGACCGGCCGTAATCGGGTCAAGACCAATCATACTGCCACCTGATTCACCGTCAGCAATGGCTTGAATCTCAAGAATATGCAGCTGACAAAAATCAGAAATTTGCTCAAACGTTAATGCCGTATTTTCGACCAACCAAATCGCAGTTGCTTTTGGCATAAGTGGGGCAGTCATTCTCAAAGTCTCCACAAAAGAAAAAAATTAATTACTTATAACAAGTTTTACTGTGTTTCACGATAAAATACCACCCATTTTTTCAAGGTAGCTTTTAAATCAAGGGCAAACAGCCTGAGATTTTTTCGAGGGCAACAACATGAAGATTGCAACCAAAGCCATGGAACCAACCACCAAACTTCCCAAAAAGATCGTCTGTATGCCAAAATGATGGGAGATAAATCCGCCACCGGCACCCGCAGCAAAGGATCCGACAGCTGCAATCAGGTAGTACGTACCAATAGCTGTTCCACGCACGTCTTCATGAACATAGTCCGTAATCAAGGACACAAACATATTGTGAACAATACCTAACTGAATTCCCCACAACACAACCCCAACAAAAAATGTCGTCAGATTCGTCGCCGAGAACATAAAGAAGTCAGAAAGAACCAAGGCAAAGACACCAAACATCATAACGGATTTGCGCCCATATTTGTCCGCCATCAAACCACTAGGATAAGACGAAGCACTATACGTTAAGTTATACATACTCATAATCAGGGGCGCATAGGTTTTATCAAAAGCAAAAGTCTTATGAGAGTAAAGAACCATCAATGTTTCACTAAAACGAGCAGCCATAAAAATAAGGACAATAAACATTAAAGTCCAATATTTTGAGCCCAGATTCTTTAAATCTTCAAATTTAATCGGACGACGGCTTGCCTTGATCTTAACAACCTTACCATCATTGTCCACATGAGATTTAGGCTCCTTAATATAAACAGCCAACAGAACAAAAGCGATAAAAGCAGGAACAGAAGCAATCCAAAA
Organism: Candidatus Paracaedibacteraceae bacterium; assembly: GCA_019636035.1. Lineage (GTDB taxonomy): Bacteria > Pseudomonadota > Alphaproteobacteria > Paracaedibacterales > Paracaedibacteraceae > Paracaedibacter. The sequence continues at coordinate 120,799 of JAHBYI010000001.1, forward strand.
AACTTGCTGGAAATTATCAGCCGTATACCACATAGCAAGGAAACCAAGGATTCCCCCTAAAAAGGATCCGGCTGTTCCCAAAGATCGCATCAACCCAAAACTGCTCGCCCGTTGTTCAACAGGTGCCACATCACCGACAATTGCATCGCGTGGTGTTGCTTGAATCCCGTTACCAATGCGCTCAAACAACCGCGCTGCGAAAACATTAACAAAGTTGGATGAGATCGCCATCATCGGTTTGCTGATCACAGTCATAAAGTAACCGATCAACATAATAGGTCTGCGCCTTCTGAAATAGTCACTGATGACGCCTGAAAACAATTTCATAACAAAGGATAAGGCTTCGGCACTTCCCTCAACAATTCCAATAAGGCGCATATCGACGCCCAAAGATGTATTAAGGTACAACGCAGATAAGCTATAGATAACGATGTACGAAATATTGATTAAACACATAACCATGCCGATCAACCAAACGGTTGATGGAATTGGTTTCTTTTTTGAGATCGTTTTATTCATGATTTTTGACAAAAAAAAATCCTGTTGGGAACAGGAAGGGGTGGGCATTGCGCCAAGAGGGGTATCCTTAGGATCATCTTGTTTCAATTGAGTTGTCATGAACCAATCCTCTTGAACTGTGAGTTTAAACAAATGCACCCTTAATATAGAGTTTCAAAAACAAATTTTCAAGGGTGATTTCGCACAAGCCTATACTAACGCTTTTTATGCACACTATTCAACATCCTTTTTTTAAAAATCAGCCAACGAATAGAATTGCCCCGTTAAAAGTTTTCTCGACATATTTCTTAATGTCATCCGATTGATAAGCCTTGACCAGTTTCTTAACATCATCATTATCCTTTGTTGCCTCTCGTACAACAATGATATTGGCATAAGGTGACGCCTTATCTTCCATAAACAAAGCCGCTTTCGGATCCATTTTAGCAAGTACAACCCAATCCGTATTAATAATTGCCAAGTCCAAATCTGCCAAAGATCGCGGCAGCTGTGGCGCATCCATTTCTTTGATTGCCAATTTCTTAGGATTCGTTGCGATATCTAAAATACTAGGAAGATCTTTTTTCTTCAACGTCAGCAAACCTTGTTTTTCCAAAAGCAACAAAGCACGCCCCCCATTGGTCGGGTCATTGGGAATACCAACAAGAGCCCCCTCTTTTAAAGCTGCAAGATCCTTAACTTTATCGGAATATCCCCCCATTGGCATCAAAACCGTTTTTCCGACAGACACGAGTTTAAAACCACGATCTTTAATTTGTGTTTCCAAAAATGGCTGATGTTGATAGCTATTCGCATCCAAGTCCCCCTGATTCAGGGCAATATTAGGCAAGACAAAATCATTAAACTCAATGACGTCAATATCAAGTCCATCTTTCTTTGCAACTTCTGCAACCTTTGCGGCAATCATCGCATGAGGCCCCGCTGTCACGCCTAGTTTAAAGGCAGAAAAACTTTCAGAGATCAAAAGAAGCGAAAGGATAACTATTTTTTTCATTATACACCTATTTTCTTACTGCATTAACCAGTTTATCACCAATCATTTGAATGCTTTGTACCATCACAACCAAAATAATAACGATCAGAGCAAGCAACTCTAACTCATAACGCTGATAGCCATAGCGAATTGCTAAATCACCCAAACCGCCACCACCAACAGCACCGGCCATGGCAGAAAAACCAACCAAGCTGACAATAACAGTCGTTATTGATGATATAATCATCGGCAAAGATTCCGGCAAGATAATACGGCAAATAATCTGCCCGTGGCTTGCGCCATAGGCCTCCCCGAATTCAATCAGACCACGATCCATTTGTCGAAAACCATCTTCGCAGAGCCGAGCCAAGATCAATGTTCCGGCAATGGCCAAGGGTACCGTCGCAGCCCACATCCCAATCGTTGTGCCAACCAAAAAACGTGTCATTGGCATCAATAAAACCATTAAAATAATATAAGGGATAGACCGTACACCGTTTACCAAAAAACCGAGCAATCCATAAGTTAGTCGACTGGGCGATAATCCATAACTTGACTTAACAAACAGATAAACAGCCAAAGGAATGCCAGCAACAACGCTCACTATGGCAGAAGCCAAAACCATCCCAAGGGTTTCCCAAAACGATGAAAGAACCAAATCAATCATGCGCTTTCTCCTTTTGGCAAATACCCCAAGATTTCTGCGACAACACCATGCTTATGAAAATGGGTCATCATCTTTTCCAAAGAACCAAGATCATACGGAGCAGATAAAACTAATGTTCCAAAGACGCTTTGCCTGAGATGATCCATATTCCCCGCAAGAATACTCAAATCAATGCCATGAGCCTTGATGAGATCAGCAATAACCGGCTCTTGAGATGATTTTCCTGAAAACAAAAGACGAATCAAAACATCACCGACAACAGGCGTTTCACTCAGGCTGTCTTTAATGTGATTAGGCAATTCTTTTTCAAATAAACTTGCTAAAAGTTTCTTGGTCATCGGATGCTGAGGATGCAATAAAATTTGCTCCAACTCTCCTTGCTCGACAAAAGATCCATGCTCCATAACATAGACAAAATCGCTGATTTCACGAACCACAGTCATATCGTGTGTAATAAGGATGATCGTAACACCAAGATCACGATTAAGATTTTTTAATAAAGCGAGAATGTCCAATGACGTTTGAGGATCCAAAGCAGAAGTGAATTCGTCACACAACAGAATCTTTGCCTCATTAGCAAGAGCCCGAGCAATCGCAACACGTTGTCTCTGCCCCCCACTCAGCTGTGCCGGATATCGATCCTCAAAACCGGTAAGGCCAACTTGTGCCAGCAATTCTTTCGCGCGCAAACAAGCTGTTTTAGCAGGCACACCCAGCCACTGCTGAGGCAGCATAACATTACCGAGAGCTGTTAAGCGCGCTAATAAATTAACTGATTGAAAAATTGTCCCCACTTGACACAGCAAATGACGTTGCTCCAAACACGATAGCATCGAAACATCTTTATCTAAGATTGTTAGGTGTCCGGAGTCAGGCCGTTCGAGAAGATTAAGACAACGCATCAGCGTACTCTTACCGGCACCACTTAAGCCGATGATACTGTGAATCTTTCTTGCTTCAAAGACAGCAGAAACCTTATCCAGAGCCGGGCACGTTGCCCCTGGATAGGTTTTACTTAAATCTGTTATATTTATAGCAACTGTAATGGCAAGATCATCCGCATTCATTAATACAAACACTATATTTTAATTTAGCGATTTAATCAATCAGTGGATAAACTTTAGCCACACCACTACAACGAACAATAATCGCGTTAGCACTTTCTCCCCTCCCCTTGATTCCATTTTCTGCTTAAGTCTAAACTAGAATAAAGAAGGGGGATAACTATGCTTATCAAATTAATAATCCTAATCAATTTACTTTTTGCCTCTGATATCGAAGAGCAAATAGAAGATGACTTGGCCTCCGCTCAACAAATACAAGTTTACCACACACTGCCGGAACTGTTGACTGATCTGAGAAAAAATCAACGACGCACGCTGCATCGCCCCTCATCAGCAGATGATGGGTCAAGTTATTGTTGTTGCTGCCCTTCTGAACCAAGCTGTAAAACCTGCTGCGGCACTGAATTCAAAGTTGTCACACGGATTTTCTGGACAGTTGCAGCCAATACATCATGGACAATGACGGCTCTCTCAGACTATGTTCGACGATCGATGATTCCGCTTGCTGCCCTCGGTAAATATGACAAAACAACCCGAGAGAAATTATTAACGTGGATTGGTATATTACAAGTCATCTCAGAAACGTGTGAAACCATCCATGATTTCAGCACAGAACGGTTAACCACCCGAGAAAAAAAATTAATGAAAATGCATGAACAACGGAAAAGAGAGAAAGAATACGCTCGGACCAAAGCTTTGAGAAAATGCACAGACGGAACCTTATCAACATTGGGTCTTGAACAAGATACACTTTCCGGATTACAAGCAAAACAACTAAAAAGACTCTATGATCCCCAATCACACGCCTTAACGGCTATCGAAGAACAGCTTACGGAGGCAACAGAACTAACGGGATGTGAGCGATCGTACAACAAAACAAGGCTCTGTTTCTGGACAAAGAGCTATCCTGTCTTTTGGGTGTTAGGTGTCGGATTATCCATGGCTCAAATGCTGGTCATTGCAACAGATCTTGTAAAATCCGAGGATCTTCTCACGTTATCCATCCTGATCATTAGCGTTGAAGCTTTGCAATATTTCAGCAAGCGAATGAAGCATATAGGCCAAGAAGAAACCTACCAAAATACGAAGTTCAGAAAAGATTACAGTCTTGACGATGAAAGCCTGGTGTAATCTCAGTGTGTCTGGATTGACCGAATCACATCTTGGAGTGCCGTATTCAACTTAGTCGACGTCAATGGTGTTGAGACAATATGATCAAAATTTGACAAATCCATGCCCGGAACATCTTCACGAGAAATCCCTAAAATAGGAATGGGGATACGCCCGTGCATCGCAGCTTTAATCAGCGATGGAGAAAAATCACCATACAAATCGTTATTCTCAGGAAGCGAGACCAAAATTGCATCATAGCTTTTATGAGCAACGCGATCCGCTGCAATGGCAACATTGCTAACACTCTCAACTTGACTCCCGTGACGTTCCAACAGGTTATAAGCAAGGGATCCCTCCGGGGTGTCTTCTTCCACCAAAAGAATCTCTAACTTGTGGCCAGAAACAGGTTGGTTTGCAGCCGGCGATTCTACAGTTGAGCTTACAGGGATGTCCTGTGCCGTATTCGATTTGACAATAGACTCAACCTCTAACTGGAACCAGAACATACTGCCTTGCCCCAGCTTACTCTCAATCCCAACCTTAGCTCCTAAGAGGGAAACAATATTTTTGACGATACTCAGACCAAGGCCTGCACCATCTTGCCCCCGACTTTTACTGCCATCAACTTGGAAGAAATCTTGAAATAACGTCTCTTTAATGCCATCGGGAATCCCAATTCCCGTATCCGAGACTTGAATAATCAGATCATACTTACTGTGCCCAAGATCTGTTCCGCCAATATTGATGCGAACAGAGCCAACCTTAGTGAATTTTAAGGCATTCGTTACAAGATGGAGCAAAACCTGACGAATGCGGATCGCATCCGATCGAATGGCCAAGGGGACACTCTCATCAAAGTTCGCTTCGAATTTGATTTTCTTTTGGATACTGATGGGATAGAGCAAACCATGAACTTCGGCGACCATTTCACGTAAATTAAACGTACTAAAAACCGTACTGACTTCACCACTTTCAAGCTTGCTAAACTCTAGAATATTATCAACTAATTTCAAAAGAGATTCTGTTGAATACTGCATTGTGTTCACATACTCAGATTGCGTTTCATTAAGTTCCGTATCCCTGAGCAAGGTAATCATCCCCATAATGCCGTTCATTGGCGTCTTGATCTCGTGGCTCATCATCGAGAGGAATTTCGTCTTAGCTTCACTCGACGCATCTGACTTATCCTTAGCCTTTTGGAGTTCCTTGGCTGATTCAGAAAGCTCTTCCAAAACTTGAGTATACCCAAGATTGGCCGAGACAATTTTGCGCGTAATCATAAAGCCAATCAGGATTAAGACAAGAATCACAACAAGCCCCATGGGCATCAAAATTTTTAGAACACCACTCGCGCTATCACTTGGCGACCACACGATATATGAAATAACCGATTCTTTCTGTTTCAACGCAATGGATGGTTGACCTGCAACGCTGAGGCCACCAATATCTGTAATCAAACGCATTGAGGCAATCGAATAATCCCGAGACAATTGCTCTAGATAATCGCGCGATATCGGTTTGGCAATAACCATGAATCCACCGACAGATGATTGATCCGGCAAAGCGATTTTACTGATGCTCACTATAAAAATAGTATTGCCATTCTTGGCAAAATAGCTCCGCGAAGCAGACTTTCCTGCCGTATCTTTAAATAAGGTGATTTGTTCACTCACAAATGAGGGGGCTGTTTTCCCAACAGTTCCTAAATCATCATAGGTGGAGTATGTTATCGAATAGTTTGCATCATTCTTATACAGGCCAACATACGGAATTGAGAAATCACGCTTTAAATCTTCAGTAATATTAGAATCGACCCACTTTTTATCGAAATTTGTGATAGTGTGTTCATAGGTTTGTTCCCACATGCCATAGGATTCAGAAACACTCGCCATTTTCTTTTGCTCTGTAATAATGGCACCATTGATAGCAGCAGAGGACACGTCAACCGCCGTATTGTATATGGTTACATAGCTGTAATAGGCCGTAAAAAATAACGCCACAAAGCTAATCACAAAACCAATAAGAAAATAACTAAAGATATCTTTGAAAAAGATTTTACTCTTAGAGATTTTAGCCATAAACGATCTCCGTCCGTTGCTTTAATGAAATTTCAATTAAGGTTAAATCATCTGAAAAGGCAGACTCACCTGAATCCATAATTTTTTTCTTAGCAAACCCTGTCATACTCTCCCCCTCTAGATGCCGAACTAAATCGGGTAATTTTTCCGGTAGAAAAGACATGTTCGGGATATTGCCTTCTTCCTCCCACATCAAGTCACTATAAAGGACAACACTGTCCCCTGACTTTATGGGAAGGCTTCTCATCTCGTAACTTGCTTCTTTGGATATTCCCAAAGGCATACCTTTGCCATCACCAAGGTCAAAAGATCGATTATGAGGATGGTAAATAATGGGATGAGGTGCACTGGCTGAGAGATAATCGAATTGCATCCGATTTAAATCAATAACACCAACAAGGAACGTACAGAAATGACCGATTCTAACCATTTCAACAACTCTTTGATTGATAAAATGGATCAGGGTAACGGGATCTTTCAACCTGTTTCTATTCTCATTGATGAGCGTATACAGCCGTTGAGTATAGAGGGACGCACCGATTCCTTTGCCTGAGAAATCACAAATCCACACCATAATACGGCCTTCGTCCAGTTCACATAATCCCCAGATGTCACCACTCAAAAAGCGCGAAGGGATGTAAATGGAATTGATACAAATACCATATTTTTCTTCCAGAGAGGCAATTAAATCCTTTGAGGGTAACAACGATTTTTGCAGATCTAATGCTTTTGCCACTTCTTGATCAGCTGTTTTCTGATAATTACCAAGTTCTTTGAGAAGGTAACTATTTTCAAGCTGAACTTTAACACGTGCCAACAACTCAAGCTTATTAATCGGTTTAGTAATAATATCCGTAGCACCGTACATCCAAGCATCAGCACGCTCTTCCGGATCTGAAATGGCGGTTTGCACTAAAATAGGGAGTTGCTTCAGATCATCATGTGCTCGAACATTCTTGATGACATCTGTCCCGTTCATATTCGGCATAATTAAATCCAGGATCATTAAATCAACGTCCTTTGCTTCTAGCTTAGTAAGGGCTTCAAGGCCATCAACAGCAAAATCAATATTGCTGTATCCTGCGCTCTTTAAAAATCCGGAAATGATTTCTCTGTTAATAGCGGCATCATCAACAACTAAGATTTTATGATCTATGATTGATTTTTGAATGGGGTTTTCATGGTTATAGTACATAATCGTCCCCTAACCCATAAAGTACAAACGAATGGTTTTTCCATCCTGATCAATCACAACTTTATCCGTTAAGCTTAGAATCAAATTAACGCCCCTGTATTTATCCTTAGAGGGTACTTCAGGCCAAACAATCGGGCTTCCCTCAACATAGATCGATATCTCAAGGACACTCGGGTATTTTGCTAAACAAACGCCCATATATCGATTGGCATACGTTGGTTTATGGAGTCTTTCTTCAATCTTTTTAAAGAAATCAACAGGACGAATTCCCTTAATAGAATCCAAATCCAGATTACTCCACAAGAATGCGTTGGCATACGCCTCTTGGGCTGCGGTTAGGATTTGATCTTTGAGAACAGGATGATAGTTATTGCAATCAAGAACATGGCTGAGAATATCAACAAACTCTATGGCATAGATATCAGCGTTCTTAAAACAAAACGCCATTTGAGCCGGGATATTTTTCTCCAGAATTTCTTGAAAAACAACCCGTGATAAGTTCTTTCGAGAATCTGTAAAAATTGATTTTCCGTCATTAATCGAAGAAATGATACGGTCAGAACTAACGGGTGACCGCAAAATCGAAATCTTCAAATCCTTGTTCAAAGATGTTTTTTTTGAGTTATCCACAACTTGGCGCGGCACAGCATCATGCTTAACCATTCGTTCCTCCGCCCTGATGATATTAGGTTTACGGGCTATTCGACGCGGAACAAACTTCCAAAGTGTCCCAAATCAAGCATTTTCTTAACTTGCCCTTGGGCTCCTCTTAGGGTAACTTCGCCATCTTGCATCCGCATTTTGTCTCGTGCAATTAACAACATCCCCAAACCAGCAGAATCAATGAACTCCAGATCACCCAGATTCATTTGGCACTCACGTGATTTGTTTTCCGTAAAGAGTTCTGTTAACTCACGGAACTGACTATAGTCAGCAAAAGTCAGGCGTCCCTTAAGATCGATAACAACGGCATCACCGACTGTCTTACAGGTATAATTCATGATTCCCTCTTGAAAATACAGCTTTGTATGGTACCATAATGGGGCATCGTTTATTAAAATAGAGTTAAGTAAAATCATAATAAGTAAAAATAAATGAGATTCATGTTTCCCGATTTTCTCTCAACAAGAAAGACTGGGTCTTGAAAAATCCGTGCCCATCCCCATCTCCCCCTTAAGGAGACAAAGATGACCACAAAGCATATCAGCATCCATCACCTCAAAAGAACAACGCTAAAAATTCTAGAAGCCATGCACAATGGACGTCTGGATTGTTTTAATCCGCATCAACTATCCATGGACAATTTTATCATCCGTGATGTGGATTGGCATTTATATCTGTTTAAACCTGCAAACTAAAAAGTGATATTTTTTTTGTTAGGGACGATTACTTCATGATACGCTATCACCATGGTTTGTTTTGGAGCATCAAACATGGTCTTACCCACTCAACAAAAATTAAATCCGTTTTATCGGATGTCTGAAGATAAAATTATCCATCAACTCCTCGAGAAAATAGTTCATTTCGATACCGATCAACAAGCAATCAGATCAACAGCGGAAACGTTGATTTCAGGGGTACGATCTCAAAAACTCAAGGCTATGAGCATTGAAAACTTCCTGCAAACCTATGATTTAGGAAGCCAAGAAGGATTAGCTCTCATGTGCTTAGCCGAAGCTTATCTCCGCATCCCCGATCAAGATACTCAGACCGCCCTTATTAAAGATAAAATTGGCTCGGTTGACTGGGCGCAAAACATTGGCAAAACAGACTCACTGTTGGTTAATCTGGCAACCCTTGGGTTATCAACGACCGATTCCGTTTTACATTGGGGATTGGACAAATCCGGTTTTACCGCAGCCCTTGGATCTATAACGCGAAAGCTATCTGAACCGGTGATTCGAACCGCTGTCGGCCAAGCCATGAAAATCCTGGGATCACAGTTTGTCTTAGGTGAGTCCATTGATGCAGCCCTTAAGAAGGCAAGTTCAGCCGAACGTCGTGGTTATCGTCATTCCTATGACATGCTAGGCGAAGGGGCTAAGACCATGGCTGACGCAGATCGTTATTTTAGATCCTACCAGCAAGCCCTTGAAGCCATTGCAACCTGTCGAAATGATCAGGATATATACGGCCAACCCAGTATCTCAGTCAAATTATCAGCCATTCACCCGCGCTATGAACTCTTACAAAAAGACAGGGTTTTCGCTGAACTTTATCCAAAGATTTTAGACCTTTGTTTGGCTGCCAAAAAATATGATATTGCCCTGACCATCGACGCTGAGGAATCGGATCGTTTAGAAATATCGCTTGATCTCATTGAAAAACTTTGCCAAGAAACAGAGCTTAAAGACTGGAATGGATTAGGCCTAGCCGTTCAAGCCTATCAAAAACGATGCTACGCCGTCATCAATCACCTTATTGATTTAGGAAAAACCTATCATCGTCGTTTTTGTGTCCGTTTAGTCAAAGGGGCCTATTGGGACATGGAAATCAAAAGAACCCAAGAACGAGGGTTCTCGGATTACCCTGTTTTCACGCGAAAGGTCAACACGGATGTGTCATACTTTGCCTGTGCAGATCTGATGCTGCAACACACGACTGAAATTTATCCACAGTTTGCTACCCACAATGCTTATACAGCAGCAACAATTATGCAACTCGCAAAGAACCATAAGGCTGACTTCGAGTTTCAACGTCTGCATGGGATGGGTGAAAAACTCCACGCTCAGATTGTCAGCCAGGGTATCCCTTGCCGTATTTATGCCCCCGTCGGAGAGCACAAAGATTTACTCGCTTATTTAGTAAGGCGTCTACTCGAAAACGGAGCCAACAGTTCTTTTGTCAACAAAATTCACGATTCTAACACCCCGATTGAGGAGTTATTGATGAACCCGATTACCCAAGCAAAAAACAATGATTCTCACCATAACCCGATTATTCCCTATCCGAAAGAAATGCTGCAACCATCACGAACTAATTCACGTGGATTTGATTTAGGTGACTCTGCTGTTGTTGCTGACCTTGAATCCTATGTTACACAATTTGCCGAGACATTACCGCTAACAAATACAATCAGCACAGCAAAGGGTAGAATCCTTAACCTGAACGATCCGGCAGATCCGTCTCGGCACGTCTCCATAACACCGCAACTGGATGCCGATGATTTAAAGAGCTGCCTTGACCAAGCCAGTGCTGCCTTTCCCCGTTGGACAAAAACACCACCAGCTTTTAGGGTGGCAATTCTGGAAACACTTGCCACCAAACTTGATGATCATTATGAAGAATTCATTGCTCTCCTGATTTATGAAGGGGGGAAAACCTACGCCGACGCCATCGCAGAAATTCGTGAAGCCATTGATTTTTGTACCTATTATGCGAACCAAGCACGATCCCTCATAGCGACAACATCTCTTCCCGGCCCAACGGGAGAACGCAATGAACTATCACTCCATGGCCGTGGCGTCATTGCCTGCATCAGCCCCTGGAATTTCCCTTTGGCCATATTTGTAGGGCAAATTGTGGCAGCGTTAGTTTCAGGCAACACAGTAATTGCAAAACCCGCTCAGCAAACCCCTTCTGTCGCACGGCGTGCCCTTGAGCTTGCCTATGAGGCAGGAGTTCCGCGTGATGTTCTCCATTACTGCCCGTCATCCGGTAAAACAGTGGGTGAAGTTTTATTAACAGATCCTCGCATTGCAGGTGTTGCCTTTACAGGTTCAACCGATGTGGCTTGGACAATTAATCAAACATTGGCAGCACGGCGTAGTGCAATTGCCCCGCTCATTGCCGAGACAGGGGGGATTAATGCCATGATTGTTGATTCATCAGCCCTAACCGAACAAGTCGTTAATGATATTATCGTCTCTGCCTTTCAAAGCGCAGGGCAACGGTGTTCTGCTCTTCGGTTATTATTCTTGCAAGAAGACATCGCCGATAAAACCATTGATATGCTCAAAGGTGCTGTTGCTGAACTCAAACTGTGTCATCCGTCACAGGCATCAACGGATATTGGCTGCGTCATTGATACGAATGCCCAGCAAGAATTACAAAACCATGTGAACTGGCTACAACAAAACAATGCAGAGCTTCTTATCGAGGCAAAAATCCCTCAAGATATAGGCTCATTCTTTGCACCACAAGCGTGGCTTCTCTCTGATGCCTCTCTCTTAGATAAAGAAGTTTTTGGCCCTATTTTGCATATCGTCACATTCAAAGCCGATGAATTACCGCATGTTATTCAGCTCATCAATGACAAAGGATTTGGTCTAACACTCGGGCTACACAGCCGCCTTGACGAAACCATTAATTATGTTAGACAGCATGCTCATGTCGGAAACTTCTATGTCAACCGAAGCATCATTGGTGCTGTTGTCGGTGTTCAACCGTTCGGTGGCGAAGGATTATCAGGCACAGGCCCCAAGGCCGGCGGCCCTCATTATCTCTTGCGTTTTGTCCATGAACGCACATTCACACAAGACACCACCGCAGCAGGCGGCAATGCCACGTTATTAGCCAGTGTTGGATCATAAAAGTCATTAAGCTATAAACTAGAAAGCGACGAATGACGTAGTAGAAAAGTCAAAGGGGATGACTATAGTTCATCGTCCGCGCAGTCGGTCAATCATTCCCCACAAGGATCGGATGTCTTGCTCGGTTAACTGTAATCGCGTGAAAACATTCTCAAGGTTTTTCTTCATTAATGGTTTTTTGGATGAAACCCGCCAATAGTCAACACGATCAAGTTCTCGCTCAAGGAAAGATAAAAACGCACAAAGGTGTGCTTGTGTTGCAGGATCCGTTTCACCTGTATTCAACGCAGGTTCAGCCTGACGCGGATATTGGCTCAACTCATAAGCAATAATGACCATGGCTTGGGCTAGATTCATTGAGGAAAATTCCGGATTAACAGGAATCTGAATGATACCATGACAGCGCGCTAGGATTTCATTCGACAACCCTGTCCGCTCGGGGCCAAAAAGGATGCCAATCCGCCCCGATTGCGTTTGAATACGGTTACCCGCTTGGCGAACAGGCAAATATTCTTTGATCAGGTGACGCTGCGTCGCACACGTTCCATATACCCAATTTAGATCAGCAATAGCATCTTCTAGGTGAGTAAAAACTTGCGCTGATTGTAAGAGAGATTCAGCCCCCACAGACATAGCAATTGCCGTTGGATCTAACACAGAACAGTGTGGAGAAACAACACGCAGCTGAGAAAAACCAAAGTTTGCCATAGCCCGAGCAGTTGCCCCTAGATTCTCGGGCAATTGCGGTTCATGAAGGATAAAAATGGTCTCAGCCACGTCGCCACGTCGTGCCCTTAGCTGAATCCTCAAGGATAATACCACGAGCAGCCAACACGTCGCGAATCCGATCAGATTCGGCAAACTCTCGAGATTGACGAGCAGCATTACGCTGAGCAATCAAATCGTCAATTTCCGTATCATCCTGACCATCGCCCTTAAACCAATTTTCCGGATCCTGTTGCACAATCCCCAAAAGGGAAGCCGAAGATTTAAGCGTTGAAGCTAGTTGCGTTTTTTCTGTTGCGGATTCGGATTTATTAATCAATGTCGCAAGATCATGGAGTCGCGCCAACGCAACAGGAATATTTAAATCATCGTGCAAGGCAGCAACAACCGCGGCATCAGCCTCAACCTCATGGATGTCTATGCCACGCAATGCTCCATAGAGTCGATCCAAACTAGCCTGACATTGACGAATCAGATCTTTAGACAAGTCCAAGGGCTGGCGGTAATGGGCACTCATCAACATATAACGCAAGGCCTCACCTGTAAACTCTTCCAGCAACTCCCGAACCGTATAAAAATTCCCTAAGGATTTCGACATTTTTTCGCCATTGACGGTCAAATGACCATTGTGCATCCAATACCGTGCGAAATACTCTGTTTTATGAGCACAACAACTTTGTGCCAATTCATTCTCGTGATGGGGGAACGATAAATCAATCCCACCACCGTGGATATCAAAGGTATTCCCCAGATATTTTGCACTCATGGCAGAACATTCAATGTGCCACCCCGGACGCCCCCTACCCCAGGGACTATCCCAGCCCGGTGTTTCAGCATCAGACGGTTTCCATAAAACAAAATCGCCCGGATATTTCTTATAAGGAGCAATTTCAACCCGAGCTCCAGCCAATAAATCATCCTGATTCCGACGCGATAACTTACCATAATCGGAAAAGGTTTTTACCGCAAAAAGAACATGCCCTTCGGCAGCATAAGCATGTCCTTGCTCAATCAGCTGCTCAATCATAGCAATCATCTCCGGAATATGCTCCGTCGCCCGTGGCGTAATGTCCGGCGTAAACGCACCAAGTGCTGCCATATCATCATTATAGGCCTGAGTTGTCCGCTCCGTAATAACACGAATAGGCTCACCCGATACTTTAGAGGCGGCATTAATCTTGTCATCCACATCGGTAATGTTGCGAACATACGTCACTTTTGGATAAAGGCGACGCAAAACCCGTGCCAAAATATCAAAAACAACAACCGGTCTGGCATTACCAATGTGTGCATAATCATAAACTGTTGGACCACAAACATACATTCCGATCTGATCCGGATTTTGAGGCACAAAGTTTTCCTTTTGGCGAGTTAAGGTGTTGTATATTTTTAGCATTTATGCTGCCTCAAATCGAATGGTACTAATATCAACGCTATGTTTTATGCGATGATTCAAGTTCGCAAAAAAACTAAAGGATGGGCCGGAAAAAGCTGATCGTGTTAGAAACGTTTCGCAGAATGTGATAACCAGACTAGATTTTTCATCATCAAAAACAAGAACATAGGTCTCAAAAGCCAGACTAGTGACCTCTGAGGCAGCTTGAACAACACGAGCAAGTGTCTGATCCAGACTAAAATCAAGCAGTTTTTTTTCTATTTTGGACGTGCAATACCCTTTGTTCTGACACTCAGAACATCCACAGAACTCCTCATAGGAATGAACAGCCATCGCTTGAAACGCCGTAACATCAATACGTGTGTCCCCAACATAAACACACATTGGTGAGATTTGGTATTTAGCTCGTTGTTCGTTCGGCCAACACTTGACAACTGAATAAGCCGAGTCCATTTGTTTTCCACGTAGAAAATTCAGAAATTGAGTTCGTTTTTCTATACATAAATCACGTTTTGCAGGTTGATTATGATACCCGACATCTGAAAATACCGCGGATTCGGCCGGCGTCATAGCAAAAGAAAAGATATCAGAACCATGGTTATCAGTCTGTTGACTATCTGCTGTGTAACCAACCGAAAACAACATCACTAAAAACAAGATTATCTTTAGGTTCATAACTATCCTCCTAATCGTTTCCTCACAATAGATTCACCGAGCAAAGAGAGAATTTCTTTCATCTCCGGCCCATGATCAAACCCTGTCAACGCTTGGCGCAACGGCATAAAGAGATCGCGCCCTTTACGCTCAGTCTCAGCCTTGATAGCCCCCGTCCATTCAGACCATGTCTCAGTTGTCCACGGCTCAGATGGTAATAACTTTAACGCAATGTCCAGATACTCTTTGTCCGTCGCTGTCCCTGAAATCTCACCGAAAAAGACCTGTTGCCACTGTGTTAATTCATCAAGTGTTTTAATATTACCTTTAATCAGGTCCCAGATCTGTGGCGTAATACCGTCTGCCTTATAATCAACCAATTTGGCCTTCAATGCCTCATGAGGCCAAACCTGATAAATCTTACGATTCAAGTTTTCAAGATCAGACATATCGAAACGTGGCGGTGTCCGACTAAAGGTTGCAAGGTCAAAACCGGCGGCCAATTCATCCAGATTATATTTTGCTTCAACCGGTTGAGAGGTTCCTAACCGCGCAAGCAAACAATTGATAGACATCGGCTCAATCCCGATTTCCCGCAAACTCCGTAAACTCAACGATCCCAAACGCTTAGACAAAGGACTACCGTCCACATCCAATAACAACGTCGTATGGCCAAAATGAATTGTTTTTGAATCTCGCCCTAACGCTTCGAACAACTGAATCTGGACAGCTGTGTTAGTGACATGGTCTTCCCCACGCAAGATATGGGTAATGTTGGTATCAACATCATCCACAACCGATGTTAGCGTATATAAATAGGCACCATCCGCCCGTACCAAAACAGGATCACTTAAATGAGCCCCATGAAACGCCGTTTCACCACGAATAAGGTCCGTCCACTTAATATCTTCGGGCAGTAATTTAAACCGCCAGTGTGGACGACGCCCCTCAGCTTCATAAGCAGTGATTTCATCTGCCGTTAGCTTTAGAGCACCTCGGTCATAAATCGGCGGTTCCCCCCGCCCCATCTGACGTTTGCGTTTAAAGTCAAGCTCTTCCGGTGTCTCATAACACGGATACAGTCGACCTGAATCAATAAGCTGTTGTTTAATCTCATCGTATCGTGCAAATCGATCAGATTGCTTAAAAAAGCTATCGTGCGTAATGCCCAACCAGGCCAAATCTTGCTTAATTGCCTCAGCAAATTCATCCTTTGACCGTTCAAGATCCGTATCATCTTGGCGCAGCAAAAAATGAGCATCATGCCCCTGTAATTGATGAGAACGAACAAACAACCAATTGATTAAGGCTGCACGAGCATTTCCAATGTGAAGAAGCCCTGTTGGACTTGGAGCAAAACGGACTTTTATTGTCATTTTATTATAATGGTAGGGTTGATCTTATCCCTAATGTACATGGGAATACCCTCGTTTTGCAAGGGATGAGATTACTTAAGGCTCATGCCCAAAGGCACAGCAATATCTGTCTCGGTTAACGGATAAACCTTATCGCCTGCATGAACAATGAAGCCTCGACCAATTTTCAATCCAGGATAATCCTGCCTGAATTGTGTTATCCCCCGCAAATCCCGTTTAGTTGGATTGGTCTTAGCCTTAAACTCAATCGGATAAAAAACGCCATCAATTTCAATTAATAAATCAACTTCTGCACCACCGTTGGTTCGCCAGTGATGCAAGCTGTAGTTTTTTCCTAAAGCTTTTAGAACGCGAATAATTTGATTGACACCAAACGTCTCAAATAGATGTCCAAAACTTGGGTGTCCCAGCAATGCCTGCGGACTATTAATTCTCATCAAGTAACAAGCAAAACCCGTATCGACAAAGTAAGCCTTTGGTTTACCGGACAACCGTTTAATTAAATTCCCTGAATACGCAGGAATCTTAAATAGTTGATAGCTATTACATAAAATTTCAGACCAATCTTTTGCCGTTTGTGGTGTCACACCAATTTCACGCCCTAAGTGAGCTGAGTTTACCTCATGCCCTGTCAAAGTTGCTTGAAGAGCAACAAAGCTAGAAAACTGCGTTAGATCTTTAATATTCGCGAGCAACCGAACATCTCTCTCTACGTAAGTTTGCAAGTACGATCTAAAAAAATCAGGATAGTCTTGTTCATCAAAACCAAGAGTTCCCGGGAATCCACCTCGCCAAATTGACGGCAACAAAGGCGTGTCAATCAACGAAAACTGCCCCCCATTAAGAGGATAATTCTCAAAGATCAGTTTATTAACCCACGTGTCTTGTAGGGCAATTCCGTGCTGCTCAAATATGCCTAACGGATCCAACTCTATGATTGCAACACGCCCGGCAAGACTTTCACATGCCGGCTTAAGCACAGAGAAATTCTGCGATCCTGTTAGGTAATACTGCCCATACTCAGAAGATTCATCCATAACACGTTTAAGCGTAGCTAAAAGCTCAGGAACAAACTGAACTTCGTCTAAGATCAAGGGTGTTGGATGGGTTTGCAAAAATAGATCCGGATCTTGTCGAGCATTATAGAGATTCTGAACAGGGTCAAAAACCACGTACTGAGCCTTAGGCAAAAGATGCCTCAGCAGCGTCGTCTTCCCGATTTGTCTTGCTCCCAGCAGAAGAATCCCCTTAAACTTCCCTCCAAGTCGCGATATTTTTGATTCTAAAAATCGATGGATATACAACAAAACCTCAGAAAACACTAACTGTACTTTAATTTTGCAAGGTTTTACAAATCAACGTCGTCAATCAACGCAGCATTTTCATAGATAAAATTATAGCGAGCTTCCGGATTCTTTCCCATCAGGCGGTCAACGAAATCCTCAAGGTTTTCTTCTGGCAAAACAATAACCCGTTGTAGCGTGCGTTTTTCAAGGCTCATGGTTGTATCACGCAACTGTGCCGGCAGCATTTCGCCGAGTCCTTTAAAGCGACCAACTTCGACTTTTGCCGCGTTTTTAAACTGCGTCTTGATGACTTTATCTTTTTCCGCATCATTCTGAGCATAAAAAGTCTTACCACCATGGGTAATTCGGTACAACGGCGGTTGCGCCAGATACACATTCCCATTATCGATAATGGCACGCATTTCACGGAAGAAAAACGTTAGCAAGAGCGACGCAATGTGCGCCCCGTCAACATCCGCATCGGTCATGATCACAACTTTGGCATAGCGCAGTTTATCCGGATCACAGTCTTTCCCATACCCACAACCCAAAGCCAAAATCAAATCAGAAATTTCTTGATTGGCTCGCATCTTATCAAGAGTTGCAGATGCCACATTCAAGATTTTCCCTCGTAACGGCAAAACCGCTTGTGTATTGCGGTTACGGGCTTGCTTTGCCGAGCCACCTGCTGAGTCACCCTCAACCAAAAAGATCTCACAAATATCAGCATCATTTGACGTACAGTCAGCCAGCTTACCCGGCAAACGCAACCGTTTTGTTGCACTAGCACGAGCAACTTCCTTGGCTTGGCGTCTGCGCAAACGTTCATCGACACGGGTAAGAATATGCTCAAGCAGGGCATTGGCATGCTGTGGGAAACTACCGAGCCAATGGTCAAAACGATCCTTGACAGCCGTATCAATTAATCGCGTTGCCTCAACGGAAACAAGTTTTTCCTTCGTTTGCCCTTGGAACTGCGGTTGCGGAATAAAACAAGACAGAACAATAGCAGCGGATCCACAAACATCATCCGCCGTAATTTGACTGACACGACGATTCCCGACACGATCAGCATATTCCTTAATGGCACGTGTAATCGCCTGACGGAATCCAGATTCATGAGTTCCGCCCAAGGGCGTTGGCACCGTATTACAAAATGTCGACGCCCAGCCATCTTCGCCCGGAGCTGTTAGCCATGTAATCGCCCATTCGACCTTGCCACCGCTCGCAAAGGTACCCTCGCCTGAAAACAGATCCTCTGCTAACGTTTCTTGCCCTTCGAGAGCAGATTGCAGATAATCCTCAAGACCTTTGGGATAATGGATTTTAGCAGACTGCGGAACAGGTGAATCTTCTGAGATCAGTGACGGATCACACCACCAGTTAATCTCAACCCCTTTGAACAAATAAGCCTTTGACTTAGCTAAGTCATAAAGCGTCTTTGCCTTAAATTGGATGTCACCAAAAATCTCAGGATCCGGGTGGAAACGGACAGTTGTCCCACGCCAATTGGTCATCCCTTCGTCCGCTGTTAAAGCAGATGTTGGCTTACCTTGTGAAAATGTTTGCCGCCACGCCTGGCGCGAGCGCGCCACTTGTACCTCAACATAATCAGACAGAGCGTTAACGACAGAAATACCAACGCCATGCAACCCACCAGAGGTCTCGTACACGTTACTATTGAACTTCCCACCCGAGTGTAAGGTCGTAAAAATCACCTCAAGGGCTGATAGCTCAGGAAATTTCGGATGCGGATCTGTCGGGATACCACGACCATTATCTTTAATGGCAACAATGTTATTAGCCTCGAGGCGAATCTCAATCCGATTGGCATGCCCGGCAACAGCTTCGTCCATAGAGTTATCCAGAACCTCAGCCACCAGGTGGTGCATAGCCTTCTCATCCGTCCCGCCAATATACATACCCGGTCGTTTACGGACAGGCTCCAGCCCCTCAAGGACTTCGATATCCTTGGCCGTATATTCAGAATTTACAGCAACAGCCGCCGCTCCACGAAACAAATCAGACATTTAAAAGATCACACTTAGAACAAATTACATACAATAGAGATAGTCAGAAACCCTGATTTTACAAGCTTTCATTCCTATACTAAACACCCCGACAGCTTGACGCAAGTCTTGTGATTAATTTTCCAGCATCAACAAATTAACGATTTTTTTACCCTATTGCCCTACCTTACAAAGTATTAAGTTCTGCAAAGGTAGTGAAAAATCATGCTCAAGCCAATCCTGACTCTTCTACTTTTAAGTACTCCGCTATTTGCAATAGTCCCAGACAGTGGGAATACGCAAATCATCAAAACAAACAAAGAGACTATTCAACCAGAAAACAATCCTAGTAAAAATCAAGGGATGCAGGAAGTATTTGCACAAATAAGAAAAAATTCTTCGGAAAACAAAGCACCTCGACTGCTTACCCCTCAAATAGAGGAAATTACATTTAAAAAAGAAATTGCTGACGGCCGAAAATCGTTAGAATCCAATGAAATTTTTCATATCCTCTGGAAAAGTGGCGTAATGAAACCGATTCCCGCGAATACAGAAAGCACACTTCTCGACCTAGGTGATGATACAATTACAACAAAATTTGGAGAAATCATCACCCGGACAGGCGGTTTTTTCTCCCAAGCCATTTACGAAGTGATCCTTACCCCAGAATACGCAACCAATCCAGACAATGCACATTTTATTATCAAGCAAATTGGCTGGGGAAACATAAAAGAGGGAGACAAAGTCAAGAAAAGAACACAAGCAACGCCTATCAGGGAAATTCAAGACCTTAATCTTGTCAGGCAGGAACTAGGAGCAACATTTACAAGGTTACAAAGTGACAATCCACTTTTCCCTAAAATGGCACTCCACAATACAACATTTTTCTATTTCGACACATCCGGACGGAAAAACTACCTGACCGTTATGCCCATTGCCCAAGGAACATCCGCTCAAACCTTGGCCAAAAAGAATCAATCATCCCCCCAAGAATTCGATAAAATTATGGCTCAAACAGGACGCTCTCTGGGTGAGTTCCATTATCAATTAGCCTCTGACAAACAAAAAGAAGAACTAGCATCATCATTAGATTTCAATACCTTCAGGACAGTTACCCATGGGGATTTTCATTTAGGCAATATCCTCATTTCTGGTGATATCGTCAGCTTTATTGATAATGCTTCTATTGCTGACAGCTTAAAAGAAGCACAGTCCCCCTTCATCGACATTATCAGGCTCTATTCAATGTCCTTATACATTTATAACTCAAATAGTGATATGGAAACATTTCGAATGATTAAACACAGCTTCCTGCCTTTTATTCATGAATATATCGAGGCTTACCCATCTAACGAACGCGAATCAATCCAAAAAACAATTCTGAACATGCTTGAAACATTTGATACCCTTGTCAAAGAAAATGCACAACATATAATTCAGGGCAAACCCCTCTCTCTCACAACGATGCCCGGAGATGAATACTATGGTTATAAAAAAGCAATAATCATTATATTACATCGATTTAAACAATTCTTCGAATCTGAGTTTCTTAAATATAAAATTCTGAAAAATCTTGACATTGATTTTCATACAGAACCAAAACAGCCACCCCCATCAGCATACGATCAACATCCTAAGGAAATAGAAAATATATCAGGGTATGACACAGAACTATCCGAAGCAAGCAATTCATACAAAGATGATCCGCCGTTAGTGTCGCCACAATGGAAACGGACATTAAATCCCGCTACCAGCGATGTCTATTAATTGCCACAAGGATATTATCCACGAGGGCGATCGTGACGAAAATTATCTGCATATGATTTTTTTTGGATTTTACGAGCATGAGGTTGCTCAACAACCGGATTTAGGCCAATACTCTCAGCAAAGGTTGACGCAGCTTCGAGGGTTTTAAATTCAAGGGAAACTTCGTGTTCTGTTGAGATACTTCCCGTCCATCCCATAAGGGGATCATAGTATTTTGCATCACAATCATTATACTCCAAAACCCAATAACCTGTTTTGGCTCTACCTTGTTGCATTGCTGTTTTTGACGGAGAATAAATTCGTGCGTATGACATTTGACCCTCATTACCCTACCTGGGTCATACAAAAAACAAATGGTCGGGAAGAGAGGATTTGAACCTCCGACATCCTGCTCCCAAAGCAGGCGCGCTACCAGGCTGCGCTACTTCCCGACTGATTTGATAAATAATATATGCCATATTTAGCACCAACTGTGCAAGACTTATTTTAGAATTATGCCCTTTGACTTTTCTACGATGTCATTCATCGCCCCCTAGTTTACCTAGGCATCGCGCCTCAATATTTCAGGCAACCTGCATCCCAACAACACAATGATTTTCCGGCTGAACTTGCCCTTTATGAAAATGTTCCCGGCATAGGGAGATGTAACGTTCGTTACCTGCAATCTCAACTTGCGCCCCTTCGGTGATGAACTCACCCTTTGCATTCATCCGAGCATTCATCGTTGCCTTACGCCCACAATGACAGATCGTTTTAATCTCAATGAGCTCATCAGCGAGTGCCAAAAGGCAATAACTCCCCGGAAATAGCTCTCCTTGGAAATCAGATCGTATCCCATACGTTAAAACAGGCAGCTTCAATGCGTCAACAACATCACATAACTGTCGAACTTGCTCTTTACTTAAAAATTGCGCCTCATCGACCAAAACACACTTCAGGTTGGGAATGACTTTCTTCTTTGTCTCTATAAACTCAAAGAAATTAAAATCCTTTTTATAGACATACGCGTCAGATGACAGTCCAATCCGAGACGCAATTTTACCGTGACCAAATCGATCATCAAGATCGGCAGTAAAAAGCAGGGTATTCATACCCCGCTCGCGATAGTTATAGCTTGATTGTAATAATGTTGTTGTTTTCCCAGCATTCATTGCTGAGTAATAAAAATACAACTTAGCCACGATCCCCCCCTAAGCTCCCTTAGTTAGATACCCCTGAATAACAGAACCTGATTGCCCCAACCAATCAATCGCCCCGACAACACGACCGGCCTCGACCTGATTCGCACTAGCAAACACGGTGGTTGGCAACGCCTTCACGCTCTGACCTTTGAGAACAGAACCCTTTTTATCGATATAGATATCAATATTCTTAATATCATTTTTATCGCAATAGGCCTTGACTTCGCGTCCACCGGAATGGTCACTCGCAATAATAACAAACCGAATATTTTCGGCATTTTGTTCGGCAAACTTAACCAGTGCCGGTATTTCTTCAACACAGGCACCACACCATGTTGCCCAATAATGGATAATCATCGGCTTACCTGCAAGATCAGCAAAAGATACAGTAGATGTCGTTCCATCAACAAGATTTAGTTTTTCAAAAGTAGCCGATGGCAAGATCACATTTCCTGCGGTCGGGACAAAGTCAAAAGTAGCAACAATCGGTTGTGGCTGAATCACGTCAACCTTAGGTTTATTAACCGCAAACCAGATCAAAGCCATAAACAACGGCGATAAAATAACACCCACCCAAAAAGATTTATTCGTTGCAACCATATGAATTCTCCCACGTTTTTAGAATCTCTCCCACCATATATAGGGATCCCATGAACAAGATTCTAGTGTTATTGTACGCATCTTCACGAAAATATAAAAGGGCTTGTTCCGGGGTAAACGATTTTTTTACAAAACTCGGTTTAGGGTGAAAACGATCACCCTGTTGCATATCAATATGGATAACATCATCAGCACAGTCCAATGCCGGAGCCAAAATATCTTGCGATCGATTCGACAGCTGAGATAGACACAAAATCAATTGTTTACCCAAAGCCTTCCAATGACATAATTCTTGTGCTAACACGCGAATTCCATCTTCATTATGGGCTCCATCAACCCAGATATCCGGTGTTGTTGAGAGTTGCTGCAACCGCCCTGGCCACCGCGTTTTTTTCAAATGATGATAATAATCGCCTTTTCCCAAAAGAATATGAGCCGCAGCAAGAGCCGTCGCCGCATTATCGCGCTGATGCTCGCCAAACAAACCCAGCTCAACAGATTCTGATAAAGGAGCAACCCGAATAACCTGAGCGTTTAATGGTCGAGCACAATCACCAATAAGATCATAGACCTCCGGATACGGTTGATGCGCCAAAACAACAGGTTTTCCGTGTTTAAGAATACCTGCTTTTTCTCGGGCGATTGCTGAAATAGAATTGCCCAGATACTCTTGATGATCCAATGAGATCGATGTTATCACAGACAACAATGGATCGACCACATTCGTGGCATCCAACCGCCCACCAAGCCCCACTTCAAGTAAGATATAATCAGCAGGAACACATGAAAAGGCTAAAAAAGCAACACAGGTTAAGACTTCAAAATAACTCAGATCAGAAGCAATATCCTCAACGTGCTTAGTCAGTTCATCAAAAAGATCCGTTGATATCCGGGAGCCATTGAGAACGATACGCTCAGTTACTCGAACTAAATGAGGAGAGGTATAACAATGAACGTGCTTGCCCTCACCTTCTAGAATCGTTTTCAGGAAAGCAAGAGTCGATCCTTTGCCGTTCGTACCGGCCACATGAATCACGGGTGGCAAAGACAGATGTGGATTGCCTAGAGCAGCTAACGCACGAATCATTCGCTCTAATGTTAGATCTAAAGTTTCAGGGATTTGAATAGCATAAGTCATTGTTAAAGGTTACTTAACTTTTACTATCAACTCAAAATAAAAAATTTTAATTAAATTATTTGCATTGTATTCTGGATATGTACTCTTTCAAAAATAGGTATCCCAATCATGCGTAAAATGCTTATTTCCTCTTTTTTAGTGACCGCACTAGCAATACCATCTTGGTCAAACGAACCACCATCAGACTGGGACGATGATGACAAAGAATTCTACCGACAGATATTGGAACAAATTAGCGATGATGACGACAGCTATTCTGAGTCAGGTGATGTTATGTCAATGGAAACAACCCGTACATACCTCACCAGAAGTAAAAAACGCAAGGCCGAAACGCCGCCGGAAGACATAGCCCCTCCCGTTATAAAGAAAATAAAAATTGACCTTGATCGTATTCCGTATCCTCAGGATATTTACAATGAGTTGACTCAATATACGATCGGCCAAAATGATGCCATGCGATCCTTGAGCATTTTCATCCATACTCATCTTATCAATACCAGAATCAATGAATCCAGAGAACAACTCGAAACACCAGCAACCCGCCCTATGGAAAAGTCCAATATTTTGATGATTGGCCCAACAGGATGCGGCAAGACATCATCCCTCGAGGTTCTTGCTCGATTTTTGGATAGTCCCCTCGTTGTTGGTAATGCAACAGAATGGACATCGCAAGGATATATTGGTCGAAAATGGCAAGATCTCTTTGAAGAGTTATGGTCAAGTGCTCAAATCCACGTTAATAAAGATGGAAAAACCCACAGTAAACAAGAAATCAAAGATGTCGCTGAAAAGGCCACGATCTTCATCGATGAAATAGACAAACTCTGCACCGGATCAGAGGGTCAAAACCTGAATGTAATTAGCCGAGTTCAGCAAGAACTCCTCCCCGTTATCCAAGGAACAAAAGTCAAATTAAAATCAGGTGACGAACTTGACACCTCAAATATTCTATTTATTGCAGGTGGTGCCTTTGCCGGGTTAACAACAGACGATAAAAAGAAAAAACAAATTAGCCCTCACGATCTCCACACCTATGGGATGCTTCCGGAACTCGCCGGTCGCCTTGCTAACATCGTTCAGTTTGTCCCCCTTGACAAGAGTCACCTCATCAATATTATCACACAATCAAAGCATTCTTTCATGAGTCAATTTATCTTTAAGTTTAAGATTGCTTATGGCATTGATCTTACTTTTAGCGATGAGGCAATCGACCATATTGCTGATATGGCATCACAACAACTGACCGGAGCCCGCGCTATTAACGTCATGATCAATAAAATAATGGAAGACATCCTGTTTAACATTGCAGACTACATGAATCAACCACTGACAATCTCAAAAACAATGGCCGTAAAATCATTAAAAAACTTTACACCACCCAAAAAGGATAGAGATGGCCCACCACTCAGCATGTATAGCTAAATAGCGAATCATCTGATATAATCAGGACTATGACTCATTTTGATTGTATTATTATTGGTGCAGGTGCGGCTGGCCTGATGACTGCACTCACGGCCGGGCAACGGGGCAAAAGCGTCCTGTTGCTTGAGCACACCTCAAAAATTGGTGAGAAAATTCGTATTTCCGGTGGCGGACGCTGTAATTTTACAAATATAAACGCCACCCCGGCTAACTATATTTGCCCCAATCCCCATTTTGTTAAGTCAGCTCTGGCAAGTTATACGCAACATGATTTTATCGCCCTGGTTAAAAAACACAAAATTGCTTTTCATGAGAAAACACTAGGGCAACTCTTTTGTGATGATTCATCAAAGCAAATCATCGCCCTGTTATTGGATGAATGCGCTCTAGGCAACGTGGTTATAAAGAAGAATTGTTCCGTCCAAGATATTCAAAAATCCGATACTTATTCAGTCATGACAACTCAAGGAACCTTTTCATCCCCTGCCGTTGTGATTGCCACAGGCGGGTTATCCATCCCCCAAATTGGTGCCAGCGATTTTGCTTATCGGATAGCAAAGCAATTCAATATCCCCGTCAAACCAACACGCCCTGCTCTTGCACCCTTGACAGTCAGTGGCACAACCTTAGCACACTTCAAAAGCCTAAGCGGGGTTTCTAACGATTCAATCACACGCTTTGATAAAACACAATTCCGAGAAAACATCCTCTTTACCCACCGTGGGTTAAGCGGCCCCGCCATCCTCCAAATATCATCTTATCTACCTGATTTTAACAATCGCGTTATCCACCTTAATTTGATCCCCAAACTAGATCTCAATGAATCATTTATACAAGACAAAGATTCCAAAAAGACATTGACGAACTATGTGCGCCAATTCCTCAGCGATCGCTTGGTTGACCATTTGGCGACAACACCACTCTGGCAGAAGACATTAACGGAAATAAAAAAAACAGATTTATGTGAGATTGCTAACACACTTCACAATTTCCCCGTCACCATAACAGGATCCGAAGGATATCAAAAAGCAGAAGTAACTGTCGGTGGCGTTGATACAGACCATCTCTCGTCCAAAACCATGATGTGTCACGCTGTTTCAGGGTTATACTTTGTCGGAGAAGCAGTTGACGTCACGGGATGGCTTGGCGGATATAACTTCCAGTGGGCATGGTCCTCGGGCAATGCCGCCGGACGCAGTGTTTAATACTGCCGAAAAAGACGGCTTTCCCAATCGACAAAAAATCTTGGGCACGCCCTAAGGTCAATTCACTAGACTCTTGCCATTATATTCGTTAAAATTATAAATAAATCAATCACAAACTGAGACGACCATGGCAACTGAAATGAAAAACCTTGTCGCTAAACTCAATCATCCCAGCAAACGTGCCCTCGAAGGGGCTGCTGCCATGTGCGTTGTCAAAACGAATTATAATGTTGAGATTGAGCATTTTGTCTATAAACTATTAGAGCAAGCAGAAACCGACGTTCGCCAAATCCTGCGCCAATATGATGTTGACATTGACTCTGTCAAACGCCATCTCAGCGGAGCGATTGATAAATTTAAAACAGGATGCACAGGAACACCTGTTTTATCACCGAATATCCTCATGCTGTTAGAACAGGCCTGGTCAATTTCATCACTCAAACTCAACCAATCCCAGATTCGAACGGCTGCCATCATCATGGCCTTAGTTGATGTCGAACAAATCCGAGGCATTGTCTTAGAATCGTGCCCGCTGATCTTAAGAATTCCCCGACACACGCTACGACAAGATATCGAGACACTGATCAAAGCAAGCCCTGAAAACAGGTTTGCAGCAGCCACCAGCAACACAACAGATCCGGAATCCGCAGGGCTTTCACCGAATGCGACACAAGAAAAACCTGCCCTACACCAGTATGCAACCAACCTGAATGACCTTGTAACCGCAGGAAAGTTAGATCCGGTTTGTGGTCGTGATCGTGAGATTTCTCAGCTTGTTGATATTTTATCACGCCGCCGTCAAAATAACCCAATTCTTGTCGGTGATGCCGGCGTCGGCAAAACAGCCCTCGTTGAAGGGTTAGCCCAACGAATAACCTCTGGCCACGTCCCTGCAAGCCTTGAGTGCGCCCAGATTTATTCTCTTGATTTAGCCTCCCTTCAGGCCGGAGCCGGAATCAAAGGCGAGTTCGAGGATCGACTCAAGGTTGTCATTCATGACGTTCAAGATTCCAATCTGCCGGCTATTTTATTTATTGACGAAGCCCATACCTTGATCGGCGCAGGTGGCACAACCGGCACCGGAGATGCGGCAAACTTGCTCAAACCGGCTCTTGCTCGTGGTGATTTGCGTGTTATTGCCGCAACAACATGGCCTGAATATAAACGCCACATTGAAGGAGACGCAGCTCTCACACGGCGATTCGAAGTCGTCAAAATTTCAGAACCATCGCTCGAGACTGCATCCATGATCCTGCGTAACCTTGCGCCATCTCTTGAAAAACATCATCGCGTTGAGATCCTAAACGAAGCGATTGAGGCTGCTGTGAGCCTATCCCATCGTTTTCTCCCCCACCGCAAACTCCCCGACAAAGCCATTAATTTGCTGGATACTGCGTGTGCTCGCGTTGCCGTTGCTCGCAAGGGAATCCCGCTCGACATCGAAGAGCTGGACAGTAAGAAATCACTTATCAACATTGAACTTCAGATGCTTGCCCGTGAACACCGCAAGACACCCGATATTTTAATGCGAACCAGCACGCTAACCGAAGAGTTAAAATCCCTTGAGGAAACCTTGAAAAAACGAACGCAACAATGGGACACGGCACGCGATACACTCAATCGATTAGAGCAAGCAACATCACAATCATCCCTCCCGAATATGACGGACAAAGCAAACGACATTGCAACATTACAGGATACTCTTGACCACCAATTCTTAACCTTAGGCGCATCCTATACTGTTGACCGTCGAGCAATCGCCCAGGTCTTGTCATCATGGACAGGCATTCCGGCGACAACAATGCTCAGCTATCAAGATGGCCTCAAGATGGATGATGTCTACAATCAACTCGGCAAACGTGTCATCGGGCAAAAACATGCCTTGCATAAAATATCGCAAGCTGTTCTATCCTATTCCGCCGGGCTATCTGATCCAAACAAACCCATGGGCGTATTCCTCTTGGCAGGCCCCAGCGGTGTCGGCAAGACAGAAACAGCCCAAGCCCTAGCCCAAGTCCTGACCGGGACTCAAGACAGCCTCATCCGGATTAACCTGTCCGAATTTCAAGAAGCCCACACCGTTGCAACCTTAAAAGGTGCCCCTCCCGGGTATGTCGGATATGGCAAGGGCGGTATTTTAACCGAAGCAGTCCGCCGTAATCCCTATAGCGTTGTCCTGTTAGATGAAATTGAAAAAGCTCACCCTGATGTGATGAACTTATTCTATCAAGTATTTGACAAAGGCATGATGGAAGACGGCGAAGGCATAGAGGTATCCTTTAAGAATTGCCTGATTGTTTTGACGTCCAATATTGGTTCAGACATCATAACAGAGCTGTGGGAAAAATATGAAACCCAGGCCAATTCTGACTTTTTTGCCACGGTTGAGCCCAAACTTTGGCTCGCCCTTAATAAAAGATTCGCCAACGCGTTTCTGGCTCGGACAACCGTTATTCCTTATACCCCACTCGGTATAGCAGAGCTGGCGCAGATCACCCGCTTAAAACTCACGGAAATCGATGCCCGACTAAAGAGCCAACACAGAGCCGACTTAATCGTTATTGATGAGGATATTCAACGCATTATTGAAATTTCCCAAAGCCTGCAACAAGGAGCACGCGCCATTGATAAAGTCCTGTCTTCCCAGATATTACCCAAAATATCCGAGAAGATCATGTCCGGCGGAGTCATCAAAGAAATTAAACTAAGGGAATTAGCGAGTTATAGTCGTTCCAGTTAAGTTTGATACAGTTAACTGAGATGCAATACCTAGTTTACCTAGGTGAGAGATGAATTTAGCGGTATCAAGCTAAATGGGGTAACTATTACTACCGCTCTAACTTAAGAAAGGATGTCTCGCTACTTAATTATAACTAAACTAGATATATATATGTATTTTTGTCAGAAATATAATACGTAGATGTGAAATTTATTCTTTATCAGATCATCGAGCATCGAGCCAAATAACACCTTATTAATCATTTGTTAAAGGCGTTTATCGTATTATCAGGGTAAGGAAACGATATGTATAATTATAATGATTTTGACACAGAAAATAAAAAAAATTGCTATTGGGTTGAGCCTGTTTATCATTATGATTTTATTGTATCGTATGCTCGATCACTCGTCGCTCATTCTCCCCGGGTATATCGAAGGGCGATTTACTTACATTGCTCCAACCCAGGCCGGCATTGTCACAGAGATAAAGGTCAGTCCCGGCGACAAGGTCAAAGAACATCAGGCTTTACTTCAACAGGATCCCATGCCGGAACAAGAAAATGTCCTGGCTAAAAAGCATAAGCTTGAATCCGCTCAGGCAAAGCTGCAAGACCTGGAAAAAGCCCGTCGCCCCGCAGAAATAAAAGCCCTTGAAGCAGCTGTTGACCAGGCAAAAGCTGACTTGGTCTATGCCCAGGCTGAATATAATCGCAGTCAGCAATTGATCAAACGTCATGCTGTATCTAAAGACCAATTACAACGGGAACACTCAACCGTCCAAAAACTTCAAGCCCGAATTGTTGAGCTAAATGCCCAGCTTGATTTAGGAAAACTCCCTGCCCGTGAAGACCAGATCAAATCTGCTCAGAAAGATGTCAATACCGCACAAAACAATTTAAAGTCAGCAGAATGGGCACTTGAGCAGAAAACAATCAAGTCTCAAAAACCCGGAAAGATTATTGATATTTATGTGCGTCTTGGTGATTATCTTGCCCCCGGTTCCCCTGCTGTTCAATTTTTAATACAAGATCAAGTCTTTGTGAAAGTTTACATCCCCCAAGAGAAAATCAACGCCCTGCAAATAGGAAGTAAAATCTTATTTAAATTAGATGGTGACACGCAATGGCGATCTGCCAAAATTACTTATATTTCCCCAATTGCAGAATATACACCACCTGTCCTCTATACAAAGTCTTCCCGACAAAAGTTCGTTTATTTAGTTCGTGCTATTCCGGATGATTCTCCCCTGTCATTTCACCCGGGGCAACCTCTTGATGTAAAGATCCCATCCCATGACTAACTTTGCCATAGACGTCAAGAACCTTAAAAAATATTTCGGCGGGAAAAAAGCACTTAATGATCTAAGTCTGTCCGTTAAAAAGGGAAGCGTATATGGATTCCTGGGACCAAATGGCAGTGGAAAAACAACAACGATGCGCATTATTTGCGGGCTGATGACACCGGATGGCGGAACAGGTACCTGTTTAGGGTTTGATATTCTAAAAGATACCACTGAAATCAAGCGGCACATCGGATATATGCCCCAGCGATTCAGCTTATATGAAGAACTCACGATCCTAGAAAACCTAAAGCTTACCGCCAGTATTTATGCTCCCCATAATCCGCAGCAATGTATAAAAGACACCCTTGAGTGGTTAGAACTAGGGGATCGCCAACATCAACAATCCAGCACGCTTTCAGGAGGATGGAAACAACGTTTATCCCTGGCCAGTGCAATCCTACATAAACCAAAGCTCCTCTTACTCGATGAGCCAACAGCTGGCGTTGATCCCGTAGCTCGCCGTTTGTTCTGGAATTACATTTTTGACCTTGCCGAACAGGATGTAACCGTACTCGTCAGTACCCATTATATGGATGAAGCCAGTCGGTGTAGTGAAATTGCTTATTTATTTTATGGCGATATCTTAATGAAAGGAACAACTCAAAACATTATCAAGCAATCAAAACTATACAGTTATGCGATTTATCCTCCCTACCCAAAGGAACTCGAAGCTGATTTATCTAAAAACAAGGTTTTTGAACAAATAGCCCATTTTGGCAAGACTATTCATGTTATAGGCACGCAAGAACAATTAATGCACAAAGCCTTAGAAACACTGAACAGAAAACACACCATAAACTACGCAGAAATCAATCCTGATCTTGAAGATATATTTGTTCACATAACTCAAAAATGGGGAGGACAATAACAATGACTCTTTCATGGATCAGGCTCAAAGCATTACTCATCAAAGAATTTCTACAACTCTCTCGAGATAAACTGACACTTGCCTTTATTTTGATCATGCCAATCATGCAATTAATTTTATTTGGCTATGCCTTGAACACCGATCCTAAAGACCTCCCCCTTATTGTCATTGACCAAAATAAATCCAGCTTTTCAAGAAATCTTATTCATCAGTTAGAAACAAGCAATTATTTTAAGGTCTTGAACCAGTCCTATGGTGAAAAAGAGGCCATAACAGCTATGATTGAAGGAAAAAGTCTGTTTATTCTCAATATTCCATCAACATTCAGCCAAGATTTAATCCGAAACCAGAAGCCAGCCATACTCTTGACTGTCGATGCAACAGATCCCGTCACAAGTGCTAATGCCCTGGCCGTAGCTCAGGTACTTAAGTATACAGGATTACCTCATGACTTTACAGGCCCCCTGACTTATCTTGCTCCCCGGGAACCGGCATACGATATCATTGTTCACAAGAATTATAATCCCGAGGGGATTACCAGTTATAATATTATTCCCGGCTTGATGGGAACCATCCTTACCCTGACGATGGTTGTTGTCACGGGTATGGTCGTTACAAGAGAAAAAGAAAAAGGAACTTACGAACAACTGCTATCCATGCCCGTTAACTCACTGGAAGTCATGCTTGGCAAAGTACTCCCCTTTGTTCTTGTCGGTTACGCTCAAATTGCCGTTATTTTAATAGCATCAAAACTGTTATTTGATATCCCATTTCTTGGAAGTTTATTCCTATTATTTATGACAGTAACCCTGTTTGCAGGGGCAAACCTAATGGTTGGCTATTTATTTTCAAGCATTTCAAACTCCCAGATGCAGGCAACTCAGATGTCTGTATTTTTCTTTTTACCATCAATTTTATTATCAGGATTCATGTTTCCCTTTCAAGGGATGCCTTATTTTGCTCAGGTTATAGGTGAATTTTTACCACTTACTCATTTTGTGAGAGCTGCCCGTGGCATTATGCTAAAGGATGCTCAATTCGGCCATATTTATATAGAACTAGCTAAAATCCTCATTTTTCTCTTAATTTCAGGGTGGGTTGCTTTGAAAAAATATCGATCCACTTTAGATTAGCGGCAAATCAGGATGGTATAGCCGATTCTTTATGATTATCTAGCTATACAGATTGAGAAGTTCTAAGAATTGCCTCGGATTACCATTATCTTCGATCATCCAACAGGCATTCAAAACTAATCGCACAAAAATCCAATCCAATAAAATTGACTGATCAACATCAGCCAGCAGGGCAAGTTGCTTAACTCTCGACAAGAATAATTCTGAGGCGTTGTTCCTCCTAAGTTCGTCTTGCGACAGAAAATCAAACGCGGCAAGTTCGAATGCTTTGGAGCCAACAATTCCTTTAGGATCAATCGCTATCCAGCCCGCCTGATCTGACAAAATATTATCAAGATGTAAATCGCCATGGAGGACAGATAAAGAATCCTCTCGAGTCAAAAGAGTTTCAGATAACAACGACGCTTTAGGAATTAACTGGTTAGGCAAGGCATCATTTGGCAAACGATCAAAAACTGTTAACCAGCTAGCGACAGGGTTAAACCCTTCCTGGCTTTTTCCCAGGGCATGCGATTGAAGCTTATCCACAACAGCATTAAAGGTGCCCATTGCTAACAAAATATCACGAGACGCAATGTCTTTTAGGGTTTGCCCGGGAATAGCCTGCTTCAAAAGCAAAGCATTATAATCTTGATCCTGATCAAGAAGCTTAACCATGCCCTGTCCGTTAAAATAATCCAAAGCCCGTGATTCATCCTTAAGAACATCACGATCCAGCCCTATTTTTAAACATACGGCAGAAAATTCAGCTGAGTCTGCCCTAGCAATAAAATGCCATGACATATTATCAACAGGGCGAAGATTCGTTAAACACCACTTTGAAGATAAATGAGCAAGGATAGCAGGCAGGTCATCCAGCCATTGTTGCCCTTGCTCCCGCCAAAGATTAATAATATTTTCTTCCAGGACATTTATCATGTATAGTCCTTCCTGTTAATGGGAACAACTATAACTCAAGAAGTCACTTTCTTAACATACTGGGATTTTAACTCCATAGTTCCCCCACCCTGGAGGCGGCAATCAATATCGTGGTCACCCTCAAGAAAGCGAGATATTTTGGCCTTGGTTCCAACTTTTAAAACAGTTGAGGATCCCTTGACTTTTAGATCTTTAATCAAGGTTACCGAATCTCCTTCAGCTAAGACAGTACCGTGTGCATCCTTAACAAGAGTCGAAGAGTCATCACCTGAATCAGCGGTAATCGATTGGCTATGCCCACACTCAGGGCAAACAAGTAAAAGGCCATCTTCATAAACATAGGGAGAAGAACATTTCGCGCAGACAAAATTTTCTGTCATTATCTTACCTCATGACGTTATAGTCGTTTCAGTTGAATTTAATAGAGCTAACTGAGGAGAGAAGCGTACTTTATATACGTTTCGCTCTTCATACCTTGTATAAAAACCAACGGGAACGACTCTAGAATAGTTTTATAAAAAAAGGGAGCAAAAGCTCCCTAATTCGGATTCACAAAACCTTAGCGGTCTACAAATTCAATAACGGCCATTGGTGCATTATCACCATAACGGAAACCATTTTTCATGATCCGTGTATAACCACCTTGACGAGCAGCAAAACGACCAGCCAATTCGTTGGTCAACTTTGCAGCATGGGAGTCGCTGCGAAGACGTGACGCAAGAATACGACGAGCGTGCAGATCACCCTTTTTAGCAATTGTAATCAAGCGTTCAATAATCGGACGCAATTCTTTTGCTTTAGGCAAGGTTGTTACGATTTGTTCACGTTCGATCAAAGCTTGGCACATGTTGGCAAACAAGGCTTGACGATGTGAAGATGTTCTATTTAGTTTACGACCACTTAAACCGTGTCTCATTTTTATTCTCCAAAATCTTAATTAAATGGGTCTTCTAATCTTTTTGTAAGTTCTTCGATATTTTCTGGTGGCCAATTCGGAACGACCATACCAAGGGTAAGACCCATTATTTCAAGAACCTCACGGATTTCATTAAGAGACTTACGACCAAAGTTTGGTGTACGCAACATCTCATTTTCGGTTTTTTGAACCAAATCGCCGATGTAAATGATGTTTTCATTCTTCAAGCAATTTGCAGAACGAACTGACAATTCAAGTTCATCAACTTTACGAAGAAGATTCGGATTAAACGGAAGTTCAATCTTACCTTCTTTTTTCTCAGCTGTCTTAGGCTCATCAAAGTTAATAAAGCTAATCAATTGATCTTGCATAATGCGAGCAGCCAAAGCAACCGCATCTTCCGGCTTAACAGAACCATCCGTGTTAACTGACATAATCAGCTTATCGTAGTCTGTTCGTTGACCAACACGAGTTTGTTCAATTTTATAACTAACGCGCTTAACAGGGCTAAAAATTGCATCAACAGGAATCAATCCAATCGGACGATCATCCGCAGAAATTGTATTCGCAGCAATATATCCCTTACCGGATTCAATGGTCAATTCCATTGTCAACTTTGCCCCTTCATCAAGGTGACAAATAACGGTATCGCCATCAAGAATCTCAACCCCTGTTGGGCACTCAATCTGACGAGCATAAACAGGGCCTTTGCCTGAGGCAGAAAGTTTAACTTTCTTAGCCGTTTCAGATGTTGACTTTACAGATATTGTCTTAAGGTTAAGAATAATATCAGCAACATCTTCCATCACGCCCGGAATAGTGGAAAACTCATGCAAAACACCATCAATCTTCACAGAGGTAATAGCCGCCCCTTGAAGTGATGATAGCAGAATTCGGCGCAAAGCATTGCCTAAAGTTAGTCCATAGCCTCTTTCAAGAGGCTCAACGATAATATCAGCATGGCGCAAATCAGCACTGCTGTACTTTACGTCTAGCTTATTTGGCTTAATTAACGCTTCCCAATTAGTCTGAAGCACTGGAATTCCCCACTACAATAAATTAACAATATTAGACGCGACGACGCTTCGGAGCACGGCAACCATTGTGCGGGATTGGTGTTACGTCTTTGATTGATGTAACTGTAAATCCTGCAGCCTGAAGAGCACGCAAAGCTGTTTCGCGACCTGAACCAGGCCCCTTAACAAATACAGAAATATTTTTAACACCGTGTTCAGCTGCTTTTTTAGCTGCATCGTCAGATGCAATCTGAGCCGCATAAGGTGTCGACTTACGAGAACCTTTGAACCCCATCGCACCGGCTGTTGACCAGGAAATTGCATTTCCTTTTTCATCAGTAATCGTAACGATGGTGTTATTAAACGTAGAATTAATGTACGCGCATGCGTTCACTACATTCTTTTTTTCACGACGCTTTACGCGAGATGTATTCTTCTGTGCCATTATCTACTCACTTATTACTTCTTAGCAATTTTCTTACCAGCAATCGGAACAGCTTTACCTTTGCGTGTACGCGCATTAGTATGTGTTCTTTGACCACGAACCGGCAACCCTTTACGGTGACGCAAACCACGATAGCAACCAAGATCCATCAAACGCTTAATATTCATGGAAATCTCACGACGCAAATCACCTTCAACAAGGTAATCAGCATCAATAATTTCACGAATACGCAAAACTTCTTGATCCGACAATTCGTTAACGCGCTTGGATTCATCGACACCCAATTTCGCAACAATCTCTTTAGCCTTTACTTGGCCAATACCATAAATATATGTCAGAGCGATAATTACGCGCTTCTGAGTTGGTATGTTAACACCAGCAATACGTGCCACTGTCTATTCTCCCTATATTTTAAAACCAGCCTGCGCCAAACTGATTTTTAAATCATTATTGACTGACACAGGATCCTTTGACGCATCTAGATCAACAACGAGATCTTTTTGCCTATAAAAATCACAAACGGCCTGGGTTTGATCTAAATACGTTCTTACCCTATTCTTCAAAACTTCCGGCTGATCATCTGCTCGGCGAATAAATTCGGTTCCCTGGCAACGATCACACACTCCGTCTTGAAGCGGTCGTTTATTCCTATCATGATAAACAGCACCACAACCCTTACAGCTGAAGCGACCACTTACCCTGTCGACTAGTTGATCTAGATCGACTTGTAAATTAATTACAATACTAACATTCTCTCTTTGTACACCAAGTAAGGCATCAAATGCAAGTACTTGATTTAATGTACGCGGGAAACCATCAAAAATAATTTGTTTCCCTTTATGTGTATCAAGTTGACCTTGAACAAGCGTCATAATAAGATCATCGCTTGGAAAGCCACCTTGAGACATAATCTCTTTTACCTTAAGGCCAATCTCGGAACCAGAAGCAACTTCAGCTCGTAAAAGATCACCCGTGGAAATGTGAACAAAGTTTCCACTCTGCAACAACATTTCAGACTGTGTTCCCTTACCTGATCCAGGAGGGCCAAATAACACCAGAATCATTAGAGACGGCCTTTCATCTTGGCTTTTTTGATCAGTCCTTCATATTGATGCGCAACCAAATGGGATTGCATCTGGCTAATGGTATCAATAGTCACACTAACAACAATCAAGATACTTGTCCCACCAAAATAAAAAGGCAGAGAAACCTTAGACAAAATCAGCTCAGGCAACAAACAAACGGATGCCAAATAAACAGAACCGATAACCGTTAAGCGTGTCATAACGTAATCAATATAATCAGCTGTCGCTTTACCGGGGCGAATACCAGGGATAAAGGTTCCCATTTTACGTAGATTCTCAGCTGTCTCAGTCGGGTTAAAAACAATTGCCGTATAAAAGAACGCAAAGAAAACAATCAAAGCCGTCGAGAAGAACATATACAACGGTTTACCGTGCGACATGTAAGTCACAAACATCCCAAGCCAACTATCCGGATTAGCTGTCCCTGAGAACCCGGCAATTGTTGCAGGAAAAAGTAACAATGAGTTCGCAAAAATCGGCGGGATAACACCCGAGCTATTGAGCTTTAAGGGCAAATGCGTTGATTGCGATGTTGCAGGGCGATCAACAGCAACTTGGCGTTTAGGATATTGAATCAGGATACGACGCTGCGCCTTTTCCATGAAAACAACATAACCAATAACAACAGCAACCATCGCCATGATAAAGATCAAAAGCCCTGTGCTGATCGCACCTTCACGAGCGGAAACAAAAGTCTTATAAAAGGACTGAGGTAAGTTAGCAACGATACCGGAATAAATAATCAACGATGTTCCGTTACCAATACCACGGCTTGTAATCTGCTCGCCGAGCCACATAATAAAGAGTGTACCACCTGTCAATGTCACAATGGTGGAAAACTTAAAAAGAAATCCAGGCATAACAACAGCAGATCCAACACCTACAGTCATTTTTTCCAAACCGACAGCGATACCAAAAGCTTGAACAGAGGCCAATAACACCGTTCCGTAACGGGTATATTGGTTTATTTTCTTCCGCCCTGATTCTCCCTCTTTTTTCAAAGCTTCAAGATGAGGAGAAATAGACGTCATCAACTGAACAATAATACTTGCCGAAATATAAGGCATAATGTTCAGTGCAAAAATTGTCATACGACTAATAGCACCACCTGAAAACATATCAAGGATGCCAAATAGTCCACCAGAGTTAGAAGCCGCAAACTCTTGAATGACGGCTGCGTTAACCCCTGGCAAGGGGATATAGGTACCAAATCGATAGACAATCAAAGCCAATAATGTAAACACTATTCTCTTTTTTAGATCTTCAGCTTTTGAAAATGTCGAAAAGCTGAAACCGGATGCGAGTTGTTCAACTGCAGATGACATTGGTACCCCTACCCTCTTATGCTATAGCAACTTTACCGCCAAGTTTTTCAACTTGAGCCGTTGCTGTTTTTGTCGCACGAGTAACCTCGAACGATACTTTTTCTTTCAATGATCCAGTAGAAACCAAGGATACGGCATCGTACCATTTCTTCATAACACCAGATTGGATCAGAAGATTACGGTCGATTGTATCGCCAGCTTTTACCATACCATTTGCCAATAAGACATTGACCTTATCAAAGGTAAGTTCAAAATACTTAGAAGCATGAATGTTATTAAAACCACGCTTTGGAAGGCGGCGGTAAATTGGGTTTTGTCCACCTTCAAAACCATTGATAGCCACACCGGAACGGGCTGTTTGCCCTTTTCCGCCGCGACCACAGGTTTTACCTAGGCCAGACCCAATACCGCGACCAACGATCTTGCGGCGTGTGCGAGCACCTTTATTGTCTCGAATATCTGTTAGTCTAATCGTCATTGCTCACACCTTACTCTACAACTTTAACCATATGCTGCAACTTTGTGATCAAGCCACGAACAGCAGGAGTATCCTGAAGTTCACGAACTCGATTCATCTTGCCCAAACCAAGAGACTTTAGATAAAGTCTTTGCTTTGCATCACGACGAATGGGGCTGCCTGTTTGCATAACTTTAATGGTGGCAACTGTTTCTTTTTTCTTCCCAGCCATTGTTATCTCCTTGTCATGGCACTATCGCGACGAGCAACAATTTCTGGGATCTTACGACCCAGCTTGTTTGCAACGTCACGCGGTGATGCAACATTGACTAATGCGTCAAATGTAGCACGAACCATGTTATAATAGTTGGATGTACCAACAGATTTACTGACAACGTCTTGAATCCCAAGAGCTTCAAAAACGGCGCGCATTGGACCACCTGCGATGATACCTGTACCAGCCGGAGCTGTTCTTAGGTAAACGCGACCGGCACCAAAGTGACCTGTCAAATCATGGTGAATTGTACGCCCTTCACGAAGAGCAACACGAACCATTGAACGACGAGCCTGTTCAGACGCTTTACGAACCGCATCAGGAACTTCACGTGCTTTACCAGAACCAAATCCGACACGACCTTTTCCATCACCAACGACGACAAGTGCTGAGAAACGAAGATTCTTACCACCTTTTACAACTTTTGTAACACGGCGGACGCTAACCAACTTTTCAATCAATTCGACTTCTTCGCGCTGTTTTTCTGTATTTGTATTTTTAGCCATAACTTATTCCTAAAAGCTCAAACCAGATTCACGGGCTGCATCAGCAATTGCTTTAATGCGACCATGGAATCGATAACCAGAGCGATCAAAGACGACTTCTTTAATCCCCGCTTTACTTGCGCGTTCAGCAATCAGCTTACCAACCAACTTTGCTGCTTCCAAGTTCGATGTGCACTTAAGCTCACCCTTGGTAGAGGCTTCTATAGTCGATGCTGATGCTAATGTTACTGACGTTACATCATCAATAAGCTGAGCGTACAAATACTTGTTTGTTCTGTGAACCGTCAACCGTGGTTTACAAGAACTTACCTTACGCAGTTTTGAACGGATTCGTTCTTTGCGGCGCGTATGTAAATTTACTTTAGCCATTTTTACTTCTTCTTTCCTTCTTTTCTAAGAACGAATTCACCATTGCGAATAATCCCCTTACCTTTGTACGGTTCAGGTTTACGATATTCACGAATTTCAGCGGCGACTTGACCGACAAGCTGACGATCAAAACCAGAAATGGTCAAAGCTGTTGGTTTATCCGATTTAGCAGTAATACCTGCAGGCAAATCGTAAACAACATCATGACTAAAACCAAGCTGAAGGTTAATTGTGTTACCTTGCACGTTCGCACGATATCCAACACCAACCATATCAAGGTTAATGTTAACGCCGTTTGTTACATCATTAACCATGTTAGCGATGCGACGTTGTACTGTACCCCAGTTAATTCGAGCAAGCTTAGAGTCATTAACAGGAGTTACTGTAACGACATCACCATCTTGTTGAACAGAGACAACATCTTTATAAACGAGGCTAAGCTTTCCAAGTTTACCGGAAACCTCAACTAAGTTCTTAGAAATAGCGACCGAAACGCCAGCAGGCAATTTAATGGGTGTTTTTCCTACACGAGACATATCAAATACTCCTTAATATACTCTGCAAAGAACTTCACCACCAATGCCTTGCTGTTTAGCATCGACATCGGTCATAACGCCTTTTGGTGTGGACAGGATATAAATACCCAAACCACTCATATATGAACCAATTGCCTTAGATGGGGAATAAACCCGCAACCCTGGCTTGGACACTCTCTGGATAATCTCGATTACAGGTTGTCCTTCATGATATTTGAGTTCAATGTGAATGTTCTCAATACCCTTACGAACAGTTTCTGTACGATATCCTCTGATATAACCTTCACGTGCAAGCACGTCAAGAACAGCTCTTCTAGCTTTTGAATTCGGAGATAAAACAGATGATTTACCTGCGCGTTGACCGTTACGAATACGAGTCAACATATCTCCAATAGGATCATTTACAATCATTTATTCTTACCAACTTGATTTTGTTAAACCTGGAATCATACCCAGAGATCCCAATTCGCGCAAGGCGATACGGGACATTCTAAACTTACGATAGAATGCTCTTGGACGACCCGAAACTTCACAACGGTTACGGAAACGAGTCTTTGAACTATTGCGTGGTAACTCAGACAACTTAATCGTCGCCTGAATCCGCTCATCCAAAGAAAGTTCCTGATTTGAAACAATGTCTTTCAACTTCTGACGGCGATTAGCAAATTTCTCTGCCATCTTTTTGCGTCGGTTGTTTGTGTTAATTGAACTTAAACGTGCCATTTTAACATTCCTTAATTATAAAACGGGACATTAAGCTCTTTTAACAGAGCCTTTGCCTCTTTATCAGACTTAGCCGTTGTACAGACTATTATATCCATCCCACGAACTTTATCAACCTTATCGTAGTTAATTTCAGGAAAAATAATTTGTTCCTTGATACCCAAGGCATAATTGCCACGGCCATCAAAGCTTTTACCTGAAACACCACGGAAGTCACGAACGCGTGGAAGTGCGATTGTCACCAAGCGATCAAAGAATTCGTACATCCGATCACGACGCAAGGTAACTTTTGCACCAATAGCCATTCCTTCACGAAGTTTGAAACCGGCAATCGATTTCTTTGCGCGTGTAATTACTGGCTTTTGACCGGTAATTGCAGCCAGTTCATCAACTGCAGCTTGCAACTTCTTGCTATCTTGTGAAGCTTCACCAATACACATATTGACAACAATCTTGTCAAGTTTTGGAACTTGGTGAATATTCTTGTATTCAAACTCTTTCATGAGCTTGGATACGATATTTTCTTTATATTCTTTATATAGGCGAGTCATATCTGCCGTAACCTCATATTACTTCGCCGCTTTTTTTAGCGATACGAACTTTTGAACCATCCTTCTGGATCTTAATCCCAACCTTTGTCGGTTGATCAGATTTCGGATCCATCAGCGCTACGTTAGAAACATGAATCTTGGATTCTTTTTGTTCCAAACCACCAGCTGAAAACTGAGTTGGCTTAACATGCTTTGTAACCATGTTAACGCCTTCTACGATCAGTGCTGATTCTTCCTTAAGAACCTTAAGAACTGTTCCTGTCTTTCCCTTATCTCGACCTGTGCGGACGATAACTTTATCGCCCTTTTTTACTTTAAATTTAATTGCAGTCATTATAGCACCTCTGGCGCCAAGGAAATAATCTTCATATAACCTTGGTTTCTTAATTCACGGGTCACTGGGCCGAAAATACGTGTTCCGATAGGCTCATTCTGCTTGTTAATAATAACAGCAGCATTGGTATCAAAACTGATTTCACTTCCGTCAGCACGCTTAATAGCTTGCTTTGTGCGGACAATAACAGCCTTATGAACGTCACCCTTCTTTACTTTTCCTTTTGGCAACGCATCTTTAACGGAGACAACAATAATGTCACCAACAGATGCGTAACGACGCTTGGAACCACCAAGAACTTTAATGCACTGAACTTCTTTTGCACCAGAGTTGTCAGCGACATCTAACCTTGTTTCTGTTTGAATCATGACTTAACTCCTTATGCGCTAGCTTGGTCAGCGTAAAGTACTTGCCATTTCTTTGATTTTGAAAATGGACGTGACTCTTCGATTTTTACCTTATCACCAGTTTTATAAGCATTGTTTTCGTCGTGCGCTGCATATTTTGCAGAACGGACGATATATTTCTTATAAACCGGGTGCTTAACGCGCTTTTCGACACGAACAACAACAGTTTTGTCATTCACATCGCTAACTACAACACCTTCAAATATTCTACGTGGCATGTTAACCTCTATTTCGCTTTCTTCTGAGCAAGATACATCATGGCACGAGCAGCGTCGCGACGATTCTTACGAATCAAAGATGTATTCGTCAACTGGCCAACAGATTTTTGGACACGTAGACCTAATAGCTCTTTCTTAATTGACTGAAGTGAGTCATATAACTCACTTACAGATTTGTTGTTAAAATCTTGCTTTTTCATAACTTACCTCAGCCAATTCTTCTTACAAACTTGGTTGCGATTGGAAGTTTTGCTGACGCAAGCTCGAATGCTTTTTCAGCAACATCAGGCAACACACCGTCAAGTTCGAACAAAATTTTGCCCGGCTTAACACGGCAGACCCAATATTCAGGACTTCCTTTACCACTACCCATACGGACTTCAGCAGGCTTTGTTGAAACAGGCACATCAGGAAATACACGAATCCAAACCTTACCAACACGACGAATGTGACGTGTAATGGCTCGACGAGCGGATTCAATCTGACGTGCAGTCATACGGCAGGGTTCCATAGCTTTTAAGCCATAGGCTCCGTATGCTACATCTGTACCTGCCTTGGCGTTACCGTGGATTCTTCCCTTAAACGCCTTACGATATTTAGTTCTTTTTGGAGACAACATCTCGTTATTCCTCTATCTTTTCTTATCGACCAGCAGGTGCTTCAGAAGCTTTTGCTTCCAACAAATATGGATTCTTTTCAAGAATCTCACCTTTGTAGACCCAAACTTTAATACCAATGATACCATAGGTTGTTTTTGCTTCACCCAATGAATAATCAACATCAGAGCGCAATGTGTGCAACGGCACACGACCTTCACGATACCATTCCATACGTGCAATTTCTGCACCACCAAGGCGGCCAGAACAATTAACACGAATACCTTGTGCTCCCAAACGAAGAGCTGATTGCATTGCACGTTTCATAGCACGACGGAAAGAAACGCGGCGTTCAATTTGTTGCGCGATATTTTCTGCAATCAATTTTGCATCGATTTCAGGTTTACGAACTTCAACTAAATTAACAGTTACGTCAGTGTTCGCAATGTCGCTAA
Organism: Candidatus Paracaedibacteraceae bacterium; assembly: GCA_019636035.1. Lineage (GTDB taxonomy): Bacteria > Pseudomonadota > Alphaproteobacteria > Paracaedibacterales > Paracaedibacteraceae > Paracaedibacter. Next base: position 164,892 of record JAHBYI010000001.1, read on the forward strand.
GCTTTTTACGAAGCTTATCGATGTCGGCACCTTTTTTACCAATCAAAACACCTGGACGAGCTGTGTGAATTGTCAAGCGAGCCTTTTTAGCCAAACGCTCAATAACAACCTTAGAAATACCGGCTTGACCTAAGTTCTTTTGAACAAAGCGACGGATTTCCAAATCCTGGTGCAAGTTTGTTGCATATTCTTTTTTTGCAAACCAGCGGGAATCCCACAGTTTGTTGATGCCGAGGCGAAGACCGATCGGATTAACTTTTTGACCCATGGTTATACCTCTTTTTCAGTTACTTTAATTGTAAGATGACTAAAAGGCTTTTTGATCCCGACACCACGGCCTTTTGCTCTTGCACTAAATCTTTTCATGACAATGGACTGCCCAACAAAGGCTTCTGATACAACAAGAGTATCAATATCCATACCATGATTTGTTTCCGCGTTTGCGACTGCTGATGCGAGTGTTTTACGCACATCAATAGCAATACGCTTGCGGCTAAAGGCCAAAACATCTAATGCTTTTGACACCTTCATTCCACGAATCATCGCTGCAACTAAATTAAGCTTCCGAGGGCTTACGCGAACATTACGCAGAATTGCTTTTGCTGTATTATCTTGCATAATTAACCTCTTTTAGCCTTTTTGTCTGCGCCGTGGCCGTAGAATGTACGAGTTGGTGAAAATTCACCAAACTTGTGACCGACCATATTCTCAGTAACATAGACTGGAACAAATTTCTTACCATTATGCACACCAAAGGTGAGTCCCACAAATTGTGGGAGAATGGTTGAACGGCGAGACCACGTTTTAATAACGTCTTTACGTCCAGAGTTTTGTACAGCTTCAGCTTTTTTAAGCAGATAACCGTCAAAAAATGGACCCTTCCAAACTGATCTTGGCACGAGTAGTCTCCGTTATTTACTTCTTTTTCTAATAATACTTTTCGTCGTACGTTTATTTGTACGAGTCTTCTTACCTTTTGTCGGTACACCCCAAGGTGTAACTGGGTGACGACCACCATTTGTACGACCACCATGCGGGTGATCTACTGGGTTCATGGCAATACCGCGAACACATGGTCTCCATCCCATCCAACGACTGCGTCCAGCTTTACCGTAGTTACGGTTCTGATGGTCAGCATTAGATACTGCGCCTATTGTAGCATAACAATTTCCATTTACAAGTCTTAGTTCACCTGAGGCTAACTTAACGATTGTATTAGATCCGTCACGACCAGCAATTTGCACATACGATCCAGCAGAACGAGCGATCTGACCGCCCTTACCAATCTTAAGTTCAAGATTGTGAATAATTGTTCCAACCGGAATATTCTTAACAGGCATCGCATTACCTGGCTTAACGTCTGCTGATTGGCTCGCAACAACTTTGTCACCAGCTTTCAGGCGTTGAGGTGCCAGAATGTATGCATGTTCACCATCTGTATACTTAACCAAAGCGATAAAGGCTGTACGATTTGGATCGTATTCCAAGCGAAGGACTTCACCTTCGATATCCAACTTACGACGCTTAAAGTCAACGATACGATAACGTTGTTTATGTCCACCACCGCGATTCCATGATGTGATGCGACCATGATTGTTACGACCACCTGTACGGTGTTGACCTTCGGTCAAAGCCTTGTACGGCTTGCCTGACCATAGCTCAGAGCGGTCAACGTTAACCAACTGGCGTTGAGAGGGAGTCGTGGGTTTATATGTCTTTAAAGCCATTGTTATGCTCCTGCTGCAACTTCAATGGTCTGACCTTTTGCCAAACGAACAAATGCTTTTTTAACATCTGAACGATGACCTTCACGACCACGAAAACGTTTAGTTTTACCTTTCTGAACAACCGTATTCACAGCTTCAACCTTAACATCATAAGCAAGTTCAATCGCTTGCTTAATTTGTGGCTTTGATGCATCACGAGATACAACAAAAGCAACTTGGTTGTGTTCAGACAAACGCGTTGTTTTTTCTGTTACCAATGGGTAACGGATAACATCATACAGGTTGAAATTAACCTTAGTATTTTTTGTCATTTAAGCCTCTCTTCAAGAGCTTTTACAGCTTCTTTAGTAACAATCAGCTTTTCCTTACGCATAATATCATATACGTTTGCACCGTTATGGGGCAGAACATCAAACTTTTCCAAGTTTGCAGCTGCACGAACAACAGGATTTTCGGAATTCGGAATTGAATCAATCAAAAGTGCACTTGGCGCATTCAATGTTGAAATAACCTTAAGCAAATCTTTTGTTTTACCTGATTCAACTTTAAAGCTATCGACAACAAGTAATTCACCGGCTTGCGCTTTTGCACTCAATGCGATCTTCAAGCCCAACTTACGAACTTTTTTCGGCAATGAGTATGCATGTGAACGCACAACCGGACCGAATGCAACGCAACCACCACGGAACTGAACTTGGCGTTTACTTCCGTGACGAGCATTACCCGTACCCTTTTGGCGATAAATTTTCTTTGTTGATCCTTTTACATCCCCGACTTCTTTAGTCTTATGGTTACCAGAGCGACGCTTAGAAAGCTGCCATTCGATAACACGGGAGAGAATATCAACACGTGGCTGCAATCCAAAAATTTCTGGATTCAGCTCAATATTTCCGGCTTTTTTCGCCTCAATATTTACGACATCAATTTTCATTTTTTAAACCTATTCTCTATGTGCTCTACTTTTAAGCAGGCTTTTTAATTGCGTCACGAACGTAAAGGACTCCACCTTGGGAACCAGGTACGCTACCACGGATAAAGATCAGGTTCTTTTCAGCATCAACGCCATACACAGACAAATTCATCTTTGTCACGCGACGGGCACCCATGTGTCCAGCCATCTTCTTATTCTTAAAGACTTTACCTGGGTCTTGACGATTACCTGTAGAACCATGGCTACGGTGAGAAACTGACACACCGTGAGAGGCGCGCAAACCACCGAAGTTATGGCGCTTCATCGCACCAGCAAACCCCTTACCAACAGAAGTACCGGTAACATCAACGAATTGACCTTCCCTGAAGTGATCTGCCTTTAATTCAGAACCTTGATCCAAAAGATTTTCTGCGGATACGCGGAACTCTTTCAAATGAACACGTGGCTCAATTTCTTTTTTAGAAAAGAATTCACGCATTGGTTTTGTTACGTTATTAATTTTAGCTTTTTTAGCACCAACTTGGATGGCATCATATCCATCCTTGGAATCTGCTGTTTTTTTGCCAACGACAACATTGTCGCTGACCTGGAGAACCGTGACTGGAACTAAAGTACCGTCAGCGGCAAAAAACTGCGTCATACCCACTTTTTCAGCGATAAGTCCAGTTCTCATTAGTCAAACCTTTATTAGAGTTTAATTTCAACATCAACACCAGCAGCCAAATCGAGCTTCATCAAAGCATCAACTGTCTGTGGCAACCAGTCAACAATATCAATCAGACGTTTGTGCGTCCGGATTTCAAATTGCTCACGAGATTTTTTGTCAATATGGGGTGAACGGTTTACTGTAAAACGTTCAATCTGTGTTGGCAACGGGATTGGGCCACGAACTTTCGCGCCTGTACGTTTTGCTGTACCAACAATTTCCTTAACCGACATGTCTAGAAGTCTATGATCATAGGCTTTTAGACGAATTCTTATGCTCTGGCCTTCCATATAAATAGCTCACTTTTCTAATATTTGCAAGGAGAGAATGAATCTCTCCTTATTTTTCAATTATTTTACGATCTTAGAAACAACACCGGCACCAACTGTGCGGCCACCTTCACGAATCGCGAACCGTAGACCTTCGTCCATCGCGATCGGTGCAATTAGCTCTACATCCATGCGAATGTTATCGCCAGGCATAACCATCTCAACGCCTGATGGCAATTGAACTGTTCCGGTTACGTCTGTTGTACGGAAATAAAATTGCGGACGGTAGTTCGTAAAGAACGGCGTATGGCGACCACCTTCTTCTTTTGTCAGAATATAAGCTTCTGCTTCGAAGTTTGTGTGGGGCGTAATTGTACCCGGTGCAGCCAATACTTGACCACGTTCTACATCTTCACGCTTTGTACCACGCAAGAGAACACCAACGTTATCACCAGCTTCACCTTGATCCAAAAGCTTACGGAACATTTCAACACCTGTACAGGTTGTCTTAATGGTATCTTTTAGACCAACGATTTCGATTTCTTCACCAACTTTAACAACACCGCGTTCAACACGACCTGTTACAACAGTACCGCGGCCAGAAATGGAGAACACATCTTCGATTGGCATCAAGAATGGACGATCTTTCGGGCGTTCCGGTTGTGGAATGTAACGGTCTACTTCTTCCATCAACTTAAGAATCGCATCGCGACCAATTTCCGGCTTCTTGTCTTCCAAAGCACAGAGTGCTGAACCACGGACAACAGGAATATCATCACCCGGGAAGTCATAAGAAGATAGAAGTTCACGAACTTCGAGTTCAACAAGGTCAAGAAGCTCAGCATCATCAACCATGTCAACTTTGTTCATAAAGACAACAAGAGCAGGAACACCAACCTGGCGAGCCAAGAGAATGTGCTCACGTGTTTGCGGCATCGGGCCATCAGCTGAAGAAACAACCAAGATTGCTCCGTCCATCTGCGCTGCACCTGTGATCATGTTCTTAACATAGTCAGCGTGTCCCGGGCAGTCAACGTGGGCATAGTGGCGGTTTGCTGTTTCGTATTCAACGTGAGCGGTAGAAATTGTAATACCGCGAGCGCGCTCTTCAGGAGCCTTGTCGATTTGATCGTACGCTGTGAATGTTGCTCCGCCTGTTTCTGCGAGAACTTTTGTAATCGCCGCTGTCAATGAGGTCTTACCATGGTCAACGTGACCAATGGTTCCGATATTGCAGTGCGGCTTATTTCTTTCGAACTTTGCCTTTGTCATAACTTATACACCCTGTGATGAACTTGCTCATTAAAAAAAATTGGAGCGGGTGAAGGGAATCGAACCCTCATAACCAGCTTGGAAGGCTGGGGCTTTACCACTAAGCTACACCCGCAATAACTAGTTGAACTTTACCATTACTGATTTACAAAATCAACCAGGATGGTGGAGGGAGTAGGATTCGAACCTACGTAGACATACGTCGGCAGATTTACAGTCTGCTGCCTTTGACCGCTCGGCCATCCCTCCCGGTTCATACTATCAATTATGTACTGGATTTGCCCCACTGCTGTCAACACAGTTTTTTGTTTTTTGCTATATATTTTAGTCAGACAGTTTCTGCACCGGGACAACAACATAGAAAAATTCATCAGCACCCAACTCCAATGGTCTTATAGCATGAATCAGGTCACGGGTTTTCTCTAGATCATTATCCCCGGTCTCAACACACGGATGGGTACATAATGCTTTTTGATAACCGCGTATCTGCTGTATTTCAGCATTAAGCTCTGAGTCAGCACCAAATTCAGATTCCAAATCATCCGCCTGACAATCGAGTAATTCCTGATTGAATAAATACAAAACATGGTACTTATCTTCTCTATCTTTTAATAAATAAGATCCGATAGAATCAAGCAGATAGTATTCACCAACATTATACTCACCAAAAATACGCTCCAGAAAATCAGAGAACTCCGGATATTTCAATGCCTGACCATACAGACTATGCCCAATGACATGCATAAAAACGGACGATTCTCTTTCAAAATACTGATGAGCCCCTGATTCCAGCGCATCTTCGATCCGATCATAAATCTCAGGATCATGCTTTTTAATGTAACTATTGATTTCCCCCCGATTAAAAGCTTTAACAGCCAAACTTTCATCAGCAATCCCTGTAAGCAATATTTTCTGTACATTCGGCGCACGAATTTGACGGAGGAACGTTAACCCGTCCATATCAGGCATATCATAATCCGTGACAACAACAGAAACACGGTTATGTCGATTCTCATTGGAAATCTCGCGGTAAATCTCGTGCAAATTTGCTGAAAGAGCTGTCTCTTCGTCTTGAACCATCCAAGGCTCAAACAACGGCTGTTCATCCCGCTGATTAAGCCACTCCAAAGCATCCGTTGCGGAATGAAAAGCTTGGACTCTAAATCCTAAATCGATGATTTGCTTACTCAAAACATCTAAAATAACTTGATCATCATCAACTAAAACAATCTGAGTTCTATAGTTCATCGGAATTACTTTGGTCATGCTCAGCTCCTTACTCATTTTACAACGGGGAAATAAAGTGTAAATTCAACATAATCGCCCAATACAGAATCGCACTTTATTTTACCTCCCAAATCTAACATAACTCGACGGCAAAAAGCTAATCCTAAGCCTGTTCCATATTTCCGCTTACTGTAAAACCGATTAAATAAGTAGGGTAAATCGACAGGGTCAATCCCCCTCGCTGTATCCTTGAAATGCAAGACATTATAACCTTTTTCTCGCGTGATCCAGATGTAAATTTCGCCCTTACGAACTGCCTTGATATAATGCAACGAATTCTTCAGTAAATTATAGATCACATGCCTCATTAAATCCGGATCACCATAAAAGATAAAATCATCAAAGGTAGCAATATTGATTTTAGCGAGTTCCAATTCGCTCAACGGATAAGATTCCAATGACTGATTCAGAATAGATGACATCTGATTAAACTGCATTTCGCTTGGGGCAGCCACCTTCAAATTGGCCAACAGCATATCAATAACCATCAAGGCATTATTTGCCGTTGCCATTAATCGATTCGGACAATCATTAACCGCATTAATATCTTCTTTGGTTAACCGTGGTTGCTTTAATTTATTTTTCAACCATCCGGCTTCAAGATTAATAACAGCTAACGGTGTGCGCATTTCATGAGCAACAGTCCCTGCAAGCCCTCGAAGAGATGTTAATTTCTCATGAACAATTAAGCCTTTTTTATGAGCAAATAAGCTCCCGATCAAAATTGCTGCGAATAATGTCACACCAAAATCAAAGACAGATATCTGACCAAGATCAACATAAAACGGTGGATACCAAATCTGATAAAGTCCATAGGCCAACGCGCTTCCGACAATCAAAACAGCCAAAGCAACACCGGCATCAAATAATAAAAATGTAAAAAAGAGAGAAGACACAAGCCCCATAAGCCAGACAACAGACGCATGGTAAACAAGAGTCATAAACGAGAAAAAGAAAGGCAAACAGTAAACGACCGTACCCAGCCAATAAATTGATAAAAATTTTGATTTTGCACCAAATAACTGATCTTTTAGAACCAATCCTAAACACAAAAGGGTTGCAATCACCCGCAAAACTAAATCAACAAAGTGCCCTTGCAACGTTAGATCCGGATTCCATATAACCCAATAAAGAGGGTAGTTCACAGCCATAACAACACCAAAAAAACGCATCATCGGCTGTGAAATATCAAGACTAAATAGTTTTTCTTTGAGGCGAATATACCAAAATTTATCCATGAATACTTTCTATTAAGGCTGCAAGAGACCGCCACATCTGTAATTGATGATAGGTTATAAAGCTAAAAGATTCCCTAACAGCCTCTGAATTATTTTGCCAAATTTCTTCGAGATACCCCTCCGTTGTCTCAAAATGCTGAGCCTTCAGATGCACATTAAAGAAAATGAGCCCTTTACGTGACGTCCCTATCGATTCAGCAAGTTTAGCCAAAGCACCATAATCGATGTTATCCAAACGCTCGTAGGCTGAAAAAGCAGCAAACCCATGCTCAGCGGAATGATCCGCTAACCAACGAAGATGCCCTTTGTTAAAGTCCCGGATCGCAGAGACATAAGACTTTCCATCAATATATTCGTCCTTTAACTCAACATCATGACTTTTAGCGAACTCAATAAACATTTGTTCATGAGAAGCAGCTCCTCCATTAAACTCTTCTGCTATATTCTCGAGAACAATTCGCTTAACATCACGATTTTCAGCATGATTACCCAAATACCACAAAAATTCATGAAAATGCCCCCGTGCATGATAAAAAATGCGAACAAATTTCTCAATCTGAGCCTTTGTCCATTGAACCGTAATCTCAGGATTAAAAATTGAAATCTTGCTGAGTTCCTGCACATACTCTGCCTCCCAGGCAATCATAAATTCTGCAACACTCTCAACTTGAATTTTTCTTGCCAACATAACATCCCTTCCTTTTGTTATTTATTAATTACCATTGGTTTTGAAAGAAATATATTCAGTTTCTGCCTCATTTTAAACCTTTATTTTAGGTTATGCTGTGTGCGAGAATATGAAAAAATGACCTACCCCCTTGAAATTAATGACTAAAATTAATTCAAAAAATATTATTGATCTATGGACAGCCCTCGAAGTGTTATCGCCACAAGGGTTCATTCGCCCCGATGATCTGGCCTTAGGCGATAAAAAGCAAGCCCAACAAATTACAGAACAAGCCCTGCCGTGGGAACCCAAGTATCAAAGCACCATCGATCAGCATGCACCATTCTTTCAAGTGATCCTGGGCACGATTAATTTGCCTCATGCCATGGCAGCTCTCCATAAAACTTATGCAGATTCTAACCCCGAACGAAGGCCTGCACGAGGCAACGCGATCATTGCAACACTGACCCTGGATCAAACAGGCCGACTGATTGATGAAGACCCTATTTGCATCTCAAGTTTTGCTTGGGCACTTCCTCTTGCTCTACGCGGTAATCTGGAAAAATTGGGGGATTGGGTTTCTGTTGAAGCAGCTCTTAAAGCCACAATTTATAATGCCCTTAAGAAAGAAGAGGATGATTCTGAAGAAACACTAACCTCTAAGCCTGCACAGCTGTATATCACGTTTGAAGATATTCAAAGGGCTTATCAAGCACTCCTCCAAGCAATGCACCTTTCTCCTGACATGACGCAAGCCCCCTACTTTGTCGTTAAATCATTTCAATACGTTCGCCCTCCTCTTGCCAATGGCAAAACATTTGAACCGGATCCTCCTGATCCCCTCCTTTTAAACTCGTTCTATATTGATGACTTGCTCAAGGCGAATGAATCTCTTGCAGATGACACTCTTCCTAACCTTGCCAGAAAGTACATTGAGCAAAAGCAAAACAACCCAAAATGCTTATTAAGCAACCCCACAGCCCTTGTTCGTGCTGTCTCACCGGCACGCATGCCTTCCGGCGCATGGCCACATGCCGGGGGACATACCTTGAATCTGTTACAGCAAGCCGCCGTCAACATGGCTATGGAGCTCCACGATACACCAGCGATCTTGTCGGTGAATGGCCCCCCTGGCACAGGTAAAACCACGTTGCTACGCGACATTATTGCAGCCATTGTCACCGAACGCGCTCGCGTTATGTGCGACTTTGACTATCCCACAGATGCCTTTGTAGAAACATCCTTTGAAAAAACAGTAACAGGCACATCTTATAGTCCATTTAAACTTGATCAACGTCTCAAAGGCTTTGAAATTCTGGTTACGTCATCGAACAACAAGGCTGTTGAAAATATCACAGCAGAATTGCCAATCCGGACAGCAATCGACACGTTTAGCCCTCTATCCTATTACAAATCCTTTGCCGATAAAGTCTTAGAAAAAGATACGTGGGGATTAATGGCCGTTCCTTTGGGTAACCGTAATAATCGCTATCAATTCCGTCGAAATTTCTGGGCTGATAAAAAAACCGGATTTCGCAATTACCTCTATACGGTACGCGGATTCAGGAAAAAAGGAGCAGACGGAGAGAATCATTTTCCGGACGAAATACATCCCATCGGTAAAAAGGCAGCCCGTACGCAGTGGCAAAAAATACGCACCGCGTTTTTAACAGCCATCGATCAAGTTGATGAAGCGTTCCATGAGCTTCACACCCTCTGCGACCTTGTTAATAACGATCCCATAGCCCATCAGCAAAAAATTGATGCTCTTGTTGAAAAACACAAAGGACAGCAGATCACGCTTGATTTTCTTAAACGCCCGCCACAGGAAATTCATCTGATAACACCCTGGATTGATACTGTTTTAGCACGCAAACGTACACAAGTCTTTGAAAAAGCAATGGCTGTCCACAAAGCCTTTATTGATGCAGCCCCCGAGCCTATTCTCAACAATCTAGGGATTTTACTGAATGATTTTGGATCGTCATCCTTAGGCTCAGAAGGGGCTGACGCCTTAATCCCAGATCTGTGGTCGACCTTGTTTTTAGTGATTCCTGTGATCTCGACAACGTTTGCATCCGTTGCCAAGATGTTCCCGCGTATAGACACACCCTTTCTTGGTTGGGTCTTAGTGGATGAAGCAGGGCAAGCTTTACCGCAAGCAGCCCTTGGAACACTCATGCGCAGCCACCGCGCCATCGTTGTTGGTGATCCGTTGCAAATTGAGCCTGTCATGCCCTTGCCCGATACGTTGACAACGGCTCTTTGCGACCGTTTTGGGCTTCCGGCTAAACAATATGCGCCCCCCTTTGCATCAGCTCAGAATCTTGCTGACGCCATATCCTCCATCGGGTCAGTACTCGGCGAATCCAACCGTACAGTCGGCCTCCCCTTACTGGTGCACCGCCGTTGCAGCAGCCCTATGTTTGATATCTCCAACCGTGTGGCCTATGGGAACCTGATGGTGCAGGCAAAAATACCAACATCATCTCGCATCAAATCAATTATTGGTGAATCCCGCTGGATCCACGTCGAAAGTGAATGGGATGAGAAGTGGGCTCCGCTCGAAGGCGAAGTTGTCCTCAAGATTTTGTACCACCTGCGCCAAAATCATTGTGCGCCCAACCTTTATGTGGTAACCCCCTTTGCTATCATCCAAAACAAAATTCGGGAACGACTACATGCCAGCGGCATTTTAAATGGATGGGTTGAAAACCCTCGACGCTGGCTCTATGAGCATGTGGGGACAGTCCATACCGTCCAAGGACGTGAAGCCGAAGCCATCGTCTTTGTTCTGGGAGCACAAGATCCGGAACATGCCCAAGCCCGACTCTGGGCTGGGAAAAATCCAAACCTTGTCAATGTGGCTGTCACACGCGCCAAAGAAGCCTTATATGTAGTCGGCAATCGCAATCTGTGGAAAGAGTGTGGCTACTTCAAGGAATTAAATGATGTCCTGATGCCTTGAGTTTCCAAAGTTTGATACGACGGTATAGATATCTCATGAAAGGATAAAGAACTAGAACAGATACAGTACATATCTCATGAAACCACTGCTCCCTTTCTGATTAAGCCGCCTCGGCTCCGTTCGGTTTAAATTTTCGGGGTTTGCGCACTGGTTTACCTTGGTCAAAGGTTGTGATCTCAGCAATAACACCGTTGGGAAAATATTTGACGGTATCGCCTTGCAATTTATCATCTTTGTATTTCTCATGGATTGCCACAGCACCCGTATCCGGGAAATAGCTAAAAGAATCACCCTGCAATAAATCAACCTGATAGAAAGACTTTTTCGTCATGGTTCCATTGGGTGCATAAACTTTCATCTCACCGTGTTTCTTCCCGGCTTTCATTTGAGTGGTGACATTAACATCTTTACCGTTAGGATGATAAATTATTGTCGTCCCGTCTTGCAGGCCATCTTTATAGGTCGTTTCAAGGAACATTACACCCTTTTTATACATTTTTGAAGAGCCTTCTAAAACCCCCATCTTATAAGCCTGTTCCAATTCGACATGCCCGCCATCATCATAAGCCTTATAAACACCATCTAGCTTGGCTGCCTTAAAATTCATATCTTTTTCGACTTTGCCATCCGGATAAAAGGTCTGGCAAGCCCCCTCGAGCTTACCGTCCTTGTAGGTTTCACGTTTGGCCAGAAAGCCTTTTTTCTCATCCTTTTTTTCCACTATGCCATCTTTAGGTTTTGTTTCCGCCATAATATATCCTTACTTGGTCATTTCAAAGGCAACTAGCGGATTTTTACCTCTCCCACAAGGAGAGGTAAAAATTCACCCCTTACAATCAAGATTAATTCAGCTGTAACATACTGCCCTTGACTTGCGTCATTGTGCTCGAACTACCCACTTGCACTTTGCCATTACCCGTTACCTGAGTATCAGGCCCGCCATCGAGCGTCCCCTTAGTTTGCCCTGTCATCTTAACTTCGTTTCCACTCGCCTTGAAATCACCGGTTGCATCAATTTTTGTATCACCGTCTGAAGCTATCTTTGTATCGCCGGACGATGACAGTTTGATATCTCCGTCTGCTGTCAATTTCATATCTCCACCGGCCTTTAATTCAAGATCATCATCTGTTGAGATCGAAACAGCGCCTGCTACTTTGATCGTTAACCCGCCAGAAATCGTCAATTCATAATCCCCTGAAATGGTATGCGAGAAGGCATCACTGTTTGTATGGGTCTCAGCTTGAGTCACCGTAATATCACGCTTTCCCGTCACCGTTAAGGTCTGATCACCTTGATCGAGTTTTGTTGTCATATTCCCTTGTGTTAAGGTGATTTCCATATCCCCTTTTGTCAGGGTTGTTTTTTTATCCCCTTCATCAAGCTTAGTGATCATATTCCCCTTAGTGATCTCAATCGTATTATCACCCTTAGTCAACTTAAGGGTATGATCACCTTGCTTGTCACCCTCAGCCTTAAGCTCAACAAGGCGGCATCCTTTATGCAAAGTCAACGTATCGCTACCGATTCCTTTACCCGATTCTTTGTCTTTCTTGGCCGTTTCGCCATGTAATGTCACTGTACGATCGCCAACCATGATGTCAGACGTATCATCGCCATCATTAATCTTTAACGTACGGTTATCTTCAACAACGGTATTCATATCTTTTTGCGCATGAATATAAATTTCTTCTTCATCTTTTTTATCTTCGAATCGGAATTCGTTATTACCATTACCACCTTTGGTTGTATTGGAAAGAATCGTACTTTTTGTCGGCTCATCTTTGGCATAGGGCGGCATATTGTCACTATTATACACACACCCTGTAATCAAGGGACGATCAGGATCGCCTTCTAAAAAGGTGACAACAACTTCCATCCCAATGCGCGGCGTCCATAAACCACCCCAGCCGCTTCCTGCCCACAACTGAGCTACTCGGATCCAACAAGAGCTTTTTTCATCATCGCTCCCTTTTTGATCCCAATGAAATTTTACTTTGATACGACCGTACTCATCACACCAAATCTCCTCACCTGATTTTCCTGTAACCTTGGCTGTCTGAGTTGATGCTATGGTTGGTTTGTGCGTAACAATCGGTGACCTAAAGGGAACATCTGCGGGAAAGGCTTCGAATGTATTGGAATAGAGACGCTCGTCACCTGTTGCCAGTAAATTAATTTCATGAGTAACCTTATAGACGATATAACTTTTATTCAAATCATCACGCGGATGATTTTTGACCGTGAAACTCTTCATCGGTGATAAAAGTGGAGCCGATGATTGCCCTGAAATCATCTCCTTTCGCCATTCGAGCTCTTGGATACGGTTTGTTGAATACCCATCCCCCGTACCACCGTCAGGATAATACCCGGGAAAGCGATAGACCTCCAGCCCTTCCCCCTCACCCGCTGCATTACTCAATAATTTCGTTGATGCTGTCTCAAAGTTATAATCGGCTGTCTGAAATTTCTTGCTGACGACTTGCTTGGCATACCGTAGAAACTGAATCTCGTCATACCAAGGATCTCGATCACTAAAAGGCGTCATAGGTAATTCAGTATAGGCACTCTCAGCAGTTGATGAATCATCACCAATAACCATTTCTTCGCCACTAGCTGAATGATCAAAGGAGTAAAAGATCCCTTCACCTTCGAAAAGACGGGAGATAAAATCAAAATAACTCTCTCGATACTGAACACAATATTCATAGGAAGATTGACCGCAAGAAGACGTCTGATCTTTCTTTTTGGTAACCCCATATTGCCCCAACAGATCATTAACAATATCCATTGCAGATTTCTCTTGGAAAATCTGATGATCCTGACTGAATTTCAAAATCCAGAATTTCGGGTATAATTTTGCATAGTACTTTGTGAGCTCAATATTATTGCCGGCATCATCGACATTGACTGTAAACCCTTGTGAAATTTCACCGACAATACCTGAAAAATAACGTGTTTCAGAACCATAGTTAAACGTAACCGTAATATCTTGTCCCACAAGATCATCAAAAGCCAAATCGTGTTGTTTAGAGTGCATTTCAAGATCGATCTCAAAGGGCATCGAAATCCCCTCGATACACTTAAGTTTATCGATAATCAAGACATCAGGACCCAGTGGTGTCTTAACTGTTAGATTGAGATCAGAATGTTTAACATACATAAGGAGATCACTCCTTCCCATAAGACCAGATAGTAATTCGCGCTATTCACCTTAATTCTCCCGCGATTCAGATCAACACTCAATAAAAATATTGATAAATTATAAAAAAATGCGTGTCATTCAAATCACACTTAATTTTAAAATAATTTTATAATCTTTCTTTTCATTGAACACGCTCAACAAACAATCTTATCCTATGAGTGTGAAATTTAGACAATTTTTAGGAGTAGTAAAATGAAAAAATTTGCTTTAGCACTTGTTGCAGCAACAGCAATTTCCGGTGCAAACGCTGAAATCGGAAGCGGTGTTTATCTTGGAGCCAACGCTGCCATGAATTTCTTGTCAGGCGATGTAAAGCTTACAGATGGCGTAAACACAACAACAGTTGACATGGGTCGTCAACGCGCAGGTGTTGGTATGTATCTTGGTTATGGCATGACATCCGGTTGCATGTACTATGCCGGTGAAATGGGATATCAATTTGAGAACGCAAACTTCCGTTTCAACACAGCATCACCAGCTGTTCGCGGAAAGTTCAAAATTGATCACTCCTTTAACCTAGCTCTTCGCGTTGGTTACAAATTTACACCAGCAACCATCGGTTATATCCGCCTTGGTGCTGACTGGAATCGTATGAAGCTCAGTGCAAACGTTGCTCGTCTATCTGATTCTAAATCACGCATCAGTTTCGTTCCTGGTCTTGGTCTTGAAACATCAATCGCTCGTAACTGGGTTGGTCGCATGGAATGGACTTATGACCTAGGCCGTAACTTCAAGCGCGCAGTTCCTCAAAGCGTTACATTTGATGCAGACCGTGTTCACACACAATCTGTTCGTTTGGGTCTTGCATACAAGTTCTAATCGACGTCTGATTATCCAAAAAACCTCCCTCAGTGGGAGGTTTTTTTATTCCTGAAGAGAATCCTGATCTTCTGCATCCACAGGACATTCACCCTGACATTTATTTTTTACACTTAAACACTGTAATTCTTCACTCAAACTATCACTTTTATCTCGACATACTAAATACTTAGCCTGACAAGAGAGACAACACTCTAACGACTTTTCAACAGGGCAAACATTCACAGCCGTTGCCAATAAAAAAAATGAGATCATAACATTCTCCCTAGACTTGAGATAATAGATATGTCAAAAATTAAAAAAGTCCATGTATCCTATATTACAATGAGAAAATACAGTGAATAATAAACTTTCCCTCGTTTACACCACCATTACATCCTTGAACGTTGCTGAAACCCTTGCAGCAAAAGCAATTGAGGCCAAAGTCGCTACCTGCATCAATATCATCCCCGGCTGCATGTCAATCTATGCTAAAGAGGGAAAAATCATGAAGGGGACTGAATGTTATTTAATATTCAAGACAACTTCTGAAAAGAATCTCGCGTTACAGGATTGGCTCAAAAATAATCACCCGTATGAAACACCGGCTATTCTTGCCTGGGATGCCGCATCGTCGCCTGAGTTTGCTGACTATATAGAAGGTGCAATCCGTAACCTCAACTTAAGCTAAGGGCATCGACAATGACTCTGATCTCTTTTCTATTCTGTACCTTATCGTCGTTAACAGCAGCTGAACCTTTGCTACCAGACGCACCAACACCAGAACTATTATTCGAGTCCTTAGTGATGGACGACAGAATGCCCACAGATGACGGCAGGTATTGGTCTTTAATTTGCGGAACACTCAGTCAAGCACGAGGATCCTCGTTTGTAATAACAGAACACACAGACTATCCTCTTCAGTTAGTCACAGCAGAGTCTGAGATCAAAAGCCCCTTTAAAATGGATTTTACCCCTTATCTCAATCAATATGTTTGCTTTTATGAAATTATCGGGAATTTAGGTAGCGGGTATTTTGCCATCACAACACCCGGCAATGATTTTTATAAAATACCCTTACCAACGATGCGATTTAGTGCTGAATTCAACCCAGACCTCTGGCCGAATAGCATTAAGAAAGTCAGCTTTTTCTACCAACAACAACATATTGGCACTGTAGGAAAAGATACGCCGGATAAAGACGGTCGACGCAGTTTAAATGAATTATTCCCAAACCCGGAAAGCAGCTACCTTGACCCGGCAGAAATCACATTTACCATTCATTTTAGCTCTAAATCTAAATCCGAAGGCCATTCTTTAAATCCAGCCAACAATCCATCTCAATTCACACCAAACCTCGAAGAAGTAACGCCATTAACTCAAGTACCGCACGCAATACGTTTTATCCTTAATTTTACCTCTGACACTATCAATGTCTCTTTCCGCGGAAAACTTGAAAGGAAGCAAGCAAAAACAACACCATCAGCATCCATTTGCCTCCATGCTCCATCCCAAACACCTGAAAACGACGAGGAAATTTTAAAAACTTTTAAAGCGGCAGTTATAACCGATCAGACCTATATTAGCACGCCCGAAGAAGCACAAATAAACATAAACTACCCGACATACCTTGATCTAACGCGAGATTATCTATGGCAAAGTTCGGAAAAATACAAATGCCCCATTCATATGCCAACAGCACTTCGGACACTAAGATCAGCCAATATCATCCCAGCAAGTTCATATTTAGGGTTGATTCTCGTTGAACTCCAGCAAGAACTCAATTTGCAACCTGACCAAAAATATTATCCCTACCCACACTCAGATTAACTTGATTTTAACTTTTTAAACTATATGTATTATAGCAGACCCATAATTATGATGGAGGCAATAATGCGTAAAGTTCTTATTTACTCAACGGTTCTCTCGGCGTTTCTAGCAACATCGTCCTTTGCAGATGTGGCACCACAGTCCCCAGCAGAGGTTCTTGGCTCTTCAAAGTATAGCTGGATGACAGATGGGGTAGATATGCAAGGCGGAGGGACAACTTGGGTTGAAATACTTGCAGACAAGGTTATCAGCAAAGTAGAAGATCGCTGGGACAAACAAAAAGCTGTTCGAGCCGCCTTTCGAGCCGCACTCAAAGATCCTCTTTTTAGATCCGCAGCTGATGAACTCATTCGACAAACACCCGAAACGTTTGTAACAGCCTTTAATTTCATTAATACTCATATGGAAAACCCGGTTGTGATGAATGCGTTCCAAAACTACGGTGTATTATCAGGCATAATGGAACTTGCCTTATCCATTGAACAGACGAAATATGGATATTTTCAACAAATCTATGGTGGTCCTATTGATGCTAGAAATGCCATGTTGAAACTCTGGCGAGCTGCTTCCAGTCCCGAGGAAGAGAGGCTCCGTTATGCGGCATCCTATCGCTATGGCATTGATTAGATAATCTGATTTATACCAACCCGCTCTCGAATTGGCCGACAACGTCGCGCGTCCACGTGTGGAGTGGCTGGTTAATCCAGGGATCGAGCAAATTATCCTGAGGCAACAGTTTCAGTCGTTTTAACAAATCTGCCATAGCAGCCTCAGCTGCCTTAAGGTTGCCATCATCTATTTTAAGGGCAATTCCCCACTTTTTAGAGGGGATCCACCCCGTAAAGACACCATCAGCCCCCATTTTAACAAGGACACGTCCCGCAGTCAGAGAAATCACATCCGTGCAAAACCGACCTGTACCAGCAACTAATTCAGGGTACAATTGTACAGCATGATTGACGCGCTCACAGGCTTGCCTCAGATCGTCTCTTAAGTCCGCAGAATTCGCCAACCGCGCCATTCCTTTAGCTAGGGCAATCATAGGCATACCCATCATCGGAATACAACATCCATCAACCCCAAGCGGTGTTGTGTCTTTATCAATCCCCAAAATTTCAGCAGCAACCGACATAACCATTTCTTGGGTAGGGCTTCCCGCATGACTATATCCCTTAATCGGATATCCCATATGTTTAGCCAGCGTCATAAAGCCCGCATGTTTTCCTGAGCATGCATTATGGAGTGCTGTCGGGGTTTGCCCTGAGGCTCGTAAAGCTTTATTGGCTGATTTTCCCATCGGCGCATGAATACCGCATTCTAAATCCTGAACAGATAAACCTAACCGCTCTAACCAAGCACCAACAAGAGTCACATGACTATCGTCACCACTATGGGATGCACAAGCCAGCGCAATTTCTTGGTCACTCACAGCATAAGTATCAGCAGCACCGCTGACTAACATCGCTAAGACATTGATTGGTTTTAAGGAAGAACGGGCATACATAACAGCTTGATAATTTCCGGCCGCAGCCAAAATATCTCCGTCCGTATCAATAACAACGTATGCTCCGCGATGATAATTCTCTATTAAATCCCCCCGTCGTGTGCGAACCAACACAGGATTATTAACATCCCCTTTCATGACCCGATCTCCCGATGCTCAACCGAAATAGTCTCCCCCAGATCCTGTAGGTACAAGGCAATTTGTTCCGCCATAAAAACTGAACGATGTTGTCCTCCCGTACAACCACAGGCAATCGTCAGATAACTTCGCCCGGAATTCTTAAACCCGGCTAACGTTGGTTGCAACATATTCTTAATCGAGGTAAAAACACTGTCCCACGATTTATCATGCTTTAAAAACTTCACAACAGGATCATCTCGCCCCGTCAAAGGTTGCAGATGCTCCTCATAATGAGGGTTTTCCAGAAAACGTGCATCTAAAACCATATCAGCCTCTGGCGGGATTCCTTTTCGATAGGAAAAAGACATCAAGCGAACCTGCAACTGAGGCGACGTCGGTCTGCCAAAAATATTCTTCAGCACCCGCCCCAGCGTTACAACCGATAAAACCGATGTATCAATCACATGATCCGCAGCGGATCTAATAGGACTCAGACGGTCGCGTTCTTCCTGAATCCCGTCTGCTAACGTTCGTGTTCCATAAGGATGACGATGGCGCGATACATTATATCGCTTCATTAAAATATCGTTTTGGCATCCCAGATATAATAAACGCACTTCGTACACAGAACGCAAATCATCAACAGTTTTAAGGAAACTCTCCACCTCCGTACCGATAGCACGCACATCCATCCCCAAAACTAATGGCAAGGTAATCGTTTGTGTTTTAAGCCCATCAATCAAGCCCACAAGCAAACATTGAGGCAAATTATCGATGATTGTATAGCCCAAATCTTCAAAGACTTTTAACGCCGTTGACCGTCCGGCACCGGACATACCCGTTACAAAAATAAGATCCGGAAGTGCATTATTCGTCGACATGAGAGACATAGTTTCTGAGTATCCTCTAAAATTATAGCCGCCTAACTAGATTAGCTATATGTGTTTAATGTAGCATGGATAGAATCAAGGATCGAAAAAAATCGAATCCTTTATAGCTCTGAATGTATCTGAGGCACTTTGTCACGGTTTGTTGAGCCTCAAACTCAGGTATAAAAAATTTAGACTCAACCAAAAGGATACAATAATGCTTAAAACAATCTTGCTTTCTACTTTTCTTGTCAGTACAGCCTTTGCTGATTGCTGTGATGACGCACCTAAGGTTTCTATTGAGAATCCGATTGCTCGTCCTGCTCAAAAAGGTCGAAATACTGGCGTTTACATGACGGTTAAACTGCCTTGCAAAAAAGCAACGGATAAACTTTTAAGTGCAGAGTGCGATCTTGCAACATCAACAGAATTACATGATCATATTCATGAAAATGGCATAGCAAAAATGCGCCCTGTCAAAGACGTTAACGTTAAAGACGGTGAAGTGATCTTTAAACCGGGCAGCCTTCACGTTATGTTGATGGGACTCAAACAAGATCTCAAAGAAGGCGAGACAATCAAAATCCGTTTGAATTTTGAAAAAGCCGGGGCTGTTGACGTCGATTACACCGTCAAAACCCCTGCTTAAAAAGACATACACTATATAGTCGTTTCAGTTAAGTTTGATACAGTTAACTAAGGAGCGAAGCGTACATAAAGCTATATCAAGATTAAATGGAATGGCTATACACTATAAGTCAGTACTTGGAGCATCTCCGCCGAGTACTGATTCTTCTTCCCCACCACCCTGGATCAGACTAGACATTTCTGCAAAGTGACCTTCTTCGATGGCCCCTTCATCATCTGATGTTACAGGCGTTACGTTGATTGATGGAAAGCCCCAAAAACTTTGCCTCGGAGGTTCAGATTTTATCTCATAAGGAACATCTGACAAGATCATACCCTTTGGCGAAAACTCACTAAGTTTTTCAATGACATCAAGACTTTCAATATAATTAACATTTTTATCAAGTTCAACGATATGGAACCATTTAAGCTTTGAATAAGGGCAAATCTCTCGTAGATCGGATTGAAAAATCCCCGTGTTTGACTTAGGACCAACACTATCATCAGCAAAGAGAAGAATTTCCATATCCAAAGATAAGGCTTGATCGTAAAAATAGGGGGCGAATGCCTTAGCACGAGAATAATAGTCAAGTACAAACGCTCGATGCACAGAGACAACAGCTCCGTCCTTTAGGAAATCAAAATAGGTATTATTAATCAAAGATTGCCCCTTAGAGAATCCTTCGCCAGTGCTCCCTAGTCCATCAATACCAAAATTTAATTTTAATAACCGTTGCATCGTTTGGGCAAAACCAACTTCCGGACGCTCCTCATAATACGATGGCCAAGCACTTGAAAAAACCAAATGGGCACCGAGTTTCCATAAATAATGAACGACAGATCTGGCAAGCCCTCGCTCTTCAACAATACCTGTATCTTCTGTTGGATCTTGAAGTCGAGTTAACGTTCCATCGACATCCAAAACAACCCATATTTTTGCAGGATCAATTCCTTGCGCCACGTATTTTTCAACGATCGGTATCAGGGCAGAGATTGAACTTGCTGAAGAGACCTCTGTTGCATAAGAAGACACGACAGAAGGACGGTTACTACTCGTTGGCTCCCCACCAGAATTATCTGCTGCGTATGACTCACATAGAAAACAAAGTAAAAACATAAACATAAAAACAAACTCCATTAATATCTCCATTATAAAATGGGGCTTATTATTATTTTATCAAATAAATATTTTTATTTAAAAAACCCGGCAAAATGACCGGGTTTTTTTATTCAGCATCGACAGGTTAGCCTACATGAGCGGCTGCAGGAGCGGCGGCCGCATCAGTTTTTGCTTCAGCAACAGGCTTTCCTTCCATGTCAAACTTCTCAATCTTGAAGTCTTTACGAGCCTTTTCAATAACTTCTTGAGCATACTTCGGCATGGTTAACCCTTTAAGATCAGACTTAGCTTCATCAAAGGTTGGTTTCTTTGCTGCACGACGATCAATTGTCTTAACAACAAAAAATACAGATTCTTTACCTAATTTTTCTTCGACAGGCTTGTCAACTAAAACGCCGCCTTTTTTACCTTCAAGAGCCGCACCCAAAGCCGGTGGCAATTCAGGAACTTTAACGTAATCAGCTTTTCCGCCCTTAAGTTCAGCGTCTTTGCCTTGCCCTTCTTTCAAAGCGACATCAAAATCACCGGATTTAGCTTTGACGAGTTTAATAAACTCTTCTGCTTTTTTCTTATCGCGGAAAATCGCTTGATAAAAACTAACTTCATCCATATCCGGCATCACTTTAATCAGCTCGTCATAGGCTTTTTTCAATTCAGCATCTGTTTGAAGATTACCGATTTCCTTATCCAACCATGCTTTTTGCAACATAGCTTCTTCACAATCAGCAATACGCGCCTTTACTTCTGCATCTTTGTCTAGACCTGCTTTTTTTGCCAAATGCGTTACAATCGCCATATCGACTGAGCTTTGAACGAGTGGGTCAAAAATCTTATCCATAGATTCGCCTTGCAATTGAGGTGGCAAAGCCTTCATACGACGCTTTAGTTCACCAACGGTAATTTCTTTTTTCTTACCATCGATGTCAACTTTGGCAACTACTGTCGAATCTTTAGTTTCAGCCATTGCTTGCATTGAAACACCCAAAGAGAGTGCCATAAGCGCGAGGCGGGAAAACTTTAACATTTCCATTCCTTTCGAAAAATTGCTATTCATATTAAAAAGACAAAGCTAACCGTTGAGTCTTTTTTAATTTAGATCTACACTAGATACAATACGACAAGTAAGAGTCAGTTTCAAAGATTAAATGGTTCTGGCGTTAAAACATAAAAGGTTAATTTGTAAATGATAGTCTCTTTGCTCTCTAAAATTTTTGGATCCGCCAATGACCGTATGGTTAAAAAATACCTTAAGGTCGTTGAAAAAATTAACAGCCTCGAACCAACTTTCGAAGCCATGTCTGATGACGAGCTTAAGGCACAAACTCAAAAATTTAAAGATCGCCTTGAAAAAGGTGAAACGCTAGACGACATTTTGCCAGAAGCATTTGCTACGGTTCGTGAAGCCTCAAAACGCGTACTCGGTATGAGGCATTTTGACGTTCAAATGGTTGGCGGGATTGTCCTTCATAACGGCATGATCACAGAAATGCGTACCGGTGAAGGTAAAACGTTAGTTGCGACCTTGCCAGTCTATCTAAATGCGTTAACAGGAAAAGGTGTTCACGTTGTCACCGTCAACGATTACTTGGCTTCCCGTGACTCAGCCTGGAACGGAAAACTTTATAATTTCCTAGGGCTTTCAGTTGGCTGTATCGTCCATGGTATGTCTGACTCACAACGCCGTGAAGCTTATGGCAGTGATGTCACCCATGGAACCAACCATGAATTCGGCTTTGATTACTTGCGCGATAACATGAAATTCCGTATCGACGATATGGTGATGCGCCCGTTCAACTATGCAATCGTTGACGAAGTCGATAGCATTATGATTGACGAAGCACGTACGCCATTAATTATTTCCGGATCAGCCGAAGATTCATCTGACTTGTACCGCAGCATTAACTTGGTCATTCCAAAGCTATCTCCTGAACACTATGAAAAAGATGAAAAGCAACGCAGTGTTACCCTTAATGACGCCGGGATTGAAAAAATAGAAGAGTTGCTTCGCGCTGAAAACCTCATCCAAGGCGAAACACTGTATGATATCCACAACATCAGCGTCGTTCACCACGTGAATCAAGCCTTGAAAGCTCACGTCCTATTTACACGCGACGTGGACTATATTGTCAAAAATGACAAAGTCATCATCATTGATGAATTCACAGGTCGTATGATGGACGGCAGACGCTATTCAGAAGGCTTGCACCAAGCTTTGGAAGCAAAAGAAGGCGTGACCGTTGAGATGGAAAACCAAACGTTGGCATCTATTACATACCAAAACTTCTTCCGCATGTACCCCAAGCTATCAGGAATGACCGGAACCGCAGAAACAGAAGCACCTGAGTTCGAAGAAATCTATAAATTGCATACCGTTGTCATTCCGACCAATCGCCAAATTGCCCGTAAAGATAATGATGACGAAGTTTATCTTACGGCTAATGAAAAATACAGTGCGATGATCAAGCAAATCAAGGAATGTCAAGATCGCGGACAACCCGTTCTTGTGGGAACAACCAGCATTGAAAAGTCTGAAATGATTTCTCAACTGCTCCATGCTCAAAAAATTAAACACCAAGTCTTGAACGCTCGCTATCACGAACAAGAAGCAGGCATTATTGCCGATGCGGGCGCACCGGGGTCCGTCACTCTGGCAACCAACATGGCCGGTCGCGGTACCGACATTAAGCTTGGCGGAAACCTCGAGGCACGAATCGCCCATGAAATCCAAGGTGTAACCGACGAGAAAGAAATTAAGAAAATCGTCGACAAAGCAACAACAGAAATTAAAGCCTTAGAAGAACAGGTAAAGGCCGCAGGTGGTTTATACGTGATCGGGACAGAACGCCATGAAAGTCGACGCATTGACAATCAGCTCCGTGGTCGTTCCGGTCGCCAAGGGGATCCGGGCGAATCCAAATTCTATATTTCTCTACAAGATGATCTCATGCGCATTTTCGGATCAGATCGCCTCGATCAAATGCTCCGCCGTCTGGGCGTTCAAGAAGGTGAAGCAATTTCCCATGCGTGGATTAGTAAGGCGTTGGAACGTGCTCAACAAAAAGTTGAGGCTCGAAACTTTGACATCCGTAAGCATTTATTGCGTTACGATGATGTCATGAATGATCAACGTAAAATCATCTATGAACAACGTCGTGAATTGATGCAAAGCAGCGATATTTCAGAAATGATCGATGATATGCGTGGTGATGTGATCGAGACTATTGTCCACCGCCATATTCCGCATGATTCTTTAATTGAACAGTGGGATCTGGAAGGTCTAGCATCTGAAGTTCATCGTGTCCTTGGCATTACAATTGATGCGAAGTCTTGGGCTCATGAAGAAGGAATTGCAGAGATTGAAATTATCAACCGCATCATCACAGCCACCAAAGACCATATGACAGCAAAAGAAGATAAATATGGATCGGCAATGATGAGAGCAGCCGAAGTCAACATGGTTCTGCGTCTGCTTGATAAATGCTGGAAGGATCACCTTTTAACCCTAGATCAACTACGTCAGGGAATTAACCTACGTGCTTATGCCCAAGGCAATCCTCTCAATGAATACAAACGGGAAGCGTTTGTCTTATTCCAAGGCATGCTCGATGCGTTACGTGAAGAGACCATTGGATCATTAGCTCACTTTGAAATTGATGTACCTGACATCAATGTTCTTGAGCAACTGTTAACACCAGAGCCGGATTTTTCAGGATTAGAAGAACAAACACCGGACTGGGTTGATGCTTCTCAGATAACAGAAGCTGATGTTATCGATATAAAAAAACCAAAGCGATCTCGAAAAGCAACAGAGGGCGATGATCCGGACGCATGGGGTCGCGTTCAGCGCAATGCAGCTTGCCCGTGTGGATCTGGCAAGAAATTCAAACATTGCCACGGTGCCATCGACATTGCTGAGTAATTATAATGCCCCCTTTTCAATCAGGATGGGGGCATTAAACTTTAATGTGACCAAGATAAAACTATGAGCGAAAAATTAACACAAGAAGAAAAAGCACGCCGAATGGCGGAAGCCCTGCGCGAAAACTTAAGAAAACGAAAGCAGCAACAACGCGAGCGCGATACACCTCAGGGAAAAGAGACAGCGGCTGATTGACTTTTCTACAGTGTCATTCGTCGCACCTTGTATAAAAATTAATAGGAATATTCTCCGCAACGGCCAAGTTGTCAGTTTTAAGAGATAGGTGATGCACTCGAAAACCAATCGTCTTAAGGATAAATGTAAATAAAATCAATCTAATTAATAAGCAGCTATAGCATCCTCATCTAAGATATGTCACCATAAAAACAACGGAATAACAACTGGACTATGGTCATGGTGCATCCCTATTGCACGAAAGGCTTTGCCGAATCACTTCCCCACATTGGTATTGCTGAAGAAATTTCAGCTTGGGGAACGCATGTCCTTGATCGCCCTATCCTCCATACAAATGATCGCGATTGTTGTGGGGTTTACCCCCTAATCCAATTTGGCAGAAACATAGATTTTACAGCAGGTCTTCAGCACCTCAATGATCGAGGCTATATCAGTGGTACATTTGTGCTGACTGAAGATCAACTCAAAGAAATCCCAAAGGACTTACTTCACCACGTGAAACCCTTTAAACCTCACTATGTTGCACGATCAGGTATCAATGCTTATACTCGCTACCATCGACGTTATGTATCCAAAGCCAATCGACAGGTTGAGACAGGCATCCTTGATCTAAAAACGCATTTGGACGATTGGATTAAATTGTATGATTACACCGCGAATCGTCATCATTTTAGCTCGATGCATCGCTTTCCCAGAATACACCATGAGACCCTAGCCACTTTGGAAGGGATAACATCCATTGGTGCTTGGGTCAATGATGAATTAGTCTCAGCTCATATCTGGGCACATGATGATCGCTCAGCCCACAGCCATCTGGTTGCATCTACTGAAAAAGGCTATGAAACAAATGCAGCCTATGCCGTCAACGATTTTTCCCTAAAACATTTTCGCTCCTTAGACATGATCAACTTTGGAGGATCAGCCGGTTTCGACGGGAAAATGGACGGCCTTGCTCGTTTCAAAAGTGGTTTTTGCAACGATATTATACAATCCTATGTCATTGGCATCATTCTGAACCAACCTCAATATGCTCAGTTATCACAACAACCAAGCACCTTCTTCCCTGCTTATCGCGATCCTTTTTTAACTCAAGAGGTACACCATGAACATTCACGGTAAAATTGTCACATTACGGGCAATCGAAGAATCAGACCTTGCTCAATTCCACGCGTGGGGTAACGATCCGGAGTTGTGGCGGCTACTCGGAGGATGGCATTTTCCTGCATCGTCTGAATCAACAAAAACGTGGATCAGAAATCAAATCGATGATCGCAATAATATTCGCCTCGCAATCACAACCTCAACAGATGGACTGGTAGGGCTTGCCAATATCCTTGATATTGATTGGAAGAATCGTCACGCCTTTCATGGCATGATGTTAGGCAATTCAGCTACCAGAGGCAAAGGCATTGGCCAAGATACGGTCATGGCCATCATGCGCTATGCTTTCGATGAATTAGGCCTGAATCGCCTAGATGGATCCATGATTGATTATAACCACGCCTCAATTGGTCTTTATTGTGATAAATGTGGCTGGCAAAAAGAAGGGATACAACGCGACTGGTATTACCGCGACGGGCGTTACTGGGATAAACTGATGGTTGGTGTCACCCATCAGGATTATCGCACTCTCTTAGAAAAAACTCGTTATTGGGAGGAAACTCATGACTATCCTTGTCTTTCCGTCAAGTCTTGAAGCTTCTCGCGAGTACGCAATCAAAGCCAAACGGCAAAATCTTAATGTTGTCGGAGCATCATCCATCGCTCATGATCCCTACGCACACGACTATTCTGTGTGGGAGCCTCTCCCGTTTATTCATGATGACACCTTTGAAAGTCAACTCACATCAATCATCACAAAACACAATATCAAAGCTATTTACACGCCCCATGCGCCTAGTTTCTTACGATTAAAACAACTATCACTCCCCATTGATCTTGTTGGAGAGAGCCCCTGTGACCAACAAATGACACGGGTTCGATCCGCCTTTGAAGGGGCTCAGCAGAATAGCTTTAAGGCAGGCCTTTTAGAACAAGCCCATCACCTCTACGGAGAATGTTCTGCCGAAAAAATCCAGGCGTTCTTCCGCGTCTTTGACGATTGCCCTGCCGGTGATGTGGTTGAAGTTGGGGTTTTCTTTGGCAAAAGTGCCCTCATGCTCAATCGGTTAGCTCAATATTATCGTATCGGAGCTACCCTTGCTATCGATCCTTGGGATTGCGCGCTTTCAGTGCAATATGATTCCCCACAATTGATTCAAGACCTGTCGCATCAGTGGGATTGGGATTTGGTTTTCAAAGGTTTTCTGATGCAAGCTCAGGGTTGTCATGCCGGGCGATTCAATTATCTCCGCACATCTTCAATTGACGCTTGGGAAAATTATCGCCGTAGCCGTATTATCACAACGCCAGAATTTGGTGACACACTCTATAGCGGAAAAATTGCTGTCTTACATCTTGATGGCAACCATGATGAACAGTATATCCAGCAGGATTTTGACCTCTGGTCTTCAGCTCTTCTGCCAGGGGGATGGATCATCATTGATGATTATGATTGGTCACAAGGCAATGGCCCTAAAACGGTCGGGGATAGAGTTTTAAGCCAGTGGCAAGAACGCATTCAATCCCATTTTGTTGCAGGAAGCGCATTGTTTATACAGACACGAGATTAATAGATATAGCCAAATTAAATGGTTTGAGCTATATCATCATACGCACCCCACTCATTTTCAATTTAATTTTAAAGTATTAATTTTTTGGAACAAAGTCATTGACGATCCAGAGATAAGACTGGCAAGGTTATAAATATATAATTTTATTATAATTTTATATTTTTGATAAATGAAAGGGGAAATTGATGATTACCAGAACACAAATTATGCATATTATGCTTCCTTTTGCGGCCTCTGCTTTGCTATCAGGCACAGCTCTTGCCAATCATGAGCAAGGACGCTGGACAGTCGGGCTTAATGTCGGTATTAACCCAACAATCGCCCAAAAGGATGGAAATATACTATTAATCCCCATGCAGCAAGTATTCTTTCAAGCGGGTGTTGTGCAAACTTCTCCTGCTGCTAATTTTGGAAAGCAATATAAAATACCACTCAATTTTGGTGTAGACGTAGGATATTTTATTTGCAAACAGATCGAGACATTCGGTGAGCTAAGCTATACGACAAGCACAACTAAAACATACACATATTCTACTGGCCCTTTCAAATTAACACATAATTATAATCGCTATAACGAATTCCGTGGTTTTGTTGGTACGCGCTATCATTTTGCATCAACATCCTCACCAATCATACCCTTTGTCGGCTTTAAGTTCGGGTATTCTTATATGCCTTCCACAGATTATACTGAAATTGTTGATGGTAGTGCTCTAGGACAACAACCTTATACACAAAGTGGATGCTATTACCGTCACAGAGGAACTTTAGCAGGAGGATTACAGATAGGTTTTGATTACCTACTAAACAAAAAATTCTCTTTAGGTGTTAAAGCAGAAGCTGTTTTAGCTGGCCCTCTTGTTGGTAACCGTAACATGAGGAACTCTCAGGGGCTTTTGGCCGCAGCCTTCCCTAATACCAAGCAAGTCTATTCATTTCCTATCTCAGCTACAGTCAAATACACTTTCTAAACTCATATAAGCAACGCTTAATACAATAAGCATGACATGTTTTGTTGCTATCCCCGTTTTCAGAGCTTATCCTATAATAAAGTATCAAGACGGGGATTAACTATGTGGGTTCAACAGGGACATATTTTCAAGCCATCCGGGGATTTTCTGTGGTCTCAGAGCCATGCCCAGGTACCATCATGCCTTGTCCTACAGGATCGCCTACGGATCTATTACACAACCCGTGACGAACAAGGTCGCAGCCGAACATCATTTATCGATTTAGATCAACAAAACCCATCTAAAATACTCTCTATCCACGATAAGCCTGTTATGGAACTCGGCACATCCGGAACTCATGACGAGGACGGTGTCATGGTTGGATGCATTATCGAAAGAGACAATGAAATTTGGATGTACTATACAGGATGGAGTTGCGGCGTTACTATCCCCTATCGTGTTTCGGTTGGTCTTGCCATCAGCAATGACAGAGGCCTAACCTTTAAACGTGCATTCATCGGTCCGGTTGTTGATCGAACACCACAAGAGGCCTTTATGACTATGTCTCCCTATGTTCTGCAAGACAATGATACTTGGCGCATGTGGTATGGATCAGGCACAGGTTGGGTTAGCGTTGATGACAAACAAGAACCTCTCTATATCATCAAAGAGGCAACGTCATCTGATGGGCGAACCTGGCGACAAGATAACATCACAAGTATCCCTCCATTGCACCCCCTCGAGGCCAATACCCGCCCTAGCGTCATGAAAATTGGTGACTTGTATCATATGTGGTTCAGTTACCGTGACAGTATTGATTACCGCGATGGCCAAGGATCTTATCGTATTGGCCATGCGATCTCCCTAGACGGAACAATATGGCAACGCCAAGACGACCCCCCCGGGTTATCCCCGTCAGGAAATGGTTGGAATAGTCATATGATGGCTTATCCTAACGTTATTCAGATCGATGGTCGCTATATCATGTTCCACAATGGCAATGGTTTTGGTGCCAGTGGATTTGGTTGGTCTGAGTGGATTGCTTAAGATTCTTCTTCATCCAGCGCAACAGGTTCAGCCGGTACTTTATAGTCTTCGTTCAACCACTTCAGCAAATCAACATTCTTACAGTGTTTTGAACAAAACGGCGTGTATTCGGGAACAGATGGTTTTTGACAAATAGGACAGGTCATAGGATATTCTCTGTATGGACTAATAGGCCAATCCTAACAAAGAATGATCCTTGCCGTCATCTCTTTCCTTTGTTTATCGTTCATTGAGAGATATTATGGCCATGCTTTTTTTTGCATTGCAAAAATCAGTCATAATGATCGATGGCTTATGGTTACCCCAATCAACAAGCCATTGACCAAAACGCTGATCAACCGCTAATGCCATATCCTTCAAACTCCGATATCCTTTATAAAATGGTCTTAAACCTTTTTTGATCGTCTCAGTTGTTGGGGTCATTTGCGATTGAATAACATAAAGATTTTTGTCTGATCTATCTCGCCCTTGCAGATGATTATCAAGTTTGGTTTTCAAATCCGCTAAATTATCCGCGTTTGCCCAAAAAGAATCAATTGCTCTTTGTGAGAATAAATTGGATTGATCCGCAATATCATCATTATTATAAACAAGAACAACACGCTGATTCGCATTCCATAACTCTCGTATTGGTTTATTTAAAGAACTAATGTTATTTGGAACAAGCCATTCTCCCAAACGTTCTTTTATTTTAGAAATAAGGTCAGCATGGTTCTTTTGGCCTTGAGGCATATACCTTAGATCTCCGATCTGAACAATTAAAATCTCTCGAGGGTGCTGTTGTAAAAAAGAGGAAATTTGTTGCAAGACCTCATCAAGACTTGGCCCATAGAGGCTATGAACCGTATAAAAATCTTTTTTGCTATCCCGATAAATAACCCTAAGATCCAAATATCTTACTCCGTTCAACAGCTGCTCGTGAATTGTGAGGTTCTGAGCTTGTGCCCATTTTTCAGCAATTTTAGTCACAGCAAAACCCACGAGAAAATAACGCAACACATTCAATTTACTGGTCAAATCTTGATTCTTACCGAATTTTTGCTCCAGACGATAAGTTGCAGAATCATGAGATCCCGGAATAAAAATACCATTCAAAGGATTGTTTCCAATCAAATTTGCTTGATCTCCCATCCAATCGCTTAAACGCACTTGCTGAGCATTATTCTCATTGTTACAGAACAATAAAAATATAAAAATAATTCTAAAATAAATTTTTACCATTGTGTTCCCTTATAAAACAGTGAATAAGTGGTTGAATTTCCTCGCGCCAACGCCTTCCATTAAAAATACCGTAGTGCCCCGTGCCAAGCTGAACATAATGGCTACGCATACTATCTGGAAGATTTGAGCATAAACCATGAGCAGCTAACGTTTGTCCCGGACAAGATATCTCGTCTAACTCTCCTTCAACCGTCATCAAGGCTGTTTTTTTTATTTTATCCGGACGCACCAAGTACCCACGCCAATTCAATAATCCCTTTGGCAACAAATGATCTTTGAAGGCGACCCGAATACTATCCAAGTAATAGTCACCGGGCATATCTAAGACCGCCCGATATTCATCATAAAAACGCTTATGAGCATCCGCTCCTTCACGATCACCGTTAATTAATTTTGAAAAAAGCTCCCTATGCGCATCTTGGTGACGCTTAACATTCAAGCTCATAAACCCTTGGAGAATTAAAAATCCTGGGCAAACTTCTCGACCTGATCCGGCATATCCGGACGGTACAGACGTAATAAGATTATTTTTGTACCACAACATGGAGTGTTCTTCTGAAAAGGCATTCACAGGGCCGGGGTTGATACGCGTATCAATGGGCCCGCCCATCAATGTCATGGTTCGAGGCTGGCTAGGTTCATTGTATTCAGCTAAGAGGGAAACAGCAGCCAAAACAGGAACCGAGGGCTGGCAGACAGCAATAACATGGGTATCACGTCCCAGATAACGCATAAAATCGAGCAAATAATCAACATAGTTCTGAAAATTAAAGCTCCCTTCTTTTAAGGGAACATCTCGGGCATTTTCCCAGTCTGTAATATAAACATTGTGATAAGGTAACATCGCTCGAGCTGTATCTCGCAGCAACGTTGCAAAATGACCGGATAACGGAGCACAGATTAAAACTTTAGGATCTTTATAATCAACGGCACCACGAGCATTATGACGCTCAAAATAACGCAACGAGCAAAAGGGTTTCGTTAGGACTTTCTTCTCAACGACAGTTAATTTTTCATCACCCCGCATCGTCTCTGATAAACCAAAACTAGGCCGATCAAAAGTCATGGCAGAACGACCAATCATTTCTGATGTTGCCGACAATAGAGATGAATAAGCATCTGCTTCTTGAGGCATAGCCGAAGCAAACAACCCCATGACGTCAGACCAAGCCTTAGCCGGCATCATTGCCGCATTTTTCATCTCATTAAGTTGGTATTGATAGAGCATCCAAATCTCCCAAAATCTATAACAAGAATACGACCTAACATCTTAAAAAGAGGTAAATTTAGGCATAAAAATACCCCCAAGACAAAGGGGGTATTTTTGGAAACCCGGAGCAGTTTATTTCTTGCCCCACTTATCACCAACAAAGTGTTCGCGGATCGGTGCGGTGGTTTTCTTACCAACATGCTCATAATTTTCTTTGATCCATTTGTCAGCAGCAGCACGCCCCTTGTCAAAAAGGTGCATAAAGAAATCCCATTCTGTATTGAGCTTACTTGACCATCCTAATTCAGTAAACGTATCTTCATCTTCAATCAAGTGCATAAAGACACGCTTTGTTGATTTCGGATCAAGTTTACCATCGTCAATTAAATCAGAGATGAATGAGATCGCACGCATCTCACGAACAACCGATGCATTGTTGGTAATCTCATTCAAACGATCCCCAATTTCACGAGCTGTTGTTGGGATTTTATCCCGAACAGTTGGGTTCAATTGAATCAAAATGATGTCCGGGCTTTCACAATCATAAATCAGAGGGAAGAATACCGGGTTTCCGATAAATCCACCATCCCAGTAATACTCGCCATCAACTTTAACAGCATTATGAATCGTCGGCAAACAAGCTGTGGCTTGTAGGGCTTCTATTTTCATCTCATCCATACCGAAAATACGCAGTTTTCCTGTTTTAACATGGGTTGCACATAAGTAAACCTTAATATCTTTGCACTTACGCAAAGCATCAAAGTCAAAAGAACTCGCAATAACGTCCTTAAGTGGGTCAATTTGTAAAGGATTTAGCTCGTACGGTGAAAACATACGGCTTAGATAATCAAAAATCACAAATCCCGGTGAATGATACATTGTATATTTACCCAAGGCCTTATCAATAGGGCCACGGTGATTCAACGGGCTATTCTTACCGGATTCACTAATCTTTTGCCAAAAAGCCTTAAGTTCATCCCGAGCCGCTTGATTTCCACCTCGCATCAACCCTTGAGCAATAGCAACAGCATTCATACCGCCAGCACTTGTTCCTGTTAGACCTTCGATCTCAAAACGACCATCTTCAAGAATCCGATCCATAACCCCCCATGAAAATGCACCATGAGAACCACCGCCTTGCAATGCTATGGAAACTTTCTTTTTGCCATTTTTTTTCTCAGTTTTGGCTGCTGCCGGAATACTTTTGTACATAAGCCTTCTCCTTGTAGTATGTCCTTACATACCTATGATAATACTTTTGCCATATTAAGAAATCGTTAAATTATCTTTATTAAGATAAAACAAGGTAATAATAATGTTTTTGGTCCCTATGGTCGATGTCGTTTTTCACGGAACCCGAGGAAGTTTCCCCGTACACAGTCCCTATCATTTCAAATATGGCGGACACACCAGTTGCGTTAGCATCATAACAAGAAAGCACTGGCTAATTCTTGATGCCGGAACAGGAATGATTGATGCAGGATCCATTGCACAGCAGCATAAATTCCAGATGTGCCATTTATTCCTTACCCATCTTCATCTCGATCACATCGTAGGGCTCCCTGCATTTTCTCCCCTATGGTCAACAAATTTTACCCTTAATATATACTCATGTGCCGTGAATCCGGCACAACAGATTAGCACCCTGATATCCCCTCCCTACTTCCCTGTTCATTGGAAGGATATTCCTGCCACACGAAACTTAACAACCTTTAACGCCGGTGAAACACTCACGACCGATCAAGGCTATGTTGATACGATTACATTGTCTCATCCCGGAGGGGGATGTGGCTATCGTCTACGCTTTGAAGATTATAAAATCTGCTACATAACGGACACAGATCTGCCAAAACCACTTAGGATGAAGCTCATCAAATTCGTCCAGGGATGTGATCTCCTGATTTTTGATAGCACCTATTGCGATAGCGAATATGGTCCTGTTGCAGATTTTGGTCATTCAACGTGGCAAATGGCTTGTGATCTTGCCAAAGAAGCCAATGTAAAACGTCTAGCCCTCTTTCACCATGCGCCAAACCACACCGATGATTTTATTGATGCACTTGAGATCGCTGCTAAAAAGGTTTTTCCTCGTGCTTTTGCTGCTCGATGTGGTCAAACGTTAACGCTTCCAGAATGATGGCATCAACAACACAAAAATCGTCAAGAGCTCAAGACGCCCCAGCGTCATGCCAATCATCAAACTCAATTTTGCACCGCTATCTAAACCGGCCAAACTCCCCGATGGCCCAATAAGCTTCGTCACACCAGGCCCCATATTACTCAAAGCCGCAATCGATGCCGAAAAAGCATCGATCATACTTAGGTCAAAAAGCGTCAAAACAGCCGAAAGACAAAAAATCGTAAAGAAATAAAGGCTTGTAAAGGTCAAGACCGAACTTGATACCGATTCAGGAATTTTCTGTCCTTGATACAAGGGAATATAAACCCCGTGAGGACGTCGCAGCTGCCGTAAATGTGTTAAGACGACATACCCCAGAACTTGAATGCGGAAAACTTTTAAACCCCCCGCTGTTGATCCTGTACACCCTCCGATAATACTGACAATTAACAATGCTAAACAGGGAAAAGCCCCCCAAGTCGTATAGTCAATTGTTGTAAAACCAGACGACGTTGCCAATGACGTCACAACAAAGAATGATTCCCGCAGAGCCTTAACAGGACTAATACCCAAATGCCCCCAACTCCAGAAAAATAAAAGAGCCACAAAAAAACCGATCAAATTCAAAAACGTTCGAATCTGGGAATCTTGAAAAAGAGCTTTGGCATGACCATGCCAGAATCGAATAAACAAAACGAATGTCAGGCTTCCCAGAATAGTGAAAATAATGATAATAAACTCAATAACCCATGATTTATAAAAAGCAATCGAGGCATCTTTTGTTGATAATCCGCCTGTTGAAACAGTTGTCATGGCATGGCAAATAGCATCAAACGGTGTCATCCCAGCCAAGTAGAGTGAAAAAAAACAAGCCACTGTGAAAAAGACGTAAATTGAGGTAATTGCCGAACTGATCTGCGATACCCGCGGTAAGATCTTCTCAGACTTATCTGAAAACTCACTACGAAATAGCTGCATTCCACCAATACGCAATGTCGGCAAGATAATCAATGCCATTAAGATAATTCCTGTCCCCCCCAGCCATTGCAAAATCGATCGCCATAATAAAACACCTTTGGATGCTTTACTCAGGGTGGCAATAATTGTTGATCCTGTTGTTGTAATGGATGAGACAGCCTCAAACCAAGAATCTAAATAACTCAAATTCAGATCTGACCAATAGAGGGGAAGTGCTGCAAATAACGGTGTTATCACCCAACACAATGCCGTCATAAGGAACGCTTCTCGGACTTTAAGTTCTATTTTTTCTGTTGAGCGGTTTGCCATGGCAAGCAAACTACCCAAAGAACCCGTCAAGAAAAAAGCCACGGCAAACTCTTCCCAGCCGTCTGTTTTAAAAATAAACAGCTCGCTAAATAAGGGGATCAACATCGCCGCAGCCATCGCACTCAGCAACATTCCCAACAAATATAAAACAGGGCGAAAAGCTATCATAAGTTTATCATAACATGTTAATGCTAGCGTTCAAGGAGTTAAAATCTGCTGCGCCGTCAACAAAACATCGCGACCAACAGGAGCAGCAACACGTCCGCCACTACCACCATGCTCAATCAAAACAGCCGTCGCAAAACGAGGGGCATGAACAGGAGCATACCCAACAAATAAGGCATGTTCACGGTGGTGCCACGGACGATTAGCAGGGTTAGCTAATCCCATAGCTCGATCTTGTTCTGTAATGCGGCGCACCTGCGTTGTGCCCGTTTTACCGGCCATCTCCATGCCTGGCGTATTAATTCGATGACGAAAAGATGTCCCACCACCCTCATTCGATGCCCGATCCAACCCCAGCTGGATCAGTTTTAAATGGTCAGGATTGACATTCAAGGCCGAAAAATCCTTTTGATCAAAAGCCAATAAGGACGGCTCGACCATTTTACCAGAGGCTAAACGTGCCGTCATGACGGCCAATTGTAAAGGGGTTGCCAATGTATATCCCTGACCAATACCGGCATTATAACTTTCCCCCATGGTCCACTTTGATTTAAAGCGTTGCTTCTTCCACTCTGTTGTTGGCACAAGCCCTGATTTTTCCCCGGGGATTTCAACCCCCGTCGTTGCCCCCAACCCCAACCGTTTAGCCATATCAGCAATAGCATCAATACCAACAAGTCCGGCAATGTGATAAAAATAGATGTCACAGGACGTAGCAATAGCCCTGACTAAATCAACAGATCCATGCCCCCCTGTTTTCCATGTCCAACAATGAAACTTATGAGATCCTAAAAGGGTATGGCCACAACATGAAACCGTCGTATGCGGATTCACAACCCCTTTTTCAAGAGCAGCCAAAGCCGTCACCATTTTAAAAGTTGACCCTGGTGCATATTGACCCGAAATGGGTTTATTAATCAGAGCATGCCGTGGGTGGTTTAACAGATCGCCCCAATCTTTTTTAGGAATACCGTTCACAAATAAATTAGAATCAAATCCGGGCGTTGATACATAGGCTAAAACACCGCCTGATGCGATATCCAAAACAACAGCAGCACCACTTTCTTCTTGAGATAATCGCTGATACAATGTTTGTTGAAGATCAAAATCCAAAGCAAGTTTTTGTTCTTTTCCTTGGATACTATCACTAGTCGATAATTCTCGCACGATACGGCGATAGGCATTGACCTCAACCTGTTTAACCCCTGGCATCCCTCTAAGGTCAGGTTCTAGATATTTTTCGAAACCTGATTTTCCCAATTTAAACCCGGGCTGCTCTAACAGAGGATCTCCGTCTAAATCCTTATCCGATGGTGTAGCCACATAGCCTAAAAGATGGCATGTTTCAAAGGGAAACGGATAATATCGATTACGCCCGGTCTCAATAAAAACACCCCAAATATCAGGGAGTTTTAACTCAAGCGATGTCACTTCTGCCCACGTTAAATTTTCTTTGATCGAAACAGGCATAAATCGCGGTTTCTTTTTGATTGAAAGAGCAATTTTATCGATCTCGTCATCTGTCAGATTCAGAATTGGTTGCACTTGCCTTAGGCAATCTTGCCAATCATCAGCTTCATCCCGAATCATAACAGCACGATAAATATTATGGTCAGAAGCAAGAACTTTACCCTGGCGATCCGTAATTAATCCCCGGATTGGCAACGTTAATCGAGAGTGAATCCGATTCTTATCAGATAATTTCTGATAATGTTTGTGGGATGAAACTTCTAGATAAAACATCCGTCCGACAACGGTTGCCATCAGTGTCGCTTGTATCCCGCCCAGCACAAAAGAGCGACGCGTAAAAACCGTTTCCTTATCCATTATCCAAACGCCTTCTTTGGATAGGAATCGATGAGCTGCTGAATTTTTAGGCTTGCTAGCGATATAATCGGGTAAAAAAGAATATTGGCAATTATTGGCCTAATGATTCCGGACAGAGGTAACGCCTCCATTTTTGCAAGGGATAAAACACTCCAAAACAACACTGTATCCATAATGGAAAATAAGACAAATCCTAAAAACACAGCCCAAAATCCCTTTTCCAACACATATCGCCGAAAGAGACTGACGA
This sequence comes from Candidatus Paracaedibacteraceae bacterium, assembly GCA_019636035.1. GTDB lineage: Bacteria > Pseudomonadota > Alphaproteobacteria > Paracaedibacterales > Paracaedibacteraceae > Paracaedibacter. The sequence goes on from JAHBYI010000001.1 coordinate 202,887, forward strand.
CCATTGAAATCACCATCAATTCAATAATACCGACCCCCAAAGGATACCCCATCATTGCATCACGGCAAATACCCAAAAGAATAAACACGGATCGAGATATTAAATCCGGACGGTACAATGCCCATAAGTAAACGACGATAGACAGAAAATTAGGAACAACCCCCAATTTCTTCCAGAACGGCAAAACCTCCAATAGGATCAAACTCGAGAGGAAGCAACCTTCAATGGCATATTTTCTAAAGGTGATTAAATTCATCATGATTTCAAACTGCCCAGGTCTAGTTTTAACCATTTTTGACTACGATATCGCCGATAAAAGAAGAGTAAGTTTACCCCAGCATAGCAAACGACAACACCCCAGACACGACCGGGAGAGACATTCCAATAAAGCGTTACCAGTTTAATCGGAATCACCGCAAAAAACCAAGCTGTGCAAGCGTTCACAACCATAATGAATTTTGTATCCCCCGCAGAAACAAGGACACCCGATGTTACCCAAACTAAGCCATCAAATAAGAAGAAAAACCAGAGTAACTGCATCGCTTGGGAAAAATAAAGAGCAAGATCACTACTCGGAGCAATCATAAAGGGCTGAGCCAAAACCTGAGGTACGACAAAAAAGGGAATAATCAAAAAGAGCATAACACCACAATGTATTTTTATACCATTGATTAAGACCTGCTTAATTCGGTCAATTTGATGGGATCCGATTAAGTTGGATGAAATCGCAACAATCCCCTTTTGCAATCCTTCGGTGAAAAAGGAAAAGAGTAAAAAGAATGTACTACACAGATTCTGAATGGTGATATAATCCCCCCCCATCCCGGCTAAAATATGAGCAATAACAGACCAAGCTCCGATTTCCAACATATGTCCGGTTGCAGCAGGTGTCCCAACTTTCAAACAACCCCATACCATCGATAAATCAACAGACATCTTTGATGTCCCAAAATTCTTTTGATTTCCCGGACTAACGAACAGAACAAAGAGAATGAAGACTTGTACGATCGAGGCTATAACCGTTGCGTATGCACTCCCTATAGCCCCCATGGGATCAAGCCCCAATTGCTCAGAGCCAAAAATAAAGAGGTAGTTTAAAGCAACATTAACAATATTACCAATGACCGCTGCAACGGTCACTAAGATCGTTTTCCCCTGCCCGACATAAAAACTCGAAAGTGCCGTGAATAATGCCTGAAGGCACCCAAAATACATGATAACCCGAAAAAAAGGTAGACCATGCTGGTGCAAAGATTCAGGAATCAACATATCAGATAAACAAAGAGCAATCGGAATAAAAACCAATTGTGAACTTAAGGCAAACCAGATCATTTGCCACACAGGTTTTCCCAGTTTTTCATACTGTTTCAAGCCATTAAATTGCCCAACATAAACCTCGGCGATGGATGTTATTGAGGCAATACCAAACTGGAACACAGCTGCAATCATCCCCGCTGTAGCAACGCCGTTCATAGCATCCAAAGAATATTCCGATAGCATTACCCGATTGACAAACAACATCACATGCGTTGACATAAAGGCAAGCATCATTGGCAAGGAGATGCGGATTAAACTCCGCATTGACGTATCATTAAGAGCTGACATCATTTTATTTTAACTTTGTTTATGGTACCTCATTAAGGGATGCTCAAATAAGTAGAGAAAATCCGTCATTATAAGAACACACCCTAGAAGCTAAGATAACAGAATCTTATTCATCAATAAAGGATGAGAGTATATTTCCCCGATAGGGATAATACTGGCTATAAATCAGTTGATTCGGATGAGCCGCCAAGAAGTCATCAAATTCAACCATTAAGGCATCGTCTTTTTCGTTCGCCGATAACCGCTTCGCATTGCTTTTTGATAAAACACTATCCTTCCAGTCCCTATTTTTTGAAGAAAACAGCCGAAGCTGTGTTATATGATAACATTTAATCTGCCTGAGATCTGGGTCATAAAACGCAAACCATTTTCGATTGCGAACAAACAAAATACGCGTTTCTCTGGAATCAAAGGCAAACACAAGTCCTGTCGGTTTTACTTTTTTATGGCCTTCGAATAATTCATATTTTTTTGACTTAGTTTTCTTTAACGAAAATTCCCAGCTGGAATTAACTATTCCTCCCTGTGCCGACGGGATCACAGGAACAAGGTCGGTATCTCTGGCATAGAGTCCGCAAAAACAAATAAACAACAACAAATATTTCATCAACGCTCCTGTTGAGCACTAACATACTGACGATAGGCTGTCAATATTTCAGGAACATCATAGGAAACAGGAGATATCATAGTATCCGGAAATAAGTCTGCAACCATTTTTCGAGCTGTTGCTAAGTAAGTTTCAGCATCTTGGGTAATCTGCTGATCAAAAGGCAGTCGCATAAATTCAAAAACCCGTTGATAGATTTTCTCAATATTAGCAACATCTTGAGCCTCGGCACTTGAGTCACTTAATTCAAAAGGATTTGCACCTTTTAGATCAACTTTTGGCACAGATACATATCCAAACCAGTCAGCAGGAATTCGCCATTCTTTAGTTCGTTTTTTGTGACGTGCGATACTTCGAACGTAGCGATCTCTCCATCCTCCTTCGCAATCATACGGATACTTTTCATGAAGTGCTGCAAGGAGATTATTTTTCCAAATCTCAAGAATTTTAACAGCTTTGGAAACGCGCTCATCACGACTTCTCTCAAATTGAGAAGCCTGCTCTTCCCCTAAAAATCTAGGATTAAATTGACTTGATTTACGTTCATTCAACGTATCAATTAAATCCAATATACTTTTTTTACAGGCTCGAATAAGATCAACCGAGATAAGAGCCAACTCGTAACGCACAGTCATTTCTACGGCACTCTTAGCAAAGGCAATAAAGACACGATTATCCCCGCCCTTCAAATCAGAATCTTTGAGCATTTGACCGGATTTACGTGCCTGTGAATTAATTTCAGCAAGAGAATTGTTAATACACTGCCGCATATTCTCTAAATCAAAACTACATACAGCCTCGTTATATTCATTATCGAAAGTCTTTTCAGATTGAACAAAATTCTCGCTTGTCGTTGTGACAACCTCTTTCATATAACCCGATGCGCCTGATGAAATCGCAGAACCAACCACAGTTGCTAACCATTCGGCCGCCATGGATGGTGTCAGAAACAAAGCCAATATAATCATAAGATTAGGAGATACAATTTTACGCATTTTTCCCTCCTGTTAAAACTCTCCCCGCTTTTGCTACAGGGAGAGATCAGAACTACTGGTTTGCTGTTAATACACCAAAGAATACGGCAGCCGCGAAAATAACCCCTGTTGCCACTTTAGAAATAGCCACTCCTGGTAGCGGTATCTGAGGCTGCGTCGTCGATGGCCGAGGAGCTAACCTTTCCATGTCTTCTTCCTCAAACATCACGGGACCAATCATCGACGGATCCGCATCCCCAGAAAATTCCGGTAAACCATCCCGATTGTCCACCGGGGTTCCCAAAAAAAAACTATCCAGGGCAAGATGAGATTGCCTACCTTCTTCTAAGTCAGGCTTTTCTCCCTCTTCACGATTAGAATCAGAAAGATCCCTGTTACTTACCTCTTCCTCTAAATCCTCGCTTATTTTTTTTTTGCCCCCTTAGGGCTGTTGATGAACTTGAGCTAGATTGCCCGTCCTGTTCACTTATAACTGAGGCGACTGATCTTGGTTCCACAGAGAGCCCCTCTGAATTAAATGCGAGAAAATTATCGGTTGTTGGCGTTGACGCAATCCGGTGATGTACTCCTGTGGTATCCCCCAAAATGTTATTCGCCGCCAGCCGATAATCTCCGCCAAGACCCGTCACCAGGGCAAGAGGTTGAACAACAAGGTTGTTCAACGGAGGCAAAGCAACAGGTTCTTCATCAATACTAGAATCTTCGTCAGTTACACCCTTTTTTTTTTCAAGCTGCCCGAACTGACCATCAACTGATTGCGCAACTCGCGCCACCACAGCAGACTCCGCAGATGTCAAAGATGGGCTCGGCATAACCTCAGCAGAGACAACCACTCCGTCCGTCGATCCCCCAGGAACACCATCAGCAACGACTGATTGAACAACTTGCGCATTGTCATTGGCCTTTGCTGCTAACGCTTTACTTTTAGCGGCTTCTTGCTCATGAATTCGCTGTATAATTTGTGCGTACTCATCATCCTGCACACCCAACAACCCCTTTATAACCTGAGATTTCCGCAGTGTATCTTTGGTATCAGAATCTGAGGCAGGAACAATTAAACTGAATAAAGCATCAAGAACAGCTTGACGTGCACTGGTTTCTAGCGTTGTATATTTTGTCGATAAGATTTTATCCAGATCTTGAAACTCGGTATACTCAGAACGAACTGTTGCGTGTTTATAAAACCAACGAGACACCGTTTTTAAGCCACTTGAGCCGATAGATTCAAAAATGTAAGCATACTTGTCTTTCAAAGATTGTAATTCCTCGCTCATGGCTGCGGCCATTCCTGCCTTTTGCTGTTCGAACTTACGATCTAACTCAACAATCTCCGCATCAACAGACACATTATAAACCGCTCTCTCATCGGCTAAAGTTTTTAGTTTCACGTCCAGAGCCTTGATCGACTGGGCTGTTTCTCCCTTACGAGTAGTATTTGTTTCCGCATTAACCAACGTATCTAGTTTTTCTTTTTGCCCGGTTAATTCTTGCTGCTGCTGATCATAGCCTGCATTTTTCGTTGAACGATCGCTCTCTTTTTGCGCTTTATCTCGAGTCAGCTGTTCAGACAATTCTTGTTCTTTAGCTGTGTTCTGTTCAATAAATTCTTTTTCAGTGGCACGATAAATTTGGCGATACCCTTCTGATACAATACCATAATCTACTAAGGTTCTGGCGAGCCAAGATTGGAGCGCAGCCGCATCAGCCTTACTCGAGAGTGCCTCCCCCTTTGCATCAGCCGTTGCCAGTGAATAAACCCAGTTAAATGTGTTATAGGCTTGTTGTGCGACACTTGAAACAAAATCAGACTGAATATCCCCGGCCTTTTTTTGGAGTTCATTAATCCACTCTAGTTCACTCGGTACAAGAGATCGCAACGCCATCAATAAATGACCAAGATTATGGGTAGATGCCTTAGTAATTGTATCACCGCTAAATTCAACCAATTGAACAGGCGTAAAACTAAGATCTCGGTTTTGTGCACTTCGCCCTTCACTGTTTGTGTTAACTCTTTCAATAATCTGATCAGATGTTAGCAAATCAGCAGAAAAACTAACTGAACTAACGCCCAAAGCCAAAGATAACGCAAAAACTTTAGAAATACCGGATAACCCTTTGCAAGATACACTCATCGAAAATCTCCTCAATGCTAATGACACATATCACCAGGATACGGATCAAAATATTAATTATTTACGAAGGCTGAAATCACCTTAATTTTGATTTTAGACATTTTTATTTTAAATTGTAAGCAATTTTTTACAAAAAATAACGGTTAACAAGCATCTATTTGTTATAAAATTATAATTTTGAGCAATAAAATTTCATTACTAGGTTTTTTACATTAGAAAAACCATAATTCCAGAGCAAAAAAAGAAGAAAAAAATATATAAAATAAATGTTGATTAAAGCCTAAAAACTCTGCTATAAAGAATCATACTTTGACGCGGGGTAGAGCAGCCCGGTAGCTCGTCAGGCTCATAACCTGAAGGTCGTAGGTTCAAATCCTGCCCCCGCAACCAAAATCCCTTATTAAAATAATTATTTCTCGGTTTACTCTGGTATTTCTTCTGCCGGCAAAGAATTATCATCATGAATATCAACAGCCTCAGATGCAGGCAAATCAAAACTCCCATCACTGATTGAATCAAGATTATCCGTATCGTCATGAACAGGTGTTACCGCCAAACCTCCAGATTCATGCCCCGGATTCTGTAACTGATCATCGATTGTCGGCTTAATTGCCGGAGCTTGCGAATCAAAATTCTGATTATAAAAACCTGCCGGCCTCTGATCTAGGGGAGTACCGGCAAACGTTTCTGGTAAATCAGGTTCTGCTGGTGACTCCGGCAAAGGAACCCGCGCATTGCGCACAAAAGAGAGAGCCTGATCAACAAAATCCGTTTGATCTAACCTTAAATTAGGCCAGCCAGCCTTGACTAACTCGAATTGCTGAGCACGGTGCGTATCATCAAGAGACAAAAAACCAGCCGATTCAGATAGATGCGCAGATTTATTCTGAGCAGAAAAAATATACAACAAAAAAGACCGAAGGGATTTTATGCTCTTTAATGATGCTAATTTGACATACATATAAATTGGCGACGATAAGGGATAAGAATCATCGCGAATAGATTCATAGGTTGGTTTGTAGCCATCAACGGCAACAACATACTGACTCACACCAGGCTCTAACAAAATATCCGGTGCAGCAAAGGCAACAACACCGCGTTCATTAGCAATCATCCTCAAGAGTTCAGACCTGGAACTTTGCTTTAAGTCGTCAACCGCTCTATCTGAGCGAACGCCCAAACATAAATCCCGAAATAGCTTAGGTTGCTCAGCCCGCAATGCTAAAATTTTCGGATCAGCTTGACACCCATTGACTAAAATACGATCTTCAAAAACATCACGCAGATCAGCATTAGCCCCAGGAACCAGAACTTTAAGGGGCACAGCCGGCAAATCATATCCGAATGAGGATAACTCTGACCAGGTATAAACACCATTCATGGCCACACGCCCATCCCGATACGTCAATTTTGAAATGGCCGAATACAACTCTTGCGCAGAAATATTGGATAATTTCAAATCCGGTGATGCTAAGACCACGATCCCGCCATGACCCAACTCTAATTCAACAAAATCATTAAGATGATTAAGAGAGCACGGATGCAGATCAGAAGGTGTCAAGCGACGATGTGCAACCAAAACATCCGGTTGATTCTCATCCATACCACAGAAATTAGAAATAGAACGCGCCCCGATCCCCTTGACAATAAGGGGGGCCAGGTTTTTCTTAGAGCGAGCCCCATAAGCATCAGCAAATTGCGAGAGGATTGTGTTTGCAATGGGATAGCTAACCACTTTTGCTTGCATCTTTGCTGCACAGGGCAACATCATCATTGCAAAAAGTACTCCGACAATAAATCGGTTAGAACCCCTCGTCATTATACCACACAAAAAAACAGAATCTTTAATCTTATTAAAAATCATTTACCCTTTATTAACAATTACATTCATAATAGTTAATGAAAAACCATAGGTGATGAAATGACGATGGACATATCCGATCTTATCAGATTCTATAAAACGCCCTTAGGGCAAATCGTGAGGGATGAACTTGCCTCTTTCATACAACAGAACAACGCCATCAAGGGTTATCATCTCTACATTGGCTTTCCGTTTTATTGTATAGCAAATGACCAGGATACCAATATTTATCTTATGGATCGAACAATCGGAGCAATCCACTATCCATCCGCCCAACACAATAAAGTTGCCCTGTTTGACTTAAACGCAATCCCGCTTGCCGATACATCCGTTCACAAAATCACACTTTGTCACAGCCTTGAGTTTGCCCCAAACCCGACAAGATTCATGCGTGAACTATGGCGAATCTTAAGCCCTGAGGGAAGCATCAGAATTATCGTCCCGAATCGACGCAGCATTTGGTCACACCTCGACACCAGTCCCTTTGGCCAAGGAAATCCCTACAGTATGGGACAATTATCAGCCTTAGCCAAACAATGCCAATTTGACATCATTTCGAAACAACGGGGACTCTTTACCCTGCCCCATCAATCGTGGCAACCAACATTCATCACTCAAACCCAACGATCGTTGATGAAAAACATCGCCCCGAAACTCAGCGGCGTTATTGTCATGGATTTAATCAAACGCGTTTATTGCAGAACTCTTCCAAAAGAACGGAAAAGACTAACAGCATCAGAATCAATCATCCGTGCAAAAGTCTCTTCTTTTGATGATCGCGGATAAAGTTTAATAGGCCCTAAATAAAGAGCCCCCTTCTCAAGATTAAGCGGTAAAGTAATTTCTGATTTCTGCGACGATTCGCTACCAATAAAACTCTTGATCATCATGACTTGCTTACCCTTTAACACATGAGCATCCTTCAAAAAGTCAACCACAGCCACCGGATTCACCAATGTCACAGTGAATTTTCCGCTAAGATCAGCCCCATGATGCACCTCACCCTTAATCCGTAGCTGCGCCCCAGAAAGCCCCCCTGCAAATTGAGGGACAGCAATATCCACAACGGTTTGATTCTCTTTTATCGTGTGATTAGCTGAAAATTCTATCCGCGGAATCACCATAGTCGGCGCATCCAGAACATAAACATTAGAAAGGATGCCCTCTTTGATACTCAAGGAGTCAAACCAAAGTTCAGCACGCCCCATGAACCGATCCACATGCCAAAGCTGACTCCCCGTTGGCACAAGATCCACATTGACCGCCGGCTTACCAAAAAGATCAACAACCGTGGTTCCTTTAATATCGATAGGATCAGGAGCCATCGCAACCGCAAGATGCTTAATAACGAGATCCGCCCCCGATGCGTCAATCTCTTTCATCTGAAGAGCCGGGCTTTGGTCTTTTAAGGCTTGAATAAGCTTGCTATTGAACCAAGGTTGAGCAATAAAAATCTCTGATATCTTAAGCAAGATAACAAGACTCAAAACAGTGTAAATAAACTTACGCATTGATTATTCTCCTCCCCTTCAGTGTCTCGCGTTTATCGAACGTCGTCAAGATCAGAGGATTTTCTTTCCATATCGTAAAAAAGATGAAATGATAGAATCAGAGCCATTTAATTCGGCGACAGGCGCGAAGAGCAAAATATAGCCGGATTGTAATGGATCGACGATCGATCATAGCATTTTGAGTTGGACACATCTTATGCCTGATTCACACCCTTGGCTTGGCCCCCTTTACATGACTGTTGGCGTCTTCTTCTTTGTTTGCGTCAATGCCATCATCAAAGCAATGGATCATAGCTACCCCAGCGAAACAATCTTATTTTTTCGATTTAGCTTTGCAACCTTGCCCTGCATCCTTTATATGCTCATTCGAGGTCAGGTTAACCTCATCGCTACCAAAAACCTTAAGATTCATGCCCTACGCGGAACACTCGGCCTTGTTAGCCTCTTTTTCCTCTTTGAATCCATTCGCCTCCTCCCCTTATCCGAAGCAGTCACGATTTCCTTTATATCGGCTGTGTTTGTTACCTTGTTTGCATTGGTTTTCCTCAAAGAATCTTGCTCTCTCCGGCAATGGTTTTATCTTATTCTCGGATTTTCCGGTGTCATTTTGATTGCTCAACCTGACCAAAGTAACCTGAAACTTGGCGTCTTGTATGGTCTGGGAAGTGCTGCCATCGAAGGTGGTATGATCATTCACACACGTTTTCTCAGCCGCCAATACCACCCCGTGCAGATTGCGTTTTATTATGCCCTTTTCGCAGCTCTTTTTTGCACACCCTTTTTGATCCAATCATGGAGCCCCATCAGCACCCGTGATTTACTCTTTCTCTCCCTTGTTGGCATTGGTGGCGGAACAGGGCAGATTTTCCTCTTCAAAGCTGCGCAGCATGCCCCAGGCAGCAAACTCGCCCCCATGATCTATACGCAGATTATCTGGAGTCTGTTGTTTGACTGGACTTTTTTTTACGCCAACATTTCAACAACAGCCTTTGTCGGAATGGGACTCATTATTTTCTCAGGGATAGCATCAACCTTAAAAAACAAAACTGTTTCTTTTCAAGGATGATTCATGTATATTAGGAGGAGTTTTATCACGTTATTATAGTGATTAACGGAGTAATGCTGGACTTTCCAGCTCATGATCAGCTTAGGTGAGAAGTCAACTAAGATGGTTGTGTAATATTTAAATATAAATATATAGGTATAGTGAATGACAAAGCGCATTAACGCTAAATACAAGATTGACCGTCGCTTAGGCGTTAACTTGTGGGGTCGACCAAAGAGCCCAGTTAACAACCGAAGCTATGGCCCCGGTCAACACGGACAACAACGTTCCAAGCCATCTGACTACGGTATCCAATTGCGCGCAAAGCAAAAACTTAAAGGTTACTACGGTAACATCAGCGAGCGCCAATTCCGCCGTTTGTATCAGGAAGCTATTCGCCGTCGCGGGGACACATCTGAAAATCTGATCGAACTACTAGAACGTCGTTTGGATGCTGTTGTGTATCGCATGAAGTTCGTTGCAACTGTTTTCGCAGCACGCCAATTGGTTAACCATGGTCACGTTGCCGTTAACGGTAAGCGCGTCAATATCCCATCCTTCCAATTGAAAGATGGTGACGAAATTACCTTGATCGGTAAGATCAGAGAAAACGTCAATGTATTGACAGCAACGCAATCCAATGAACGCGACGTTCCCGAATACATGACCGTTGATCACAAAAAGATGGAAGGTAAGTACGTCCGCGGACCAAAGTTCGCCGAAGTTCCTTATCCTGTTCATATGGAACCAAACTTGGTTATCGAGTTTTACTCTCGCTAACCTTGCTGTGTTTTACAGAGGAAACCTCCCTTTATGGGAGGTTTTTTTATGGCCGCCCCATTTAACCTGAATATAGCTAAATTCGTCGATCACGTACTTTATGTACCCCTATTAAATGGCTATAGCTATACACCAAAGCCATACATTAAAACTCTACCAAACTCATCCCTCGAGTTTGGAAAAGTCTGCAATAATAGACGTCTGTTCAATCATCATGGCTAAGAGAGCAAGACGATTCTGGCGAACCTCAGGATTATCATCATTAATTTTTAAATCAAAAAACGCATCAATCGGATCCTTAAGATTGGCCAGAACTTGCATCAAATTTGCGTAGTCATGGCGTTCTAAGTAACCTTGGCATTGGTTGGAAACAGTCATTAATTCATGGTGTAATTTAGACTCAACAGCCTCATTAAAGAGATTCGCATGAACAACAAACGTCCCTTCTTTGGGGAGAATCCCATGAGCTCGCTTGAATGTGGCTCGCAGAGAGACCCCGGCGTCACTGCACAGGTAGGTGTTGAGTGCAGAAATTCGCTCAACAATGGCACAGATATTGTCGCCACAATTGCTTGAGCTGATAACAGCGGCAATGGTATCATGACGGAGCCCTTCAGCCCTAAGAGCATGGCTTAATCGCTCTAGAATAAAGTCAAAGACTTGCTGTGGTGAAAACTCAGCAGCAATAGAAATCCCCTGATCCATGTACAATCCAAAAGCACGTGATATTTTGGGCAGCAACGAGAGGTCAATCAAATTATTTTCACGAATTAACCGCAAGATTCCCAACGCAGCACGACGCAAAGCATAGGGATCCTTTGATCCCGTTGGGATCTCACCGATGGCAAAGAACCCGACGAGAGTATCTAATTTTTCAGCGAGAGCAAGCTCTATCGCAACCGGCGTCGACGGGCACACATCATGAGGGCCTGCCGGTTGATAGTGCTGTTCAATGGCTTGACCGACATCCAGAGCTTGTCCTTGAGCAACAGCATAAACGCCCCCCATATATCCCTGAAGTTCCGGGAACTCACCAACCATTGCTGTGACAAGGTCTGATTTACAGAGTTCTGCTGCCCGTTTTGCATGGGATGATTCAACAAGTTTGATCAACCGCTGAACCCGTTGCCCAAGCGTTCCTAACTTACTGTGGAAAATAATGGAATCGAGTCGCGGAAGGTGATCGCGTAGCGCAACTTTCAAGTCATGTTCATAAAAGAACTTAGCATCACTAAGGCGAGCTTTGAGAACACGTTCATAGCCACGCAACATGGTTACCCCATCGTCACTTGGAATTGTGTTGGCAACTAGGCCGAAAATAGAGGCAACTAGGCCTGCTTTGTCCGTGAAGATAAAATATTTTTGATGCACGCGCATGGATGTTGCCAGCACCCCTTTTGGTAAGTGCATAAAAGACTCATCAATTGTCCCAAGGATGGGTTGCGGGAATTCTGAAAGACCTGCAACCTCTTCCAACAATTTATCATCTTGCTCAAGTATGAATCCCTTTGCTTGTCCCTGTTCAACGAGTGATTTCAAGATAGAATCTTGTCGTTCTTGGTGATTCAAGATGACTTTACGCACCAAAAGTTCCGCTTTGTATTGACTAAAATCCGTAACAATGAATGTTCCTGAGGACAAGAAACGATGGCCGGATGTCGTATTTGTTGAGGTTAAACCAAACTCAGGGACATCAAAGGATAATGTTTGTCCGTTCAACACAGCCATGATCCCTCGAACAGGACGAACCCATGACTGTGGCGCGCCATACCAACGCATGGACTTAGGCCAACTCAATTCGCGGATGATTTCACGGCAGAGATTAGGGAGGATATCAGCAGTTGCCGTTGCTGTTGTCTCAATTAAGGCGTACCAATACCCGTCTTTTTCGACTAACTGATCTTGGGTCAAGCCGGTTGACTTTAAAAAGCCGGCAAGGGCTGCTTCGGGGGCATTCACCTTGGGGCCACGACGTTCTTCTTGCGTGGCAACAGTGCTCGGAGCAATGCCGTGAATGCACGCCACAAGGCGACGTGGCGTAATGTGCGTTTCAACAGAAGAAAAAGAAAGTCCTGCTGCGGCTAGTTTGTCCTCAAAAGCACGTTTAAAGTCACCGGCAGCCTTGACTTGCATCCGAGCAGGGATTTCTTCAGACAGGATCTCAAAAATAAATTGGTTGGTCATGGCTTTAAGCTCCTTCTCCGACGTAGACTTGGCAACATCCCTTGGCAAGGGCGCGAACACGGCCGATATAGCTGGCACGTTCTGCCACACTGATGACACCTCGTGCGTCCAAAAGATTAAAGAAATGGCTTGCTTTGATGCAATGGTCATAGGCAGGAAGAGCAAGCCCTTCTGCTAATAATTTCTGGCACTCATCTTCAGCATCTTTAAAATGTTGAAAAAGCTTATCTGTTGTCGCATGGGAGAAATTATAATGTGAAAATTCAATTTCATTCCGCTTAAAAATATCTGCATAGGTTAACTTCTTAGCACCATCTTGACCATTCCAGTTTAGATCATAAACGTTATCGACACCTTGGGCGATGGTTGCAAGACGTTCAAGACCATAGGTAATCTCAACACAAACAGGATCACAATCAATCCCACCGACTTGTTGGAAATAGGTGAACTGGGTAACTTCCATGCCATCGCACCACACTTCCCAGCCAAGGCCGGCAGCACCAAGGGTTGGGCTCTCCCAATCATCTTCGACAAAGCGAATGTCATGTTTTGTTAAATCAAAGCCAACAGCCTTGAGAGATTCCAGATATAAGTTTTGCGGGTCAGCAGGAGCCGGTTTTAAGATAACCTGAAACTGATAATAATGTTGCAAGCGGTTTGGATTTTCTGCATATCGGCCATCACTCGGGCGACGAGATGGTTGGACATAGGCTGCGTTCCACGGATCTTTTCCCAGAGAGCGTAGCGTTGTTGCAGGGTGAAATGTTCCTGCACCCATCTCAACATCATAGGGTTGTAGAATGGCGCATCCCCAATTAGCCCAATACTGTTGAAGTCCCAGGATCATATGTTGGAAAGATTTATTCGCTTGCATGGACGTGTTCTGATTAATTTTGTTGATACTCAAAATTATCGAAAACAATGATTTTGGTCAAGTCTTGATTTATGATTGTGCGGGGGAAAATACGAATGGCGGGAGTGACGGGACTCGAACCCGCGACCTTCGGCGTGACAGGCCGACGCTCTAACCAACTGAGCTACACCCCCGCTTTATTCGGGATGTCATTTTGTAATGACTTCCTATTATTTATCGTAGTCCACACCCTGCTGTCAACATATTTATTGAGATGTTCTAAAAAATGTTAGGATAGGTGTTCCAGTTATAAAGTATCAAGGTTAACTAAGATGACTATAACGATCGCAACCGCTCATAAGCGTCTTTGATCGTACGAAATTTTTCTAGAGCATCCGGATCTTTATTCGTATCCGGATGGTATTTCTTGGCCAAATAACGATAGGCCTTGGTTAAATCATCCGCAGAAAAACCATCGGTTAACCCGAGTAATTCCATGTCCTGATATTGTTGGTTGGATGGTCGTTGACGCTGAGTTGGCCTTGTTTGTTTCTCAAAAACACCTAAAGGATCATCAAATTCTTGATAGAGTTTTTTCGCCTTCCCCTGATCTCCCAAAGGCCAAGACGGGCGTTGCCACACCACATCCGACAATCGCTCTTCGAGTTGCTGAGCCTCACTCATCCCCTGATAATAATTCCATTTGGCGTTATAGTCACGCACATGATCCAGACAAAACCACAACCAATCTTGACGCCCCTGTTCTAACTGATCACGCGAACGCGGTGCTCTATGATCACCAAGATGCAGGCATCCCGCATAATCACACTGTTTCCCAACAGGCGATGCTTGCGGATTGCCTCGATCAAACCATTGTGATATCTTTTCAAACATAGAGTTACCTTGATACAGCTATAATCAGAGCTATACAAAGATTATGGAGCAGCCCCCCTTATTAAACAAGAGTTTTGCATGTCGACCCTCCAACAAATCATCACGGAAAAACTTAATCGGGAACTCTCCCCTGAACACCTTAGCGTTCACAACGATTCCCACAAACATGCCGGTCACACAGGGGCAGGCACAGAAACCCATTTCCGCATCGAAATCAAGGCTTCTTCCCTCAATACATTGACACGCATTGCTGCCCATCAACGGGTTTACGCGATTCTTGCCCTCGAAATGGAAAATGGCATCCACGCTTTACAAATCATCTTGATTTAAACCATGTCTAGTCGTTTCAGTTAACTGAGATTAAATGGGATAACGATAACGTTCAAAAATAGCCTCTTGAAGACCGATAAGGCTATTACTCAAAAAGAGTCGACTGGCAGATTCAAGATCATGATGCGTAATGTGATCAATCCTGACAGCAATTCCGGATCGTTGCATTTCTTGGATCAGCTTCCCACGCATAACACCTGGCAAAGCACCGTCACTCAGAGGGGGGGTGATCATTGTTCCGTCACGAAGGATAAAAACATTAGCAGCCGTCGCACAAACCAGATGCCCTTGAGCATTAAAAAATAAAACATCATCCAAACCACGATCTCGAGCTTCTAAGGCTCCAAGGACTGAAAGCTGATACCCAAGGTGTTTAACACCCGACAACACCTGCGGACAGGCATGAATAAAAGAGGAAACACCAACACGATTGAGTTTAGCCTCCCGCCGATAAGGCTGAGCAGAAATAAGAATGGTTGGCTGCGGTTGTAGTGGCGGTTTTACCCCGCGCACCGAAGAACCACGTGTACAAGTAACCCGAACCGCAGCCGTTTTCCCTATTAAATCATTATTCTCCAGGACATAGGAAATAATCGATTTAAATTCTGAGATCACCCAATCAATCGGGATTTGAAAAAGGGCTAGCCCCTTTAATAATCGATCATAGTGGGGTTTTAAACATTCAAGATCTTGACCGTCATAATACAACGTCTCAAAAACCCCATCGCCTAAAGTTAACCCACGGTCTTGGATCGGAATACAGGCTTGATCAAGTAGAACAAGGTCACCGTTTAAATAAACAACCATCATCCCCTCTTTAAGAAATTGGCCAGCATTTCGTGACCATAATCCGTCAACACAGCCTCAGGGTGAAACTGAACGCCCTCCACAGGCAAAGTCTTATGGCGCATCCCCATAATTTCACCATCAACACTTTCTGCTGTAATCTCAAAACAATCCGGCAGACTATCACGCTCGACAATCAAGGAGTGATACCGTGTCACAGCCAAAGGTTGGGGTGCTCCATAAAACACGCCAACACCTAAGTGGTTGATCGCATGCACCTTGCCATGCACAGGTTTTTTCGCACGCACAACCCGCCCGCCAAAGACCTGACCAATCGCCTGATGCCCCAAGCAAACACCTAAAATTGGAATCTTCCCCGCAAAATGACGGATCGCCTCACAAGAAATACCTGCTTCATCAGGCGTACAAGGCCCCGGTGAGATGACCAAATGACTTGGGTTGAGGGACTCAATATCTTGAATCGTTATTTGGTCATTTCGAGCAACCTGCACTGAACTGCCCAATTTTTGGATATAGTGAATCAGATTGTAAACAAACGAATCATAGTTATCGATCATCAAAATCATCGGTTTAGAGCCTTTTTCATGCCTTCAGCCTTTGTCAGCGTTTCTTCATATTCAGCCACAGGATCAGAATCAGCAACTATTCCGCCACCAACCTGAAACGTTAGAATATCATCCGTCAAAACAAACGTACGAATTGCAATATTCAAATCCATAGCACCATCAAACCCGATGAACCCGATCGAACCGCAATAAACACCCCGACAAGTCGGCTCAAGATCAGCAATAATTTCCATCGCCCGAATCTTAGGAGCCCCTGTAATCGATCCCCCGGGAAAAGTTGAGGCCAATAAATCAAGGGCTGTTTTATGATGGTCGAGTCTTCCTGTAACCGTACTAACGAGGTGATGAACGGTCGCATACGTTTCCACATCAAGAAGCTTAGGAACCTCAACAGATCCCGGCAAGCAAACCCGTGATAAATCATTACGCATTAAGTCAACAATCATCAGGTTTTCAGCACAATCTTTCTCTGAATTCCTAAGATCCGTGGCTAGCTGATGATCACGATCCGGATCGCCTAAATCCCGACGTGCCGTTCCCTTAATGGGTTTTGTCTCAACAAGACCATGGGTCAGTTTCAAAAATCGCTCAGGCGATGCACTTGCTATGACATGATTCTCATCGTTAAGATAGGCTGCAAACGGCGCAGGATTCCGCTCTCTTAGACGTCGATAGAGGTTAAACGGATCGCCGGAATAGTGAGTCTGATATCGCCGCGTTAAATTGGCCTGATAGATATCCCCTGCATAAATGTAGTCAATGACTTTTTGAACCAACGGCGGATAGGAATGGCTATCAAAGGGAGAGTACAAATTCCCGCTTTGAAACGGCACTTCCCATGGATGGATGTTATCATCTAACAAAAGATCCTTTACTTCCTTAAGTCGATCTTCAGCAACGTTAGGATGCCCCGAGGGTAAACCACTCGAAAAAATCCAAGCTTGCCGTCGCTCATGATCAAAAGCTACAACCACATCGTAAAACCCGACCATAAAATCAGGAACAGCCAAATCATCATTAGGGGCTCTCGGAATGACTTCAAGGGTCGCACCAAACTCATAGGAAAAATAACCGGCCATCCCCCCTTGGAACGGTGGAAAATCGGCATAAGTATCCAGACTATACTGCTCATACTCAAGGCGCAGTTGCTCTAGTGTCAGAGGATCGTCAGCTGTCGATCGCATAATCCGCCACGGATCAAAAGCAATATAAGAATACCGCCCCCATGCTACCGTCGTCAACGCACTATCAAGAAGAATGGCTCCGACCCTGTCCTTAACTTTGGCAAAAAGGTCAACAGGGTCACTATAGGGTATTTCCTGAACGCGTGGATACATTGATATTTCTCCTCACTCTATTGAGGCTAACTCAAAGGACTATAGCTCATCGATCTTAAACTCGCTATATCCTTCATAATAATAACTGGACAAGCAACCAAAAACGAAGCGTACAATGACCATCTCGTGTCCTTTTCTAAGCACTCAGCTTAATTGCATCGGCAATTCTAGCAGCTTGAACCGTTTCAACAACATCGTGTGCACGAATAATATGTGCCCCCTTCATGATTCCTATTGTGGCAGCAGCAAGACTGCCTGGCAATCGCTTAGTCACAGGATCACCCGTCACATAACCAATAAAGGATTTACGAGAAACCCCTAAAAGGATGGGATACCCAAGATTACGAATACGGTCAAGATGACCAATGAGTTCAAGGTTTTGATCTTGTGTTTTAGCAAAACCGATACCCGGATCTAAAATAATGTGATGGCGCGTTAGCCCTCGACTGATGGCATAAATAGCAAGACGATCTAAATCATCCGTAACAATCGCGTCAATGCTCAATCCACATTTATTCAAAGGATCAACGCGATCAATCTGCTGAATTGATGAACCTTGCTGGGAATGCATAATAACAACGGGAACATTTTCATCCAAAGCCACATTAATCATCTCAGGGTCCATCATCAACCCACTCACATCATTGATAATGCAGGCTCCTGCTCGGATCGATGCGCGCGCCACATCCGCCTTAGATGTATCAACTGAAATCAAAACATCAGGAAATTCTGAATGAACAGCCTCAATCACGGGAATAACACGGGCTAACTCATCAGTCAACGTCACAGGCTCCGCTCCCGGTCGAGTACTCTCTCCGCCAATGTCCAAAATATCAGCCCCTTGCTGGATAAAGAGCCGAGCAAGCTCAACAGCCTTTTTTAGAGAGTCTTTTGCTGACAGGATTCCATCGCCAGAAAAAGAATCCGGTGTTGCATTGATAATACCCATAACTTTCGTTGGTTGCCTCATTAAAGACAGGCTAAATTCTTCTAAATTTTCGATTCTTGCCACGGTGGATAAACTTCGCTAACGTTATACTATATTTCTTTATAATGTGATCCAAAGTATGACTCAACTGCCCACCTTAGATCAAGTAGACCTCACACAAAAAACTGTCCTTGTTCGCCTTGACCTCAACCTTCCCTTTCAAGATCAACAGGTTAGTGACGACACACGCATCCGACGATCTTTAAAAACATTAACCTACCTCCTCGATCATCAGTGTAAAGTTGTCATCTTAAGCCATCGCGGCCGCCCTAAGGGTATCCCTAATGCAGACCTAAGCCTAGAGCCCATTACGCACCTCTTACCAAACTACCTTGATTGCCCTGTCTTTTTTGCTCCTGACTGTATTGGTTCAGTCGCAGACAAAACGATCCGCTCAGCCCCCTACGGTAGTATTATTATGCTTGAAAACCTAAGATTTCATTCGGAAGAAGAGGCGAATGATCCCGATTTTGCTCAACAACTCGCAGCCTTGGGTGATTTATATGTTAACGACGCATTCTCGTGCTCTCACCGCGCTCATGCATCTGTCGTCGCCTTAGCTAAATACTTACCTGCTGTGGTTGGATTTGGCATGCAAGAAGAATTATCAGCCTTAAATGCTGTTCTCAGTCACCCCAAACGCCCCTTGATGGCTATTGTCGGAGGCTCTAAAGTCTCAACAAAGCTCGAACTGCTCCGGAATTTAATCAACACAGTTGACTACCTTGTTCTAGGCGGCGGTATGGCCAACACCTTTTTACTTGCTCAAGGCCAGGATATCGGTGAATCCCTTGCTGAAGCTGATTTAACAGAAACCGCCCTGGCAATTCTACAACAAGCCGACGCACAAGGCTGCCGTATCATCCTCCCCGTTGATTTTCAAAGCCCCACAGACACTCTAAAGATCATGGATATTGGCTTGAAAACGACAGGGTTGATTCAGTCAGCATTAGAACACTGTCAAACACTTGTCTGGAATGGCCCCGTTGGCGTATTTGAAATTCCCCCGTATGACCAGGGATCAATTGCTATCGCTCAACACGCTGCACATCTAACACAAAACGGCAAACTCATCAGCGTCGCAGGCGGCGGTGATACATTAGCTTGCCTGAACAAGGCTCATGTTGCCAATCAATTCACCTATACCTCGACCGCCGGCGGTGCTTTCTTAGAATGGCTTGAAGGCAAGGAATTACCGGGAGTTAGCGCACTATCCTAGTGATGAAATTTAAGCAAACATCAAAAGTAAAATCCCCAAAATTACACGATAAACGGCAAAAACAGTAAGACCATGTTTTGTCAAAAAACGAATAAAGAAATGGATAGCAGCAAGGCCAAACAGGAACGACAAGACTATTCCTAAGGCAAAATCACTCACAATAAGTGGATGGCCATCCTTGATAGCATCCACGCAAGAGAGCACACCCGCACCCACAATTGCCGGAATGGAGAGCAAAAAAGCAAAGCGAGCACTGGTCACACGGTCAAACCCAAAGGATCGAGCAGCTGTCATACAGATTCCGGATCGGCTTGTTCCCGGAATTAAGGCAATCGCTTGCGCAATCCCAATAGCAAATCCTTTATTCCAGTTCATTTTGTCTAGCCCCAAAACCTGAGGTCGACGATCAGCAATCCACATCAAAAGGCCAAAGAAAATACTCGTTCCTGCAATCAGATGCGTACTCCGAACCACCTCCATCCCCATCTTTTTAAGGCCAAAACCAATAACAACAGCAGGCAAAGTCGCACCAATAATGATCAAGCCTAATCGCGCCTCTGGTGTTAATTTAGCTTTTGCGAATCCTGAAAAAACGTATCCAAAAAAATGAGATAATAAATCGAGTACATCCTGTCTAAAATAAATCAGAACTGAAATAAGAGTACCAACATGAACAGCCACATCCATGTCTAAACCTTGGTCTTGCCACCCCAACATCTTGGGAACCAAAATGAGATGCCCTGACGAAGAAACAGGCAAAAACTCAGTTAACCCTTGAATAAGACTAAGAACAAAGATTTCAATATAAGACATGTAATTTCCCTAAATAAAGGCCGAGACAAAATCATTAAAATGAGACATACTCATATTACAATCTATCATTTTCTATCACGCATTTAAAAGGGTGTTTTATGCGCACGTTGTATCACTACATGTTGTGTCCATTCTCAAGAAAAATTCGCCTTGCTCTCGGGGAAAAACGCCTTGATTTTGATGTTGAGAATGAACGTTTCTGGGAACGTCGCGACGGGTTTTTGACATTGAATCCAGCCGGTCAAGTCCCTGTTTTCGTTGACCTGAACGGCACAATCTTGGCCGATAGCACTGTTATCTGCGAATACCTGGAAGAGGCTTACCCTGAACGATTATTGATCGGCAATGGCGTTGCACATCGTGCAGAAGTTCGACGATTAGCAGCTTGGTTCGATGGCAAATTCGCCCAAGAAGTCAGCTTACCTTTAATCTTTGAGAAAACACTCCGCCGTTTTATGCGCGAGGCAGGCCCAACCAATTCGCAGGCTATTCGACAAGCAAAATCGATGATTAATTATCATCTCGATTATATTTCTTGGCTTATTGACCGCCGTAAATGGCTAGCAGGAGACGACCTGTCTTTGGCTGATTTGGCAGCGGCTGCCCATCTGTCCGTGATTGATTATCTGGGCGATGTTCCGTGGGATAATCACGATGTAGCCAAGGATTGGTACATGCGCATTAAATCTCGCCCCAGCTTTCGACCAATCCTGCAAGATCGTCTCGGGGGATTAACGTCTGCCGAACATTATCAATCGCTTGATTTTTAACTAAATATTAAATCATTTCAACTACCCTATTATTTAGACTGATCATTATAGGTGTCGTTCCATGGTTAAATATCTTGCAATCTTTTTTGCCATCCTTAGCTCATCCTTTGCCGGGCTATCCGATTATTTCCCCTGGAAACAGCCATCACCGTCGCTCACTAACCTTATAGCATTACAAAATGCTCGAGATCAACTTAACACACAACGAAAACAAGCCGTTGATGCTGTCAATACCGATGATTTACAAGAGCTACGTCGCAAAATTCGCACTGAAGATGATCAAATAGAAGAGATCAAAAGGCAATTTGAACACCGTCTCGATGATATTCGTCGTGATTTTATGGGACTTCGCAATGACTTACAAGACCGCATTGACAAACGCACTCAAGACTATAAAGATGCGCTGGTTAGAATCAAACGACAAAAAGCAATTATCAGCTTTGTCTCCTCTTGGTCAAAACGCTATGGGATCCTTGTCAAAAATCTTTTAGATCTTAAAAATAAACTCCTTGAAGATTATAACGAAGATTTAATTAAGCGTTACGGCGTAACCTTAAAAGCAATTATCAGTGCTAATGATGATCTCATTGCGAATTGGAAAGACCAAGTCACAGACAAAGAAATTCAAACCCTGATGCACCGCATGAAAGAGCATCTGCTAACCCGCGATAAGTTGATTAAGCAATTGCAACAAAAACTAAGGGCGCGTTCTTTCACACTTTCAAATGATCCTCTGGTAACTCTAAGAGCAGCCGTCAAACAGGCAAAATGCTCATTCATCAAAGATGTAGGAAAACTCAATGATGATACAATGCGATCCTGTTTTGTTGATGCTTTCAGAGCAAAACCTCCTCGACAAGACGAGCACTGTCAATCAATCATAACCCCCGGAGCACGATCCAAAAAACAAGTCATTGATCCGTCACGCCCCTTGTCTGACTATATCGCCTGCGCCCAAAGTGTTACCCTCGGGAAGCCACAAGAGACAATCGGAAAACAAACAACAAAAAGAACGCCGGCAGAAATCCTCCTGGATCTTGATGCTAATCGTCAACTGATCGACGCGTTATCAGCAAAAGAACGTTTAGGGATGACAGAGGTGTCCGGAAAACAATTAGATCGAAAACGCCTTGAAGATCAATTCGCAAAAGCCTATGCAGACTATCAGACTGATCTGGATCCGCTTCGTCAAAACCTCAGATCCCTCGACAAACAATTAGCGGCCATCATTGATCTAGCCAGAACTCATCTCAACAGCATTCTTGATCAAACCTATGTTTTGGAACAAGACAACACAAAACTGACGGATGCTCTCATGGAAGAAGGAGGTGCTGATAAAATTCAAGATATCGTTGTTGCGATGGTTCAAAATTCACTCAGCGACAAGGCAAAAGAGTTTGCTCTCTACCTGTTGAATAAAATCCCCGGATCAACGTTCGTCTTACAGATTGATCAAAAACAAATTCAGTCAACATTACGCTTGATTATTGATATAGCAACGCGGGATCAAATTCTTGCTCGCCAATTCATGGATAGCCAAATTCTATCACCTGCTATGGAGCAGGCTTTAAAACAACTCGAGAAAAAATATCCAGATTTTAAAGTCGATCAAGCTATCTTAAGAGTACAAGACAAACTCGGCATTGTAGCCAAGGTCTGTAACGTCGGAAAAGGACTTTTAGGAGCCGTAGCAAAAGGGGCAAAAGCTGCTGCTCAGTTCTGCTTTGGAGAACAATCCCCCACGACACCGCTCAATAGTACAATGCTCGATCATAAAAAACAACTGGATCAAGGGATCTTAAAAGAAGGTGAAGCCAAAACGTCACTGCAAGCCCTAAGCCATCGTGCCGATGTTGCCCTCAGCGGAGCAAAAGAGGATATTATGGCCTTGAGATGCCCTTATATTACAGGCCTTGATACGTTATCAAAACCGAACATCGACAAATGTGCTGCTTGGTTTTTACAAACAGTCAAGCCAGAGCAAAAAGAGCAATTTCTATCCTGCTCTCCTTGGATTGCATCAAGCTCTCTGGATTGCGTCAAAGACACTCAAGTCGGCAGACCAATCTCCCCTGCTGTACAACTGAGTGTCTTGGTTTCCCACTTACAAACAGGAATTATAGCAAGAAAAGCCCTTGGTAATGCTGATGCGATCGTCAAATCATCCAATACCGTCATTAATGCGATAGATCGTACCAAAAAAGAATTAGACGTAGCAATTGCACAGCTAACAACGTTTCAATCATCGTGGATTGAAAAACGTCGAGCTCAAATCGCTAGCCTCAAAACCAGGCAAGGTGAAGCTCAGCAACAATACAAAGATCTCAATGCTAAGTTGATGCAAATCCAAAAAAACTGGGCGCAATATTTGTGGAACATTGCTAATCTTAAGGATCTATACTCACGCTTTTTAGCCCTATTTACAGCACAGGTTGTTGTCAGCACAACACCCCCAGAAGACCAAAATCTTTATCAAGATGTTCAAAAACTCAAAAAATTAGTTGAGAACTTAGGTCGAGGAATTAATGATCTTGAAGGACGAATGAATGGTTTTGATTCGGACATCCGATACCAAAAAGAGTCACGCGCATTTAGAAAACCCGTTGATACACTTCTTGCCAACCTATTATCCCTTCAAAAACAATTGGATGAAGCATCACATCAAGGAGGCACCATCACCAAGAAAGTTGATACGGCTGTCAAATTACTCAACTGCAAATGGTTCAGAGGGATCAGTGCCGGTCAAAGAGGGTTAGACCAGTGTTTATCAGCGATCATGGATCGCGTCCGACAACTAGGGGGTAAAACGAACAAACCGCAATGCACCACCATCGATCTACAATCACCCTATATCGAAGTCGATCTCGATAAATGTTCAGCTCATAGCGCACGATCCACCTCGGTCAATGAAGGTGATCTTATCAAAGCAGGGCACATCATTCAGGAAATGAAGATTGATAATACGGATGCTATGATCAATAAACTGATGCTTGAGGGCGGATATTCTCATGAACAAGCAACCAAAATTCTGGAAGGCATGCTGATTTTGTGAGATTAAGACACCGTACATCCCCTCTTTTATTCTCTACAATTTCTGATAAACTAGAGAGAGAAAGAGGGGGAAACCATGCGTGAAACCACTGCAAAACTGGAAGAACATCGATCAAGATCTGAGTTAGGTGGTGGCATTGACCGCATAAAAACACAACATCAACGCGGCAAACTAACGGCTCGTGAGCGTCTGGCGATTCTCTTAGATCCGGATACTTTCGAAGAGTGGGATCGTTTTGTTGAACACCGAAGCCATGATTTCGGCCTCGATAAGCAAAAATTTTTAGGCGATGGCGTTATCACCGGCCATGGGAAAATCAATGGACACCTTGTTTTCGTCTTTTCCCAAGATTTTACGGTCATGGGCGGTAGCCTGAGTGAAATGCACGCCAAGAAAATCTGTAAAATCATGGATAAAGCCATGGATGTTGGGGCTCCTGTTATTGGTCTTAATGATTCGGGTGGAGCTCGCATTCAAGAAGGCGTTTTATCTCTGGGCGGATATGCCGAGGTTTTCAAGCGCAACGTTATTGCATCCGGTGTTATCCCTCAAATCTCATTGATTATGGGTCCTTGTGCCGGGGGAGCTGTCTATTCCCCTGCTATGACAGATTTTACCTTCATGGTTCAAGATACAGGCTACATGTTTGTAACAGGGCCTGATGTCGTCAAAACCGTAACGGGTGAAGTTGTCACCTCAGAAAACCTTGGTGGTACAAGTGTTCATGCGATTCAATCCGGCGTTGTCCATGGTCGTTTTAGCAATGATTATGACGCGTTGATGGAAATTCGCCGCTTGATGGATTTTATCCCGCAAAATAACCGCGAACATCAACCTCTCAAAACATCTCCCGCTATAACCCCGATTCCGTCTCTGAATAAATTGGTTCCTGAGAATTCGCAACACCCCTATGATATGAAAGAACTTATCCTTAACGTTGCCGATGACGGCGAGTTCTTTGAAATTCATAAAGACTGGGCAGGAAATATCATCACAGGTTTTTGCCAAATCAACGGACAACGCGTTGGCATCGTCGCGAATCAACCCATGGTTCTAGCAGGATGCCTTGATATCAACGCATCCCGCAAAGCAGCCCGTTTTGTTCGGTTCTGCGACTGTTTTAATATTCCCCTTGTAACTTTTGTCGATGTCCCCGGATTTTTACCCGGTGTTGATCAAGAAAAGAATGGGATTATCTCACATGGATCAAAACTCCTTTTTGCCTTTGCAGAAGCCACAGTCCCCAAGATTACAGTTATCACACGCAAAGCCTATGGCGGTGCCTATGATGTGATGAGCTCTAAACATATCGGTGCTGATGTTAATTACGCTTGGCCTTCAGCCGAAATTGCCGTTATGGGAGCCAAGGGAGCTGTTGAGATCATCTTTCGCAAAGATATCGATGATCCTGAAAAAATTAATGCGCATACCAATAGTTACCAGGAGAAGTTTGCAAATCCCTATATTGCTGCTAAACTGGGCTACATTGATGAGGTCATTTTACCCCAGGACACACGGACAAAAATCGCGCGATCCTTGGAGATGTTGCAGAACAAGCACATTATGACCCCATGGAAGAAACATGATAATATATCGCTATAAAGGAGGAAACTTATGGCACATCATGATGAAGAAATCAAAGAACGCATTCGTGAACTACGCGACTACTACACCAGCCTTGTCATCCATGGTCTTGTTGTCGTCGTCTGCTTTTTGATTTGGTTAACAACAGGTGGTGCTTTCTGGCCATTGTGGGTTCTCATTTCCCTTGGCACTGTTTCTGTAATCAAAGGCATCCGCCTTGGTCTGTTTCCACAACTCAGCGAATATTTTCCATTTTTATCTAAAGAATGGGAAGATGAACAATATAAAGCCGCAGTTGATGAGTCCAAGGAAAAAAAATCCAAGAAATCTGAATAGTTTAAACCTCTCCCCTTGTGGGAGAGGTCGACCGCAGGTCGGGTGAGGGGTATTTATGAATCAAAAACTATCTCGATTCAAAAAGGACTTGCGTAAAAATCAAACAGATGCAGAACAAATCCTTTGGAAGCATTTACGGGGTAGGCGTTTTCTAGGATGGAAAATAAGACGCCAACACACACTTCAGGGGTACATTGTTGATTTTGTCTGTCTTGAGCATAAAATCATTATTGAGCTTGATGGAGGACATCATGTTGAGAGAAAGGATTACGACGAAATGCGAACTCGTATCCTTGAACAAGACGGTTATAAAGTTATACGTTTTTGGAATAATGAGGTCTTACATCGTTTAGAGGATGTTCTTCTTTCGATATTAAATACCCCTCACCCGCCCGCTGGGCGACCTCTCCCACAAAGGGAGAGGTGGAAACTCCTGCTACAAACTCGTTCAAGTCCTACAAACTTACCCAATATAAATACCCCTCACCCGCCCGCTGGGCGACCTCTCCCACAAGGGGAGAGGTGGAAACTCCTGCTACAAACTCGTTCAAATCCTACAAACTTACCCAGTATAGATACCCCTCCCCCGCCCGCTGGGCGACCTCTCCCACAAGGGGAGAGGTGGAAACTCCTGCTACAAACTGGTTCAAGTCCTACAAACTTACCCAATATAAATACCCCTCACCCACCCGTTAGACAACAAAACAGGATCATCCCATGAAAAAAATCCTCATCGCTAACCGTGGCGAGATTGCCTGCCGTATCATTAAAACAGCCAGAGCCATGGGCATTAAGACTGTTGCTGTTTACAGTGATGTTGATAAGTTACTTCCCCATGTTGACCTTGCCGATGAGGCTTATTGTTTAGGAGCAGCTCCTTCTCGAGAAAGTTATCTCAATGGTTCAAAAATCATCGACATCGCTAAGGCTTGTCAAGCAGATGCCATCCATCCGGGATATGGTTTTTTGTCGGAAAAGGCAGAGTTCGCTCAGGCAGTTCTTGACGCAAACTTAATTTTCATTGGCCCCAGCTCTCAAGTTATTCATCAAATGGGTGATAAATTAGAAGCAAAGGCACTCGCTCACACAGCTGGCGTCAATCTCGTACCGGGAAGCACAACGGCTATTACCACCATAAAGCAAGCTCGTGATTTTGCCCAACACGCGGGTTATCCGATTTTACTAAAGGCAGCAGCAGGAGGCGGAGGTAAGGGCATGCGCGTCGTCCATAATGATTTAGGACTAGCCGAAGGATTGGAGCGTGCAAAAAGTGAGGCTCTCTCAGCTTTTGGCGATGACCGCGTTTTCATTGAAAAATATATTGAGATACCACGCCATATTGAAATTCAAATTCTAGCCGATAGCCATGGCAACGTTATTCACTTAGGAGAAAGAGACTGCTCACTACAGCGTCGACACCAAAAAGTTGTTGAGGAAACACCTAGCCCATTTATTTCAGCTGCGATCCGACAAGAAATGGCTGAACAGGCTGTTACTTTAGCAAAAAAAGTCGGCTATACCTCTGCTGGAACAGTTGAGTTTATTGTCTCCCCCAAAGAAGAATTCTATTTCCTTGAGATGAACACACGCCTACAAGTCGAACATCCTGTAACAGAAGCTGTAAACACGATTGATCTTGTTGAATGGATGATTCGCATCGCACGCGGTGAAACCTTAACACAACGCCAAGAAGAAATAACCACCCAAGGTCATGCCATCGAAGTTCGACTTTATGCCGAAGATGCAACCGAAAGTTTTTTGCCAAGTGCCGGACGTATCACTGAGTTTTATCTCCCCCCGTCTG
This sequence comes from Candidatus Paracaedibacteraceae bacterium, assembly GCA_019636035.1. Taxonomy (GTDB): domain Bacteria; phylum Pseudomonadota; class Alphaproteobacteria; order Paracaedibacterales; family Paracaedibacteraceae; genus Paracaedibacter. The sequence continues at coordinate 230,960 of JAHBYI010000001.1, forward strand.
AGGATATCCGCATTGATACAGGGTTTACCGAAGGAGATCAAATCTCGATTTATTATGACCCCATGATCGCTAAAGTCATCGCCCATGCTCCCACACGACCTCAGGCCTTAGAAAACCTAACGCGCTTCCTGTCTCGCTCTGTCATCCGGGGGGTAACAACCAATCAAGATTTTCTGACGCGCCTCTTATCAGATCCGGCCGTGATTACAGGACACTACCATACGCATTACATCGAAGAAAATCTTAAACGTTTAACACAACCTGACAATTTGGATACAGTTTTTATTCAAGCTGCTCTTGCTTACAAAGAAACCACAACCAACCACACGGTCATACTGGATAAAATCCCTCATGAAAATCAACGACGAATCGTGGAAATCAATTGGTATCATCGCCCGGCAGTTTTTGAAATAACCTTAGACGGCACAATCTATATCTGCCGAGTAACCAAACAAGCACAAGACATGAGCATCACAATAAAGGGCATGACACGCCATGTAAAGGTTATTGACAGCCACCACTGGCTCCATGCTCAGCATCTCGACTTTGATAAGGAAACTGAAGATCATAACATGATCAAAGCTCCCATGCCCGGAACCGTTATTGCCCTTCCGATTTCATCCGGCCAACACGTTAAACGCGGTGATCCCTTGGTCATTATCGAAGCAATGAAAATGGAAAATGTTTTAAAATCGCCAAAAGAAGGAACGATTAGCGAGATTCTCGTAAAAAATGGGGATACGTTAACAAGAGACCAACTCATCGTCAAATTGGCATAAAGGGTGAAAACCTGTTTTACTCCGTCTGTAAATTAGATATAATTTGGCAAAGCAGGCTTAAAATCAGGAAAGAGAGATGCAGCGAATTTTATCAGGCGTTCGTCCTACGGGTGGTATCCATTTGGGAAATTACTTAGGTGCTATCCGCAACTGGGTCACCATGCAACATCAAGCCAAAGAAAGCCTTTTTTGCATCGTTGACATGCACGCGTTGACAACACTGGATGCATCAGAAAATCTCGCAGAAAATACCTATACCATCGCTGCTGCTTATTTATCCGCCGGTATTGATCCGGATCGCTCATCTATCTTTGCTCAAAGCCACGTACCGGCACACACAGAATTATCGTGGATTTTTAGCTGTATCACACCACTCGGCTGGTTAAATCGCATGACACAGTTTAAGGAAAAAGCAGGAAAACACAAAGATTTGGCTTGCCTTGGGTTATATGCCTACCCTGTTCTCATGGCGGCTGACATCTTGCTTTACAAGGCCACCCATGTGCCTGTTGGCGAAGATCAAAAACAACATCTTGAATTGGCACGTGATATTGCCGGTGCCTTTAACAGACGCTTTGGAGAGGATCTATTTCCGATTCCGGAACCTATGATTTTCGGCACAGCCACCCGTGTGATGAGTTTGCGCGACGGTACATCCAAGATGAGTAAATCGGATATCTCAGAATATTCACGGATTGAGCTCCTTGACACAGCAGATACTGTTGCTCAGAAAATTCGCAAAGCAAAGACAGATATGGAACCTCTGCCTGACACGTTCAGCGGCCTAGAACATCGCCCGGAAGCACAAAATCTCGTTAATATTTATGCAACCCTAGCCAACATGTCACCAGATGCCGTTTGCCAAGAATTTGCAGGAGAAAATTTCTCTCCCTTTAAACATAAATTAGCAGAATTAATGGCAGAGACCATTGTGCCTATGGGTGAAAAAATGCGGCAGTATTTGTCAGACAAGGCAGAGTTAGATCGGATTATGAAGAAGGGTGCGCATCGAGCAAATGAACTAGCAACCGCCCATATGATTGATGTACGTCGCGCCATCGGGATAATCTAATATAGCTTGCCCCGTTTGACTGAATCAAACTTAACTGAAACGACTCTATAAAAATACCCTCAACTATATTTATCTTTCGTTAACAACTACTTTGTTATAATATAAATTATCAATAGAGCAAAATATAGTAATAATATTACCAAAGAGGTTTCATGCTTCGAGGATTATTGTTTGCGATTCTAACTCACTTTTCCGTTGCAATGGAGACTCCGCTTAGAGAGGTAATCCAAGAATTCTCACAATCAAGCACCTCTGAGTTTGAGGTATGGCATCAAAACGTAACACTTTACGACGCCGAAAATTTGGCTACTGCCATTGAAAGCAAGAAAAAACTTTCAAAGTTTTCGATGCCCTTTTGCCAACTAACGGATACAACATCGCTCCCCATTCTTGCTGCCTTAAGTCAACGCCATGACTTGCAAGTCATTGATTTTAGGTATAATGAACTCTGTCAAAATGCCACTGAGTTTCTTGCTTTAATCACCCTCAATAATCCGGAAATTAGAATATTCAACGTCGCAGGAAATTTTTTAGCCATTGATAGTTTTGCAGAAGTGATTAGTAATCTTCGCTTAAATTCAAACTTACAGAGCCTTGATTTGCATGGGATTCCCTTATCAAAACAAACAGTGAAAATACTAATTACAACCCTACCAACACTCTCTGGTCTCAAAGACGTTAATCTCATGCTCACTCAGTTACAATCAGAACTACGATCACCATTACTCAGGGAATTAGCTGAGTTAAAGAAACTCGAGGCTCTCTATCTTGGATATGAAAATTGGCTTGGACTCGGAGAACAAATTGCCACCGTCATAGAAAAATGCCCAACCTTTAAAAAAATAGACTTGCGACAATGCCACCTTTATCAAGAAGATCTCGATCGAATTCAACAAGCGAGCAAGTACTCAACTCAAAAACCATGGTTTTCTTTTCATCAAAACGAGAAGCCAAACGTCAACGTTAGCGTCTAACCGCCAACATCCCAATCTTTTGAAAACATTTTGCGTAAAACGACAATCGGCGTTAAGTTCAACAAAGCCCAAGAGGACAATTTCTTATACCCATCACCCGTTTCTATGATTGGTTCAGCCCCATAGACCGTATACCACGGTTTAAGGAGAGAATGACGCCCGGCTTTACGATGGAACCAAATAAAATAGTTATCAACATCAGAAAAGTTAATCAGCTTCATCGCATCACGGTTCTTATAATAGATCAGACTCAGCACAGATTGATCAAAATGATGCCATTTATACTCAGGATAATTAGGCACATACTTGCCTGCTGTTGCTGATAAAATCTCGATATTTTCACAAGCTTCCAGCCATTGCTTAATAATTTTACGGCTAGCCGGCGTATTTCGGATAACGATCAACGCACTCCAAATATGGGGACTTTGGCGGCACGCATCATCCATACAATCCATGAGGTGGAAAGTATCCCCTTTGATATAGGCACCATTGAAGCGATCTTGATCCTGTACAACCATAATATCTTTATCACCCAACTGGTCTAAAAACCGAGGAACGGGTTTGCGGATTTTAAAAGCAGAATCTAGATAGAGAATAACAGCCCCTTCAGGTGCACTTTCTAAGGTTCTCAAGATAACATAGGGCTTCCAAACCCACATTCCGGCTCCGACTTTTTCATTAAAAATCTCTCGGTTTTTCTCAAAAAACTTAACATCAATATGAGATTTTCGATAGTTCAAGATGAAATCGACGCCCTTATTAACCGCGAATTGACTCACCGCATTTTGATTACGGAAATACTGTTCCCCGCCGGCAGCATAAGTTACCAGAAAGACCGGTGGTCGCCCTGTAGGCTCCGGTGCCTCTAAATCAGGAGCACTAAATCGATTAATAGGCTGCATTGACATGTCATTCACATAACCTTGGTGTGCATACTCCAAAATCATAAGAACTGCCAAAACACCAAAAATAAGAGATAAAAACTTTAGTGGTTTTTTCATGTTGCTCAAATTTAAACTGTTTTTTATAGAATATCATTTATTGCTATTTCCGCCTAAAGAAAAAGGGCCGGATTTCTCCAGCCCTTTTTGAGTATAGCTAAGCCATACAGTTTACGTATCCAAGAAACTCCGTAACTTACGGGAACGACTTGGGTGTTTGAGTTTACGAAGTGCTTTGGCTTCGATCTGACGAATTCGTTCACGCGTTACGGCAAACTGCTGACCAACCTCTTCAAGAGTATGATCCGTGTTCATACCAATACCAAATCGCATACGAAGAACACGTTCCTCACGAGGCGTTAGAGTTGCCAAGATCCGGGTCGTCGTTTCACGAAGATTGCTTTGCACGGCGGATTCTACGGGAAGAATAGCATTCTTATCCTCAATAAAATCACCCAAATGACTGTCTTCTTCGTCCCCAATCGGTGTTTCTAAACTGATCGGCTCTTTGGCAATTTTCATCACCTTGCGAACCTTTTCAAGAGGCATAGCCAACTTTTCAGATAATTCTTCCGGAGTTGGCTCACGGCCAATTTCGTGCATCATCTGACGAGATGTCCGAACCATTTTGTTGATCGTTTCAATCATATGGACAGGAATACGAATCGTACGTGCCTGATCAGCAATTGATCGTGTAATCGCCTGACGGATCCACCACGTTGCATAGGTCGAGAACTTATATCCACGGCGATATTCAAATTTATCCACGGCTTTCATCAAACCAATGTTTCCTTCTTGGATCAAATCCAAGAACTGCAACCCACGGTTTGTATATTTTTTTGCAATTGAGATCACCAAACGTAAGTTTGCTTCGATCATCTCTTTTTTAGCCCGTGATGATTCCCGTTCACCGCGTTGAATAACCGTAACAATACGACGAAATTCTGAGAACTTCAAACTGGTGTCTTCTTCGATTTCCTTGACGGTCTCAACAAGATCATCAATATCTTTTACATGCTTTTCAACAAACTTATCCCAACCTTTACCACTTTGAGACTTTAGTTTTGTCGCCCAAGCATCATCAAAATCAACATCAGTCAAAAAGCTAAAAAACTTCTCACGCTTAACACCACACGCATCGGCACTTGCCATCAAATTACGTTCTAGGTTTGCAACAATACGGTTCATTTTATTGTGAAGGTTCAACAAAAACTCGACACTATTCGGGTTGAGTTTTAGCTCATCAACAATACCAATCAACGATAACTTTAAGTTTTTATATGTTTCGTCATCAGCAATTTTCTCACCCGACTTACCCTTGGCAATCATCTCTTGGTGGTGTTCCCAGAATTCAGAATACGTCTGGGTATAACTTTCCAAAAGATTAATAACCTTTGGTAACATGACCTGCTCAAAGGCAGATAGAGGCTGACTTTGCGGTGCTTCGGCCGAAGTATTATCGCCACCCTCAGGTGCTTCAGAATGAGCATCAGCTTCGTCGTCTTCGACATCAGCGATCCCTTCTTCTTCATCAAAGCCACCGCTTGTATCGATAGCAATAATCTCACGCAATAACATCTTTCCGGCTTCAAGATCTTCACGCCACATGTCAAAAGTTCGAGCTGTCAACGGACTCTCACACATGCCGCCCAACAACATTTCTTTACCGGATTCAATGCGTTTAGCAATATTGATTTCGCCGTCACGAGTCAATAATTCCACATTACCCATTTCACGTAAATACATACGAACGGGATCATCTGTACGACCCGATAGAGTGTCTTCCTCTTCGGATTCTTCTTCAAAATCTTCAAAATCACGACGGGTAAATTGAGAGTCCAGAGCCCCCTCTTCCACGTCATCACCATCAACAATACTAATCCCCATCTCAGAGATCATGTTCATGGATTCATCAATCTGATCCGATGATAGTTGATCTTGGGGGAGTGCTTCGTTTAGCTCATCATAAGTGATATAACCACGAGTCTTACCGCGGTTTAGCAACCTTTTTAAAGCTGGGTTAGACTTACTTAATTCAATCAACGGGATTTCATCAAGAGTTTCAGAAAGATCGTTGGTTTGAGTATTTTTACTTGCCATACTACTTATTGCCCCTTTGGTTATATTAGCCCTGCTTGCTGTCGTTTTACTGACTGCAAACTTTGCCATGAACGTTGATTTAATTCAGTTTTTAATTCAAGCGAAACCTCGTCAGCAGCATTTTTAAGCTGGCTATTTCTCTCTAGAAATTGCCATATTTCTTGCCAACCGGACCTCGCCTGATCAATCTCAGAACTAGTGTGCGCAAATCTCGCTTTGATGTAAAGACCCTGTGTCATTTCTTGATCCACAAAATCGCCATAGCCAGCCTCACGCAATAATGAAACTATGTTATTATATTTATGGTGATCTTCACCCGAAATGTCTAACAAAAAATTACGAATGACATCAAGTTTTTCATCCATAATCTCAAGAGACATCAGCTGCTCTGCCACATCTGATAGTAAGATGGGGTGATTTATCAGGGTTGCCAACAGTATTTTCTGCCCATCCGTAATTTTTTTCACCAAATCCGGCCTAACCCCTTGATGAATAAGTACTTTTTGAGCCTGCATATTGCCCTTAATTTTCTGTGCCATAGCACGCTGAAGTTTCTCGTTTAGATCCTGGAGATAAAAATACCGGACTTCCGGATCATTGATTTTATAGGATAACTGCACAAGATCTTGGCGCGCCTTGGCTTTATCCTCTGGCTTTGATACGTTACGCCCGTCCATAAAAACACGCCACAAAACATCCGTGAGTGGTGTCGTATGGCGCAACAAATCACGCATATCCGCAGATGAATTCTTTTTCAAAAAAGAGTCAGGATCTTCACCGGCAACCATAAAACTAAATTCAATCGTAAATCCTGGCTTTAAAATTTCCAAAGCCACCATCGCTGCCCGTTGAGCAGCTTTACGCCCCGCATTATCCCCATCAAAACACAAGATCGGATTTTTACACGTGCGCCACATCAACACTATTTGCTCGGCTGTCAACGCAGTTCCCAATGGAGCTACAGCAACCGTAATCCCCGCTTGAAACAAGGCAATCACATCCATGTACCCCTCGACAACAACAAATTGCTGTCCAGATCTAACCGTTGATACAGCCATATTATGAGCATACAACTGCCGCCCCTTGTGAAACAGCGATGTTTCAGGCGAATTGAGGTACTTAGGCTCCCCTGCTGATGTGATCCGTCCACCAAAAGCAATAACACGCCCACGACTGTCTTGGATCGGAAACATAACACGATCCCGAAAACGTTCATAGACATGACCATCATCAGATCGAATCAAAAGCCCTGATGCCACACCATCTTCATCCCTAAATCCCCGTTGTCTGAGAACAGAAACCAACCCCCGAGCCGGTGCATAACCAAGCCGGAACTTAGCAGCCACCTGTCCTGACATCCCTCGATTTTTCAAGTAATCACGAATCGTTTGAAAATCGGGTACTCTCAACTGCTCTTCAAAATAAAGACAGGCAACCTCATTGATATTATACAGAACCTCCTTAGCATCTTTGGCGTCATCATGGGTCTGTTGGTCATTCTCTTTTTCAAACCGAGGCATCGTCAACCCGGCCTGTTTTGTTAAGATCTCAACCGCATCCATAAAGGGAGCATGAGTTTTTTCTGTCAAAAATGAAAAATGATCACCATGGGCACCACACCCAAAACAGTGGTAAAATCCTTTTTCGTCATTAACATTAAAAGACGGCCCTTTTTCATTATGAAAGGGACATAAACCAATCAACACCTTGCCTCGTTTTTTTAAGGCAACATAAGGTGCGATCACAACAGAAATCGGCAAACGATCTCTGATTGAATCCAAATGATCTCTAAGATTCGTCATCGGTCTCTGCTATTGTCATCCATGTGGGTCGTTCAACCTGAACAGATTTATGACCACACTTTATTTCTTGATTCAACGCTTCCAATCTGACCATCGCCAAAGCCCAAAGGCCTGCGTCAGCAATCCAATATCCAACATCCTTGTCCTGACTGATCAACGGCTGATCCCTGTCGAAACCATCCCATCGCACAGGAAATATACGTTTACGAACCAAACCACGATATTTTGTTCTGGCTGTAAGCTCCTGCCCCATATAGCAGCCTTTATTCCAGTCAATAGCCCCAAGCCCATCCATGCCATACTCCAAGGGAATAGCTCGATCAAACTCAAGCTCAGCCGCAGACTCAGGTACCCCAAGCGAATATCGATGTTCGTTATAGACATCAACCTCAACAAGGTTAAATCCCAGACAATCCCTAAGATGATCACAGGATTGCGATGAAACGACAACCCTCGCCCCCATATCAAACAACCGAGGATCATTAAAACACGTCCACAAGGAAGTGGAAAGACACGCCCCTAAGTCCTGAGGCAACCCCAAGTTTGTGGCTACGTCATCTCCCCAAAGAGACAAGATAGTTTTGTCAAGAACGATGTCAAGAGCGACGTCAGATCTGAGCTTAAAAATAGACAAACGCTTAACAAGGTCAGGCAATCGATCAGCATCCGCTTCAATATACCAATCATCCCCTTGCTGATAGATCATCATATCATAGTGAATACGGCCTTGAGGTGATAAGAGCAAGGTATAGATCGCTGTTTCAGGGGATATTTTTGAGACATCATTGGTCAGCAATCCCTGCAAAAAAGCCAGGCGATCCCCTCCACTAACCTTAATCAGTCCACGATGGGACAAGATGCAGGCAGATATCCCCATTCGCCCCCCCTTACACGCGCATCGGCATCAAAACGAATAAAGCCTCAGAATCATTTAACCCTTTAATCATCGCAGGCGCAGAACCGTCGGATAACAAGATCTCGGCACCTTCGTCACCAATCTGAGAGGTGATATCGACCAAATAATTGGCATTAAACCCAATCTCAACAGGCTGCTCGAAAGGAAAGTCTACTTCCATTTCTTCAGTAGCATCACCCAGTTCACTGCTCGCAGCCATCAGGGTCAGCTTGTTATTTGCCACAACAATTTTAATCACCGGCAATTTATCCGTTGTCACCGTTGCAACACGATCAACAGCCTTGGCAAAATCCTTAGCATCCACAATAATCGGTTTGTCATTCCCCCGAGGGATTGCTTGCTCATAATCCGGGTATGTTCCATCAACAAGGCGCGAACTCAGTGTCGCTGTCGGCAATTTAAACTCAATGCGTTGAGGTGACAAACTCACAGAAATTTCAGATTCCGCGGCCTCGTCATTAATGAGTTTGCGGATTTCAGTAACAGTCTTACGCCCCACAATAATTCCCGGGATTGATTCCGCACCTTGTGGTACCGGCACCTCAATACAGGCCAATCGATGAGCGTCAGTTGCAACAGAACGAAAAACTTTTTGACCGTTAACTTCATGCGCATGAAAATAAATCCCGTTCAAGAAATAGCGTGTTTCTTCAGTAGACATAGCAAACCGAGAACGATCAATCAGATAACGCAATTTCTCAGCCGTTAGTTTAAAGCTAAAAGGTAAATCGTTCTGTGTCAGTTTCGGGAACTGTTCCGCAGGTAATGTTGCAATATTAAAACGCGACTTTCCGGCTTTTAACGTCAATTGATCGTTTTCAGGATTGAGAATCGCTTGGATCTGAATCCCATCAGGAAGCTTACGAACAATTTCCAATAACATATGAGCAGATACCGTAATGGCTCCCGGTTCTTCGACGACAGCAGGAACAGCTTCGACCAAAGCTAAATCCATGTCCGTTGTTGTCATATGAATATTGCCACCTTCGCCTTGAATATGGACATGGCTTAAAATAGGAACAGTTGTCCGTTTTTCAACAACACTACTGCCATGGGATAACGCCTTTAAAAACTCACTGCGTTCAACGGAAAATTTCATCGTATTAGACCTCCAAAGTTCGTCTTAAAATAGTTAAATCTTCTAAAAATTCTTTATCGCTGCCCATTAGTTCTTCGACTTTTTTAACAGCATGTAAAACAGTTGTGTGATCCCGACCGCCAAACTTACGCCCAATGTCAGGCAAAGATCGAGGCGTTAGAATCTTGGACAGATACATAGCAATCTGACGCGGACGCGCCACATTTTGAGATCGACGCGAGGACTGCATGTCCGATAACTTTATACTAAAGTATTCACAAACACGTTTTTGAATGTCATCAATAGTCACACGACGGTCATTGGCCTTGAGCAAATCACGCAAAACATCCTGTGTCATCTCAAGATTAATCTCACGCCCAACCAAGGTTGAATGGGCAATAATACGGTTCAAGGCACCCTCAAGTTCACGAACGTTCGAGGCAATCTTAAACGCCAAAAACTCTAATACATCTTTGGGGACAACCGCGTTCAGTGTTTCTGCTTTTGATTGCAAAATCCCTAACCGCAATTCATAAGATGTGGGGTGAATATCAGCAACCAGCCCCCACCCTAAACGAGACTTCAAACGCTCTTCCATCCCCTCAAGGTCGGACGGTGATTTGTCCGCCGAGACAATGACTTGATGATTACGATCCACCAAAGCATTAAAAGTATGAAAGAATTCCTCTTGGGTTGTATCTTTACCGCTAATAAACTGAACGTCATCAATCATCAAAACATCAACGGAACGAAACTGTTCTTTGAACGCAACAGTGTCCTTATAACGTAACGCCCGAATAAATTGGTACATGAATTTTTCGGCGGATAAATAGATAACACGACGATTCGGATGGCATTTCTTAATATGCCAGGCAATAGCGTGCATCAAATGTGTTTTACCAAGACCGACACCACCATATAAAAACAGAGGATTGAACTGCACTGTTGCCGATTCAGCAACCCGCAATGCAGCAGCATAGGCCAGCTCATTCGGCTTACCAACCACAAAGTTTTCAAACGTAAAGCGGGGATCTAACGTTGAGCCTATAAAGCTGCCCTCAATGTCAACCTCTTCCCCCGAAGCAACAACCATCGGATCAGCCATCGCGACTTGAGCAACCGATACAGGAGTTCCTGCCTTGACAATAAGGTCAATCGTATCAATCGTCGGGTTAATGTCTTGCCAGTAGTTGCGGATTTTCTCAAGAAAATTCGAAGCGACCCAATCACGCATAAACCGCGTTGGAGCCGCCAACTGAACCATACCGCTCGTGGCATTGGTCAGAGTCAACGGGGCAATCCAACTCCGAAACGTAGCATCCCCCAACTCTGCTTGCAATCGCTGACAAATCAACGCCCATTCCTGAGGAATTCCCCCCTGATCCGGCGTATGCGACTGAGATTGTTGAGCAAACCCCACGAATAAAACCCTCTAACAAATAATGAAAATGTGTTTTTATATGATGACACAACCAAAACCATTTTGTCACCATTTTACATCACCGTCACGGAGTTTTTTTAGTCAAACTTCAATTGCCTGTATACCTGAAATTTGATTAAATTCATGGATACCGGTTCCCGTCATAAAAATCTGAAGATTCGCCCCTTTATCTAAAATATCAGCAACTTCTTTAAATAAATAAGCTCGGTGATCTGCATCCAAATGCGCCACCACATCGTCAAGTAACAACAGCGTCAAACGATCACGATAAGAATCTAGCAACCGAATAAATGCCAGTGTCATTGCATGCAACAACATTTTTTGCTCGCCCGTTGAACACATCTCGCCCGGCATATGTTTTGCTAAATGTGTCACAGCCAGATCAGAGCGATGCGGCCCGATGGACGCCCCACCGCTTTGCGCATCTTGAACGCGAGATTGAGCCAATGCCCCCCTGATTTTATCCTCAACATCCACTGCAACACCGTCACGGCACCAGTCATCAACTTCCCCTACCATTTGGGCAAAGTAGCGCGGGAACGGTGACGTTGTATCTTCGGATTGAGACGCTGTTAACTGTCGCACCAAATTCGCCCGGGCAATTGTAATCGCAACCCCATCCTCTGATAATTTTTGCTCGATACTCGATAACCACTGCGGATCCATCATCCCTTGACGTAGCAACTGGCTACGTTCTCTTAGGTAATGTTCATAACGATTCAAACGTTCCGAATGCGACGGATTTAATGCCATCACCATCCGATCCACAAATTTACGGCGCAGGCTCCCTCCTTCTTGGAACAAACGTGCCATCGACGGAATGACCCAAACGACATTCAACCATTCTGATAAGATCGCCTGACTTTTCACAGGAATATGATTAATTTTAATGAGGCGACGCTCACTGCCGGATGGCCCGAAATCCAAAGCTGTTCCAAAGGGAATCGCAATACCGTTCATACCGAATATAGCTGCTGCAACCCACGGTTGCTCCTGCCCCACTTGACGCATTTCCGATAGCTTTGATGATCTGAGCCCTCTACCTTGAGAAAACAAAGAAATCGCCTCTAAGATATTCGTCTTTCCAATCCCATTATCCCCATAAAGAGCAACCAAGGGTGATGAAAAAGCAAAGGAACGCTGACTATAGTTACGAAAATTCACCAGAGACAAACTCTGGAGCAGTGACGCCGACTGGACAGATAATTTTTCACATGTGTTCATATCCTCAAGGTACCATGGATCGGCTCTTTCATGAATTGTTTTATGCACACAAAATTCTTGACAATTTTGATTAAATTGCCGCATAACTGGCTCTTCTGAGGGAATGACTATGAAACGCGTTTTTTTACTGTGCTTTATTTTATCGGCATGCCAACCACAACCGCCAAAATCTAATTTTGCCGAGCCTGCAACCATTGCTGAATTAAAATCCGAACCCGTCACGATTAAACCGGCTCAACCTAAACCACGAAAAAGAAAGCCGATTCAACCTGCCGTACCAAACCATCTCAGGCAACTTGTTTCTATTTCCATCGGGGAACATTTACCCTTAAGTACGGCTCTGCTTTCTCTGGCACAGGCGCATCACATTGATATTCAACTAGCCCCCAATATTGATCAGCCTGTTGTCTTTTCCGCCCAACAACGCCCCTTCATTGAGGTTATTGCTGATTTGTGCGATTTAACCGACCTGCGCTATACGATTAAGGGCAAGGCCATTAAAATTGAAAAAGACACGCCTTATCCTCATAACTACAGTGTTCAGCATCTGAATTTAGCACGATCAACGGACAATCACACCTCCATCGCAACAGATGTTTTCGCCAGTAGCACTGAACTCAATGCGTCTGTGGACAATGGGTCAAACAGCAACGTCACCGCCAAAGTAGAAAACGATTTCTGGTCAGAGTTAAAGGGCAATCTTGAGGTTATTCTCGGCGATTCCGGTGCCTTCACCCTCCACCGCCAAGGCGGGATCATCACAGTTCGAGGTACATCAAAACAACACAAAGCGGTTGAAAGTTATCTCAACAAACTCAAACAATCGACAGCAACCCAAGTCTTGATTGAGGCAAAAGTCATCGAAGTTGCCCTAAAAGATGAATTCAAAGCCGGCATCAATTGGCGGCAACTGACCGGTGGTGTCTTGCGCGCCTCAGCCCCCCTTGGTAAAATTGCACAAGAAGGCAAACTAACGTCCCCTATGCATGCCCATCAAGATATTTTGAGTCTTGGCGTTGATACGGGTGATTTCTCAGCAATCCTTAATGCAATCAAACAATTTGGCGCAACCAACACCCTATCCAGTCCGCGTTTAACCGTTCTCAACAACCAAAGTGCGATCCTCAAAGTTGCCCAAAACCAAGTTTATTTCCGCTTGCGCTATGACAAGCAATATAACCTGAACATCAACCGCGAATCCATTAATGTTGCAAGCGATATTCAAACCGTCCCCATTGGATTGGTTATGGCCGTTCAACCCTCCATTGATGATGATACAGGTGAGATTATCCTATCCCTACGCCCTACAATATCCCGCCTCAATCGATCCGTTTCTGATCCCGCTGTTGATATCGCCTATCAGGCTAGCGGTGGTAACGGTGAAAGCCCGAAACCATCCCTCATCCCCGTTGTTGAAGTCCGAGAGATTGACTCTGTCCTGCGCGTTAGATCCGGGAAAATTGCGGTTCTGGGAGGGCTCATGGAATCGCGTAAGGCTCTTGAAGATTCAAAATTACCGTGGTTTGGCGATATCCCCGGAATTGGCAAACTTGCCTCAGCCCAATCAGACACCGATGAAATCGTTGAGTTGGTTATTTTACTGAAAGCTACCGTCATTGATGGCGACGAAGATCTATCCCCTGCTGATGAGCGGCTTGCTTATAGCGTCGTTGATGATCCACGCCCCCTCTAGCCATTCCATTTAACCTTGATCCAGCCAAATTTGTCGCTCACGTACTATATGTACGCTTCTCTCCTCATTTAACTGGATCAAACTTAACTGAAATGACTATACATGACCTTGGCTATTCGGCTATCACGTCTCAATCTTTTTGATAAACGAGATAACTCGCCTTGCGTCCGGCATCAATCCCCTTTTGTTCGTATCGTGTGATAAGCCATGGATCCAGACGCTCATAGACAGAAGACCGCCCTTGCATATCCATCGTGAATTCGGGGCGTTTTACTAAGACATCCTGCATCCAATCAGCATAATCTTGAATGTCTGTTGCCATGATTAATCGCCCCCCTGATCGCAAGACTCTCGACAAATCGTCAATGGTTGAGTCACTGACAATACGGCGTTTGTGATGGCGTTTTTTATGCCATGGATCAGGAAACAAAACATAGATTGTCGATAAACTTGCCGTTGGCAAAGCTTGCAAGAGCACCCGCGCATCATCAATGACAACACGCACATTCTCTAAGGCATGATCTTCCATGTGCCCAAGCAACCCGGCAACGCCTGTGATAAAGGGTTCACATCCAATAAACCCAACATCTTCTGAAAGACCTGCTCGCCACGCTAAATGCTCACCGCCCCCAAAACCAATTTCCAGAACGTGATCTTTATAACCCGGCATTGCTTTGGTTAGGTCAAGAGTTTCACCAAAATCAACATGCAATTGGAGCAACGGCAATTCTTCCTCAAGCAACCGTTTTTGATTTACTTTCAAAGGACGAGCAACCTTGCGTCCCCATATTTTTCTATGTTGTTCAGCCATCGATTATCATTCCTGTTTTTTTTGAAAAAGTACCACATATAGTCAATTTATTCGATGATTTTCTAGAAAAAAATCAGTATCATACAAAAAACAGAAGGATAAACCAGAATGAAACCCGAAGCCCGCATCCAAGCATCCATCGAACTTCTCATTGAAATCTATACACGCCCAACACCTGCCGATGCTATCGCACACTCTTTTATGCGGGAACGCCGTTTTATCGGATCAGGCGATCGACGCGAGATTATGGAGATTGTCTATGGCGTCATGCGGAAGTTTTGGTACCTCGAAGGACTCTTAGATGCAACGTTCAGCAACCCGGGCAACGACCCCATTCAATCAGCACGTCGCCATGTTATTGCTTATCTCCTTAAAATTAAGAATGAAAAAAATATCGCAGACATTTTTTCCGGCGATACTTATGCCCCAAAATACTTAACCGCAGCCGAATCCGCCTTGGTCGAAAAACTATCTTCTGAGAAAATTGACGTTGCAGAAAATGCTCAGCTATCTGCTCCGGACTGGATCGTTTCAATACTCAAGGAAACCCACCCTGAAACCTATCAGGGGATCTTAAAGTCCCTTCAAGCCGAAGCCGGCGTTGATTTACGTGTCAATACCTTAAAAAACAACCGCGAGACCGTTCTGCATAAACTCAACAAAACAGGTATCAAGTGCACAGCAACCCCTTATTCACCATGGGGGATTCGCCTCTCAGAACGCGCCCCTCTAGCCCAACACCCCCTCATGAAAGACGGCTCTGTTGAGATCCAGGACGAGGGATCCCAACTCATTGCCCAGCTCTGTAATCCGCAACCCGGTATGGCTGTGTGGGATTACTGTGCAGGAGCCGGCGGTAAAACATTGGCTTTGGCTGCCATGATGAATAACAAAGGTCGAATTATTGCAACAGATACCGTTGCTTGGCGTCTTAAGAATGCACCGCAACGCTTGCGACGCGCTGGCGTTCACAATGTTGAGACCCGTGTCCTTGATGAAGAATCAAGCAAGTGGGTTAAACGCCAAGCCGGTAAGTTTGATTGCGTACTCGTCGATGCTCCGTGCTCCGGATCAGGAACTTGGCGTCGAAACCCTGAATTACGGTGGCGGATGGATGAATCAGGATTTCAAGAGCTCTTGATCAAGCAACAAGATATCTTGAATAAAGCGGCAACCCTTGTCAAATCAGGCGGACGACTCGTTTACGCAACATGCTCAATCTTACGCCCCGAGAACCGAGGGCAGATCGAAACTTTTTTGGAAAAGCACCCTGACTTTCACTTGAGTGATGATAATGTTCTTGAACTCAATCCATTTAACCACGGAACCGATGGTTTTTTTGCAGCAGCACTTACTCGCCGCTAGGAGAATGAAGTTTCTTCCAAGCAAAATATCCGCCTGTTACTAACGTTGTTAACAACCCGAGTGAGATTAAAAGAATATACTTTTCAACCACAGCGAACTCAATGGCATCAATGATGCCACCCAACAGGTAGCCCCCTGTGCAGCTAATTGATGTCCAAACGAGTGCGGCAATGAAATTAAGCGGAATAAAACGACGCGGCGGAACACCCGCTGTTCCGATCACAATGGGACTGACAATCCGAATCCCATAAATAAAGCGAAAGCTGAGAATAAACCAAATGTCCCATTTATGTAATAAGCGAAATGCTTTTTCTGAAGGGATTTTTAGTTTAGGAAAACGATCGATAATTTTATGACCATACAACCGTCCCACATAGTACAGCCCTTGGTCAGCAACCAGTGTCCCCACAAAGGCAATAGCAACGATCTTAGCAATAGAAAGGTATCCCATATAGGCCATAACACAGGCCGTCAAGATAACACTTTCTCCCTCAACCATAGATCCTAAGAGAACAGCAAAATATCCCCATTCTTTAACGATTTCAATAAAATGTTCCACACTATCCTCACTCATTGTGCCTATCTAAGGTATGGATCTTTTGTGAAGAAAAATCAAGATAATCTATTAATTAGCCTAGCCAACTCTAAAGGTTAGACGCTGATTCCCACGGCGAATGATCATGGATTTCATGCCGTCTTTGACAAGGCGTCGAAAATCATCGACAGATTTAACGGCTTCTCCGTCTGTTTCTTCGATAATATCCCCCGCTTGGAACAGAGACAAACCAAAACCATTGGCTCGAGCCACACTCTTAACAATGATCACCCCGGTCAACATGGAATCTAGTCCTAAATCACCAGCCATTGCCGGCGTCAGGTTAGCAATCTCACAACCAGACAAGGGATTACGCCCTGAAACTTTGGTGGATTTGATTTCCTTATCGCCAGGCGGGATAATCGTTTTTATTTTAAATTTCAGTTCTTCCCCTTTGCGATGGATAGTCAAGTTCAATTCTTGATCAGGCTTCATCTCTAACATCTTCAAATCAAAACCATCTTTCGACTCAATCGGTTTGTCATCCACCGCACTGATAACATCTCCCTGTTGTAGCCCCTCTGTTTTAGCCGGACTCAAATCATGAATGGCTGTCACAAAAACCCCTTTGGTTCCTTTGAGGCCGAATGACTCCGCTTTATCTGAATCAAGGGTTTCAACTTTAAACCCAATCCACGGACGCGTATACTTTCCATCTTTTGCGGATAAGCCTAATAACGGCTTGATTGTTGAAATGGGGATAGCAAAACCAATCCCAAGATTTGCGCCCGTTTTAGACAAAATGGCATTGGGGATCCCAATCAGTTCACCCTTCATATTCACTAATGCTCCGCCAGAATTCCCCGGATTAATCGGCGCATCCGTCTGAAGCAGGACACGCCCACTAACGTTACGTGTTTTGGCAGACAAGATCCCACTGGTCACGGTATGCCCAATCCCAAAGGGGTTACCAAAAGCTAAGACGAAATCACCGGATTCAGAATCATCATGGTCAACTAACGGGACAAAGGGAATTTTTTCACTCACTTTTTCCAAAGACAAAATCGCAATATCATTTTGCGTGTCCATAACGTTAACTTTTGCCTTAAACTCGCGATTATCAGACAGCTTAACATTAATCTCTTGTGCGTTACGCACCACATGGGCACAGGTTACAATGGTTCCTTTATCGTCAATAAGGACTCCCGATCCCATTGATTTTGCCAATTCTTGGCGTGGAAATTGGGGTAGGTCAAAAAACTGCGCAAAAAAATCATCATCAAAAAGGGGATTCAACGACCGCTCAACGACCTGTGCTGCGTAAATGCTAACAATAGCAGGCTCAACAGTTTTGACAACAGGGGCAAAACTAAGATTCATCTGCACCTTTGATTCCGGAACAGCAGCAAACGCAAAAGCACACGTTAAGACCATCAGCATGAGATATCGCATTAACATCCTCTTCAATTACAAGGCAGTTCACCCTACTTACCTTACAGTATAAGATGCACTTCTTAATAGTCCACTAATTTAGCTATTCACTTTTTCTTAGTTTTTTTCTGGTAATTTCGGTATATAATCAATGTAATTTTTGATTCGGAAGAATTCACTGTGATACAATTTTCTAAACTCAGTCAATCTCTACGAAACGTCTACAACCGAGTTGATCAGCGTATACTCCGGATTTTTGCTCTTGGTTTTGTGAGTGGAATCCCATTTCTCTTAACCTTGTCAACACTCAGCTATTGGCTTGCGGAAGAAGGAGCCAGCAAAACCGCCATCGGTCTGTTTATGATTGTTAGTCTTCCCTACAGTTTTAAATTTATCTGGGCTCCCTTGACAGATCATGTCTCGATCCCTTATTTAACCAATCGACTTGGGAATCGACGCTCTTGGCTTTTGATTTCCCAGATTCTGCTGACATTCAGTATCTTCATCATGGGGTTTTGCCATCCTGGCGAGAATTTATTACTCCTTGGGTGTATCGCAACCTGCGTTTCTTTTTTTTCTGCAACCCAAGATATCGTTATTGATGCCTATCGTATCGAGACCATTTGTTCCCAGAACTGTGGAACAGCCGCAGCCTTTGAGACGATTGGCTTTCGTTTTGGCATGCTGATCTCAGGCGCAGGTGCTCTCTACCTCGCTCACCTAGTCGACTGGCAAACAGCATACCACACCATGGCTTGCCTCAGTGCTTTTGCCGTACTTTTGACTTTATCAATTCCGGAACCAACAACCAAAGCTGTTGTCAAAATTGATTTCCAACAATCATACAAAAAATTCTCTGAACGACTAACCGCTTATTTGCTTATTCCAATCCGCCAATTTAATGCTCACAATAAATTAGGAATCATTTTGCTTTTTATTTTTGCTTTTAAACTCACGGACACAATCCTCAATGCTATGAGTGCCCCCTTCCTGTGCGATATTGGTTTCAGTAAAATTGAGTTTGCCAATGTCTCTAAGGTTTTTGGCATTAGCCTTATGGTCGTTGGCGGCCTCTTAGGGGGACTCATGATCCAACGTCTTGGAATCTACCAGTCTGCTGTCATGTGCGCAACTCTCCAAGCAACATCAGCCTTGATGTTCACTGTACAAGCTCTGGTCGGATACGACACCTCAGTCTTGATCATTACCGTCGGTGCAGAAAGCCTTTGCTCAGGAATGACATCAACTATTTTCATTGCTCTTTTATCGGGGCTCTGCATGCAGCCCCACACAGCATCTCATTTCACTTTACTGTATTCTTTTGGCTCCTTATCCCGTGTCTGCACATCGGCTGTTGCCGGTTGGTTAGCCGATCATATTTCATGGTCACTGCTGTTTTTGGGATGCTCTGTTGCCTTGATTCCCACAATATTTCTGTTAAGCAAAATACTCTTATCAGATAAAACACTGAATAGCCAAATCACATCCAATCGATCTGTAGCTTGATTTTTAATTAATCCGCTCTACCTTCATTGACAAAGAGAGATGATGGAGAATGTCATGAAGATCGCATTACTTTTTGGCCTTGCCTTTGTGCTTTCTGCTTGTGTCGTGGAAGAACGGTATCCGCCTTATGTTTCGCGTTATGACCAACGCGACGTTGTTATTTATGATAGTCCACGATATGTTCCCCCACCCCGATACCATCGTTGGCAACATCAACCCTATCACCATCATCACAACTCTGACCGCGTCGTCGTTCGGTATTAATCCCTCAAAAAACCTATAGGCCATCTGTGCCAAATGTGCTATGTGTAGAGTACATCTAGACTCGTAAAATAAACTGTTTTACTGCATTTTAACAGAATGTTAAACTTAGATTGACTATTATAAGTCATAGTGAAACAGCTTGGTTGATAGCAAGATAATGAAAAAAATAAATTTTAAAGATATGTTTTCGAAAGATAAAACTCCGTATATTGTCGGTGGCGTTTTAGCAGGTGTGTTGGGACTCTGGGTTGTTGGTAAAGTAACAGGCCCTCTCTTCAGCCCCTATATCAAAGACGCCTGTCGCAGTTATTTAGGTGAAGACACAGCCAGAGCTGCCCGCCAGAATCAGCCTGTTGTTGTTGAGATGACACGGATAAAACGCGGCAAAATCACTAGACGCATTGACACAGTTGGGCAGTTACGAGCCAACAATGAAGTTACCCTTCGTTCAGAAATGCCTGGCAAGATTAGTGAAATTAAATTCAACGAAGGTGAACACATCAATAAGGGTGATGTTCTGATCCAATTCGAAGATGCCGATCTTCGTGCAGAACTTGAGGCTGCAAAAGCTGAGTTAACGTTACGTGATGCGGATCATCAACGCTTAACACAACTCAAAGAAAAACGAATTGAAAGTATTAAAAAATACGATGAAGCCAAAGCAGGATTTGAGGCGGCAAAGGCTCGGGTTGACAAAGCTCAGGCTGCCCTTGACAAAGCTGTGATTAAAGCCCCCTTCGAAGGTGTTATCGGTTTAATTGATATCGACCCGGGGGCCTTTGTTCAAGCTGCGCAAGACCTCGTCAAACTCGTTGACAACACACCAATTTATGCAGACTTCAAGGTTCCTGAAAAGTATCTTCACGATATCTCCGTTGGGCAACTCGCTGAAATCACATTGGACGCATTCCCCGACCAAAAATTTGTCGCAACAGTCGAAGCCATCGACTCTAGTGTTGACGGGCAAAGCCACTCAATCGCCTTGCGCGCAACAATCCCCAACGATGAGGGTCTCCTCCGGTCAGGATTATACGCCCACGTCAGTCTGATTATTGGTGAAAAACCAGATGCCCTGTTAGTTCCCGAATCTGCCTTGATTCGCGACGGCAACAAAGAAATGGTTTACGTTGTTCATGAAGGCAAAGCCCATCCGATCACGATCCTCACAGGGACACGCGAAAATGGTATGGTTGAAGTTCTAACCAATCTCAAAGAAGATTTAAATGTCGTAACGGCCGGACAAATAAAACTCGTACCGGGTCGCGCCGTTACAACTCAAGGCCCAAAACCGGAAGAAGCCTTAAAAGCGTTAGCTCAAAGCCTAGAGAAAGCAAAGGAAGAATCCGCCAAGGGTCAAGAAAAACCTTCTGAGGACAAGCCAAAGGAAGAGGCCAAAAAAGATGAGAGCCAACCTTCCGAAGATAAACCAACAGAAGACGTCAAACCGGAAGAGAAAAAACAAGAGAAATAGGCTTTGAAAGGGTATCGGCCATGAGTTTGTCAGAAGTTTGCATTAAACGCCCCGTTTTCTCATGGGTTATGACCCTGATCATGATCTTGCTTGGTATTGTCGGCTATTCTCGGCTCCACCTCTTGCACAAGCCGGCCGTAGATGTTCCCTACGTCACCATCGAATCACACCTAAACGGTGCAGCCCCTGAGGTTGTTGAAGCTCAGGTAACGCGCGTTATCGAAGAAGCAATTTCCGGTATCGAAGGGATTCAGCATTTTGAATCAACAAGTTCGCCTGAAACATCAAAGATTTCCATTGAGTTCCTACCAACTCGACGTATTGATGACGCCGTTAATGACGTGCGCGATCGACTGTCTAAAATTCAGAATCAGCTTCCTCATGAAATGGAAGCCCCAACGTTAACACGGTCAAAAAATGATGATCGCCCCATTATGACCATCGCCCTCACCAGCGATAAAACAGAGCCGAGTGAGCTGCAAGATTTTGCCAAGAACAACATTGAAAAAGAAATAGAAGCCATTGACGGTGTTTCTAATGTCGAAGTTGTCGGCGGCGGTTTGTACAAAATGTACTTGAAGCTAGATCCTGTTAAAATGTCCGGATACGGCATTACCGTTACCGAAGTCATTCAAGCCATTCGCCAACAAAACGTCGAAAAACCGGCCGGTAAATTGATCAGTAAAGATCGCGAATATCTTGTCACAACCGTTGCCGGATCTGAAACACCGGAAGAATTTGCCCAACTGCCGATCGCCAATAAAGACGGTACACTGATCATGCTCAGAGATATCGGTACCGCAGAAATGAGCACAAAGGACACGAAAACAAAAACATATTTCAACGGCAAGTTAGGCGTTAGTATCAGTGTCTTTAAACAGTCGACGGCCAATCCCGTTGATGTAGCTCGCCGCCTGAGGACAGCTCTTCCTAAAATTCAAGAACATATTCCGGATGATATGATATTGCGGATCGGATCTGACACGGCACGCTTTATCGAAGATGCTCTTGCTCGAATCCAACAAACCTTATTCGAAGCTTTTATCTTTGTAACGCTTGTTGTTTTTCTCTTCTTACGTTCCGCACGAGCGTCAGTCATTCCCCTTGTTACAATCCCTATCTCCTTGATTGCGACATTTTTTGTGATGTATCTCTTAAATTTCTCGATCAACACCCTCACATTGATGGCCATGGTTCTGGCTATTGGATTGGTTGTCGATGATGCCATTGTTGTCCTCGAGAATATTTACCGCCGTATTGAACAAGGCGAGAGACCACTGATTGCTGCTGTCCGTGGTATGCGCGAAATTACTTTTGCCGTTATTGCCATGACGTTGACACTAGCTGCCGTTTACACTCCTTTTGCCCTCATTACAGGTACCGTTGGAAAAACCTTTACGGAATATGCTATTACACTTGCCGTTGCTGTTATTTTCTCTGGTTTTGCAGCCTTAACATTATCGCCCATGATGTGTTCACGACTTCTCGGACATGATGAGGAAAGCATCGGTAGCAAATCTGCCGGCTGGTGGATCTCCTTTAAAAACAAAATCCGCACCGACATCTGGCTCGATAAATCTGAAGTCTTGTACCGCGAATATCTGGCAAAAGCCATCGATAAACCCAAAGTTTTATTAGTAACAACAGGAATTTTCTGTGCCCTTGGTATTGCAGCATTCTTTTCTTTGCCACGGGAGTTTTTCCCGTACGAAGATCAGGGAAAGATTTACATTGATGGTCAGTCGAGCCCCTCATCGACCTTAGATTTTACGGATCGTTATGTCAAACAGATCGATGATATTTTAGCCTCAATTCCAGAGGTAGTACGTCGTGTTGTCAACATTAAGAACCCAACCTATGACATAGTTGTTGAACTTGATCGCAATCGCGGGCGTTCAACACAACAAGTTGTTGAAGAAATCCGCAAGAAATTAGAAATCGTCCCCGGCGTTTCTGTGAAATTCGGGAGCATGGGTGGTGCTGCTGAGACAAGCAATACGGTACAATTCATCGTTGGTGCCAACAAAACGATCAAGGAAATCAAGGGGTATGGTGAAGTCATGAAAGACAACCTATACGCCAATCCGGATATTGTTCAATATATTCTCAGTACCCCTCTCCCTGACACTGAAGAATATAAACTCACCATTCGTCGTAACAAAGCATCATCTCTTGGTGTTGATCCGGGTGCCATCGCCGATACCATTGATGCCCTTGTTCGTGGTCGCAAAGCCGGCACATTCAAACGCCAAAACCGACTCTATGACGTCATGGTTGAAGTCTTAGACGAAGCCCGTCAAACACCGAATGACATCACCAACCTCTTTATGAAAGCCAATGACAAAAAAGGGACGCTGGTTCCAATTTCAGAGCTCATTGACGTCAATTCATCAACAGGATCATCACAAATCTTTCGCTATAACAAAAATCGGTCTATTAGCATGACCGCCGTCTTGAATCGTGGCGTTGGACTAACTGAGGGCATTAACCTTGTGACCCAAATTCGAAAGGATGACCTCTCAAAGGACGTTCACGTTGAATTTATTGGTGAAACACGCAAATATATTGATGAATCTCAAAGTATTTTGTTGATCGTTGGCCTTGCTCTTGCTTTCATTTACCTCGTCTTGGCAGCACAGTTTGAAAGTTGGATCGACCCCTTTATCATCTTGTTAGCAGTCCCCCTTTCTGTCGCCGGTGGGTTAATAACGCTAGCCTTGATCAAAGACGGAACACTCAACGTTTATAGTCAAATTGGTCTTGTGACCTTAATTGGCTTAATCACCAAACACGGTATTTTGATTGTCGACTTTACCAATAAATTACGTGATGATGGCCAATCTAAAACTGAGGCGTTAATCCATGCGTGTGAATTACGCCTACGGCCAATTCTGATGACGACTTTTGCCATGGTCTTAGGTGCCGTTCCCTTGGCTTTGGCAACAGGCGCAGGATCTGAAAGCATCCGCCAGATTGGCTTTGTTATCGTCGGTGGGATGAGTTTTGGGACGATCTTTACGTTGTTTATCTTGCCCTTGGTTTATTTGATTATCTCCCCCAACAACCGCAAAATAATCTCAACAATTGAGGCATAATGCCCACAATGACACAGCTGTTTAATCGTTCTGTTCAGCTCAAACGCAGCTGTCGTCATTCTCAGACCACAGATCCCTTGCATCAACTGCTGGCTGATTTGATCAAAGATCGCCTGGTCTATGTGTTAAGGGATTTTACACATGTCCTGATTATTGGCGATCTCGATCTTGAGTTTACCGGAGCATCTGTTTTTCGCATACCTCAAGATATATATGCAACATCAGATTTCTTGCCCTTTGGAGAAGCAACTTTTGACCTTGTCATTAGCTATATGGACTTACATCATGCCAATGATATCCCCGGTATCCTTAAGCAAATCAATTATACCTTAAAACCGGATGGTTTATTTCTTGGCTGTTTTCTGGGGGGGACGTCCTTGTGGCAATTACGATCGGCTGCCCAAAAGGCTGAGCTTCTTGTCCGCCAAGGATGTAGCCCTCGCGTTGCCCCCATGATCTCATTGCATGATGCAGCATCCCTTTTACAGCGCGCTGAATTTGCCATTCCTGTCTTAGATCACGAACACCTAGCCCTAACGGCTCCGACGGCATTTGATCTCTTAAAACGGATTCAGTCCCTGGGATTGAGCAATTCTCTCATTGAGAGATACAAAGGGTTAACCGGTAAAGAGTTCATCAAAAAACTATGCCAATTCCTGGACGAAGACTATCAAAATACGATCGAACTCGATGTTCTTTTTCTTTCAGGATGGGCACCAGCCCCCAACCAGCAAAAAGCCCTGCCCCGGGGAAGTGGTCAGGTCTTTTTAGGTAATATCCTTACTTAAGGTATTTCATGTGGCCGTGGTGGTAATACCGGTGCTTTCAGTTGCTTCATTTCTAATCTCCTCTAGAAAAATTATTCTCTATAAAAATAAGACTTAAGTCTTAAGAATTAGTTAATTTTCTGTAAGATCTGAAGGTGTGACGGCTCCCTCAATACGCACAACCTTATTCCGACTTGTCTGTCCTTGGATAATTGCAATTGATGATTTGGAGATTTTTAGATGTTTGGCAAGCAAGGCAATTAAGGCCTTGTTGGCTTTATTATCTTCCGGCACAACCGTCACTGAGACTTTTAAATAAATCTCATCACCCACTTCAAAAACACCGTTTATTCCAGCTTTCTTAGCCGATGGCGTTAAGCGGACATTAAGGAGCACATGATCGTTAAAAACTCGGTAAAATGTCATGGATTTAGTTGCGACCTCCACAGGGACGGGATAAACTTGGACTATGATTAGTTTATCGAAGAGGGCATCTTCATGTCTACAGCAACATCACTGAAACAAAAATCATCATCCTCTCTCCGTTCAACGCCTTGGCAGGATCCTCTGCTGTTGGACGGCCAATTAACAGATTTAGAGCGCATGATTCGTGATACGGCAAATGCCTATGCCCAAGAAAAATTAATGCCTCGCATTTTGATGGCAAACCGCAAAGAAGAATTCGACCCTGCCATCATGAAAGAAATGGGGGCTTTGGGATTGCTTGGCATTACAATAGAAGGATACGGTGGTGCAAATGCCGGTTATGTAAGCTATGGTCTTGTTGCTCGTGAGATTGAACGTGTGGACTCAGCCTACAGATCTGCCATGAGTGTGCAATCATCCCTTGTGATCTATCCTATTTACGCCTACGGGTCGGAAGAACAACGCCAAAAATACCTCCCCAAGCTTATCAGTGGTGACCATATCGGTTCCTTTGGCCTGACTGAGCCTGATTCAGGATCTGACCCTGCCAGTATGCGAACACGCGCCACAAAAGTCGAGGGTGGTTACCGCCTACACGGCAGTAAAATGTGGATTACGAACTCACCGCTAGCTCATATTATGGTTGTCTGGGCAAAATGTGATGACGATAAGATTCGTGGATTTATTTTAGAACGTGGTATGGATGGCCTGACAACTCCCAAAATTGATGGGAAAATGTCGCTCAGGGCATCTGTCACCGGTGAAATTGCCATGAATAATGTGTTTGTTCCCGAGGGTAATCTCCTCCCCCATGTCGAGGGAATCAAAGGGCCTTTTGGTTGCTTAAACAATGCTCGTTATGGTATCGCATGGGGAGCCCTTGGTGCCGCCGAAGCATGTTGGCACGCAGCACGAACCTATACTCTTGAGCGTAAACAGTTTGATCGTCCTCTTGCCTCGAATCAGCTGATCCAGAAAAAACTTGCGGACATGCAAACAGAAATAACCCTAGCACTACAAGGATGCTTACAAGCGGGTCGCCTGAAAAATGAGGGTTATGATATACCTGAAGTTATTTCTATGCTCAAACGGAATTCCTGTGGTAAAGCTCTGGATATTGCTCGTATGGCACGAGACATGCACGGTGGCAATGGTATTGTCGATGAGTATCATGTGATTCGGCACATGGTTAACCTTGAAACAGTAAATACCTACGAAGGTACACACGATATTCATGCTCTGATTCTGGGGCGTTATCAAACAGGATTGGCTGCGTTTTAAGTGGTGGTTTCTGACGTCAGCATCCCAAATTAACTTAGACAAATGGGACTTGGCACTAGGGGCATGCCCATAGTACCAAGCGACGAAACAAGGCAGAACTGAATTACGAAAGATCAGATTCAGCTGTTGTTTCTGGAGCTACGTCTGTATTTTCAACTTCTGTAGGTGTTACGGCTACTTCTTCTGGAGCCACATCCGTATTTTCTACTTCTGTAGATGCTACGGTTACTTCTTCTTGAGCTACTTCAGCAACTTTTTCTTCTGTAGGTGTTACGGCTACTTCTTCTTGAGCTACTTCAACAGCTTTTTCTTCCGTAGATGCTACCGCTACTTCCTCTTGAGCCACATCAGAAACTTTTTCTTCCGTAGATGCTACCGCTACTTCCTCTTGAGCCACATCAGAAACTTTTTCTTCCGTAGATGCTACCGCTACTTCTTCTTGAGCTACTTCAACAGCTTTTTCTTCTGTAGGTGTTATTTCGACTGCTTGAATTGCTGTTTCTACTTCAGTAACTGCACCTTGTTGGTCATCTGCAATGACTTCAGATACCCCTTGCAAAACGCCTTCTTGCTGAGCAGCTTCATCCATAGACAACACAGGGGAAGTGGATAACAATAATCCAGTCAAAACACACGCTACGACTCTTTTGTTCATTCTAAACTCCTATTTATTAACAAGCTCTTAAGATGAGCTATCCTCCATATATAGCATACTTATAAAATTTTAATAATATTTTTTACAACAGGAGAGCAAAAATATACTTGATTTTCATCCCCTTAGCGCATAGGGATTTAAAATGGCTATGACCGAAACGCTCGCGGAATGAAGCATACTGACGCAATAAAAGCCAACCCACCTTGGGCGAAGGGGTTTTCATACCCCAAAGCAACCGAAATCATCAAATAACTCAGCAGGTAAAAACCTTGTGCAATAGGCCCCAACCATATAAAGGCTCGCTGCGTTATGGCTTCAGGAATCTGAAATCCCTTAAAGGGGATGTCAGGCAATTTCTTGATTGCACTAAATAAAACCACAAGGTAAAGAAGGCAGTTCCCCCCCTCTGTCAGCACTAACCGTGGAACAGATAATCGCTCCAAGGCTTGATTTTCTGATAAATTGAACACCGTGAAAATCACGCTTCTCAACTGGGGAATCAAATCATGGGTCAGGCAATAGAGAATAATACCACTCAGGATAATCATCCCATAAAGCTGAATCGTAAAAAGATAAAGGTTGGTTCTCCAAAATAAGGAGAACCAAATTTTGGCAAGGGTTTTAATCCCCATAGCGGATCCTTATTTGAATTCGATGTGTTTTCTCAGTTTAGCAATGCCCGCCAAATTCAGCAACATCAATAATCCGCCGGACAAACTCATAATAAGAATCACTTTACTTTGATCAAAGAAGGAAAAGAAGCTAAAAGCAAATATGCCATACAACAAGTAAATCTTTTCGCCCCATTGTGCCGAGATAAATCGAGCACATTTCATCCCCACTGTAAAGAATGCAATAATCGTCGTAAAACCGGCAATGAAGAAAAACACAGCCATAAAATAAGTCATATACGGGAAATGCAAAGAGAGTGCCGTTGCCACATATTCAGACGGTAAAAGTACAGGTGTTTTGTGCCATAACCCCGTAATCAAAACAACAATCATGCTCATGGTACAAACAATAATATCACTCAGAAGAGCAAAAATAGCCAAACGTGCTTGCCGTTCAGGGTGAACCGTTTTTGTCTCACATTGAATTGTTGAATCATAACCAATACCGATGTCGCCGGAATAAACAGCCCGAGCAATACCATTTTGAGCAGCCAAAATCATCGTACTCCCGGCAAAAGCACCCAAGGCTGCATGACCGGAAAAAGCTGATTCAAAGACCACGGTCAAGACAGAGCCTAAATTACCAAAGTTAACACCAACAACATAAAGGCACATCACGATATACAAGATCATAAACCCTGGCATCAAAACAGCACAAACCTTTGCAAGACGATTCACACCACCCAACGCCGTGTAAATCACAAGAGCAATTAACGATCCAATAACAGTAATTTTATTCAGGTCAAAGGTATTGGTTAACGTGTCCGTGATAATCACAAACTGATAAACCTCAACACCATAGATACACAATAGAATAGCAGAAACAAACGGGATGGCTTTGAGTGAAAACGCCTGTTGCAAGTAGTACATCGGCCCACCATCATAACCGCCACGATCATTTTTCACACGAAATTTGACACCCAAGTAAATTTCAGCATATTTGATCAACATGCCAAAAATAGAGGCAATCCACAGCCAAACCATAGCACCCGGCCCGCCAATAAGGATAGCAGTTACAACACCAACAACATTGCCAAGGCCAATCATACCACCAACGGAGGCAAAATAGAGTCGAATCGGGTTCACACCTTGATCATCATGCCCTTTGGAGCAATGCAACTCTTGGAAAGTTTTTTTGAAATTAAATAAGGTTCGAAACTGGAAGAATCGCGACGTAATGGTGAAATATAATCCCATAATGACAACGATAGAAAAACCGATATGACCCCAGAAAAAGTCATCGACAACCATCAACAGGTTAAAAAATTGATCAGTAGCACTCATTTTTGAAACATCTCTTTATGAATTAGTAATACAGGAAGGAAATTTTGAGTATAAAAATAGTTAGCGCGCGCTGCGCTTGAGAAGTTTTGAAAATAGAGTTACATATTTTTTCGTCATGCTCTTATTAATGGCGATTAACAACGCAAGAGTCAAGAAAAAGTTTTAGGATTTCAAGTTATCGTTGTTCCTTGAGCATACCTAAAACTTTTATTGAATTATTTTCTTTCCCCTCACGTGCGGAAGAGATGTGAGATTCCGCCAGCTGTAAGACGTATTATCCCCTTGCCATAAAAAGCAAAGAGCCTTATTTTTGTCCTGTCATTTTTGCAATTTCTTGCGCGACCATTTTTTCAACAATCACTGTCATATGTTGATCCAACCATTGCTGAATCATCGGACGTGCCAAATCACCAATTAATTGATCAAGGGTAACAGCCCCAGCCTTTAATTCTTGACCAGCTGTTTTAAGCGGTTCTTTCGGTTTTGATGCTTCGGCCAGCTTAGCAAACGGATTGATAGTTGCAGTCGGTAAGTCGTCTTGTGCCAACAACTCTTCCATAACGGGTTTTGACTTAAGTGTATCTTTCGTTACAGCAAATTCTTCAGCCTTAGGGGGGAGAGTCGCATCCTTAAACAAAGCACTCTCTTCAAAAGTATTCGATGGCGCAAACACAGACTCTGTCTCCTCAACAATACGGCGTTGAACACGGACATCAGCCGCACTACGATAAGGGGAACTCATAACCTTTGCTGTGTCTTGAAATTGATCAGAATCCTTTACCGCTGTTTCTTCAGAAACGTACTTACGAATAGATGCTAAAATTTCTTCCATGGACATATCTTCATCATCATGATGCACTTGCGCTTTTTTACTTCCCCAACCTAGTACCATTTTTATACCTCTTTAATTAAAACCGATTCGCAGTTTCTTGATAATGAATCTCTGGATCATACAAAGTCACATGCAACCCTAAAGATTTAGCTGTCAATTGTCCAGTAACAAATAGAACTTCATAAGCTGCTGATAAATGATCTTGTTCAGCACGCACCAAATTCACCTGAGACTGCACAAGGCGACTAATCGCATTCAACACGTCCAAAAGAATCTTAGATCCGACAAGCAACTCCTGTTGCGTTCCGTCAAGGCTAACCAAGTTGGCTTGAACTTGCTTTTTATACTCAGCAATCCTTGATTCAGCGGCTTTATAACGATTCCATGCGCCAACAGCCCGCTCAACAATCTCTCGGCGAGCTTGTTCAATTTGAATACGTGATTGTTCAGCTGATTCACTTGCCTCACGACGTTGAGAGCGAGTCCGCCCCCCCTCATACAAAGGAATGGACATTTGAACCTGAACCGAGTGATTAACAGCACGGTCATTACGTGGATTAATCGTCAACGCATTTGATGAATTAACATATTTATTCTCAAGTCTATCACGAGACGCAGAGCTTGCCCCCACTAAATCAACCGTCGGCAATAAAGCACCCGTAACACGATCAACGGCATAACGCGCTGATTTTTCGGCATACATCGCCTTAGACAAAGTCGGCGAGAAAATCCGTGCCTTATCAATAACCTCATCCAGATTTTTTGGCATCGTCTTTGGGATCTCAGGTCGCGTCAATCGACCTGCCTTACGGAACGTTACTTTCTCAAAAGCTGCTTTGATTTGTTCCAGATCTGATTCCGCATTAATCCGCTGAGCAATACCATCAGCCAACTGTGCTTCAGCTTGGGCAACGCTTGTCCGCGTTTCTTCACCAACATCAAACTTATCCTGAGTTGCCTTAAGCGTTTCACGCAGATTACCTTCATTGCGTTTCAATAATTCAATTTCTGCGTACTTAGACATCAACTGCATATAGGATGTGGATACCGCAAGCAAAACATTCTGCTCTGTTTCTGTCAACATTGCCTTTGACGATTGATAGGCTGCCTCAGACTCTTTGACCTGATAAACTGTCTGACCACCGGCAAACAAATTTTGACGCAACTCTAATTTTGCCGACGTATTGGCATCTTTTTGAGACTTACTAACGCCGGTATTATTACTTTCAATCTGTTGCCTAATCGTATCGCCTTTATTATTAGCTTGCGTTAAGCTTTGAGACAAAGACGCCGTCACTGTCGGACGCCAACCGGATTTAGCCTGAACAATCTTTTCAACAGAAGCACGCACCGTAGCAATTTGTTGCTTAATTTGCGGGTTAGTCTTATAGGCATCCGACATAGATCCAAACAAGGAATCCTTTGGCAAATGCGGCATCGTGTCAAAAATTTTCTTTGTCAACGAGGCAATATCATCCGCCTTTTGAGTCAAATACCCCTCAGCCCCTGTATAACTCGGCCTCGATGCCATAGTCGATTCAATATCCGCATGAGCAACAACGGCCTCTGCTTTCTCAACAGCAGACTGAACACCCTCTTGAGCAGGCGGATCGCCTTGTTTTTCCTCATCACGATCAACCGATTTCTCTTCGACCGCCGGAACAGAATTACTAGACTGAGCACTATTTTCTTTTTTATTAGTTAAATCCACAGTCTGCGGTTCAGACGGTGCCACTGCCAACGCTACGCTTGACAGCAAAATAGATAAAAGTTCAACCAAAATTACCTCGAAACCTATAGCCCCTCTACTCTAAGACTAGTACTTTTTCGACTTTTTCACAAGATTAAACCGTTAATAATTAGTAAATAATGCCGACCCTATCGCAGCCGTGTCGGAACATGAAAAACAATATCTTCATCTTTAATTTTCACTTCTTCAATCAAAACATCATGGGTTTGTCGCAGTTGATTAACCATCTCATCAACAAGAATTTCCGGAGCCGAAGCACCCGCCGAAATTCCCAATGTTTCAACACCAGCCAACCATGACAAGTCCAAGTCAGCAGCACGTTGATATAACGTTGCCTTGGGGCAACCCGCTAGTCGCGCAGCCTCAACGAGGCGATTGGAATTTGATGAATTCGGCGCACCAATGACAATCATCGCATCAACGCGTGAGGCAATGGCCTTAACAGCCTCTTGGCGATTTGTTGTCGCATAACAGATATCTTCCTTACGAGGCGTTTCGATAGACGGAAACCGTCGCTGTAGGATTGCAAAAATCCCTTTAACTTCATCAACGGATAACGTTGTCTGCGTCGCATAAGCCAAATTCTCAGGATCAACAACCTGAATCGTCTCGGCATCCTGCTCCGTTTCGATCAAAACAACGCTTCCTTCGGGTACTTGCCCCATCGTTCCAATAACTTCCGGATGACCTCGATGGCCAACCAACAAAACGACTCTACCATTCGCATGGTGACGCTCAACCTCACGATGCACCTTACTGACCAAGGGACAGGTCGCATCAAAATAGTCCAATTGAGCTGATTTTGCATGTTCCGGCACTGTTTTAGGGACACCATGCGCTGAGAAAATCACTTTTGCCCCCGCAGGTACTTCATCGAGTTCATTGACAAAGATCGCCCCTTTTTGCCGCAAAGAATCGACAACGAACTTGTTATGGACAATTTCATGGCGAACATAAACAGGGGCTCCGAATTTTTCCAGAGCCTTTTCAACGATCGATATGGCTCGATCAACCCCGGCACAAAATCCACGCGGAGAGGCGAGTAATACAGTCAATTTCTTTCTAGTCATGCGCAAAAGATACCACAACAACGATAACATCGCCACTTTTTTGGAAAAGATGAATGAAAACACTTGCAACAACTATCAAAAGTCTACTAAAAACATAGTAATAGATATTTTTTATTCAGAGTCAGGGGCAATATTCATGAAAATTTTCCAACGTCTTATGGGTGCTCTTTCCGCAGATATGGCCATTGACCTTGGAACAGCCAACACTCTTGTTTATGTGCGCGGCCGAGGCATTGTTCTTAATGAGCCGTCAGTCGTGGCAATCGCAACATCCAAAGGGAAAAAACAGGTCTTAGCCGTTGGCGAAGAAGCAAAACTCATGGTTGGACGTACACCTGGAAATATTCAAGCTATTCGCCCGTTAAAAGACGGTGTCATTGCCGACTTTGAGGTTGCCGAAGAGATGATTAAGCACTTTATTCGCAAAGTCCACAACAGGCGCAGTTTCGCAGCCCCTCAAATCATTATCTGCGTCCCATCCGGATCAACCGCTGTTGAACGTCGTGCGATTCAGGAATCCGCCGAAAGTGCCGGTGGTCGTCGCGTTTTCTTAATCGAAGAGCCCATGGCCGCCGCCATTGGCGCAGGCCTACCCGTCACAGAACCAACAGGATCCATGGTTGTTGATATTGGTGGCGGAACAACAGAAGTTGCCATTCTATCCCTCGGTGGTATCGTTTATGCAACATCCGTTCGGGTTGGTGGCGATAAAATGGACGAGGCGATCATCAGTTACATTCGACGAACCCATAATTTGTTGATCGGTGAAAGCACTGCGGAAAAAATCAAAAAAGAAATTGGATCAGCAACCGTTGATTCTGATAGTAAAAATACGATGATGTCGATCAAGGGACGTAGCCTTTTGAATGGTGTTCCGCTCGAAGTTGAAATTAACCAAGCCCAAATTGCTGATAGCCTGAGTGAGGTTGTCGCTGCAATCGTCCAAGGTGTTAAAACAGCCTTGGAAAATACAGCACCGGAACTATCCGCAGATATCGTTGATCGTGGCATCGTGATGACAGGTGGAGGATCTCAGCTCAAAAATCTTGATCGTGTTTTGGCAAAAGCAACAGGCCTTCCCGTATTTCTAGCCGAAAGCCCGCTTGACTGTGTTGTTAACGGAACAGGACGTGCCCTGGAAGAAATGAATACATTGCAAAGTGTCCTCGTCAATATGTACTAAGCGTTGAGGATCTTTAATGCGGCTCCTTTCCGTCGTTGGCATGAAAACAAGTAAAGAGCAGAGAACAACAATTGTCTCTGACTCCGACCTTGCCCCCATGAGTCGCTTACGATCTTTTTTCAAAGCATCAAAATCGCTTATTATTATTGCCTCAGCCGTGGCTCTTGTTTTATCGCAGGTTTATGAATTAGAACCTTTTTCGACGATAAGCCATACAATTACCAAGACTTTTACGCCCATTCATTCCTATATTGCTAAACCATTCAATTGGATTGGGGACGTCAAAAGTCATTTCAAAAACAAAGAAGATCTTATTGCACAAAATCAACGCCTCAAAGAAATGAATGATAAACTTATCAGAGAACGAGCAACGTTATCTCAAATCATCAAAGAAAACAAAACTCTCCGTGAAGCTCTGAATGTACAGTCCTCACTGGTTGATGATATTACAACGATTCGGATTAGCCATCACGTTTACAATGGCTATTCAACAACCTATTTTAGTGCATCTCCATCCACCGCTGATGTGTCTAAAGACGATCCGATTATCACAACAGCCGGATATTTGATAGGTCGTGTCATCGGTTCTGATCAAGATTATGTGCGAATTATGCCCATTACCGACATCACATCCCGCGTTCCCGTGAAATTTGAGAAAAACAATCAACAGGGTATTTTAGCAGGAGACGGCAGCCGATTGTTAAAATTATCCCATATTGAAAACCCGGCAGCGATAAACGTCGGTGATTTGCTGATCACAAGTGGTGTTAGTGGCGTCTTTCCAGAGGGGCTTCCCATTGCTCGAGTCAGCGATACAAGTCAAAGCATCCGGTGTACCCCACTTGGGACAATCAATGATCAAGACTTTGTCTTAACAATTAATCACAATAAACCTGAATAACAGATCCGTGCGAAAATTAATGCTGGCAACAGGGGATAACGCGCAGAATGAAAACAGCGTTGCCACAGATACGCTGTCCCTAACGCTAGGCATCCGACCAAGATCAAATATCCCCCCAATAGAGTCAACGGAATTCCTGTCGCAATAATTGGTAAAATAATTTTGTCCGCTAAGCCCAAATAGGATTTAGAGGCATAAAACTCCCACCCCCAGATCCCACCGACCAGAAAAAGAGTCAACATCAAGGTATCACTATAAAAATGAGGCGTTGCAGCAACTGTAACGGCACCATATAAAATGACACCCCACAAGGGAACCGACAAAAAACGCCAATCTTGGTAGACGAGGAAAAATTCAAGAAACAATCGTACTGTAGTCATCCCGTTTAACCTTGATACAGCTATATAACAAAAATCATGGTTTGCGCAAAAATTGCTTCAATTGTTCAAAGGCATGGTATCGGTGAGAGATCCCCTCTTTAAAATCCTGCCCCATCTCCGCAAATGTCTGCGAATAACCTTCCGGGGTAAAAATTGGATCATAACCAAAACCGTGATCACCCCGTGCCGGCAAGCGAATATGTCCATGGACTTGCCCTTCAAAGGAATGAGTTGCCCCATCAGGGAAGGCCAATGTCAACACACAAACAAAATGTGCCTTGTGAGATTGCTGAGGATCTAAACTCTTAAAAATCCGATCGTACGCCAAACTGAAGTCTCGTGTCCCGTCTTCTTTTTGAGCCCATCGCGCTGAATAAATCCCCGGATCACCATTCAAAGCATCAATGGCAATCCCAGAGTCATCGGCAAGACACGGTAAGCCGCAGTGTTTCATAATCTCAACAGCTTTAAGCACAGAGTTTTCAACGAACGTTGTCCCTGTCTCATCGGGTTCCGGGATACCAAGATCATCGGCTGAGACAACATCCAACTGAAAGGGCTCTAGCAATTCCCGAATTTCGCGAATTTTCCCCTTATTATGACTAGCTATCACTAATCGATCGTTTGGGTTCAGCATTTTTAGATCTTTAAAACCTGTTTTTGCAATGCGATAAGTTCAGCAATTCCGCCTTTAGCTAAATCCAACATAGTCGCAAATTCTTGATCACTAAAAGGATCCTTTTCAGCTGTTGCTTGGATTTCAACTAAACGCCCATTACCCGTCATGACAAAATTCGCGTCAACGTCAGCACTAGAATCCTCAACATAATCAAGATCAAGAACACCTTCACCCTTACTCATCCCACAAGAGATTGCAGCAACTTGATCCGTAATCGGCAATGCTTTCAGGACTTTCTTATCAACAAGTTTTTGCAAAGCCTGATGCAAAGCTACATAAGCCCCTGTAATGCTGGCTGTGCGGGTTCCGCCATCAGCTTGGATCACATCACAATCGATCTTGATTTGACGCTCTCCCAATGCTTTGAGATCAATCACAGATCGCAATGCCCGGCCAATTAAGCGTTGAATTTCTTGAGTGCGGCCACTTTGTTTTCCCTTTGCCGCTTCACGATCAACACGATCGTGGGTTGCTCGAGGCAACATACCATACTCAGCCGTAACCCAACCCGATCCGGTGTTCCTCAAAAAAGGGGGAACTTTCTCTTCGATCGTTGCCGTACAAATAATATGAGTATCGCCAAATTTGACAAAACAGGAACCTTCGGCATGTTTAGAAAATCCCGGCCCTAAGAAAACTGATCGTAACTCGTTTGCCTTTCTTTTATCGTGACGCATTTTTGTGTAAACTATCCTTATAATATTCATTATTGAGATTATACTATATGAAGAGCTATCTCCAGAAAAGCAAAATAACCTCATCACTTCTCCAAAGAGAGGGGCTACAATGACATCCATTCGTGATTTAAACAACCGCTCCCTCGAGATTTTTAAGGAACTTGTTGATGCTTTTATGGAAACAGGCGAACCCATCGGATCGCGAACCCTGTCTCGTCGCCTGACAACGTCATTGTCTCCCGCAACAATCCGCAACGTCATGGCTGACCTTGAAGAAGCAGGGCTTCTCTATGCGCCACATACATCTGCGGGTCGCATCCCAACAGAAGAAGGCCTCAAACTCTTTGTTCACGGCCTGTTACAAGTCGGTGATATTGGTGATAAAGAACGCCAAGAAATTGACCGTCAATGCCGAACTCAAGGGCGCAGCCTAACGGATCTTTTAGAAAGTGCCACCTCTGTCCTATCAGGATTGTCACAATGTGCGAGCCTTGTTATGGCACCAAAGTCAGAGTCCGCTCTTAAACATATTGAATTCGTGCCCTTAAGCCCAACACGCGCTTTGGTTGTCATTATCACCCAAGATGGCATTGTTGAAAACCGCGTCCTTGAATTTCCCGAAGGAATCCCGGCCTCTGTTTTAGTTGAGGCAACAAATTATTTGAATGCCTCTATGGTCGGCCATACGTTGTCCGAAGCACAATCTATTATTAGTCGAGAACTCGTCAAAGACAAACAAGAACTCAATACCCTTTCACGCAAAATCGTCTCGGATGGTGTTGGTATTTGGAGCGGGGAAGAGGCATCAGGATCTTTGATTATCAAGGGTCAAGCGAATCTACTCAATAATGTAACAGTTGTTGAGGAAATTGACCAAATCCGGAATTTATTCACGATTTTAGATACCAAAGAAAATCTGAAAAGCTTATTGGATGCATCTGTCCAAGCAGACGGTGTTCAAATTTTTATCGGTGCTGAAAACCCGATGTTTGCCCAATCAGGGTGTTCCATGGTTATCGCACCATATAAGGGAACAGGCGACAGAATTATCGGAGCTCTAGGGGTTGTCGGCCCGTCCAGAATGAATTATGGCCGCGTCATCCCACTGGTAGATTACACGGCCAAACTCGTGAGTCGCTTGCTAGGTTAGTATGCAGGTATACCTTGAGCCTCTTCAACTGAGACAAAGGGGCTATCTTCCTCTCCTGCACCAATGTCGTCTGATCCCGCTGATGGCATCTGACCTCTATCTAAGTTTTGAGGCGTTGGATATATCGAAACGGCGATCCCTTTCCGTGCTAAATCAGACATATGCTCAGCTGGCGATACAAAAGCTTTGGGCTGAGAAGGCATTGTCCGAGCTTGCTCTGCCATAGCTCGAGATTGAGCAACGCGTTCAGCTGGTGTAGGTATAATCTGAGCTTGCTGTACACTACTGGGATGCTGGATCGTTTCAGGTTGAGGCACAACCTGAGGTTGAGGTCCTTTCTGAACCGGTGGTACAGGGAGAGGACGAGCCATCATCATTTGAAGCTGAGAATCGCCTGCACCTTGATATAGTTCTTTCTTTGGTGTTGAAAGGACACCCGATGCAACAGGAGTAATGTTCAAAAGCTCTTTTGCTGTTTCATAAACCCCTGTTTTCTTTGCAGCAGTAACACAGGATGAAATTTTCTTTGGCTCGCAATTCTTCATACATTTTACTGTCAAAGCAGGACTTTTACCACAAGAGCTTGCGCGACATTGAAGATTACATAACATTGCTTTACTGACACCTTTGACTTGAGCTACTCTATCCGGTTTAACTGATGTTGTGTCAATCATATATTTCAACGCGGTTCCTTGACCAAAAACATTTTTAAATTTCAAAAGGATCTCATTCGCAGATTTACGCAAATCCCCTAAATTCTGAAATCTTTGCTTAGACAAAGCACTCGTTGATCGCATTGCATCATCAAACAATGATTTAATCTGCATAACAGCCTCAACATTAGACCCTTTTTGTTTCGCAGTATATTCCATATTCATCACTAATTCTGCAGCGTGGGCACCAAGACGACTTAAAAATTCTTGCGTATCACGCACAAGGTTAGCATCAACAGTTCCTGCCTGATCTGCATACTTGAAAGTATTTCGCGTATTTTCTATAACACTTTGTACAGTTGGAACAATCTCAAGTAATCCGGTCTTGTACATTTGGAATTGCTCTGCTCCAAAATTATTGGCATCAGAGACTGATTTAATATTCGGCTTGACTACCCGACACTTATCTGCAGCTTGATGACCGCAGTTTTGCATGCAATTCTGCTGCATCGTCATATCGTCACATTTTGAACAGAGTGTCGGACATTGGGACGTATCCCCTGCGGCCTGCACGGAAAGCGTCAGCCCAAATAAAAGCATTAATATTGATAAGTTCTTCATTGTCTACCTCCTGGTTATTTCAAAGATGCGTTTATTCATATCATTTCTTCTTTTTTGAAAGAAAACCTGACTTTTGCTTTGGTGCTGATTTCTTCTGTGCCTTCTTAGCAGCTGCTGCCTCCTTCTTTTGTGCTTTTTTAGCTGCGTCGGCTTCCTTCTTCTGCGCCTTCTTAGCATCAGCCTGCTGCTTCTTCTGCGTTTTCTTGGCTTCATCCTGTCGTTTTTTAGCCGCATCTTGCTGCTTCTTCTGCGTTTTCTTGGCTTCATCCTGTCGTTTTTTAGCTGCATCTTGCTGCTTCTTCTGCGTTTTCTTGGCTTCATCCTGTCGTTTTTTAGCTGCATCTTGCTGCTTCTTCTGCGTTTTCTTGGCTTCATCCTGTCGTTTTTTAGCTGCTTTTGCCTCAGCTTTCTGTTGTTTTTTCACTGCAGAAGCCTCTTTCTTCTCAGTTTTCTTTTCTTTCTTCGCTGCTTTCTTCTCAGCTTTCTCTTGCTTTTTCACTGCAGCAACTTCTTTCTTTTCAGTTTTCTTTTCTTTCTTCGCTGCTTTCTTCTCAGCTTTCTTTTCTTTCTTCGCTGCTTTCTTCTCAGCTTTCTTTTCTTTCTTCGCTGCTTTCTTCTCAGCTTTCTCTTGCTTTTTCACTGCAGCAACTTCTTTCTTTTCAGTTTTCTTTTCTTTCTTCGCTGCTTTCTTCTCAGCTTTCTCTTGCTTTTTCACTGCAGCAACTTCTTTCTTTTCAGTTTTCTTTTCTTTCTTCGCTGCTTTCTTCGCTGCTTTCGCTTCAGCCTTCTGTTGTTTCTTCAATGCAGCAGCTTCTGGGTCTGTCTCCCCACCACCTGTAAATTTGTTTTTAATACTACTAGCAAAACCACCAACTTTACTTTTTGCTGTTCCTGCTGCTGTTGGTTGACCATCCGCACCGGAACTTTGACCTGGCATAAAACCACCAAGAACACCACCGGCAACGCCTGATCCGAGAGAGGATTGTTGCGGCATCGGATACGCCCCACCATAACCCTGTTGCATCATGCTTGGGTCTTGATAGCCTTGCTGACCATATC
Organism: Candidatus Paracaedibacteraceae bacterium; assembly: GCA_019636035.1. Classification (GTDB taxonomy): domain Bacteria; phylum Pseudomonadota; class Alphaproteobacteria; order Paracaedibacterales; family Paracaedibacteraceae; genus Paracaedibacter. The sequence continues at coordinate 271,497 of JAHBYI010000001.1, forward strand.
CACCTTGTTGCATCATACTGGGATCCTGATACCCTTGTTGGCCATATCCTTGACCGTACCCACCCTGTTGCATCATGCTTGGATCCTGATACCCCTGCTGACCATAGCCTTGATCATATCCGCCTTGTTGCATCATGCTTGGATCCTGATACCCCTGCTGACCATAGTCTTGATCATATCCGCCTTGTTGCATCATGCTTGGATCTTGATACCCCTGCTGACCATAGCCTTGATCATATCCGCCTTGTTGCATCATGCTGGGGTCTTGTGGATAACCCTGCTGGTCATATCCCATACCACTTTGATCATATCCGCCCTGTTGCAACATACTGAGATCCTCTCCTCCTCCTTTATTCTGTTTCATCATTCCACCAAACATTGAAAACATTTGTGAAAAATCAATCCCTTGAGCATTTGGATCTGGGTCGGCAAACGACGGGCTCGCAATCAAAGATAGGATAATAACTCTCAACATCAGCTTTGACCTTTTATCTTCATGTACCAAAAACGATATATCACTTGGGTAAACAAATTGTTAAATCCCCCTGAAATAATCGAAAATAGCTTGAATGATTTTTATTAAAATGCTTTGATTTAATAAAGAATCATTCAAACTAATAACCCAATGACCAAATATCCTCATCTTATTGATGGTGTAGAAGTTTCAGGAAAATCTCAAAAATCACAGCCGATTATTAATCCATCAACAGAACAAATTCTGGGATACGTCCCCCTCGCCAACCAAGAAGATGTCAATCAAGCCGTTCGCGCTGCGTTGGATGCGTTTCCCCTCTGGGCAGATACACCACCGGCAGTCCGTGCAAAAATTTTATTTAAATGGCGACAGCTTATTGACGATCATCTTGATGAATTGGCTCATCTCATTTCATCAGAACATGGTAAATCCAAAGTTGAAGCGGTTGGTTCTATCCAACGCGGGGCTGATGTCCTTGAGTTTGCTTGTGGTATTCCTTCTGCGCTCAAAGGTGAGTTTAGTTCCAATGTTGGCAGGCAAGTCGATTCCTATAGCATACGCCAACCTGTGGGCGTTGTTGCAACCATCACTCCCTTTAATTTTCCGGCCATGATTCCCTTGTGGATTGGGTCTGTTGCAATTGCCTGCGGTAATACAATTGTTTTAAAACCGTCGGAACGAACCCCATCGGCCGCTTTATTCTTAGCAAAATTAGCTCTGAAAGCTGGCCTTCCCAAAGGCGTTCTAAACATTTTACACGGGGCAAAAGATGCTGTTAATGGGCTGTTAACGCACCCGAATGTCGCAGCCGTTAGTTTTGTCGGACAAACATCAACAGCTAAGTATGTTCAAGAAACAGCCATTGCTCATGGCAAGCGTGTGCAGGCTTTTGGCGGAGCTAAGAATCATGCCCTCGTTATGCCGGATGCAGACATGGACTCTACTGTCGATGCAATCTTAGGGGCTGCTTACGGATCAGCAGGTGAACGGTGCATGGCCATATCCGTTGCTGTTGCTGTCGGTGATAAAACAGCAGACACCCTTATTGAAAAGTTATCCCCTAAAATCAAAGCGTTGAAGATCGATGCACCAACCAATGCGGATGCTGAAATGGGTCCCCTGATCACCAAAGAACATCATGCAAAAGTACACGCGTTCATTGACACCGGCATCAAAGAAGGTGCCGCTCTCTTAATTGATGGCCGTGACTTATGTGTAGGAAAAACGGGGTATTTTCTGGGTGGGTGTTTGTTTGATCATGTGAAAACAGACATGGAAATTTATCAAAATGAAATATTTGGCCCTGTTCTGTGCATTGTTCGCGTTCAGTCCTATGAAGAAGGGCTAAATCTCATTAATAATCATGCCTACGCCAATGGTGTTGCCATTTTCACCCGTGACGGAGACAGTGCCCGCGATTTCTGCCACCGCATCCAAGTCGGTATGGTTGGTGTTAATGTGCCCATCCCTGTCCCTGTAGGATTCCATAGTTTCGGCGGATGGAAAGATTCAGTTTTTGCTGATCACGGCATGCACGGGATGGAAGGCGTACGCTTCTTTACAAAACTAAAAACCATTACCAGCCGCTGGCCATCAGGGATTCGCCAAGGGGTTGAGTTCTCATTACCAACCGTGGAGTAAGTCATGGCAAATATCGGATTTATTGGGCTCGGCCATATGGGAAATCCCATGGCGCAAAACCTTGCAAAAAAAAAGCATAAGGTACATGTTTTTGACCTTGATGAAAGTTCCGTTCACATAGCCGTTTCTGGTGGTTGCATCGCCGCGTCATCGGCTCTGGAAGCCGCAACAGGGCGTGATTTTGTTATCACCATGCTGCCCGCTGGTAAACACGTTAAATCTGTCCTCCTGGGTGAAGACGGTCTGATGGAATTGATACCCGAACCGGGGTTTTTTATTGATTGTTCAACCGTTGATATTCAAACAAGCCTTGATATGCATGATCTTGCTACCGTAAAAGGACATCATGTCCTAGATGCCCCTGTTTCTGGCGGTGCAGCTGGTGCAAAATCAGGGACTCTGACCTTTATGGTGGGTGGACTTGCCGATGCTTTTAACAAAGCAAAACCCATCCTTGAGTGTATGGGGAAAAATATCTTTCATGCCGGTGCAGCTACCCATGGTCAAGCCGCAAAACTGTGCAATAACTTAATGCTTGGCATTCATATGATTGGCACCTCTGAGGCTTTTCTCTTAGCGGAAAAATTAGGCCTTGAAGCAGCAACATTACAAATGATCTCGAATGCCTCTTCCGGTCAAAGTTGGGTATTGTCTAAGTACTGTCCGGCTCCGGTTCTAGAGGGAACGCCAGCCATGAATGATTATAAACCCGGGTTTACAGGGGCCATGATGCTTAAAGATCTGAAACTTGCAACGGATGCAGCCCATCACAGCGACCTTGCTCTTCCTCTGACAGAAAAAGCAGAAGACCTCTACGATGATTTCTGCCGTGAACATGCCGGCATTGATTTTTCAGGGATCATTGAATTCCTGAAAATTCGATGACTCTATTAGGGTACGTCCTAATTCTAGCGATTGCTCTGGGGAATCGGTAATTGATCAGGGTCCAATTGTGACAAATACGCTAAATTCTTAGCAACAGAAACGGGATCAAGCGTTAAATTTGCATGATGATAGAGTTTACGCCACATTTTAGGGTGAATAGACTGTTTACTAGCCCACAACCCTAAGCCATTCACACAAGCAGTTTCATAGCTGGCAAGCAAAATGTCTGATGGTGTTAAGCGTTGATCAAACCACGCCAGACCATGAGCGATCATTTCATTATTGATAAAGGTATCGCCGATATAAAGGCTAACCCGTAACATCCCCTGAAGATCCCGATGCATCTCTGTAACAGCAATCTCATGATTCATGACCAAATCCGCCAAGAATTTCTGGGCAATCTGGCCGTAGGGTTGATCTACCTCCGGTGCATCACAAGCCCACAACCGTACAGCCACAGGTTCTTGCGTCTCCATATTAACAACCGTCACAACGTTTCCATCCCGAACCTCTGTGACAGTTCCTGTCCAACCAGAAAGCATAAGAATCAAAGGCAATAAAAATCGCTTCATCATATTCACCAGAAAATATTTTACTTGAATACTACGATTGTATTTTATTAAAGGTTAAGGATAAATTAATTCTACTATTCGTTAACAACAAATAGGTCTTATTTTTTCCGCCAGCTCAAAACCCCGGCAATCATCACACCCACTGAGATAATGAGGACAATAATACTGGCCAAGGCATTAATCTCTGGACTAACCCCAAGGCGAATACTGGAAAAGATTAACATCGGTAGGGTTGTGGCTCCTGGCCCCGATAAAAAGCTTGCAATAACTAAATCATCTAAAGAAAGAGCAAACGCAAGTAACCATCCTGAAATCAGGCTTGGTGCAATGAGGGGCAACGTAATCACTAAAAATACTTTAGCCGGGCGCGCTCCCAAATCCTGGGCGGCTTCTTCTAAAGAACGGTCAAAATCAGACAAACGGGCTTGGATAATCAAATAAACGTAAGCAGTTGCCAACGTGATATGAGCAATAGCAATGGTTGTTACCCCACGATGGGATGGCCAACCGATCAACTGTTCCGTTGACACAAACATCATCAACATGGCAAGCCCTGTCATGATATCAGGCATAATCAAGGGTGCCGAAATCATCCCGCTAAACAACGTTCGCCCCTGAAATGCCCCGAAACGAATCATAGCAACAGCCGCCAAAGTTCCCAAGACGACAGCGACCGTTGCCGTCACGCCGGCAATTCTCAGGCTCGCAAAAACCGCATCAATTAGCCCTTCATTCTCAAGGAGCGATCGGTACCATTTGGTGGTAAATCCTGTCCACGTTGTCACTAACATGGATTCATTAAAAGACAACACAACGACCGTTAAAATCGGTATGTATAAAAAGGAATATCCTAAAATTAATCCCGTAATATTAAAGGATGACAACCGACGCATTAGTGCCCCCCCTTACGCAATTGACGACGCTGCATTACCATAATGGGCACAACAAACATAAGCAACATCACAACAGCAACCGTAGAAGCCACAGGCCAGTCTCGGTTATTGAAAAACTCAATCCAAATGATCCGACCAATCATCAAATTATCAGGAGCCCCTAAAAGTTCCGGGATGACAAACTCACCTAAAGCCGGAATAAAAACCAGGGCAACACCGGACAAAACACCAGGCATTGATAGCGGTACCGTCACACGCCAAAAAGCACGCCAAGGTGTACATCCCAAATCATAAGCAGCCTCAAGATACGATTCATCAATTTTTTCCAAAACCGAATAAATAGGCAGAATCATAAACGGCAAATAACAATAAACAATCCCAACCATCACAGAAAAATTATTATACAAAAACTGCTGTGGTTCCGTAATTAAGCCCAGATATAGCATCAATTGATTTAATAATCCATCCTTAGCCAAAATTCCCATCCATGCGTAAACACGCACCAAAAACGATGTCCAGAAGGGTAAAATAACCAAAAGCAATAAGACAGTACGCCACCGATCAGGAACCCGAGAAATACTGTAGGCAATCACATAACCAACAATCAAACAAATGATTGTTGCCCCAAGGGCGATGGTAATTGATGTCAATAATCCCGTCAGATAAAAAGGATCCGTCACCATGCGGATATAATTACCAACATTCAAATGAACATTTAAGAAACCCTCTTTCGTCCAATCAAAAATCGGCAAATACGGTGGAATCGCCAGAACAGATTCGCTCAATGAGATCTTAAAAACCAAAAAGAACGGCACTAAGAAAAAAACAAGAAGCCATAAATAAGGCACGCCTAAAACCAGACGACGATCCCGCATAAGATTTTTGATTGCCCGGTGAACTTGTTTCATGATGTTAAAATCACCCCGTTTTCAGCACGCCAGAACAAATAAACTTCATCTTCCCAAGTGACTTCGCGTTCAGAAAATCGCAATAAATTGGGTCGAGCTGCCTGCACAAGTTTACCGGACTCCAGTTCCACATAATAAACGGAAACATCTCCCAAGTAGGCAATTTCCTTAACGATTCCCTTAGCCGTATTCCGATTACCTGCTGGTGGCGTGGATGAAATCATGACTTTTTCCGGTCGAATTGCCACTGAAATATGGCTTCCCAAAGGAACAGCAGCTGTATCAGTCACATACAGATGACAGCCAGCCTCGTCTGAATCAATCAGCACAAAATCATCTTCATCCTCAATCACCACACCTTCGAAAATATTCATGGATCCGATAAATTCAGCTACATAACGTGAATTCGGAAATTCATAGATATCATGCGGAGCTCCGATTTGGCGAATACGCCCATCCTCCATAATACCAAGACGCGTTGACATGGTCATGGCTTCCTCTTGATCATGAGTCACCATAACAAAGGTAATCCCCACACGTTCTTGAATATTAACAAGCTCGAACTGGGTTTGTTCTCGCAGTTTTTTATCCAAAGCACCTAAGGGCTCATCTAAGAGTAAGAGTTTAGGCTCTTTCACTAAGCTCCGCGCCAAAGCAACCCGTTGTCGCTGCCCTCCCGATAACTGAGACGGTTTGCGATCCCCAAAATCACTCATCTGTACCAAATCCAAAGCCCATTTTACTTTGTCTTGGATTGTCTTTTTTGCCATGCGTTCTTGACGTAATCCAAAGGCAACATTTTGGCTCACACTCATGTGCGGAAACAAGGCGTAAGATTGGAACATCATATTGACAGGGCGTTCATAGGCCGGCCAATCTGTCACATCCGTTTCATCGATATAAATACGCCCGGACGTTGGCCTTTCAAACCCCGCTAACATACGCAGAAGTGTTGTCTTGCCACTACCGGATCCACCCAAGAGAGAAAATAATTCTCCCTTATAAATTTGCAAAGACACCCCTTTGACAGCTTGAACAGCCCCAAAAGATTTAGAGACACTATCAATCACAATATAAGGTTTTGCTTTGGGGTCTTGCCAAGCACCAAGTGCTTTTAAAGGTTGGGTTATAGGGGGCATCTTATCCTCATTGTATCTTGCCCAGACGAAATTCTGTCCAGAGCCGCGTCCGATACCGTTCATACGACGCATTTTGGGGTTTATCTAACGTCAATTTAGCCATCACATCCGCCTTAGGATAGATAGTTGGGTCGTTCTTTATTTTAGAGTCAATATAAGCTGTCGCATCTTTATTCGCAACAGCCAGTTTAATCGCATTGGCAATCCGAGCACTCACCTGCGGGCGCATCAAGAAATCAATAAACTTATGGGCATTATTAACATGAGGTGCCCCCTTGGGAATCGCAATACAATCAATCCAAAGGGTTCCACCCTCTTGAGGAACGACATAACGGATATGGATTTTCTTGCCCACTTCATCAGCACGATCCTGAGCAAGCTGTGCTTCACCCGACCAAGCCTGGGCAAGGCAACTTTCGCCACCAACCAATTCATTAACGAATCGAGAGGAACTAAATCGCTTAATAAAAGGTCGGATCTTTTTCATATGATCCTGAGCCGATTGCAAATCATCAAGATCATCACTGCGCGGATCTTTGCCTAAATAAGCCAAAACCGCCGGGTAAACATCAACGGATTCATCCAACAATGTTACACCGCACCCTTGGAATTTCGAGACAACGTCCGGATCAAAGAGCATTCGATAACTTTGCGTCGGTGCATCAGGCATCCTTTTTAGAATTTCTTCTTCCACATAGGCAAAACCAAAAGTCCCCCAATAATAGGGAATAGTGTATTCTAAATCAGGATCAGCTAAACGCATTTGCTCATAAATAACAGGATCCACATGACGCAAGTTTGACAATTTTGTTTTATCAATTTTCTCATAAACACCCGCTTGAATCTGACGGACAGCATAGGGTGACGCCGAAGGGAAAATAATATCATATCCGGAATTGCCGGCAAATAATTTGGCCTCTAAAATTTCATTATTATCATAGAGATCATAGCGAATAGAAATGCCTGTTTCAGTTTCAAACTCATCCAACACATCCTTAGGAATCATGCCGTACCAGTTATAAACATTGAGATACTGGCCAGAATCCTGAGCTCCTGATTTTAGGTACAGATATCCCCCCCCACAACCAATGAGGAACATCAGGATTTTCAAGGTGTTATTCAGCCCAATCATCATAATCTAGTTATGACTGAGAATGGGGGGAAATTCAAGAAAAGCTTAGGACGTGTTTACTTTTGATTGTTCTTGATTCGGAATCGATCAAATTTTAGAGAACTATAGTCGTTTAATTCGGCGACAAACACGAGGAGCGAAGCATACAATTGTGCGTTAAGTGACGCTACACATAGCCGACTATAATGAGTCGGCTATATAGCTAACGCGGATAGGCAGGAAAAGCCCGTCATTGAGAAAGGCAACGCGCTTTTCCTCAATTTTTATTTTTCTTTGTCAGCTTCAAGCATCAGTTCCCGTGGACGCTGGGTAACCACATGGTCAATAAGACCAAAAGCCTTTGCATCTTCGGCTGACATGAAATTATCACGCTCCATAGCACGCTCAATCACATCAATTTTCTGCCCTGTATGCTCAACATACATTTGATTCAATCGTTCGCGCATTTTCAAGATCTCACGCGCCTGAATATCAATATCTGTTGCTTGACCTTGTGCCCCACCTGATGGTTGGTGGATCATAACACGAGCGTTTGGCAAACTATAACGTTTCCCTTTGGTTCCCGCTGTCAGCAGCAAGGATCCCATGGAACAAGCTTGCCCCATACACAAAGTTGCAATATCACACTTAACGTACTGCATGGTGTCATAGATGGACAGACCAGCCGTGACGACACCACCGGGTGAATTAATATAAAGCGCAATATCTTTATTGGGATTCTCAGATTCCAAGAATAAAATTTGAGCGCATATCAAACTTGCCATTTCATCATAAACTTGACCTGTGACAAAGATAATGCGCTCTTTAAGGAGGCGAGAGTAAATGTCATAAGACCGCTCCCCCCGGTTAGTTTGCTCAACAACAATTGGAACTAATTGACTAACAAGGGAACGATCAAATGTCATGTTTACTCACCTTTTGATTTAGAAGACTTTCCTTTCGAAGTTTTCTTGGCAGATGCTTTTCCTTCTGTTTCATCAGCTTCAAATCCGGGGACAACACCGCGGATTGCTTCGATCAAACCTTCAGGAGAAACTTTTTTCTCTGACAATTTAACTTCATTTAATATAAAGTCTACCACTTTATCTTCTAAAATGGGAGCAGCAATTTGATCAACAGCCGCAGGATTTTTTTGGAAGAACTCAAAAACCTGCTTTACTTGCTTTGGATAGCGCATTGCTTCTTGGAAAATGGCTTGGCGAATCTCTTGCTCTTCAACTTTAATCTTTTTTTCACGAGCAACTTCAGAAATCACAAGACCAAGACGAACGCGGCGTTCAGAAATTTCACGGTATTCCTTTTTAAGATCATCTTCAGAACGATTGTCATCATCCTCCAATGTCCCTTGTGTCTTGGCTTGATTAAGCTCTTCTTGCAGACGTGCCCAAATAGCATTGAATTCGTTTTCAACCATGGATTCAGGCAAATCAAAAGAATATTCCGTATTGAGAGCATCCAACAAATGACGCTTTAGGCGCATACGAGAAAGATTGGTATACTCGCCTTCCATAGACTCTTGAACACGTTTTTTGAAATCAGCAACATCTTCACAACCAAATTCCTTAGCCAAGTCATCGGTCAACTCAACCTTAGCAGGTTCTTCAATCTTTGTTATCTTTAAGGATAGCTTCAAATCTTTTCCAGCAATAGCCTTATCCCCAAAATCAGCAGCAAACTTTTCTGTAACATCGACTGTCTCGCCTGCTTTAACACTCTTTAGACTCGCTTCAAGAGCACCAGAAAGCAACTGCTCATCAGAACCAACAACCACATGCAAATGCTTATCAAAACCTTTGAACGCTTTGCCATCAACAGTTGCTGTTGCCACATCAAGATGAATCAAATCCCCCTCTTTTGCAGCCCGTTCTTTGGCCAAGGGTTGGAATTTTTTATGTTTTGAGACAATTTCATCAATTTTTGACTTAACTTCTGTTTCAGGCAAATCAACAACAAGTTTTTCCAACTTAATCTTGTCAAATCCTTTGAGGTCAACGGACGGCATAACTTCAAATTCAACTTTGAACTCAACATCCTTACCTTCGTCAAAAGCATCAACGGATATTTTGGGTTGTGACGCTTGGCGGATTTCATTGTCCTTAGAAATTTGCTTAACTGCAGAGTTAACAACATTTTCCAAGGCTTCCTGCATCGCATCCGCACCATAACGTTGCTTAAGAATTGTCGTTGGAACCATCCCCGGGCGGAAACCAGGCATTTTAACCTTTTTACCGATAACCGTTAGACGTTCGTGGATCTTATTTTCCATGTCTGCGGATGGAACAACGACGCTATATTCTTGCTTTAAGCCCTTGGCTGATGTGCGGGAGATTTTCATTACTTACTCTGCCTAATAATTCGATTGTATATGAATGGTGCGGGCGGAGGGACTTGAACCCCCACGGCTCTCGCCGCCAGAACCTAAATCTGGTGTGTCTGCCAATTTCACCACGCCCGCATAAGACGCTATTTAATAGTGATAATTATGTTTACCGCATCAGAACAGTTTTTTCAACAGTTTTTTCAAAAATGCTGCATCCAATCAAATCGAAGATGCAGAAATTATGCGCCACAGATTTGAAGCCCATAAATTATTATTTTACAGAACATCCGGTAACACTCTTATCTAAGAGTTGAGACCAAGTTGCGTCCGTTGCTTCACGAGGTGTTTTCAGCTCATACTTCGTCCGCCCCGTAACATCAATAGCACAGATTTTACTAAAACGCGTCTTGCCTGACTTGCGTTCTCGTGTATAAAGAATGACACGTCCATTCGGAGACCACGTTGGGGCTTCGACAAGATAATCAGAACAAATAAGACGTTCATCCGATCCATCGGGACGCATAACACCAATATAGAATTGACCTTGTTGAAGTTTCGTATACGCAATCAGATCTCCGCGAGGCGACCAAACAGGCTGAGAATACTTCCCTCCCCCGAAACTAATTCGCTTTTGATCCGATCCATCAGCATTCATCACATAAATTTGCTCTATACCGCCTCGATCTGAGGTAAAGACAATCTGATTGCCATCCGGGGAAAAACAAGGCGAGGTGTCAATTGATGTATGCTGAGTCAATGATTTAAGTGTTCCCGACGCTAAATCTTTCACATAAATTGCCGAATTTCCACTTTTTTCCAGACTCATGACAAGTTTTGTTGCATCGGCAGAAAATCTTGGCGCAAAGGTCATGCCTTCAAACTGCCCCAATGATTTCTTTGACCCGTTGGCTAGATTATAAACATAAACCTGGGCAAGCCCGCCTTTTTCAAAAGACAAGAAAGCAATATCGCGATTATTCGGAGAAAATCGTGGAGTTAAAACCATATGTTTGCCATCCGTCAAATAACGAACATTAGCACCGTCATAATCCATAATTCCCAGACGACGAACACGGCTACGCCCATGGGGGCCAGATTCCTCAATAAAGGAAATCATGGTGTTGAAATAACCGTCTTCACCCGTGATTCGTTTATACACTTCATCAGCAATCATATGCCCTAGTCGACGCCATTTCTTCTCATCGACACTGAGCTCCAAACCCAACATCTGCGTTCCCCGAAAAACGTCGAACAACCGGAATCGAACCGTAATCTTTCCACCACTATGGTCAACATCACCCGCCAGTAAACATTGCGCGTTAATCGCTCGCCAGTCGGCAAAGCGTGGCCCCATCTGGCTGATGGAACTAACGTCCTGAATAAATGCCTTACCATCAATGGGTGCAAAAAGACCTGATGAGCGCAAATCCTCAGCGATAATTTCCGCCAAATCTTTGCCATAAGTTTCGCCACTGCTATCAACAAAATTTGTGACTGCAATAGGGGTTGCTTTGATTTGCCCTTGATTAATAGTCACTTCGAGTTCAGCACGACAAATACTGACTGTCGCTGTTATCAAGATCGCCAAGAGGGGGAGGATTCGAATCATTATCTTTACTCTTTCTATTGCATATCAGCAGGATCAAAGGTCATCGTCATAGTTTTCCATTGGGCAAATTTAGCTGGATTCAAGGGAAGAGGGTTGCAATTTGGATCCATGATCGCACGCTCCGCACTTTCAGCAGCAGCCCGAAACACAGGATCTGCCCCCATACGACCACGATCCACGATCTGCGCCTGCTGAACAGTGCCATCTTTACCAATGTTGAGTTTTAATTTCACTTGCAGATCCCTGACACCACGAACACCATTCGGGACGATCCAACACCGTTGCATGAGGCGTCGAATCGCATCAATCTCAGAGGCCGTCACAACCTCACCAATTTGTTCAGCTGGGGCCCCTTTTGTACGACCGCTGGTCTTAGAGACGTCTTTCTTTTTCGTATCTTTAACGACATCATTCAACAGACTATCAAAGGCATCATCGACTTTTTTCTTTTCTTTAGAATCATCTTTCTTAGCCTTAGGCTGATCCTTTTTTAGGTTGACCTCAACCTTTTCCTTTTTCGGAGGTTCCTGTTTTTTCGGCTCCTCAGGTTTTGGCTCAGGCTTCTTTTCTTCCTTTTTCGGCTCAGGTTTTTTGGGCTCCTCTTTTTTAGGAGCAGGAATCGGCAACGGCTCCGGTTCCGGCAGTTTAAGGGGTTCCGGCTGAGGTTGTGGCTGTTCCTGAGGTGCAGGCGGTGGTGGTGTCGGCTCCGGTTGCGGTGCCGGTTGCGGCGGTTGCTCAACAGGAGGAGGCGGCGGCTGAGGATCTTGCTGAGGAGCCTCAACAACAGGATCAGGCTCATTCACATCCAGAGGAGCGATAACAGGTGCTTTCGTAATATCAGAAATGTCGACAAAATCGATAATTAGGGGTTTCTGATCTTCAAGGTTACGCGAAAACGGATCAACAATGCCCACAATCATCAAGATCAAGATGAGAACATGAAGAATACCAGACAGGATCGCCGCGCGTTTCATACAAAGTTACCTCTTTGGCGGATGCTGAAGCATACCTGTTGGGTATTGTTCAGGGCTCATTTTAGGCGAACGAGAAGCTGGTACGGCTTGCGGAGCACGCGTTGGCTGCGGAACCATTTGCTGCAACGTCGGCACATTGGCTTGTTGTCGCGGATGGGCAGCAGCCTTAGCCGCAGCTGGTTTGTGCTGGATTGGTGCCGTTCCCTTTGGCATCTCAGCAATCAAGGAAACCTTTGTGAATCCGGCGGCTGCAATCTCGCCCATGACTTCCATAACACGACCATAAGCCAAAGCTTGATCACCACGAACATAAATACGAGCCTCAGGATTATTAGAAGTCACAGCCATGAGGCGAGCAATGAGCTCAACACCCTCAATAGACGTTTCTTGCAAATAGGTTTTACCTGTCGCATCCACTGAGATAACAATCGGCTCAATTTGATCATTCATCTGCGCAGCCTTGGTTTTCGGCAAATCAACAGGAACACCAACAGTCATCATCGGTGCTGCTACCATGAAGATGATGAGCAAAACCAACATAACATCAACCATCGGTGTCACGTTAATTTCAGAAAACCCCGCACCCTGTCGACGTCGACCGCGTGACATTGGTTTATTAATGGATCCCATAGCCATTTAGGTTGCTCCTTCTTCCAATTGACGAGAAATAATCCCCGAAAACTCACCGGCAAAAGCCTCAAGACGATTCGCATAACGATTCATGTCACTTGATAATTTGTTATAGGCAATAACCGCAGGAATCGCCGCAACCAAACCGATAGCCGTTGCAAAAAGAGCCTCTGCGATACCGGGGGCAACCACAGCCAAGTTTGTGTTTTGTTGAATCGCAATGGACTGAAAGCTGTTCATAATCCCTAAAACGGTTCCAAATAGACCAACGAACGGTGCCGTTGAGCCTGTCGATGCGAGAAACCCAAGATATCGCTCAAGATCTTCCATTTCGCGATTGATCGTCAACCCCATGACACGTTCAATCCGTTGCTGCATCGTCCCGCGTGAATCCGATGCCTTGGCAAGCCCCTTAGACACAGAACGACGCCATTCTTTCATAGCCGCACAAAAAGTAGCACTCAACGGATCTTGCGGTCGGTTATTAATCCGATCATATAAATCATCCAGAGCCCCACCCGACCAAAAAGCATCTTCGAATTGGTCAGCAGCCTCGGTCAATTTGCGCAAACGCATTGTTTTCTGGAAAATAATGGTCCAAGACCAGAACGATGCTGCAATCAAGGCCAACATAACCAACTTAATGATCGGATCTGCCCCCCAAAACATATCAAACATAGAAAGACTATGTTCAACCGTTGCAGGCGTTGCGGCAAGAACTTGACTGTTGACGGCTTGTAAAGTTTGTGGATCCATTAAAACAGACTTTCATTTTACTTATACTCTATATCACTAAAAATACCTGAACTCGTTTTTATAAGCAAGCATCGGCTTAATATGTTGTGCAGCTCCATCGTTTCTGCTATACATTAAGACTCTTTTTTTTGTGAGATTTTTATCATAAACTAAGAATAACAATGCGTTGAGGAAAGTCTGATGAGTCAAGAAAATAAACCGTACATTATCGTTTTGGGCAACGAAAAAGGGGGGACAGGGAAATCCACAGTCACCATGCACGTCATTTCATCTTTGGTCTGGCAGGGGTATAAAGTTGGCTCAATCGACGTTGACGCCCGCCAAGGAACCCTTTCTCGTTACATCGAGAATCGCCAACATCGCATCAAAGAATCAGGATTGAATCTCCCGATCTCTCAACATGCCACCGTATTCCGAAGCAACCTGGAAAGTGTCGCTGCGGCTAAGGAAGAGGAGGAAATCCAATTTTCTCATGCCCTTGAGCAACATCGCGACTGTGACTTTATTGTGATTGACACACCCGGAAGTGATACGTACTTGTCCAGATTAGCTCACTCTTACGCTGACACCTTAATCACGCCGCTGAACGATAGTTTTATTGATCTTGATATGCTCGTTCGCGTTGATCCGGATTCGCTGAACATTCTGCGCCCTAGCACGTATTCTGAAATGGTTTGGGATCAGAAAAAACAACGAGCCATGCGCGATAGCGGCAAAATTGACTGGATTGTTCTACGCAACCGATTGGCCAGCATTCATTCTCGTAACCGCGAAGAAATGGAAAAAGTTTTAAGTGCTTTGGCCAAACGGATCGGATTCCGACTTATGCCCGGATTCGGTGAACGTGTTATTTTCCGCGAACTTTTCTTAAATGGATTAACCTTGCTGGATATGCGTGAAACGGGGACACCGATGACACTATCCCATCTATCTGCAAAGCAGGAGTTAACTGACCTGATTGACGGGTTAAATCTCCCCCAAAACCTCAGAGATAAACGCGCAGCCTAAGCATTATGATCTGGCAGATCAGGGGCGTCAATGAATCCGCCCATATCCTCATCTTCTTGGATTGTGTACTTATCGCTGCCAGTCTGAGGTGCCGCTGGTACAGGACTTGCCGGAGTAACCTGCGCCACCGGTGACGATCCTTGAACAGGCGGGATCGGCATCGGCACTTGATTTTGTGGCATCAGCAACGATGCAATCGTCGGTGTTGGTTGATGGATTTGCGATGTAACAGCAACCCCGGGGATTTGCACGACATCAACCTTTTTAGGCAGAATAAACTCCGGACTTATGCCAATACAGCGAAACGTATCACAAAAGTTTGTTGCTGTTGTTTTCTTGTCAAAGATATACAGGCCTTGGCGGGATGGTGCCATTTCAAACCGACCGGAATAATCCAGATACAAAAGAACAGCACCAACACTGGCAAGCATGGCGAATGAAAATACAAAAGATGCTCGTACACTGGTCATGCTCTCCCCCTTGCCATTACGATGAGATGGCTGATACGGATTGAAATAATAATCATCATGGTCTTTCATCATACCCATAATATAAGGCACCCTAAGTTAAATTTTGGTAAAATTACATTAAAAAAATAACAACCAAACAATTATCTAGACTAAATCTAAAATTTTATGTATTCTGAATAATACGAATTGCTTTTTCTTCGGAGCATAGTATGAAAGCAGCATTGCCTGAGAATTATCGTCCGTCGGATGATGAAGACTTTATGAATCCTGTTCAACAGGAATATTTCCGTCAAAAATTGATATCATGGCGCGATCAACTGTTACGCGAGTCGTCAGAAACAATTTCCAACCTTCAAGTCGAAGCTATTGCCGAAGCGGATATCATTGATTCCGCCGCCAATGAGGCTGATCGAGCGATTGAGTTAAGAGCACGAGATCGGGAACGTAAGCTCATTAATAAGATCGAAGAAGCCTTGCGCCGCATCGAAGATGGAAGTTATGGATTCTGTGAGGAAACAGGAGATCCCATTGGCGTTCGACGACTTGACGCACGACCTATCGCGACACTGACCATCGAAGCACAAGAGCGTCATGAACGCAAAGAACGATTACAACGGGATTATTAGATCTTTTTTTGGATCTTCAATCTTGCCATAATTGGTCTATAGCGAGAGCAATTGAGTTCAGTTACAGGTAGGAGGAGCGAAACGTACGATGATTGGATTGATTGTCGTTTGAGTTAACTCTTCTTTGCGCATTACAGTTGTGTCACTCATTAAATCGACTGTAGGACAAGTAATGCTGTAACGCATGGCTGAGCTATAGTGGATTGGCTCTGGATTATCGTCAAGCGAGCAAATGAAATTGCAATCATCGTGGTTAAAATCTGTTGTTAAAATTATCTCGACGCTGGGTTTGCTTTTGGCAGTCATGGTTTCTGTCGGTCTATTTATTTTTGTTCGCTATGGTCAGGATTTGCCAAAATACGATCACTTGACTGATTATGAGCCCCCGATGATGAGTCGCCTGTACACCAGTGATGCTCAATTATTACAAGAGTATGCAACTGAACGGCGGTTATTTGTTCCTTTTCACCAAATCCCCGATCTCGTCAAAAAAGCATTTATGGCAGCTGAGGATCGTCATTTTTATTACCACTTCGGCATTGATATTATCGGAACATTTCGGGCTTTTCTAACCAATACACTCTCCAATTCATGGAATAATCGCCCTAGCGGTGCATCGACAATAACCCAACAAGTTGCTAAGAATTTTTTGGTTGGCAATGAACGATCTTTCGATCGAAAAATCAAAGAAGCAATCCTTGCGATGCGCCTTGAGTATACTCTGCCAAAAGATCGTATTTTTGAACTTTACTTGAATCAAATCTATATGGGATCAGGAACTTACGGCGTTGCTGCAGCTGCCCTCGTCTATTTTGACAAAGAACTTGATGAGTTGACCGTGGATGAGGCCGCTTTTTTAGCAGCACTTCCAAAAGCACCAACAACCTTAACAAAAACGGAAGATGTCACCCGTGCCAAAGCTCGCCGAGATTGGGTTATTGACCGTATGCTCCAAGAAGATATGATTGGATTAGATGAGGCAGAAGAAGCCAAAAATCAATCCTTATCGTTCAGACGATACCGAGAAAAACCCGTTAAAGCAGACTATTTCACCGATGCTGTTCGACGCGAACTTTTACAAAAAATAGGCAATACCTCTATCAAACAAGGTGGCCTTACCGTTCGAACAACCATGAATGTAGCCTTGCAAGAGCAAGCTGAGAAATCCCTAAAAAAAGGATTGATCGCTTATGATCGACGCCACGGATGGCGAGGAGCACTCACCAAAATATCCCTTGACCCTAAACAAAAAAACCAACCGTGGCAGGCTGATCTTAAGAAAATACAAAAACCCGCCGGGAGTGGAGACTGGGAGCATGTTGTCATCCTCGATCTAGACGCAACTCAAGCTAAAATTGGGTTCTCAAATGGAGCGACAGGCTATTTACCTTTATCTGAATGTGGATGGGCTGCCCTCTGCCTAACAGGCCAACAACGAGGCAAATCACCAACACGAATGTCAGACATTGTCCACGTTGGCGATGTTGTTTTAGTTTCTCAGGTAGAAGCCGATCGCTTCCGCCTAGAACAAGTCCCCAATGTCACAGGCGCATTGGTTGCCATGGATCCCAAGACAGGACGTATACTTGCCTTAGTCGGTGGGTATGATTTTGGGATGAATCAATACAACTGTGCCTTGCAAGCACTGCGACAATCCGGATCGTGTTTTAAACCGTTTGTTTATTTGGTTGGTCTTGAAAATGGCTTAACCCCTGAAACAAAAATCTTGGATGCACCGATTAGTATCAGTTTAGGGCGAAAGGGGTACTATTCCCCCCAGAATTATAGTCGTAATTATCTGGGGTTGTGCTCCATGCGCGTTGGCTTGGAACAATCCCGTAATGTTATGACCATACGACTAGCTCAACGGGTTGGCATGACCCAGATCATTGATTGCGCAAAACGCTTTGGCATTACAGAAACGATGCCAAAACAGCTGGCTATGGTCTTAGGTGCGGGTGAGACAACCGTTCTAAAATTAACCACAGCCTATGCCGCGCTGGCAAATGGTGGATATAAAGTCATACCAACCACCGTCGATTGGGCACAAGACCGTTATGGAGAGACAATTTATCGCCCCACCCAAGATAAAATAAACCTTGCATCGGCACAATCTGTTTCTCAACTAACCAGTATGCTCATTGGCGTTACGCAACAAGGAACGGCAAAATCCTTATCCAGTTTGGATTTTCCTGTGGCAGGGAAAACAGGGTCAACCAATAACTATAATGATGCTTGGTTTATGGGGTACACCCCTGATTTAGTTGTTGGTGTTTTTGTAGGCTTCCCCAAACCACGCAGCTTAGGTGATCATGAAACAGGCGGTCGTGTTGCCACCCCCATTTTCCGGGATTTTATCGAAGCCGTCTATCAAGACAGGGACAAACCTGACTTTAAGATCAATGAGATTCCCGTCGATCCAAACCAAAATGTCGTCGATGATGACGTTTATCTCGCAGAAGAAATCTCCATCCCCTCAGACGAAGAAGATGCCCAAGATCTCCAAGAAATTACAGATGTTATTGAGGGATAGGCGTAAAAAATACGACTATAGCTCGATCATTTAATCCGGCGACAAGGATTATAGTTGTTTCAGTTAAGTTTGATGCAGTTAACTGAGGAGAGAAGCGTACATATATAGCTAGAACCATTTAATACGGGTACAGGCGCGAGGAGCGACGTGTATAGTTAGTACACGAGAGACGCTGCAACGCATAACCGGATTATAAGGGGTCGGCTATATACTGTATCAAGGTTAAATGGAGCGACTATACCTACCCCATGCCGATAAACCTAGGCTGCTCTTGCACCGGAACTTGTGAATAACCATAAGCCTGTGACGAGCCATAGGGTTGCGATGCTATCGGAGCTTGAGGTTGGGGATATCCTTGTTGAGGTGCATAAATAGGCTGTTGGGCATAGGCTTGCGGTTGTTGTTGATACGGTTGTTGCTGGTAAGTATATCCCGTCGGTTGCGGGGGTGGAGCATAAGCCACCTGAGGATTCTGCGGTTGCATCATCGGCACTTGTTGTGGGGCATTGACCGACTTATCATAGACGTTCCCCGCTTGCTGAAACGATTTTTGGCTGGGGCTTAACTGATGCATGGATGGCGGTTGACCCGCAGCATTCTGTTGAGCTTGCTGTCCTCCAAAAATAGGGTGATAAGCCGGCGGTGTCGTTGTTGCAACGTGAGGCGGAGGCGGCGGTGGTGGTGTATCGCCAAAACGTGCAGGTCTAAAGGATTCTTTAAAGGCTCGCCCGCCTGATGAAACCACGGCTTGTGAGTTTTGGGCGAATTTGTTCTGCATCTGAAGTGCAAACGGTTGCAAGGATGGCGGGACTTTTTCAACGGCTTTATTCAAGAAGCCACCCCCTAATTTACTTTCAATAGAAGCCACTTTTTGATCAACGAGTGTTGAAGCGACACCACTAGCAGCCCTTAAAAATGGATTAGGCTTTCCTGAGCCGCTTGCTGTATGACAGGCACTGGCTTGTTGCCAAGACGGATTGTTGCTTTTCTCTTGGACATTCGACACCGCAGCCAAAAATCCGACACCAAAAAAGACCGTTCCTAAGATCAAGAGAATTAAAAATAATCCAAAGAGTGACATTTTACTCATAATAATCGCTAACTCCTCTAGCCAATGCCAAAACCCTCGCTTATAACGACGAGATGTTTTTTTCGCCTTTTGCGTTACCTTAACCGGTGCTGTCAGCAGTTGCTGTGATTCCAACTGTTTTTGGCGAACCGATTTTTCCTTCATGACGTTTAGTTTTTTTGATTTTTTTAAAACTCGTTTCTTTTTAACAAGGTCTAACGCCTGCTTTTCTTGTCGATCAACATTTGCCGTTTCAAAAGCCATCGGTGTTGGCAAATGTGTTCGTTTTGATTCTTGAACAATGTCAGTATCAACCAAAAAACGAGGGATCGCGGCTGAACTCACGCCTGTTTTAACAAAACTGACCACAGGGCGATTGTTTTTCAAACGCTCCAATGCTTGAATCATGGCGTTTAGATCACCAAGATTTTTCTGGTCTAAGGATTGTGCTGACACAGGAACCCAATTAAAATCATTCTTTAGCCTTATTATGACATTAGAAACAGGCAATTTCACAGCATTTTCAGCAAAATTTTATTATTTTTTGCGCAACCTTAACGGTTTCTTTACCCAACAACGGTATTCTTAAAATAGAATCGATGTTTATTGGATCCAACATGACAAGATTAACAATAATCTTAGCTTTTCTTATTTTCTCCTCGGCGGCAAATGCTTTTCCGGGGTCAGGATTGTTGAACAAAATTAAAGGCGGTTCCTCAACTTCAAGTACACACCAACAAGACCCAAAAACAGGAACACCTCAGAAAAAGAAGGGCTTGCTCAGTAAAATCAAAAGTGGTGTTTCCCACGCCGTATCTGCCGTACAATGTACACAGGCCGTATGTTCTGACCAGTATCAATTTACACCACAAAAAGCGAACTATTGTCTGGGAACAGAAGGCAAAGCGCGAACCAATATTAACTGTGCCAAGATCTTTTTGAACGGGCCTTTAGCCCATAATCCGGCCTACTCACAAGCGGCTCATTTCGCTGAAATTGCCATGCAAAAAGGCGGGAGCGGTCTTGGCAAACTAACAAGTGCCGTTTCAAAGGTACACGCTATTGCCACGTGTAATGCTCAAAAATGTGGGAACCCCAACGCCGGTCGAAACGATCTTGTGAGCTGCCTTGGCACCCCTAAACAAGCAGCCCAAAATCCGGACTGCGCCACGGCCTATTATAATACGCATTGTGCAAAATTACACTACGGTGCAATGCCGGCAATGCTTCCCCATGGTGTCGAATTCTGTAATACGATTTCTCAGTCTCGTGGTATGCCAGGAATGATGACACCGCACCCCGGGATGATGCCGAGAATGATGCCAGGGATGGGCGGCGGTGGCTGCCATGGCGTTCTGACGTATACATTACCGCCCGGATCGGCAGCACAACCTATGGGGACAACGATGTCTCCTATGTCAAGATCCATAACGGCAAATCCGTATGATACAGATGGAAACCCGAACACCCCCTATTGATTATCAATAAAATTAATCTTACAATTTAGATATAGTTAATCATGGCAGGATGTCCTTATGGCAACCAAAACTCTGTCTTATGCAGATGTCTCTCTTCCTAAATTTCCAATAAAGCAAGAGGATCTAACCATAGATCCAACTGATGTTACTTATTTCGACTTAACATCCCATTCTCGCGCCGGAACAGCGATTTCAACAGCACTCAAAATGCGAAAATACGGTGCCAATGTCTTTGTTATCGGCGGTGATCGCAGTGCCCGCATGCCTGCCACCATGCAATATCTCGAAGACTATACCAAAAGAATTCCCCCCTGCCTTGACTGGGTCTATCTCAATAACTTTGAGACCAACTATCGTCCGATCCCCGTCCAACTGCCACGGGGGCAGTCAGTTAAACTTAAAAAAGCACTAAACGATGTTGTTGAAGCAACTATTGATTTATTTAACAAAACTCTGACAACTGGTTCTTTCGCTTCAGAAGTGAACAGCCTAACAGCAGATCTTGAAGATATGATCCAAGAGCGGATCGAAGAAGTTCAAAAATTTGCTCAATCAAAAGGGTTAAAAGTTGAGACAGAAGACGACGAATTTACCATATCAACACTCCAAGAGGATGATTGTGACAACAAGCACTCAGAAGACTTTACTCCTGAAGATGTCCAATCGATCAAAGAGCAGCTGGGTGAAATAACCTCTCTTGCTCATTTCCAAGGGCGCGAATTAACTGAAAAAATCCAAGAGCTCAAGATTCAGGAAGCTGAAAAAACACTCAAACCGATACTCACCCCCTTCCGCAAGGTTTATGACAAATACCTGGGTAAGTGGATTGATACACTCCATGACGACATTATCCACCATGTTGATGAGTTCATTATCGATGAAACAAATCCGTCTCAGCTTGAGGATATCAGGGATCGCTATGCTGTCAACGTTCTTGTAAATAATAAAAATGCTTTGCATGCTCCTCTGATTCTAGACCCGGCACCAACCTATGAAAGTGTGTTCGGTTGCATCAAATACAAGGCAGGCCCTTCAGGGTACACCACAGATTTCACGATGATTCGCCCCGGCAATCTTCATAAGGCAAATGGTGGTATCCTGGTGCTCCGTGCAGAAGCTCTTGCACAGGATATGACATTATGGACAGCCCTTAAAACAGCCCTACGCGACAAACAAATCCGTATCGAAGAATTCCATCGTGAAAATTCACTCCCGATGCTGGATGCCCCTGATCCCAAACCGATTCCCCTTGATGTTCAAATCTTTATTGTTGGCGCACCGGTCTGGTTTTATAATTTCTTTTATCTGGATCCTGAATTTAAGACCTATTTCAAAATCAAGGCTGATATTGAACCTGATCTTCCGGCAAATGCCCAAAATATTAGCGTTTGCACTCGCCTCTTCCGACAGATTTCCCTCAAACATTCCAACATCGATCTGGATAAAGAGGCTGTTCAGGCTCTTCTTGGTTACAGTTCTCGCTGGATTAACAATCGAGAGTGGCTTTCCTCAAAATTTGAACTCATTGCAGATATTATTAATGAAGCAAATGAAATTGCAATGGATGAATCGGGAAAAATAACAAAAGCCCATCATATTAAGCAGGCTCTGATGCATCGTCGACTTCGAACCGCAGGCGTTGAAGACCGCACCCACCGTGAAATAGAGAGAGATGTTGTTCTGATAGAGACCCATGGCAAAAAACTGGGGATCGTCAATGGACTTTCCGTTTTATCAACAGGTGATCATTATTATGGCTTGCCCAATCGTATTTCAGCGCGCACCTATGCCGGTGAAGAAGGAATCATCAACATCGAACGCTTAACAGAAATGGCAGGCCCCATTCAACAAAAGGGCGCGATGATTTTAGATGGCTACTTAAAAGGTAAGTTCTCACAAAAACAGCCCGTCTCTTTTTCGTGTTCCTTAACGTTTGAGCAAAGCTATGAGGAAATCGAAGGAGATAGCGCATCTGTAGCAGAGCTTATCGCCATCCTCTCATCTCTGTCCGGCATCAAAGTTCGCCAAGATATTGCCGTCACCGGATCTATTAACCAATTCGGTCAAGTCCAGGCTGTTGGTGGTCTAAACCATAAGATTGAAGGATTCTTTCGAGTCTGTAAATTCCGAGGCCTGACCAGCTCACAAGGCGTCGTTATTCCTGCATCCAATGCAGAGCATATCATCTTGCGTGACGAAATATCCGATGCGATCAAGGCCGGTAAATTTCATATCTGGACAGTCGAGACTATCGAAGAAGCCATTGGTTTCCTGATGGGACATGAAGCCGGAAAACCGGAAAAAGGGGACAAATACCCGAAAGAAAGCGTCTTTGGTCTGGTTCAAGAACGCCTGCAAGAATTTGCTAAGGTTATTAAAAAGTAAGGGTGTAGCCACCCCACTAATTTATAGTCGTTTCAGTTAAGTTTGATACAGTTAACTGAGATGCGTACATATAGTCAAAACAAAATAAAAAGGCTATAATTTTAGAAAAAGGTAATGGGGTTTTTCTAAATGACGTATTCGATAGATTTTCGCATCAAAGTATTAAAGATAAAGGCAGAAGAAGATTTTACCTATGAAGAAACGGCAAAACGTTTTGGAATAGGAAAAACAACATTAGTAAGATGGCACCGAAGATTAGAGCCCCTATTAAGCCGTAATAAACCAGCAACATCTATTGACATGGAACTCTTGAAACAGGATGTGGAAAAATATCCCGATTCTTACCAATACGAACGAGCAGAACGATTCAAAGTTAGTCAAATGTGCATTTACTATGCCCTTAAACGATTGGGCGTCACCTATAAAAAAAACTCTAAATCACCCGAGGGCGACCCCCGAAAGACGGTCTATTTTTTGCCAACAAATTGAAGGATTAAAAAAAGAGAAGATCCCTCTTGTGTTTATTGATGAAAGTGGGTTTGCCCATGATATGCCACGCACCCATGGATATTCATTGAAGGGATCCAAATGCTATGGTGTTCAGGATTGGGGAGCAAAAGGAAGAACGAATGCAATCGGGGCTTTGTGCCAAGGAATTTTACTAACGGTCACGTTACTGACGGGCAGCGTGAATACAGAAGTTTTTAACGCATGGGTGGAACAAGATTTAATCCCAAAATTACCCCCTAAAAGCGTCGTGATTATGGACAATGCAGCATTTCACAAAAGCCCGCGTATACCTGAAATGTTAACAGATTACGGTCATCAATTATTATTTTTGCCTCCATATTCCCCGGATCTCAATCCAATTGAGAAAAAATGGGCTCAAGCAAAAAAATTAAGACGTAAAACAGGTTGCTCTTTAGACAACCTCTTTCTAATCTCAGATCTGTAGCTGTTTTATTTTGTTTAGAGTATATATAGCTAGAACCATTTCATACGGGTACAGGCGCGAGGAGCGACGTGTACATAATACCCAACCAAACTGAAGCAGTCGACGCATATCTACTTGCCATAATTTCGACTTCTTCAGTTTGGTTGGGTATAGTACACGAGAGACGATGCAACGCATAGCAAGGTTAAATGGATCGGCTATCCCCTATTTCCGGCGAAACGCATCCAATGTCACAACATTCGACCCATCACTTTCAACAGAAGCAATAGGCTCTTTTGATGATCTTTTTTTCCGATCGAGTTGAACGAGTTCTGCATCTTCATCAACTTCTGCCGGAGCAAACTGGAGACCAAATTTAACGGATGGATCCACAAAACTCACAACAGCACCAAACGGTACATTCAACCGCTCATGTACGTCGTTAAAACAAAGCGTGACACTGAAAGTATCGTTATGAACCTCAAGATCCCAAAATTCATACTGCAACACAATTGTAATATCTTCAGGATATTCTTCTAACAAATAATCCGGAATATCAACACCCGGATAATCTGTCTTAAAGGAAATATAGAAATGATGCTTACCCGGCAATCCATCCTTGGCCGCCATCGTTAGGGCTTCTTTGATAACATTACGTAAAGATTCCTGAACAAGGGTCTCATAGTCAAAGGTCGGTGTCTTACTCACGGATATTATCCTTTCTATAGTCAATTCAGTGGGGGCTTCTGTTGCCCGGTGCCCCCGAACCGCGACTAACTAAAGTACTTAATATCCGCTATTGCTAAGAGATTAAGCAGCTACCGCAGCAGAAGCGCGGTTAAAGTTAGCTACAGGTGCCTTGTTTGAGTTGGCATCTATAAAATTTGCCCGATAGCGGCGGCGCACACCGAACGAAAAACTTACCTTTACTACGCACGTCGATCCTGTTTCGTCCCCATAAATGGTGGAGACGCCGGGTACCGCCCCCGGGTCCGCAACGCTTATTCCATAAGCCGTTTATCGTCATAGTCAGTCACCTGACATTAATAAAATAGGACGTTTTTGCAAAAAATAAAAGGACTTAATTTATTTGACGTAATTTTTGAGGTTCGCCTCGGCATCCTTAGCAGAAACATCAGGGGCAAAATAAGCCTTTGCCTTATCTTTTTGACCATCCAAAGCATAAGCAACGGCCAAATTATGACGCACGTTAGCACTGGCTTGCGGGCTATCGGCCAAAGGAAGCAACAAAGATATGGCCTCTTTTGTTTTCCCAGATAAAGCCAAAGACAAGCCCTTATTGGATTGAATACGCTTATTACTCGGGGATAAAGAGAGGGCTCGATCATAATAGGTAATAGCATCGTCATGGTGCTGCAATAGATCGGATGAGACCCCTAACCCATTAATAATCCATGGATCATTACTTTTTTGCTTATCGAGTTTCTGATATAACTTCAACGCTTCTGAACCGTTATTCGCATTAACATAAGCCTTTGCTAATTGTTCCGTTAAATCAGTCGAATCAGGAGTTTTACGCAATTGATCTCTGTAATACTGCACAACCTCATTTGGATCTTTTGAATGACGGAGTGTTTTTCCCAGTTTTTTCTTTGCCTTTTCATTATTAGGATCCATCTCTAAAATTTGCTGATAGAGTCGAGATGATGTTTCGTTATCGCCCGACTCATACAATGAATCTGCAACACGGCCAAGTGCCTCGGGCGACTCAGCGTTTTGCTGCGGACCAGAACATCCCATAACGATTAAAGATAGACTTGCCAGGGTTCCTATTTTTATAAACGCTTTGTTAACCATTTCATCCTCTTTTCTGGGAGAATCTCTCGATTAGCCCACATCAATATTGAATTAATTTAACATATTTTATAAATAATTTGTTTTAAATATTTTATTAACCTTTGTCACGTGATACTGGAATTAAGCTGAATATACCTATCTCATGGAGATCAAACCAGTGTCCGTTATTCTCATTCTCGTTATGGCAATTAGCCTTGTTGCGGCTTTATACGACTTTATGTTTTATAAGATTCCCAACAGTCTGGTTTTAGCACTCTGTGTTCTTGCGATCCCCTACTTTGTCTTCTTTGTCCCCAACAACACAATCCTTCTTACACTTGGGATCAGTTTTGTACTCCTTGCTGTTGGCTTTGTCTGCAATCATTTTGGTTGGATGGGAGCAGGAGATGCAAAACTTTTGAGCGTTGCCTCGCTGTGGGTTGCGCCAGAGCATATTCCTGCCATGATTTTAGTTATGGCATTACTGGGTGGTTTTCTCGCACTAACCTTTGTCACACTTGCTTTTTCCATCGATATGATTCGAACAAAAGTGATCACCGGAACACGTCCTCTTATGGATCGTGTTCCTATTTTGGCTGATTATTACAAAGCTGATTTTGTTCCATCCTATGCCTCGGAAAAATTAAAAACCCCCATCCCCTATGGAATCGCAATCGCCTTAGCTTTAGTTTATATCTGCCTCATTAATATCGGAGCCCTATCATGAAACGCAAAAGCTCTAAATCTTTATTCTTCTTTGTTGCCATAATCAGCATCCTGCTCATTATCGTCATATCCATAAAAGTTGATAAAAAACCAGCAACAGTAACAACATCTGAAATTATGATTGCTGCTGTGGATATACAAAATGGTGGAATTCTCGATACAACCAAAGCTGCTTGGAAAAAGATCTCAAAAGATGAGTTAAAAGAAAGCTATATCCAGAAAACAGACACAACTTTAATACAACAGCTGAATAATTCTGTTGCAAAGAAATTGATCCTCAAGGGGGACATTATCAATCAAAACGACTTGCTTGATACTCATGGGCGCAGTTCGCTCTCTGCCGTTATCAAAGACGGTATGAGAGCTGTCGCTGTCCCATATAGTAAACTTGCCAATGCCCCGACAATAATTTCTCCGGGCGACATCATTGACATCATTTTGCCTAAAAGAGCCGCAGGAAATCAAAGTGATTATTTTGGCGAAACAATCTTACAAAGTGTCAGAGTCCTTGCTGTTGATAAATCGATCAGAAATGATAATGACGCTGAGAATCGCTCTACTCTCCCCAAAAGCATTACGCTTGAGGTTAGCTCTGACCAAGCAGAAAACTTAGCCGCATCGATTCGTGATGGCCAAGTTGTCGTCAGTATGCACAGTGTTTTCTCAAAAGAAGAACCCAGTGGAAAAGTCAAAACGATCGCTGAAAAAACAAATCGACCACCTGAACCACAAGTTGTACAGATCTATCGTGGCACAGAAAAATCACAGCAATCATTTGATGCGAATGATTTAGCCCCCAGAAGTTTATCATAAGAAAGGGAACAAGAAATGAAGATGATACAAACCCTAATTCTAGCGATTGTTCCTTTCTTATCTGCCTATGCAGATCAGACCCACGCTGATCAAACCGTTGTTGTCGAAGAAAATGCATCAAAACTCATTGAAATGAACGATCAAATCAAGGAGATTTTTGTAGCTAACCCCAAAATTGCAGACGTTCAAGTCAGCGGTGGATCCGGGGTTAATATTCTCGGTAAGGAACCCGGAAATACAACAATTGTAGTCACAAACCACCAATACAAACCCATTGCCAAACTTAACGTTCAAGTCCGTAAAGATTTGACGCAATTGCAAAATACAGCAAAAGAAATATTTCCCAATGAGAATATTAAGTTTGATTCAACACCGTCAAGTATCGTGATGAAAGGCGAAGCCTCATCGCCCGCAGTCTCACAAAAACTTGAAACACTTGCTTCAGATTATGTTCAAAAAGGGCAAAACGTTCGTAACATGGCATCGATTAATACATCAACACAAGTTCTTTTGAAAGTTAAAGTTGCCGAAGTCAAAAGAAGTGTTTTGAATAGCTTTGCAATTAACTGGTCATCGATTATCAACGGAAGCAATCTAACCTATGGTATCTTTAATGGCCGTACCCCCTTCTCAAGTGGATCTTTTTCCAGAGCCACAAGCATTGGTGATGTTACCCCTGGGGCTATTGGTGCTCAATATAGAGACGGAAGCCACGGTAACTACTCAGCACTGCTGGACGCACTCAACTCAGAAGGGTTAGGAACCGTCTTGGCTGAACCGAATTTAATCACCACATCCGGTGAAACAGCCAGCTTCTTGGTTGGTGGTGAGTTCCCTTATCCTGTTCCTCAGAACCAAAATATTACCATCGAATTCAAAAAATTTGGTATTAGCCTATCCTTTACACCAACAGTTTTATCTTCTGATCAAATCTTCCTGAAAGTTCGCCCGGAAGTTAGTGAACTGGATAAAGAAAACTCTCTCAGTTTCCTTGTTGGTAACAACTCAACCGTCACCCTACCGGGGATCAAGACGAGTGTTGTTGAGACAGCTGTTGAACTTGGTAGCGGACAAGGGCTTGCAATTGCAGGTCTCATTTCATCCAGCCTTGTTAACAATTACTCAGATCTTCCGGGTATTGCCGATATACCCCTGATCGGTGCCTTGTTTAAATCATCTAGTTTCCAGCGCAATCAGTCAGAGCTTGTGGTTATTGTCACCCCTTATATCGTTAAGCCGACATCTGATCCGAATGCACTGAAATTACCAACAGACAACCTACATCAAGCCTCTGCCCTAGAAGCACTGCTATACAAAAGGTTAAACCGACCCAATGTTGATGCGGACAACGTTAACATGATCAAAGCAGATCCGCTCTATGGTGATGCCGGATTCAATCTGGAAGATTAAGGAGAGAACCCCATGAAAAATATTACAGCTATCTTCTTAACGTCTGCGACCCTTATTGCTTGCTCCAATATGCCGGATCGTCGAGATCATCATGTCGAATGGCGGAGTGATCTTAACCGTGAGGGGAAAATCGTTGAGCTTGGTTTTGATCGCCGGAACACTCACTTAACCCAAGAGCACAAAACTGCTATTCAAGATCAGTTAAGCACATTTGATCAGCTGGATAGCATTTATGCTCGTGTTTTTACGGACTCAACAGAGTTAACCCCCTTAACATCCGTACAGCAAGCCCGACTCAAAAAGGTTAAAACCTATATGACACGCAAAGGGATCAGAGGGAAACACATCAAGTTCTACCATTGGAAAGAATCACGTTTTGGTCAACTCAAAGACAATACAATCATTATTACCTTTGACAAAAACCAAGTTGCCCCCAACAAATGCCCAAACTGGAATTCAAAAATAAATGACAAGGAAGCCCCAGATGGAACGCCTGATTTTGGTTGCGCTAATGCTTATAATCACGCCGTCCTCGTTGCAGATAAAAGCGATCTGATTGAGGGCAAGAAATTGAAGGATCGTGACTCTTCGATGAAACTTAATGCTGTTAAGGATTATCAAAAAGATAAAACGAAAGAACTGAAAACCGTTAAATCAGTCACGACTGAAAGTGGCAATTCGAATTAGAGGTAAACACGATGTCTGACATACAATCCACCCCCATCCAACAGTTAGTCTGCTATGTTAACGATGAGGAATCGAAGACAATTCTTCAGTCAATTGCCTTTAAAGATCACGGCATTAACGCCGAAATCTATGATGGCGGTATCGCCTACGCCCTTGAGCACCTCAAAGGGCAACGCTCTCCTGATATTATTCTGGTTGACGTCTCAAAATCATCGATGGTTCTCTCTGATATGGCGAGTCTTGCAGAAATCTGCGAGCCTCGTGTTGAGGTTATCGTCATCGGTGATAAAAATGACGTAGGACTGTTCAGAAATTTGATGAAAATGGGGATTCGTGATTACTACGTCAAACCTCTCTTAGAGTCCATTCTTCTCAAAGGGATCGAAGAAATCATCAACCAAGGAGAAACCCTCTCTTCTACCGGATTGAAATCAGGAAAAATCGTCTCCGTTATGGGGGCTCGGGGTGGTATTGGCGTCTCAAGTATCGTCACCAACCTTGGTGTTCTTTTATCGAATAATTACGACAAACGCGTTTGTATGTTGGATATGGATATGCACTCAGGCACTTTCCCGCAATATCTTGACATTGAAACATCAGATGGATTCTCGCAATTATTTGAATCTCCTGATCGTATCGATAAGGTTCTTGTTGAACGTTACATGACTTTTTACAATGAACGACTTGGTGTTTTATGCTCAGAGCTCAGCTTAACAGATAAACCTGATATGAAACCTGATGCCATCGAAGCTTTGTTCAATTTCATTGCCCCACAATTCCACTATACGCTGATTGATCTCCCGAGGCATTTCTCAACACAACTTGTGACCAATGTCCTCTCTAAATCAACACAGTTGATCGTCGTTTGTGACTATTCAATGGCAAGCTTAAAGGATTGTTGCCGCATCTCACAATTAGCAAAAACATTCCCCAACTTAAACCATGGCATCATCTTTATAGCCAACCAAACAAAACTCTTTAAAAACGGCTATGTTGACAAAGCAACATTCGAAGAAACATTACAACGCCAAATATCCTTAGAGATACCCTTTGACGGGGTTTATCCTATGCAAGCCCTGACCGACGGGGAACCGTTAATTCTTAATGGAAAAGGTGTTATGGCCGACGGCCTCAAAGATCTGGGCAAAATCATTCTCGGTATTCAGGCCAAATCTGCTTCGGGGTCCGGTTCAACAGGCGGTGTGTTGAAGAAATTACTGGGTAAAGGTTAGGGGCAAAACAATGAAGCACAAACGTTTTGGCAAAAAAGATCTGGCAGAAATTAATGCTTCTCGTAAAAACGAAGAAAGTAAAATCAAGTTAGTTAACGACCTGAATACCGAAGATTTATACAAAACTAAACTTGTCTCTGACGCCCCTGCTGTTGCGCAATTCAAAGAAAAAATATTCGATCTTCTGATCAAACATATCGATTTGAATGCTGCCGCTAAAATGGCAAGGCCAGAGTTGCGCCGCGAGATTGAGCGTTATATTTTTGAATACACCGAAGAGTTTAGACTTCAAATCAACCACAAAGAATTACAATATATGGTTGAGGACATCATCAATGACATGGTTGGGCTCGGCCCCCTCGAAGCATTGATCAACGATCCGACAATTAACGACATTATGATCAATAGCCCGGATAAGGTTTTTATTGAACGCAAGGGCTTGTTACAACAAACAGACGTTAAGTTCCGTAATGAACGGCACGTTCTCCAAGTTGCTCAACGTATTGCCAACCAAGTTGGACGCCGTATTGATGAATCCAGCCCCATGGTGGATGCACGTTTAAAAGATGGTAGTCGTGTCAATATCATCATTCCGCCGCTTGCCTTGAATGGCCCATCAATTTCGATTCGCAAATTTTCGCAAACAACCATACACCTCAATGATATGGTGAAGTTCGGAAGTATATCTAAAAAAATACATTTGTTCTTGGCTATGGCTGCCCACAGCCGACTGAACATTATTGTTGCCGGCGGAACAGGGTCGGGGAAGACAACCCTCCTGAACGCGTTATCTGCGCAAATCAACCCCAAAGAACGGGTTGTAACGATTGAAGACGCAGCAGAACTCAAACTACAACAACCACACGTTGTCCGCCTCGAAAGTCGCCCTGCGAACATCGAAGGCCAAGGACTTGTTGAGATTAAAGATCTTGTTAAAAACGCACTGCGTATGCGTCCGGATCGAATCATCATTGGTGAGTGTCGCGGAGCAGAAGCCTTTGACATGATTCAGGCCATGAACACAGGTCACGATGGATCCATGTCAACCATTCACTCGAACAGCACTCAAGAAGCCATGTCACGCCTAGAGAACATGATTGTCATGTCCGGCCATGAACTCCCAACATCCGCCATAAAATCCTATATCATTGACGCGGTTGACATTGTCGTTCAAGTTTCACGCATGCGAGACGGAAAACGTCGTGTTATCCAAATCAGTGAAATTATTGGGTTAGACGGCGATCGAATTAAGGTCAGAGACATCTTCAGTTTCAAACAAACCGAATCCAGCAAAACAAGTATAGAGGGTGTTTTTAATTACCACGGACTCTCTGAAACGATCATTGAAAAATTCACTGATGCCGGACTCACGAGTGAGCTCCCGCTCCTTGAAAAAAAGGAAGCTTAATCAATGGGTGTTGTTGAAATCATTTCCGGCGTTCTGTTTCTAGTCATAGCAACGTATGGTTATCACCACTTCTTTGTTCACCGTCCCAAAGTAGAACACGTTGAAAAACGCATTGAGACAATCGCTCAAAACCATCAAGGGAAGAGTCTGGATATTTTATCTGATAAGATTGCCGCATTCAAAGAATCACAACTCGAAAAACGACTCAACTCATACCTTAGTCAAGACGGATTCGGCTATGGCTATGTCCGTCTCAAATTAATGCGCAGTGGATTAAAGCAAACGCTCGATAAGCTCGTCGGGATCTTCTTTCTGATTTGGGCTGCCATTTTTATGGTCTTCTTTTTTATCTTCAAACTCGATTTTAACACGGCGTTTCTCTACAGCCTAGCAAGCTCCATTGCTCTGTCCCATTACTTGGTTAATCGCAGCGAAGTCAAGCGCAAGAATTTGATTATAACGCAACTAGCCCCGGCACTTGAGATTATTCTGCGTGGCGTCAGAGCAGGAAGTCAAATTGACAAGACCTTTCATATCGTTGCTCGTGAGATTCACTCCCCCCTCAAGGAAGAATTTATACAAATGAATAGTGAGATTGACTTTGGTGTTGATTTTGACAAAGTTCTTCACGCCTCTGCTATTCGCGTTGATATTCCGGATTATTACTTTTTTATCACAACCCTCGTTATCCAAAGACAAACAGGCGGAAGTTTAGCCGATGTTCTTGAGAATATCTTAGCAACATTGTCCAAGTCTCAAGAACTTAGAATGAAAATCAAGGTATTTTCATCAGAAGCAAAAACATCGGGTTATGTTTTGGCGGCTCTTCCTGCTGTGATTATGGCGGTTCTATGGCATCTCAAACCTGAGCAAGTTTTATTTCTTTTGTATGATTCATTTGGGCGCAAACTCTTAGTTTCTGCAATTGTCATGGTTATTATGGCTCTGGTCATCATCAATCGAATGATAAAGTTAGAGGTTTAATGTGGAACACAAAATACTCTTAATAGCCTTACTTGTGATTGTCGTCTTCTTAGCTATTGGCATGGGGTTTTACGCTCAACACATCGTCTTGCAAAAATATAACTATCGCATTCGCAAGATTCAAAAAAGTGCTTATGGCAACTTGAATGGCAATTTTGGTGAAACGGATTTAGTGAGTTATCTCAAGAAGTTAGAACAGAATATTGCTAATAATTTTTCCGGTTTTGTGCGAGATAAATCAACGGCATACCGACTAAAATTTGAACAAGCCGGATTGGATGCAACCTATGCGATTTCTTTGACATTCCTGTTCAATTGCGCGGCTGTCACGGCCGCTGTTCTCCTTTATTTAGGATTAATGACCCTGACTCAATTTGCCTATGCCTCAATTCTTCTCCAATTGGCAACATTGTTCCTCTTCCTGTTTATCTCAGTTCGGTTATTCGAATATATTATGGATTTTAAAATCAAACGTCGATATAGGCGAATACAGCGCAGCCTTGCTTTTTCCGTTGATATGTTAGCCATCTGCACACGATCGAGCCTCGGTCTAGATCAAGCCTTTGGCAAAATTTCAGATGAAATGACTATTTTCAATAAAGATTTATCTCAAGAGTTTTCACGTATTGCAACTGAGCTTAAAATTATCCCGGATCGCACCCAAGCCCTGAGAAATTTCGTTAATCGAGTAAACTTACCAATGACACACCTCTTAGTCAGTGGTCTGGTTCATGCGATTGAGCATGGTGTTTCCATCAGCCAAACCTTGACCAATCTGTCGGCTGAATTTTCAAAACATCGTTTGATTGCTGTTGAAGAAAAAGCCGCAAAACTCCCGGTTTTATTGACAATACCACTGGCACTCTTTTGCTTACCCGCCACCATGATTATTCTCATGGGCCCTATTTTTGCAACCCTACGGGAACTCCCAATTTTCGGGGGGTAAAATCATACATTTATGATTAAATCTTCATCAGGACAATACAACTCGGATGGTTGCTTTTAAGATTATAGGTTTGCCCTGTCAAGCAAGCTGTTGTATTTTGACCGGATGCTGATTGGATAATCAATTGCCCTTCGCCGGGATGCATTTCCCCTGCCTTCCCTTTCAAGCGCATGGCTTGCTGAGGCGTTAGCATTCCCGTTATTTCATCAGAATGTCCTGATAAAACAATATAGTTTCCCTGTAGTCCCGATGGATTACCTGCGATAATGTAATGGCCACCAATCTTTGCTTCACTCAAAGGATTTTCTATCAATCCTGCTGCCTTGAGATGAATCCACGCCTGAGCGGACTCACTCCCCATAATTAAGCCACGACCGGAACCATTGCTCACTCCCGTGCCAAAGCGTTGCTGTGCCCGTACATCATTGCCTGGCCATTGCCCAAATTGATCACGGTAGTGTATCACAGACAGTTTGAGTTGGTTCATTTCCTGCAAGGTTGCTTGTAACCGTGCTGATTCTATGAGGTCCTGTCCTTTAAAAATTGCCGTTGTAATTAAACCAATCACAATTAAAACAATTGAAATTTCGATTAAAGAAAAGGCTTTGAGTTTTCTATTAAGGATTTTCATGGATCATTTATCTCAAAAGAAAATCCCCCGACCGGGGGATTTCTTGGTTAAGCAGCCTCAAGCGACATCTTACGCGCCTTTTCCAAAGCTTCATCAATGGATCCAACCATATAAAAAGCAGATTCAGGAATATGATCATACTCTCCATTGACAATACCCCGGAATCCGGCAATTGTGTCTTGCAATGCAACAAACACACCAGGTGATCCGGTAAAGACTTCTGCCACATGAAATGGTTGAGAGAGGAAGCGTTGAATCTTACGGGCTCGTGCTACCACAAGCTTATCTTCTTCGGATAATTCATCCATCCCCAAGATCGCAATAATATCTTGCAATGATTTGTAGGTTTGCAGAACACGTTGAACATCGCGCGCAACTTGATAATGCTCCTCACCAACAACAGCAGGCTCAAGAATACGAGATGTCGAGTCAAGCGGGTCAACCGCCGGATAAATCCCCAACTCAGCGATTTGACGATTCAAAACCGTCGTTGCATCCAAGTGCGAAAATGACGTTGCCGGTGCCGGATCGGTTAAGTCATCCGCAGGAACATAAATCGCCTGAACAGATGTGATTGATCCCCGATTTGTTGTCGTGATTCGTTCTTGCAACGCGCCCATCTCAGTTCCCAAGGTTGGCTGATATCCCACAGCGGATGGGATACGTCCAAGCAATGCTGAAACTTCTGAACCGGCCTGCGTGAAACGGAAAATGTTGTCTACGAAGAACAAAACATCTTTACCTTCTTCATCACGGAAATATTCAGCCATAGTCAACCCTGTCAAGGCAACACGGGCACGTGCCCCAGGTGGTTCATTCATCTGACCATAAACCAAAGCTGCTTTTGATTTGTTTCCTTCAAGGTCAACCACGCCGGATTCGATCATTTCACGGTACAAGTCGTTCCCTTCACGGGTACGCTCTCCCACACCGGCAAACACAGAGTAACCACCGTGTGCCTTGGCCACGTTATTGATCAACTCCATAATCAAAACGGTTTTACCAACACCCGCACCACCGAACAAACCAATCTTACCACCCCGTGGATACGGCGTTAGCAAGTCAATAACCTTAATTCCGGTAACCAAGATTTGCGTATCCGTTGATTGATCCACAAAAGCAGGAGCTTCACGATGGATTGGCAACATGGCCGAGGCTTTGATTTCGCCACGTTCATCAACAGCTTCACCGATAACGTTAATGATTCGTCCCAAGGTTTCCGGCCCAACAGGCACTTTAATCGGCTCTCCGGTATCAAAAACCTCAACACCTCGCGTTAAGCCCTCTGTTGAGTCCATAGCAATGGTTCGAACAACATTTTCACCAAGATGCTGTGCTACTTCCAAAACCAAAATTGAGCCATCGTCACGCTTAATGTGCAGCGCATTCAAGATGTCAGGAAGCTTGTCGGCAAAGTGAATGTCGATCACCGCACCAATAATCTGGGTGATTCGTCCCACATTTTTGCCGCCATCTATCGCTTGTAATTTTCGTGTTGACATATTTATCCTCTCAACCTTATTAAAGTGCTTCTGCACCGGAAATAATTTCAATTAATTCTTTTGTAATGTATGCCTGACGCGTTCGGTTATAGTTCAACTCAAGACGCTTAATCACATCCCGAGCATTCCGAGTTGCATTATCCATAGCCGTCATTCGCGCCCCTTGCTCACTCGCATTCGTCTCAATCAAAATCTGATACATCTGCACGGCAAAGTTCTTTGGCACAAGCCGATCAATCAACTCTTCTTGACTTGGCTCAAATTCAAATAACCCCCTATCGCTTTTGCCTTCTATCGGAATCGGAATCAGCTGGCGACGCGCCACTTCTTGACTCAACGCAGACTTAAACACACTATAGACAACCGTCATACCGCCACAAATGTCATAGTCGAGCAATTCTTGCAGTTTCTGGCAAACCCGCTCTGACTCTTCCATCGTGATTCCCTTGCGACCAACATCCGTAATGGTCTCAAGGATCAAGTCACCAAAATCACGGCGCAACAGATCACGCCCCTTGCGACCGACACACAAAATCCTGACAGGGACATCATTTTCCTGCAACCGCTTGACTAAATGCCGAACGTCTCGCGTTATGTTAACGTTAAATCCACCACACAATCCACGATCTGATGTGACAACCACAATCAAATGGATCGGATTATCAGGATTTCCCGTCATCAACAGAGGTGGGCGCATCATGTCCGGTTGCTGAGCC
Organism: Candidatus Paracaedibacteraceae bacterium; assembly: GCA_019636035.1. GTDB lineage: Bacteria > Pseudomonadota > Alphaproteobacteria > Paracaedibacterales > Paracaedibacteraceae > Paracaedibacter. The sequence continues at coordinate 308,786 of JAHBYI010000001.1, forward strand.
AAAGCATTCACCAAAAGTCGTTCCAACCCCAAAGCATAGGGTCTTGCAGCCTCAGCTTTTTCCTGAGCCTTACGCAACTTGGCAGCGGCAACCATCTTCATGGCTGAGGTAATCTTTTGCGTTGACTTAACGCTTTTGATCCTGAGCCGTAAGTCTTTTAAACTCGGCATCGGTTCCCCCTTCCTTTAAACCGCAAAGTTCTTAGCAAACTTATGAGCAAAGTCCTTAAGCAGTTCTTCTTGATCTTCGGTTAACTTACCTGTCTTATTCACATCAGAAATTAACTTAGGATGCTCAATTTTTAAGGCTGATAAGTACTCTTTTTCAAAGCGACTGACATACTTGGCATCGATCGTATCAAGGTAACCACGAACACCCGCAAAAATAGAAACAACTTGCTCACCAACACTCAAAGGCGAATACTGCGCTTGCTTCAACAATTCAGTCAGACGCGCACCACGCGCCAAAAGTTTCTGCGTTGACGCATCCAAATCCGAGGCAAACTGAGCAAAAGACGCCATTTCACGGTACTGCGCCAACTCTAGCTTGATTTTACCGGCCACCTGCTTCATCGCCTTAGTCTGAGCCGCAGAACCCACACGGCTAACGGATAGACCAACGTTAATGGCGGGGCGAATTCCCTTAAAGAACAACTCTGTTTCCAAGAAAATTTGTCCGTCCGTAATGGAAATTACGTTTGTCGGAATATAAGCCGAGACGTCACCGGCCTGCGTTTCAATGATTGGCAAAGCCGTCAAAGATCCCGCACCATAGGCGTCATCCAACTTTGCAGCTCTCTCCAAAAGTCGTGAGTGCAAATAGAAAACATCCCCGGGATAAGCTTCGCGTCCCGGCGGGCGACGCAACAACAAAGACATTTGACGATAAGCCTGAGCATGCTTAGACAAATCATCATAAATAATGAGAGCGTGCATCCCGTTATCGCGGAAATATTCACCCATCGCACATCCAACATAAGGGGCTAAGTACTGCATGGGGGCTGCATCCGATGCCGTAGCCGCCACAACAATGGTGTAGTCCATTGCACCCGCATCCTGCAACGTCTTAACAATACGAGCAACCGAAGATCGTTTTTGCCCGATTGCCACATAAATACAGTACAGTTTCTGACTTTCGTCTTTCCCCTGATTCGCTTCTTTTTGATTGATAATCGTGTCAATCGCAATGGTTGTTTTTCCTGTTTGGCGATCGCCAATGATCAACTCGCGTTGACCACGCCCCACAGGAACCAATGTGTCAATCGCCTTAATTCCGGTCTGCATCGGTTCATGAACAGACTTACGTTTAATGATCCCCGGAGCCTTCACCTCAACAAGGCGACGTTCTTCACCTTGGATATCGCCCTTCCCATCAATCGGATTCCCCAGCGCATCAACAACACGCCCCAGCAATCCTTTACCAGCAGGGACATCAACAATTTCCTGAGTCCGTTTAACCGTATCGCCTTCACGGATATGTTGGTCGGAGCCAAAAATAACGACACCAACATTGTCTGTCTCTAGGTTTAACGCCATGCCAACAGCACCGGACGAGAATTGCACCAACTCACCGGCTTGAATATTGTCTAACCCATACACACGGGCGATACTATCACCAACAGACAGCACACGGCCGGATTCAGCAACATCAACTTTCGAGTCAAAGTCACTAATTTTTTGTTTTAAAATAGCGGATATTTCTGCAGCCTTTAGTTCCATTAGGCACGTCCTTTCATCGCAGTGGCTAGGTTTTGAAGTTTTGTAGCAAGACTCAGGTCAATAACCTGATTGCCCATACGCACAAGAATCCCGCCTAAAAGATCGGGATTTAAAAGATAAGTCACAGCCACAGTTCCAGCTGTATAGTCCGATAATAATTTTTGGATAGTTGCTTGCTGATCCGCCGTCAAAGTATGCGATGACGTAACCTCAACATGCGTCAACCCCTCAATGGCATCAACCATGTCCTGAAAAATCCCTTGGATATCAAAAATAAGGCCAAGACGACGATTTCCCGCAAGCACATCCAGAAAACTCGACAGGATTTTGCTTAGCTTAAGCTTTTCACTCAACGTTTGGAAAATAACTTGATGCTCTGCACGGGTCAGAGCCGGCGAGCGAATAACGCCCAACAAATCAGCATTGTCAGAAACTAACTGACATAGCCTTGTCAATTCCTGATAAATTTCAGTCAGTTTTCCAGAGTCCTGTGCCAAATCGAACAGCGTCTTTGCATATCTCCCCGCCAGGGAGGTCAGCTTTCCTGAAAATGGCACTTGTGTCATCCGAACTTTCCAAAAATTTTAACAAACCTTTATTGAATCAATTAGCACACCTAGAAATTTTCTACAAGTATCATGTGCTCTCTTGCCTCAAATAATCTGGATTTTTATCAGGCAAGAAAAACGCCAAGACAAAGGAAGTCAAGGAAACAAAAATCACAATCAGCATAGCCTGTTGATAATCTTCAACCCGATAAAGTGGCAATCCGTTATCAGCCATCCGGCCATCCCACAAGATCTTGATCAACCATCCGACAAGCTGTTGCACAAAAGCAGCCCCCAGCGTCACAATAAAATTCAAAAATCCCGTGACTGTTGCAGCAACACGAATATCATTTTCCTGACAGGCCTTGGAAAAACACAAAATTTCTGCCCCGACCACAACCCCTAATGTCACAAGCAAAAACGACAACGTCGTCTGCGACAACTCAGGGGCATAAACAATCACAGAGATCAAAATTGTCACCAAAGCCGCAGCAAGGCCAATCATCAGACGCACCCCTTTCAGGATATTGCTGACCATCGCCACAAAAATCACACCACCACATGTCCCCACATAAGCCCAAGACAAAATCGTTGCGGCCACATCCTTAGCCAATCCATATTTGAGCGTCAAGAACGGAACACCCCACAAGTCCGCAAAAACAGAAATCGGCAAATACATTCCCAATGCTGTAATCGCATACATCCACGCAAATCGACTTTTGAGAACATCTTTAATTTGCTGACTGATTTCTGCCCTCGACAAAACCTGAATGTTCTCAACGTCTCGGTTTTTAAGGAATAAGACATTCACGATGAACACAATCCCTCCCAGGATTGTCAAATACCACAAGGCTGTCTGCCAACCGACTGTATCTGTCAATTTTGCCAAGGGCGCATACCCTAAGATTGCCCCGGCTGTTCCCATTAAAATTGTCAAGGCAAACCACGTAGCCTTTTGCGAAACAGGGAACCAGTCGCTTGCAATCTTACTGACGCAGATAAACCCGGCAGCACTGCCGACACCAATCAAAGCACGCCCAACAAAAGCCACAAGCAAACTGTCTGTCATGGCCACAGCCCCAACCCCAAGCACACAGGCAACAAGGGAATATAGGATAAGCCTGCGTGCCCCAAATAGATCCGACAACACACCAACAGGCACCTGCGCCAAAGCATAGAAAAACGTAGTCGTTGCCACCAAATAGCCTAACCATTTAGCGTCCAGTGTAAAAGCAAACATCAGATCATCAACCATGACGCTGGGGGATACCCGAATCAGATATTGGTAAAGATAATAGGAAACCGCAACAAACCAGACAATAAGGCCGCGCTTATAAAGTGATGTCATTTTTTTTCGTTTTTTAAATCGATACCCCATCTTACACGCCTAAGAGATACCGGTCAAATTTTCTTGTATTCAAAAACAAGCATGATTATACTAAACCTCATTGGAGAGGTGCCGGAGCGGTCGAACGGGGCGGTCTCGAAAACCGTTGTGCGTGCAAACGTACCGTGGGTTCGAATCCCACCCTCTCCGCCATCCGGACTGCTGACTGAAGTCGTTAGACCGTAGGAAGGCTAGATCCACTAAATTTTCCTGTTCTTTCCATACTCTAAAGCTTATTACTAAGCCCTAATCTTGTATAGTCCCTTGTTTTATATTATGTTTTTTTACAACAACGCCTGATCTTTACCGATTATTAAAGGGTTTTTTATTGTCACTCTGCTTAACTTCAGTTATAAAATGAATCAAGAAGTATTCTATTTGGCAGAACGATCGTGGCAGAACGCCCACCGAAATTATATACGTCAGAACGACGGTCAACAAAGCCTTCTAAATCCCCAAAAGGATCAACCTCTTGGGTTAAGATGTTATTGAGTCTGCTCACACCCAAGAAAAAAACAGAAAAAAAGAAATCTCGGAATAAAATCTCAATTCGCTGGGCAATCTTTAAACTCTTTGTAACACTGGGTGCTTGGATCTTTTCGTTCGGTGTCCTAGCCATTCTTTGGTTTAGTTATGATCTGCCGGATGTTGATCAATTGATGATTAGCTCTCGTAAACCGGGGGTTACAATCCAAGCGCAAGACGGAACGGTGGTCGGAACGTATGGTGATTTATTTGAGGAAATGGTCAAGCTCAATGACCTGCCGCCTTATGTTCCACAAGCCCTGATGGCCGTGGAAGATCGGCGTTTTTATAGCCATTTTGGCGTTGATGTTATTGGTCTTTTCCGTGCAGCCTATACGAACTATCGAGCCGGTCGTGTCGTTCAAGGCGGGTCAACCGTAACGCAGCAGCTTGCTAAAAATTTCTTACAAAATCAGGGAAAATATTCCGTTCATGATCGATCTTTCCGACGGAAAATCCAGGAAGTTATCCTGGCCGTGTGGTTGGAGTTAAAGTTCACCAAAGACCAAATCATGACCATGTATTTGAACCGCGTTTACTTTGGTGCCGGAACTTTTGGGATCGAGGCTGCAGCGCAAAAATACTACCATAAACCTGCAAAATACCTAACCGTTTATGAGGCTGCGACCATTGCAGGGCTTCTTAAAGCACCGTCCAGATATTCACCCAAAAGCAATCCTGAGAGATCCAATGAACGGGCAACACTTGTCCTGACCTTAATGCAAGAGGCAGGGTATATCCCTTCCGCTAAAAAGGCCCTTGAGCAAAAGCACGATGAGATCACAGAAAACTATGTGGATATCAAAAGTAACTCTTATTTCGGCGACTGGATCTATGAGCAAATCCCCGCGTTAATTGGATCCTATGACGAAGACTTAGTTGTTATCACAACGCTTGACCCCTTTATGCAACAACAAGCAGAGATTGCAACAAAAGCAAAAATGGAAGAACTTGGCAAGAAATTTAAAACAACGGAAATGGGTCTTGTTGCGATAACACCACAGGGTGCAGTTCGTGCCATGATCGGTGGTATGACCTATGGCAAAGGGCTTTATAACCGGGCAACACAAGCCTTGCGCCAACCGGGATCTGCCTTTAAACCGTTTGTTTATCTGGCCGGACTCGAAGCCGGGTTAACGCCCGATACCATGATCTCGGATGAACCCTTTAGCATTGGCGGATGGAGCCCTAAGAACTTCAGAACATACATCGCTGTTGGCGAAATTAGTATGGCAGAAGCGTTGAAGAAGTCTGTTAATACAGTGACAACACGCATTGCAGCCCATGTCGGTGGCGCAAAAATTGCAGCTGTTGCACGCCGACTTGGTATTACCAGTGATATGATTACGGATCTGAGTATCTGTCTTGGTGCTATGGAAGTAACCCTCCTTGAGTTAACATCAGCCTATGCAAGTTTTGCCAACAACGGCAATTTTGTCACGTCCTATGGAATCATTGAGATTCGCAATAAAAAAGGCGATATCCTTTATCAACATCAAGACCCGGATCCGATCCAAGTTATTAAACCGAATAATCTGAGTGACATGAATCGTATGTTGCAAAATGCTGTTGCCCACGGAACGGGACGTGCTGCTCAAACAGCATTTCCAACCGGCGGGAAAACAGGCAGTAACGGCGACAAAGATGCTTGGTTTGTGGGGTATACCTCGAATTTAGTTGTCGGTATCTGGACAGGAAATGACAATAATGCCCCGATGATTAAAAATTCAACGGGTGGTCGTATTCCCGCTCAAACATTCGCCTTATTCATGAAACCGGTTCTCGAGGCCAATCCGCCAAGTTCTGCGATTGTGACAGCACCAATTCAAGCCTCAAATGATAACGCCGAGGTTTCACCGGATGAAGGTATTATTCTTGAGAATGATTCCGGATCTGTTGAGAAATCAGAGGTTATTGAAGATACATCTGATATTGACTCTCTCTTGAATCAAGTTGCCGAAGAATAATTTACACTTCAACCAAAAAAACACTGGACAAGACCGGTGATTTTTTTTATACATTGTATATGCGTTTGCCCGGATAGCTCAGTTGGTAGAGCAAGGGATTGAAAATCCCTGTGTCGCTGGTTCGAATCCGGCTCCGGGCACCATGATATAGACGTTCTATAGTCGGCTCAGTTAGGGACTGGACAAGCAACCAAAGATAAAACGTACAGCGGGTACGGATATGATGTGAGTGTAGCGTTCATGGACTTAAGTCAAACGGCTGTGTTGAAAATAGTTTTATTTCACCTATATTTTTGTTAGAGTGCTTAGAACCAACTTATAAGGAGCAGTTTGAATGGGCGTAGATCCAGAAACGTTTGTTGCCTTACACCATAAGCTTGATGCCCTCAAAAAAAAGCATAATGACCTTGATGCTCAGATAGAGCAATTATCTCAGCAGCCCAATAGGGATGATTTGGCAATTCACCGCTTAAAAAGAGAAAAATTATCCATCAAAGACCAGATGGCGAAAATCGAAGCTGAAATGGTTCCTGATATTATCGCCTAAAAAGTGGTCGGTTGCAGCATCAACCTTGAAAATGCCTCGATAAATTTTCATCCAAATGTTGTTTTAAAGCATCGAGTCCTTCTGCTGTTGTTGATTCACACCGCCCAACAAGTGCCGGTTGTGTGTTGGATGCTCGGATCAGCCACCAACCGTGCTCATCCTGGTAACGCAGTCCGTCAATATCAGAAAAACTTATCCCCCGAGATTTAAAATCCTGAACCATAGCCTCAATCACAGAAAATTTAACGTCATCCGGACAATCAATACGCAACTCAGGCGTTGAAAAGAACACAGGTAAACTGTCATAAATCTCAGAACACGTTTGATCAGATGCTTGTAAAATATTAATAAACCGCACGGCTGCATAAACAGCATCGTCATAACCGTAATATTGATCACTAAAGAAAATATGACCGCTAACCTCACCAGCAAGAGCAGCCTTTTCTTCATGAGCCATAATTTTAACAAAGGAATGCCCTGTACGGCACATTAAAGCTTGCCCGCCCCACACCGGAATCATCTCATAGAACGCTTGGCTTGTCTTAACATCCCCAATAATCTTGGCTCCTGGCAAGCGGGATAAAACCTCTTGGGCAAAGACCATCAAAATCTGATCACCCATAAAAGAACGCCCTCGTTCATCGAGGACACCAATCCGATCAGCATCGCCATCAAAAGCAATACCGGCATCGCATTGATGCTCTTGAATAACAGCACGAAGTTGCTCCAAGTTCTTATCGACAGATGGATCCGGGTGATGATTCGGGAAATTCCCGTCAATTTTGCTGTTAATGACAATGTGATCAGCATCAATGTACCGGATCAACATCTCAACAATCTCGCCAGCTGCTCCGTTTCCCGGATCCCAAGCAAGCTTAAGCCTTTTCCCAGAGGGACTATAATCTTGAGCCAATCGCTGAACATAAGACTCACGAATATCGATATGCTCGACATCGCCTAGTTTATGTGCTTGCATAAAGGCTTGTTGCGCCAAATCACGAATAGACTGGCCAAAAAAAGGTATCGTCTTTAAGGTTATTTTAAAACCATTGTCATCCTTGGGATTATGAGACCCCGTAATCATAATCCCGGCAAAAGCCGGTGTTGTCTTTACGGCGTAATATAGCATTGGCGTTGGACATACCCCAATATCAAGAATTGTCACACCAGCTTCGCGCAGTCCCTGTGTTAATGCGGCATGGAGATCAGGGGACGACAAGCGACCATCGCGGCCTAAGCAAATCAAGGATTCATTTTGTTGCCGCAACCATGTTCCAAAGCGACGCCCAACTTCCAAAGCATCTTGAGTTGATAAGTTCTTACCGATCGTTCCTCGAATATCATATTCGCGGAGAATATGCGGATTAAAGTGATAGGTCATACAAAACCCCTCTTGATTTTTAGTTTATCTTTATCCTAATACAAGGCTCTATAATTTGGCTACAAATGAATCGATATTGTCCAAGGAATTGGCAAAGTTTACCTTAAGTTCAGAAACCAAATCTTCCGGACGAATATTATCTTGTTTTGTTTTGATCATGATCGATCGTGCTGTTTTACCGACCTCTTTGATCCCAAGATTTTCAGACATACCGGCCAAGGTATGAGCAAGATTATGGGTTTTTTGAACATCTTTTTCCTGCTCAATCATACCAATGAGTTCACCCGCATCTACCTTATAAATCTGCAATAGATTTTTAATCGATTCAGACCCCAGCTGATTTAAAAGACTTTTAATATACCCATGATCAATAGCCGGTAAATCAACCAATTCCAATGTCGCCGTATCAGAGGTAGGTTTGGCTGAGCTATAGCGCGTCAAGATATCAATAATTTCCTGTTTAATAATGGGTTTACTCGCCACGTCCGTAAAACCCATATCCATAAATTCTTGTTTAGACGTTGTCATTGTATCGGCGGTAAAAGCAATAACCGGCAATTCTTTTTTATCATCTAAGCCTCGGATTTTTTGCGTTGCAACGATACCGTCCATTTCAGGCATATTAATATCCATGAAAATGAGATCAAACTTATCTTGATCAAGCCGTGCAAGAGCATCAACGCCATTTTTTGCAATCGTAACCGTCTGCCCTAAATTCTGTAAGATCCCCTGAATAACCTGTTGGTTAATGATATTATCTTCGGCGACCAACACATTAAGGTGAGGCAGATTAACATTCTGATCCAATAAGGTAGGATCAGAGGCAGCTGCTGCCGTTGGGAACGGAAGGGTAAACCAAAACGTTGAACCTTTATCCATACTACTTTGAACGCCGATATCTCCGCCCATCAAAGCAACAAGTTTCTTACAGATGGAAAGCCCTAAACCTGTACCACCATAAGTTCTGACGGTTGCTGCGCTGGCTTGTGTAAAATCTTGGAATAACTTAGGGATGACTTCTGCGGGAATGCCAATACCGGTATCGCTCACACGGAAATGTAAAACCACATGGTCAGAGTCTGTTGAATTGAGTTGCACGAATACTTTGACATAACCTTGATCTGTAAATTTAATGGCATTATTAATGAGATTCACCAATATTTGCTGGAGCCTGACCTGATCGCCAATCAGATTAACAGGAACATCAGGAGCCACCTCATACGAGAAATCAAGCCCCTTTGAGACCGTCAGTGATTTCAGGATATTTTGAGTATTAGAGAGAATGGTGATGAGATTAAATTCAACTTTTTCAATCTCTAATTTTCCTGATGCTATTTTAGAAACATCCAATACATCATTCACAAGAGTAAGCAGCATATTCGTTGAGGTGAGAATTGTCTCCACATACTGACGTTGACGTTCATCCAGTTGTGTATCCATCAGTAAATTGGCCATTCCCATAACACCGTTCAACGGTGTTCTGAGTTCGTGGTTTAATGACGCGATAAATTTTGATTTAGTCTGTGATGCTTTTTCAGCTTCTTCGATGGTTCGTTCTAATTGATCCTGTAAAACACGATATGAATTAATATTAACAACCGTTCCCAGATAATTATTGAGAGGCTGACAATCAGCCACATGAGATGTAATGAGCAACGACAAATAATGACCTTGCTTATGCTTTAGTCGATATTCTATTTGGCGTTTGTTACTTTTACCTTCTCGTCGTTCTTGAATATAGGTAAGAGCACGCTCACGGTCATCCGCATGGAGGAGGTTTTCCCACCACTGCGCAGAGAACAAATTGGGATCAGACATATCATATCCCAACATATTCACCAGACGTTCTGAGATATAAAACTGATCGTCTTGGATGACATAAAAACCATCTAAGCAACTTCTAAATCCATCAAGAATCCATTCTTGCCGAATATTATCAGGTGTTTTACTTTCTTGTGAACGCCAAAAAACCATAATGTTATCCCTTAATCATACGTCCTAATAAATTGTTCTTTAGGATCAATTGATGATATAGCGCAGCTAAAATATGCAAACAAATCAAAGCAATAAAGATTTTCCCCGCATACCCATGTATTTGCCAAGCAAGCTTACCCAAAGCAGGATTCTTATCAATCAGTGTCGGCAGTGTATACCATCCAAAAATTGAAACGGGATGCCCTCCGGCCTGGGACATCGTCAGCCCTGAAACAGGCATCATGATCATAGCAAGATACAGAATAGGCGCGCTTAATCGCGAAAGTAAGAGCTGATCAGGCAGATCCGGTGTTATCGTCATCAATCGCCAAATCAGTCGAAATGTCACAAACCCCAAAGCAATGACACCAAATGACTTGTGCAATCCATACAAGGCAAATTTATCGGGTGAATCCGGCAAATCAGCCATATATAACCCCAGATAAAGCAACCCAACAATCAAGATCGCCATAAGCCAATGCGTAAGGCGTGAAATCAATCCCCAGTGCTGCTGATCGTTTCTTAACATATTTTCCCCCTCAGAATAGTTGCATTTTAGATAAATTAGCCGTTATTCTAAGCCTAGATCAATATAGCGTCGAGTAAAATAAAAAATGGTTAAAAAGTTTGTTTTTTTTCTCTTTCATACGATCTTCCTAATAAATTTATCTGTTGCTGAGCCAATCTTAGGAGAGTTCCAAACATCTGACAGACAAACGATTCGCACGGCTAAATGGAATGCAAAATCAAGCAAACGAGGCACGCTCTTCTTTCTCCAAGGCATGGGCGGATTTATCGAAGGGTACACAGATTTTGCTCAACGCATGAATGATCTTGGATTTGATGTTTTTACCCTTGATTGGCGCGGTCAAGGTGGGTCGAGTCGCATAACGAATAAACCAAGCCTGCTTCACATTAATTCCTTTGATGATTATGTCCGAGATCTCGAAGGGTATTTTGCCCAACAAAAAGAATTTGCCAGACCGATTATCGTCGTAGGGAACTCCATGGGAGGTCATGTCGCCCTGCGATATATCTATAATCACCCCAATGCCGTTGATGGTTTAATTGCCTTATCTCCAATGGTTGATGTGAATACAAACAAATATCCCTATTTCTTTGCACGAGCTTTGGCTAAATCATTTAAAACCCTTGGTGGATCAGAAAAATTTGTCTTTGGGTTTAAAAGTTTTGATCTCGATAAATGTATCAGCACCTTCGATCCGAACAAATATGGCGATCGCGGTAAATATATTTCGGACTGTGTTTTTCTCAATAGCCACCAAAATTTAGCCACAGGGGGGCCAAGTTTCTCATGGCTGGCTGCGGCTTTTGATTCTTGTGATAAAATCAAAGAGTACGACTTTGCATCCCGTATTCTGATCCCTGTTTTAATGGTCACTGTCCCCAAAGATCACCTTGTCGATTCTGATGCACAGCGCGAACTCTGTGCTGTCATGCCTAAATGCCGTCAAATCCTCTACCCAGATGGCCATCATAATCTGCTCAAAGATCGTGACGAGGTCATTGATCGGTTAATCCACGATATCGATCGCTTTATCAAAGATTTGCCTGCCTTGAAAAAAGGTGTTCCTCAATCTGTTCTGGTCATGAATCAAATAGATTAAACAAAACTATAAGGATCAACATCAATAATCAACTGAACAGTTGAGGGAATGTCTTGGGTTTTTAGCCAAGCTGTAAGCACACGCTGAATTGGAAAGGTTTTCGGTGCTTTGAACAAGAGACGCCAGCGATGCTTTCCACGCACAAAAGAGAGGGGGGCTGGTGTTGGTCCATAGAGCGTCACATCCGGATGGCGAGGTGCTGTTTGCCCCAGATGACGTGCTGTTCTTGCAACTAAATCGGGATTATTGGCAGCCAAAGTCACGGAAACGAGACGACCAAAAGGGGGCATACTGTGTTCACGACGTTCATGAAGTTCTAACTGATTAAAATGATCTCGGTCTTGATGAACCATCGCTTCCATTAAAGGATGATCCGGCTGGAAGGTTTGCAGTAATACTGTGCCTGGCCGTTCTTCACGCCCTGCGCGACCCGACACTTGATGTAAAAGCTGATACGTCCGTTCAGCGCACCTTAGGTCTCCGCCACTTAACCCCAGATCCGCATCAACAACACCAACCAGAGTAATTAACGGAAAATGATGCCCTTTGGCAAGGATTTGCGTTCCAATCAGAATATCAATCTCATGATTGCGAATTTGCATGACCAGATCGTCCAAGCCATCAACACTGGTTACCTCGTCGCTGGTAATGATACGACAACGAGCATCAGGGATTAGTTTTTCAATAAGCTCATGAACACGCTCAACCCCCGGGCCACATGGAATCAGTGTATCCGGTTTATGACATTCCGGACACTGCTGTGGCGTTTCTTGTTCAAAACCACAATGATGGCAATGCAACTTGTTGGTGCGTTTATGATCGACCATCCAAGCATCACAATTCAAACAATTGAAACGATGCCCGCATGAATGACACAAGGTCAAAGGTGCATATCCTCGACGGTTGAGAAACAGTATCGACTGCTCCCCTCGTGCCAGCGTTTCATGCAAGGCTTCAAGCAGCGGTGGGGAAATCCATCCCTTTGGCTGTTTACGCATATCAATGGTTTTAATGTCAGGTAGAGATGCGCTGCCATGGCGTGATGTTAAGGTTAATTCTTGATACCGGCCATCGACAACATTTTGCACAGTCTCTAACGCAGGCGTTGCTGAGGCTAAAACGACAGGACAGGATTCCAGATGAGCGCGTAACACCGCCATATCCCGAGCATTATAAATAATTTGTTCTTCCTGTTTAAAGGATCCGTCATGTTCCTCATCAACAACGATAATCCCCAAGTCAGGATAAGGCAAAAACAAGGCCGACCGCGCTCCAACGATGACCTTGGCATCCCCCTTTAGAACGGCCTGCCATGTTTGGCGGCGTACGGATTCCGGCATATTAGAATGCCACTGCAAAGGCGGGCAGCCAAACCGTCGCTCAAACCGATCGAGCCATTGATTCGTCAAAGCGATTTCCGGCAACAGGATCAATGCTTGCTTACCAGCCTCAAGAGCTGTCTGAATGGCTGCCAGATAAACTTCAGTTTTACCTGACCCTGTAATACCATCCAGCAAAAAAGTTTGATAGATATGTTCTCTGACTTGACCTGATATAGCATTCGCTGCGATCTGTTGTTCATCAGATAAAGACACAGCCTGACGTGAAAAATCAGGAATTCCGATGGCAATGGGTTTGCGTGTTTTTTTATCGTCAAAAAAGGGAGAAGAATAAACCAACCTTAACGTATTACCCAAAGGGGTTATGGTATAATCAGCCAGACGTTTTAAGAAATCACGTGTTATGGCTGACATAAGGGGTAAGTCATAGACCCGCTCAATAGGACGTGCCTTTCCTGTATAGGGCGTATCATTCTCCCAGACAACACCTATCAGACTGCGTCCACGAAAAGGGACTTTGACAAAAGTCCCTACGGGCAGTTCTTCTGTATGGCTGTAAGAAAAAACGGTATCCAACGCCACAGGCAATAAGACTGAAATCATCTGAGTCATGACTCCACTGTACCAAATGTTGAGATCGTTACAAAAGCCTTTTGATCCACTGCGCTGTCAGCTTTTCCTGAACACGATTCTGCCCTAAACGTGTGGCCAGATTACCAAAGTCGACCTGATCCAAGTCTTGATCTTGATTCCGGCAAGAATAAACAATTGTCTCTGCCCCTGTTACAGGATCCACATGCCGTTGCAAACACTGCGCACAAATTTCTTTCATCATACATTGCATTGGTGAGTTAATGCTGCCAATCGCCAAATGTGATGCTTTTAAGAATGAAGCCAATTGCTGATGACGCGCCATAGCAACGGCTGCCATCATACGATCCGAACCAATAGCAATAATCCGATCGACATCTGTCAATTGAATTGAGGCATCCCCCAGATGTCCATGACCATAGGCCTCGATTGCCTGGACAATATTACCGACAAACGTCTTATCTTGAGGGCGATCAGGCACAAACCCGGGATTTTCATCACAACACCAGACAACTTCATCAGCTGCCCGTTCAATCTCATCAACTTTATATTGATCTTCAAGTTTCTTATAGCCCGCAAAATACAAAACACGACATCCTCGGTCTCGCATCGCTTGGCCAATTGAGAACAAAACAGCATTACCCAGGCCACCACCAACCAACATCACCGTTTCGTTTTTCGGGATATGGGTTGGCTCACCCGTTGGCCCCATTAAAACAACTGATTCACCCGATTTTAATCCCGCGCACAATGTAGACGATCCACCCATCTCCAAAACAATCGTTGACAAAAGCCCTTGATCTCGATCAACAGATGCCCCCGTCAAAGCGAGTCCTTCCATCGCTAATCGCGTGCTGTCCTTTACATACGCCTGGCTTTCAAAATTCTGCAACCGATAGAATTGACCTGGTTTAAAATTCTGTGCCTGAAACGGAGCCTTAATCACAACCTCAATAATTGTTGGTGTTAAGCGGTTAACCGCATGAACTGTTGCTTTAAATAAATCGGGCTCAATACTGGCTCCGCCTGCTGATTGTTCTAAAACATGGGAAACAATCGGATAGCCCTGTTTGGCACTAGCCATAGCTTTGACAACATTTCCTGCATAGGACGGGTGCATATCACCAAAGAAAGATGCATATTTCCCAGGGCATAACTCTGCCATTAAAACATGAACGTCATCAGGTTTACACAATCGTTCAGGGGATACGGGATTACCGGATTCATCAATTGCCCGGAAGGTTTTTCCATCCAAAGCAAAACGCCCAGGCTCGTCATAGGTTAAGTTGATATTGGGTTTTGTACCTGCAGCCACTAAAATGGTATGGGCTGGCAGTGTGCGAACCTGCCCATCGCCCATCAAGTCGATCGAAACCGCTTCATCACGTGCATTCACGTTAATAGCAACAGGAGTTGCATGATCAAGAATCCGAATCCCCTCTTCCAAGGCTTTGGTGATTTCTTCATGATTGAGGGTATAACTTGGTGCCTGCGTAATATCTCGGCGGTAAGCCAGGGTCACCCCACCCCATTGCTTGACAAGAGAGGCAAAATCAGGAATCTCACCCGTATGCTCCGCCCGTTGTCGTTCAGCAATAATCGCTCGTCCATGACGCAAGTATTCATGAACAAGGTCAAGCTCGGTCACAGCAAATGTCGCGAGAACGTCAGCCTCAGATGTCTCAGCAACTAACGTATCAAAGCGTTTGGTAAACTTTTCAACCTGTACAGGATAATAAGCCATAACTTCAGTCGCTGTATCAATAGCCGTCAAGCCCCCACCAATCACAACAGCCGGCAATCGTACCTGAAGATTGGCCAGGGAATCAGCCTTAGCCGCCCCCGTTAACTGCAATGCCATCAGGAAATCACTGGCTTGGCGAACACCGGAAGCAAGGCTATTCTTCACATTAATGAGTGTCGGGCTGCCTGCCCCCATACATAAGGCCACGTGATCAAAGCCTAGATTTAGGGCTTGATCCATGGTTAGGGTTCCACCGAAACGAACGCCTCCTGCAAGATTGAATTGATCACGGCGTTCCAGCAAAAGACGAATGATTTTTAGAAAATTCTTATCCCAACGCACCGTAATGCCGTATTCAGCAACGCCGCCAAATCCACCGATAATTCGTTGGTCAAGATCATCTTTCAAGATAGCAACATCTTTGATCAACATTGTCTTGAAGGTACGATCCAAAGGCTCAATTTTCAGACCGTCAATCGCCATCACACGATGCCCGTCATTCATCAAATGGTGCGCCAATGTAAAACCGGCAGGCCCCATCCCAACGATCAATACATTTTTCCCGGTATCAGGCAACGGCAATGGTCGAGCAAAATTCAAGGGGTTCCATCGGGTCAATAAACTATAAACCTCAAATCCCCAAGGTAAGTCCAGAACATCTTGTAAACTTTGAGTTTCGATCGCAGGAATATCCACAGGATCTTGTTTTTGGTAGATACACGCTTTCATGCAATCATTACAAATCCGGTGCCCCGTTGCAGCAACCATCGGATTATCAATGGTAATAATTGCCAAAGCACCCACAACATACCCAAGGCTGCGAGCCTCGTTCATCTCGGATATTTTTTCCTCGAGCGGGCAACCATTCAGTGTTGTTCCCAACGGGCTCTTCTGGAATTTATCTGAACTATCAGCCTTTGGTTTTAAGCCCTTTGAACATGAATCCTTACCTTGATGATGGCACCAAATACAATAATTGGCTTGATCCAAAGCATGCAACCGAGTTATCCCACCGTCCGTTAGCTTAAACCCGTCACGGCGTCGAGCATGCTCAGGCAATCCTTGCCAACAGCCATCAGCATCCTTGATCATCGGCACAAGGTTTTGATAATCCAGTTTATGAGGAAGGGTAAACAATACCCATCCTTGATGGGCTGATTGCCCCTGTAACGTATGGACAGCCCAGGCACAATAGCGAGCAGCTAAATCCAACAGTTCTGCATTCGCCTGTTCATCCTGTTGCCATTCTGCAATTTTATGGGCAAGCGTCACTTCATTAAATTTAAGGATAGACTGTTTTAGCTGGCTCCGTAAACTATCCCCGTCAAAGGTAGCTGCTGCTTGTGGGGGGTATTTACGAACGGCTTGACGCTGAACAAACAAACGTTTTACCGAAAACACAGGTGCCAATTCATGGTGCGATTGCTGCAATTTTAACACATCTGGTTTAATATCAAACAAATCAGCAATAAAATCCTCAAAGACAGGTGCCAAAGCCATTAACAGGTCACTATCTCCCTGTTTATTTTGACGCGCCAGGACATAACGATCGTAAAGATCTGAATCCAGTGATTGCACAAACTCAGAAAATCGCCGGTCAATGGCTTCAAGACCAGATTGAGTATATAAATCAGAAAAAGTTAATATCATGACGGATCCTAAAGCCTATAAATCAATCAACTGAATTGCATTCAAGATAGGCCTGATTTGAATTATGGTTCTCTAATGCATATTTAACGTGTGGAATCATCGGGTTAGGGAGATCAACCAATGAAAACCATCCCATATCCATGAATTTATCAGGTTCATTATTAACCGGGTCTTGCCCCTCAATATCTGCACTAAAATAATAGCAGATATCTTCCCAGATTTCCTGTTGATTATGAATACTTGGTATTTTGTTATAACACACGAATTCTAACTGTAAATCAGCCAGCAGGCCAACTTCTTCATAACACTCACGAATTGCGGCCTGCTTTGGGCTTTCGCCGTCCTCTATTTTCCCGGTCGGCAAATGCCAATAACCACCAAAGACTGTTGCTGCCTCAGCACGACGCAACAACAGTATTTTGTCATTTTTACGAAGGATAATCTGGGGGAACGTGGGTTTTAAGCTATGCAACATCTTAAATCATCATTTTTTCTTTATTTCCTGTTAAGATAATGCTATTTACGGTATGCATTCAATGAATTTATGTGGGTAAGATGAGAGTTTTTATCGCTCTGGGCAGCAATCTTGATAACAGTACGGATAATTTACACCAAGCAATTGATCAAATTGCAAAAGAATACCCAATTGTTCAATGTTCATCCATCATCATAACCAAAGCAAAATACATCGAAGACCAACCTGATTTTTATAACCAGGTGATCGAAGTCAATGGCCATGGTTCAGCCCAAGACCTGTTAAAATTTCTCCACCAGATCGAACACGACATGGGGCGCGTGCGTACAATTAAGTATGGCCCCCGCATTATTGACCTGGATGTCATTTATTTTGGTGATTGCATTCTTGATACAGAGATGTTGCAAATCCCTCATCCCGGTATGTTTGAGCGTGACTTTGTTCTTTGCCCCCTCAACGAAATCGCCCCAGACTTTATCTGCCCTCTGACTGGAAAGACAATCCATGAGTTGTGGGAAGGTATTTCCTCATAAAATGATTGACTCTTGCCTCAATTTTGGTAACTTTGATTATAGTGCTGAAGTAGCTCAGTTGGTAGAGCAACTGATTCGTAATCAGTAGGTCGCAAGTTCGACTCTTGTCTTCAGCACCATATTCTCTGTGGGTTTTTAGACCTCCATGATAAATCCGAAAAAATTGATTGTCACTAAATTATCGCCATAAGAATAAAATTATTAGAAAAGAATCAGAGTATTTTTAGACAGACTTATTGAGTATACTATTTGATAAAATCTTAAGAGATAATTAACCTATTATGATTATAATGACAGGTATGAATATAAAATTAATGGAGTACATATTATGTTAAAATCGGCGTCGTTTGTTGTGCTAGCAGCTTCACTGTCATCTCAAATCATGGCTGCAGATAACACTACACTGCATGTCTCTGAAGATTTGAGTGGATTATTTGATGTAATAAAAAACCCCGACAAGAAAGTTGGGACAGTTCCGGGAATTTTGAATAAATTTAGAGATGTCAATGGGGATGAAAGGGTCAAGGCTCTTTGCGCTGAAATCAAGGGATCTGGTTTTTATAAAGCTGCCGCTGAAGCTGGAGTTGGAACGCTCAAGAATCGTGCCATGGTGACTTGGTGTGAAGGTGTTTCTTTTGAACGGTCTAATGTTAAGGCAATTCAGCAAAGAGAAAAAGCCCCTGAAGTTAAACCTGAAATGCCAAAGCTCAGGCCTGTAGTGTTTTCTGAACCTCGCACGCAAGAAATTGGTTCTGAGATGAGGGACTTAAAAGAAATCGTTGAAATTATCAGAGAAAATGCCAAAGCCTTGGGGAAACTTTCGGAGGTTGAGCAACAACTTACACCTGTTGAGGATAAAATTAAGGAGGCTCAGGATCATTATGATAATCTTGGGGTTGCCGTTGTTGGAATGCGCGAAGATTTAGCTGACATTGGACGCGCCGGGGGATTGAAGGTCTTTAAGCCTCATGAGCATGAGAACGATTCACCTGAAGTATACATGAAAGCTATAACTGACGTTTTGGGCCAAGAAAATTTAACCCATGCCTCAAGACAGCAAATTGCCGAAGCAACTAAACTGTTAAACGAAGCGCAATTAAATCTTGCGGCAGCTCGGGATGATTTGGTTAAGATCAACAGCGAACTTTTGGAATCAACCAGAGGGATGCACTGATCCATAAAAGAGGATAGTCATGGTAACTATGACTATCCTATCATGATAAGATCGTATTAACAGCATTACCTGTTCTTATATATGAAATCGTTATAGATCCTCTCGCTTAGGCGTGGTAAACATAAAATGATCCTACTTTCCCAATTTATACGGATTCCATATGGACATCATTCCTCAAAATAAAGGATCTTACTCTCCAATATGTTGACTCTTTATACAGCTGTGTTTCTGGATATTTATTGAATGCCAAACAAAATGTTATCCGTTCTGTTGATACAAAAATACTCGATGGATCCTTGGAAATACATGTTCTGATCATTGATTGCAATGGGATTATTAATTTACTCAATGCATCAAGTAATTTTAATAAAATTATTAATTAAGTTTACAGTTCGACTTTGCTGGGTTATTAAAGATCAAGAGGGTATGTTCCCGCAAAAATTCATGCTGCAGGTTTACTTGACAATATTTCATAGATTGAATGAGGATTTAATGAGAATTCTTTTAATTAGATTAATGCTCTTATGGAGTAGCATAGAAGCTCAGGCTTCAGAAATAACAAATAATAACTATCAAAGAATTACACTTGGGGAAGTGATAGACGTATTGCCGGCAACGCAGGATCTTTTCCCCAATCCAAGAATAGCAACCATAACAGGGCAAACATTGACTCTTCAAGCTCGTACCTATCAAATCCGCAGTCTTTACTACCAAAGTAAAAAGAACGACAATACCGAACAATCCCTTACTTGCTATGTGTACAACCAAGGATTAGCTAACATGAAACCGATGGTCATCAATCAAGGCTATGGCCCTCTACTCATGTATCATGTGAATAATGACGATCATTACTTTTATTTCTGCATCCGCCCTCAGCCTACAGGGTTTAATAGGTTAGAGACAAACGTCTGCCCCATTACACCAATGAGGATTAAACCTGATCTGATTGTGCCAGATGCGCCTACCTATACTTTAGAAGAAATTCTTAATAAGTTTCCCCAATTTGCGAACAGTTCTAGCTCTTGGCTGATATCACCCACAGTTGGGCAGCTTATTACTATGCAGGATGGGAAAACCTATGAAGTGCGCCAAGCATTTTTTGAAGACCCTCTTCAACAATTATCTCCCCAAGAAACAGTTCAATCCTTTGCTGACCATTATCACCTTTTAGCGGACAAGACAGTCATGGTTAATTATGCAGGTAACTTGATAAATATTTTTTACCGTCCTGCCTATAATGCTGAAGACCATATTGTTCTCTATATAGCTCTGGGTGTAGTGGAGAATGAATAGTGCCCCCTAGGAAAAGATAGAACGGCTCTTCATTCCTATTTAAAAATGACTATACAAAGACTCTTGAAGAGAAAGAATTTTAGAAATAACATGACGTCCAAATCCCCGTTAGATCAACAGATCAGACAGATATTAAGAAATCACTATGCCATCGATGTTAAAATGATCGACTGCCTTAATACTGGTGCTGATATCAATGCATCCGTTTATAAGGCTATTGATCAAAATCAATCACGTTATTTTATAAAACTGAGGCAGAGCAACCATAATGATCTAAGCACGATCATTACTGATTTTCTTTATCAAGAGGGCATTCAGAATATCATCCCCGGCATAAAAACGTGTCACGGCCAGCCCTTTCAAGTTCTTGATGACCAAACCCTGACTGTATTTCCGTTTATTGACGGACAGGATGGATTCAGCACGGATTTAACTGATCATCAATGGCAATCCCTTGGTAAGACTATCAAGAAAATCCACACGATAAAATACCCCCAGCACATCCGAGATAAAATTCCGCTGGAATCTTATTCAGCCAAATGGCGCCAGGTTTTACTGCCTTTGGATACGTTCATTGACGATCTCATCGCAACAGATTCAGTTGCCCATGCACTCATCAATTTTATCAAACAACACCAATCATCCCTGAAAATCCTGTTGGATCATGCAGAACGTTTATCCCATGCTATACAGGATCAAACTTCAGATTTTGTTCTGTGCCATTCTGATCTGCATGCCGGTAATATTATGGTTGATTCAACGGGAAAGCTTTTTATCGTCGATTGGGATCAACCAATCCTAGCCCCCAAAGAACGAGACTTAATGTTCATCGGTGGTGGTATCGGCAATGTCTGGAATAAACCGGACGAAGAAGTCTTGTTCTATCAGGGTTATGGATCAACCACAATAAATAGGGATCTTCTTGCTTATTACAGGATTAACCGTATTCTTGAGGATATAACCGAGTATTGCCAGTTTTTATTGATCAACACAGACGACGGTGGGCAAAAACGCCAAACATGGTATCAAGAGTTTATTGATCAATTTGCACGTAACGGCGTTATTGATATAGCCTTAAACCTCCCTTAGAGGAATCAAAATAACATGTATTTCAATTCAAAATTATGTTAATTATTGTTAATAATCTTTTACAGAGATATCGCTATGAAACTTAAGATACACGGATTAATATTGCTCTTGTCTTCTTTGTTAACACACGCGAGTGCGATGGATGATTTATCCACTACCGATGAAGAATACTCAAGAACGTCTGCTCCTAATAACACACCGAATTTGACGCCCTGTAATACAGTTTATGAGAATAAGAGACTCAATCGATATTCAACTCTGAATCAAATACCAGCTCCGATCCTGACAACTCAGCTCTCAGAATCTTCTGATGAAGAAATCGTCGATATCATCCCTTTAACTTTTCCACTCAATATTGATAACCGCATGACTGATGACGAGATAGGGAAAGAGATTTCCAACTATACAAAAGAACCTATAGGTGCTGTTCAACTTTATTATTACCCGTATGGCATCCCCAACGCATATCCTCCTTACACACAATCGCCAAGTTCCGTTTATAATCCCTTCATTATCGCCGGAGATGCAATATTATTAAGCTCGATATCTTCGGACATAGTCGACAGCGATAACTCGGATGACCTGCCATTCAAAATGGAATAGTTTTTTCTCGTTCAAGACAGGACCAAAGCTTGATCATTCTATTAGGGGAATTCGAGTTACTTATAGTCGTTTGAAAATCAGGCTTGTGTTGATCCCGCCAAAGGCATAATTGTTATTCATAACGTACGCTGTATCTAAGATAAGACCTTCGCCTCTGACGTAATGAAGGGGCGCACAACGGTCGTCGACAGTCTCAAGATTAGCGGTTGGTGCAAACCATTGATCCCGCATCATCTCAATACCGAGCCACGATTCCAAAGCACCACACGCACCCAACGTATGACCAAAGTAACTTTTCATAGAATGGATGGGTTGCCCGTCGCCAAAAACGGCATGGGTTGCTGCTGTCTCAACGATATCGCCAAATTCAGTCGCTGTCCCGTGACCACTGACAAACCCAATGGCTGACGGATCAAGCTTAGCATCAGCTAAGGCCTGACGCATCATAACCTCAATTGTCTCGGGCGACGGTTGAGTCACATGATTGCCATCCATATTGGTTGCAATTCCAACGATTTCAGCATAAATCTTAGCACCACGCGCTTTTGCACGATCATAATCTTCTAAGATCAGCGTTGTCGCCCCTTCCCCTAAGACGAGGCCATCGCGATTGGCATCATAAGGACGCGGTGCCCGTGATGGATCCTTGCTTGTTGATGTCGCATACAACACATCAAACACAGCTGTCATGGATGGACAAATTTCCTCAGCACCACCGGCAATCATGACATCTTGCTGGCCATACCTGATGGCTTCTGCTGCATAAATTAAAGCAAGACTACCTGATGTACAGGCTGTTGATGTCGGGATAATCCGCCCCTTAACATGGAAGAACAGGCCTGTGTTTACAGCAGTTGTATGTCCCATCATCTTGAGATAACTTGTTGATGTTAGTTTATGCAGATTCTTTTTAAACAAAAGCTCTGAAAATTCCGTCATGGGTGCTGTACTACCAAAACTGGAGCCATAGGCAACACCTGTACGACCAGAAGATAGAATTGGATCATCAAGCAACCCTGCATCAGCCAATGCTTTTTCTGTCGCATAAACCGAATAGAGGGAAACCGTTCCCATAGTTCTTGTTTTCTTGCGCGGCCAACGATTTTCTAGGGCATGATTGAGGATGGGAGCAGCTAAACACGCATTCATCCCTTGGAATTCAGACCATTCCGGCATCACACGCGTTGCTGTCTTACCTGCTTTGAGGTTGCCTTTGATCTCTTGCCATGATTCACCTAAGGCTGTAATCCCGCCCATTCCTGTAACAACAACGCGACGCATTAAACAAGACCTCCGCTAACAGAAATAACCTGACGCGTAATGTAAGACGCCAAATCAGAAAGTAAAAAGACAGCCGTTGCTGCCACTTCTTCAGGCCGGCCAACACGCCCCATGGGCACCATCGGTAAAATATGCTCAAGCGGTAAATCTTGAGTCATTTGTGTTTCAATAATGCCGGGTGCAATACAATTCACCGTAATTTGACGGCTGGCCAACTCAACGGCCAATGCTTTTGTTGCCCCGATAATTCCCGCCTTTGATGCACTATAGTTAACTTGCCCCCGATTTCCGACCATCCCCGATACAGAGGATAGAGTGATCACACGCGCTGGTTTCCGTGTACGAATCATGGGCATAATCGCTGGCTTTAAAACATTATAGAAACCATCGAGATTTGTGTGAATAACGCGATCCCAGTCATCAGATTCCAAGGCAGGAAAAGCATTATCTCGGGAAATTCCCGCATTCAAAATAATGCCATAGTAAGCACCATGATCCTGAATATCAGATCCAAGCACAGCCAAACATTGTTCACGATCAGTGATATCAAATTGAATCAGGCGCACATCAACCCCTTGAGCCTTTATTTGATCGGCTGTTGCCTGAGCCCCTTCTTTATCCTGATTGTAATGGACGACAACGTTGTATCCGGCAGCACCAACAGCAAGAGCGATCGATTGGCCAATACCTTTGCTTGCGCCTGTAACGAGGACGGTTTTACGAAGTTGAGTCATTTATAAAGTCTCTTGATTGCTAGGTTGAAAAACAGTGAGTGCCGCTGATACTACTTCAATACCATCCATATAGATTGAACAGTCAAATGATGCAATTTCACCATCTGTAAACTTACAACATCCTTTGATTTCTAAATAAGAACCTTCTTTAAAGTTTTCAATCAGTAATTTCATTTTCCGAGTTCCCAAAAGATACCCGATTCCGGATGGTAGATTATTCTGACGCGCCATAAGTCCATTCCATGCGGCAACAGCCTGTGCCATGTATTCGATCCCCACATAAGATGGCACAGAGCCATCTGCAAAGAACACGGATTGATCTGTGATCGTAACAATAGCCGTGATTGAATCAGAGGTAAAATCAATAACCTTATCAATCAATACCATCGGTGGTTTATGAGGAATAATATCCAAGATGTTTAATGAAGAAAGATCAAGCACAATGCACGTCCTTTGATAAAATAATACTGACATTACTCCCCCCAAAAGCGAAAGAATTGCTCATGAGATGATAGTATCCCGAAACAGGCAATACCTGACCCTGTACGGATGCAAAATTAAGGATCGGCAACCGGTCATCAATCTGCCCATTCCAGATATGAGGCGGAATCTGTACCTTGCCATCGGCCTCAGCCATTAAACTCAACCATAAAAATGCAGCCTCTATCGCCGCAGCAGCACCCAACGTATGACCTGTCAACGCTTTGGTTGAACTGACACAGACCTTATCCCCAAACATCCGGTTGATACAATAACTCTCAGCCTCATCATTCGCCATTGTTCCTGTACCATGCAAATTAATATAACTTATGTCGTTTACGGATAAATTCGCTTGTTGTAACGCATTCCTAATTGCTTGTTCAGCTCCCTCACCTTGTGGTGATGGCGCACTGATGTGATAAGCATCTGAACTTTCTCCACCGCCAGAGAAAATAATGGCAGAGGGTTGTTTTGACATAATGAAAACAGCGGATCCCTCGCCAATCGTAATACCTTGGCGATTAGCACTAAAGGGGCTGCATAATGATTCTGACGTTAACTCAAGCGCATCAAACCCATTCAACGTAACACCACACAACGAATCAACACCACCAACCAGAACAGCATCACAAATTCCAGCATTGATTAACCGGGCAGCAGAGCAAAAAGCCTTGCCACTGGATGAACACGCTGTTGACAGGGTATAAGCAGGACCATCAACACCAAGATAACGGGCTGCAAATTCAGCAGGACTATTAGGTTCCTGTTGTTTATAAGAGAACCCTTCTGGCCATGCTTGTGTTTGATGATACTGGGCAAAAGCCTTTTGCCCTTCCAGCATACCTGACGTACTCGTTCCCAGAACAATACCAATACGATCTAATCCAAACTGCTGTTTCATTATCTCCATGCTGTTCCGGATCTCATCCAAAGCTAATTTTAACAGACGATTATTACGACTATCAAAATCATGGAATTCAGCTGCAAGAGGTGTATCAAGTTGATCTGGAACCGATCGCACAACAACAGTTTTACCTGACAACAATGGCTCTCGTGATTGGCTCAGGTCAGGAGCAGAAAAACAAAGATCCTGTGAGAATAATTTCCGGGCAACGGCTTCTTTGCCAACTCCCAAAGCACAAACAATACCTAAATCATTGAGATAGAGCGTCATGGAGCAACAACCGTTTCTATCTCGAGGCGATAATTAAGGGGTGGATTATCTAAGGTGACTTGCTGCCAAATTCCATCGGAGAACATGCGACGTGTGATTTTACGAAGGATCGTATGGTCGTTTGCTTCAAGAAGACGATCAGCACCGCGATCCACAACGTGCGCCCCAACCAGATTTTGATTCAACGTATCCTGACTCAAGTGAACAAGCAGAAAATCTCCGATGATATTTTCCGGAATCATTGTTGCGGGAATATGATCGGATGCCTCCCAAGAGGTCTTGTTTTGTGTCCACGTTAGCGCGTATAAACGCCCGATAAGATCATTAAAAGCGACAAAACTCAATTGATCCGGCGTCTGGTCAATATGAACCGTCACTATATTTTCTTGTTCTGCAACTGTTGCTTTAACTCGTTGAAGAAACGCGCCTGACGTGGATGTTAGAGGCCAAATTTGATCAACATTGAGGTAGACACCCTTAGATAGTTGGATAGTTTGTGTGGTTGTCTTCGTTTGTGATAGATCAACCAAACTATCCGATGATGTTTGAGAGCATCCGCTTAAAAAAAGAGATAAACAAACAATCAAAACAACATTAGTCACGATGAGATCCTCCAAGACCTAAGAAAACAGTTGTCAAAATAAAACATGAAACAATGCCGATAAAGACACTAAGCCCGAAACTACCAACAGCCAAGGTTTGACTAAAAGCGAGTAGCCCAAACGACAAAATCGTCGTCATTGCCGATAAAGAATTGCACATGAGCAATATATCATCTTTTGTGTCAACAGGGTTATGCCAATATAAAAATAAAGCGTAATCAATCCCGATACTCAAGGATAGCAATAATCCAACCGCATGGAAGAAGTTCAACGGTACAATTATGCCCAAAAAGCCAATTGCCAAAAAAATTGCTAGGCTAATCGGCGTTAGGATTTGCATCATTCCCCTCAAGCCAACATAATATCTTAAAACCCCTGCTAAAACGACAAAAATGCCAAGCATAAGGGCTAGAACCAATTGGCGATAGAGCGTAAATAGATTTGAATAATCACGAGCCGGATCGCAATAATTGACGTTATCGTTAAGGTGAATAATAATTTTGTTAAGGTCAGATTCGCTCGGAACATCTATCAATAAAATTCGACCAACAAACATACCCGATTCTATTTCGTAGATAAGCTCCTTTAACCCTGTCGGCAGATCCTGAGAGGTGAATTGTAACAGAGGGCTATCAGGCATAAAATCCTGGACATTATATGATTGTGATTGGCCCAGTTGCTTAAACAAAGCACCAATACTAGACGGTTGATAACACGCCTGAAGGCGTTGATAATTTTCTTGCTGACGCTTTTGTGATGGGATCAGTGTGGCCAATGCTTTCGTCGTTATTCCAAGTTCAGTCAACTGCGGGAGGATCAATTCTTCAAGGTGCAAAACATCTTGAATGGTTTTACCTCTCACAGTAAGGAATCGTGTTGCTTTGTCAAACGCCAACATCGCATTAATTCTATCTTCTTGCTGCTTCAAGTCAGCATTAAGATTTTGAAAATGTTTAAGATTATCATCAACCTTGAGGGTTATACTCCCAACACACCCCACAATTAAAGCAAGGATAACAACACATTTACGATTTTTAGAGTATGCCCCCCACCGCGCTAAAATCAACAGAGCTGATTGGAACTGCTTGGCCATCTTTGTCGGAACAGTCGATCGGCAAGAATATAAATAAGGCCCCCATAAAAAGACTGTTGCCAAAGCAGCCAACAACCCCGTTGCCGATAGAACACCGATTTGCTGAATCCCGGGAAAGGGTACGCCAACCAATAAGACAAACCCCAAAGCGGATGTTAAAGCACTCAATGGTAACGCAGGCACCAATTTCTTAAATGTATCGTACGGTGTTGCACAATTTCGATAACTTGCACAAATATAATGTAAAGCATAATCAACGGTAATACCGATCAAAGAACAGCCAATAACTAATGAGATAATATGAACATCACCAAAAATCATCAGACATACAGCCAACCCTGCAATAATTGAGACAGCAATCACAGTGAGAGCAAAGAAAAGAGACTGAAGATTACGGAAAATAAGGATCATCAGCAAAAGGATACCAAGCATTGAAATTGATCCGATGAAGGAAATTTCATTTTGAGCCTGCTGCGCCCCTGCAAGAGCATAAAATAAAGCGCCTGTTTTCAAGATCGCAACATCAAATTCTTGAGTTAATCGAGAAAGGACAGGCGACAAGTGTTGATCTATCCCCTCTTGGACTTTCATAGAGAAAGCGGATTCACTGAGTGATGCCAGATAAATAAACCATGTCTTACCATCGCCTTGAGTATAAAGATTACCATGCTCATCCATTTGGAACGGACTCGCTGGTGAATTATACTGGACATAGCGTGTGAAAAAACCGAACGGATCGTGTGCTAAATTGACATAGCCAAAGGGATTCATAATGCTCGCCATCGTTTTCTTGATCAGCTGATCCGAATTTTCAGACGTTAAAGCATGATAATCCGAATCTGTCAGTAAATAGGATCGATAGGAAAATAAGCGCGTAAATAAGTGCTTATAGTCATCCGCTATCTGTTGAATATTCTCTTCTGTCAGCGGAACACCTGCCTTCTGATTTTCTTGTCGCAGCTGTGCCAAGGCTCCTCGGGCTTTGTCCGAATCTTGATGACCTAAGAGAATAACAACACGTTGAGTCAATTTCGTATCGTCCATCATGCGACGAACATCACGGATGGATTGTGAGTGGCTGTTGGGTAGCATATCCAAGATATCCACCTTAATTTGCCCTTGAATTACGAGAGCATACCAGCAAAAAATGGCCATGCCCGAAACTAAACTCAGCCACAACCAACTAACGATCTTATGAAGCCTGATCACACTATCAGTCCTTTAATAAAGAGCTGATGTCTGAGGGTAATTTAGGATTAACTTGGTGATTTTTTAGGATAATTAAATCTTTATCACCGTTCACCCTAAAAACCGTTATCTTACGAACATAGGAATCACCCTCAAGATCAATTGTTTTGATAACTTTAGCAATGACCCCCAAGGCTGTTAAGTTTAGCCTCCAGGTGTCAACTGTTGATCCTTCTTTTACAACAACCTTAAATTCAGTGATCTGATCAAACTGCCCTTGAAGAAGTTTTGACAGAATTGCCATTAGACCTTTGTCTTGATTCTTACCCTTGACTAGACTTTTCTTCTGCCCGCCATCAACTTGAAATACCCCCTGTTTTGACAACAATAACGTTGCAGGAAAAGGTGTTTTAGTCTGCCAAACGATTCCATGGGCTGAATGAACTGTCAGCGTTCCTGTCGATGTCAAAGGCATTGGAATTCCTTTGATCGTCTTGGTCTGTGTGAAATCCGCACTCAAGACTCCCTGTTGCACCATCGTCTTACAAATGGAATCCAAAGAGATTTCAGCACGACCCATTGTTATCAAAAAACAAGAAAACACAATGAACTTTAGCATGATTGAGACTCCAAATAACGACGCATACGATTAACAAAATCTTCGGGACACTCCATGTCCATGGTTGTATTACCAACCTTAACAGCAACTTGGGTTGTGGTTGCCTTGGTTAACAGTTGCCCTGTTTTTTCGTCAATAAAATGATAATCGATTACCAAACGATGCTCAAATTCCTTGACAGTTGCCTCAATAATAACGGGCTGTTGTAACAGGAGGGGGCGAATATATTTAATCCGCATATCAACAATCGGCCACATGTAACCCGATACATTCATTTCAGCATAGCCATAACCAATTTGTGCAATCAAAGCCACTCTGGCTGCTTCCATAAAACGGACATAATTACCGTGCCAAACCACATTCATGGGATCCACATCATAAAAATGGATCTGGATTGGATAGCGAATGCTTAACGCTCCTGACATTATTTTCTCTCCTCTTCATACAAAGAGAACTGACGCAATTGGATCTGGCTAATAAGCAAACGCAAACAATCATCCAACGGTCGATCTTCTTCGATAAATGCCACAGAACAGGCAACTTGGCTCAAGAATTGTTGCACGTCATGGGAATAATGATCTGATGATAATTCATTTTGGCGTTCGCGCAAACGTAAAGCTTGAACAGTTGCAATTATTTGCGCAGCTGCCACCTGCTCTGATAACTGCAAAACCCGCAGAGCATCACGCGCCGCAATGGTTCCCATACTGACTTTGTCCTGATTATGACTTTCTGTTGACCGAGAGAAAACACTCGCTGGCATCGTGTGTTTTAATGCTTCGGCTGTCCAAGCTGAAGCTCCAATCTGCACAGCCTTTAGCCCATGGTTAATAGATGAGCGTCGCCCCTGAACACCTGATAAATTTGCGGGCAACCCATTATTAAATTTTGGATCAACCAAAACAGCGAGCTGCCGGTCTAAAAGATCCGCTAAATTAGCAACAAGATTCTTCAAGCTATCCATAGCAAAAGCAATATGCCCACCATAAAAATGGCCGCCATGCAAAATTTGACGATCATGGATCAACGGATTATCATTAGCCGAATTCATCTCGATCTCAATCATCCGGCGAATGACGGGCAACATATCTTCAAGCACACCAATGATATGCGGTGCACACCGCGTTGAATATCGATCCTGTAATCGTCCTTCGGGAAAACTTGACGGGACATTGACGAGATCAGAACGAATCCAAGCTGCAGCTTTTACTTGACCGGGGTGAGGTTTTGCTGCAAACAAGGCTTTACTAAAATGATGCGGATTTCCCTTAAGAGCCAAAGACGTCAACGCCGTTAAACGTGTTGTTAACTGACTCAAGTATTCTCCGCGCATAAACGCTTCAACCGCAAGAGCCGTCATCACAGACGTTCCGTTCATAATAGCTAAGGCTTCTTTGGGGCGCATTTTATAAGCAGAAATACCTAGTTCTGCATAAACATCAGCCGTTGATTTTCTTTCGTCTTTGTACCAAACATCCCGTTCACCAATCAAAACAGCTGCCACATAAGATAACGGTGTTAGATCACCACTAGCACCAACAGATCCTTCACTCGGGATAACAGGTAAAATATCATTCTTCAAAAGAAGTTCTAGTCGCCTTAAAAGCTCGAGACTAACTCCAGAATACCCCCGACATAGACTTGATAACCGAACAGCTAAAACCATACGACTCTGTGGAATATTCAGCACTTCCCCCAGCCCACATCCATGGAACCGTGACAAGTGCAGCGGTAATTCTTCTACCAGATCAACAGGTACAGCACGTTCAACGCTATCACCATAACCCGTTGTTACGCCATAAACAGCCCCTTCTCTCTCAAACTGATCACGCAGGAAATCAGCACCATCACTAATCAACGTAACAAACTCAGGATCGTTTGAAATATCGAGAGTTGCTTCACGTCTTGAGATGGCATCAACCTCTTCAATCGTCAAAGATCTTTTCGCATCTAACGTAATAGAAATCATCGCTTGCTTCCTGCTTTAAATTTTATAGTTTTCATATGGGGATTATTTCCAAAAATTAAAGAAATTAAACCACTGATAGGGATATAATAGGGCAAATTTTTCTAAATACCCTGAGAAAATCTGTGCATACCCTCGGATGGATACCTCTTTGTTTGCTCGATCAAGTTTTATTTGATCAGCTAGTTTTTCAAGATGAACACTTATATTTTTACCGTCACGTACCGCTGTACTCATGTAAACAGGACATTCCAATAAAGATGCCATAATATAAGGCCCTTGTGAGAATTTAGCAGGCTCTCCCATAAACGGCACAGTCACAACGCGCCCATTTTCTTTGACTGGCACACGATCACCGGCCATAACAACCCAGTCACCCTGATCAACTCTCTCTTTAAGGAATAAAATAGTCCCCGGATCAACGTCCGTTACTTCAATAATATTTAAGTCAGACAAAGGATTAAAAGCCTTGAGCATCTGCCGGTAACGCTGTGAATTTTTACCATGGAGCAAAACATGCAATCGGCGTTTATGATCAGCACAAGCCACTGCTCGGCAAAACTCCATATTCCCAATGTGAGAAACAATCAACATTGCCCCGATGTCAGAAGTCATCAAATTCTGAAACGTTAACGCTGACTGATAGGTGATTTTGTCAAAATTCATTACCCCCGTCCAAGCCGCTAACTTGTCTAAGGTCATCTCATAAAAAGAAAAGAAATGATACAGAGAATTAGGGTGATGCGACCGGTTTCCCAAGGCAAAGGCACGACTCAGAAATTGTTGTGATGCTTGACGCTGTTCATGGTTCCGCCAATAGTAATACAAAACAACAGGTGCCCCAACAACGAGGCACAATCGCTTACCCAGCAATCGGCAACAATAGGCCAAGAAGAAAATCCCCAATATCGGAGCACGCTCTGACATGGATGCCCAATGGGTTGATGCTTGAGGCAAATCAAGCACTGAATAGCAAGGGCGATTCATCAGAATTTTTGGCCAAGTCAGCAGCATTGTCAAAAACAACCGTGTGTGCATTGTTGTGATTCGCCAGTTATCTCGGATCACATCAAAATTCGACGTATTTCCTTCAGGATAAATAACACGCACAGGACTCATGATTACAGGAACACCACTCCAGAACAAATGAACCATCACTTGAGTATCAAAATCCATGCGCACACCAATAGATTTCGTCTTCATAAGGCGCAAACTGGATTCAACAGGGTAAATGCGAAATCCACACATGCTGTCTGTGATTCGAAACGACAGCGTTTCAATCCACACCCAAACATGGGTGAACCATCGCCCAATACGGCGAGCAAGTGGCATTGAATCATCATAAACAGGCTGACCACTGATCAAAGCTGTTGGATTTTTATGGTAAAGATCCAAGAAATCGGGAAGGACATCCAGATCATGTTGACCATCTGCATCAATCTGAAAAACATGGCTATAACCATTGTCCTTGGCCCAAATAAAACCATGATGAACGGCAGCTCCCTTACCTTGATTTTTGTCTAATGCGATGAGATTGAACGCGTATTTTTCTTGCAGCTTAGCTAAGGCACCCTTTGTTTCAGACTGACTCCCATCATCAACAATCAAAATATCCAGCCCTGCTGATTGTATACAGCAGAGAATACGATCTAAAACGCGATGATGATTATGTGTTGGGATCAGAGCAAGAATTTTTGGAATCATTTTTAGCAAGTCCGTCGATTAATAACTGAAACAGCCGGTTGCATAGTTCTTATCCTCACAGTCAAAACGGTAGGAGACAAGCTGCTTGTCATCATCCAATATCAACGTCAAACAAACAGAATCATCGGGACGCATTAAGTTACTAAATTTCATTTTTGATACATCTCGAACAGCTTTGGGAAGGTCAAAGAAGTGCTGCGCAAAGGTAACAGCCCAATGTAATTGCACAACACCAGCAACAATAGGAAAACCAGGGAAATGCCCCTCAAGGTAATATAAGTCACCGGGAATTTTCAAGAACAGGGAAATGCTACGTTCGGCAATTTCTTGGCTCACAATAAGTGGAAGGACAGGTGATACACTCATAGGTTATCCTTTGTGATCAAAGAGTGATTTTAACAAATAAGACGGGCATTTACCTTGGCTATCCCGTGGAAAATCCTGAACGAAACGCCAACGACGCGGCAGGACAATACGCTCAAAATAAACCGATAATTCATTGCGTAAGGATCGGCTAAACTTTTCGCCCCCTAAATTATTGAGCTGATTCTGCCCCTCATCAGAAAGAATAGCAACCACACCAATCTCGGATCGCCCCTCATCAAAAACAACAGTTAATGCTTGGGTTATAGCAGCCATATCACAAAGACGTTTTTCCAGATCAAGCAAATCAATACGCTTTCCTTCAATCTTGACAACCCTGTCAGACCGCCCTGTTAAGGTAAATACTCCTGTTGCTAGCAAATCAATCTGATCCGCCGATTCATAGGCGTCCTCTGTCGGCAAATAAGGTGATTTTAAGACAAGGTTACTCGTCGCATTGACTGAAATCTCAAGGCCAGGAAATGCCTGCCATGGTTGATTCATTTGATGTTGTTGGCGATAGGCAATCCCACCAGTTTCAGTGCTCCCCAAAATTTCATGAGGCAAAGACCCGAACACGCTAAGCGATACTTGCGCTGCTTCAAAACTTAAAGGAGCACCCGATGAAAAAACCCGCGCACAGGGAATCGATCCCAAAGAACCAAGACGACTCAAATGAGCAGGACTCGAGACGATAAAATCATCGGAACAGGTAAGATCAGCAATCTCTTCCCAAAAATTAAGGGTTCGTGCCTCAATGCGATATCCTGCACAAACCGGCCATAACAAGGAAAATAATAAACCATAAATATGATGATGGGAAACAGTCGCCCAAACTCTCAAATCTATTGTTCGCCCCCATAACGAATGCAAAACATTGAGTTCTGCCTGAAGTTGGTGGATTGATTTACGAATTTCCTTAGGTTTTCCTGTTGACCCTGATGTATACAGGGAAATCGTTCCTCCCTGAACGGGTGACCAATCAACAACACCTTGAGATAGAGTGAAATTGGTATCGTCATCTAAGATCAAATCATCTTGCTCACAGATATCCGCTAAAACACCCGATGTTTGAAAATGAGGCAACACAACATCGATCCCTCGCCGGAACGCCACCAAAACATAAACCAGAAACAATGCACGATCTTTGGCGATAATAATAACACGCTTTGGATTCTTCCGGACAAGATAGTCATGCACAGCAGCACAATATGTTAAAAAGTCTTGAGCGATCGGATGATCATCACCAAAAATAAACTGCCATTCAGCAGGAGTCCTTTCAACCAAGACATGCGTTAAGGGAATAAATTTAATCAGTTGCGCCATAACGAACATCTTTCCTAAAAGCGACTCTGTCGGCGTAAATGATAACGTACACAATACTCGCCAACGAAAAGAATCCCCATTAACCCATAGGAAATAACACCGTTGTAAAGTGTCCAGAGGTCAATATTACCCGACACCGCCGTAAAGAGTGAAATCATCCCATTGATCAGGCAAAAACCGAACCATACCTTAGTGACTTGGCGCGTATAGGCAACACCCCGCTCATCCAAGTCCGGCTCACGACGCCGAGCAATCCGCTCGATTATCGTGGGCGGATAGATAAGGCTGATACCAAAGACAAATGCCATGATAAGATTCATACAGACCGGATAGAATAACGGCCACATGAGATCCACTTGATTATCCTTAATACACCAATAAATAATGAAAGGATAAATCAGCGATCCAAGGCTCAGGAATCCGCGCAGCCTCTGTATTTTATTGAGGATGGACAAGGCTATAAACCTTTTCAACAACATCACCAACCGTTCGAACTTGCTTAAATTCTGTTGGTGCAATTTTCTGCCCCGTTAGCTCTTGTAACTTAACAATTAAATCAACAGCATCAATGCTATCCAGATCCAATTCTTCAAAGAGTTTGGCATCATTGTGGATCTTATCCAGAGGGATTTCAAAATACTCTTCGAGGTAGGTTGCAATCTTGTTAAAAATTTCGTCCTTGGTCATCTTCTGTCTCTTATTGTTGATTTTGTACAAATTCAGCAAGCGTTTTTACTGAATAAAATTGTTTTTTAATGTCCTCGTCTTGGACTTTGATCTTAATGTTAAATTCTTTTTGTAAAGCAATTCCCAACTCCAAAGCATCAATGGAATCAAGCCCTAAGCCTTCGACAAAAAGAGCCTCGTTGCTGTCAATGTCATCGACACTAACATCTTCCAAATTTAACGTATCAATAATCAAATGCTTAATTTTTAATTCTAACTCATTCATATCCCAATATCCTATTGTAATAATTTTGAATATCGCGCATCAATGCACGTACTCGAATTGATCGAGGCGACTCAGGGGCATAGGTCTCTAATGAAAAATAGTCCCCAATTTTCAACTCAATCGTTGTAACCGTTGCAGGTGGCCTATACCACTTTTGCCCCTTGGTCAGGAAAACCGTATCACACAACAACGTCAATGATTGAATATTGGCATTGGATGCCAACGCTAAGTTCCCCAAGCCCCGAACAAGTTTCAAAGGAGTATTCGGTATCGACCGAGTCCCTTCCGGGAAAATAATAATATTCTCCCCCCGCTGCAACTGATTCTTAGCTTCTTCAAGAAAAACTTCAGGATCCGTGTCATTTCGGAGATATCCTGCCGACCGCACAACATTGCCCAAAAAAGGATTCGACTACAGCTCTTTTTTTACGACACACTGCACATTCTTTAAATAGGCCATCAAAATCACAACATCAATTAAGGTCGGATGATTACAAATGATAAACGTCCCCTTGAGAGTATCAAGTTTAGACATCTCCGGGATAACAAGTTTGATAACACCCAAAGCCCTTAAGATACCTAAAAACCCCCGAAACGTCACGCGGATTAATGAACGCACAACATGACGACAACGATCCGCATTCCGAACAACCAATATTAATGCAGGAAATATCAACAGCCCCAGAGTTAACGCTCCTGTTCCAAAAACAGAAAATCCCAGGCCAACAGCAATAATTCGCCTTAGATAAAGCAGTCTACCCATGACGACGCTCCATTAAAAAAGAGCCACCCGCCACAGCAAGATTAAGGGTTGATGTTTGATTGTTCATAAAATCAATAAACGGATAAAAACCAGATTGAGTTGATTCTGACAGATGACAATAGGACAAATCAATTCCATTCGAGTAATCCGTTGCCCCAGACAAAATCATCGCAATACAAACAGCAGGAACGTCGGATTCTAAATGATAAGGGGCAGGCAACGGCTGATCATAATAAATATAACCAATATTCTCACCCGTTTCTGTTTGTAAGGCATAAGCCTCGAGCAACCCAAGCTCAAAGCTTTGTTCCCCCCCTGACAATGCTGTCTGCATTTTCTTATTTCCCGTTGCAATTGCAAATTGAGCAGCAATCGCATTATGGACAGACAAGCTAAAATCCGTCGGCGACAGAGTCTCTCCCTCTGCCAATTCTGTTAAGAGACGACCCATCCGAGCTGTGTCACCATGCCGACAAGCAATAACCCAGGGGATATGACTTCCACCAACAGTTGCACTGGCTGAAGATAACCCGTTAAATGCCATCCTACCTAAATCCGTGAGCCGACGACGCAGCAATGGTGGAATTGCTTGCTCACTCACCAATTCAGGCCATGCATTAACAGAATCATCAACTTGCCAATAGCAACTCAGGATTTTCATGATAGCTCTACTTCTTCAGATTTTTTAGATTATGCTTGATAAACAAATCCATAATTGATTTAACTGTCATTAACATACCCTTACTAAGTTTTTGATTCTATATCTGCATAAAGCAATCGTCAAGATCGCAAAGTTAGACATAAAACAACTATAAATGTTTAATTTTATTTAGGTATTCGGTAAACTATAGCCAATACAAAATATCGTTTTAATATGATCTGATGCTTAACATTATCAATATTCAGTCCAATGAAGCTCGTGAGTTAATCAATAAACAGGGGTTAACTCTTACAGCAGAACAACTCAATCAATCACGCCCATCTCTTGATGTACGGCGTCAAGTCAGCCATGCCCTTGTCCGATCAGCCCTCAGCCATATCCCGGACATTCAAATTGACCGGCATGAATCAGGTCGCCCTTATCTCACGTCCCATCAAAACCCGGATATGCTACCGCTCATCAGCATCAGTCATTCAGGCCACTGGGTTGCTGTTATGCTATCATCTCCGGAATCTCTCGTCACCATTGACGTGGAAGATATGACGCTGCCTCGTGCCCATCAAAAAATCATTGATCACTATTTTTGTGAATCAGAAAAAATACTAATTGAGACCGAAGGGCTTATTGGGTTTTACAAAGTCTGGACAGCCAAAGAAGCCATCGCCAAAAATCTGGATAAAACGATTTCGAGTTTACTGTCTATCGATATCGGGAACAACTTAAAAAATAGACCTCTCGATGAACCTTTTTCCCTAAACTATCTCGACCATAACGTTAGCCTAACACAAAGTATCCCAAAGAATACCCCCACCCTTATGATTACCGTATGTGAACGGTGTTAACAGGAAACAACCTTGATCTGCAAAAAAAGACCCTGTTCTAAAAGTTCTTCGTTTAATGCAGGGAAAAATCAGGTTATAGTTCGATCAGAAATAACCTTATCCATAAGATCCCATGAACAGTCTATCTGATATTTTTCTGCAAGCTGGCCAATTTCACACGATTGTTATTATTCTGTTGATCGGCATTTACTTTGTTGACCGCAAGGTTTTCTTGAAAGTCATGGCTTATATGCTGGGCAGCACTGTCATTAATGTGATCCTGAAAAACATCTTTAAAGTTCCGTTGAAATCCCACATCAAAAAAGACTGGTACGCTTTTCCCAGTGGCCACGCTCAATCTTCGGCGACTTTTTATGGAACGATTATGACTAAACTGAGAAACCCACTCATCACAATGTGTTGTTGCCTTGTGATCGCGGGGATTTGCTGGGCACTGGTGGCCCACAATTATCATGATTGGATTGATGTGATTGCTGCGGTTGGTGTCTCTGCTCTTGTGATCATTCTCTTTAATTGGGTTGACCGCGTGATTTTGAAAGATAATTTCATGCTCTTTGTCCTGATCCTGACAATCTTCAGCATCACAATAAGTCATGCGATCCCAGCCGTTGGTAGCCATACATGGCTATCCCAAGGTGCCTTGATTGGCCTAACGGCAACAGCCGTTCTTGAACGTTTTATTGGCTTTAAAAGCATCAACCCTTTGATTGATTTTTTGATTGCTTTGCTTGGTATCATCGCCATCATTGGATTATTTGCAAAAATTGGAACAGTAACCTATTTTATGGTAGTATCCAAGTATGCTCTGGTTGCCTTTTGGGGAACCTATAGCCCAAGTTTATTTGCAAGCCTAAGAAGATAAAAATGGTTCATATTCCTGAAATCAAACGCCACCAAACTCATGCTGTTCTTGTTGGATCTATCCAAGTTGGTGGCGGTGCCCCCGTTGTTGTCCAGTCCATGACAAACACGGATACGGCCGATATTGCATCGAGCGTACAACAGGTCAAAGAATTGGCGGATGCAGGCTCAGAGATCGTTCGCTTAACTGTCAATACTGAAGACGCAGCAAAAGCAATCCCGGCAATTAAGAATCAACTGTTACAGGATGGCTACACCACACCTTTGGCCGGTTGCTTTCATTATAATGGGCATAAGCTGTTAACGGACGTTCCGGACTGCGCTACAGCATTAGATAAATATCGGATTAATCCCGGCAATGTTGGTTTTGGAGCCAAACGATCTCAGCAATTTGAAATGATGATTGAACAAGCCATCCATCACAACAAAGCCGTTCGCATCGGAGTCAATTGGGGCAGCCTTGACCAAGATCTTTCAGCTCGATTAATGGATGAGAATGCAAAACGATCAACGCCACGCCCCGCTGATGATGTCTTACGTGAAGCCCTAATTACCTCAGCTCTAGACAATGCGAAACTTGCCGAATCCATTGGCCTTGCTGCCGACAAGATCATCCTATCTTGCAAAGTCAGCCGCCCCCAGGATCTGGTTGCTGTGTACACGGAGTTGGCTCATCGTAGCCAATATGCCCTACATTTGGGATTAACCGAGGCCGGCATTGGCTCAAAAGGAATTGTTGCCACGACATCAGCCCTATCCATTTTATTACAAAAAGGTATTGGCGATACCATTCGCGCCTCATTGACGCCTCGCCCAAATGAGCCACGCACCATGGAAGTCCAAGTTTGCTGTGAGATTTTACAATCACTGGATATCCGATCGTTCACCCCTCAGGTCACGGCCTGCCCCGGATGCGGACGCACCACCAGCACATACTTCCAAGCCCTTGCTGACAAAATCCAAACCTATCTTCAAACGCAAATGCCCATGTGGAAAACATCCTATTCCGGTGTTGAGTCCATGAAAGTCGCCGTTATGGGGTGCATCGTCAACGGCCCCGGCGAAAGTAAACACGCCGATATCGGTATCAGCCTGCCCGGCACAGGAGAATCACCCGTTGCCCCTGTTTTCATCGACGGGGAAAAAGCCCATACGTTGCGAGGAGAGCACATCGCCGAGGAATTTATAGCCCTTGTCAATACCTATGTCCAAACAAAATATGGGAAGGCCGCATGACGCAAATTACCTACGATGATTTTGAAAAAGTTGATTTACGGTCAGGAACAGTCATCAAAGCCGAACCGAATCTCAAAGCGAAAAAACCAGCTTATAAAATCTGGGTTGATTTTGGCGACCAGATCGGCATAAAACAAACATCTGCACAGGTTACACACCATTACACACCTGAAATGCTGATTGGAAAATCAGTATTAGGTTGCCTCAATTTAGGGACGCGGAATATCGCCGGATTTACCTCAGAATTCCTCCTCGTTGGGTTTAGCGACAACGATGGTCACATCATTCTTGCAACAACTGATAGCTCCGTTCCCAACGGCAATAAATTACATTAGAGGATAAAATGATTTTTGATTGGTCGGCATTTTTTAATGGTTTTGGCACCAGTGCAGGTCTCATTATTGCAATTGGCGCGCAAAATGCTTTTATTTTAAAACAAGCCATGATGCGCAATCATGTTTTAACGATTGCTATCATTTGTTCTATTATTGATACAGTCTTGATCCTGTGTGGCGTCTTTGGTTTTGCAACCATCTTAGAAAGCAGCCCCCTCCTCTTGAAATTTGCCAAATGGGGAGGCTTTGTTTTCTTAATCCTCTATGGCCTTCGCTCGTTTCTCTCCATGCGCCGAGATCATGCCATTGAACTCGACAAATCACGCAAGAAACCATCGTGGCGTAGGATCGTTGCCTTAACGTTAGCGTTCAGTCTGCTCAATCCACACGTCTATTTAGATGCAGTGGTTCTTCTGGGGAGCATCAGCTCACAATTTCCGGATGCAGAACAACCGTCCTTTGCCATTGGTGCTTCACTTGCCTCTGTTACATGGTTCTTTTCATTATCTTACGGTGCCCAATCTCTGGCTCCATTTTTCACAAACCCAAAATCATGGAAGATCCTCGACTGCCTAATCGGTGTCATCATGTGGTCAATTGCCATAGCCTTGGTTGTATAGCCGGATTAAAATCGGCAACAGGCACGAAGATGGATTATAAGGGGGCGGCTATAGTCGTTTCAGTTGATTTTTATACAAGGAAAAAGAAGCAAAGCGTACATAAAGTACGTGAGCGACGAATGACGCTGTAGAAAAGTTAAATGGAACGGCTATTATAGCTAGAGCCATTTAATATGGCTACAGGCGCGAGAAGCGACGTGTACAGTTAGTACACGAGCGACGCTGCAACGCATAGCCAGATTATAATGGGTCGGCTATAACTAATTAACAACCAAAACTTCCTTAACCTTCACTGCCAAATCTTTCAGTGTATACGGTTTTGGCAAGAAGTGAATATCTGCATCATCATCTAGGTTCTTGCGGAAGGTATCTTCGGTATAACCTGAAATAAAGATCGTTTTTGCTGTCGGATAGATATCGCGAATTTTTTTATTGAGGGTCGGGCCATCCATTTTTGGCATGACAACGTCTGTAATTAAAACATCGAATTTCTCGCCATTTTTAACCATTGTCAAAGCCGAGTCACCATTATTGGCTTCGATGACAGTATACCCTTTTTCACGCAAAGCACGCGCGCTAAACATACGAACGGCATCTTCATCTTCAACCAAAAGAACTCTGCCACCCCCTGTTAAGTCTTGAGCACTTATTTCAGTTTTATAAGATTCAACTTCAATCACACCATTATGTCGGGGCAACAAAATTTTGAAGGTTGTCCCTTGACCAAGTTTACTCTCAACTTGAACAAAACCACCCGTTTGTTTGACGATTCCATACACGGTTGACAAACCAAGCCCTGTCCCCTCACCAACTTCCTTCGTTGAGAAAAA
Organism: Candidatus Paracaedibacteraceae bacterium; assembly: GCA_019636035.1. Taxonomy (GTDB): domain Bacteria; phylum Pseudomonadota; class Alphaproteobacteria; order Paracaedibacterales; family Paracaedibacteraceae; genus Paracaedibacter. The sequence goes on from JAHBYI010000001.1 coordinate 350,583, forward strand.
GGGCTCAAAAATTAATTCTAAATGTTCCGGTGCAATCCCCGTTCCCGTGTCAATAACTTCAACGGCAACATAATCCCCCTTAGGAATAACATCATGCCCATATCGTTGTTGCTTAGCAAAATGAATATTCGATGTTCTAAGAGTCAAAATGCCGCCAGCTTTCATGGCATCCCTGGCATTAACCACAAGATTGATAATAACCTGTTCTAACTGACCGATGTCAGCTTTGACAAACCACAAATCACGAGCGTGAACCATCTTAAGTTCGATGCCGGCACCGATCAAACGCCGAAGTAATGTCGATAATTCAACAAGGTTATCCGTGATATTCGTAACCTTAGGTTGCAATGTTTGTTGGCGCGAGAATGCCAAGAGTTGGCGTACCAGATTTGCTGCTCGGTTCGCATTTTGTTTAATTTGAATAATATCATTATAAGAGGGATCATTCGGTAAATAGCGTTGAAGAAGTAAGTCACAATACCCAATCATCGCTGTCAGCAAGTTATTAAAGTCATGTGCGACACCACCAGCCAATTGACCAACAGCTTGCATTTTCTGGGACTGAATAAATTGCCCTTGCAGGCGTTTTTGTTCTGAAATATCAATAAATTGCAACATAATCTCAGCAATCCCACCCCTTGAGATAGAGCGCGACGGATAGGCCGTTGTTTGAATACGATCTCCGTCAAAACGAACTTCAAAAGGAGACGTCATTGTTTTTTGTTCAAACGCTTTGCTTAATCGTTCAACAATATCGACCCGTTGAGCCGGAGCAACAAGATCACAGAATTTACCACGTGGGTTAAGTTCACCCAACATCGTGGTAAACGCAGGATTTGAAGAGGCAATATCGCCATACTGATTGATCATGACCGCAGGGATTGCTGCATCCAGATAACTAGAGTCTTGAATCAACTCCCCTGCTGTTAAGCCGACAGCATTGTCTAATCGACACAAAATGGATGGGCTTGTTTTGCTTTGAACATCATCTTCCGGTTTAAACAAAAGAGCTTTAAACCCTGTCCCACCTTTATTAAAGACCCGAACCATCCCACGGTACGAATCCGCATCCTTAATTAAATCGCTGACAGGTCGGCCAATAATTTCCTCACGTGGGAGGTCTAACCACTTACACAGCGTTGAGTTTACCCCAAGGATCTTGCCTTGTTTACTGGAATAAAAAATGCCAAACGGAGCATGATCAACAAAGAGCTGAAGTTGATCGAATTGTTGGCGCAATTGGTTATAAGAAGCAAAATGAGTCGTTAAATCACGCAAAACAGTAACAAAGCTATTTTTTTCAAAGGGTGATAGGCTAAAGAGGATCCAACGTTGATCTGCCCCCAACCCATTACCCCCGGTATGAAATAAAACTTCACCGCGCCGACGATTTTCAATAAGGGTTTTAATTTTTGTCGCAAGCTCAGGATCCGCAACTTTCATCATTAATTTGCGGACATACTCCGTTAGGGATGGATAAGCATTCAAGTGTGTTGACCAGATAACCCTGTTTCCCCCATCAAAGGCAACGGATTCAATATGAGGAGCAAGAGCACTCACAGCACCTTGTAAATGATTCATCGTTAAAGAAAGATCTCGGCTAACATAGACCGCACGGATCCAATAGATTAGTGCCGCAAAGGTAACACCCCCGATTGTCAAAAGGCTAGCAGCTTCGTGCAAATCTTGGACACAATAAGCAAGATATCCAAAGGCAATAGCCCAACACGTTACGGCAACGACGACAATTAACGAACCCAATAACCGTCCCATATTTCCCTCTGACTAATAAAATTCCCCTGTATTTATGGTACCGTACCCCCTTGTTTTTGCAACACAAAAAAAGGCTCTGATTGCTCAGAGCCTTTTTAAGAACAACGATAAATTCAGGCTGTGTGTTTTTTAGCACCCAAATTAAAGAGAACATAAGCAAATCCGGCAAACGCGATGGTTCCCAAAATTGTTGCTGTCTGTGCGAACTCTTCACCGACAAGGGCAAAAACACTTGTGCTTTGATAGGCTGCAAACGGGATCGCCAAAATAATACCAATTAAGGCATCACCAGCAATCATACCTGCACTAAACAATAGTCCCTTACGTTCTGCCATAGTGAAAGCTTTTTCTTGTTGCTCAGGTGCCTCGGTTGCAACTTTTTTATTCAAGCTACGACGCGCCATAAAGCTTACGATACCACCAATAATTAAAGGCAGAGTTACATCCATAGGAAGGTAAATACCCAAAGCGACTGCTAACACTGACAGACGGAATTCAGCATTACGCGGTGCCAAGATCAAACGATCAATAAGCATAACGACAACACCAATCCCAACCCCAATCATAACCAAAGCCCAATCGAGTTTTTGTTCAAAAATACCCTGAGCAACGCTAGCCATCAATGTTGCTTGCGGAGCAGCCAATGCCTTGGACGGATCCATTCCTTCACGTGGGAAAACACCGGCCATACCATAAGCATCGAACAACAGCTGTAGAATCGGAGCCACAACAGCAGCACCGGCAACAACACCAATAATCAAGGTTAGCTGTTGCTTCCATGGAGTTGCACCAACCAACTGACCGGACTTAAGATCTTGCAAGTTATCACAGCTCAAAGAAGCAGCAGCAGCAACAACGCCACCAATAAAGATAACAACAGCAGCCAAGGATAGAACTTCTTTAGAAGCAACACCAAACGTTACTTCGTTACCAAGGATCGCAATCAAGGCAAAGCTCACCAGTAAAATCGCACCAATCGTAATCCCTGAAAGAGGGTTAGCTGAAGAACCAACGATACCGGCCATATATCCACCGATAGAAGCGCAAATGAACCCAATAACAAGGGAAGCAATAGTCAAAAAGGCTAAGGTTGCACCATAGGCAAAATTCGAAATTGGCAAATCTGCACCAGCCAAAACGTGGTTAAAGAGCATCGTAATCGGAACGGACAAAAGCAAAATCCCACCAATAACCCAAGTCATCGGAATATCATATTCTGTACGAATCGGCTTTTGAGAAATTCCCTGGCGCGCCATCTTGATCGCTGCGAAGGAAGAACTAACCGCTTCCTTAATGGGTTTCATAAGGCTGACAATAGCATACAAACCACCAAAGACCATGGTTCCGACACCAATGTAGCGGATTTTTGCACCTTTGATTGCCATCGCAAAATCAACAGCCGTAGCATCTGCCGCTAAACCAAACGCTTCCGGTCCACCCAACAACGCATAAAGAGGAGCAATAACAAGCCACGCAAGCACTGTTCCAACCAATAAGTTGATAGCAACCTTAAGTCCAACGATAAACCCGGCACCAATCATCGCAAGGGATAAACCACTGCTAAAACCAACAACGGTACCACCGACCTTAACCCATCCGGCAACGGATTCAGACATGAGTTGAAATCCGCTTTGGAGGAATTTCATGATACTTGCACCAACCGCACCACCAATAAGTAATCCCGCACCAGAACTTGTATCGTCAGAATCCTCACTGGCACCGGCTTTCAAAACTTCAGCGGTTGCAACACCTTCCGGGAACTTAAATCCGCCTTCGACAATCAAGGCACGACGCAGTGGCACCGAAAACAGAACACCCAGAATACCACCGATGATGGCAATCAAGGTAATTTGCGTATAGTCAAGCGTTTGCCAGTATTGCAGAACAAGCAAAGCCGGAATGGTAAAAATCGTACTCGCAGCAATAACCTCACCCGCAGAAGCAATCGTTTGAACGATGTTATTCTCAAGGATTGTCGATCGTCTAAACAAACGCAAAACCGCCATAGAAATAACAGCTGCAGGAATAGACGCAGAAATCGTCTGTCCCATTTTCAAGCCGAGATAAGCATTCGAGCCCGCTAAGACAACGGCTAAAATAATCCCTAAAATAATGGCTTTGATTGTTGTTTCTGGAATATTATCCGAAGCTTTTATGAACGGGATAACGGATCCCGATTGTTGTTGTGGTTCCATCGACTCGCTTTTCCTTGCAAGATTGGTTTTAGACATAAGAGTTAACCCTTTCTTTACACATCGTTAATTCTAAATTAACCGATTAAACTCCCTTAGCCTAACAAATATTTCGCCTTTAACCAAGATTAATTGTCATATTTTTCAATACTTAGCCATTTTCTTTTCAATTCTGTCCCCCAGGCAAAGCCGCCAATCTTCTTATTCTGAGCCAACACACGGTGGCAGGGAATCAAGATCCCAATAGGGTTTGCCCCCACCGCCTGCCCCACAGCTCTAAATGCTTTTGGCCTACCAATGGCACGCGCAACATCGCTATAACTCTGAGTTTCTCCTTGCTGGATGGAGAGTAAATGACGCCAAACGGCTGCCTGAAACTCAGTCCCGGGCACAACAATTTTATGAAACACAGGCAAAGGCGGTGCTTCTTGATCAGGCACCGGGGTAAGCTGATGAAGAATATCATTCGTATAGACAATCTCTACTACCCCATACAAACCAAAGGAAAATATCCCCTTTTTCCGTGCGTTATAGAGAGTCTCGAAAGTTTTTTTAGAAATTACGTCCAAAATCATAAGAATAAATTTTACCAAAATTGTTTTTTTTGCTAAGGTGAGCACAAGTTGATTAAACTTGACACCGATCTTTAATGAGTCATAACACAGAACCAACAAAACAACCAATAACTTCTCTCGCCTTGAGAGTTGGGACTGAGTTCGTCTCAGGCATCATTGTTGGCGTCGTCTTTGGTTTAGGTATTGATCATTTATTTAATACAAAGCCATTTGGGTTAGTTCTGATGATTTTATTGGGCGCAGCAGCCGGTTTCCGCAACATCTTTAGGCTTGTTAATCAAAACGCGCTCGCGTTAAAATCAGACGAACAAAACAAATCAGACACCTGATTATCGGAGAAGAACACATGATTGATCCCCTACACCAGTTTATGATCAGCCCTTTGATTCAGTTGTCACTTGCCGGTTATGATATTTCTTTTACAAATTCATCGTTGTTTATGGTCTTAGCCACACTCAGCAGCATTTTACTGATGATCGCAGCGACAAGATCCCCTCAATTGATCCCGGGGCGCATGCAGTTCATTGGTGAATCCGTTCATCGCTTTGTAGGCCAAATGATCAGAGAAAATATCGGCGAAGAGGGTATGCCCTATCTCCCCTATGTTATGAGCTTGTTTCTTTTCATTCTCATGGGAAATTGCTTGGGCATGATCCCTTATGGCTTTACGTTCACAAGTCATATTATTGTCACGTTTACGCTTGCAATGATTGTTTTCGTTGGTGTAACAATTCTAGGATTCGTCAAACACGGAACCCATTTCTTACGCTTATTCTGCCCCGAAGGAACGCCTTTGTATATCATCCCCCTGCTGGTTCCCGTGGAAATTATGTCTTACTTCACACGCCCTGTTAGTCTGAGCGTTCGTCTTTTTGCCAACATGATGGCAGGCCACGCAATGCTCAAGATTTTTGCCGGATTTGTGATCATTTTGGCAGGAACAAATTTGTTCCCTGTCGCAGCCCTACCCTTTGTCGTGAACCTAGCGGTGGTGGGTTTTGAGTTCCTGGTGGCGTTCCTCCAGGCTTATGTGTTCACGGTGTTAACCTGTATATATCTAAACGATGCAATTCATTTGCATTAATTTAACAAGGAGAGAGGATCCATGGATTTAGCAGCAGCAAAAATGATCGGTGCCGGTATGGCTGTTATTGCCCTATTAGGTGTTGGTATTGGTTTGGGAAATATTTTTTCTAACTTGATCACATCAATTGCCCGTAACCCATCTGCAAAAAATGATGTCATGCCTGTTGGTTTGCTCGGCTTTGCGTTGACAGAATCCATCGCTTTGATGGCATTCGTCACAGCAATGATGATTTTGTTCAGTTAAGACCAAACGCCCTTTTTAACTGACCCTAATGGTTTTATCGGTACTCGACTTGGCTCACCTATTTATAGAGGTTTTGCGGGTCACGCCCTCAAAACTATTTGTCTTAAGTTAATCTGGCTTGTGGTATACATTGAATGTTTATCTTGATCCTCGTTAAACAATGGATCAAGATAAACCGGATCAATCAAAAGACTGTGTTCGTAACCATGTGAGGATAAAATGCCCCAACTCGATATATCAACGTTTCCATCACAAATTTTCTGGCTTGTGGTTTGCTTTGGAATCCTCTGTTTTGCTATGGTAGCCGTTTTAATCCCTCGACTCGGGAAGATCATGGAGTCGCGCGCACACGAACTCGAGTCATTGAAGAATAAAGCCCACCAACTTGCAGCCGAAGCAGATGCCTTGTCATCCCAAAATACTCAAAATTTCGAAGCAGCAAAACATACAATCCACGCACAAGTCTCCCAGATGATGAGTGATTTGAATAAACTGCGCGATGAAAAAATTCATGCCTTTGAAAACCATGTTCATCAGCAAACGCTCTCATTAAGCCAACGACTAGCTGAAGACCAGCATGAGATCCAAGCAAAATCAAAAGACATTCTCAACCATTTGGTACAAGACATGATGACCAAATTGACAGAACAATCACCAACATCAACTTCTGCAAGGGGACAATAATCATGCACGAATCCTCCTTTTTTGACGCCAGTCTCGTTGTTCTCATCGGTTTTCTCGTCTTTATTGGTGTTGTTTTAAAATTTGGCTATAGAAAAGCCGTCCAAAGTATTGATGATCAGATTAAAGACGTATCCATCACCTTAGAAGAAGCACAAACCCTCTTAACAATTGCTCAAGACCGTAAAAGTGTTGAGCAGCAATTGGAAAAACAATTAGCCCAGGAGATTGCAACCCTGAGGATAATGGCTGACAAACAAATTGAGGACCTAAAACGTACGACAAATGCCGATATTGAGGCTATTCTCCATCGCAAGCAACTGACCACCGATTCAACATTTGATTTAATGCGCCAAAGTACAATCCAACATCTTCAAGACCTCATCACACACGAAGCCGTTGATCTTATCCAGCAAAAACTAAAAGAGTCATCCTCAACCGAAAACCAGCGGATCAACGAGCAAGCCATTCAGGAATTAAAAGCTCTCTTAGCAAGCACTGGAGCTAACAGTAATGGTGGGGCAAAAAACCAAGCAATTGCGTAACGATGCATAAATGGGTCAGTATTTTCCAAAAAATAACCAACCCTATACATAACGCCAGCTCGACGTAAGGATAACTCTCCTGCCCCAGAAATTCATTATAGTTTAACTAAAAGTTGAGTTTTTAATTAAGTATGCTACCGTTATGACATAAGAATTTGGGTCTAACCCCATTTTTATTCATAATCATTTCAACAGGGTTTGATTCAGTGGCATCCACCTCTCTTCCAGAACATGAAAAATCTGCAAATATATTGCGATGTTGGACTGCCTTAGAAGTCTTGGCACCTCAAAGTTATAGGATGCCAGAGAAACATCTCATTGCCTCGTTGGAAAAAAAGATATTACCCTGGGAAGGAGGCGGAGAACGTTCTCGCCCAAAGCAACGGTTATATTACGAGGTTATTCTTGGAACGATTAATCTCGAAAAAGCGATTACATCCTTATTAGATGTATATGCTGATATGCGAGTTGAACGTCCTGCCATTAAAGGAAATGGCTTATTAGCCAGTGTAATTGTCGATAATTCAGGAATTATTGTTGGTGAGAATCCTGTATCCGTATCAAGCTTTTATAAGCGTTTTTTATGTACATAAACAATAATATATGTTATATTTACATATGAGAAGCATATGTTTTGAGTCCTTAGCATGATATTAGAATTTTTAAGAGAACTAACAGAAACTAGCTATAGGATATTTACAGTTCAGGATTCCAAAAAAATTGCTAAGTTATTAGGTTTAAAGGAATCTAATATACCTTACATATTAAGATCCTTAGTTAGCAAAGGGCTTATTCGATCTCTTTATAGAGGGACTTATGCCATAGAAGATACTATTCTATCAGGATCTCCAATACATAAATTTGAAATAGCAATGAATATTTCTCGCAAGGGAGCTATTTGTTGTTGGTCGGCATTTGTTTTTCATGGGCTTTCTGATCAAATTCTTTCGACAACATTTGTATTCCAGTTTATGAGAGGATCAGCGAGACGTTCTGATTATAAGTATCAAATTGACCATTCTAAATATCAATTAATACAGATTGACTCCAAACACAATTGGGGGATAAAAACTATTCGTTTAGGAGAGATCACAGTAAACATGACAGATCTTGAAAGAACATTGATAGATGGGCTGATTTATCAGCAATATTGTGGTGGATTTAGGGAAGTTATGGATGCGTTTCTAAATGCTAAGGATAAACTCGACCCTGAAAAATTAATACAGTATGCTTTAAAAACGCCTATAGCAACCCAAAAGCGTTTAGGATGGATACTATCTAGTTTAGGAATTTCTCAGTCCAAAGAGATAAAAGATCAGATTACGACAACACGTTACGATAAGCTTAATCCGCTTGGAATAAGACGAGGGAAATATAACAAAGAGTGGATGATTTTGGAGAACTTTTGATGGAAAGCAATTTACTTAGACGGGAAATAAATAATCTTAGAAGGAATACTGGGATTAGCTGGGAAATTCTGGAACAAGATTATATTCTCTCATGGATGCTTTATGGGATTTCAAAAACTGATAAGCTACGTAAAACCATGATTTTTAAGGGAGGTACAGCTCTTAAAAAATGTTATTTTGGGGATTATAGATTTTCTCAAGACCTTGATTTTTCTGTGCAGGGAGATTACCCGAAACAAGAAGAACTACTATCCTTAATAGATCATGCCTGCAATACCGCTGGAATAGCATCTCAAAATATTGATTTTAAATGTAACAGGTACCCAGAAAGGGATACTCACCCTGAAAAACAAGAAGTATTTGTGATCCAGGCCAGACTTCCTTGGCAGCCTGATTATAACACTTCTGTAAAAATAGAAGTAACAACACAAGAAAAAGTATTTTTACCATCCGGAGATAAGAAGATTATTCATGGGTATAATGAAGAATTTGAATGTTGGATAGCAACCTACCAAATAGAAGAAATAATAGCCGAGAAAATTCGAGCAATTCTTCAATTTGCAAAAAAACTCCATGAACGAGGATGGGGAAGATCTCGTGTACGAGATTATTATGACCTATGGCGAATTCTATCAACCTATGAAAATACGGTTAGAAAAGAGATATTGCCAGACCTTGTTCGTCAAAAATGTTCTACTAAGTCAGTTTCATTCGATTCTGTTAGTGATTTATTTCAGGATAAACTTTTAGAATCTTTGAAAGAGTGGGGTACATGGCTTGAACCTATTGTTCCCAATCTTCCAGATTCAAGTAAAGTTCTTAAAGAACTCAAAGGTCAGCTAGAAGATATTTTCAACAAATCAAACTCTGCTTGAATCTCATTTCATATGAACTCATACAAGATATATTTTTAAACTAGCCATCCCCTATTGGCTATGCCATAATTCAGAGAATCATAATTGTGGAGGATTTTTTATGACAACAACAGATAAAGGAAAAGCGTTAGACGCCGCCCTATCCCAGATTGAGCGGGCTTTTGGTAAAGGATCCGTTATGCGCCTTGGCCAACGCGAAACCGTTGAAATCGACGCGATTTCATCCGGGTCTCTCGGGCTGGATATTGCTTTGGGTATCGGCGGATTTCCACGTGGTCGTATTATTGAAATTTATGGCCCTGAATCGTCCGGTAAAACAACCTTAGCTCTACATGCCGTTGCTGAAGCTCAAAAGACGGGTGGCACCTGTGCCTTCGTTGACGCAGAACACGCCCTTGATCCATCCTATGCACGCAAACTCGGTGTCAACATTGATAACTTGATCATTTCCCAGCCGGATACGGGGGAGCAAGCTTTGGAAATTGCAGATACTCTTGTCCGCAGTGGTGCTATTGATGTTTTGATCATTGACTCGGTTGCTGCTCTCGTGCCAAAAGCCGAGCTTGAAGGTGACATGGGGGATTCTCACATGGGCTTGCAAGCGCGCCTGATGAGCCAAGCTCTCCGCAAGCTCACAGGGTCAATTCACAAAACCAATTGTATGGTTATTTTCATTAACCAAATCCGTCAAAAGATTGGCGTTATGTTTGGCAACCCTGAAACCACAACCGGTGGTAATGCCTTGAAATTCTACGCCTCTGTTCGCCTTGATATTCGTCGCATCGGATCCATTAAGGATAAAGATCAAGTCGTCGGCAACCAGACTCGCGTTAAGGTTGTTAAAAACAAGATGGCCCCCCCTTTTAAAGTTGTTGATTTCGACATCATGTACGGCGAAGGTGTGTCCAAAACGGGTGAATTGATCGATCTTGGTGTCTCTGCCGGTGTCGTCGATAAAGCCGGTTCCTGGTATTCCACAGGATCACAACGTATCGGCCAAGGTAAAGAATCGGCTCGCCAATTCCTCAAAGATAATCCGGATGTTGCTGCCCAAATCGAATCCGTTATCCGAGGAAACTCCGGGCAAATTGCTGATGGTATGATGCGTGGTCCTGATGCGGAGGCTTCAGGAGAAGCAGAAGCCGCCTAAGTTATATCCTTGTCCTCAGCACCTCGCCCCTTGTGGGCGAGGTAAAAAACACGCTAGTCTTTAGCGCATTAGATACCCTAAAAAGACCAAAGCTCCAACCCACTGGTTCGCGATAAAAAACTCTCGGCATTGGTTCACATCTTTGAGATTTAAAACACTCAGCTGTCGCACACTATAAACGACCGCCCCAACAAAAAACAGATAGGGCAAGAAACTGGAATGGGCAAGGTAACAGGATAAACTTAATAAAATTCCCATCCCTAAATAGATTCCTGTGACGATTAGTTTCGGTGCCTTTTCAAAAACCAATGCCGTTGACCCAATATCCAAATGGCGATCATCCTCAATATCTTGGAAAGCATAAACAGTATCATATGCCACAGTCCATAAAATACCGGCACAATAGCCTGCAAGAACGCCGTAGTGAAAAATATTGGGGGTGAAAATCGCAACCGCCATCGGGAATCCGATATTAAAAGCAAGCCCCAAAACAACCTGAGGATAAGCCGTAAATCGCTTAGCCAAGGGATAAATCATCAATAAAACCGTTGCCACAACTCCAATGATCCAGCACCGCACAGGAAACTGCAACAAAACCCATAATCCAATGGCACATAGCCCCCAGAAGAACCAAAAGGCCGCCTTGAGACTAACCTCTCCGGAGGCTAAGGGTCTGTGTTTTGTCCGTGCAACCTGTTGATCCACGTCACGATCAAAATAATCATTAACTATACAACCGGCAGCACGCATCACCGTTGCCCCCAAGGCAAACAAAAGCATAAACTTTAGCTCAAGGCCAAATCCTTGGATATAAGCAAGCCCCCACCAACACGGAAAAAGAATAAGGACAATGCCGATGGGTTTATCAAATCGCCCCAAGCGCAATAATGCATTTAACATGAGAATTGATCAACCCGAGCCTGATGACGCCCGCCTTCGAAAGAAAAATGTAAGAATGCGTCAACAATATGCTTAGCCAACTCATCCCCCAAAACACGCCCGCCAAGGCATAAAACATTGGCATTATTATGTTGCCGCGCCAGCTGAGCATCCAACCCTGTCACGCACCGGGCTGCACGGATATGGGGATAACGATTAGCAGCCATAGACATTCCCAGGCCTGTGCCACAAATTAGAATCCCCAAAGCATCACGGTCATAGTCAAGAGCTGTTGCCAGCTTAGTCGCATAATCCGGATAGTTCACAGCATCCTTGGATGATGTGCCAAGATCCGTCACATCATAGTCAGCTAAAGAATCAAGAAGCACCCCCTTGAGGTCAAATCCCCCGTGATCAGCTGCGATATAAATCTTAGGCATAGAATTTCCCTTGCAATTTCTGCCTCAACCAATTAGTCCAAAATATCAAGTTGAAGCCTTATTATCGACAGCATACAGGATTTTTCTAACTTTCGAAATTGCCTTGTCAGCCAAATTGATCAAATCATTGCGAAGCTCAGACATTCCGTTAATCGCCAGTTTAAAACCGTGCAAATTTTCTATATTAAATTGCCCCGGTTGCACGAGTTTACGATGCCAGACCATCGCTTCAGAATCGGGAGATTCCCAATAATCGAACAACCAAATGAGATGATCCAAATCCCCTTGATCAGCAGGGATACGCTGTATGAAATGATAATCTACCGTTGGAATAACAACAGGCGTCAAAGCATCCATCGGTAATCTTACAGACTCAGAATTATCTTGCGGAACAAACTGTACTTTATAAAAGAAATCAAATTTAACATGATTTATTGTTTCAGGCATATCATGCGCATCAACAAAGCAACATAACAACAGTGTCAGAATCGTCATTTGTACCCCCTATACTCAAATAAGATGAAGACGTCGAGATTTTGTTTAGGTATGTGTCTAACCATTGCGTCTTTCCCACACTAACACAATAAAGTTACTAAATCATGAAAGGTTTCTAATGTTTAACCTTCCCCCCTATAAATTAACTGTTTGATAACGAACAAAAAACCCTGATGACATTTGTAAAATTACCTTTCAACATTAAATCATATGATTTAAATAAAACTATCTCATTATGGAGATATAATGCGTACTCAATTCACTATTTTTTTGACTCTCAACCAGCAAATATTGTTCTTTATTAAGAAGAAAGTGTTACCACTTGTTTTACTGATGTTTCTTATGACAACGGCAGGGCAGGCAGTATATGCAATACAGTGGACAGGAACAAAAAACACAGATTGGTTTGATCCTGCTAATTGGGGGTACACGCTAACATCAGCAGATGCTCCTAATATTAACACAATATCACCCAACCGTCCAAAAATCACAACAGCTGGGGTCATAGCATACGGCCTTGATATGGGCGTAAGTACCGGGACAACCGGCATCCTCGATATCTCCGGCAATGGATCCATCACAACGACAGGAACAACAAATGCATTTAGAATCGGTATCCGTGGAACAGCTACGATCAATATCTCCGATAACGGTTCTTGCACTGCAAACTCTGATCCCATTCTTGGTTACATGGGAAGTGGAACAGCTACAATCAATATCTCCGACTATGGATCGTTTACCACTCCCAATACTGTCCAAATGGGTATAGCTAGTGGCGCTACTACGGCAATTAATATCACAGACAATGGGTCTTTCCATGCCGCCTCAGCATATATCGGTGAAACCCCTGGTACCACCAACACAGTTAATGTCTCCGGCAATGGGTCTCTTAATATTGCCCACCCTACTATAGCTATGTTTTCAACTGCTTATATTGGTGGTTCTGGAACGGGCACCCTTAATCTCTCTGACAATAGCATATACACATCAGCATACAACACCTATGTCGGCTACGGTAGTGGCGCTCAAGGTACCATCAACATCTCTGATAACAGTTCAGCCACGTCTGCCAATGAAGCTTACATCGGTTCCGTTGCCACCGGGACAATAAATCTTTCCGGCGGATCTATTTCTGCTCTACGATATTATCTTGGTTATAACGCTACCGGAAACGGAACCTTTAATATCGGTGATACTCCGGGAAATGCACAAGCACCGGGAACTGTAACTGGGGATGTCCTATTTCAAGCCGGAACAGGAACCCTTAACTTCAATCACACCAGTACCAACTACACGTTTGGATCAACCATATCCAATACGTCCGGTCAAACACCAAATCCGGCTTCTGCTGTAACGATCAGTGCCGGAAAAACCATCTTTACAGGCACAAAAAACTACACACCGCCAACCAATGTTTTGGGTGGTGAGCTGGAAATTCAAACATCCCTCCCCAATTCAGACGTCACCGTTAGTTCTGGTGCTACACTTAGTGTGACCGGATCAGGAACGCTGGGTGGTAATATCACCAATAACGGGACGATGGCTTTTGATTCATCAGGAAACAGTACGTATACTAAAATTCTTTCCGGAACAGGAGACCTCACCAAAGCAGGTACAGGTACATTTACTTTATCAGGAGCCAACACCTATACAGGAGCAACAACCGTCAATGGTGGGACACTTCAATTGGGCGATGGCACCACGGATGGCAGCATCACAAGTGATACGTCCATTGACTTGGGCGGAACCTTAAACGTCAATAACAATGGTACACTCACCCATTCAAATATCATCGCCGGAACCGGTGCTTTCAGTAAAACAGGGATAGGCAGATTCATCCTATCGGTTAATAGCTCAGGCTTTGCAGGGACAACCACGGTTACGGATGGTGAACTTAAACTCATTAACTCTGGCAGTAAACTCGGTGGCACCACAACCATACAATCAGGCGCAAAACTCAGCGGTAACGGCTCAACAGGTGACTTAACCATTGCTGCAGGGGCGACCATTGCACCGGGGAACTCCATTGGAACCTTGAGTATTGTGGGGAACTATATCCAAAGTGGCACCTACGATTGTGAAGTTTCCCCCGTAGCAGGAGCCCCCGTTGCCGGCACAGATAACAACCTCATCCAAGTAACAGGAACAGCAGATATCAGTGGTGCCCTCAACGTCATCCCTACGGGTTCTTTCCAAACAGGGCAATCCTTTACTTACACCATCCTAACGTCCGGTGGGTTGACCGGAACTTTCTCTTCCCTGACAGGAGCATCACCGCTCTTTAGCTATGGTGCAACCTATGATGCACATAACGCTTACCTAACCGTAACTAAGACATCCACAATGTCTCAGGTTGTTCCCAATGGTAACCCCGGATCCGTGGCCTCTTACCTCGATTGCCATTGCCAATCATCCCCCCTTATCCAGGCGCACAATGCTCTAAACCAATCTCAGCTTGAAAAATCTCTCAATGACCTCAGCCCGGCCAACAATTCTCGGCAAGTTGAAGTGGTTCCGCATACGCAACTCTCGAGCATGGACAGCTCCTTTACCTGGTCAAGCATGGATCGCATGGCCAACAGTGTTGGTTCCATAGCCGTCAGAATGGCTAATCTTGCGTCATTCCAAAATAACTTTAGCCAACTGTTCAACTCAAAGCGACAGAACCAACTCGCGCGCTTTATTGGGGCACAAGGAACGGATCCTAAACATTTACCTGTCTCAGCCCGTGTCCAGCTGGGTAAAGCTACCTTTTGGATTCAAGGATCAGCAGGGCGATTCAGCCAAACCAATATCACAAGCCCAACAACCAAGCTAGCACAAGGCCTTGATGCCAGCAGCTATGATACCAATGTAGGCCTAGATTATGCCCTTTCCTCCACCTTGAAAGTGGGCGTGACAACGGGATACAGTTATACCCAGCACAAAATGAAAATCAATGGTGACCGTGGCGTTACAAACTCCACACGGTTCGGCGTGTACAGCACCTGGGAACCCACCAAAAATTGGTACGTGAACAGTACGGCTTATTACGGCCATCATCGTTTTAGAGCCAACCGTGTCATGACTGTTATCCCTGCCGTAGCCCATCACAAAAACGAAGGAGATCATGGTAGCGGTCTCGTCGAAGTTGGCCGAGATTTTACAATGCCACAGGCTGTGACCGTGACACCTTATATCAGTGGAGCCGGCCTGTACCTGCATGAAAATAGATATAGAGAGACAGGAGCAACCTTCCAGAATCTAGCCGTCAAATCCCGCCACAGTACAACGTTACAAGGTCGCACCGGCGTGCAAGTTGCCAAACTCTGGGATTGGGATGATCGCACAAAAGTCTATAGCTTTGCTAAATTGGGGATTACCTATCGCCGAGCCGTGGGTAAGTACCAGAAAACCATCGCCTCATTTGTTGGGCAAGGGGGTAGTTACAAGACGCTCAACCGCAACCACAACCACCTCATGGCAACCCCAAGTGTCGGTGCCACCGCTTTCCTCAGCCCTGATGTCTATGCCACCTTGGTTTATGAAGGTGAGTTAGGCACAAACCAACGCAACCATCAGGCACTGGTACGGGTCAATTGGACGTTTTAGGGAGCTGATGCTCTGTAACTGGCGGATTCCCTAACCTCGCCCCTTGTGGGAGAGGTCGACCGCAGGTCGGGTGAGGGGTAAAAAAATAAGCAATAGAAAAAAAGGGAATAGCGGGTTATACAATTGTTTTTATTGAACTATCCGCCCCCTCACCCGCTCTTCGAGCGACCTCTCCCACGCAGGGGCGAGGTGGAAAATCAGCTCCCCGTCTATCAAGCGATCTCTACCACGTAGGGGAGAGGTGAAAAACCCGCTCACCCGCTCTTCAAGCAACCTCCCACGCAGGGGCGAGGTGGAAAACCAGATATCCGCATCGACACACGCATGATTTTTGGTTAAAGTTATTCCATTGTACACAACTGCTAGGGTCGTTATGGAACTCCCTTATCTCGGTCAAGGACTCTTACTAGTAACAGCCCTGTTCCTTGCCTTCTCGTCGCTCATGCCACGGCTTCGTTTCGCTGTGCTCGCCACCCTACTCAGCAGCTTTATCCTACTCGTCTATGCTCATGTCGCATCAGATTTTTCTTTTGTTCATGTGGTTCAATATTCCCATACAACCAAACCGCTCCTCTATAAAATCTCGGGCATCTGGGGGAATCACGAAGGGTCTATGCTTTTATGGTTAGTTTTGTTTTATAGTCTTGGGTCATGGGCAACACGACACTATGACAAAGCCCTCGCTTGGGTTACCTATATCGCCCTTGCAATCACCCTGTTCATGATTATGGCTTGCAACCCTTTTCAAATAACGGGCACCCCCTTTATCGAAGGTCAAGATCTCAATCCACTCTTGCAAGATCCACTCTTAGCAATCCACCCCCCTCTCTTATACCTTGGTGTTGTCGCAAGTTTTATCCCTGTCCTGTTAGCTCTAAGCATAGCCCCCCTCCAAACGGTATTATTCTGGACTGTTTTTTCATGGACGTTCATGGCAATCGGCATTTCACTAGGGAGTTTCTGGGCTTACTACGAATTAGGATGGGGCGGTTGGTGGTTCTGGGATCCCGTTGAGAATGCGGCCTTAGTGCCATGGTTACTGCAAACAGCAGCCCTTCACAGCCAAATCAAAAACAACCAGCGACCCGCTTTAGTCTTTGGTTTTTTAAGTATGGCCAGCAGCTTAATTGGCACCTTCATCATTCGCTCAGGGCTTGTCACATCCGTTCACAGTTTTGCGATCGATCCGGAACGTGGCCTATTTTTAGCCTTAGTCTGTGGTGTTGTTCTCATCCCGCTAGCATGGTCTGTGATGTATCAACCTGCGGTCTCTCCTCAAAAAACAACACTCACCCCCTTAAGGATTGGGGTTTATCTTCTCAGTTTTTCTGCTTTTGTTGTTGCCTTTGGTACCCTTTATCCGATTATCCTCAGTTGGTTCGGTCACCTCATTACTGTTGGTGCCCCTTATTTTAACAAAACAGTTGTTCCTGTTTTCCTGGGTATTTTGCTGTTAATGGCGTTCGACCCTTGGCATAAACAACGTCATGACGGAACACCTGCCCTCCTTGTATCAGGAGCCAGCACGCTCGCTTTATGGTATTATGGCCACCAAACCAACCTCTTTATCTTATTGGGATTTGCCACAGGCATTGGTCTGTGCAGCAGCATGATTCTGGGAATCCGTCATCGCCAATGGGCAAAGGCCAAAACCCCCATGATTCTAGCGCACTTTGCTGTTGGTTTAGCGGCCATTGGCATTGCCCTCAGCACAGGTTATGAAGAGGAAAAACTTATCGCCCTCAAGGTTCACGAGGCAACATCAATACACGGTATCCCCATAAGGTTCACAGAACTCCGCGGTGAGCGAGGTGATAACTTCATGGCACAAACAGCCATTCTAACAACAGACAAGGGGAACCTTGCTCCTGAAAAAAGATTCTATATCACACAAAAAATTATTCACCCGGAAACAGCCATTCAATCCCGAGGGCTTGACCATCTTTATGTAACGTTGGGCGATCGCTATGATAATGACAGCTGGGGTTTTCGTCTAACATACAAGCCCTGGATTAATCTCATGTGGCTCGGTTTTGTTTTACTGGGAATCGCTGGTCTTTTATCCCTTACAAAACGCTGGTGGTTGCTGTGGGTCTTTGCGCTATGGATCCCCAACCTCCAGGCCATAGAAATTCACGAGCAATTATCCGATCCCGTTCAAGAACGACGCGCTGTGATCCTGGGTGCTCAGCTCCTTTGCCCGACCTGCAACGGTCAACCCTTGAATGAATCATCGGTCGAAGAAGCCGAGTTACTGCGATCGGTTATCCGCCAACAGCTTAAAACAGGCTACACAGATCAACAGGTTATTGATTGGTTTGTAGATCGCTATGGAGAGAGAGTTTTAGTTTCCCCCCCACTGAACGGAGAGACTTTTGTCCTCTGGGGCTTGCCATGGATTATTTTATTATCCGGGATTTATATCCGTTTTATTCGCAATAAAAAAACCCGATAAAAATCGGGTTTCTTCATATCTTAAAGGAACTAAGCTTATTTCTTGGAACCAAAGTCACCAAAACGCTTGTTAAACTTGCTGATTTGACCAGCTTTGTCGATCAAACGAGCAGAAGCCCCTGTCCATGCCGGATGGGTCTTTGGATCGATATCAAGTTGCATTGTATCGCCAGGTTTACCCATGGTTGAACGTGTTGTAAACTTTGTACCGTCTGTCATGACAACATTAATTTCATGATAGGAAGGATGAATATCTTTTTTCATAATTGTACCCAATAAAATTATAATCTTACTATGGTATATAGCTTATTCTGACAAAGTATGCAATAATTTTCCTTAAGAATCAGAGTTTAATCTTAAGGTTTTTATGGTGACACATCCCCAAGATCATACAAATCCCCTGATAAAACAGGATAAAAAAAATGCGGAGGATTCTTTAACCTTTTCAGGTCAGTGGCTCACTTTATCCATAAAGACCGTGATCGACACCTTAGAAAGTCTGAAAATCTCATCGAATGCAACCATTAAATTTGACGCGACTTTTACGTGTGATACAGCAGGAGCCCTCATTATTGCTCAAAAGCTATCATCCGCGAAAATTTCCCAAAACTCAATTTTGCCGGATCCCATTAAGGCCTTAATGGGAAAATCCTATACCTACCCCAAGCAAGACACACAACCGTTACTCACAGCCTGCATAGAATCTGTTGGCTCCGGCGTTATCGGGCTCGCACAGACCACCCGGTCAACGATTTCTTTTTTTGGGGAATCTGTTTTTCGAATGTACCACACGATTCGATCCCAAGACTCCTTTCGGTGGACATCCATTTATGCCTTGATTGAGGCTGTGGGGCTGCAAGCCATTGGTATTATCAGTTTAATCTCCCTTTTAATCGGTGCCGTCCTTTGCTATCAAGGGGTTCGACAATTGGAAAAATTCGGAGCAGCTCCCTATGCCGTTGATTTTCTCGCTGTATCAATCTTACGAGAAATCTCAGTCTTGATGACGTCAATTGTCGTAGCGGGACGATCGGGCAGTTCATTTACAGCACAAATTGGCACGATGAAGCTAAACCAAGAGATTGATGCCATTCGTATGATGGGGCTCAACCCCTTTCAGGTTTTAGTCATCCCCCGCATTATTGCTTTGGTTATTGCCCTGCCCTTACTTGTGCTTGTCTCTATTTTTACCGCCAGCCTCGGGGGAATGCTCGTTATTAAATCAACCATAGAAATCCCTTTTTCTGAATTCTGGTCGCTCTATCAAAACGCTGTTCAAAAAACAACATTCTGGACAGGAATGAGCAAAGCTCCGCTCTTTGCGATCATCATCGCGGTGGTTGGCTGTTATCGCGGCATGCAAGTCAAAGGTAGTGCCGAAAGCGTCGGGCAGATGACAACACGATCCGTTGTTGATGCCATCTTTATGGTCATCGTCTGTGATGCCGTTATGTCAATTTTTTTCACAGCCATGGATTGGTAAGCGATGACAGCACTCATAGAAATCAAGCACCTATCGACCACATTTGGCACCCAAGAAATTCATAAAAATATCTCCTTTGATGTTTATCAAGGTGAAGTTTTAGGCATTGTCGGCGGATCAGGATCAGGAAAATCCGTTTTGATGACATTTATGATTGGCCTGATCCCGCCCCAAAAAGGCACGATTACCTATCATCTGGGAACACCTTTTACACCGTACCAAGCTGGCGTTTTGTTTCAGCATGGTGCCTTGATTAGTTCACTCACCGTTCTTGAAAACATAATGGTTCCGTTAAAAGAAGTTGCAGGATTACCTGAAAAGATCGCTCAAGATATTGGTATGCTCAAGATCCAAATGGTTGGCTTACCGTTAGATTCTGCCTTTAAATACCCCTCTCAACTTTCAGGAGGGATGATCAAACGAGCGGCTCTTGCCAGAGCTCTTGCCCTTGATCCGCCCATTCTGTTTCTTGATGAACCCACATCAGGCCTCGATCCAATTAGTGCTGCGGCTTTTGATCAGCTGATCAAACACCTTCAGCAGCAACTCAAAATCACTGTAGTCATGGTAACCCATGATTTAGACAGCCTTGTTCAAATTTGTGATCGGATTGCCGTTCTTGTGGATAAGAAGGTGTTAATAGGCCCCCTTGATGAGATTGAAAAAATAGATCACCCTTGGATTAAGGATTATTTTCACGGAACGCGTGGCGAACGGTATTTTAAATAGAGGTTAAAAATGGAAACACATGTTAATTATCTTCGCGTTGGAACCTTTGTCATCGGCGGATTTTTGGCTATGATTACTTTTATTCTATGGCTGAATAAATTTGGTTTTGGGGAAAATAGTCAACCCTATCATATTTACTTTAATGGCTCAGTTTCAGGACTGAAAGCCGGTAATGCCGTCCAATATCGAGGCGTTCCCATCGGCAAAGTAACAAAGATCGAAATCGACCTCAAAAATGTTGAACGCATTATGGTTTCAGTTAAAATTGACAAAAATGTTTTCATCAAAGAAGACATGATCGCCAGCCTAGAGACCTATGGGCTTACAGGCATTTCATACATTCAAATCAATGGCGGAACGGCCGGGGCTAAAAACATCAATACCGCTAAGGGAATCCCGGTTATTGCCTCAAAATCATCGCTTTTGGAACAAGTATCAGGAACGCTCCCCGATATCCTCAAAAAGATGGATGGGCTGGTAAGTGATGCCCGTTCTATGTTCTCTGACGAAAACCGCGAGGCATTCTCTCAGGTTTTGAAGAATGTTTCTGAAATTACATCCTATTTCAAACCAAAAGAGGGTGAACACAATAAGGACACGTTCTTACTTGAGTTGACACAAGCTATCGCTAATTTGAATACTGTTCTCAGGGAGTTCGCCATCCTGATCAATGAAAACAAATCAGGGGTTCGTGAATTCACAACCACAGGCCTCAATTCTTTCACACGCTTTATGACCGAAGGGCGCGAGTCACTGGCAGCCATTCGCCGTGTCAGTGAGTCGCTTGAACGCTCGCCATCCCGATTCTTTTATAACGATCCGAAACAAGGAGTCCCAGTCCGATGAATCGTCTTCTTTTTATAGTAACGTTGTCCCTGTTAACAGGATGTGGCCCTTTGATTCCCTTGCCAGGTGAATCCCCGAAACGGTTCAACCTGTCCCATATTCCAGCATCAAACGACAAGCAGCTATCAACCTTACAATTAATTGTTGATATACCGACCACATCGGTTTTCCTAGACACACAACGCGTTGCTGTTGTGCCGGCTCATCAACAAATTGACTACTTTGCCAATATGGAATGGGCGGAACGCCTACAGCTGGTTGTCCAGGAATCGGTGACTTACTCCTTGCAAAATCTTAATATTTTCCGCGCTGTAACACGTCAGAATGACGGTATCATTCCGGATCGTCAACTCAAAATAAATATCCGTAAGTTCCAAGTCAACACAGCACCTCAGGCCGTTGCCGAAGCTGAATACTATGTTCAACTTATTAATATTATCTCGCGCGATGAAATTGCTCGCCAGACATTTACAGCGTCAATCCCCCTTAGGATAGACTCAACACCAGTAGCTGAAGATGTAGCAGCAGCCTTAGATCAAGCAAACAAGACGATCATTAGTGATATGGCTCAATGGCTGAAAAAATTCATTTAAACACTTAAATTCAACATACAACAATGATTTCTATTATCTGGTTTCGCAAAGACCTAAGATTATTTGATAACCCTGCTTTGTTCCATGCAATTGCAGAAAGCGACTGTGTTATCCCGATCTTCATTAATGATACATCCGCTTGCCCTATGGGAGGAGCCAGTAAATGGTGGCTTCATCACAGTCTGTCTGCCTTATCCCAATCGCTAGGCAGAAAACTTGTTCTCCGACAAGGCAACTCTCTCGAGATTCTACAACAAGCTTGCCAAGAAACAGAAGCTTCAGCCGTTTACTGGAACCGTCGTTATGAACCCGAATCCATCAAAACCGACAAGACAATCAAGTCAACACTAGAAGAAAATGGCATTCAAGTTAAGACATATAACAGCCATTTACTGAATGAACCCTGGACCATTAAAAATAATCAGGGAGATCATTTTAAAGTCTTTACTCCCTATTGGAAGCACTGTATAGCAAGATCAAAAATTTCTGCTTGCTTGACAATTCCCACCCTAGAGAAATTACAAATAATCTCAGGGTGCTCACTGGAATCCATGAACTTATTGCCTAAAGAACCAGATTGGTCTGCTGGCTTAAGAGAATCATGGATGCCAGGTGAAGCCGGGGCTCAAGATCGGTTATCAGATTTCATGAACAACCTTTCTGGATATAAAGAAAATCGAAATCGCCCAGATATCCATGCGACATCACGTTTATCACCTCATCTTACCTGGGGCGAAATCAGCGTTCGCCAGATATGGCACACAATGCATAGGACTCTTGAGACCAGGCAGACCCTCGAATCAGACGCACTCAATTTCCTATCCGAAATAGGCTGGCGTGAATTCTCTTACCATCTTCTCTTTCACATTCCAACGCTACCAACCCAACCGTTGCGCCAACAATTTGCTGATTTTCCTTGGCAAGATGCTCCTGAAGCTTTTAAGGTCTGGTCAAAAGGCCTAACAGGTTATCCGATTGTTGACGCCGGCATGCGAGAACTCTGGCATACAGGATACATGCATAACCGAGTTCGCATGATCGTTGCTTCTTTTTTGATCAAAGATCTGCTGATTCCCTGGCAGGACGGTCAAGCATGGTTTTGGGATACCCTGGTTGATGCAGATCTGGCAAACAACAGTGCCAGCTGGCAATGGGTTGCCGGCTGCGGGGCAGATGCCTCACCTTACTTTAGGATATTCAACCCCGTTTTACAGGGGGAGACGTTTGATCCCAAAGGGGCTTATGTTCGTCGCTGGATCCCTGAGCTTGCCAATCTGCCAGATAACTTCATTCATCAGCCTTGGACAGCCCCTGACGCTAAATTATCGAGTGCAGGCATACACTTAGGATACACATACCCCTATCCTATGATTAATCATGATATGGCGCGCAAGCGAGCCTTAGAATTGTACAAGACCTTATAATCCATGTAATTTCATAATTCAATTTTGAATTTGCATGGATTATAAGGCATTAATTTAGGATCAGCAGATCCTCTTTGATGCGTTACCTGTTTTTGTGTATACTGATCAAGACTATAAATAAAATGAGGAGCAACCATAATGTCACGCCATCTAATTTCATCTCTTGCTGTCCTATCAACCCTTGTTGGATGTTCAGGAGATTACACCCCAAAAGATGGCCAAGAAGCCCCGATTGGGCGTGATGATGCACGTAAGCGTGGTTACGGGACATTATTTGGTGACGATGTGATGCTGTTTGGTTCTTCTGCAAAAAAATATGACCCAAGCTTAGGCGGATCATCTAAGGTCAACCACCATTTGTGGCAAGCAACGCTCGATGTTTTGTCTTTTATGCCCCTCGCATCATCTGACGCCGCCGGTGGTGTTTTGATTACAGACTGGTACTCAACAGCCTCAAAACCATCCGAACGCCTCAAGGTAACCGTTAAAATCACCGACCGTGTTTTACGTGCCGATGCGGTTCATGTCACAATCAACAAAGAAGTTAAAAAGGGGAATGATTGGGTTTCCGTCACAGCTGACACAAAAGTTGCCCGTGACATGGAAGATCTCATCCTAACAAAAGCCCGTGAATTAAAAACACAAAAAGGAAAGTAATCTGAATCATGTCCTATCCCTTCCGCGACGTTGAAACAAAATGGCAAAAACACTGGGAATCAATCAATGCCTATCAAACCCCGGCGTTATCAACAAAACCAAAGGCTTATATTCTAGAGATGTTTCCTTACCCTTCGGGTAAATTACATATGGGACATGTCCGCAATTATTCGATTGGTGATGCCATTGCCCGACTTAAGCGACTCCAGGGCTATGACGTATTACACCCTATGGGCTGGGATGCTTTTGGTCTGCCTGCGGAAAACGCTGCGATCCAAGGTGGCGTGTGCCCTGAAAAATGGACACTCGAACACATCAAAGATATGAAGAGTCAATTCAAGATGTTGAGCGTTTCCTTTGACTGGGAACGTGAAATTGCAACGTGTTTACCCGAATATTACGGACATGAACAAAAATTCTTTTTAGATTTTTATAAAAACAATCTAGCTTATCGTCGCGAATCTTGGGTTAATTGGGATCCCATAGACAATTGCGTTTTAGCAAACGAACAGGTCATCAACGGTCGTGGCTGGCGATCAGGGGCACTTGTGGAAAAACGTAAGCTAACGCAGTGGTCCTTGAAAATCACAGACTATGCCCAAGAACTCTTAGATGATCTATCAACATTAACAGGTTGGCCTGAAAAAGTTATTAAGATGCAAGAGAATTGGATTGGACGCTCAGAAGGTGCCTATATCGAATTCGAAATTGAAGGGCGTAGTGATCGCCTTCCTGTCTTTACGACACGCCCGGAAACATTATTCGGCGCTGCATTTTGCGGGATTGCACCAACCCATCCGATTGCAGATGAATTAGCCACAGTAAACTCAAATTTGGCGACCTTTATCGAAGAGTGCCAACGCACCCCCACAACCGAAGAAGCATTAAGTACCGTTGAGAAAAAGGGTTTTGACACAGGCCTGCGCGTTAAGCATCCCTTTAGAAAAGGTTATACTGTTCCACTTTACGTGGCAAACTTTGTCTTGATGGATTATGGAACAGGTGCCATTTTTGCCTGCCCTGCCCACGATGAACGGGATTATGACTTTGCCACAAAATATAATATTCCGATTACGCAAGTTGTCATGAATTCAGCTGGGGATACCTTAAATGGTTCCGCCTATACCGGATCAGGCACAATGATCAATTCTGATTTCCTTGATGGTCTTGATGCAGATACTGCTCGCACAAAAGCAATCGACACCTTGGAATCCATGGGTATTGGCAAACGTCAGGTTACATTCCGCCTTCGTGATTGGAGTGTGTCCCGCCAACGGTACTGGGGTTGCCCGATTCCGATCATTTATTGTGATTCTTGTGGTGTTGTCCCCGTTCCGGAAAAAGATTTACCCGTTAAATTACCGATGGACGTGACCTTTGACC
The DNA here is from genome assembly GCA_019636035.1 of Candidatus Paracaedibacteraceae bacterium. Lineage (GTDB taxonomy): Bacteria > Pseudomonadota > Alphaproteobacteria > Paracaedibacterales > Paracaedibacteraceae > Paracaedibacter. The sequence continues at coordinate 376,087 of JAHBYI010000001.1, forward strand.
AAACAGGAAATCCGCTCGATTATCATCCGACATGGAAACATACGTCCTGCCCTACCTGCGGCGGTCAAGCAACACGCGAAACCGATACGCTTGACACATTTTTTGAGTCTTCGTGGTATTTCCTCAGGTTCTGTGACAATACAACAAATGCTCCTTTAAATAAAGAAGCCGTTCAACGTTGGATGCCTGTTGATGCTTATATTGGCGGCATTGAACATGCTGTCTTGCACTTGCTTTATTCTCGTTTCTTTACCAAAGCCTTGCGTGACTGTGGTTATGTAACCTTTGATGAGCCCTTTAAAAACCTGATGACCCAAGGGATGGTTTGCCACGAAAGCTATAAAGGGAGCGATGGTAAGTGGTTATTCCCCCATGAAGTCACAAAGGTCAACGACAACCGGTACCTCTCCAAAAAAGATGGTCAGCCTGTTACTGTTGGTCGCTCAGAGAAAATGAGTAAGTCCAAGAAGAATACCGTTGATCCAAAGGAAATGATTGATACCTATGGGATTGATGCCGTTCGACTTTTTGTGTTATCAGACACACCTCCTGAAAAAGACTTTGAGTGGAGCGATGAAGGGCTTGAGGGGGCTTGGCGTTACCTTAATCGATTATGGCGCGTTCTTGAGGCCGTTATCGAACACAAAAATCGCGTCGGTCAAGATGAAGAATCCTTAAAACTACGCAAGATTGCCCATCAATCCATTGTAAAATTCGACAAAGGTTATGAGGCAAACGGATTTAACAAAGTCATTGCCTTTGCCCGAGAATTAACACGCGATCTCGAAGAAGCAACTAGCAATCCGGCCGTTTCAGGATCAGCCTTAACCGAGGCAGCTCAGATTTTGATGATGGCTTTAAACCCCATGATCCCCCATTTAACCAGTGATATTTGGCAGCAGCTAACAGGCGCAATCCTGAGCGATGCTTCTTGGCCAACAGTTGATCCAGATCTGGCAGCACAGACAGAAATTACAATTGCTGTCCAAGTCAATGGCAAAATGCGTGGTAGTTTTGAGGTTGCAGCCGATAGCGATCAAGATATCTTGTTGAATTTAGCTCAGGAATTAGCAACCGTTCAGCGAGATCTCGACGGAAAAACTATTCGCAAAACAATTGTCGTGCCGAATCGAATTGTGAACATTGTCGCAAACTAACGAGAGTAGGAAGAGGAAAAAGATGAACCAACTCAAACAGATACTGATTTTTCCGATCCTGATGCTCGGGATGACATCCTGCGGTTTTAGCCCCATGTACTGTGGTGATCGATCACAGACTCAGGCCATTTGCCTTACAGTCAAAGGCGATGGTTTCTTTGCTTATAAGTTCCGCCGTGAGTTGGAAAAACAGCTGGCCATTATCCCAAGGCTCAACGACCAAGAATACAAGCTTTCTCTAATCTTGACTGAGTCCAAAGCAGCAGCAACCTATGCAGAAGACGCAACCGTGACACGCAGCCAAATCACGGTTCATGCAAACTACCAAATTCGCCATAATGATAGGGCTGTTGGTGAATTCAACAACGAAGTAACGACGTCCTATCCTGTTGTTGCAAGTGATGAATTCATCACCCGCAATGCTGATCAGGCAGCTATTACCCGAGCCGCCATTGCCTTAGCCGAAGATGTGGCTCGCGATGTCAATAGATTGCTCCGGACAGAAGGAAAGAACCCATGATTGCTAAACTCAAAGGGATCATTGATTCGACAGGATTGGACTGGGTGATTGTTGATGTTCATGGACTCTGTTATCAAGTCTTTATCAGCAGTAAAACCATGGCACAACTTCCCAACTTGGGTGAAGCCGTTATTCTGTATACGGAAATGCTTGTTCGGCAAGAGCAACCTATTCTTTATGGCTTTGCCTCGTCCTTTGAACAGGAATGGTTCAACAAACTCATCACCGTCCAAGGGGTTGGTGCTCGCGTTGCTCTAGCGCTCCTATCTGCCCTCACACCGGATGACTTAATCCTGGCTATCCAATCTGCCGACAAAACACGCATTTGCCAAGCCGACGGCGTGGGGCAAAAACTTGCAAGTCGCCTTGTTACAGAACTAAAGGACAAAGTCAAAGGCGTTACAGCCACGGCATCCGGCACAGATCAAGAGTCGCCTTTCGGTATTGCAGCGGACGTTATTTCAGCTCTTGAAAATTTGGGGTACAAAAAATCGGAGGCAACACCTGCGGTAGCGCGAGCCATTGAGGAAGAAGGTGCCACAGCTCCAACCGCTGTTTTAATTCGCTCTGCTCTCAGTTTCTTAGCTTCTAAGATCACAGGAGCAGCTTAATGGAAGAGCGTCTGATTACCCCGGAATCATTGAACGAAGATCATCTCAACCACTCGCTACGACCTGAGCAATTGGGGGAATTTACAGGGCAAGAAGACGTTCGCCAAAATCTGAAGATTTTTATTAATGCGGCTAAATCACGACATGAATCCCTAGACCATGTTTTACTTTATGGCCCTCCGGGTTTAGGAAAAACAACCCTTGCACAGATTATCGCTCGCGAAATGGGCGTTAATTTCAGGTCAACGTCAGGGCCCATTATTGCCCGTGCAGGCGATCTTGCTGCTATTCTGACAAACCTACAACCCCACGACGTCCTCTTTATTGACGAAATCCACCGCCTAAACCCGGCCGTTGAAGAAGTTTTATACCCGGCCATGGAAGATTTCAAGCTGGATCTGATGATCGGAGAAGGCCCTTCTGCCCGATCTATCCAAATTGATTTACCCCCGTTTACATTAGTCGGAGCAACAACACGTTCAGGGTTACTAACACAACCTTTGCGTGAACGCTTTGGCATTCCTCTTCGCCTCAAGTTTTATACCGTCGATGAATTGAAAAAAATCATCATGCGCAGTGCCACTCTGTTAGGATGCAGTATTGCAGATAGTGCTGCCAAAGAAATTGCGGCTCGGTCTCGGGGCACACCAAGGATTGCAGGGCGTTTGGTACGCCGCGTCCGCGATTTTGCCGCCGTCCAAGGCAGCCATGACATCCAACTCGAGATCTCTCGGACAGCTCTCAATCGCCTTGGGGTTGATCCCCTTGGCCTTGATGAACAAGATCGACGCTATCTACAATATGTATGCGACTTCTATAAAGGTGGCCCTGTTGGTGTCGAGACCATTGCAGCAGCTCTGTCAGAACAAAAAGATACCCTCGAAGAAGTCATTGAACCCTATTTAATCCAATGTGGCCTCCTCCAACGCACCCCCCGTGGACGCGTCTTAACAGAACTTGCCTATGATCATTTACAATTAGGGTGATGCAACTCTCATTTGTATAGCCGGATTATAAGGGATCGACTATAGAGCTAGAGCCATTTAATATGGGTACAGGCGCGAGGAGCGAAGCGTACAATTGTACGTGAGCGACGCTGCAATGCATAGCCAGATTATAAGAAGTCGGCTATAGCTAGAGCCATTTAATACGGGTACAGGCGCGAGGAGCGAAGCGTACAATTGTACGTGAGCGACGCTGCAACGCATAGCCGGATTATAAGGGGTCGGCTATATAATAAAAGACTTGAGTTTTATACTTTATATAGTGTATCTTCAACCTATTGCTGGAGAGGTGGCCGAGTGGTCGAAGGCGCACGATTGGAAATCGTGTATACGTTAATCGCGTATCGAGGGTTCGAATCCCTCTCTCTCCGCCATCCTACGCTCTTACGAGCTTCGGGCGGCAGGCCATCTGGGCTACAGATATATAGAGCAGCAATTTATTCAACTTAAGCATCCGAAATAGCTCAACAAGCTGTTCATAAAACAGCAAAAACATTAAAGTCTAATGTTCGTGATGTTAATCAACAAATCCAACAACAACAGCAGCAATATATAAATCGAAGAGGATTGGGGATTTAGTTAGTAGATCTCTTAATTCAAAATTAAGGATATATGTAATATTTCTTTAAAATAGGATATAATATGATACATTATATCTAAGTATTACATATGTTGGAAGTAATAGATGACAGCGGGAGTTTTGAGAATTTTAGGTGCACATGGAATTCGGATATTTTGTGCAGAGGATATTCAGTTTTTATCTGAAGAAATTGGTATATCTAAAACTTATATCCGAAGGATGCTAAGCCTGATGGCGCAGAAAGAAGAAATTGTTTCTTATGGCCAGGGATTATATAGCCTCCCTATAGAGCTTTTGGCAGGTTCTCCCATTCATTCTTTTGAAATAGCATTAAAATTAGCAAGAAAAGGTAGTATAAGTTATCGATCAGCTCTACAACACTATAATTTAACAGATCAATTTTCTAATACAATATACATCACTGTTCCTAAAGAAACAGGGGCTAATTTATCTAGCAATACGGAGTATAAAATTAATGGTGTTATTTATAAACTTATCCGTATTAATCCTAAGAAGTATTGGGGTATAAAAAATGAATTCATAGATGAAATTCGTATAAGTATAACAGACATAGAAAGAACTTTAATAGATTGTCTTTCACATCCTGAGTTTTGTAGTGGTATGAGAGAGGTTATTTTTGCGTTCGAAAAAATCCTACCTAATGTAGATATATCAAAACTATTTAATTACGCGACTAGTATATCTATTGCAGTCTCCAAAAGGTTGGGATGGATTCTAAATAAACTTGGCCAGCTAGAAGAATTGCAGGTTAGGTTAAAAGAGATCCCTGCTAATCAATATCAAAAACTAGACCCAAACCATACAAGATCTGGTAAATATAATAAATCTTGGATGATTGTGGAGAATATTTAATGCTCTTAAAAACAATACTACAAAAACAATCAAAAATTCATAATATTCGTTGGGAAACCATAGAACAAGATTATATCTTGTCTTGGGTATTAGAAGGAATTTCAGCAATAGAGGAACTTCAAAGGAGGGACAGCTTTAAAGAAAATTTATTTTGGGGATTATCGTTTTTCTCAAGATCTAGATTTTAGCGTCATTAACCCAGCTGAAATTCAAGATTCATTACCTATTTTAATTCATAATGCGTGTAGATATGCCACAGATAAGCTTCAATCTCTGGGAGAGAATATTAATATCGCAGCAGAACCGTATTTAGAAAGACTGCCCCATCCTGAAGGTCAACAAGCTTTTACAATTAAAGCTAAAATGCCTTGGCATCGAGATTTTCATACAACAGTTTATACAGAGTTTTCATTTCAAGAAATCATATTATTAAGCCCGAACCTGAGGAAAATTATTCACCCCTATGGTAATGATCTTGAAGGTCAAATCCTTACATACCCCTTGGAAGAAATTGTTGCAGAAAAAATCAGAGCATTATTACAATTTTCTATTAAGCTGCACGAGAGAGGCTGGGGGCGATCTAGAGTACGTGATTATTATGATATTTGGAGAATTGTAACAGACTCCCAAAAGGTGTTAGATTGGCCAAAGATTCCAGATCTCATCCAGAGTAAATGTATACATAAACATGTTGTATACAATGGTATTGATGATATTTTTCAAGAGAAATTAATGATCAATGTAGATAATGAATGGGAGAAATGGCTTTCTGCTGTTGTTAATGATCTCCCACAAAAAAAGAAGTAATTGATGCACTGAAGCAATTTTTTAAAAAAGATTTAATGTGGTTATAATATCAAATTGTAGAAACAGATTATTCAAGAATGATTAGGTTTTATGGCTTATTCCCAGATATTGAAAGTGTATTGACATTGTCGTTACAATATCTATATTATGGGATGATAAGGGAGTTTAAAATGGCACGTACACAATCTACACGCTCATCTTTACGCAATGTAACAATCCAATTGCGGGCGAAAGAATCTCAACGTTACATAATTGATAGGGCAGCGCATGCTTTAGGCAAAAACCGTTCAGATTTTTTATTAGAAGCTGCTTGTCGTGAAGCTGAAGAAATACTCTTAGATCAGCGTTTTTTTGCTTTATCAGAAGAAAATTATAATAGATTTATCCAGGAGTTAGATCAGGATCCATCTGAAAATCCAAAGCTAAAGAACTTAATGCTACAAAAATCTCCTTGGGATAAAGATTAAAGCATGTCTAAAGTTTTGATAAGTGCACCAGAGCCTCTTAATGCTTTTCATGACGTTTCAGACTTTGATTGTGGAGAGCCCAGCCTTAATGTATGGATTAGAGCAAAAGCTCTTAAAAATGAGCTATGTCATGCATCTAGAACTTATGTGATTTGCAAAGAAAAGACAGTTGTTGGTTATTACGCTTTGGCTTCTGGTAGTGTAGAGCATGAAAATACTCCATCAACAATTCGAAGTAACATGCCAACTTCTATTCCAGTGACTATTTTAGCAAGACTCGCTATAGATAAAAGTTACCATAGAATGAAATTAGGTTCCTCTCTATTAAAAGATGCCATTTTACGTACCTATCAAGTTTCAGAAATTGTTGGAGTACGAGCTATGCTTGTTCATGCCTTATCAGATAAAGTAAAAGAATTTTATGCTCAGTATGGCTTCAAAAGTTCACTAATTGACGATAAAATCCTCTTTTTATCACTTAAAGAAATCAATCAGCTCATCAAAAACTAACAGGGTTTTATAAATGGTGAGGTATATATAAGAAACGAACACAAAAAATCAAAACCCTATTTTCTGCCTCTAGCCGCGGGGTCACCCATAATCTCCTCAATCTCATGTGTTTCAGGATCCATCGCAAATACATAAAACCATTGATTATGGACAAGCGTCTTAAGCTGTTCATTCCTTGCAACAACAGACTCCACCATTGATTTAGGCGCATAGACAACAACTGTCAGACGAACAGGTTCATGATACGGATTATCATAATCAAGCCCAATGGATTGCAATGGCAACCCATGCATCAGATCACTCAGATTTCCTTGGGTGATACCCAATTTCCCCGCAATGTTTTTGGTGACCTTACTCCCGGCACCATAAGCCACAGGATCCAATGTAGAAAACAGATATTGAGTATTAATCCAATAACCAACAATAAGAGGTGCCGTCATAATTGACGTTAAAATTGCAGAGTCACCATCCGTTTGCCAATCATAGGAATGCAAAAAAGCCCGCCCCTCTAAATCCAAGGATTTTGTGACGGAGCGTGGTGCTATAATAAAACTGGCATTTTTTGCCAATGCCCATTCAGGCCGCGGTTGTGACCAATCCTGTGATCGCTTGTAGGGGGAAATAGCATGGGAACTTGATTCACCCAACTGAATCAGTCGAGCATCTGAGGTCAAATATTGCACTTTCTTCAGATCATCTTGAATATGAGCCACCAACTGGAGATGATGCTCGGGAATATTTAAATCAATCAAAACAAGGTCATCGGTCGTTGTATTATGTTCTGCTGCTACAAAGTAGGTTTCCTCAGGGATTGAAATTCCATGATCTTTTAAGCGCGAGCGAACCTCAGGATTATTGAGGATTCTTGCCAAAACAAATGAATTAATCCGCCCTGGTCGTCCACCACAGGCACCACAGTCAAGGGATGTTGCCAGAGCATTATTTTGTGATTCACCCCTGTGCCCGCAGAAAAAAACAAGAGGTGCAAAGTTCGTAACCAACCCCATGGATCTGAGGGTTGCAAGCCCATAGTTAACTTGCTGATCAAGGGGGATGTCAAATTGAAACTCTAAATCAGGTTTTGGTTCATTTTTTTTATCGACCCAATAGGCAAGCTTTGGAGAAAATGTGTTAATCGCCATCATCAATCCAGACCAGAACCCCAAAGTTTCAACTAAGGGGAAAGATGTTGTGAACATATATTTTGTTGATTGATATAACTCTCTCAATTCTTTTGCAATAAGGCTTTTCTTAGAATGATCTCGAACTGTATGATCCGCCTTAACCAAAACAGGACACGATTCATAAGTCTCGCCGGAATCGATCTGATACACTGAAATTGGAACACCAAAAAATCCGGCAAATCCCAACGTCTCATAGGCTCCGACAGATTCAAGATTTCGCCTGAATGGTTCTGAACGAACATCAATACAAAATACAAACTGAGCAGAAGCCGAGGAAGTGTGTTTAAGCTGTTCAAAACACTTGAGACTAAGCTTCTCAAATAAAGCGGATTGATACTGATGTTCGTTATGCTGAATTGTCTTATAGGACATAACGCCGTTAGCGTTCTTGATGGTTTCTTGATACCTATGAACAAGGTCTGCTGCATTAACGTCAAATAATCGCATCAGAACCAGCCTAAACGCTGTAAATTCCGTTTTGCTAATACCAAGATTTTGTCCTGATGGTGCCCAATCTGTTCGATATAAAATATGGGATGACCATCCTGATAATGTGGTAAGCATTAACGTTAGCAATAACTCATGATCCCTGTCCGGAACCGTCATCAAACGAAGGCAATCATTAATAATATCAACAGGATCAGAGGGTAAATTAGCCAAGATAGAACGATTAGGTAACGCACTGTCAAATAGCATAAGAGCCAGAATACTGCTTAAAAAACCATCATATCGACCTGGTAGCATAAGGGTCGATTGCCCGTCATCGAAATAAGCCTGCAACCATTTTAGACTCTCTCGATTTACATCTTGCATTGCTAATGACAAATCTGCTGTCTGAAACAACACCTGAGCCTGAGTTAAAGCGTGTTCAAACGGTTGCCCTTCAAACCCAATCAGCGGATTAGCCGCGATCAAATTTTTCAAAGGCCAAAAGGGCGGGATAACACGCCAAGAAGAATCAACTAAATCTTTGATACGTTTATTTTCAAATGATTGATTAGCCATACCGTATACTCTCAACGATCCGTATAATCTTTTTTGTGAGTGGTGATTGTACTCTTATGGGGCTGCCCTCCGTTTAAAGCCATAACATAAAGCTTCTGAAGTATTTTGGGATAAGTCGATAAATTAACCGGCGACTTATGGAACAAAAGACCCAACCAGCTGAAACATAAAACAGCAAGCCCAACCCAATGCAGAACGTTCAAATCATAAGGCTGGCTCAAATCCAAAGGTTCAAGGATTAATTCAACCCCGCCAACACTTAAACCATATAAGCAAGCAAAGAAACTAACCACAACAAAACCCCGTATCCATGATGCTGATGCCGGTTGTCGGATTATAGGTAAAACCAACTGAGTGCCAGCCATCATTGCAACACAAATCAAGATAAGTCGCGTATCCAATTTGTCAAGATTACCATAGGCAATGAGTGTAAAAAGAAAGCCCCCCCAAAGACCAAAAAGACTAGCGTATCCTAATTCTCTGAGCGTAATAGGGTAATGTAAATCATATCGTTTTTCCTGAGGTGCTGACCCAGATCCTAAAAACATATAGGCCTTATAAAGCCCATGCCAACACAAATGCGCAACCGCTGCCGGAAATAACCCTAATCCACACTGAGCAATCATAAATCCCATTTGCCCCATGGTTGAACAGGCTAACATTCGCTTATAATCACTCTGTACGAGTTTCCATAAGGTTCCAACAACAGCCGTTACCAATCCAACAACAAACATAACGGTTAAGATAGAATCGTGCCCCACGTACAGCGGAGCCATTCTTGCCAAAAGAAATCCACCGCCATTGACAAGCCCGGCGTGCATCATCGCAGAGGCCGGTGTCGGTGAATTGAGAGAACTCGTTAGCCATTTATGAAACGGCCACAAAGCAGACTGGGTCATCGCTGTACAAAAAATAAGAACCATGGCAAAGATTGTAACGGTTGATAGATGCGGTAGCGTTAAGAGTTTTTGAATCGACATTGTTCCTGTGTTCCAACTCAAAAGCACAAAAGCCCCCGCCAAAAAAAACCATCCAACAGCAAATGTTTTATAAGCGAGAATAACCGAGGCTCTGGCAGCAGTCCACTGAGATCGATATCCCATTAATAAACCCAAAAAGATGTTACTCATGCCCCATGCGACTAAGAAAAGAAGGACATTATCGGATATAACAAGAATATTCAGCGAGATGACAAGAACAGGAAAATATCTGAAAAAGGGGCGGTAACTTGCATCCCCAGCAAGATACGTTTTGGCGAAGCTGCCAACGAATAAGAAGACATAGTTGATCAATATCAACATAAAAACTGATAAGCGATCGATATAAAAAAGATCAAACTGAATGTCCATATTACCCTTGATTAATCCACACGTTGTTATATAGCCGTACTAAATGTTCTAGCCATAATAGAATACCCTTAAGACATTAACTTTCCGTAAAGTATAGCCGTACTAAATAATCTTCTAACTATATCTAAACCCCCATAGCTCGTTTCATAAAAAATTTCTTGAGCGGTGACACTTTATTGACAGCACCCAATCCCATACTTCGAAGAGGGCTTAAGATTTTAGAATCATTACTAAACAACCTAACCATCAGGTCTGTCATGGCAAACATAGCATAGGTATCCATTCTTCTCGATCTTTGATAAGTCTGAAGCGTTGTCTGCGATCCCAGGTCCAAACCTAAAGACAAATGGTTCACCAGAATATCAGTCAACGCCTTAGCATCACGCCACCCGACATTGACACCTTGCCCTGCTACGGGATGACAAACATGAGCAGCATCACCAATGATGACATAGCGATCATCAATAAATCGATCGACCATCTGAGCAATTAAAGGATAACACCAAATCTGGGTAAAAAGCTCAAATTCTCCTAGATGAGGAAACATGTCAACCAATCGAGTGGCCACTTCAGATACATCTTTTTGAGCCCAAGTGTCTGCTTCCGTTTCCGGTAGAGTCCAAACAACGCCCGATCGATGACGACCATCGACAGAATCCAACATTGGCAGAAATGCTAAGGGGCCAGACGCATGAAAAACTTCCCAAGCAATGTTATGGTGCGGTTTGTCATGGTAGAGCGAAAAGACAAGTCCTTTTTGGCTATAGGTAAATTGTTTTTTCTTGATACCCCGATCATCACGGGTTGGCGAATGACGCCCCTCTGCCCCAATAATAAGACTTACCTCAGCCATTTCACCCGATTCTAAATAGATTTCAACACCGGATGCCTTAATTTTCTTGGTTAACAATTTATCAGGAGCACACCACTTAATCAGCGGGTGGTTCAACGCTTTTGCAAAAATCCCTTGCCGAATAAAACGATTTTCGACAATGTAGCCCATGGGATCGCGACCTAATTCCTGATGATCAAATTGAATTGACCATGGTTGATTCGCCTCATAAACTTTAATGTTATCAATGCGCGCTGCTTGCCCGGACAAGGGTTGCCACAAATCTATTTCTTCAAAAAACTGAGATGACGCTAGGTTAACCGCAGTTGTCCGACCATCCACATTCTGAGCCAAAAGACGGTCAGGTGTTTCGGTATCGACGACAATAGATGAAATCCCACGATGCGCCAAGCTCAACGCCATAACACCGCCAACGAGACCACCGCCTAAGATACAAACCTGTGCTTGATGCATAAGATCACCACTATTCTCATGTTATGCCAACAGTTTAGACCACAAACCTACAGGGTTAAACCACTTTTATTCCAGTCATCCATAAAACTTTTCAGGCCAATATCTGTTAAGGTATGACGATAGAGTTGATGAAAAACCTTAGGCGGGATTGTACAAACATCAGCACCAGCTTTTGCTGCTTCGAGAACATGCTGTGGATGACGAATAGATGCAGCCAGAACAGAGGTATCAAACAGATAGTTGCTAAACACATGCTTAATGTCACGAATCAAATCCATCCCATTCCAACCCTGATCATCAATACGACCGATAAAAGGTGAGACAAAAGTTGCCCCTGCCTTGGCCGCCAACAGTGCCTGTGTTGCAGAAAAAACAAGGGTAACATTGGTCATGATTTCATCATCACTGAGAATACGACACGCCTTTAATCCTTCTAAAGTCATAGGAATTTTGACCACAACATTATCATGAAGCCGTGCTAACTCATGTCCTTGTTTGATCATCCCCTCGGCATCTTCAGCAATAACTTCAGCACTAATAGGCCCATCAACCAGCAAACAGATCTCTTGGATCAATTCTTTAAATGGGCGTTTTTGTTGTGCTGCTAGTGTTGGGTTCGTCGTCACCCCATCAATTAAACCTGTTTCGGCTAATGTACGGATCTCCGCTAAATCCGTTGAATCTAAGAAAATGTCCATGATTATTCCTTTACTCTAAAAATAGGTTGATATTATTGTAGTCGCTCCAAGCCCAATCGATTCAATAACGATAAATCTTTTTCCGGAACTGGATTATCAGCCGTCAGCAATTTTTCCCCATAGAAAATTGAATTTGCCCCAGCCATAAAACACAAAGCTTGCAGTTCATCGGACATTTGTTCACGCCCCGCTGAAAGCCGAACATACGATTTTGGCATCAAAACACGAGCGACAGCAATTGTTCGAACAAAGTCAAAGGGATCTACAGCGGTTTGATCTGCCAATGGCGTTCCAGGAATAGCAATCAGCTGGTTAATCGGCACAGATTCCGGTTGCTCGTCCATATTAGCTAAGACCAGCAACATCTCTAGGCGATCTTTTGCAGTCTCTCCCATCCCCAAAATACCACCGCAGCAAACTTTAACTCCTGATTTCCGGACATTCTCGATGGTTTTTATACGGTCTTCGAATGTTCGCGTTGTGATGATTTTTCCATAATGATCCGGTGATGTATCAATGTTGTGATTGTAATAATCCAACCCAGCATCGCGCAGTGCGTCAGCCTGATGATCCTTAAGAAGCCCCAAGGTCACACAAGTTTCCATCCCTAGTTTTTTAACTTCTGTAACCATCTGACAAACAACATCAAGATCTTGATCTCGAGGCCCTCGCCAAGCAGCCCCCATACAAAAACGTGTACTACCCGCTGCTTGCGCCTTTTTAGCAGCAGCAACAACTTCTTGGATTTCCATAAGCGGTTCTTTTTGTAACCCTGTTTCGTAATGAGCCGACTGCGGGCAATAAGAACAATTCTCTGGACAACTGCCCGTCTTTATACTAATCAGTGTACTTATCTGAATCGTATTATGAGGAAAATTGGCTCGGTGAACTGATTGTGCTTCGGTAAGCAAATCTAAAAATGGTTTAGAGTAGAGTTTTTCTGCAGCTTCCAAGGTCCAAATTTTCATCTTAATTGCCCTTTTATTATTATGACAGATCATTATCAACAAGCGTTAAAACAGATCATCGATACTGGGAACTATCGCAGATTGCCCACCCCTCGTCAAGTGGAGCTCAATTTTTCCAGCAACGATTACCTGGGGTTAAGCCATAATCGTCAGGTTATTGAAGCAGCTTACCAAGCAGGTCTTAGCAATGGAATAGGTGCCACCGGATCACGCTTACTCTCAGGAAATTATGATTTAATCGAACAGCTGGAAAATCAGATTGCCCGGGATAAAAACTGTGAAGCAGCCCTGGTTTTTGCAACGGGATTCCAAGCCAATACCAGTGTGCTATCAGCATTATTATCAAAGCAACCATCCCTTGTTTTTTTCGATAAACTCAATCATGCAAGCTTATATCAGGCTGTACAAAATACGGATTGTACTCTTGTTCGTTATCGCCCTTGTGATCTCAATCACCTCCGGGATTTATTACAAAAATATGCCCATGATTCATCCCCAAAATGGATTATAGCCGAAACCGTTTTTGGCATGGATGGTCTAACTGTCCCTCTCAATGACCTCAAAAATCTTGCAGAACAACACGGGGCTTGGCTGTATTTGGATGAAGCCCATGCAACGGGTCTTTATGGTTCGCGTGGATATGGACTATCGACAACCGTTGATCTTCCTGAAAAAACAATCATTATGGGAACTTTCAGCAAGGCCATTGGTGTGAGTGGTGCCTATATCGCCTGTCCTCAAACAATCAAAAGTTACTTGATTAATTATACACCAGGATTCATCTATTCAACGGCCCCATCCCCCATGGTCATTGGTGGTGTTGTCAAAGCATGGGATCTCATCCCAACACTGAATCAAGAACGCCAACGGATACACCGTCTTTCTGACTATGCTCGGCAAAAATTATCAGACCTAACTGTCCTCGGAACTCAAACCAATATTATCCCGATCATTATTGGCGACCCCTTACGCGTGATGGAGATTAAAGACCGCCTGTTAGCGAATGAGATATCAGTTTCAGCCATACGATTTCCCACCGTCCCTAAACATTCAGATCGATTACGCCTTGCGATAACGGCACATCATACACAAGATGACATTGATCGCGTTGTCAAGGAACTCTCTCAATGACTCATCTTTTACTCTGCCATGGCTTTAGTTATTCCCCTGATTATTGGGTTCATCTTATGCCGCATTTACCTGAGTTCACCATTCACCATTTTACGGATTCTCTTATTCCTGAAATGCATGAGCCCGTTATTGGAGTTGGTCATTCCTTAGGATTGATCAAGTTAATACAGCTCGAGATCCCCTATCAGGCACTCATCGGCCTGAATGCATTTGTTAATTTTCTGGGAACAGATCCTCACCTTAAGAAACGCCGATCTCTAGAGTTAAAAACTTTTGAAAATCTCATCAAAACAAACTCAACGCTTGCCATCAACTCTTTTCATAAGCGATGCGGTGTTTCCTTGGAACAATCCTGTTTTAATCAGGATCAACTCATAGCAGAATTAGATCTTCTTCGCACAGTATTCCCCGTACCAGATCATCTGACCATCGTTGGTGCTCAGGATGATATCGTTTGCCCGCCTGAGATTTTATATGATAATTTTAGCCCTGAACACATAATTATGTTAGAGTCAGGGGGACATGGTCTAGGCTACAAACATGCAGAAGAAATTGCATCCATCATAAAGAAGAAAAATAATGACCTGGACGATAACTGACGTACAGTCAGCCTTTGATAAAGCACAACCGACCTATGACACAACAGCCACGATTCAGTACCAGGCTGCAAACCAACTGGTTGATTATTTACCCCTATTAAACCCCAGTTCCATTATTGATCTGGGATGCGGAACAGGGTTTGTCACCGATGCCCTTTTAACGAAATACAAAGAAAGCAGCTATCATCTTATTGATTTATCGGATCAGATGATTGCAGGGTGCCAGCAGAAGTATGCAGATCTCGACTCAATTACTTTTGCCACAGCCAATATGGATCATTACGCATACTCTAAAACAGACCTCATCATCAGTAATCTTGCCGTTCAATGGTCGAAAGATCTTCGAGCCCTGTTGTCTACCCTTGCCAGCAAAGCCTCCACCGTTGCTTTTACAACGCTCACACACGGTACCTTTCAAGAGTGGGAAGACCTACTTCGCATCAATGGAATATCAAGCCCGCTGTTGCCTCTTCCCTCTACCCAAGATTTAAGTCAGCTCTGTCACAATCTAAATCAAGATAGCCAAATAATCTCCAAGGATTATCAACTCACTTTTCCAACCATTTCGGCCTTTATCCTTTATCTTAGAAATCTTGGTGCCACAACAGGCAAGGGGATTCAAGATAAAGCAAAATTCAAAACCTTGATCCAAAGCCATAAAGAGCCTCTTACGGTTACATACAAAGTTCTGTTTTGCATTATGGGTAAGAAATATAAACCTATAAGTTGATATTTTTTATTATTTTTTTAACTTATGGGTTGATATTTTATAAATATATATTAACTTATAAGTTGAAGAGGTTGATATGTTAAATTTAAATCGACGCCAACTAGACCGAAATTTTAATCCCTTGCGCCACGTGACTGCCGTTCAAACAGGCATTCCCAATGGCGGTTGGCTAAAAACAATCCGGAATGCGCTGGGGATGACGTTAGAACAGGTCGCAACCAGGGCTAATGTTACCCCGCAATCCATTGTAAAATCAGAAACATCAGAGGTACAAGGGACGATCTCGTTAAACACAATGCACCATATAGCTGAGTCCATGGAATGTGAAGTTATCTACTTTATCCTCCCCCGAGCAAACCTTGAAAAAATGGTTGATATTCAGGTACAAAAAAAAGCACAGGCAATGATGCGAGTGATCTCTCATAGCATGACACTTGAAAATCAGGAACCAACACCCGAGGCAATGATGGAACAGCTTGAAGATTTAATTGAGCAACTTCGTCATGACATCAAAACAAAGAAAAATATATCATATATATGGAATATACCTGAATGAAATTTGAGTATCCTGCTGGCGCTACACCATTTTCTTTGGATGACGCGAGTGCCCTTATCCCTAAACACATTCACACCCAGAATGATCTGAATGAATGGGAACAAGCAAATATTTTACGAGCAGAAAAATGGGTTTTCTCAAAACAACGTAAAAATATAACCAGCATTAAATTTCTGATCACTCTTCATAAAAAAATGTTTGATCTGACCTGGTCATGGGCAGGTCACTTTCGAGTCCATCAAACAAATATCGGGGTTGCCCCTTTTCAAATTGCCATGTCACTTCAGGCTGCCTGTGATGATATTGACTTCTGGATTCAACATAAAACATTTCTCCCAGAAGAAATTGCCATTCGATTTCACCACAAACTCGTTTCAGTTCACCCTTTTCCCAATGGAAACGGTCGTTTATCAAGATTAGCTGCCGATATCCTACTCTATAACCTTATAAAAAAGAGATTAACCTGGGGAAGACAATCGTTACATCAAGATTCTGATTTACGAAAAACATATATCCAAAGTTTACGACAAGCAGATAACGGTCTTTATGAACCCTTGATCAATTTCTGTTTATCCTAAAAGAGTAATCATGTCTTATTTCATTACCGGAACCGACACCAATATTGGAAAAACCCTTGTCAGTAGCTGGCTATGCTTACAGACAGGTTATGATTATTTCAAACCCATCCAGAGTGGCGCGATCGAATCAAGAGATAGCCTTGATGTTCAACGTTTATCAGGTACATTCTGCCATGCTGAATGTTATTCCCTAAAAGCATCCCTATCCCCTCACCATGCAGCGCAACTTGAAGGAATCACCCTTGATCTTCAACAAATTACGCTACCTCCTCCCTCAAAACTCATCGTTGAAGGAGCAGGCGGCGTTTTTGTTCCCATCAATGATCAATTTGTCATGCTCGATTTAATGGTCAAATTCAATTTACCCCTTATCATTGTTGCCCGGACAACTCTGGGGACAATCAATCATACACTCCTGACAATCCAAGCGATTCGACAAAGAGAACTTGAAATTGCTGGCATTATTTTGAGTGGGGAGCCAAACCCAGGCAATGCAAAAACCATTGAGCATTTCGGTAATGTTCCTGTTCTGGCAACCCTTCCTCACCTCAGACGGATTGATAAACAAACCCTTCTTGATCTTCCGCTACCGCCTCGTTTAAAAGAATTATTCTAGGAGCAATCATGTCTCTCATATCTCGCGACAAAACTTTAATCTGGCACCCTTTTACACAACATCGCACAGCAGCAGAGGTTATCCCCATCGCCCGAGGAGAAGGAGCCTACATCTATGATGAAACAGGTAAAGCTTATCTGGATTTAATTTCCAGCTGGTGGGTTAACCTCCATGGCCATAGCCATCCTGCCATTGCTCAAAGCATTTATGAGCAAGCCAAAAAACTAGAGCATGTTATTTTTGCCGGGTTCACCCATGAACCTGCTGTAACTTTATGTGAGAACTTACAAACGATCCTGCCGGATACCCTGAATCGTTTTTTCTTTTCTGACAATGGCTCAACAGCCGTAGAAGTTGCTCTGAAAATGGCCTATCAGTACTGGCGCAATCAGGGGAAAGAAAAGAAAACATCCTTCTTGAGTTTTGATGGTGCTTATCATGGTGACACCTTCGGTGCCATGTCTGTTGGTAAAAAATCGGGTTTTCATACGGCCTTTGATGATTTTTTATTCCACGTTTTAACAATCCCCTACCCCGAAACATGGCAAGATGATCATTGCTTGCTCGAAAAAGAAGCACATGCGTTATCAGTCCTTGATCGTCACTTAGAAGAATCAGCCGAAACCATTGCTGCCTTTATTGCTGAACCCTTAGTACAGGGGGCTTCTGGCATGCGGATGTGTCGCCCTGAATTCCTAAGGCAGGTTATCGATAAGGTTCGCGCCCATGGAGTTTTAGTGATCTTTGATGAAATCATGACAGGATTTGGCCGAACAGGGACAACCTTTGCCCTTGAGCACGTTGATCGTACTCCTGATTTTTTGTGTATTTCCAAAGGGATAACAGGCGGATTCCTCCCCCTAGCCTTGACCATAACAACAGATACCGTTTATCAAGCATTCCTGAGTGATAGCTGGGACAAGGCTTTTGCCCACGGCCATTCTTATACAGCCAATCCTTTGGCTTGTGCTGCGGCCATCACCTCGCTTGATTTATTACGTGCACCAGAATGCCAAAAAGCAATAGCAGCAATAGCAAAGGCTCAGACACAAGGGCTAGAAACCTTAAAGGGCGTCTCTAGAATTCGCCAGCAAGGAACAATTGCCGCCTTTGACCTCGCTGAGCCCGCAACACCCGCCCTCCGTCAGCAGTTCTTGAATCAAGGGTTACTCATCCGGCCTCTGGGAAAAACGGTCTATTTGCTGCCCCCCTATTGTGTAAGCCCCGCTGAAATTGGAAAAGCATTTTCAATTATTATGGATATTGTAACGACATGACCTCCCTCTCTGCTTCTCAGATCTATCAGTTAAGTTTGATACAGTAAACTAAGGAGCGAAGCGTACATAAAGTACGTGAGCGACGAATTTAGTTGTATCAGGGTTAAATGGAATGGCTATAGACTTGGCACGATAATTGCTGCCCTTTGGGTGAACATTAAACGCAGAGGTAAATTATGGCGGTTACAAAGGCATCGTCGCAGAGAATGGCAGCATCTCAAGTCACGAAAAAACCCTTGAATGACTTGATGGATGCTATCAAAGAAGCATCAACACAAGGATCTAAAAAACCTGATTTTAAGAATTTTCTAGCAGCCCCTATCGCTGCTAAAATGGTAGATTCTGACTCCGTAAAAGTCACAAACAAAATTGATCT
This sequence comes from Candidatus Paracaedibacteraceae bacterium, assembly GCA_019636035.1. GTDB lineage: Bacteria > Pseudomonadota > Alphaproteobacteria > Paracaedibacterales > Paracaedibacteraceae > Paracaedibacter. The sequence continues at coordinate 394,989 of JAHBYI010000001.1, forward strand.
CCCCAGAAAAGAGCCAAATACCATAAAATCAGAACCTCTTGATTCAGAAACTCCATCTCGTCAATCAGATCTTGAGAGCAGCCCTCTTGACGTAGACATTGATCTTGATGAATGCCGTTCCGTCGATCAACAGGAATCCCATCAAAACAATTTGGGTTATATGACAACGATACAAGCCGATACACCAGAGTTAACATCCTCCAAAACTGACCCCCTGAGAATAGCATCGATGAAAGAAGAAGATATTCAAGGGTGGATTAATCAAGGTCGCGTTAAAATTGAACTAGTCGAACAAACTAACCCTAACTCTGTTACGGATCAATCCTCTGTGCTTGCGACCCAAACGGCATATGGGGCAAATCATATTCAAGATCATGGTGAACAAAAGCAAATACAGCGTCAAGACAATGCATTAAACTTCAATGAAGCAGATGATTTCACAGAAACGCTAGGGCACTCAACATCATCTCATCCTCTTGAGCACTCTCCTGTAATTCAGCAACAACAAGCCCCGATGGCACCCCCCATCGTGGCACCAACAGAACTACAAAATACGCAAAAATCACCCCAACAACAAAATTTATCCGATCTCAAAGTAAATGCAACATCCACCTCATCCGTCAAAGGAACAAAGGCTGCAACGCTAACAACACTGGATAAATTAAATGCCCTTAACCAAATCAAAGAACAACTCAAGCAATCCTTACAAAAAGGAGAAACTCACTTAAAAATTCAACTCAAACCCCATGAAATGGGAAAAGTTGACATCAAGCTTGATATTTCTCGTGAGGGAGCAGTCACGGCCGCGTTCAAAGCTGAGAATCGTGAAACGCTTGAAACCCTGATACGTCACGCCGTTGATTTCCAAAATCTATTCAAGGATGCAGGGCTACAAACCGATTCTCAAGGAATGAATTTTTCCATGAACCAAGAGAATCATCCTGATCAGCAATCCTTTGAAGCAGCAGTTTATTCAGAAGATTTGCCATCCCTAGAAGAGGTTAAAGTCACAACCTCAGGGTTACTCTCCTCTTCTCAGATTAATATTTTGACATAACGGAGGTATAATAATGGTTACGTCTATCCAACCCCCGATCACGGCTCAACCCGCTGTTGCTACTGAGAAAACAAAAGAACGCAGTGCTTTATCCCGGATGCTCGAGAAAAGTCGTGATGAACAATACAATGTATTCATGAAGATGTTCCTGGCTCAGGTTAAGAACCAAAACCCGGACAACCCCATGAGTACGCATGAGATGACACAAAGCGTTATGTCTTTCTTTAGTGCAGCCGAACAGGCTCAGACCAATAAACTGTTGAAACAGGGCAATGACATGAAAATAAAAGAACAAATGTCAGCAGCCAAAACCTATTTGAACAAAGAAATTATCTACGAAGATGATCGTCTTGTCTTTAAGGGACAACCTGAAGAAATCTCTTTAATCATGCCGGGAGGTGTTACCGAAGCAGAGTTAATTATCTTAGATGAAAACTTGAATCGAGTTAAAACATTTCCGTTAGATCCCGCCCAACTTGGCAAAAAAACCTTTACATGGGACGGCCTGAATGATGAAGAAAATCCTGTACATCAAGGGATCTATCACACGAAAGTACTGGCTCTTGATACGAGAAATCAAGTTGTTGATATCCCGACAGTCTTCAAAGGGCGAGTTCAACAAATTGCTTATCAAGATGATTCCGGTGATTTTCTATTACTCGTTGATGATTCAGTCGGCGTTGCCTTGGAAGACGTTTTGAGTGTCAGCAAACCCGTGTCTCAGGATATTGTTGGCCTCACAAAAACCATGCAAGAACAGATTAAACAGTACGAGGAATTAAGCAAACTTATTAAAAGTCAAATTCCATCAGAACCCAAAGAAACACCCATTCCAGATTATTATAGTTAGGAGAACATAAAATGGCAGGTTTAAACTCAGGAATGAACGCATGCGTATCAGGACTCAAAGGAGTGTCTGCTCGCGTTAATTGTCACTCACAAAATCTGGCAGCAGCAGGTGCCTATGCCTCCAAATCACGTCAGGCATTTTTGTCCGTAGTTAATACAGGAAAATCATTAGATGCCTTTATCCCATCTGGGATCACAGCCACACAACAACATTTTATCTCAACGGTCGGATCTCCTGTACAATCAAGCGTTGACACGCATATGTCACTCGACGGGCAAGGTTTTTTCGTTATCAACAAAAAAGCTGATGATACCTCCCCCGGCCAATATGGTTTCACCCGTGTCGGAACATTTGTAGAGGATAAAAATCATAACTTCGTCAACCATGTCGGTGAATATCTAAAGGTTTTTTATGTGGATGCAGACGGCAATCCGACGAGTGGTAATACCTCAACAATTGATGCGCTCGAAACAGCTTCTAGTGCTAGCCTTTCAGGAAATCCATCAGCAACAACCGCAGCAACAATTAAAGGTGTCCTTGCTGGCAGCGTAGGTATTGGCGCAACAAAGTCGATGATTATGAATGCTTATGATTCTCTTGGTGTTGCCCAAACTGTCACCTTAAACTTCACGAAAACACAAGTCAGCCCCATGGAATGGACTGTCGCCGTGTCTTCACCCAATGCAACGACGATTGGTGCCCCTTATGATACAGGTATGGTCATACAATTTGACGCGCATGGTAATCCATCTCAGATTAACGGTGGGACAGCTGCACCAGATTTGAACATTACCTGGTCAACAGCAGCTGCTCCATCGGTGATTTCCATGAATTTTGGGACTATTGGCGGAACAAATGGTATGCGCTCTTTCGGTACAGAAAAAAGCTATGACCTTCCCCAACCAACTGTTGATGGGATGCAAGCCGGTAAGTATATGCGTACCTCAATCGATGAACAAGGCTATATGTGGGCAACATTTGATAATGGAGATTCGCGTCGCTATGCGCGTATCCCTTTGGCAACATTCCCCAATCCGAATAAACTTGTTGAACAAACAGGGGGAAGTTTTGTTGCTTCCGGTGATTCAGGGGGATATAGCCTAAATTTCACAAACGAAGGAACAGCAGGAGGCATTCGCGCAGCCAGCCTTGAAGAATCAACCATTGACACGGCCGAAGTCTTTACGGATTTGATTGTTGATCAGCAGCGGTACACGGCAGATCTGCGTGGCATATCAACCATCGAAGAAATGTTACAGGCTCTCGATCGAGCATTGGCGTAGATAGTCTGAAGAAAAGCTTATAGTTGTTTCATTTAAGCTAGATACATAAAGCTGTATCAAGCTTAAATGGAATGACTATATATTTATCCCTTTCCTGCTACAACAACACCACTCACACGGTGAATTTTCAGCTTATTCTTAAATGTATTAGCTTGGTTGGCTGATGAGAAAAAACCAACCATCACTTTATAAAGAACCTTACCGCTGGCAGATGACGTTGATTTTTGAATAATGAACTTCTTGCCTGAAAACGCTGATCCGTCAATTCCTTTGAGGCGACGTACTTCAGTTTTGGCTTCTTTCTCAGACGAAAATGATCCGAGCTGAACACGGTAGTTCCCTTGAGTTGCCATGGCTGACTTAACATCGTCCTTGGCTGACGTTTTTTTCACAGGCTGTGCCGATGCATAAGGTGAATCGTTGTTCAAAGACGCCATCTTTAATTTCGTTGTATCAATCTTCTCAACTCGAGAAGCCTCACTTGAAACTAAACTATCAAGAGGATCAACATCTGACTCAGCGTCTTGTGCGACAATCTCAGGCTCTTCGGCAGGGGCTGGCAAGACAGGTTGTGGAGCAACAACAGGCAGTGGCGCATAAGCAACAGACGGTTGTTGCGGATAGACTTGTTGGGGCATCGGTTGTTGGTTTTGCTGATACACAGGTTGCTGTTGAGGAGCATAAATCGGTGGTTGAGGATGTTGAACAGGCGCATGAGATTGGTGCTGTTGCATGGGGTGTTGTTGCGGATAAACGGGGACGGTAACCGGATTGCCGTACTGATCATACAAAATCTGAGTTTGCGGTTGTTGTTCATAAACAGGTTGTTGTTGTGGGTAAACCTGTTGTTCTGGCAGAACAGGAGCCTCAGGTTGAGGAAGCAATCGCTCAGGTGTTTGTTGCTGTTGTGGCGTGATTCGGCCATAAATCAATTTATCTTGGTGTGGAATAACCATACCACCGGGATTATCAGGGCGAACTTTATACGGGGATTCATCAGCAATCAAGATCGGCGGTGCTTCGTTATAGGAACTTGCAAACCAGCGATATCCAAACCATCCTAAAACAACAAGAATAATAACCAAACTGGCTAAGATAACAAAGTTAAGCGGCGACTGACGCTCATTCCATTCATCATCTTGTTCCGGGGCTGAGACGGGATCTTTTTCCTGCATGAATCGCAAACGATGGATCTGTTCGTCCCGATCGACATGACCGAACGTTGCACGGACATCGCCAACGCGAATATCTTGATTGACAGGTTGCCGCTCCGGATGCTGCTGATAAGGATTGGGTGCCAAGGATGGCTGGCTCGTTTCATCATTTTCCTGAAGTTTACGGAAAAAAGGTGTCATTAACGCATCTCCTCAACTGGGGTTACACCCAAGACAATCAACCCTTCAGCAATTACATTAGCAACACTCTGCACCAAAGCCAAGCGTGCCATCGTCCCTTGTTTATTCTCCGGATCAATGAAGCGAAGCTCCACATGATCCTTACCCTTATTCCATAACGCATGGAATGTTGCTGCCACATCATACAAATAGGTTGCAATCCGATGGGGTTCACGCACCAAAGCCGCGACTTCAATCTGTTTTGGCAACTGGGTTAATATTTTAATCATCGCTAACTCTGCGTCATCGGTCAAGGGTGACATGTCAGTATTAATAAAAGTCAGATCTCCCCATAACTCCTGAGCATGACGCAAAACCGAGTGGCAGCGGGCATGAGCATACTGCACATAGAAAACAGGATTGTCTTTGCTTTGTTCTACCACCTTGGTGAAGTCAAAATCAATGGTCATATCCTGATGACGCGTTAACATAATAAAACGTGTCACATCAGATCCGACACGATCAATCACATCCCGCATGGTAATGAATGTCCCTGCTCGCTTTGACATTTTGACGGGTTGCCCCTGATCCATGAAATTGACAAGTTGCGTTGTTTTCACATCAACTTGCCCCTTGCCCCCTGTCACAGCAGCCGCAGCTGCTTTAATCCGTTTGACATAACCGGCATGATCTGCGCCAAAAATATCAACCATTCGATTGAAACCACGACGACACTTGTCATAATGATAGGCAATATCGCCGGCAAAATAAGTCCAGCTTCCGTCAGATTTTTGCAAAGGACGATCGACATCATCACCATAAGCTGTCGCTTTGAACAATAGCTGCGGGCGAGGCTCCCACTCATCCACATCATGCCCCTTGGGCTTTTCCAGAATGCCTGTATAGATATCGCCTTGTTCTGTTAAAAACTCAACAGCCCGTTGAACACCACCTGCCTCGACTAATTCTCGTTCAGATGTAAAAACATCCATCTTGACACCAACAGCCAACAAGTCATCTTTGATGTTATCCATCATCTTGGCAATCGTGAATCGCTTAAAGGGATCTAACCAATCTGATTCCGGTTGATCAACAAATTTGTCCTGATACTGTGCGTAAAGATCCTGACCAACTTCAACCAGATAATCTCCAGGGTACAACCCTTCGAAACGGGCTTCATCAACAGTTTGGCCGCATGCTTGCACATAACGCAAATACGCTGATCGCGCTAAAATATCGGTCTGACCACCGGCATCGTTAATATAATACTCGCGTGTCACACGATAACCAACCTTAGCAAGTAAGGATGCAATCGCATCCCCAAACACAGCACCACGACTGTGCCCCGTATGGAGTGGCCCTGTTGGATTGGCTGAAACAAACTCAGCGTTCAAAGACTCCCCTTGGCCAAAATCAGATGAACCATAGCAATTCTGAGCGTTCAAGATGAACGCAAGTTGTGACTGCCAGAATTCATCAGACATAAAGAAATTAATAAAACCGGGGCCGGCCACATCAACTTTTATAACATGGTCAATCGCTGTTAAACGGGCACAAATATGCTCAGCCAAAGCTCGTGGATTCATGCCCGCAGCCTTAGCCAGAACCATTGCTGCATTGGTTGCCAAATCCCCGTGACTCGGATCCTTTGGTGTTTCAATGACAACACGCGACAAATCCAAATCACTTGGTAAGATAGCCTCGGTTTTAAGAGAATTCAGAATAGAAATAAGGTCTTGATGGAGTTTATTAAAGATATTCATAATTATTGCTGGATAAAAATTTCACTTATCCTATTAATACATGACCCGCGAGTTCAAGTGAATATTTTTTTGTTATCACCCTTTGGTTTAGTCTCCGCCATTCTCGGATAAAACCATCCCCCACAAGGGGAGATGTGAAAAAATCCTCAGTTATCCGTTTTATAGTTTTACCGAATCTCTTGAAAAACACAATCTTTGAAATTGAGCTGTGACCAAGACTCAATCGTTGTATCAAAACAGGCAATCTGAGCTGTCCCCATAGTCATCGACACAGGAACAGAACTCAGGCCTAAAAATTCGGATACCCCCGGATTATGGGCAATGATAAAAACAGATTGTGTCGCATCAGGTAATAATCGGATTTCTTCTAGAACTGTTTCCGCAGGCGCATGGTATAAACTATCCAAAAAGTGATAAGCCGTTGACGGCAGAAAAAGGTCAGCGATCCCTGCACAGGTCTGGCGCGTCCGCGTTGCCGTAGAACATAAGACAGCACTGACACCGTCAAAGAACCCCACGTTCTTAGCACACAAAACCTCAAGCTGTTTGCGACCTTCAAGATTCAAGGGGCGGTCAAAATCCGCAAATCCATGGGATGCGGAGGCATGGCGCATAAGATATAAGTGTTTCATTTTTTTTCAAAAACCAACGCTGCCCAGTCACCAATCAGGTGCTGTTCAATAAAATTAAACCCAACAGCCTCATAGGCTTGACGAACCTGATCAATCTGACGGGTCAATAATCCGGACAGAACGACCCTTCCGTGTAAAGCAACGCAATCTGCCATATCCGGTGCCATCTCACATAAAGGAGCTGCCAGGATATTGGCTGCAACCAGGTCAAACAGGCCTTGTTCCTTAACAACAGTTCCGTCAAATCCCTCGTTACATAGGCAAGATACCAAATCATCACACGTGTTTAATTCAGCATTTCGGGTTGCAACACGAACAGATTCAGGATCATTATCAACCGCCAAAACAGGAATAGTCCAAAGCTTGGCAATAGCCATCGCCAAGATGCCTGAACCGCATCCCATATCCAAAGGCTTCTTAAATGTCATTCCTTCGCGGTGCATTTTCGTCAACGCTTCGATACACGCTGTCGTGGTTTCGTGTTCGCCTGAACCAAAAGCTGTCGCTGCATTAATTTCCAAGCCAATCAAACCATCGGGGATTTCACCTTTGGTATGGCTGCCATAGACGTAAAAATGACCGATCTGACGTGGCGGGAAATTCTTCCATGTTTGCTCAAGCCAGTCGGTTTCAGGCAAAACCTCAACCGTAATCTGAGGGGCAGCAAACTGATGTTGAGCTGCTGCTTGCACGAGGATCGATTGAATCAAATCCAGATCATGGGCATCAGACACAGTTGCCTCAAAAACCCAATGATCCGTATCTTCATCAATTTCATGCCACGAGACGGCCAATACCTGTTCATCGAGCGCATCTCCGAAAATAAGAGCGGCCGCCGATGTCGTTGGAAATGATATTTTCTTTAAGTTCATGGGACTCTGTCAAATTAAAATTATTTTTCAACAGTGTACATGAATAGACGGTCCGAGCACAGTGTTTTGTGATAGAGAAAGATTTCCTATAATCACGGGGTGGTGCACACCTAAAAATTGAATAAAAGGAATCCACATTCACAATTTTAAAAAACAAGGTAAAAGAGATAAGATAAGGTTTATATTACCATACTAATCCTCACCTGACACAGATCTTTCACTATTAGAAAGTTCTTCTTCTAAAACATCTAAAGCTTTTTGAGAAAATTCTGCTGTAGACTCATCGCCATACTCAACAAGATTATAAAGGTCCTTTATCATCGGATTTTTAATTTTATCTTGTAGTCTCCTCATAAAGAGAAAGGCGAGCTTGGGGTCAATGTGTTTTGTGCTGGCGTCAAAGGGTAAAGTAGTACTGATAAGATGGGTTAACTGAATAATACTAAGAAACGATTGTAATTCATTAGATGGGTCTAAAAAGGCATCATCTCCCGCAGGATAAAATGTAATAGGACAATAGTCCATCCAACGTATTGCAGATCCTGCTTTGAAATTTGCCTTCAACGAAGGATAATTATACCAAGGGGATATTTTCGAGTATATACCTTTAAATTCACGATAAATTACCCCCTCTGCAACAAATGGTTTTCCCAAAGCGGGATCAATAACATTTCTCATGACACCCGTTAAAGCTTCAGGAGCATAACCTTTACCTCTAAACTTACTGAGTATATATGTACCTTTCTCAATTCTTCCAGATCTTACACTCTGGCAAAAAATAAATTTCCCAACTAACTCATTTGTTTGCCTATCAAAAATAATATAATTAGGAAAACTATCTAGCTGACTATAAACGCCGGTTTTTTCTTTCGCTTTAAAGTTCTCTCTGTCTTTTTCCTGAATCCGTTCATGCTGAGATTCAAAAACTGGATCAAGTACATCATCCCCTAAGAGCATATCAATGTTATGAGGTGTATTGAAGTTATCAGGGTAAACACTGGTAGAACTTCCTGAGAACCATGGATTTCTCCAGCCACAATCTTGATAAATAGCCAGATAACAAGTCGTATCTTTTTCAGCTGAATCTATCAATTCTAATCTAAGATTGTCAGTCTCAAATAATTTACAAGAAACATATGGCTGTAAAGGACCGTTTGAGCTAGACGAGGGGATTGAATCAGCCCCACGACAGGTTTCAAAAATCGAAAATAAACTAATAACTAAGATGATCTTCTTCATAAACTTTATTTCTCAGGAAAATTATACCTTCATTTAGAATGATTGGGTTTCATCTAATAAATTTCAATATTTTATATGAATCAAACAGAATGTATATTTATCCGATTAACAATTGTTTTGGGAACAATACTCCCCTACTCCACAGCTTATTCAAAAATTGCTAAAAATATGTTCCTAAACCTTGTTCCTAATTATTTGTTCTGTTATAGTTAACAAAAATCCTTTTAGGAACACTTTCATGCTCGTAGGTTATGCTCGTGTCTCAACACTAGATCAAAATCCAGAAATGCAGATCGATGCACTTAAAGCCGCTGGTTGTGAAAAAATCTTTATCGAAAAATTATCCGGTTCAAAGGATGATCGTCCCCAGCTTAAAGCTGCAATGGATTACATAAGAAATGGAGACACGCTCGTCATATGGAAACTTTCCAGACTAGCTCGCTCTATCACTCAAGTCATCAGTACAGTCAAAGAACTTGAAACTCGGAATATTGGCCTTAAGATATTGACTCAAAAAATTGATACCACAAGCCCTGAAGGCCGGCTATTTTTTCATATGACAGCAGCCTTTGACCAGTTCCAAAGAGAACTTATTGTTGAAAATACGAAAGCAGGTCTTAAGGCAGCTCGTAACAGAGGCCGAGTTGGTGGGAGGCCCCCTGCCCTGACAGAAGAAAAAATTAAGACTGCTCGCGCAATGCTTAAAGATAAAGAGAGCTATCCTTTTATTAGTGATATTATAAAATCATTAGGCATTGGAAGAACCGCTTTCTACAGGTATTTTTCACCCGATGAAATTGAGTATATACGAGGATAATCAAAGCTCATCTCTGAGATAGATTATAAATCCACAGCATAGCCGAATGTATAAATCTAAGTTCCTGTTCCATAGTTAATTTTGGCATCACCTCATCTCCCAAACCATGTCCGTGCCAATTTCTTATTCTGAACAGTGCTGTTAACTCATCAAATTCATCTTTTATAATTACTTGTTTACTAGAAAGAGTATTTAGATATGCATTTGCAGTTTTTTCATTTCCGCTCTTTATTTTCTTTTCTTTACAAATAATTTTAATCATGCTTTCCAGTGCTTTTGCTGCATAAAATGCCGAATCCCTCTCTCTCGACTCATACCTATCAAAAGCAGTTAACATGTCTGTTTCAATATTTTTATATTTTGAATCAGACACCAACTCCCAAAATGGTGTAGATACTCTCTCTTCTACTAATGAATCAGTATCTTTTTGAAAAAAACCATTATGGTATGTCAGCGATAACTTATGTTGTTTTAGTCTATCTTTAATTTCTGTCCGCATTAATTGAAGAGCTCTTTGCTTACTAACAAGGTAGCCTCTTGACTTGGATAATAGTTCTTCCCCATCATTATGATAATTCGTTCCAGATTTTTGTGATAAATCCTTTATATAATCTGACCTAATAGTATAAACGGGGATTTGCTCTCCTAAGAATTGAATTTCATTAATAAAATGTGACTCCATCTCCCTAAAGATAAGTTCAAACAGACTCATTTTATCAACACAGTCTACCGTTTCGTCATAAATAAAATTTTCTACGATTCTATCGTTTAAAATCCCATATAACTCCTTGTAATCAGCCTTATCCAGTGTTTTATATCCCATTTCGTTACACAAAATTCTCTGAGATTGTTGTAAAATATGGTTTGATTTATTTGAATAGTCTCCTTCGTAAGGGTATTTATCAATCCTTACATTCAGTGGCTTAGAACATTCTATGGTTAGATTTAAAAATTGAATAAATAGTATGTTGGGAGTGCTGAAATTTGCACTAATAGCTCTATTTGAAAAAATATCAACAATCATATTAACTATTGTAAAAGAAGAAAGATTATTCCCATGGTCTCATATAAATTATAGTCCTCCAAAACTTTTCTTAATTTACTTATATTTCTTGTAAAAGTCTCATAAAACGGTCGTTTTATGATTTTAAGAATCCCCTTTATCATCGCGAGAACAGTTGAGCTAAACTACCCCAACACCGTCTTTTGCTGCAACGTCTTATAGCTTAGCACGGTTAGGTACACCACACCGCACAACAGGATGATGGTGGGGCCGGATGGCCAGCAGTATCTATTAGTTTATGAAAAGCATCTGGCACCCAAATTATTCCCCCATATTATAGAAAAATTTATCTTTAGGGAGTTTTATATTAGGTATCCAGAAAGGTTCTTTCCCCCATTTCTCGCCCGTAATCTTGTATATAGTCAATACTGTTTTGTTAGGGAATTCATCACCTAATCTTCTATCATTAGGAGATAGTAACGTACCTGTGCCTTTACCAATGTCTCTCCCTCTTCTAAGGATTAATATGGCATCTTTTTGATCTTTATCCTGAATTGACTCAATGCATTTAATGTAAGCTTCATTAGGCCAATCATTTTTAAACTCAGATTCACACAATTTAACTATTTTTTTTATGGTTCCTAAATCAACAGTATGATAATCATCTTTATCTGATAACTCTTTAAGAAGGTCATCAATCTGTAAAGTATTCTTTTCTGTTGGGAAGCTCGGAAAGTGGTTTACGCCACCAACAATAATCTCAACCTTTTTCTTGTTAACTACTGTCTGTCTTGTAGGGTTAACATTTTTAGGATAAATGAGTCTTAATCCTTCAGGGCCATTTTTTTCAAGATATTCAATCATGGCATTGTTAGCATTGTTTAATTCTGCAAAGAGTTTGAACAAGCTAGGTGGAATAAATACGCGAACTAAGTTGGAGTCTCTATCGTACCCAAAAGCCCGACAATGCTGCCAGTATGTATCCGCTTGTGGCTTTTTAGATTTCCTGCAGTAATAGGTTGTCTGTAGGTTGGGGAATGTTACTCCTCTACCTAAGGAATTTCCACCAATTACAATATTGATGCCTTTTTCGAAATCTATATCAAACTTAGCTTTAGAGTTCATAACCGATAGGGTTATTTTTTCATTTTCTAGCATATCTGATATAAATTTATGACATTCTTCAAAATCAGTAATGTCTGGTTTTGAGTTCTGTAAATCTATCCAAGCATCTTTCAAGACTTCTGTAAATGTTTCATTATTTCTAATGCTATACAATAGATCGTTAAGGATCTCACCAATACGCTCAGCTATAGTTTCATGATCTGAAATGCTAACACTTGGATGAACTAGGAAGTTACATGAAGAACGACTTTTGTTGATGTGGATATCTGCTGATGCTATCAAAAAACTAGCTATAGCACTTTGCATTCCATCAGGAACACTCGAATCATCTTCTCTTAAATCCGTTAGTTCTTCTTCGCCAGTAAATTTGATGGCAAATGGGATTTGATTCTCAGTGTAAGGTTCAGTAGTTCTATAAAAAAAGTTACCACCTAAATACCCAGTCCCAGGTTTAAAGTAATAAACAAACTCTGGCTTGTAGCCGGAAAACTGCTCTTGTAGAAAGAGTGATTGTGGGGTCGCTGTAACCTGCAAATAGAAGCTGCTATTTGAGAGTCCACGTATATCTGTTATTTTTTGACTTATAGAACTAGCTTCACTGTCTTTATTGACTTTTGTGTTCAGGCTGGCTGCATCACTTTCATCATCAATAATGAAGACGGGTCTACCATTTAAAAATTTTGACGAAATCAGGTTGTTTTTCCACGTCTCCAAAACCCTAACATTCTTTTTTAAAATTAGAACAACTGGTTTTCTCATCTCATTTGCAAGAAACCTTATATCATCCTGCTCATCACATACGCAAAAAGTATCCAATAATGTCAATGCTCTATGAAAAGTTTGTTTTTGTAGATAGGTGCTGTCTGTGGTAAGAACAATAAATACCTCAAAATCGTGGTCAGCGGCATCTGCCAGAATGCCCAACATATGACCTGTTTTGCCACTCTGAACATTACCCAGTAACAGTCCAGACTTATGACTGTTAAAATCAAAGGGTTGTATATATTTAGGTGAAATATCTGACACAGTTTTTTCAATGGCATCAGACACCTTGTTAGAAGACGTTTCTTTTGTTAGTTTTATGTAGCTCTTAAAATGCATTATTTTTACCTTCGCCATCTCGACTAAAATCTAAAAACCATTGATCAGGATCATCTGTAGGAATCATCTCTATATAATCACGTCCATATTGTTTCAATACGCTTTCAGTAACCTTTTGATCAACCATAAGAACACCTGCATTTTCTAGTCGCCCCTTCAACCATTTTCCAAGTATTTTTAAATCTCCAACGGATCTAAAGTTTTTGCTATTAGTTCCGCTTATTTTACATTTAAACTGGAAACCATCATCAGTGAGAACTGTAATAACACTTTCAGTTTTTGGATAACCAACCTTAGGATACCAGCTTAAATCAGTAATTTTTTTTGGTACAATCAGCTCTACTTCGTACCAAGAGCGCCTTCTAATTATTTGGGTTGTTTTATTCTCTCTACCTTTACCGAAATACGCATTAATATTGCTTTGAGGGGCAGTTTCATATCCTTTGATAGGAAGGTGTATTGTCTTTTCGAGATTTAAACCTTTTTTAAAGCTAGCAATATACTCTTCAGATTCAACCACTTTAACATCTGCTAACCCCTCCATCAGATTGTTAGTTGTTTTGAAAGAGTCTATGATTAAATTTTCTGAAGAAATGCTAGGAGATATATCGCTTAATCTTTTTATAAAGCCAGCTAAGTCATTATTTAAATCTTGGTTATCGATAAGAATATCTAATTCATATTGCCTAGTAGGTTTATGAGGAAGTATGTTGTTTAGGTTAGAAGAGCCTACAATAGATTTCACCTCTCCATTGATGCTCTTAAAAGAATATACTTTGCCATGGTACGGAAAGCTGGTAACCAACTTAACTCCTCCAAGATTATTCTCCGAAAGAAACTTATCCATTTCCTTTGCTGCTACATATTGGGCATAAGTGAATTTTTCAAAATAATGCATACCAATAATTAAGTTGCAATATGGGTGGCCTTTTTTATGAATCAAATCAGCCAGATGATCTAATGACTTCTCAGAAATGTACCCGATAGCTATATCTAATTGAGTGGAATTTTTAATTAAATCATAAAAAACCTTGTTAAATACAAGAGTATCAAACTTTGCCGGTTGGTAATTAGAAAGCAGTATTGTCATAAGAGGAAACCTTAATATAATTATGCAGCATCAGATGCACGATGGCGCTCAGTATCAAATTTAAGTCTATCTTTAACCGTCATAAGTTGAAGCTTCTCACTTAGCTTGTACAAATCAACAGAATCATATTGAGCAGCAAATAGCGGAAGTAACGACTTAGCTAATGCATGAACACCCTGAGGGGGAACGGCGTTACCAATTTGGCGTCTAACTTCTGTATTGCTCCCTACAAAATGAAAATCGTCTGGGAATGATTGCAATCTTGCGCGCTCTCTATTTGTAAGAGGTCTAGGTTCTGGATAATGATAGCCCCAAGTACCACCTCCACCAGCAGCAATAATTGTTTTTGATGGCTCAGACCGATGGATCCTACGATAAACATGACTAATCATGCCCTTAACATACAATGGATGATCCTGAGGAATATCCGTGAAATTTCCACCTTCAGGTATAAGTTTTAACATTTCGATTGTTTTAGGTTTTGGATTCATTTTCTCATTATTAGAGACAATCTGCTCAACTCCTTTTAAAGCATCTCCTGCTGTAATATAAGGAATTCTGTCTAGTCCATGAGTCGGCTCTGGATGAACAAAATCAAAACCTGTGTCTTTTCTAATACCAACAATTAATACCCTTTCTCTAAATTGAGGAACCCCATATTCAGCAAAATTATAAAGTTGAACTTTAACTAAATAGCCCGGCACTATGCTTTCGAAGTCCTTAATAATTGTTTCAATTGCTTTGTTCTTATTGGCACTTAAAAGTCCTTTAACATTCTCTGCGACAAAAGCTTTAGGTTTTTTAGCATCTATGAAGCGAAGAAAACTTTTATAAAGATTTCCACGTTCCCCATTTAATCCAGGGCGTTTCCAGATCATTGAAAAATCTTGACATGGGAAGCCTCCTAAAATGATATCGCAGTCAGGAATAGACCTATCTATATATGGATCAATTTTCTCAATGTCTCCACAATACATTATATCCCCGAAGTTATGAGTAAATGTTTTCGCTGCCCATTCGTTAAAATCATTAGCCCATATAGTTTCATAACCAGATTGCTCAAAGCCTAAGTCAAGCCCACCACATCCAGAGAATAGAGATAACACCTGTGGTTTCGTTTTTTGCTTTTCTGACATTTTTCCCGCCTTTGTGTTAATATTAATCCACTCATCAATATGCGTCAATGATTAGACGATAATCCCCCCTCTCTCCCTTTAAGAACGGTTAAACTACCCCACAACCGTCTTTTGCTGCAAGGTCTTATAGCTTAAGACGGTTAGGTACACCACACCGCACAACAGGATGATGGTGGGGCCGGATGGCCAGTTGCATTGAAAGGACAGGATCAGACCGAAATAACTACAGCTCGCTGCAATAATCATAGCCCGCAGAGCGGTTGACCAAACTTGAGTTGAGATAAGGCGCGCCGTAATTGCAGGCAACATCATAATCCCCAAGGCCATTAACGTTCCCAAGGCTTGGCATGCCCCAACAAGATTAAGGACAACAAGGATCATAAAAATAGCATGATAACGCCCTGCTTTGCCTCCTAACAATCGGACAAAAGTCGGATCAAAGCATTCATAGACGAGTGGGCGGTAGATCACCGCGAGTGTGAGTAAAGAAAGGCTTGTCACGCCAATGATATAGGTCATTGTCTCTTTATCAACAGCTAAAACACTGCCAAACAAAAAGTGGGTGAGGTTCATATTCCCCCCCTTAACGGACAGAATGAGAACGCCAAGAGCTAAAGCAATGAGGTAAAATCCCGTAAAACTGGCATCCTCGTGCAAAATAGTACGACGCGTTACCGCACCGCTGACGGCTGCCACCAAAAGTCCTGCAACGATTCCCCCCAGACTTAAGCCTGGTAACCATAACCCGGTTACCAGATAACCAACGGCAATCCCCGGCAAAATAGCATGGGATAAAGCATCCCCCAGCAAACTCATCCGCCGTAGGACGAGCAAAACACCAATAGGCCCACAGCTCAAGGCAATAGCCAGACAGGCAAAAAGAGCCCGGCGCATAAAGACGTAGTCAACAAATGGGGCTATAAAAATATCATACATTAAACGCCGCCTTTGTTAGATTCTCCGGTGTCAGAACCTGATCCGTTAGGCCTGATGCAATAAGCGAACGCGCGATTAGAATTGTCTCGGGGAACAAGGCTCTGACAAGATTAATATCATGCAAAACAGCCACGACTGTTTTACCGCTTTTATGCCACGCCTGAATCAATCCAATTAAATGAGAGACGGTTGGTTGATCGATACCGGCAAAGGGTTCATCCAACAGAATCAATTTCGCATCCTGCGCCATAACGCGCCCGAAAAATAGGCGTTGCAATTGACCGCCACTCAATTGAGCAATAGAGCGTCGTCCCATACCCGAGAGGCCAACTTTATCCAAAATATCTTGAACATCATGATGATGATTTTTGGTGTATCGCGTTGATGATGTGACCTTTGGCCACAACCCCATCGCCACAACATCTTCAACTTTGATCGGAAAAGTTCGATCGATTTCCGTTCGTTGCGCTAAATAAGCAATGTCACTGGGCTCTAACCCATGGCGTTTAATTTTACCGTCCGATGGATCAAATAAACCTGCAATGAGTTTGATTAACGTACTCTTGCCACCACCATTTGGCCCAACAACCGCTGTCATAGATTCCTTAGATATGGAACATGTCACATCACACAAAGCCTTTATGGCTCCATAATAGTGATGTTTAACAGTAGCAGAAACCAAGGATGACACAGTTTTATCCCAAATAAAACGCCCCGATCCACAATCCAACAAGCGGGATTGAGACCACAGCTAACCGTTCAATAGTACCAAGAAATAACGGATTTCTCATAACAACAAATTCATAAAGTTATACCTCTTTAGAAGTAGCCCTTCCAAGACACGATGTCAAGGTTGGGATAACTAGCGATGCTTAAAGGCAGCCGGACGTTTTTCCAAGAATGCCGTCATTCCTTCTTTACGATCATCAAGAGCAAAAGTTGACTGGAACATGCGTCGTTCCATGCGAATGCCACCAACTAAGGGGATTTCACTCACATCGTTGACGGCTTCCTTGATCATCCGAACAACAGGGGCTGAGAAATTAGCGATTTTATGAGCGATTTCTAAAGTTTCCTTCATCAAAGAATCGCCCGCAATCACCCGTGTCACTAACCCCATAACATCAGCTTCTTGTGCTGTAATCATACGCCCTGTCAAACACAACTCCATCGCCTTTGCCTTACCGACCAAAGCCGTGAGACGTTGTGTCCCACCCGCCCCCGGCATGGTTCCGATGGTAACTTCAGGTTGGCCAAATTTTGCCTGATCGCTGGCATAGATGATATCGCACATCATTGCCATTTCGCAGCCTCCGCCCAAAGCATAACCATTAACCGCTGCAATAACAGGTTTCTGACAACGCGACAACCGTTCCCACGGTTGAATAAAATCTTTCTCGGCGACCTCAGCAAAGGTCAGGTTTTTCATCTCTGAAATATCTGCCCCCGCAGCAAAAGCTTTGCCAACGCCCGTCACAACAATAGCACCAATACGTGTGTCATTTTCTGCTTGATCCAAAGCTGAATTCAGCTGGCTGATTAACTTGCGGCACAAAGCATTCAACGCATCCGGACGTGTTAGGGTGATAATCATAACCCGATCATCAAAATCGACACGAACCAGTTCTTCATTTTGTGGGCGTTCTTGGATATCAGCTGCTGTCATTATTTCCTCCGTTGACATTTGGGGCAGTAAAAAGTGGAGCGACCACTTTGTTGCATTCGTTCTATTGTGCCCCCACATTGGGGACGTTGACAAGCCCCTGCTTCACGATCATAAACAAAAAATCCATGCTGAAAATAACCGAGCTCTCCGGAAACTTGGCGATAATCTCGTAAGGTTGATCCTCCGGACTCAATGGCTTCTTGCAATGTTTTTTGAATCTCAGGTAATAATTGCTGCCACTGCGTTAACGTAATCTGATTCACCGGCGTAAAAGGATGAATCTCACACCGCCAGAGAACCTCACAGACATAAATATTGCCTAAGCCAACAATAAAGCGTTGATCAAGCAAAGCCGTTTTGACAGGACTCGTCCGACCCGAAAACAGCTTAACAAGGATTTCAGGTGTCAGTGTTTTCTCAAAAGGCTCAAACCCTAGATGTTTCAAATGCACGTTGTCCGTCAACATTTGTGTCGGCACTAAATCCATAAAACCAAATCGCCGGGTATCATTATAGGCAATGCGTCGCCCATCATCAAGATGCAGGACAACATGATCATGTTTACCACAGGGTTCGCCTCCCTCGAGTTGATGAATACGCCCGGACATCCCCAAGTGAATAATCCAGCTGTACCCTGTGTCTGTATGAATCAGGATATACTTTGCCCGCCGGGTAATCTCTTGCAATACAGCCCCATGCAACCGCTCAGCCATCATGACCGGAAAGGGATAACGCAGATCCGAACGACGCAACTCCAAACGGTCAAGGCGACACCCCTTTAAGAGTTGGCGCAATCCTGAACAAACAGTTTCAACTTCGGGTAATTCAGGCATCTATAGTCACTCCCTTTAACATTGATGCTGTATCAAATCTAACTGAAACGACTATAATTTTACCACCTGACCAAGTTGTATTTGCCTTGATGATTGCCCCTCAAGGCGGATCTCCAGCGATGTGGCGGTGATATTGGACAAAATAATATCTTCAGGTAAAGATTGTGGCGTGTAACGCTGACCATTTAGCCAAACAGTCCAGCAAGATTCAGATGTGTAAATAATCCCATCCAAACGCCATTCCCCCTTTTTCAACGCCCCTTGCACCCCATCTTTTTTAACGGGTAAGTTGCTCAAGACCTTAAGTTCTGCCTCACTCACCATAACAGAGGGGGGTGTATCCGCCCACAGAAAACTAAGGCAGATGTTACTGAGTAATCCAATCAAATTCAAAGCGACCCTCTACTAAATTTGGCATTTGTCCCTGTTGTACTACAGATTCATCCAAAGACCCACTTCTGTGCAAGGAAAATTTATAAAGCCTGACTAAAGGTGCCAATTCCTTTTGCAGGTAATGCTGCAATCCCCAAAGTTCAGTATCGGTTTGCCCTGCCACAATCAAACTAATTTGCCATACCTTTAGGGAAGATAAATTTTGTTCTTCGATGCGGATTTGTCGAACCTCCAAATCAAACTGATCCATCATGTATTGAATGAGTTTACGCAGACGCGGTTGTGTGAGGGGCGGGAGCTCTTTTAGTGTAAGCCACCCTTGATCCTGACTATGCGTTGAGCGTTGATACGCTTGAATCAAGGGATAATCTTGATGCAGCTGATCCACCCGTTCGCGGGGATCAAGTAACCGGATACTCCCCCATAAAACAGCCAGGAAAAACGGCGTTATTAACCATGATTTATGCAAAGAGAAGATCATCCCCCTCCTCCTATGATCTTGACACCATACTCATGTTCAGTTTCTGACGCACTAAACTGACATCCCGGTGTGTGAATCTCTAACCAATCAGCAACCTGATGACTTTGATCTTGATAATCCGGGTGCATAACAAACCGCCACTGGCATTCTTGGGACGTCATACTAACCATTGTCACCACAAGACGACCATGCCATTCCTGCACAAAACGGTCATAGATCGGATACGTTAACTCAGACACAGGACTCAAGCTTGAATAGGCCTGATATTGCTGCGCTTGTCTCTTTTCAAGGTCACTTAAGACAGTTACCGCATAAGATTGAATTTCGCGCCGATGGCTCAGCGCATCATAACCCGCTAGCATTGTGCCAAGACTCAAGATCAAACACAACCCAGCTATAGCCATCTTCATTCCCATAAGATGGATAGCTCGCCGATGGGTTTGTTCTAAACAGAAGTTAATCACACTAGGTTTCTTAAGGAGACGCCATATGGATGGCCAGATCAAATTCATTTTTTCAGGATGATACGCAAGACCAAACCGCTTAAGGTATCGCACGATGGCACGACTGTCATGCTCTGTGGATGACTGGAACAAAAGATGATCACTCTGATGACACCACAAGTGAGTTCCCATAAGGTTAAGAGAACCATCCCCCTCAACAAATTGAGCTAAAATATAAGATCGAAAGATGCCGTGGGACGACTGAGAAAGATACTCAAGTTCTTGCTGCTGAAAATCTGATAGAATAACATCTTGACGTGCATAGAATTCAGGGCTAACAACCAGAATAAAAACCTGCGGCAGGTCGGATCGGCATAAGGGAACAACACCCTTTTTGGTCCACCGTGCCCAAGTCCTTGGCAAAAGAATAAGTCTATCCATGCCACTGCCCCACTGCATCATAGAGTGGTAAAAGAACAGCCAAAACGACCCAAATCATCAACCCACCCATCAGAATAACAAGGCTGGGTTGCAAAAGATCAAGGACTGATTTAATTTTCTGTTGCAGGATCTCTAAATCAGCCTCACAGGTTGTGATGAGTAATGTCCCCAGCTCTCCTGTTGCTTCACCAACAGGAATAAGGGCTGCCGCAGGTGATGATTTTGGTAAGACCCCAGACAAAGCCTGACTAAGAGGTTGCCCTTGAATCAGGTTCGCTTCGAGCAGGACCAACTGCCCTCGAATCCACGGACAAGATGGCGTTTGTGCTGCTTGATAAAGACTGGTCAGCATATCCAACTTGGCCGATAACATAACGCCCAAAGCATGGAGGAATTGAGTTAACTCCAATTGGTAGAGAATACGACCGATGATCGGTAAACTGTATCGCCATGGTTTAAAACCTTGACTGCGACGCCAACGGCCAATGCCATAAACAACAAGAATCATCAGCATCATCCCACTGCCAATCGCAACCGGATACTGCCCCACAGCCATCAGAATCTTGGTCGCAAGCGGAATATCTTGAACACCCAATAAACTCAGTTGTGCTTTGACTCCCGGCAAAACAAACAGGACAATAATCGATAAAAGAATCCCCATGATCCCCAACAAAATCAACGGATAACGAACAGCTTGAACCAGCAAGACTCGCCATGATTGTCGCCAAGCTAAATGATCGGCAATCAACGAAAAAATGAAGGCATAATTTCCTATTTTTTCTGCTAAACTCAGCATTTGCGCCTGAAACGGACTTAATTCAAGGTTATGAGACAGAACATCGCCATCCATAATCGCATCTTGCAATTGATGAATAAAACGCAGCAATCGGTCAGAATTGATGACCGTTTTCACAATGGTCAAGGATTCAAACAAACTGATATTCGCCTTCATTAAATGGCTTAAGGTTCTCCAGAATGTAATTTGTTGCGCTAAGTTACGCGACATGGGCAAACTCCGATTTCCCGAGGACACGATCAATTTCGAGTTGCGTTGTCACACCTTTTTGAACATAAGCTTCAGCAATAAGGTGCATTCGCTCCCGCGGACGCATTTCATACTGGTGACAAAGATCATCCCCTTGATCAAAGATTTCAGCAACGACTTGACGCCCGCGATACCCTGTACCTAGACAGAGATCACACCCTGAATGACAGCATTTCCGACGTACCAATCGCTGTGCCATGGCACCCACCAAAACCCCTTTGAGATAACCTGTCGGCACCCCCAAATCTTCTAACCGCCGTGCGATAAGACGTACATCCGTCACATGTAAGGTGGTTAAGACCAAATGCCCTGTCATAGCAGCTCGTACCGCCGTTAGTGCCGTTTCGGCATCGCGAATCTCAGAGACATAAATCACATCCGGGTCATGACGCAAGATTGCCCTTAAGGCATCACCAAAACGCGTAACATCAGGATGAATTTCCGTCTGCCTGATATGATCAAGGCGATACTCGACAGGTTGCTCAACAGTCATCACATTACGACCTTGACCGGCCATAGCCGATAGCATCGCATATAGGGTCGTTGTTTTTCCGGATCCCGTCGGCCCTGCTATGATAAAGAGTCCGCTGGGCAATTGTGCAATACGATTCAAGGCATCTCGTTGATAAGGATGAAGCCCCAAATGATCCACGCCCAAAAGAACAGATTTTGGATCAAGCAACCGAATGACAAGGCTCTCACCATCTTTGGTTGGGATAATCGATAAACGACAGTCTATAGGATCGGGGAACTGCATCAACCGAAAAGCCCCATCTTGGGGACGCCTGTTCTCAGCCAAGTCCAATTGCCCCAGCACCTTAATATGAGCGCACAAACTCAACCATTGTTCCCTATGGATTGTCTTAAAGAGTACCAAAACACCGTCAACCCTAAAATGAATCTGGCAAGATTGAACCCCCGGCACATAATGCACATCACTCGCTTGAGCTGATAAGGCCTGCGCCATGATAGATTTAAAGAGATCCGGCGTTGTTTCTTGTGCCGATTGCTGAGGCGTCATGACCTCAGCTAATTGACGCGATGAAATCAAAAAGATTTGATCCGGATAACGACCATAGGTTTTCATCCAATGGTGATGCAAAAATAAATTATCAGGATCGGGCGTTGCTACCCTTAAATGGGGGACAAGCTCAATCTCTAGCCATCCATCCGCATGAAATTTATGGGATACAGGGATTTCTTTCAAGTAGGGTATGCCCATACTCTTAGCCAAAACGGGATAAAGGTCAGCCTCTTTTATGAACCCCAGGGTCAATAAAATATCGCCCAAGAACCGCCGAGATCGCGCCTGCTCTCGCAATGCTGTATCGAGTTGGTCTTGTCGAATTAGACCTTGTGTACAAAGAAGATCCCCAAGCTGCATATCTTGTATTTAATTAAAATTAATTGAGCAAACCCTAGCACAAGTCTTTTAGGGTTGTGAACAAATTTCACCATGGAAAATCAGATGATCTTCAGTTAATCTGGGTATAACTTAAGAAACGAAAGAAATAGTTATGAAAATTAGAACCGCTGTATTTCCTGTGGCCGGGTTAGGGACTCGTTTTTTACCGGCAACCAAGGCCATCCCCAAAGAAATGCTCACCGTCGGTGATCGCCCGCTGATTCAGCACGCTGTCGAAGAAGCCAAAGTCGCAGGGATTGAACGGTTCATTTTTGTGACCTCTCAAGGTAAAACGGCCATCGAAGACCATTTTGATGTCAATCCTGTTTTAGAGTCAACGCTGGTAGAACGTGGTAAAACCAAAGAACTTGATCGTGTCAAATCCTTACAATTGGGCCCGGGAGAGGCGATTTTTATTCGCCAACAGCAACCTTTGGGATTGGGGCATGCTGTTTGGTGCGCCCGGAGTCTTGTTGGTAACGAACCTTTTGCTCTCCTTCTTGCCGATGACATGATTATCGGAGATGCCCCGTGTACAGCACAAATGATTGATGCCTATAATAAACAAGGTCGTGGAAATTACACCGCCGTCATGGATGTTCCGCAAGAACACGTTTCACGCTATGGGATTTTGGATATTACACAAGATGATGGAACCTTGGTTCAAGCACAAGACGTTGTAGAGAAACCGGATCCTGCAACAAGCCCATCACGCACAGCCATCGTTGGTCGTTATATTTTGGATCCCCTAACGTTTGATAAAATCAACATTCATAACTTTGGCGTGGGCAAAGAAATTCAACTGACCGATGCTTTTAAACCCATGATCGATGCAGGCGTTCCTTTCTACGGTGTTCGCTTTAAAGGGCATCGTTTTGACTGCGGTACCAAGGAAGGTTGGCTCGAGGCCAATGTTGCTAATGCTTATAACGATGAAGCCATGCAGCCTCGATTATTAGAAACGCTTAAGAAATTAAATATAGCGAGCCAGTGAGGAGAAAAAGAAATCCTCACCGTCCTTCTAACTCTTTGAGAAATGCCTCAATATTACCGTTTTTCTGACCTAACAGACTGTTATAGTCATCACGCATGGTCACGCCCATACTGACTCCTTCGACCTTAACATCCTGAATCTTCCCGTTCTTAACACGCCATTCAACATCCGTTTTTGGCCCATTTGGTTTTTGGATCGTTGAGTCAACATAATCTGAACCGTGACGTACTACGACTTTAACAATATGAAATTTCACGCCTTTGTATTCTTTAAATCGGCTAGCATAGGCTTTCTTGACGCGATTCTTAAAGATTTTCACAAAACGATCTTGTTCAGCCGGACTTGCTTGCTTCCAATATCGTCCCATAACAAAACTAGCGATGTTACGAACATCAAAACCTTCATCAAATAGTTTTAGAAAATTCTCTTCAATTGTATCATTGGAATCACTGCTATTCGTTAGTGTTTTAATGGCGCGATTTCCCAAGTCTTCAATCAAAGACTTTGAATCACACAGTCCCGGCGTTATGTAGAGGATAAACGCCAAAGCTAATTGAATTATTTTCTTCATCCTGCATCCTGTCGGAAAAATCAACTAAAGTATATATAATATGATGATCTATAGTTATTTATATTTCGTAAATTTTTTGATTATTGTAAATGATCAATCCTAAATTTAGAACAAAAATTATACTCTTCCATCAAAAGTCTTGAGATTCCGTCTTCAACAAAGAGTGTATCAATCCCAAAATCAATACCGCCTTTGATATCCGTTGCCATTCCATCCCCAATCATCAAAATCTTTTTCTTATCAACGGGGTGCCCGTATTGGGTTAAGGCATACTCAAAGATCGGGGTACACGGTTTACCAATACGAATAACGGTTCCGCCAAAACGCTCGAGCCGCTCAGCAAAAAAACCGGCTGTTTTACGCAATGTTCCCTGATGCGGGGCATGAACATCCGGATTAGGGCAATAAACAGGCAATTCTAATCCTGCAATTTCTTCAAGAATTTTGTCAAAAATGGTATAATCATCACAATCTTCCATAAAGGGGCTTAATAAAACAAAATCAGCTTGATGAAGATTCAACGTCTCTGTGACAGGCATATCTGTTAAAATATCTTGGTTTGTTTCTGCTCCCACATGAAAAACATTCTGGCCTTTGTGCTGCATCTGAATTACATGACGCATCACATCTCCGGATGTGACAATCGGAATCGTTGCATCAACACCAATTGCATTAAGGGTTCGCCGTGCCACACTCTGAGGACGGGGATTATTCGAGACAAACATCATTGATTTTTTCTGGTGATGGAGTTTATTCAAGACATCAATTGCAGGCGTCAAAGCGTGAACACCGTCATAGACAACCCCCCACATATCGATAAGCAGTAAATCATAAGAATCAGCAATATCCTGTAGTGTTTTTATTTTCATCATGAATCTTGTTCCTTCGCGCAATAAAATTCGCACGTCTTAATTATATTTTAACGGTTTTGTCCTAACTTTAGAGTTGGAATGATCTAAATTCAAGACGGATATGCACTATGGTTAAATTTTTATCGTTTTTATTCTTGGTTTGCTTTGCACAAGCAGAAACCGGCGTTGTCTCAGCAACAGGCCAACATCATACCCAAGTAGCACCCAAAAAAGGAACACCAAAACAACAATCAGCAACATCGCACAATACTTGCTCCACAGGATGCCCGCAGGAAATTGCTTTACGCAATAAGATTTTGGATGTCAAATATCAAACAAAAGAAGAAAAACGTAAAGCACAAGATGTTTTACATAACAGAACGTCTAATCCGTCAACCCCGCCAACACACAAAACAGCAAAAGATGGCGTCGGATCCTGTCAAAGTTCTTGTCATAATCTAGACGTTCAGAACATCATCCTCAGTAAAGAGGAAGCAGAATTAGAAAAAGCAAAACAACAGCATCGTGATGCCATTGAACAAATGAAAATCAAGGCACAACACACCCCTCAATCACCGGCAGCTCAACACGCAACACCGTCCCATTCTCAAGCTCAAAAAGCTGAAACTTGCCCTAAGAACTGTCACGAAGCTGTGCAGGCTCTGCAACAAGCCTATCATCTTCGCCAAGAAATTGAACAAGCAAAACAGGCTCAGAATCCACACTATACGGCCAAGACACTTACCCCTCCGACAGTTCAAGATTCCGGTCAACACTGTCAGGCTGATTGTGCTCAAGTTAAGGGAATACAACGTCAAATTCAAAAGTATGAAGCAGAATTAGCAAAAGTAAAAGCAACACCGGCACACCCCACACAACATCCACAAACCCCTCAATCAACAGCCTTGGTTGTACATAACCCACAATCCAAGCAGGTTGACTTAAGCCACGTTCAAGCACCAAAACTGTCATCTGCTGACATAACAGCTATGACACATCCCAAAGAAATATGCCTTAATGTTGGCCAAATGCTCAAAATGATTTACAGTGTTGAGCAAAAAATCCATACCCTCAACCCACGCTATACCCCTCATATCAAATCCCCTATTGATTTGGCACAATTCCGACAAGGAAGCTGTTCCGCTGAAAGCCCCACCGTCATGGAACTACGGACTGTTCATGGAACACTTAAGGCCTATCTGTCAGATCTAGAATCCGCATCCCATGGTCAAGCAAGCCATGCACTTGAGCACACGCAACATCAAGCATTGCCTGCCCCTCATCCGCAACAAGCCCAAGCCCAGTCAACGGCTCTGATTCCACACAAACCTGCTGAATTAGAGAAAGTGAAAGCTGATCACAGTCAAGCCCAAGCCCAGTCAACAGCTCTGATTCCACACAAACCTGTGGCTGCCGGAACCTGTCCTAAGAATTGCCACGAAGCTTGGTACCACTTACAAGAAGCTTATAAGCTACGCCAAGAAATTGAGCAAGCTAAACATGCCCATAATCCACATTATGAAATGAAACAGATCAAAGCACCAACCATGCAGGATTCAGGACAAAGCTGCCATGCGGATTGCCCCCAAGTCAAAGGCATTCAACGGGAGGTTGAAAAATATAAGGCTGAATTAGAGAAAGTGAAAGCTGATCACAGTCAAGCCCAGTCAACGGCTCTGATTCCACACAAACCTGTGGCTGCCGGAACCTGTCCTAAGAATTGCCACGAAGCTTGGTATTATCTGCATGAAATTCACAATGTTCGCCAGCAAATCGAACAAACTAAACATGCAAAAGATTCGACCTATCAAATGCAAACCCTTAAAGCACCAACCATGCAAGATTCAGGACAAAGCTGCCACGCAGATTGCCCTCAGGTTCTTGGTATTCAGCGACAACTCAAAAAATACCAAGACGAATTGGCAGCCATTACTGCCGGTAACGCTCTGCCTGCCCCTCAAAAAGGTCTCAAGGGTCAGTGTAAACAAGGATGTGACAACGAAACAGCTCTGCGTATTGAGGTTCAAGATCTCAACAAACAGTTAGATCAACTCAAACACAAAGCAGATCCAAATTACCGTGTGAAAACCTACAAACCAATCACAGCAGCAAAAACTGGCGTAACGTGTCCCGTTGGTTGCAACAACATCAAACAGCTAGAAAAACGGAAAGCTCAGCTCACCCAAGCCATTGCCCAAATGAAATCGGGTCACGCCCAACCTATTGTGACTGAACCCGATGATGAACATGCTTTGGTTCCCTATACAGGTGGCGGGCATACGAACGATGATGATTACTCAGGCCCAACCATTGAAGATATAACAGATCAACCTCAGAAGAAGAAACCGGGATTCTTGAGTCACGTCAAATCAAAAATTAAAAGCGGTGCTTCGACAGTCCGCAATAAATTCAGAGGCAAGCCATCCTCTTCTAACGCCAACAACCAACTTGTTCCTTATGACGATGATGATACTAGCGGAGCCTTAGTCCCTTATGATGGTGACGATGATGATACTAGCGGAGCCTTAGTCCCTTATGATAATGACGATCAGGATCAATTCGACGATGATGCTTTCGACAAACAGTTGCAGACGAAACGCCCATCTCGTGGTGGTTACGATCCTTATGGAACGGATGATGACCTGAACTACAACCAGGGTTATGGTTATAACCAGAACACAGGAAACTACAACCCATACGGCAATCAAATGGTACCTTATGGGCAAAGTTATGGATATAACCCTTATGGAGGTTCTTCGACAACCCATGAAGAGTCAGGCCCCATGTACCCTTACCCAGCCATGGGCGGAGAAATATTCCACAGTGATACCGATAATCAGGGTGCCAATGCCGGTGCCTCGGCCATGGCTGCCTTTGGAAGTGTTTTAGCCGGCTTACTGCAACAGCCCGCAGCACCCGCAGCCACAGCACCCGCACCTGCTGTTCAGCCTGCACCACAACCGGTTACACCGCAAAGCGTCGCACCACAAGACGATAGCGACCTCGATGATTTGTATGGCGGAGGGGGCGATTACGCTCCTACGACCGGATCCGGCTCATCAACCTATGGAAGTTCAAGCTCCTCTTTTGGATCCGGTAGCTATAGCAGCCCATCCAGTTCAAGCTATGGTTCTTCAAGTTATGGCTCAGGAGGATCTTCTTACAGATCATCATCCTCCTATGGTTCCTCGTCTTCCAGTTCAGGATATAACTCCTATAATGATTGGGATTGATCCTTGTATTATAGAAACTGCTTCAGTTTGGTTAGGTATAGTACACAAGAGACGCTGCAACGCATAGCCGGATTACAAGGGGTCGGTTATAATGGAGATTAACAATGACTAAATTCGTAAATTTTGAAGATGTCAGTTCGACGTAAAGAATATAAAAAATTGTTATCCAGATGCTTTGTACATGGCGGAATCCCTAACCTCGCCCCTTGTGGGAGAGGTCGACCGCAGGTCGGGTGAGGGGTAAAAAAATAAGCAATAGAGTACAAGGAAATAGCGTCCTATATAACTATTTTTATTGAATTATTCGCCCCCTCACCCGCTCTTCGAGCGACCTCTCCCACAAGGGGCGAGGTGGAAAATCCGCCAGTGACAGAGCATCTAGATGCCTTACCTACACCAGCATTAACGCTTTGTTAACCCTTACACAAAGGGACTTGTCATAGGCACATCAAACCAATCAAAATAACAATAAGATTAATGAAATCATGTCGTTATGGAGATATAATGTGCCTAATTCAATTCAATTCAATTCAATTCAATTCAATTCAATTCAATTCAATTCAATTCAATTCAATTCAATAGGCAGCATGTTCTATCCATAAACCAACGTCAACGTCCCTTTCTACAAATTAACCATCTGGTTCGATATACCCCTCTATCTCTCCTCTATCTTTTGTTATCAACAACAACTGTTATGTCTGGACAAGCCACTATTCCGAACGGTGGCACCCTCACCAATAACGGCATCGTCAACATCATCAACGGTTCCGGCACCCTAACCATCACCGGCATCATCAGCGGCTCCTTCATCATCGAAAGCAGTACCATCAACAATAATGGCACCATCATCAACAATAACAGCGGCACCCTCAACAACAACGGCACCACCATCAACAACTACGACACCCTCAACAACAGCGGCACCATCAACAACTACGGCACCACCATCAACAACTACGACACCCTCAACAACAGCGGCACCATCAACAACTACGGCGGCACCATCAAAAACAGCTTCCTATTCTACAACAGCGGCACCATCAACAACTACGGCACCATCAACAATAACCTTGACGGCAACTACGGTTTCATAAGTAACACTGGCACTATCAACAACATTGGCACCTTTGACAACACCTTAAGCACTCTCCTCAACTACATCAACGGCACCATCAACATTGGAACAAGTGGAAATTCAAGAGTACTATTAGGCAATATTGACAACAACGGATCCCTCGTTTTTAACAGATCCACTGATAGTGCTTACGATGGGATTATCTCAGATACAGGCACAGGAACCGTTACAAAGCGTGGAGCGGGCACACTCACTTTTTCCAAAGTGCATAACTACACTGGTGCAACAGTTGTTGAAGATGGAACTCTATTCCTAACAGGATCCATCGCATCATCATCACAAACAACAGTACAGTCCGGTGCCACCATCAGTGGTAATGGTACAACGGGGAATTTGACAATTAATAGTGGTGGATTTATTGCTCCGGGAAATTCTATCGGAACGCTAACTGTTGCAGGAGATTATACCCAAAATGGCACCTACAATTGTGAAGTCAATGCTGTTACAGGAATTCCTGTTGCCGGAACAGACAATGATCTTATTGCTGTCACAGGAAACGCAACATTGGGGGGAACCCTTCATGTTATTCCATCGGGGATATTCGCAAACGGACAATCGATCACCTATACCGTTCTAACATCAACCGGACTCGGCGGATCATCATTTGCATCCGTAACAGGAGTATCCCCCCTCTTTACCTACCAAGCCAATTATACCGGCACTGATGCCCAACTCATCCTCACAAAAACCCATACTATCGCTGAAATTGTCACGGCGGGCAATCTTGGATCCGTGGCGTCTTATATGGACAATCATGCTCCTGCCGCCCTTGAGGCTCGACTTAACGCGTTGACGACAGAGCAACTGCAACAAGCCTTGAGTGACCTTGATCCGGCAGAAGAAACTCAAAAAACAGACTTTATCGCCAGTATAGAATCCGCATCCATGTCAACACCGTTCACCTGGTCAGGTATGGATCGCATGGCCAAACAATCAGGAACAGCTATGGCCGGTCTCGTACAACAGGTTAGCTCCTTAAAACAAAGTTTTACCAACCTGTTTGGTCGCAAACATCAACGCAGCACGGTGATGCAAACCCTTGCCCAAGCATCAGATCCCAAACAGATCCCTATTTCAGCACGGGTCAATATGGGAGCAACAAACCTGTGGATCCAAGGTGGAATCGGACGGTTTAGCCAAGAAAGCACGATGGATCCGTCAAACATTGTTATCCAAGGCTTAGACGGTAACACCTATGACACCAGTGTTGGCTTGGATCATGCTATCTCCAATACCCTTAAACTTGGTGTAACAACTGGGTACACCGTGAGTCAGTACACCATGAAAGCTGATCGAGCCAAAGGAGGTGTCAATTCCGCCAGATTCGGTCTGTATGGTTTATGGGAAGCTCCGTCGTCTTGGTACGTTAATGGTGCTGTATACTACGGCCATCACCGCTTTAAGGCTGATCGCATTATGACTTTTGTGCCAATCGTTGCTCATCAACGCCATAACGGTCACCATGTCAGTGGCTTGGCTGAAGTTGGTAAAGACATCGCTCTTGGAAAGTCCCTTGTCTTGACACCGTATGTTGGTGGTGGTGCTTTGTTCCTGCGTGAGAATGGCTATACGGAATACGGAGCCGGCATCCAGAACTTATCTGTGAAAAGTCGGAACAGCACAACGATCCAAGGTAAAACCGGAATTCAATTGGCCAACCTATGGCAGTGGCATGATGCAACGCCAATCTATAGCTTTGCTCGCCTCGGCTTAACCTATCGCCGTGCTGTTGGATCTCACCAGAAAATGTCAGCCGGTCTTGTTGGCCAAGGCGGAAGCTTCACGGTCAGAACCCGCAACCGCAACCGTGTCC
This sequence comes from Candidatus Paracaedibacteraceae bacterium, assembly GCA_019636035.1. Classification (GTDB taxonomy): domain Bacteria; phylum Pseudomonadota; class Alphaproteobacteria; order Paracaedibacterales; family Paracaedibacteraceae; genus Paracaedibacter. The sequence continues at coordinate 426,531 of JAHBYI010000001.1, forward strand.
TCGCCAACCCCAATGTCGGATTCACGGCAAGTTTGTGCAAAGATATCTCTGCGACTCTGGCCTATGACGGTGAGTTAGGATCAAACCAACGCAACCATCAAGCACTAGTACGGGTGAATTGGACGTTTTAGGGTGTGGGTGGATGCTTTGTACATGGTGGAATCCCTCACCTCGCCCCTTGTGGGAGAGGTCGACCGCAGGTCGGGTGAGGGGTACAAAAATAAGCAAAAAAATAAAAGGGGGAAACGGGTTATATAGTTGTTTTTATTGAACTATTTATCCCACTCACCCGCTCTTCGAGCGACCTCTCCCACGCAGGGGCGAGGTGGAAAAGCAAATACAACGCCAATCCCTCACGTAGGGGCGAGGTGAAAAACCGACCAAAATTTTTGCTCCTGACAAACAGCCGATCCTTTTCCATGGTATAACCCTTGCTATGAGGTTACCATGAAAAACACAGATCATTTACGCCATTTACTTCAACAGGAACTCAACCAACGACGGGATTTGACAAAACGCTATGATTGGTTGGCTAACGCCCGTCCCAATCAACGCCCCCCTGACGGATCATGGAAAACATGGATGATTTTGGCAGGACGTGGTTTTGGCAAAACGCGCACAGGGTCAGAGACCCTCCGACATTGGGTTCAGGCAGGGCAAGTTAAGCGTATCGCTTTGGTTGGGGGTAGTTTACACGAAGTCAGAAGCGTAATGGTCGAAGGTGAGAGCGGTCTTTTGAACGTACATCCCCCCAAAGAACGCCCGCTTTATGTTCCCTCTCAACGTCTGATCAAATGGCCTAATGGTAGCATCGCTCAATTCTTCGGAGCCGAGGCCTATGAGCAATTGCGTGGTCCCCAGTTTGATTGCGCGTGGGTTGATGAGTTGGCTAAATTCCGCCATGCCAAAGATGTATGGCAACAACTTCAGCTGTGTCTGCGATTAGGCCATAGTCCTAAATGTATTGTCACGACAACCCCTAGGCCAACTCAGCTTATGAAAGACCTGCTGAACTCACCCGATGTTATGATCACACGGGGATCAACTTTTGATAATGCAGCCAATCTTGCCCCCGGTTATCTGGAACAAATTCGCAAACAATTCCTCAATACCCGTTTGGGTGCCCAAGAACTCTATGCAGAAATGTTGACCGAAACGGCAGGTGCCTTGTGGCAACGATCCATGATTCAGTATCACCCGCCGACCTATGCAGACGACGGTCGACCGGAATTAGAGAGAATCGTCATCGCCATAGACCCTGCAACCACAACCCATGATCATAGTGATGAAACAGGGATTATTGTAGCCGGGATTGACGCCAGTAAGCAGGCTTATGTCTTAGAAGATTTAAGCGGCAAATTATCCCCCCATGATTGGGGGCGACGCGTCATCGACAGTTATTATCGCCTCAAAGCAGATAGAGTCGTTGTCGAAGTTAATAAGGGAGGCGATCTGGTTGAGAATGTTTTGAAAGCCATTGATCCAACTATTCCCCTAAAATCAGTACGGGCAACACGTGGAAAATATACTCGAGCCGAACCCATTGCTGCTTTGTATGAACAAAATCGGGTTTTCCACGCTACTCCGTTATCAATCCTGGAACAACAAATCTGCGATTATATCCCCGGGATCACGACAAAATCGCCCGATCGTATGGATGCCCTCGTTTGGGCGTTGACTGAGTTGATGCTTGACAGTGAAAAGCACCCCAAACTCAAGATTTGGAGTTAGAACGGCAGAATTTTATTCAAGGCCTCTGATCCCCAAGGCGTTCCGTTAAGATCACTAATTTGCCCGCGCGACGTTCTGGAAATACGTGCTTCTGCAATCTTGGTATAGTCAATTGTATTCCCCGAAGAAATATCTTCACGACGAACAATTCCTTTGAGGTCAATAACATAAACCTCACCACGATCACGAACCTCTTGACGTCCCTGAATCACTAAATTCCCATTAGGCAGAATGTCAATAATGGATGCTGCAACTTTAAACTTTAACTTATTATCATACTGGGTCGTTGTTTTAGTTTTCATCTGCGGATTAAAATTGTAACTGACCAAATTATCTTTATCAACAGCGTTCGGGAATATCTTTTTAAGCTTGTTTTCATGGCCAAACAGGGTTCCGATCGATGCCCCCGCCAGGGAATTATTCCGTTCTGACTCAACCTTGCCATCCAGCGACGATTGATGTTCCATATTGACATTGACGGTCAGAATATCCCCTACCCGTGAGGCACGTTGATCTTTGAAGAAAGCACGTGATCCCGTTTGCCAAAGGGAATTACTGTTTTGACTCGTCACTTCAGGAGCCGGCATCGGCATCGTCACAGGCTTATAATCATCGACAAGAGTCGGGTTTTGGATCTGACTCATGAGCGGTGGCTCGCCAACTTCAGACAACCGTTCAGCCATATTACATCCCGTCAGTAAAAGAATCATCGGTAAAAAAGAAACCTTATTCATGCTTAAAATTCCATTGGTTTAATTTCGGCCTTTTGTGAACCGATAACTTTGGCTTGGATAATTTTGTTGCCCCCTGTTTTCAAGCGAACCGTATCCCCAACCGCAGCATCTTTTTCAGCTATCCCTGTTGTTGTTAACATCATGTTATCCGTACGATAAGCAACAGCAACCGTATCACCGCGCTTAACAACTATCGGATAACGAACATCGTGCTTTGACACAGGTTGTCCTGGTTGGAGAACTCTATTCCTTGGGGTTTTACCAATCAGATCATCCTGACTGACCACAAAGTTTTGATTGATCCGCGTACTGGGCAATTTTTGCCATGAAATATCAGCACTCGTGATTTCATCACCAGGCGCTATGATCCGCGTTAACATCGGCACATCCGTTAAGGGGTCAATTTTACCAACAATAGTCTTAAGTCGTGTCTCAGTGTCCCCTGTTATCACAGAAACAGACGCTTGGAAAGAACGTTGATCTGATTGAAGCAAAACATCATTAACCTGAATTTTATCTCCCTGAACAGACCAATTCTGACTCGATAAATGCACATTAAAATCACCTGAAAACGGGACGTGACTTTGTAGTTCTGATTTTATCGACTGACTTAGATCTTGAGCATTAAACGTCCCTGCAAAACTAAATCCGAATAGGGTTAAGATCAGAACAACTGTTGTCATCATTTTAGCCTCCGTTAAGCAACCATTCTATTACTGGCGTCAAACATGGCGTCACTGGTGGTGATAACCTTGGTTAACTGTTCATAGGCATGCTGAATTTTAATTAAGTCGGTGATTTCTTCAACTGAGTTAACATTTGATGCTTCGCGATAGCCTTGCATCAAAATTCCTGCGCCTTGCAACCCCGGATTGGATGTCATCGGTGTTCCTGATCCGGTGGTCTCAAAGAAAATATTCTTGCCCATGGCACGCAAACCATTAGGGTTTAAAAAGCGTGTTACTTGCAGTTGACCAACCTGCTGCATGGTTGTTTGCCCTGCAAGGAGAACGGAAACAATACCGTCCTGTGAGATAGAAATATCAACTGTATCTTGTGGAATTGTAATATTCGGCTGAAGAACATAACCATCAATCGTAACCAATTGCCCTGATTGCGGATCTTTTTGAAAGGTCGCTGTTCTGGTATACCCAAATGTTCCATCCGGCATAAGAACTTGGTAAAAACCATCACCGGAAATCATAACATCGAGTTTTTCACCTGTCGACACCGGATCGCCAATATCAAAGGAACGATAAATCCCCGCCGGCATCACACCCAAACCAATGGCCAAACCAATAGCAGATGTGGTATTGGCTGAAGTTTGCGCCCCTGCTAGAATTTTATCCTGATATCCTAAGTCTTGAGCAACCAGATATTGACGTTTAAAGGAATCAACACCTTGAGAGGCCAAGTTTTGTGATTTAACAGCGATATTGGTTTCCTGTAAGTGCAACCCGGTTTTCGCGATATTCATTGCATTGGTTAAGGACATTGATAATCTCCAATTTAATTAAATTTTTACACAGCAGACCTTGACGAAACGTTAACAACGTCTGTCGCGAGTTCATAACTTTCTTTTAGAATCTTTTCTGCTTGCTCATAACGACGTTGAATTTCAATGAGACGAATCGTCTCTTCAATCGGATTAACGTTGGATTCCATGACAAATCCTTGGTGAACGGTCACATCCGTTGCCGCATCAACTTGCCCTTGTGGCGTGAAATATCCGTCTTTACCGTATTTTAACGTTTTTTTATCAGCAACATTAAAAACCCCGACTTTACCGAGGATTCCGTTCTGATTAGTTATGGTTCCATCCTGGGCAATATTAATAAACTTTGAATTCGTCGGGATTGAAATTTCGCCACCCCCATCATTCATCAAAGCATCACCGGATGGTGCCAGAATTCGCCCATCCGCACTTAGGTTAAAGTAACTATTTTGCGTTAACTTACCGCCCGTCACTTGGAAAAAACCGTCGCCAGAGATGGCTAGATCATACGTGTTGCCCGTTTGGCGAATCGATCCCGGTGTAAAATCATGGTTCAATGTCGACAAGGAAACATATGAAACTTCACCGTGTGAAGAGACTTGCTTTGCTTCAATCGTTTCAGTAAAAACGCGTTTAAATCCACTGGTTGTGCTATTCGCCAGATTGGAAGCTGTTGCTTCGAGCGATGGCCATAGAGCCTCTTGTAACGATAGAGCGACTGTTGCTGAGCGTTGAATGGGAACTGCACTCATTTAATGTCTCCTGAATTGATTCAGTCAGAAGACAGCAATTATCGTGCCAAGTTACTGTTTTAAAGGTTTTAGTGTCGTTATACAGAATCGGATTTTACGGGACGGGCAGTTAACACGGCAAGCATGCCCCAAACCGAGATCAAGACGGCAACGAACAGGCAGACACGAATCCTTACAGATTTTACTAAGCAAGACATGGGCATCGCGTTGATCTTTATTAATGACCGTAGACGATTTCACTTCTTTTAAAGAACCGACACGATCGCCTAGACGGAACAATTCCTTAATCAACGGTTTATTCCGTTCGTAAACGGCCTCAGTCAAAAGATGCTTTTGTGAATACGACGGTAAGACGATGTTCTGCTGATAACGTTCATACCCAATAAAGGAAATCACAATACTCATAATGACCAAGGACACAATGATATAAAATTTACTATTCACAACGGCACGGACTTTCATGAAATATTGATTGATGGTACACTATTTTTATAAAATATTGCAATTGTTACTTAGGATAGCTACATATAGCTAGAGCCCCTTAATTCGGCTATGCAATTAAAGAGCCTTTAATCTGGAGTCAACCATGGGATTTGAACTTAACTTTGCTATTAGCACTGCCGCAGTTTTGGCGGTATACCTCATCATGGTTGCTGCCAATATGGAACAAATGTAATTCCCTTAATCATATCTTAAAGATTAACATGCCATCCTGAATCAAAGGGGGGCATTATACCCAAACAAAATAAAGAAGTTGATTTTTGATCCATCGGATTGCACCGCCTTTTCGTCCGTTGATTCTCCTTCGATAGAGCCAGCTATCGGCGTCGAATCAACGTCGAAAATCCAACACAATCCGAAGTCCAAAATCTCAACGTCTTCATCTTATTTGAGTATAGTCATCCCATTTAACCTTGATACAGCTAAATTCGTCGCTCACGTACTCTATGTACGCTTTGCTTCTCAGTTAACTGTATCAAAATTAACTGGAACAACTATAAATGCTTGTAATCCTATCCACATTCTTAACGATCAGCCTGGCTCAAGAAAGCCAGAATCCCAATAAAACAGCAGTCCCTTGCCAAAAAGAGCCAAAATGCGGATCGATGCTTGATTTACAACGCAAACTGAAAGAACGTCGTGATGAAAAGCAACAATCTAAGATTCCAACTTTGCCAACTCCACCGCAGCCCGCGTCTCAATCTCGCGAATAAGTTCTTCGAGCTGAGGATCAATACTCAAATTCGGTCGGTTTTTTAGTTTTTCCATTAACTCTTGGATATCAGCAGGAGAAATAATCCCGGAAATAAGGCCTGTACGGATTTTTTCAAGCTGATCTAACAAATCATGACCATAAACCACCGCGTGATGTTGCTGTCGCTTTGATCCGTCATCAAACATCAAAGTCGACAAGGCAGACACAGAGAAAGTTTGGTACGTCTCGCCTGTTGGTTTCGTTGTTGCAGCCTCTTTCGATGAAAATTTAGCTGATGACCGTTCTTTAACGTTAACCACAGCTGATTTCACGGGTGTAACTGAACCTGGCGCGCCAACTTTTGGTGTCGTAACCATTTTAAATCCATCTCAATTAGATTGTAAAATGAGTATACCTCACTTTTTTTCGCGAAAGAATCTTGATTTTAAGGTATAAAATGCGTTATAAGTGATGTAAATAAGTTTAATGGCAGGTTTTTGCTTGCCCTAGAATAAGGATTAAGGCCGTGAAAAGAACATATCAACCCAGTAAGCTCGTTCGCAAGCGTCGTCATGGATTCCGCGCTCGCATGGCAACAGTTGGTGGTCGCAAAGTTATTGCTGCACGTCGTGCACGGGGTCGTAAGCGTCTATCCGCCTAAGGAATAGGTCGCATGTTGCGACGCTTAACGAAACGTCGGGAATTTGTCAAAGTCGCCCAGGAAGGTGTTTATTGTCCTGCGGCGACTTTGATTGTTCAGATGCTGATACCTTGTACGGTTGAACAAACAACAGGGATTGGCTTTACGGCCAGCCGCCGCGTTGGCAATGCGGTACGGCGCAACCGCGCTAAACGACGATTACGTGAAATCGTCAGGTTGAGTTTCCCTGAATTGGATGTACCATACTGTGATATCGTTGTTATTGCCAAAGCAGCAACAGTTGACGCGCCTTTTGATATTTTGAAGCGCGACTTCTCTTACGCCCTTCGTAGATGTATCAAGGAAGCAACAAAATGATCGCAAAACTTCTGATTGGACTTATTCACCTTTATCGCTGGTTAATTTCGCCCTACCTTCCGGCACGATGTCGGTTTGTCCCGACATGCTCGGCTTATGCGGTTCATGCTTTGCACCATCATGGGCTCAAAAAAGGACTTTATTTAGTTGCTCGGCGGCTAATTCGGTGTCATCCTATTGAAAAACTGGGGGCTGGCTATGGATATGATCCGGTTCCTGAATACAAATCGTCTGGAGATCGTTGATGAACGAACAAAAAAATTTAATTTTAGCTTTTATCCTGAGCTTAGGTATTTTATTCGGGTATAACCATTTTGTAGAAGCACCTGCGGCCAGCAAAAGACAAGAAGAACTTAAACAGACACAACAAGCAGCTGTTCCTCAGGAAACACCGGCACCGGACACAATCATACCGATCACAGAAGCCCTGTCAGCCAACCATCGCCTTAAGATTAATGCGTCCAAGGTTCACGGATCGATCAACCTCAAGGGTGCTCGATTTGATGACATTACTCTGGTTGATTATAAAGAGACCACCGATTCATCAAGCCCGGAAATTACATTACTTGCTCCTAAAAAAACAGATAAAGCTTATTTTGTTGATTTCGGCTGGATCAGTCGCTCAAGTCTCACCCTCCCCTCTCAAGATACCGAATGGAAAACATCATCAACCGATCTAACCCCGGAAAAACCTGTGGTTCTAACATGGGATAATGGTCACGGACTCCACTTCACCCGAACAATAGCCGTTGATGAGCAGTATATGTTCACGGTAACCGATAAGGTTGAGAACAAAACCGGTGAAGCTGTAAAATTGAATGCTTATGGTCAAATCACCCGTATCGGTAAACCGGCAACAGGCGGATATTTTATTCTTCACGAAGGTCCCATTGGCGTCATCAACGGTAAACTTGTTGAACTTGACTATGATAAACTCAAGGAACAAGGATCGGATGATCATACAACAACAGGCGGATGGATTGGCTTCACAGATAAATATTGGCTCGTGAGTTTGATCCCTGATCAAAAAACAACCTATCAGACAAAATCTCAATCTCAGACCATTAATGGCATCGATCGATACACAACAGAAACCATCTCTCCCGAGTACGAAGTTGCCCCGAATCAAAGCGTTGAGACAACACAACATATGTTCTCAGGTGCAAAAATCTTAGGCATGCTGGATGCTTATGAAGAAAAACTCGGCTTTGACAAATTCGATCTCGCCATTGATTTTGGGTGGTTCTATTTCTTAACAAAACCATTATTCTATGTCTTGGAATACATGAATAAATTATTAGGAAACATGGGACTGGCTATCCTCTTGCTAACTGTTTTGTTTAAAGCTGCCATGTTCCCCTTGGCCAATAAATCCTATCGCTCTATGTCACGCATGAAAATCTTGCAACCCAAGATGGAAGCGTTAAAGGCAAAGTACGGCGACGATAAAATGAAACTCAATCAAGAATTGATGGCTTTGTATCAAAAAGAGAAAATTAACCCCATGGCAGGGTGTCTGCCCATGGTGATTCAGGCTCCTGTTTTCTTTTGCTTGTACAAGGTTTTGTTCGTCACCCTGGAAATGCGCCATGCGCCATTCTATGGTTGGATTCATGATCTTTCAGCACCCGATGCCACCAGTGTTTTCAATCTCTTTGGCCTTTTGCCCTTTACGCCACCAAGCATGCTCATGATTGGTGCTTGGCCTCTGATTATGGGTGCGACGATGATGCTGCAACAAAAACTCAGCCCGCAACCAGCCGACCCTGCACAGGCAAAAGTCATGATGATCATGCCGCTTATGATGACAGTCTTATTGGCAAACTTCCCTGCCGGATTGGTCATTTACTGGGCATGGAATAACATCCTGTCAATCATTCAACAATGGTGGATCATGCGTCAAGATGTGACCCCTGCTAAAGCAAGCTAATGAGTATCCAACTTTTAAACCCGGATGGAACATACACGGCCGATGCCCTGGAATATGGGCGTTGGCTGTTCACCCAGGAATGTACCTTTGTTCGAGGGGTGCAAAAACTAAGTGATCTTGTTGATTTTGATATGCCGGAAATTGCCTTTGCCGGTCGATCTAATGTCGGTAAATCAAGCTTAATCAATGCCTTAACCGGGCGCAATTCATTAGCACGAACATCTAATACACCCGGGCGCACTCAACAACTTAATTTCTTTGACCTTGGTCAAAAATTATTCTTAGTCGATATGCCGGGATATGGCTACGCCGAAGTGCCAAAGTCTGTTGTCGATGAATGGCGCAGAATGATTGAATCCTTTCTACGCGGTCGGCCGACTTTACAACGAACCTATGTTTTGCTTGATGCACGGGTTGACATCAAAAAACATGATCTTGAAATTATGGCCTTACTTGATAAAACGGCCGTATCCTATCAGGTTGTTTTGACAAAATGTGACAAAGTTGGCTCCAACCAACTGAAGACCATTATCTTAACCTTAGAAGAACGACTTAAAAAGCATCCGGCTGCTCACCCCAAAGTTATGCCGACAAGCTCAGCCAAAGGAATCGGCATTGAAGAACTGCGTGCGGAAATGGCTCATTTTTCGAGGTAGACAGTCATGAAATTTAAGGCCATCCTGATTTCGTTTCTATTCCTCGTCAGCCTTGTTTACATGGGACGCATCCTGGGACTCTTAACAGTCTCAGACCTTTCAATGGTAGAAGTCACCCCTCTTAGTGCAACTCAAAGAACCTACAGCGTCCATTTGGTCACGTATGCTCATGGTTCTGATGTTTTCCATAAGAACAGAAACATACAAGCGTACTCAGCAATCAATCGTGGCATTGATTTTATCCATCTGTATCGCAAAGAGCATATTGACCCTCAGTATATCCAAGATCACCCTATTTTGAATGAGAAGGTTGGTGCCGGTTATTGGTTATGGAAACCATACCTCATTCTCAAAACCCTAGAGAAAATTCCGGAAGGGGATATTTTGCTTTATGGTGATTCAGGAATGTTGATTCGCCAGCCCATCAATAACTTAATCGAGTCTGCCCTGAAAGATAAAGATATTGTTTTATTTGATTATTTTAACCCTGTACACGGAACAGCATCGCGCTCAGCAACAGGGGATATTTTTGCTGCGGTTGATTGCCAAACAGATGCTTGCTATAAAAGCCCTCATGTTTGGGCTGGGATTGTGCTCTTACGGAACTCACTGACAAGCCGTGCTTTTATCAAGCAGTGGCTGTCCCTTTGCGAAACACCTCTTTTGATCAATGGTGGTACAGGAAAAGTTCCAAATCAACCAAATTTCAGCCACCATCAACATGATGAAGGCATTTTATCAGCCTTAGCCGCCAAACATCGCGATGACATCCATTATGTTCCTATGGATGAGAATTTCCACAGACACATCAAAGTCCATCGCAGAAAGAAAGATGACGTCTCATTATTAGGGGAAGCCCACGTCAACCAACCAAAATTCATCACGAGAATTTTGAAAGATAAAGCCATTCGATTTTATCAAAAAAATCTTGCTGCCTTAGGGATTGTGTAGCTGCTCTCAAAACTCGATCCCACACTCTTAACGCTTTGTTAACTCTTACACAAGGGGGGTTGTCATAGGTACATCAAACCAATCAAAATAACAATAAGATTAATGAAATCATGTCGTTATGGAGATATAATGTGCCTAATCCAATCCAATGCTGATTCGCCCTTAACACAACGTCAAGAGCCTTCCGGCAAAAAACTTGGTTTTGCTCGATCCAAATCAGACTTTGCCCTCTCCTTCCTCCTTACACTAACGTCTGCCTTAACCATTACCCTGATTGATGCCCTTACGCACCCCACCTATGCTGAAAGCCAAGGAGGAGGCGGAGGTGGCCAAAATCCTTCGAACGGTACCACCGGAACAAACGGTGCCGGAGGAAATGGCGGTAATGGTGCTCTTAGTGGTGGTGGTGGTGGCAACGGAAGTACTGCTAAAATAAATGTTCCGCCCAATTCTATCACAAATCCTATCATAATTCCTATACATGGAGATTCAGGTAGCACCGGCAATACTGGAATCACGGGGGGGGGCGGTGGCGGAGGAGGTGCCGGTATCCGAAACAATTCATCCGTCATAATTACAAATAGCGGATCCATCACAGGAGGATCTGGGGGTGACGGTGGAATAGGAAATGGCATTCTGGGGATCGGAGCGTTTAGCGGTGGGGGCGGTGGCGGAGGGGCCGGTATCCTATCCGCCTCATCTGTCACAATTACAAATGGTGGATCCGTCACGGGGGGATCTGGTGGAGCCGGAGGAAGCAGTAATTATGTAGGAGGAGGAGGCGGAGGCGGATCAGGCATCCGGGTTACAGCAGCAAATACAACGATTACCAATTCAGGTACCATCTCAGGTGGTCAAGGCGGATCTCAAGGCTCCGGTGGCTCTTATAATGTAGGGGCTGGATCCGGTATCGGTGGTGCCGGTGATGGTGGCACTCAAAGTGGTACAGGCAATGGCAATGGTGGTATTGGTATCATTGGCTTCTCATCGGGAAATACAACCGTTGTTAACTCCGGGTCTATTTCCGGGGGATTAAGTGGTACGAATGTACTCACGTCCAGAGCCAATGCTATTCAATTCTATGGCTCAGGAAATACTCTCAAACTTGAAAACGGGTACAGTTTTGTTGGCAATATTATCGGTGGTGGATCCGACACATTAACTCTTGGTGGGGCAACTGACTCTTCCTTCGATTTATCCCAGATCGTCAATACCGCGCCCTCTGCCTATACAACACCTAAATATTATGGTTTCTCAACCTTCACAAAAACAGATAACAGTACCTGGACATTGATTAAGTCAACAGTACCGACAGTACTGACACCATGGGCTGTTTCTGCCGGCACCCTTCAACTCGGAGATGGCACAACTGACGGGAATATCACAGGTAACGTTTCAATTGCTCTCAGTGCAACACTAGCCTTCAATAACATCAATCTTCTTGCATATTCTAACATAATCTCTGGCAATGGTAATCTCACAAAAACCAACACAGGAAAACTCACTCTATCAGGAATCAATACCCATGCAGGCATAACAACGATCAATGATGGGACATTGGCATTATCGGGATCGGGTTCTCTTGCGTCAAGCAGCAACGTTATAACAAACGCAACGTTCGATATTTCTGGAACCACATCAGGCACCACAATCAAAGCTCTTAATGGATCAGGATCCGTTGATTTAGGATCAAAATTCTTAACCGTTGGTGATGGGAGCAATTATAACTCCGCCTTTGGAGGCGTAATCTCCGGCACAGGAGGACTCACCAAAGCAGGTACAGGTACCCTCACTTTATCAGGAGCCAACACCTATACTGGCGCAACAGCTGTTTCTGCTGGAACTCTACTCCTAACAGGATCACTTGGAGGCAATATTACCAACAATGGATTCCTTATCTTTAACAGGTCTGATGATAGTTATTACAATGGAGTTATCTCTGGCAATGGTACCGTCACTAAGTCTGGTGTTGGAATCCTTACTTTGTCTGGTGATAGCTCTGCCTTTACAGGGATGACAACGGTTAATGCCGGTGAGCTTAAGCTCATTGATGCTAACAGTAAACTTGGAGGGGATATTACCGTCAACTCTAATGCTACGATCAGTGGTAATGGTACAACGGGGGATCTAATAATTGATATTGGTGGATTTATTGCTCCGGGAAATTCTATCGGAACGCTAACTGTTGCAGGAGATTATACCCAAAATGGCACCTACAATTGCGAAGTCAATGCTGTTACAGGAATTCCTGTTGCCGGAACAGACAATGATCTTATTGCTGTCACAGGAAACGCAACATTGGGTGGAACCCTTCATGTTATTCCATCGGGGATATTCGCAAACGGACAATCGATCACCTATACCGTTCTCACATCAACCGGACTCGGCGGATCATCATTTGCATCCGTAACAGGAGTATCCCCCCTCTTCACCTATCAAGCCAATTATACCGGCACTGATGCCCAACTCATCCTCACAAAAACCCATACTATCGCTGAAATTGTCACGACTGGCAATCTTGGATCCGTGGCATCTTATATGGATAATCATGCCCCTGCCGCCCTTGAGGCTCGACTTAACGCGTTGACGACAGAGCAACTGCAACAAGCCTTGAGTGACCTTGACCCGGCAGAAGAAACTCAAAAAACAGACTTTATCGCCAGTATAGAATCCGCATCCATGTCAACACCGTTCACCTGGTCAGGTATGGATCGCATGGCCAAACAATCAGGAACAGCTATGGCCGGTCTCGTACAACAGTTAGCTCCTTAAAAACAAAGTTTTACCAACCTGTTTGGTCGCAAGCTTTATCAACGCAGCACGGTGATGCAAACCCTTGCCCAAGCATCAGATCCCAAACAGATCCCTATTTCAGCACGGGTCAATATGGGAGCAACAAACCTGTGGATCCAGGTGGAATCAGGGCGGTTTAGCCAGAAAGCACGATGGATCCGTCAAACATTGTTATCAAGGCTTAGACCCAGGTAACACCTGAGCACCAGTGTTGGTTTGGATATTATCTCCAATACCCTTAAACTTGGTGTAACAACTGGGTACCGTGAGTCAGTACCATGAAGAAGCCGACCGAGCCAAGGGGAGGCGTCAGTGCGAATTCGGTCTGTATGGTTTATGGGAAGCTCCGTCGTCTTGGTACGTTTAATGGTGCTGTATACTACGGCCATCACCCTTTAAGGCTGATCACATTATGACTTTTGTGCCAATCGTTGCTCATCAACGCCATAACGGTCACCATGTCTTCGGTAGCTTGGCTGAAGTTGGCAAGACATTGCTCTTGGAAAGTCCCTTGTCACTTGACACCCAGCAATATGTTGGTGGTGGTGCTTTGTTCCTGCGTGAGAATGGTTATACGGAATACGGAGCCGGCATCGAAATTTATCCGTGAAAAGTCGGAACAGCACAACCGTGCAAGGCAAAACAAGGAGTGTTCAACTGGCGAATCTGTGGCATTGGCATGATGCGGCACACAATCTATAGCTTTGCTCGTCTGGGGATAACCTATCGCCGTGCTGTTGGATCTCACCAGAAAATGTCAACCGACCTTGTTGGCCAAGGCGGAAACTTCACAGTCCAGAACCACAACCACCCAACCGTGTCCTCGCCAACCCCTAATGTCGGATTCACGGCAAGGATTTGCGCCAAGATCTGTCTGCCGTTGGCCTATGATGGTGAGCTAGGCTCAAACCAACGCAACCACCAAGCACTGGTACGGGTCAATTGGACGTTTTAGGGTGTAGATGCCCTGTAACTGGCGGAATCCCTAACCTCGCCCCTTGTGGGAGAGGTCGACCGCAGGTCGGGTGAGGGGTACAAAAAATAAGCAATCGAGAAAAAGGAAATAGAGGTCTATATAGTTGTTTTTGTTTAATTATTTATCCCCCTCACCCGCTCTTCGAGCGACCTCTCCCACAAGGGGCGAGGTGAAAAGTCAGCTCCCCGCCTTTCAAGCGACCTCTCCCACACAGGGGCGAGGTGGAAAACCGGCTCCCGCCTTCCAAGCGATCTCTCTCACAAGAACGAGGTGGAAAACCCGCCAGTTATATAAGCCTGACAACCTTCATCCCTAAGAAAAAAGCACCCAAGGACAAGCCAACACTCAACATGACATAGACAATCGCTAGGACTACTTCATGACGATCCACCAAGAGCCCTGTCTCAAGAGCAAAAGATGAAAAAGTTGTAAAGCCGCCGAGAATACCCGTCAGCAAGAAATAGCGAATGTAATCAGGCGGTGACCAGTATAGTGCCATCCCTTCAGCTAAAACACCCATGATGCCACATCCGATAACATTGACAACGATAATCTGCAACGGAATACCCGAGAATTGGGGCGGCAATGCCATACCAAGGGCTGCTCGTGCTATGGCACCCAAGGCACCCCCTAACCCAATCCAAATGTAGTGTATAAGCATATCAAACCCTGCTCGCCAAATAATTATTAGTCTAGCATGTCTTTTTGGGGGTGTTAAACCGGCAAAAAAATGATTAAGATAGGTCAATATTCTTTAAATTGCCTCAGACAATGCTACAAACACCACCATCAGATCCTATTGACTTATTTAATACTTGGTTTCAAAAAGCCGGCGAATCCGAACCCAATGACCCAAATGCTATGACTTTAGCAACAGTTGATGGCCAGGGGCGACCATCAGCGAGAATTGTGCTGCTGAAAGGTATTCATGACGGGAAATTTGTCTTCTTTACCAATCTCGAGAGTCGTAAAGGGCGCGAACTTGC
The DNA here is from genome assembly GCA_019636035.1 of Candidatus Paracaedibacteraceae bacterium. Classification (GTDB taxonomy): domain Bacteria; phylum Pseudomonadota; class Alphaproteobacteria; order Paracaedibacterales; family Paracaedibacteraceae; genus Paracaedibacter. The sequence goes on from JAHBYI010000001.1 coordinate 441,748, forward strand.
TGAAAATCATCATGTTGCCCTCTGTTTTCACTGGAAAAGCCTACACTTACAAGTTCGCATCGAAGGAACAGCAACAAAAGTCAGCGATCAAGAAGCTGATGCTTATTTTACGACACGCGCTGTCGGATCACAGATCGGTGCTTGGGCATCTAAACAGTCACACCCCTTGAGTGATCGCAGTGACCTTGAGGAAGCACTAGCCGCCTATTCTCTCAAATTTGGCGACGATCATATTCCTCGTCCACCATATTGGTCCGGATTTGCTGTCTTACCGGAAATTATTGAGTTCTGGGAAGAGCAACCCTTCAGACTTCACAATCGACTTGTTTATTTTCATGAGAATGACACATGGCAGACCATAAAACTGTATCCGTAACTCCCGATTATTCCCTTGTAAAACGCGCATCAAAAGCAGCAATCGCTGCTGCAGGTATTATGGTTGGTGCTAAATTTTACGCTTGGTTTGCAACAGGTTCTTTGAGCTTACAGGCATCGCTTGTTGATTCAATGCTCGATATTCTGGCCTCTATCTTGAACTTTATCATTATCAGGCAAGCTATCAAACCGGCCGATGACGACCATCGATTCGGCCATGGCAAGGCAGAAGCCATCGGCGGGCTGGTTCAAACAGCGTTCATCGCCGGATCAGCCACTTGGTTGATGATTGATGTTGCGCACCGTTTACTGGATCCTCACCCTCTTGAAAACGTTGGTCTTGGCAATGTTGTTATGATTGCGTCATCCGTCATTACGATTGCTCTGATCTTGTTTCAACGATATGTCGTCCGCCAGACAGGTTCCTTAGCCATTAAGGCAGATTCTATTCACTATGAAACGGATTTGCTGACAAATGTTGGCGTGCTGATCAGCCTTAATCTTTCGGCTTTCTTTGATTGGTTATGGTTCGATGCGCTGGTGGGTGCTGCTATTGCGCTCTATATCTTTATAACGTCTGTTAAAATTGCCTTGACCGCTGTTGATGTTTTAATGGACAAGGAGCTTGATGATGAAACGCGCAATAATATTGGGCATATTATAAAAAGCCATCCTCATATCATTGGGTTCCATGACCTGAGAACACGAACGAGTGGGTATCACTATTTTATCCAATTTCATTTGGATTTAGACAAAAACCTCTCGCTATGGCGTGCCCATGCAATCGGTGATGAAATCGAACAAAAGATTATTCAAGCCTATCCAAAAGCTGAGGTCATTATCCACCATGACCCATTGATGGAAACGTCAACGTAAATTCAATAAAATCACCCTCAACAGAGTGGCACGTCATATCCCCCCCAAAGCTTTGCATCGTTATCTTACAAAAAGCAAGCCCAACACCGGTTCCATATTTCTTATGAGAAACGTAACCGTCGAATATAGTCTCAAGCACAGAAGCGGAGACACCACCCGCTGTATCCTTAAACCGAAGAACATTGCCCGATGTGGATTGTGCACATGAGATATAAATCCGACCACGACCGGTTTCATTAATTTGGTAAAGTGAATTGCTCAACAAATTAAAAATCACTCGCATAAACAACAAAGGATTCCCCATAAAAGAGAAATGATTACGGCGATCCCAGTCAATAAGGTCACGCTCATCCTGTTGAAAGGGATAAGAATCCAAAGCATTTTTAATAACCTTATAACTTTGGCACTCAACTAAATCATCTTCTTTCAGATTATTGGTCGTGCTGCGTTTAATAGCTTTAAGGTTATCATTGATAAACATGTGCATTCTTGCAATTTGGTCATCTATTTTTTCCGTAATACTTGCCATAGAATCCAGAGCATTTTTTTGCTGGGGTGTTAAACTCTCTTTTGATTCTTTATCCTGAGCCAATAGCAACGGCAGTGCTATTTTGAGATCGCGATTCAGCGCATCTAAACAAAGCAACGGGCTCCGCAAGTCATGGGAAATACTGCCCGCTAACACCATCAAGAGTCGTCGTGCTGTCTCTTCAATCTTTCGTTTTTCTTCAAGGGCAGCCAACTCTCGTTGTTCTGCTTTGACTCGCTCTGTCACATCAAGCGACGTCCCTACAATACCGATGATTTCCCCATGCTCATCATAAAAGGGAGCCTTAATACTCAACATCGTCAGAATCTGTCCATCATAGACAAATGCTTCTTCTAAAATTTCTTCCGGGATACCTGAGTCAATAATCCGCAGATCCACTGCCCGGATTTGATCAGCACTTGCCTTCCACGGCAATTGATAATCCGTCTTGCCAATAATCAGTTCAGAATTATCAAACCCAGCCATTCGTGCCTGAAATTCATTGCAACCAAGATAAACGCCATCCAAATCCTTTAAGTAAATACTCCCGGGAAGTAACTTAAGAACTTCATTGAGATGTGCTAAGATCTCTCGAATAGACAATCCTTCCATAGAATCTCTAAAATAGTAATAATTTGACGCATAGTTCATATGGTAACCTATAGATCTTTCAATTGCCTTAAGAAAAATCGGACTTTATGTAAATTCGTTGTGTTGGTGCCCCTAAATTATAGTCACAACAGACTTTCTTCCAATAGAAAGGCAAATCCTTATAGACAAAAACAGAGGATGACACGCCCATAATTGCGGGTGTGTCAAACCATACAGGGATTTCTTCTAACAAATACTGTACAGCGATTAATGCTGCCTGATCCATATCCGTTGATATTTTTTCGTGCAAAATAGCCCTTGCTGCATTCAAGCAATCAGACCGAAAATCGGCATTATTCTGATAAAGTGCACAATATTTTTGGTAAAGGTCTAAGTATTTTTCATTATGCCTAAGATCACTAATTAACAAGATCTTTGATCTGGCTTCGGATTGTGCACATCCGATTTTTTCAAGACCACGCACGATTTTATTCAATAAATGTTTATCTTGTTTACGCGTTTTTTTGATCGCATCTTCTTCGGAATAACCTTGAGCCATCAGGTTATACTTAGAAGACTCGTCCATCGTAAAGACGTGAAAATCCTCGAACGTTACCGATGCCCACGCAATGAGAGCATCAATGTTATCGCTATTGTAATAACCGTTAAAGGGACTAACCCCGATCAACGCGTGCACTTTACTATCATTCTGAGGATCATACAGAATTGTTTGTGAACTTGAGGCTGTTGAAAAAGAAGGGACCGAAGCCGTCGATGAATTGAGTGTCATTTATCTTATTTTTTAAATATTGTTGAGATGATAATACCTAAAGATTTCACAAAACTCAAGCTTGCATCACGCTCAGGCAAATGATATTTGTGTAATCATATAACGTTTTGATTAAACTTATGATGTCACCCGTTTTTTCCGGAATAGCCCAAGGGTTTGAACCTCTATTCCTCAAAGATATTAAGACCCCCATTGTCTATATCACCCCAAACGAAGAACGGGCGCGATTTCTTATGCTCCAACTGGCGATCGTAGCCCCATCACGACGGTGTCACTGGTTACCGGCTTGGGACTGTTTGCCCTATGATCGCATAGGCCCCAGTCAAGACATTATCAATCATCGAACAACAACGCTTTCGGCTTTGGTTAACAATAACGTTGATATTCTGGTGGTTTCTGCGCTTGGACTGCTTAATCGATTACCCCCACCATCATCGTTAAGCAATCGCGAGATCAACCTTCACACCTCTCAAGAAATATCGATGACCTCCCTCATTGATAGTCTCAATCAAAGCGGATATTTGCGCGTTGATATTGTGCGTGAAGCGGGTGAATTTGCCGTACGTGGGGACATTTTAGATGCTTTCCCGGCAACATCCGAAGACCCTGTCCGGATCGATTTTTTTGGGGATCAGATCGAAAAAATTAGGCAATTTGATGCGTTAAGTCAAACCACAACAAAAATTCTTGATCAAATCACGTTATCCCCCAGCCATGATTTAGCCTTAACATCGGATCAAATTACACACTTTCGTGTCAAATACCGCGAGTTGTTTGGTGCAAAACCAACGCCCCTTTACGAAGCTATATCCGAAGGGCGACGTTACGCCGGTATGGAACATTGGCTGCCCTTGTTCTTTGCCTCGATGGACGCTTTAACGCATTATACCAATCAAGCACAATTCTTTTATGATCATCAGGTCGATGATGCCATACGCACGCGCTTAGAATTGATCCACGATTACTATACCAATCGTTTGGCAACACTACCGGGTGATACCAGCCCCCCCTATAACCCTGTACCTCCGGAAATGGGATATTTAACACTGGAAGACTGGTCAACAATCCGTGAGGCAGCAACACTCGTCACACCCTTTTCACAAGAAGGGGCAATTGATTATCATTGTCGAGCAGGTCTCAATTTACCGGCAGGGACACCAACCCATCAGGCCATTGCATCCTTAAAGGAAATCTTAGCGCATGAGAATCGCCAAATCATCGTTGCGGCCATGAGTTTGGGATCCCGTGAGCGTTTGAATGTTATGGTCAAAGACGCCAAAATTAATCTTAGTGTCTCTGACCATTGGCCGACTGAAAAACAAGCCCTGATGGTCTACCCCCTTGATCATGGTTTTTCAACGCCCGATCTCTTAGTTATCACAGAATCTGATTTACTCGGGGAACGCATTATTCGTCAAGTGAATCGCAAAAAAAAGACCGATAAGTTTCTGCTCGAATCGTCACAACTCTCTCAAGGTGATTTAATTGTCCACCGCGATCACGGTATTGGTCGTTACGAAGGCCTGTCCCCCATTGAGGTCAACCAAGCTCTCCATGATTGCCTAACCCTCAGCTATTATGGGGGGGATAAGCTGTTCTTACCCGTTGAAAACATTGATACCATTAGTCGGTATGGGGATGCGGACAGCCTGATTCAATTGGACAAACTCGGATCAGTTGCATGGCAAAACCGCAAGGCACGAGTCAAAAAACGCATCCGAGAAGTAGCCGACTATCTGATCAAACTAGCAGCAGAGCGATCCTTACACGAAGCACCGGAATTGCGAGCAAAATCGACAGATTATGAACAGTTTTGCGCAAAATTCCCTTATATGGAAACGGATGACCAGATACGTGCCATCGAAGAAACCTTGAATGATATGATCTCAGGAACACCCATGGATCGACTGATTTGTGGTGACGTCGGATTTGGGAAAACCGAAGTTGCCCTGCGCGCTGCTTTTGTTGCCGTGGCCAGTGGTAAACAAGTTGCCATTATTGCCCCAACAACACTGCTATGTCGTCAACACTTCCAGAACTTCTCTGCTCGGTTTCAAGATTCAGGATACCGTGTTGAACAATTATCTCGATTTGTATCCGCAAAAAAAGCTCAAGAAATCCGCAAAGATCTATCCGATGGAGCGGTTGATGTTATTATTGCAACCCATACTCTTTTCTCCGATCGCATTCAGTTCGCCGATTTAGGGCTCGTCATCGTTGATGAAGAGCAACATTTTGGCGTTAAGCAAAAAGAAAAGCTAAAATCTCTACAAAAAGATGTTCATGTCTTAACCCTGACTGCAACACCGATCCCGCGCACCCTACAACTGGCCTTGACAGGTGTTCGGCAAATGAGTTTAATCGCGACACCCCCCATTGATCGTTTAGCTGTCCGCACCTTTATCACACCCTATGATGCCTTAACCTTAAGAGAAGCAATCCTCAGGGAATACCATCGTGGCGGTCAAATATTTTATGTATCCCCTCGGTTGGAAGATCTAACATCGTTATATGAATCCTTGTGCAAACTTCTGCCTGAAATCAAAATCGTGGTCGCCCATGGTCAGCTATCGGCAGGCCAGCTCGAAGATGTGATGACAGCCTTTTATGACAGAAAGTATGACCTGTTACTGTCAACAAATATCGTCGAATCAGGGATTGATATTCCCAATGCCAACACCCTAATCGTTCATCGGGCTGATTTGTTTGGGTTAGCCCAACTCTATCAATTACGAGGACGCGTCGGTCGCTCAAAAGCCCAAGGCTATGCGTATCTGACGATTCCCAATAATGCGCCTCTTTCAGAAACGGCCATCAAACGCTTAGAAGTTATGCAAAGCCTCGACAAGCTTGGTGCAGGATTCTCCTTAGCTAGCCATGATATGGACATTCGAGGAACCGGAAACTTGGTGGGTGAAGAACAATCCGGCCATGTTCGCGAAGTTGGTGTTGAGCTGTATCAGCATTTGTTGCAAGAAGCGATCCTGCAAGTTCGCATCGAACAAGAAATAGGTATACATCAAGAAGAAGAGTGGTCACCGCAGATCAATCTTGGAACATCGGTCATGATTCCGGAACCATACGTGGCCGATTTAACGCTCAGACTTAATCTTTATCGTCGCATCGCAGCCCTAGAATCTCGAAAAGAAATTGATGCCTTTGCGGCCGAATTAGTTGATCGCTTTGGAACCTTACCTCCGGAGGTGACAAATCTTCTTGAAATTATTGAGATCAAGGGATATTGCCGCAAAGCACATATCGAAAAAGTTGATGCCGGCCCCAAGGGACTGGTTGTCACATTGAAAGATGGACTATTCCCCCAACCCGATAAACTGATGGCCTATCTTCAGGATCCTAAGGTCAAAGCCAAAGTCAGGCCAGATCAAAAAATTGTTTTTGTACGTGCTTGGGATGATTCATCAAAACGTGCCCATGCCACCAGAATTATCTGCGCTAACTTGGCAAAACTTGCAAAAGGATAAACAGAATGAAACTCGGGATTTATCAACATTATTCAGGAAAACTCTATCAAGTTATCGGTATCGCCCGTCACTCAGAAACATTGGAAGAGCTTGTCGTCTACCAATGCCTGTACGGTAGTTATGGCCTATGGATACGCCCCAGAGCCATGTTTGAGGAAGTAATAGAGAACAAAGGCGAACCTCAACCGCGGTTTAAGTATATCTCCGGTGGCGTAACAGAACCGGCTGAGTTACGGTAAGTATTTACTTCCAGATAAATCACTCTACCCTCATTGGAAAAGGGAGAGTAGTATCATGATAAAAATCATTGGATTTATTCTCTTTGTAATCATGGTGATTCATGGCGGACAGTGCCATGACCGCGTGTCTCTGATTCATCAACTTCAACCCCTTGTCAAAGTACATCTGGACTCAAAAAAACTCGCTGAGGATGGTGACTTGACCTTAACAGCTCAGATCAAACACGGTAAACAAGAAGAAGCACTTGCCCTCATTTCTCAGATGACATGGTTAACCCGACTTTTTATTGCGAATAATGGAATTGACACTTTACCCGATTCGTTTGGTGATCTGACAGAGCTCACCGTCCTTGATGTCTCACAAAATAATCTTACATCGTTACCGGATCGACTCGGCGATATGACCCAACTCCAAGAACTCGATGTTCAAAAGAATCAACTAACACATCTGCCGGATTCGATTAATAAACTGATCAATCTGGATAGCCTGGATGCCTCGAGCAATAGACTGTCATCCTTACCGGAAAAAATGAATAGCCTCGTCACCCTTAAAACACTGAATGTTGCTTCAAATACCTTGTCAAGCCTCTCTGAGTCTGTCAGAGAACTCGGTCAACTTGAAAATTTGGCCATTGCCGACAACGCCTTTGTATCCTTGCCTGAATGGTTGGGGGACTTGACTCAACTCGAAATTCTGAACATTCGCCGCAACAAATTAACGATGTTTCCGACAATCATTTTTTCCTTGCCCCGATTGGATACCCTCAATGCCGGAGAAAATCCCTTAACAGAAATTCCTGAACGTCTCTCTGAATTATCACATTTGCAAACGCTGTCCTTTGAAAAATCACCGGATCTGCAGATGTTTCCATCATCTTTGGCTAACCTAACAGCTCTCCAAGAGATCAACCTGAAAGACTGCCCTAAAATACCGGAAAAGATTAAGTCAGACCTTAAAGATCTCTTTGGGAAAAAACTGATCCTCATTTGATTAAGAGCATACCCTAGGATCCAATGGTTTTTTTTGTTATGATGATAAAAGTTGACCGCAAAATGGATCACTCATGATAGGTAAAATAATTCAATTTTTTAAGGCATACCCCAAACGATCCTGTTTTATTTTGGGTGGGTTGACGTCTCTTGCCTTTGCTCCTGTTTATCTAATTCCCCTAGCAGCCTTTGGCTTTTCTCTCTTCTTTTATCTTCTGCCAAAACATGCATCGTCAATACACCCCTTTAAATTAGGATGGTGGTTTGGTTTTGGGCATTTTGTTGTCGGGCTCTATTGGCTGGGCAACGCCATTGAAACCGTAGGACTGTGGTATCTTATGCCCCTGGGATGGTTTGGTTTACCCGCATTCTTAGCCCTATTCCCAGCAACGGCAACGTGGATAACGCTCAGGAAAGCACCAAAATCCCCCCTAACAACCGTTATAACATTCTCAGTTTTCTGGTTTGTTGCTGAATGGTTACGTGGCACGATTCTAACGGGGTTACCCTGGAATTTGGCAGGATACATGTGGCCCCTCCCCGTTTTGCAAATTTGTTCGGTCATTGGCATTTATGGATTGAGCTTCCTAACAATCCTGTTTCTAACCAGTTTTGCCAGCCAATCACGACTCTATATGCTCGCTTGGGTTGCTGTTTTCATTGGGCTCTATGGTTGGGGGCAACATCGCCTGACTGAAAACCCAACGCAGTTGACGGGGATAAATATGCGTTTAGTGCAAGCATCGATCCCTCAATCGACCAAGTGGTTAGCCGATCATTTCCGTGAGAACTTTGACAAGCATATCGGACTGAGTGCCATCGATGCAGAACGCCCTTTAAAAGCCGTTATTTGGTCAGAAGCAAGCATTCCGACTTTCGTTACAGATTACCCTGTTTTGATGGATACTCTGGCAGCAGTCGCACCTAAAGACGGTTATATCATCGTTGGCGGGCCCCGCCACGGAAATAACGGTGAAATCTTCACCAGCACCCTTGTTATTAACGACAAATCCAACCTTGTCGCCAGCTATGACAAAAGCCATTTGGTGCCGTTCGGTGAATACTTTCCGTTACGACGATGGTTTCCTTTTGTCAATAAGTTAACACCAGGCACCCAAGATTATTCTGCCGGAACAGGCATCCGAACACTGGATCTACCCGGACTCGGGAAATTCTCACCGTTAGTTTGTTATGAAGCTATTTTTCCGGGCCATGTTGTTGATTCTCAAAACCCGACCTGGATGTTGAATCAAACAAATGATGCTTGGTATGGACATACAAGCGCGCCCTATCAACATTTACAAATTGTCCGTGTCCGCGCTATCGAAGAGGGAATCCCCCTGATTCGTGCTGCTAATAATGGCATTTCAGCTGTGATTGATCCCTTGGGGCGTATTCGCGAACATTTGGATCTTGATGATATTGGATTTATTGATTTTGATTTACCAGCCCCCTTAGCAGAACATACGCTGTATTCAAAATGGCATCGTTTTTAATGAAGGAGTGTAAAATATGACTAACGTTGAGATCTATACGACAACAACATGCCCCTATTGTATCAAAGCTAAGAATTTGCTGATCAAAAGAGGGATTGCTTTTACAGAAATTGATGTCAGCAATGACCCCGATGCCCGTGAAGCCTTAATCCATAAAGCAGAAGGTCGACGTACCGTCCCACAAATCTTTATCGACGACAAACCCATCGGTGGATGCGATGATCTTTACACTCTTGATGCTGCAGGACAGTTAGACATCTTATTGGCATAAAAAAGCCCCCAATTGGGGGCTTTTTAATTCTGATCCGTAACAGACTAGAAGTGGTAAGAAACTTTTACCAAAGCAGCGTGAGAGGACTGTTTTGATTTTACTGATACATTAATTGCTTTAGAAGTTTCTTTACGTTCAAATGCATAACGGTATTCAGCACCAAGAGAAACTTTGTCAGAAACTTTAACTTTTGCGCCCAAACCTAGTGTTGGAGCAAGGCGTGTTTTGCTTTCTTTTGCAACTTGAGCATTTGTTGTAGCATTGAAAAGCTTAATTGTTTTGTCATATAGACGAAGACCAGTTAGACCATATACAGCTACTGTATTACCAAAGTTATAACCTAGACGTACATCAAACTCAGAAGACCAGGAATATGTTGCTGTTGACTTAAGATTTAGCTGAGTAGATGTTTTGCTTAATTTGCCTGAGTAAACTGCAAAATCTAGACCTAGACCCCAGTAAAATGAATTACATGAAGAGCGATCATAATCAAAATGAATGCCGTAGGATCCAAATGTTTTGCTTGCATTAAACTTTGTGCTATTAACTTTGTTATCAAACTTTGATGTCAATGTACCAACTGTCAAACCGGCTGATGCACCATTGAATACTGCTGCTTGAGAAGCAGAAAGTGTAGCTGCTGCGATAACTGCAGAAACGATAATTTTTTTCATAATTTAATCCTTCAAATTTTTATCGTGATTTATTTATTCACAACGCCATTTATATCACATAGCCTGCGTATTCAGGCAAATAATGCTCAACACAATATTGCTTAAAAATCAATCATGTGTTACATAAAGCACACGGATTTTAATAAAATTTGAATTTTTTTGTTGGGTTTATTATGCTTAAGATAAGCATAAATTTATTGTCTGATTTTCCAATGAGTTACACTGTACTTCTAACTCTAGCCTTTTCAATTGCACAGGATGAAACACCGAGTTTGATTGCCCCTCTTACGCCGGAAACATGGCATCGCTTAACTCAAAAACGTCCGCCAAATCCGCTCGCTAATGTGCTCGATGCACAACAAAGTCAACAAGTTGTCCAAGATTCGCTTCCAGGCCAACTTTTTGAGACAACTGATACAACTCATCCCCCAACGTCTGAACAAGCTGTTTTGAGCCCTCAACCCCGAAAACTGTTACAAAAGTGATTTTATCATCATCATTATGAACGGGTTTTCCCGTTTGCTCAGAGGTTCCACAAAGACTCAGTAAGTCATCAACAATTTGATAGACGAGTCCTAATTTGAGCCCAAATTCACGAGCGACTGTTTCCTGAGATGAATGCAATCCACGGGATAAAATGGTGCCTGCAACGCAACAAAAACTGAGTAACTCGCCTGTTTTTAACAATTGCATTTGCTCAATATCGTTGATGTTAGAACTGGGGAATAAATCCATCATTTGTCCGCCAACCAAGCCGTGACCACCAAGAACCCTTGAAAAAGGTGCAATCAAACCAATCTTAGTTTCCGCAGCCAAATCAAGTGCGGCTAGAATTTCATAGGCTAAGGGAATCAAAGCATCACCCGCAAGAACAGCGGTCGCTTCACCAAAGGCCTTCCAGGTGCTGGGAAGTCCTCGGCGAAGATCAGCATTATCCATACACGGTAAATCATCATGAATCAGGGAATAAGCATGGGCGATTTCAACAGCACAGCCAACATCAATAGCTGTTTTGCTGTTTGACTCAGCAAACATCATCACAAGATGGGGGCGAATATATTTACCGGATCCTTGGGTTGAATGAATCAAAGCATCACGCAACTGATGATGCCCCGTTGCTTGGCTAACAAAATCATACAAGTGAGGCTCGATTATTTTTTTCGTTATGAGCAAAGATTCTAAAAAGGGTAATTGGCGCATGTGAAAAATAAAATCAGCGTTATTGCTTATAGTCATTTCTTTCACCTCCAATTCCAATAGCTAGAACCATTTAATACGGCTACAGGCGCGAGGAGCGACGTGTACAATTAGTACACGAGAGACGCTGCAACGCATAGCCGGATTATAAGGAGTCGGCTATAACTCGAATTTTATTTATGGGATATCGCCCCTTGACGTACCTCTACTTTGATAAACTCTCACAGATTTTACAAGGATATTTTGTTAACAAAGTTCCATTTTTTAATTATTTTTTTACTATTCTTATATTATTCTTAAATGGTAACCAAATTATGGAGATAACTTATGAGTATTAAGACAATTTTAGCATTATTAGCCGGTGTATCCCTAGTTTCAGCCAATCATGAAGGTAAAGAACATCATGATGGTAAAGACCACAAAGGTCATCACGAACATAAAGATCACGGTAAAGACCATCCAAAAGGCCCACACGGCAAGGATCATAAAGGGCATCATGCTGATCATAAAGGTCATCACAAAGATGGCGCAAAACCAGCGGCACCAGCATCAGCAGAGGCAGCAGCACCAGCAGCAAAATAAAACTAGAATTAGTATATAGTTTTATGCAAAAGAGGGATCAGCTAATGACTGATCCCTTCTCTTTTGAGAACAAGACTTATTGTTTTCCAAATGATATAGAGATCAAACCCCAAAGACTTTTTTTTCAAGTATTCTTCTTCAAATCTGACTTTTTCTTTGACAGTCAGCGCATCTCGGCCATTAATTTGTGCCCACCCCGTTAGGCCTGGGCGGATTTGATCGATCCCGATCATTGCCCGTAATTCAAGCCAATCATACTCATTATAAAGAGCCGGCCGAGGGCCAACAAGGCTGAGATCCCCTTTGAGAATTGACCATATTTGTGGCAATTCATCCAAACTGGTTCTGCGAATAAAACTACCAATAGGGGTAAGAAAATGCTGTGGATTTTTCAAAAGGTGCGTCGCTACCTGAGGGGTATCAACACGCATTGATCTAAATTTAGGCATCCAAAAGGGCTGACCATAACGCCCGATTCTTTGAGACCAATACAAAACTGAACCTGATGACGACCATTTGATAGCAAGAGCAACCAAGATAATCGGAATTGCAAAAACCACCAGAGCAATAAGGGCACCGATGATATCAACCATGCGCTTGATCATTGAGAACTCACGCGTAAAATAGTTTGTTCAACAGCTTGGACAATATCTTGAATCTTTTGCGCATCATCTGCCTCAGCCATAACGCGAACAAGGGGCTCTGTTCCTGACGGACGGACAAGCAGCCTTCCCCCAAGATGCTGAAGTTGTTGTTCTGCGATCCGCATGGATTCTTGGACTGCTGCATCCGACAGAATCGCTCGGCTACTCACACGAACATTACGCATATATTGAGGGACAGGCGTAAACGGTTGACCAAGGGCAGATAGTTTTTCTTGACGATCCACCATAACATGAAGAATTTGCAGAGCTGCAATCAACCCATCCCCCGTTGTGCAATAATCGGACAAGATCATATGCCCTGATTGCTCACCACCTACATTACACCCATGGCTTTGCATGCCTTCGATCACATAACGATCGCCAACAGCGGTGCGAATCAAATCAATGTGCTGAGCCTTAAGATAACGTTCCAACCCCAAATTAGACATTTGAGTTGCAACAACAGCGTTCCCTTTTAACAGACCTTGTTGTTTCCAAGATGTTGCAATCAGTGCCATCAAGGCATCGCCATTAAGGACAGAACCTGTTTCATCAACCATAATTAAGCGATCAGCATCCCCGTCCAAAGCAATACCCAAATGCGCCTTATTACTGATAACGGCATCTTGTAATGCCTTTGGTGATGTTGCCCCACAGTTCGCATTAATGTTCATGCCATCCGGTGTAACACCAATGCTGATAACATCGGCTCCTAATTCCCATAGAACCTGAGGAGCAACTTTATAAGCCGCACCATTGGCACAGTCGACAACAATCTTTAAGCCATCCAATCTTAATGTCCTGGGCAGTGTTGCTTTGGCGTATTCGACATACCGCCCCATGGCGTCATCAATACGCCGAACTTTACCGACATGATAGGGATCTGCTAGATTAAACTCCCCTTTAAGAATAAGACCTTCCAAGGCTAATTCTTCATCATCAGTTAGTTTTTGACCTTCCGGATTGAAGAACTTAATGCCATTATCATGATACGGATTATGAGATGCTGAGATCATCACCCCTAAATCAGCCCGCATGGCACGCGTCAAATTAGCAACAGCCGGTGTTGGAAGCGGCCCCAATAAAGCAACGTCAACACCCATAGCTGCAAACCCCGAAGTCAGAGCTGTTTCAATCATATATCCGGACTGGCGCGTATCTTTACCGATAACAACGGTGTGTCTGTGGTCGCCTCGCGTAAAAATCTGCGCCGCAGCCATGGCTGTTTTCATCATCATATCAGGGGTAATCGGATACTGATTCGCCTTACCGCGAATACCATCCGTACCAAAGAGAGCTTTTTTGGGTGTATAGGGCATTGTCAGCCTTAATCGTTAGTAAGAACATGAAAAATTTGCTTAAAAGCCTTCATCAAAGCGACAAGAACACGCCAAGCAATAAAAGCCCCGAGTACCCCTGTAAAAATCGGATGTTTATCCCAATAGGTTGACACAGTCTGTTGCAAATCATTGGCTAAGATGATGATATCCATTAACATTTTTGGTTTCCATTATGGGGTTATTTGCAAACAGTCTAGCAAATATAAGTCAAAAAGAACATGATCTTATTCAGAATGCCCTTGCAATCGTAATCGAAACGGTTTGACTAGGTTATCCCACAAGCTATAGGATCCCGTAAAAATCGTGACCTTAACATCCGTACCTGGCGTCAGAATTGTATATTGGGGATCAGATCCTGTGAATGATTTATCCAAAGCAACCGTCACAGGAATGCTCGTTGTCGAATCCGTCTTAAGAGGGGCATCCGCAACACTCACAACTTTTCCGGGAATCTCTTGATAAGGCTCATCCAGTGTTTTTGGCGGGACGGCTGTAACAATCTGATTGATTTTGACGTGCGTTGCATCATTGGGTTTGAGGTAAATAGTCGCTTCCAGATTTTCCAAGGGAATAATCTGCGTAATAAGCGTATCACCCGATATGTCATCACCAATTTTCTTGACCGTTAATCCTTGGATAATTCCCGTGATGGGTGCTTTGATATCCATAGACTGAACCTGATCCTCAAGGCGAATCTTTTTTTCATGGAATTGCGTTAACTGTTTAGAGATGTCCGTCATCTCGGTCAAGGCCTCTGTCCTTAATTTTGCCTCCAATTCAATAATCTTTCCCTCGTGCTCGGTTATTTGGTGTCGGTGTTCTTGGGATAGATTAATCAAGTTTGATAGCTCTTGGCGCAATTTAGCAACGGATTCTTCGGCTTTCCGATAATCTGTTCCTGTTCCCAGCTTCTTTTCATACAGTTTTTTAGCAACATCCCGCTGTTGTTCTGCGTTTTCCATTTGTTGCCTTAGGTCATGCTCTTGCCCCAAAGTTAAGGCAAGCTGTGCTCTCTTTTGATCTAATTGGGTCGATAAGGTTAACTTCAAATCTTCCTTGTTTCGCAGCTGCATCTCGTAAATGGCTTTTTGCTCCGAGACTATCTTCTCAAGGGCATTTGGGTATTTCTCTGTATCAAAATCTTGATTAAGCCCAATGGCACGCATCCGATCAGCCACAACCTGAAGATTTTGGATTGTCAACAAAAGAGCCTCAAGCTCTATTGTCAATTTATGCGTATCCAGCCCCAAAATGACGTCGCCGGCTTTGACCAGATCCCCTTCATGACCATTAATCTTATCAATCGTTCCCGAGAAAAGCGGGCGAACAGAACGAACTTTGTTTGTTGCTGCAATTGTGCCTGTGGACACAATGGAATGTTGATAGGGAATCAGACTCGCCGCCAGTACAGCACCACACAAAATAAGTGTTGATAATGCAATAATCCATCGCGCTTGACGTGGTGCACGTGTTTCTTCGAGAATAATCGACTGCTTGAGTGTCGGCATTTTCTCGTTAATTTCAGACAATGTTGATGAAACTAAAGTTGTTTTCTGAGCGGGTTGGGTCATGCTGCATTCCCTGAAAGAATTTTAAGAACCTGTGCCTTAGGGCCAAATAATCGCATAATACCATTATTTAAAACTAAAACTTGATCTGCAAGATTTATAATACTGGGGCGATGGGTCACAATAAGAACGGTTTTATGCCCTTTTACACTTTGGATTAAACTTTTAAAAACAGCATCTGCCTTCATATCCAGATTCCCCGTCGGTTCATCAAAGATCAGGATTTTACTCTCACGCACAAAGGCTCGGGCTAAATTAATCTTTTGCAATAACGCAGATGGCAATGTTTTTTGCAATTCAGGCGTTAGAATTGTGTGGATCCCCTCTGGCAACTGCTCAATAGCACTCAAAGCATCCAGTTTATCTAAAACAGTAATGATTTCGCGGTCAGTAACATCAGGCTGTGCTAACCTTAGATTTTGTGCAATCGACAAACTGAATAGATCAATTTGACTAGAGACATAACCAATAGACTGACGATGATGATGAATATTGAGGCCTTGTAAATCCGTTCCGTCAAAGTTGATGCTCCCTTGGGACGGCTGATACAACCCCATCAAAAGTTTGATCAGCGTTGATTTCCCCGACGCATTATGCCCCATAACAGCAACAACCTCACCCGGATTAATGGAAACCGTTATGGACTGGAGTGCCATATGGTTTTGCCCCGGATAGGTAAAGGATACGTCTGAAATATCAATTGCGCCACCATAAGATTGACGAGTTTTTAAAGACTCATTAGATTCCCCGCCCCCCTGAAGCCATGACTCACTTTCTTGAATCAACATCTTGAGTTGGAAAAAATCCCGGATCAGATAGCTCAGTTCATAAAAACTAGTGACGATGAAATAGACCAGAGCTGTCGACAGAATTAAATTAGGCACACTATATCCGGTAAAACCGGTGGTTTTATAGGCAACAACCACCCCCCCTAAATAAACCACTGTCAGGATTAATTTAAGCCCGAACCGGATCTGTCCAAGAGTATCAAATGATATTTTATGCGCGTGCAGATAGTCAGCTAAATAAGTCTTGAGCCGATCTCCCCACAAACGATGCGATGATGTGTCCTTGATATCATCAACAACAACCGCTGAATCCTGAATAAATTGGCCGTAAAGATGTTCAGCCTGACTCAACGATTGAAGTTCCGATTTCATCCGACCGGATTTATAGCGAAGATAAAGGCAACAGGTTCCCAAAGCAATCGTCGTCGTTAGAGCCTGAGAACCATTAACAAGCCAAAGGATGAGCAGAGGAACTAACACCATCGGAACACCACTCATCAGACGTTGCACAAACGTTGCAAGTTTACCCTGCATCGCATCAACTTGTTTCAAGTGATTAATTTCAGTTTGCAACACAAGGTTATGCCGATAGTCCGTATTGAAGTAAAGCAAATGATGCAAAGCCTCACGGTTACTCAGGATACTCAAACGCGCGGATAGATAGGCGAGCGTTTTATTTTTTACCCATGACAGGATATAAATTGACAAAACAATCCCCCCAAGACATCCAAGAATAGACAAAATAATGGGGATCTCCTGATGAAATAAATTATTCGACAGGATCATCTGTAACATAAGAAGAGGTAACAACACCGAGAAAGCAATTAAGGTTGAGAAAAAAACCGGCTTTTTAAGATCACCCCCCACTCTTTTGATAATCTCATCAAGCAACGACCTTGTTTTTTGTTTCGGCATACCGTCTTTGATGAAATTGTAACGTGTTCCCGTAATTTTCTTTGAAATTGAGACAGCTGATTTTTGCCCCGTCATACAATCAATAAACAGATAATCTCGTTCTGTTTTTTCATAAATGACCCAAAAGATATTATGCTTTTCATTAATAAAAAGGGTCGGCAAAAAACTTCGGCTCAGCTTATTTAAAGAAACAGGCTTGTGATAACACGTGTAACCAAGATCAACAAAAATATTTTCTAAATCAATAAGATCAACCCGACTAACATCACAGGGAACAGCTTCAAACACATCACGGGGGCTCCCCTGCCATCCCAAAATGCGCAACAGTGGTTTTAGGCAGTTGATATAATTAAATTGAGATTTTGTCACAGATCACCCGCCACCTTATTGATAAAATCCGCTTTAAATACAGCCTCAGGTTGAGCCTCAACATTTAAACTCGGCAACAGTTGCCCGTTGACTAAATCATAGGAATCATCGGCAATTTTTTTGAAACTCGGTCTGTGTGTGATGAAAATAATGGTCATCCCTTCTTTCATTTCAGTCAGAATCGTCTTTAATGCTGAATCACCGGGATCATCAAGGTATGAGTTTGCTTCGTCAAGAATCAGGATTTTTGGCTCTTGTAAAAGGCAACGGATTAGGCCAATGCGTTGCTTAATCCCCGACGGAACTGTCGTATCCAAAGAATCAAAGATTGGTGTTTGATACCCCAACGGTTGGGTTTTGACCCAAGACTCAAGCCCTAGTTGCTGCGACAATTTGACGGCCTCATCCAACAAAGGGCCAATCTTAAACAACGTTAGGTTTTCAAGAATTGTTCCCACATAAAGCTGTGGATCGGATGAAAGATAGATAATTTGATCTTGCGACAAAGATGTTGTGTTGTGATCAAAACTATGATCTTTCAATACAATCTTGCCACTATCCGGCACAAGATCACCCTTGATCAACTTGGCCAAAGTTGTTTTTCCTGAACCACTTTGCCCATAAATAGTAACAAGTGTTCTGGGCTGAATCGTTAAGCTTGCCTGATTTAAAACAGTGGATTGAGCATTAGGATACCTAAAATCAACATCATGAAGCACAACTGAACCATCAAGATCGACTGCACTCACAGGGTGATTATCTGTGTGAATCTGGTTTTCTTGGGATGAGGGGGACAGATAAGAGCGAATAATATCATCCCAATGACTCAATACTGTCCGGATCGGGGATAAGAGCACAGCCATCAAAAGCAAAACTAAGATTACTTGATCCAAAGCTAAGTGAGATTGGGTATATTCCCTTCCCAATAGCAGCACGACACAAGCAAGGAAAAACGTTTGCCAAATCAAGTAAGCATCTTGGATTGTGAGCCCAAGCAACGCTGATGTGTTAACATTAAAACCATTATCATAACAATGCCGTTCATACCGTCGCAGAATGAGTTTTTCCATCCCCAACAATTTGATAGTCTGGTAATTCTTCAGAGATTCTCGCTGAATCGTATCCATTTGTTTAGCCGGTTCCTGCTGATCACAAAGGGCGTGTCGCATCTTACTGCCCTGATACAGAGCCAGAACAAGCAAAATTAACATCATAACACTCACAATTGATGCTAACTCTGTTGAAATAAAGGCCAACAGAATGATGATCGCGGGGATCCTAATGCTATCAATCAAAATTGAGCGTATTAAGAACCGCCGGCTATCAGACAATGCATCAGTAGAATGAAGGTTTTGTGCGACCGCAACAGGAGACCTTAAAAAAGAAAAATAAATCCGCTGAAAAAAATTGCGCCGTTCAGTCCAATACATTATTTTTTGCCGCGACCGATCGAGAGCAGCGTTCAGCATCAAAATTACCGAGAACACCCCCCCATAAAACAAAACCTCAGGAACAGTAGAGACACTTGAGTTGTTGACAAGAACATGAACAAGAACCAAAAGGCCTAAGCCAAGGGTAAGATTATAGGCAAGAGTCGCAATAATCAGATCAGACCGCCACCATGTTAATTTGTGAGTTAACTCTATTTCTTGCATATGCCCGAATCACCGGATAATTGTTTACTCCAGGATATCCTGAGTTTTCGCTTAGGTCAAAGCTCTTATAATAATCTTAAGGCGAACTCCCCTTAAGATTGAGTCAAAACTTGCCTTATTTTTTGCAATCCCCAATCAAGCTCTTCACGCGTGATAACAAGAGGTGGTGCCAGCCTGACAACGGTTTCATGGGTTTCTTTGGATAAAACACCCAGTTTTGCCAGTTTTTCACAGACCTGTCGAGCCGAGGCTATTTTAGGATCAATATCAAGACCAATCCACAAACCGATACCCCGTACAGCCTTGATCATGGGGCTGTCAATGGAGCGAAGTTCTTGCATCAAATAAGCACCCATTTCAACACTACGCTCACACATATGATCGCTTTCTAACAACTCAAGGGCTTTTAGGGCAATAGCCGCACCAAGCGGATTCCCCCCAAACGTTGAACCGTGACTCCCCGGATCAAATACGCCCATAAGATGGCGTTTACCAGCTACACCTGAAACCGGGAATAAACCACCGCCCAAAGCCTTCCCCAAAATAACCGCATCGGGGCTGACATTCTCATGATCGCACGCTAGAATCTTTCCCGTACGCCCTAGGCCGCTCTGCACCTCATCAACAACGAGCATAACATTGTTTTTGACACAAAGATCACGAACCTTGGCTAACCACCCCGTTGGTGGCACAATAATTCCTGCTTCCCCTTGAATCGGTTCCGTAATAACAGCACACGTGTTAGGCGTTATTGCTTTTTCAAGGGCATCCGCATCCCCAAAAGGAACAGCCTTAAACCCTGGCAAAAATGGCCCAAAACCGGACTTATAATCAGGTTCAGACGAAAAACTAATAATGCCGATGGTGCGCCCGTGGAAATTTTGTGACGTCACAATAATTTCGGCCTGATGCTCAGGAATTCCCTTGACCCGATAGCCCCAGCGTCGCACGGCTTTGATCGCTGTCTCAACAGCCTCTGCGCCCGTATTCATGGGCAGCATCATATCCATGCCCGTCATCTGACATACTTTTTCTAGGAATCGAGGCATAACATCATTGTGATAAGCCCGTGAACACATGGCAAGCTTGTTAACTTGCTCAATCATTGCCGCAACAATGCGGGGGTTAGAGTGACCATGGCTGACAGCTGAATAGGCAGACATCATATCCAGATATTTTTTACCCTCAACATCCCAAAGCCACACACCTTCTCCGCGATTAAGAACGACAGGAATCGGTTTATAGTTATGAGCACCCCAACGATCTTCCAAATCCATATAATCTTGCGTTGTCATAGGCTGTGAGATTTTTGTCGTTGCGAGGTTATCCATTGTTCTGCTCCTTCTAAAGTCGAGATGAGTTTCCAAATAAGGTTCAGGGTTTTATGCCCCTGATCTAAGGCTGGGTTATATTCCACCAGCTCAAATGCCACAAGTTTGTCGTGATTGAGGATATCGACCATGGCTGCCAAAACGCTAGCTTCATCCAGCCCATTAGGTTCCGGTGTCCCCGTACCCGGTACCAAAGAGGCATCAAAACCATCAATATCAAAAGATATGCCAAACGGTTTATTATTTGAGGTTGCAATCTCCAACGCTTCGGCAAAGCAAGCACCAAAACCACGTGCTAAAACCTCATCCATGTACATAACACGAACATTGAGCCGCGTCAGAAGGTCGTGTTCCCCTGCTTCAAAACTACGCGCACCAATAATCACTAAATTCTCCGGTTTCACTTTTGGTAGATCCGATCCCAAGGTAACCAGTTCTGAATCCCCATACCCCATCAAAGCAGCCAATGGCATACCATGTCGCGCCTGAGAGGGAGATGTTTGCGGTGTATGAGCATCTAAATGGGCATCAATCCAGATCAAACCAAAATCTTGATTAATAGCGTTTTTGACCGCAGACCAAGTTCCGACGGCGATGGAATGATCCCCCCCTAAAACAAAGGGGAACGATTGGTTTTTTAAAGTCCGAGAAACGTAATCATAGGTTTGTTGTATGGTGTCTAAAACATTTTCAAATCGCGTTTTATTATTAGGATGGCTAAACGATAAGAGGGGTGTTGCAATTCCGGCAGGATGAGCTTGTATTTGATACGATTTTTGGAAAAAGGTTTCATCAAATCGTCTAGGGGTCGAGGAAAAAGGATCAACACTGTGACACACATACAACGCCCCTGCTCCAGTTCCCATGTTTGATGCGCCCCAGCCACTTGATACGCTAATGAGTGTGCGATGGCGTGACATTCTACGTCCCCTCGTAATATCCTCATAGGTTAAGTCTAGGAGATACACTAATGAAAGTCTAGGCCACGCCAGGAAAGTTAACGCGAATTTTCTTTAAAAGAAATAGCCAACGTTAAGCCTGATGCTTTGATCAACCCCAAGGTTGCACAAAACCCCCAAGAGGCAAGAAGGGCCATGATGTTACGCGGAGCCTTGGGATAATAGCCGATAAAACTTGTTAGTGCCACATTGATTGTTTGAGCAATGCCTGTTGACTGAATCCATACTGAACCACCAATTTTGACACCTAGATACGCCAAGGCAGGCGTTGCAATTCCCACAATAATAAAGGGTGTTGCTTGAGACAGAAATGACGGCTGATTTACCGACAGCTGTACTGCTTGTAAAGGCTGTTGGTCTGCTCTCTCCATACCATAATTCGGATCAGCAGCATCACCATATTGAAAATCCTGAGCATGCACTGAAAATATCATAAAGATAAGAGACAATAAGTTCATGAAGAATCTCCTTTTTTCTGCTTAGAAAAAGACTATATAAACAAGGCTCGCAAAAAATAGACCTTTGAGACAAAAATGGAGTCGAGGATAATTGCGCTTTAACCCTCGGGTAGAGGTGTGAATCATAAAGATATATTTAAAGGCACGATTCAAGAGGCCAATAGGATCCGTTTCCACATTTTGTGCTGCCGCTGCTGTCATACAATAACGGCCAAAAAATCGATTAAGCCTGTCCGCGATTTGGCTTTTCATTGGACGCGCTACATCGCAAAAGAAAATGAGACGATCGATATCCGTATTGTTTTCAGCTTGATGAAGATAGGTTTCATCAAAGACAACATCATCACCATCGCGCCAAGAATATCGCTCACCATCAACATCGATAAAACACCGATCATCATTGGGAGTGATTAAGCCCAAGTGATACCGCAGAGACCCAGCGTAAGGATCGCGGTGCAAACCAAGTTTACTCCCCGCAGGAAGATACGTAAACATTGCAGCGTTAATGGACGGAACGCGTGAAATAAGTTCTAAAGTTTTGGGACATGTTTGTTCAGCAGACGGCAAATTGCCCGCATACCATTTAAGGTAATATCGCTTCCATCCCCGTTTAAAAAACGAATTGAACCCAATATCATCACGTTTGGCTGATGCTTTAATCCCACCATCCGCTAAAAGATGTTGCGCTTCTTCTTTGATGATATGCCAATTTTCTTTAAACAAATCCAGTTCCGGAAAATCCCGCCGATTTAAATAAGGGGAACTCGGTGTCTTTGAAAAAAGATAAACCAAGGCATTAACAGGAGCCATAAACGTTGAATGGTCAGTTAATTGCCGAAGAGGTTTATATTTCACTTTTCCACGAAAATGAACAAAAAATCCGGAAATAATAAAGAGAATAAAACTTGTGAATTTTATAGGAGATATGAAAGAAAACATGACATAACCTTAAGAGTCTTGGTGATTTAAGAATAAATACCGTTCAGCTAATTCTCAAGAGAAATATAGTTGTCCTCATGAGAATATCCGGTAAGTCAGCTCTGGTTGAGCCAGACTAAACCTTAGACCCAACATAAAAGTTCTTTTAATTGAGTTGCTGCATCCTGAGTAACGGTGAGCGGCACTACCGAACCTTTTTTTATGCGCCCATCCCACCATTGCGCACGACCTGTGGTTATAACGCTCGCATGAAAATGGTCAAATTTAGGATAGCTACCTTTCAGTTTATAAAGATAGACCTGCGCAGGTGTTGCACAAGCTTCCGATATCATGCTGACACTATCACACGTAACCAGCACAGCATCAGCTAAGCCTAACAGGCCAAAATAGGGATTGTCCCCTTCCCCATCCCAGATATAAACTGAGTCAGGTAATTCTTTCAATTTTTCAGCAATAGGCAATGGTGTGCGACGCGATAACGTCATTAATAGTTGCCAGCCGTCGTGTGCTAACCGCTCCAAATCAAGGATTAACCGATCAGCAAAGTCATCTGGCATTGAATATTTTTTATTAGGCCCCCCGATGATAACAGACAAAACAGGTTTATGATCAGGATTTAAAGATGCAAATTGGTAAGCTGCTGTTTCGAGTTTTTCATCCGTGATACGGTGAGTTGCCCCCAATGTTGTTATAACATTAGTTCCTGTGTACTTATCATGTTCCGGGCAAATAACCGCATCGAAATGATCCGGTGAGATTTTTGGATTTTGAAAATAAACAATCTTCGTTGCAGGAGATTTTTTCTTGATGAGTAAAGCCGGAAGAATGGCTCGGCGTCCTGAAGCAAAGACAACATCCGGATACGGAGCATCCAAAGAATCACCGGTCGATGATAAGCAAGAATCCAGCCCCCAACGAAAATGAGGAGCCAGGGATTCCCACGGTTGACAAAGCTTGATCTTTTTAAACGTAATATCCAGTCCCAGGGACTCAGCGACTCCCCAAGCTTGGTTGATCATGCCAGCACTTCCATCGGAAATCACCCAGCAGGTTTTCATTTATGACTCGCGCTTTCTTTCTGCTTTCTTACGTTCATGAGGGCACAAAATAGCCTTACGAATACGAAGATTCTTTGGTGTAACTTCAACACGTTCATCATCTTGGATATAGGAAATGGCTTGCTCCAACGTCATAATTTTCGGCGGTGTCAAGCGAATGGCATCGTCCTTACCCGAGGCACGGAAGTTCGTCAGCTGTTTAGCCTTAAGTGGATTAACTTCCAAATCATTATCACGGCTGTTTTCACCAATAATCATACCTTCATAAACCTGTGCACCCGGCCCTACGAACAAAACCCCCCGTTCTTCAAGGGTATTCAGCGAATAAGATACAGCCTCACCGTTACCCATGGAAATAAGAACACCTGTGTGTCGGCCATCAATCGCACCGCGGTATGGACCATAACTGTGGAAAACACGGCTCATGATCCCTGTACCACGCGTATCCGTTAGGAACTGTCCATGGTACCCGATTAAACCACGGGACGGAGCAAGGAACGTAATACGAACTTTACCACCACCAGAAGGACGCATATCTGTCATTTCTGACTTTCGTTGATTCATAGTGTCCACAACAGTACCGCTGTACTCTTCATCAACGTCAATTTGGACTTCTTCGATCGGCTCAAGACGTTCACCCGTTGTCTCATCATGGCGATACAGAACGCGTGGACGGCTGATTGAAAGCTCAAACCCTTCACGACGCATAGTTTCAATGAGAACACCCAACTGTAATTCCCCACGCCCGGCAACTTCGAAAGCATCCTTTTCAGCCGTTTCAGTAATCCGAATTGCAACGTTCCCTTCGGCTTCTTTCATCAAGCGATCACGAATAACGCGTGATGTTAGTTTTGTCCCTTCACGACCAGCCAATGGCGAATCATTAACAGAAAATGTCATAGCCAAGGTTGGCGGATCGATTGGCTGTGCTTCAATCGGTGTGTTGACTTCAGGAACAGCAACAGTATCAGCCACCGTCGCCTTTTCTAAACCGGCAATAGCGATGATATCGCCTGCTTCAGCTTCTTCGATCGGCAAACGCTCTAGACCACGGAAAGACAATAGTTTGGTAATACGACCGGTTTCAACAACGTCTCCATCACGATTTAGAACGCGAACAGCCGTATTCAACTTAACGCGACCGGATTGGACACGACCCGTTAGAACACGTCCCAAAAAGTTGTCATATTCACGTGTTGTCACAAGCATAGAGAACGGTTCTTCTTTGTTACCGGCAGCCTCTGGCACATGGTCGAGGATCAAATCAAAGAGAGGGCCAATATCTTTACGCTCGTCACTCAGTTCCTTGACAGCCCAACCACTTCGCCCAGAAGCATACATGATAGGAAAATCAAGTTGCTTTTCATCCGCCTCAAGAGCAAGGAACAACTCAAAAACTTCGTCAAGAACTTCATCAGCCCGCGCATCTTGGCGGTCAATTTTATTAATCAAAACAATCGGACGCAAACCAAGTTTTAAAGCTTTAGTCAAAACGAACTTTGTTTGTGGCATAGGACCTTCGGCAGCATCAACAAGGACAACCACACCATCAACCATGCTCAAGATCCGCTCAACCTCACCACCAAAGTCAGCGTGGCCTGGTGTATCAACGATATTGATGCGATGCCCTTTCCATTCAAGAGATGTACATTTAGCTAGAATGGTAATCCCGCGTTCTCTTTCGAGATCATTCGAGTCCATAACGCGTTCAGCAACTTGCTGATTTTGGCGGAATGTTCCACTTTGTTTAAGCATACTGTCGACTAAAGTTGTTTTACCATGGTCAACGTGGGCGATAATAGCAATATTGCGAATCGATGTCATAAGAAACTCTGATTAATTGTTTATGTAAAAAATAGTATACGTTGAGTATATAGAGATTATCAAAAAACTCAACAAGTTAAAGTTTTTGTTTCTGTTGCTAGAAACACAAAAAAACATCATCTTTGACTATAGTCAGAGATGATAGATTGTTTTTTATATCAGAAGCCATATTAACTTAGACAAATGACCCGCAGAACCTATAGGAATAGGTGAGCCCAAGTCAAGTTCCGATAAAACCGTTTGGATCAGTTAATCTAGCTCGTGATATTACTCGTCAACATCCAAGTCAGCTTCGGTTACTGCACCGTCCTTGACTTGCTTAACAAGAAGCTGCACAAGATTAAAAGGCGGCAGTTCACGACCAATACCATCTTGATCCCAGTTTAGTCCAATGCTGCAATACCCCTCTTCGACTTCCGGAAGGAATTCTTCGATCAAATAAGAGACCGGCATCTCTTCGAGCGTTGCATGATCTTCCGCCCAAGTGATGGCATTTTCTTTATAGCTTTCTGTCCACAAGGGAATAGTATCCATGGGCTCATCATCATCACGCGTAAATTCAAGGGATTCTGTTTGAACGCACATTTTGTCTTGGACAAGAACATAAATCTTTTCTGTTGCAACAGCTTCTTGAATAAATTTCAAAGCGCGGCCATTGAATTCTTTTTCT
This sequence comes from Candidatus Paracaedibacteraceae bacterium, assembly GCA_019636035.1. Classification (GTDB taxonomy): domain Bacteria; phylum Pseudomonadota; class Alphaproteobacteria; order Paracaedibacterales; family Paracaedibacteraceae; genus Paracaedibacter. Next base: position 468,358 of record JAHBYI010000001.1, read on the forward strand.
AAATCTTGATCTGTCATGGTTTTTCCTATGATAAAATTGGCTTAGTCAAGGATGCGCTGATTCTTATCAATTAACAAGAAAATTTTAATGGGGCAAAAATTCTTGACTTTGTCAGTATCCAGGTGTATATCTGATTATAATTATTAAGATAAAGGTTTTCGAAAAATGAAAATTGCAAATTCGATTAAGACTCTAAAAGAGCGTCATAAAGGGTGTAAAGTTGTCCGTCGTCGTGGTCGTACCTACGTGATTAACAAACAAAACCCACGCTTTAAAGCACGTCAAGGATAAGACCTGCGTAAACAAAAAAAGGCGACAGCAATTGTCGCCTTTTTTTATACCTTGATCTAAACAACCTGAATAGTGTTTAAAAATCGATGTAACTATTCACATTGATATAATAAAATTTTATTTTTTACTGTTTATTAATACACTTTTCCTACAATTGAACTATATGGTTATGTGTAAGGCTGTTCTTACATGTTTTTAGGAGGTAACTATGAACAAAGTTTTTGCTTTTTTAACCCGTGAAGATGGTGCGTCTTTGGCCGAGTATGGTATTTTGGTCGCCTTGATTGCAGCCGTTGCAATTGGTGCAGTAACAACACTCGGTACAAACATTAAAACCGTCTTTGAAAATATTGCTGGTTTGATTACCACCGGTAGCTAATTAGACACTGGATCGATCGATGTTGAGACTCCCCCCTTCAGGGGAGGACGGTTCTACTATTGTTGAATTTGCAATAGTGGTACCTTTGTTTGTCCTCGTCCTGTTTGCAACGTTTCAAGTTGGGTTAGTGCTCCTGATACAGAACGCTCTCGATTCCGCAGCGCGAGAGGCGTCTCGAGTTGGAATAACAGGAGCAACCAGTACCGGATTGACTCGTGAACAGGCGATTCGAGCCACAGCACAAGAAGTTATCCGCAGATATTCCGGCGGCTTCTTAGATCCGACACAAGTTAATATCTCAGTCAAAGCATACTCTAGTTTGGATGGTATCGGCTCACCAGAACCCTTCACAGATACAAACAACAACGGCATTCACGATGCCAATGAACCTTTTACAGATGTTAACGGAAACGGTGTTTGGGATGCTGATCAAGGCGTATCAGGGTCTTTTGGGTTATCGGGGCAAGTCGTCGAATATGACATTAGCTATCGATGGGACACGATCTTTCCCATTTTTGGCAAGAATTCGAAAATAACCCTGCATGGTATCACCCCCGTCATGAATGAGGTATTTTGATATGAAATATTTCTCATTGACGAAAAAAATTGGTGCCGATGACGGAGCTGCAATCGTTGAGACAGCTGTCGTTCTCCCCGTTTTAATTATGCTTATTGCTCTTGTTTTTGAAACTGGTATGTACATCTTACTGCATTCTAAATTAACACGAATGGCCGGTGTCGTTACGGACGCCATAACACGGCAAAATCTGACAAGACCAACCTTATTGGGGTTGATGAATACAGCAGATAACATAACAGACCCCTTTAATTTCTCACGAAATGGTAAGATGGTTGTTTCTCAGATTAACAATAGTAAGCAAAGCACAAAAACGAGCGATATGGTTATTGGATGGCAGCAAAGTAAAAACGGCGGCGTGAGCTTACTCGGGTCAGTCGGTGCTTATCCACAAAACCTCCCCGGGGGAATTACCGTTATTCAAGATCAAAGCATCGTTGTTACGGAAGTCTTCTATCAGTACTCTCCTTTAATTTTCAGGAATTATTTGCCTTTAAGATCGATCTATAAAACAGCTGTTTTTGTCCCAAGATCAGGAGATATGAATGCTTTACTGGCTGGATGAATTGATGAGGATTAAGCGCGAATCAGGAGCTGTCATGCCCCTGTTCGCGTTTTGTTTATTACCTATCCTTGTTCTTGCAGCCATGGTTGTTGACCTGACAAGGGTTGCACTGATTAACACAGAACTCGCTTACGCTTGTGATGCAGCATCGATTGCAGCCGTTCGTTATAACTCGACAGATGCAACAACAAATGCAACTAAAGTCTTCTATGCTAATTATAAAAATGGATTAAATGGTGTTAATCTCACCCCAACAGTTACGGTATCTTCAGATAACTCTTATGTTGATGTTTCAGCTCAAGCCCCTGCCCCTTTATTTTTCTCTAAGTTACTGGGCAAAAAATCCCTTAAAGTTCAATGTTTTTCCAGGGTACAGCGAGAACTCGCCGGCAGTCAAATTGCCTTAGTCTTAGACGTCACGGGATCCATGGCTCAAAATGGGAAAATCGATGGTTTAAGGAATGCGGCAACACAACTTGTCAACACGATCTTTGAAAACAATGCAACGTTAAAGAATATCGCTTTGTCCATTGTCCCTTATATCGCTGCGGTTAATATCGGCTCTCAACATACAAGCTGGTTATCAAACCCAAGTCAAGTCAACTCCTTCCCCTCAGACGATAAATGGGAGGGGTGTGTTGGTGCTGTTGACACAGGAACAACGATAGATACAGATACACCGCCTAGCTCTTCTCGCAAATGGCCGGTATATTTTGCTGAAACCACGCGCAACGCAAGTTACGGTACACCACGGGACAATGACTGGGGAACAAACACCAATGGAACACTCAGGGTTTATCAAACAGTCTCGGGAATTAACGTTGGCCCCAATCGTTCTTGCCCATCAGTTTTAGTTCCCCTAACCAATGTAAAACAAACTCTGATCAATAAAATTAATACGTTTACCCTCGACAATATTCGGTATGGAGCAGGAACGTTCGGTAATTTAGGGCTCGTTTGGGGCTGGAATACGATCTCGCCTAAGTGGACAGGGTTGTGGGATGGTCCTGTACAACCCGCAAACAATAACGTTAATACTGTAAAATCAATCGTCATTGTCACCGATGGTGAAAACAACTGGACAGATCAACCAACATACGCCCCCTTAGGCGACCCTATTGCCTATGCGATGGGGGCATCAACCGTCAGTAACAGCAACAGAACGCGCGTCAATTCTTTGAATGTTACCTCCACAAGTGCTATGGCATCTCTTATTGATTCACGCGTGTCTAGTTTATGCACTCGGATTAAACAATCGGGTATCCAGATTTTTACTGTGACATTTCAGGTTTCAAGCAGTAGTGCTAAAACACTCTATAAAAATTGCGCCACAAAACCCGAATGGGCTTATCAAGCAGACACATCTCAGGATTTGTATAATCATTTTTCAACGATTGCTAATCAGCTGAAGAAAATTACCATTATCAAATAACTATATGAAACCATCGACTTCTGCCTACACATCTGTGGTCTCAAATTTGTATAGTGTTTGAAATTGGGAAATTTCAGGACTATAGTTTAGATATAGTCCCGATGAAAGTCTTCCCATGCTCCGTCACAGAAAAGCAAAGATTGTTGCAACATTAGGCCCCTCTAGTCAAACATTTGACCAAATTTTAGACTTGCACGAAGCTGGTGCAGATGTGTTTCGCTTGAATTTCTCCCACGGGAATCATGCTCAACATCGTCAAACCTATGAAATTATTCGGTCAATTGAACAAAAAGTCAAAAGCCCTATTGCCATTCTAGCTGATCTCCAAGGGCCAAAGTTACGTATTGGTCAATTCACTGATGGTAGTATCATCTTATCAGAAGGCGACAGATTTATCCTCGATACTCATGATGCGTTGGGGGATTCTACTCGTGTTTATTTACCTCATCCTCAGCTCTTTCAAGCAATTCAGACCGGTATTGAGCTTTTACTTGATGACGGAAAAATTCGACTACTTGTTGAAACAATTTCCGATCACCAAATTATAACACGGGTTATCACCGGCGGAAAATTGTCAAACCGCAAGGGGGTTAATGTTCCTGGTGTTACGATCCCCATTTCTGCCATTACAGAAAAGGACAGACATGACCTAGAATTTGCCTTGGACTTAGGTGTAGATTGGGTTGCTATTTCCTTTGTGCAACGCCCCGAAGACGTCCTTGAAGCACGTGATCTTATTGAAAACCGAGCCAAGCTCGTCAGTAAAATCGAAAAACCCAAAGCAATGGAACATTTGATCGACATTATTGGCCTTTCTGATGGAGTTATGGTAGCCCGAGGAGATCTGGGCGTAGAAATGGCACCGGAAGAAGTCCCAACGGCACAAAAAACAATTATTCGCGAATGCCGAGAAGCAGGAAAACCCGTTATTGTCGCGACACAAATGTTAGATTCTATGATCCAAAATCCATCCCCTACCCGCGCTGAAGCATCAGATGTTGCAACAGCAATCTATGATGGCGTTGATGCTGTTATGCTATCGGCAGAGTCAGCAAGTGGTGATTTTCCCAAAGAATCTGTGTCTATGATGAACAGGATCATCAGGCAGGTTGAACAAGACCCCTTTTATCTTAACTTAGTACAAGTTTACCGACCATCAATTCGCGCAACCATTTATGATGCCATGACGTCAGCGGCTCGTCAGGTTGCACAAACTATCCCCATCAAAGCGATCGTAACATTTACAGAAACAGGAAATTCAACGTTACGCGAAGCACGCGAGCGACCCAAATCAGCCGTTGTTGCCTTGACTCCCAATGAGAGAACAGCTCGGATGATGAATTTATACTGGGGTACCTTACCAATTATGTGTGAACCCATTTCAAGCCTTGCTGAAATGGTGAGAAAAGCGAGCGATAAACTGGTAAGCAATCAGGTTGCTCAAAAAGGGGATCACGTTATCGTTCTAGCTGGTGTTCCTTTTGGGCAGCAGAGTGGGACCAATATTATGCGTATCCTAGAGATTGATTCTGACTATAAAGATCGATAAGGCATCTTGCCAATAGACAGTTTTTATAAAAACCGCCACTTTTAAGGTGACGGTTTCAAAGATACAGTTGTTCCAGTTAAGTGTGAGGAACCAAGCATACGTAAAGTACGTGAGCGACGAATTTAGCTGTATCAAGGTTAAATGGAAGGACTATAATCTAATGAGATTTTAGCTTTTTTTCCAGCCAGTGAATATCATAGTCCCCAGCCACAATATCTGTCTCTTTTGCCAGTTTTTGATGCAATGGAATGATGGTATCAATCCCGTCTATCACATATTCGCGCAAGGCACTCTCAACACGACTAATACATTCAGAACGATCATGGCCGTAAACAACCAGTTTAGCAACCAAACTATCGTAATGAGGCGGAACGCGATATCCTTGATACATGTGGCTATCAACACGAACACCCCAGCCTCCTGGTGCATGATAACGCGTAATTTCACCCGGTGAGGGAATAAATGTTTCCGCATTCTCCGCATTAATACGGCATTCAATAGCATGTCCGTTAATTTTAATATCGTCCTGCGTTAGTTGAAGTTTCTGCCCAGCAGCAACTTTAATCTGCTCCTTCACAAGATCAACGCCTGTCACAAGTTCTGTGATCGGGTGCTCAACTTGAATACGCGTATTCATTTCCATGAAGAAAAATTCACCGTTTTCATAGAGAAACTCTAAGGTTCCAACACCACGATATCCCATTTTTGCAATAGCTTTATTCACAACCTGACCAAGTTCTGCGCGAATCTTTGCATTCAGAGCAGGAGAAGGTGCTTCTTCCCAAATCTTTTGGTGTCGACGTTGAATAGAGCAATCACGTTCACCCAAATTAATAGCATTACCATACTGATCAGCTAAAACTTGAACTTCTATATGCCGCGGTTTACCGAGATAACGTTCCATATAAACTTCATCATTACCAAAGTTTGCCTTGGCTTCGGCACGGGCAAGTTTGTATGCTTGTGGAACCTCATCGGCAGAGCGGGCGACTTTCATCCCTTTACCGCCACCACCACTTGTTGCTTTGATTAAGACAGGAAATCCAATTTTCTTTGCCGTTTCAACAGCAATTTCTTCGTCCTGAATACCACCATCCGAACCGGGTACAACAGGAACGCCAAGCTCTATCATTGTTTTCTTGGCCGTGATCTTATCACCCATCATATCAATATGCTCAGGTGTTGGTCCGATGAAAACTTTCCCATGCTCCTCAACCATACGCGCAAATGTTGCATTCTCGGACAAAAAGCCGACACCGGGGTGGATAGCATCTGCACCCGTAATATCAGCGGCACTTAAAATAGCAGCCATATTCAGGTAGCTATCTTTGGATGGAGCCGGGCCAATACAAACACTTTCATCAGCAAGTCTTACATGCATTGAGTCAGCATCTGCCGTAGAATGAATAGCGACGGTTTTAATCCCCATCTCGCGGCAGGCTCTCAAAATTCTTAGAGCAATTTCACCGCGATTCGCAATGAGAATTTTATCAAATAAGGGCTTTTGCGTCATTGTTGTTCTTCTTTTTATTCAATAACCAAAAGAGGTTCGCCAAACTCAACAGGCTGACCATCTTTGACCATAATTGCAGCAATTTTACCGGCACGCGGTGACTTAATGGGGTTCATAACTTTCATTGCTTCAATGATCAAGAGCGTTTGTCCCTGAGAAACACTATCCCCAACAGAAACAAAAGGTGCAGAACCCGGTTCACTCGCCACATAAACCGTGCCAACCATCGGTGATTTCAACGCATTTTCTGTTGATTGTTTTGCAGGTGCGGTCTCAGTTTTTGCTTGCACAGGTGCATGAGCAGGGGCTTGAGGTGCAAAAGCAACACTTGTTGCCAAATTTGTATTTCGTGCAACACGGATACGATGCCCTTCGTTTTCGTATTCAATTTCAGTAAGATCAGTTTCAACCAGAATATCGGCAAGCGCACGAATCGCATCTTTTTCAATGGAAAATTTATCTGTCATTTATCTTGTGCCTTTAGCGTTGTTATCATATGTTCTAAAGCCAAAATATACCCTTTTTGGCCAAATCCTGCAATAACTGCGTTAACGACCGGACTCAATAAAGATTTTTGGCGAAAGCTTTCTCGCGCGTATATATTTGTTATATGGACTTCTATTTTTGGTTTGTCAAGAAGATCCAAAGCATCATGCAGGGCAACAGATGTATGCGTATACCCCCCCGCATTTAAAATGATCCCATCTGCTTCGTGGCGTGCAGCTTGGATCCAATCAATCAACTGCCCTTCACTATTAGACTGCAAGCATGTCAATTGCACAGCTATTGACTCAGCAATTTTAGCTAAAGTTTGGGTTAATTGTTCGTAGTTATCATCCCCATAAATTTTGCCTCTTTCACCGATAAGGTTCAGATTCGGGCCATTGAGAACCCAAATCTTAAACATTTGCTATCCTAAATTTTGTGATCAAATCGTCAATTTCTTCGTATGAATTGAAATGAACCGTTAAGGTTCCGCCACTTCGATTAATCTTGAGCAAACACCGCAACCCCAGCATCTGCGTCAACTGCGCTTCTAGATTTTGTGTCTGAATTTCATGCTCACTAGGATCAACTTGCATTTTCTTTTGTTTAGCAAGTTTCTCAGCTTCTCGAACATTCATGCTCCCCGTCAAGATTTCTTGAACCATTTCTTCCATATTCGGTGCTTTGATCAATGTCCGAGCATGACCAGCTGATATTTTTCCTTCATTGATCAGCTCTTTAATATTGTCAGGCAAATTCATCAATCGCAACATATTAGCCACGTGACTACGGCTTTTACCAATCGATCGAGCAAGTTCTTCTTGTGTATAATTAAACTCACTCATTAAACGCTGGTAGGCTTCGGCTTCTTCGATCGGCGTCAAATCATCGCGCTGAATATTTTCAATAATCGCCGTTTCAAGAGCTTCTTTGTCGTCAAAATTCTTAATAACAACAGGAACCGTTGTAAATCCCAGCGTCCGAGCAGCTCGCCAACGACGCTCACCCGCTATAATTTCATAAACTTTCCGCCCATCCATATCAATAGGACGAACAACCAAGGGTTGAATAATTCCTTTTGTTTTAACAGAATCGATCAGTGAAGCTAGCTGTTCATCATCAAATCGTCGACGCGGTTGATATTTACCAGGTCGAATTAAATGAATATCCATATCAAGATTTGATACTGCACCTTCATTTTGCTCATAGGTAGATTCACCCAATAATGCCGATAATCCTCGGCCGAGACTTGGTTTATTAGGACGCTTTAATTCTGTAACTGTCATATTCTCTATCCCTCAATAATATTTCTTTAGCTAATGACATATAAGCTTGTGATCCCGGTGATTTAAAATCATATAACAACACAGGTTTCCCATGGGATGGTGCCTCCGAAACCTTTGTGTTACGGGGAATGATTGTCTCAAAAACCTTATCTTTCAAGTATTGTCGCACATCCGTTGCCACCATTTGACAAAGAGAGCTACGCTTATCATACATCGTCAAAACAACACCATAGAGGTCTAAGGTTGGGTTAAGACTCTTTTTAATCTTCTGAATCGACCCCAACAAATAACTCAACCCCTCAAGAGCATAGTATTCACATTGTAGCGGAATCAAAACACGATCAGCTGCAACAAGTGAGTTAAGCGAAAGCAATCCCATAGAAGGTGGGCAATCAATGAGAATATAATCGAACATACTCGCATAGGGTGCCAGTATATCCTTCAACCTGCGTTCACGGTCTTGCATATCAACAAGTTCTATTTCAGCACCTAACAAGTCAATCGTTGAGGGGATAATTGAAAGCCCTGGAATTGATGTCTTTATCAGAGCCTGAGCAAGCGTATACTCACCAACAATTAATCCATAAATACTAATGATGCGATTTTGTTTAGATAAACCCAACCCTGTTGAGGCATTAGCTTGCGGATCCAAATCAATAATCAAGACTCTTTTCCCGGCTGCAGCTAGTGCGGTTGCAAGATTAATAGTAGTCGTTGTCTTTCCAACTCCACCTTTTTGATTTGCTATAGCGATAGTATGTGCCATATATGATCATAACTTCCGAATGTTATATACTCTCAGTATAACACCGTCATTACTCGTAATGCTATCAATTTTCTCATAATTAAAATCATATTGTTTATACGCAAGCTCTATTTCCCGATCAATGATTTTTCCTTTAAGAAATAGACCCGTTACTGGATTTTGTGTTTCACGTGAAACATGGACAACTTGTTTCAAAAGGGTTGAAAGGTCTGCATACGCCCTTGAAAAAACAAGATCATAGTCACATTTCTTAATACTCTCTATCCGTGCGCATAATGTCTCCACCTTCATATCGAGCAACCGAGAAAGTTCATTTAAAAAAACAATCTTCCGTTGATTTGAATCACATAACGTTATATTAGCAATTCCAGCAATCGATAAAACCATACCTGGGAAACCAGCCCCCGTACCAAGGTCTATTGCATTTGTAAATTGCGGCAAAAGCGGCATTAATTGCAAAGAATCAAGGATATGCCTGCGATAAAATTGATCTATTGTCTCTAACTGCACAAGCGCAGTATTGCGATTCCAAGATGAAAGAAGATCGTGATAGATCGCAAACTTATCAGCTGTTTCACGTGAAACATAATCACAAATGTCGCTCATAAAAAAACCATTTTTAATAAAATATTTATCTTTAAGTGTAATACTTATATTAGATACGTAACGGGGACGTTTGCAATGAAAAAAAATGTTTTTATGTTGGCTGCACTTATCATTGCAACAACGCACGAAACTTACGGAAATAACTTAGAACTTCCATGGAGTGGCTATTGGCCAAACATGGGAGGGGAATCTGCAGCAAGTACATCGGCATCTCAATCTACGCAGAGTGCTCCGGCCGCAGCACCCGTGGTAACATCAGCACCCGCTCCTCACAGCATCCACAACCAATTATCAGCCCCCACGGAAGAAAAGTCTGCGCCAATTATTGTTAGGCCAGCCATATCTGTCCAATCGCCAAAAGAAATGCATATGGCACCACAAAGAATCAGCGCGGCACCTGCCACACCAACACCAGCGGCACAGCCAGCAGCAGCAGCCCCAGTAGCGCAAGCTGCCGGCGGCAACACCGCAGCTCTCGCAGGGGTTGGAGCAGCCTTTGCCGCAATGGGTACAATGGGCGCATCCTCGCAACGGAATCAACCCAGTCATTTGAATCCTTATATGATGCAAGGGCGAACGGCAACTGAACGATTTAATTGTGTAGGAAAACCACCTCAACAATGCCAACAAGAATGGAATCAACTTGTGCAAAGGATTGAAAGCATGCCCGGCGTTAGGATCATTAATAAAAGTTATAGCTGTGGTGGCATGCCCGGAATGATGCCAACAGGGTATCCTGCACAGCCCTATGGCATGCATCCACAACAAGCCTATGGCATGCACCCCATGGTAGGAGGAATGCACCCAATGCCTATGCAACAACCTCATCGCTCTACTTTAAGCAGTGCGGCACACGGTCTCACCAGTCTTTTACGTAGATAAATATTTACTTAAGAATGAGGCTTAGTTAATCTAAGAGTGATAACTCATTAAAATAAGGATATCAATCTATGACTGTTTTTACTAACCATGCTTTCGATAAGCATCAGTTAATTTGTTTTGCAAATGATCCAGAGACAAATCTCAAAGCTATTATCGCCGTTCACAATACAAATAGAGGCCCGGCCTTGGGTGGGTGCCGTTTCTGGAATTATCAAAATGAACAAGAAGCCATAGACGATGTTCTAAGACTTTCCCGTGGTATGACCTATAAATCTGCGCTCGCCAATTTAAATTTGGGTGGTGGAAAGGCAGTTATCATCGGTGATCCACGACACATAAAAACGCCACAGCTGATGCAAGCTTTTGGACGATTCGTCAACAAACTTAACGGTCTCTATATAACAGCTGAAGATGTTGGAACCAGTACAGCAGACATGGAATCTATTCATCAAGAAACGAGCCATGTTGTTGGTCTTGATAACAAAAATGGGGGCAGTGGCGACCCATCAATATTTACAGCTTATGGTGTTTATATCGGAATCAAAACATCTTATCAAAAGAAATCAGGCAAAAATAGTTTATCCGGTGCCAAGGTAGCCTTACAAGGACTTGGCCATGTTGGTTCGTATTTATTAAAGCACTTACATGATGATGGCGCAGAGGTTGTCGTTGCAGATCTTAACAAAGAAAATGTAGAAAGAGTCACACAACAATACGGCGTGAAATCAGTGGATGTATCGCAAATTCTTTATGAAGAATGTGATATTTTATCGCCTTGCGCGCTTGGTGGCGTTATCAACGACAAGACCATTGATAGCCTAAGATGTAACGTTATTGCAGGTGCTGCAAATAACCAATTGCTAGAAGCTCAGCATGGAGATCTTTTGAAGGAAAAGGGAATTCTATATGCCCCTGATTATTTGATCAATGCTGGTGGGTTAATCAATGTCTCCTATGAAGGGGAGCATTATAATCCGCAAATCGTCAAAAAGCACGTGGATGGCATCCATGATACCCTTATGGAAATTTATAACTTGGCTGAAGAAAAAAATATCTCATCCAACCGAGCTAGCGATATGGTTGCAGAATCAAGATTCATGAAAAATGAAAATGAGCATAGTTACAAAATTACAGCATAACTAAGAGCCAAAAATCAGAGATGGAATAGACTCTGAACACAAGGAGAAAATGGCATGGTTCAATCAATGCAAACCATTAAAAAAATGAGTAAACCATTGTGGGAGCCAGACATCAAGAAAACGCATTTACATAAACTTATGGCACACCTTAACGTGCCAACTTATGAGGCACTGTACGATTTTTCCATTCATCATCAGGAAGAGTTCTGGTCTCACTGTTGGGATTATTGTCACATCCTTGGTCATAAAGGGCAAAAGCCTTATTTATTGAATGCTCATGATGTTAAAAATGCCATTTTCTTTCTTTCTGCAACATTAAATTACGCTGAGAATCTAATCGAAAAAGCACCGGAACAAGCAATAATTTTCTGGGACGAAGAACAAAATCAAAGAGACGTGAGCAAAACTGAGCTAAAATCAACAGTGTCAAAGATCGCCCAATTTCTAAAGGCCAATGGTGTTAAAAAAGGGGATCGTGTCGCCGGTTATTTGCCGAACATCCCGGAGACGATCATGTTTATGTTAGCAACAGCAAGCATCGGTGCTGTTTGGTCATCTTGCTCTCCCGATTTTGGTATTCAGGGTGTCCTGGATCGCTTTGGACAGATTGAGCCTAAGATTCTGATCACAACAGATGGTTATTCCTATGGTGGGAAAAAATTTTCTAATTATGAAAAACTAACCCCCCTTAAAGAACAAATACCCTCTATTCAAAAAATTGTTGTTATCGATTTTATTGGCTTAGGTGAACCTCATCCATATACACCGTTTCAAGAAATTACGGATCTACCTGCACATGATCTTAGTTATGAACACGTTGAATTCAACCACCCGTTATTTATCATGTATTCATCCGGAACAACGGGCGTGCCTAAATGTATTATCCACGGTACTGGCGGAACATTGATTCAACATCTCAAAGAACATCAATTTCACTGCAATATTAATCCTGGTGACAGACTTTTTTACTTCACCACATGCGGCTGGATGATGTGGAATTGGCTTGTTTCCGGATTGGCTAGTGGAGCAACCCTCATGCTGTACGATGGGAACCCTGCTTATCCTTATCCTGATAGTTTGTTATCTAAAGCTGATGACCTGAAGATTACGCATTTTGGAACGTCAGCAAAGTTTATAGACAGCTTAATGAAAGCAGGAGTTCAGCCAAACCTTAATCACCGCTTTGATCGGTTAAAAATGGTTCTGTCAACGGGGTCACCTCTGGTTCCTGAGGCTTTTGACTACGTCTACCATGCCATTAAATCTGACCTTTGTTTAGCATCAATTTCAGGCGGAACAGATATTATCTCTTGTTTTGCCTTGGGCAATCCCATTCTACCTGTCTGGCGAGGTGAATTACAGAGTAGGGGACTGGGTATGAAGGTTGAGGTTTTTGACGAAGAGGGCAGGGCAGTTCTGCACAAAAAAGGAGAATTGGTTTGTACAGCACCTTTTCCATCTCGCCCGATTGGTTTTTGGAATGATCCGGATGGGAAAAAATACCATAATGCTTATTTCAGCACTTATGAGAATGTTTGGCACCACGGCGATTTTGTCGAAATAACCATTCATGATGGCTTGATTATCTATGGACGCTCTGACACAGTCCTAAACCCCGGAGGTGTTCGGATTGGTACAGCTGAAATTTATCGCCAAGTAGAGCAAATCCCCGAGATTCTAGAAAGCATTGTTATTGGTCAAAATTGGCAAGGCGACGTTCGTGTCGTTCTTTTTGTAAAACTCCAAGATGGAATTCAGCTTAATGACGAGCTAAAGACAAAAATTAAACACCAGATTAGACAAAATACAACGCCACGGCATGTACCTGCCAAAATCATTCAAGTCACAGATATACCCAGAACAAAAAATGGAAAAATTGTTGAGATAGCCGTTCGTAAAGCTGTGCATAATGATCCCATTAAAAATGTTGAATCATTAGCTAATCCGGAAGCATTGGAACAATATAAAAATATTCCGGAGTTACAATAATTTTAGTCGTTTCAGTTAGCCGGATCAAACTTAACCGAAACGACTACAGGGTCACCTCATGAAAAAAATAGTGTAAAAATTTAGAAAAAAGGAGAAAATCACGATCAAAAGTACTTATAGGAAAAGAGGTCGTGATGAAAGTTGAAGACTATGGTAATGCGCAATTGGACGTTCTACAAACTATTCTGTCCTACAAAAACGGCATTCCAAGTATCGAATTGACGTTATACTACAGCTCAGAAGATATAAAGAGGCTTATTGATAATCCAGTACGTTTCTGGATAGGTGATGATCCAGTAAAGAAGCTGTCGTGTCAAGAAGAATGAATCCTATAATTCGGGCTAATCACCCCAATTACCCCTAATTACCTAAGCTTTGAAGATGAGCCTATCGACAAACAATTTTGCTATGGTATAGATAGACTGCATTGGGTTGGCTCCAACAGATGTAGGAAACACACTACTATCACAAACATATAAATTATCGATTTCATGTCCCGTGCTCTGATCCCAGACCTTAAACTTGGGAGAAACAACCGACGAGTTTGGTAATGATCCAAGTTTATTACTTCCCTGAAGATGCGCGGACGATAAATAATTTAAACCATCTATAAATTTCATCTGATTAATGGCTATTGTAGCTTCGCCTACTGATTTAAAAGGAGAGAAAGTTCCTGTTGTATTTAATTTTTCTGCTGTTGGGACAAATGTATAACTTGCGCCTTGAGATATTAGAATCCTAACGGCATCTATTAATCCTTGTCTCAATCGATTCTTATCAGACTCAGTTAGTTTATAGTCAATTTCGACTTTATTTGTTTTTTGGTCTATATAAATTCTATTTTGAGGGGAACTTTCATCTATGAGCATAATTCCAAATCCCCCAAGTTTCTTGAATCGTCTGATTGTTTTCAGAATATCATGGCCATTTCCGGGGTGAACAATAGCAATAAACCTTGGGTCAGCAGACATTGCTTCAAAGAAATACTCTCCATTGGAGGATGGGGCATAAACAGAAGCAGATAAACCATCCAACACGTTAATCTCATGATTAAACATCCCGATAATTCCCATAGAAGGATGCGCAATAATTCCACGTCCGATCTGGTTATTTTTAACAGAAGATCTCAGTAATATTTCGCAAGATCCTAGAGTTCCTGCACTTAAAATAACATTTTTAGCTTTAATGATTGCATGATATCCGGCAGACTGTCTAAAATCATTCAGGTCTTTTCTAACATAGGGTTTATTTAAAGGAGTCATAAACTGAAGACGAACCCCTGTAACTAGTTTTGGATTGTTTTGATCGAATATAAGCTGGTCAACCTTTGCATCGGAAATCAAACTCAAGCGCCCTTTATAGGAATCGCCACCCTTTAGTGCAGGAACAATCAAGGCCTCCACAGCAGATACTTTTGGAACATTCACTCCATCAGATAATTTGCGTGAATTTAAATCATAAGTTTTTGCAAGAGGATCCCCATCAAATAAAATTCTATTATTTCGATTAATTTCATCTGAATCGACATGGCGCGTATGAACCGTTTGTTGGACCCATTGATAGGCCTCTTTTAATTTTTTCCAATCATTATGATTTTTGTGAAAAAATGTCTTATCTAATGCACCGCTATTGACCCAGGATGATAGTTTGTTTTGAATCTGTGGCAATTCTGGAGAAAAAGCGAGATCAATATTAACGGTTGTTCCACCCCCAACAGTAGCTCCATTGCGAATCACTAACCCACCAGAGATCGACTGACGTAAATTTAATGATTCCATCAGATTAGAATTAAATTCAGTGATTGTACTTTGAGGAACCACAAATGAACCGGATTCAACCAAGACAACGTTACAGTTTGGCTTATTTCTAGCTAATTCATGAGTAATAACGCTTCCTGCCGGCCCACTCCCAATAACCAAATAATCGATTTCACCATCTTGATGGATAATCTCATCCTTATGAATAAGCAACCTGGAGGGAGGTAGATCTAAGTTAACATCGAATACAGGAGGTTCTTCTGGCTTACTAGGAACTTCTGATAATTCTTCAACTAAAGGAGATGAATATAAAATATAAAGCCAGATTTGCCTTAATTTGAAAATCTGCCGCCGAAATTCTGGGGAGGAATCTGCAAAAATCGCATTAACAAACTGTTCCTGTCGATCAGAACTGACCCCATAAAACCCTTGTTTAAATATATCTGGAAATTCTTCTTTTATGCGATCAGGAACATGGTCTTTAAGCCTTCTTAGAGGGTTTAATAGCTGTTTGATATCTTGATTTCCACTCAACTTATACCATTGAACCTCCCGAAACAAAATTCGCTTAGCCTTTTGTATATAGGTTAGCTCTTCATTTGCTGGAAAATAGTAGTCATACAACACATGATGAACGGTTCTATAACTTGAGGGCAGATCACTGTGTTTGATCGCGCCCCAAATGAGTGTAGTCCCCAGAATAAATATTACAAGGAACGTTTTTTTTCGAAACAATTTAGTAATCATGAACAACCTCAACTGTGAGATTATGTTTTGTTATAAATACCATGATAGACATAAGGTATTTTGCTTCCGCTAAGATCACAATGAATTTACGATCTTGTCGTGTAGGAAATGCTCATTCATAAAGTTTAGCCATCCCAGGGATATTAAAGGATTCCATTAAAAAATCTTTTGGTTGGAGCTCTGTCTATCTCAAGCAAATTCTTTCTCAAAAATTTTCATGAGGTGACCCTGGAAACGACTATACCTAAAGCCACTCAGTTTTTGATGGAGTATCGGGGGATTTTACTCTCTATTCAGAGCAACGAGAACACCCTAAAAAGCATTTATGGAGTGCTGCAACAAAAACCGCTGCTGCGGCTTGTGCCACGGCAAAAACCCACAATTGCTGCATTGCCCAGCCCCCTTCAATAAAGGCTGATCCCAGAGACCGTGCAACGTTAACAGAAGTGTTGCTGACAGGAAGACTGACCAAGTGGATTGCAACAAGAACCAATCCAACAACTAATCCTGAAAATCCGGCAGGAAAATCCTTATTCAGCGTCGATGCCACAGCCATCAATAAGACAGATGTCATAAGGAATTCAACCAGCATAACAGCATGCATGGAATATCCGGCAGGCGAGTGCTCAGCAAATCCATTCGAGGCAAAACCAGCTGCAAGAGAAAATTCAGCCTTGCCCATCGCAACCATGTAAATGGCATAAGCACCAACGATGCCTCCGGCTAATTGCGCAATAATGTAGAAAATAGCGTCAATCAACTTTGTATGCCCCGTCAAGAACATCATCAGTGTAACCGCAGGATTGATATGGCATCCGGACTTTGTGCCAATCATATAAATTAAAAACATCAGCGTTAACCCAAAGGTCAAACCAATACCCAAAGCACCAATTGAAGGCCCTGCGAAAACGGCACTGCCAACTCCCATCATAACAAGAATCCCTGCCCCCAGAAACTCTGCACCATAGCGAGACACTTTATCACAACGCTGCATTTTAACCTCATATAAGTAAGTGAAATACAGTTTTAGTATGATTTATCTGAATAGAAATATCGAGTTGATTAATCAATATTAATGGGGCAGAGCTAAAGGAAATGTGAGCTGGAATTCTGCATATTGGCCAAATTCAGAAAAACATTTTATATCACCCTGTAAATGATCCATAACCATCTTACAGAACGCTAATCCAATACCCGTTCCATACTTTGTTTGGCTATAAAGACGTTCAAAAATATGAGAAAGATGATCAGGTGAAATTCCCAGACCTGTGTCTCTGAATCTGACAATACCCTTATTATTCTCAATTTTCCATGAGATAAAAATTTCACCTTTATGCGCCGATTTAATAGAGAAAACACTATTCTTTATGAGATTATAAAAAATGTGGCGAATCAAAATCTCATCTCCCATAAAGTTAAAATTTGTTGATGGCTCTAACTGAATTTTACTGAGATCATTGGCCATAAAGGGATAAGTATTGAGTACATCATCAATACACTTTTCCATTGAACAAACCGTATTGTTATTTTCCTTTAAATCCTCTTTCAGATTCATCAACAGGATATCAATGAAAAGACTCGCATTTCTGCCCGTTCGTTCTAAATCTAGCGGAGCCTGCTTTAAAAACATCAGTTGAGAATCTGCCAGTTTTCTATCGCCAAGCGCAACATAAGAATCAATAAGCTGAGGCAGGTATTTTTTCAATCCATGCGATGTAATTGACATTGCCATCAAAGGACTGCGCATTTCGTGTGCAACAGTTCCCGCTAAAAGCTTAATCGTCTCCAAACGATCATGTACGATTTTTTCTTTTTTACGCGCGAAAATACACCCAAGCAGAAGCATCGATATATAAACGTATACAAAATTAGGGGGAATTTCTGGGAACAGAATAACATCGGGATGAAAACTATAAAATAACCAGACACCAATAAGAGAACCAACCCCATATATGATCAGTAATAAAACATAATCAACAAGGAGAAATAAAATAAATAAACTCAGGGATAAATTTAAAAGCCAATCTAGCGATAATTGATTCAATAACAAGGTATAAACACCAAATATCGGCAAGCAATACAATAAAGTCAAAATCCAATATAAATTGAGATATTTCTTTAAAGAAGCAGGCCAGTATTGGACAAAAATCAAAGGCAAACAGACGACTGTTGCAAGAAATCGGGCAAGAATACTTTCATCTGTCCCCATGGCTTCTAAAACAAGATGGCTTAAGGGAAAATTCAGTACCCCAAAAAGGCCAAAAGTCTTATATTGAGCACCACCAAATAACTCAACCCGTTTATCTATGAAATAGAGAAATTTCTTAATCATCAAAAAACCCATTTCAAAGATAGCCGCAAATTACCCTCTCCTCAATTGCTGCCAAAACCAGGCACTGAGAAACGATGTGTGCATTGACTGAACCAAGAGGTCAGCCATAAGACTACGCAAGTTTCGATTTGATTAGATTAATCGTCTCATCCATACCATAGAGTTCGATAAATGACCCCATACGTGGCCCTTCAGATTGTCCCAAAAGAACTTCATAGAGACATAAGAACCAAGCCCGTAGCTCTGGAAATGCATGACGTTTACCGACCTCATAGACAGCTGTTTGAATTTCCTCAGCTGATGCCTGTTTATCCATTGCGATCAATATTGACAACAGATCCTCCAAAGCAGCCCGTTCAAGATCAGAAGGTGCACGATAAACTTTATCCGGCAAAACACGATCATGATAATAAGCAATGGCATGCTTAATGAGCTTATCTAAAAAGGGGAGAGTCTCTGGTGTCGCATTTGGCTGATAACGTGAGACAAAGCCCCATAAAGTTGATGGATCTTCTGCATTACAGACACTGGCCAAGTTCAAAAGAATTGAGAAACTCAAACCACTTTCAGCCTTTGGCGGTTTCCCTTGATGAATATGCCATACAGGATTATCAAGTTGCTGAAGTGGATCTTGACCTTCGAATTTAGCTAAATGTGTTAAATAGTCATCCATATGCTTTGGAATCACATCAAAAAACAGACGTTTAGCCTTACGAGGAGCTTGGAACATGTAATAGGCAAGACTAACATCCGGTGCATACTTGAGCCACTCATCAATCATTAAGCCATTTCCTTTTGACTTCGATATTTTTTGCCCCAAATCATCCAAAAAGAGTTCATAAGTAAAGTTTTCAGGAGGACGCCCCCCAATAATACGACAAATTTGAGTTGATAGTTTGACAGAATCAATAAGGTCTTTTCCAGACATTTCATAATCCACGTCAAACGCACGCCAACGCATTCCCCAATCTGCTTTCCACTGTAGTTTACAGTGTCCACCGGTTACCGGCACTTCAATAAGTTGGCCTGTCTTTTCATCGCAGTAAGTGATGGTTGCGGCGGCAAGATCACGACTAACAACAGGAACCTGCAGAACGGCACCTGTTTCTTGGCAAATCGGTAGAAACGGGCTGTAACTTTGGCGACGTTCCTCTCGCAAAGAGGGGAGCATAACACCCATAACCTCATCATAATGAGCCAGAACAAGCTTTAAGTACTCGTCAAAACGACCACTTTTGTACCAATCAGATGAGCTCTGGAATTCGTATTCAAAACCAAATGAATCTAAAAACCGACGCAGCATGGCATTGTTATGATGACCAAAACTCTCGAATTGCTCAAACGGATCAGGAACCTGCGTTAGCGGTTTATTCAAATGTTGGCGGAGCATCTCTTGATTGGGGACATTATCCGGAACTTTGCGCAACCCATCCATATCATCAGAAAAACAAAAAAGGCGCGTCGGGATATCACTTAGAATCTGGAAAGCCTTGCGTACCATGGTTGTTCGCATAACCTCACCAAAGGTACCGATGTGTGGCAATCCAGAAGGGCCATACCCTGTTTCAAAAAGAACATATCCTTTTTCCGGTGTCTTATGGCCAATCCGTTCAAGAATCCGTTTTGCTTCTTCAAACGGCCACGATTTTGCTTGATCAGCAACAGATCTAAGTTCTTCTTGAATTTTTTCAGCCCTATTTTGCATCATTTGTTTTCCATCCAGCAGTATATAATCCGTAACGTACTGCTTTTACTCAAAAAATGCAACATCTTTGCCCTGCCGATTTGACAAATAAAGTGAAATCAAGCTATAACCAATTGATAAGCAGTGGAATATAAGGAAAGATGAGTGTCTAAGTTGATCCGGGCTGACATGCCCCCTTTGTCTAAAATAACAATTGAACGTCGCCAATTCCTAAGAGGAATGGCATCCCTCGGCCTTGTTGTCGCAACAACTCCTGCCTTGGCTTTATCCGGCTCAGCATCACTACCTACTTTTGAGAAAAAACTGAGTTTTTATAATACACACACGGGTGAGACGTTAAAAAATTGCCTCTTTTGGATAGATGGTCAGCTTAATCCTCAGGCCATGGCTGAACTCAGATATCACTTTCGCGATCATCGAACAAATCAAGAATATGACATTGACCCCGATTTAATTCATCTGATTCATGCTATTCAACATAAAACAGACTCAACACAACCGATTCATTTGATTTCAGGATACCGCTCGCCAAAAACCAATGCTGCACTGAGATCTAAAAGTTGTGGCGTTGCGAGTAATAGCCAACATTTATGCGGTAAAGCCGCCGATATTATGATTCCGAATCGAACCATGCGACAAGTCCAACAAGCCGCAAAATCCTTAAAATCAGGGGGTGTTGGTCGCTATGCACAGTTTGTCCATGTTGATACCGGACGCGTTCGCTATTGGGGGCCTGCCTAAGGTCAAAGGTAATCATTGACATTTTCAGGTAATCCTTTAGAATTTCAACAATAACTACAGCATAGAGGATAAATAGATCATGCTTAAAGGGTCAAAAACAGAACAAAATCTAAAGGATGCTTTTTCTGGCGAATCTCAAGCAAATCGTCGTTATTTGTATTTCGCACAAAAAGCAGACATCGAAGGATATAACGATATTTCCGCCGTATTTCGCTCAACAGCCGAAGGAGAGACAGGCCATGCGCATGGTCATCTTGAATTCTTAGAGGCTGCTGGTGATCCGGCAACAGGATTACCAATCGGTTCAACCGAAGAAAATTTGATTGCAGCAATTGCTGGTGAAACCCACGAATACACAGACATGTATCCCGGAATGGCGAAAGTTGCTCGTGACGAGGGATTTGATGAAATTGCTGAGTGGTTTGAAACATTGGCAAAGGCAGAAAAATCACATGCCGGCCGTTTCCAACGCGCACTCGAAACCCTAAAGGAAGCCGCCTAAGGCTTCCCGGCAAGCACTTCTTATCACCCTGGAAAAAACCTGGAACAACGATAACGAGTGCTTGCTCTCTCATTTGATTGATAGTCATTCACCTTGGTTTTCTAGTAGTTGAATGAGGTATAGAGCTTAATTATATAATTGAATGTCCAATGTACGAAGGTAGTCTTGACGCTCCAATCCGTCACAAAGTAGATTGGCAAAACCCTGATTTTACAAATCCCGAGAAGATCGATGAGGAAATGCGTCGTGTTTTTGACATTTGCCATGGCTGCAGACGATGCTTTAATCTATGCGATTCTTTTCCAAAACTGTTTGATCTAATTGATGAGTCAAAAACAGGTGAATTAGATGCTGTTTCAAGCGATCAGTTCCCTGGTGTCGTTGATCAATGCACCCTGTGTGACATGTGTTATTTGACAAAATGCCCCTATGTCCCTCCTCATGAATTTAATCTTGATTTTCCCCATTTAATGCTACGCTACCGTTATGCTTATCCCAAGAAAACGATTCAAAATCAGCTTGCTGAAATGGATCGCAATGGCTCATTGGGAACAACACTAGCACCTGTTGTTAATTGGTTGACCAGCACGGACAATCAAGTGGGACGCACCCTGATCGAGAAAACCGTTGGCCTTGACCGTCGTGCCAACCTTCCCAAGTTTTCTTCCTCAACCTTAATGTCACAAGCCAAAGACCCGGAGCCAATCAATCAAAATGCACCTCATTTTGGTGAAAAAGTTGTCCTTTATGCAACCTGCTTTGGCAACTATCATCAACCAGATCTAGGGCTAGCAACACGTTATATTTTAGCAAAGAACGGCGTCGATGTTCAGGTTGCTTATCCCGGATGCTGTGGGATGCCAAAACTAGAGCAAGGGAACATCCCCGCTGTCGTTCATCAGGCAGAGATCGTTGCAGCTGAGCTATGCCAGTGGATCGACAAGGGATACACTGTCATGGCTTTAATACCGTCTTGTGCCCTAATGCTTAAACAAGAATGGCCGTTGCTAACAGATAATCCTTTGGTTGCTAAACTTGCCAAACATACCGTTGATATCGCTGAATACATTGTCAAATTAGCCAAGACCAAAGGTCTAGCTGCGGGAATTCAAGCTCTAGAACAACGTGTTACCGCACATATCTCTTGCCATTCTCGAGCACAAAACATGGGACATAAAGCTGTAGAGATGCTTAAACTCATCCCCAATCTCGACGTTTCTACCCTTGAGAGATGTTCTGGGCATGGGGGAAGCTGGGGTACGATGGTTGATCATTTTGACGTTGCCCTAAAAGTAGGAAAACCCGCGGCAAGGACGACTCTTACGCATAGTAGCACACAAGTTCTCTCAGAATGTCCTTTGGCAGGAGAACACATTATTCAAGGGCTAGATGCCCTATCCCCAGACCACACCATCACAACAACACACCCCGTGTTTGTCTTAGCCCAAGCTTATGGATGGCAGAAATGATTCAGAAAACAGACATTCTCAATCTTGAGACCTTTACACAGCAACGTCACCAATGGCGACACCGCATTCTGGCTTTAAAGAAAAATAGGCGAGTTACCTTGGGTGAGGATGTTACGTGTTATTTTGAAAATCGCGAGACTCTTTTATGGCAAATTCAGGAAATGCTTTATATTGAAAAGGGTGGAGACGAGCAAATTAAGGACGAGCTTGCTGCCTATGCTCCTCTTGTCCCTCAAGGGAACGAGTGGGTTGCAACCGTCATGATTGAGATCCCAGATCCTGTGATACGTGCTCAAAGGTTATCCGTATTAGGACATTTTGAATTTAGTCTTGCCTTAAAATTTGCCGGTCAAGAAGTCATCGGGCAACCAGAAAATGACCTTGAGCGAACCACCGCTGATGGTAAGACATCATCGGTTCATTTTATTCGCTGGTGCTTTACAGCTGAACAAAAAGAGCTGTTGCGACAGACAAATCAAGACGTAATTCTTGAGTGTCGACATCCTCAATATTCACATAAAACCCTTTTAGCTGACAGCACACGCCAAGCTCTATGTCTGGATTTTTCTTAAGGATAAGTTTTCAAAATATCCAGAGCAACAGGAGAGGGGAGGATCTTATTCAATTTATTTGTTGCGGTTTGACCGGCGTGAACAACTAATCCTTGAGCAATAGACAGTGACACCATTGTTAGGATAAAGAACAAACGGCTTCGAACAAAATCACTCATAATAAAATCCCCCTCTGATGTTTATATATAGCCGCCCCCTTATAATTCGGCTATGCGTTGCAGCGTCTCTGCTCCTGTAGCCGTATTAAATGGTTCTAACTATACTTATAATGATATAATTTTAGTTAAATTTATCTTAATTGACGGGTTAGGGGAATTTTAAGATTTTTAAAGGGTAGAGGATTTACGATACCCAAACAAAATGAAAAAGTCGAAATTATGGCAAAAGATATGCGTTGACTTTTTGATAAAAATGACAAGAATAGCAGGCTTTCTCTGCAGAATTCTTGTCAGAAAATGAGGCCATAGTCGTTTCAGTTAACTGAATCAAACTTAACTGAAACGACTATAGCTATTCAATAACTAGCGATCATAATAGTGCGTTTTTTTCGACTCTGGTGGCTCAGAAACAGCATCACCACGGCTCGCTTTTCTCTCAATAGCAGAACCCGCTTTTTTCAGGTCACGCCCAAATCCTTCAGCGGTTTCACAACCGCTGAGAATCAATCCAATAACAGGAACAAGAAAAAGAACTTTATTCATCATACCCTCCGTACCTAAACTTAAGAGACTAAACGCCATTCGCCCAAGTTAATTTGGCATTTAGTTTCACATCCTTATCCTTCGCGACGAAGAAATGCCGGAATTTCCAGAATATCCCCATCTTCTTCAGGGGATTGCTGAGCCGTTGAAATAATAGAAGGTGCTGCTCGCTGTGGTTCATCCTCAGCTTGCGTCTTATTACGAGAAACCCCTGTAAAACGCTCAAACAAAGAAATAGATTTCTTTTTCTCTGTCCCTTGAGGTTCAGTAGCAACAGCTGGTTTTGCCGATAAAACAGGCTCAGGTGTTGGTTGAATTGCATCAACTTTATCCCGTGTTTGACCTAAGTCAGCAACAATATCATTCAGCAAATCAACCGTTGTTGGCTCCTGGTTCGCTTGCAGATCAAGAATAACCTCTGAGGTATCCTCATGAGCCACGGTATTTTCAACAGCATTCAGCTCTTCATTAACGGATGCTATAGCTGATTCTTCTGTGACAACCGTTTCTGGGTGACTTTCTTCTGCCTTGGGTGGTGTAAAACCGGATACGCCAAAGCCAAAATCACGATGAGCGAAACTAGACCCACCAAAGGATGGAGCTGAAGTTTGCTCAGATTCTGTAGCTTTATGGGACGTTGCGGTTAGTCCTGCATGGGCCGGCTTAAAATCACCAATACCCGTTGCAACAACAGAAACACGCATAGTGCCGTTCAATTTTTCATCAAAGGTTGAACCAAAGATAATGTTCGCATCAGGATCAACTTCGTCACGAATACGGTTAGCCGCTTCATCAACTTCATACAATGTCATGTCAAAACCACCGGTGATATTGATCAAGACACCACGAGCACCCTTCATCGAGACATCATCCAACAACGGATTCGAAATCGCAGCCTCAGAAGCATCAAGAGCACGACGCTCACCTTGAGCCTCACCTGTCCCCATCATGGCTTTGCCCATTTCGGCCATAACAGCACGAATGTCAGCAAAGTCAAGGTTAATCAAACCAGGCATAATCATCAAATCAGTGACGCCACGCACACCGGAATACAGAACATCATCGGCCATTTTAAAGGCATCGGCAAACGTTGTGCGCTCATTAGCAATACGAAATAAATTTTGGTTTGGAATGATGATCAGCGTGTCAACATACTGTTGCAGCTCGTCAATTCCTCTTTCGGCAGTACGGGTACGGTGAGATCCTTCGAAGTGGAACGGTTTTGTGACAACACCAACAGTCAAAATCCCCAACTCACGTGCAGCACGCGCAATAACAGGTGCGGCTCCCGTACCTGTTCCACCGCCCATACCGGCCGTGATGAAAACCATGTTGCTTCCCTTGATGAGTTTTGTAATATCATCATGGGATTCCTCGGCAGCTGAACGCCCGACATCAGGCTTTGACCCAGCACCAAGACCTTGCGTCACCCCAAGTCCGAGTTGGATACGGTTTTCCGCATTCACCAATGACTGAGCTAATGCCTGAGCATCCGTGTTTGCCACAACAAACTCAACACCCTCAAGTTTAGCTCTCACCATATTATTAACTGCGTTGCCACCTGCCCCTCCGACACCGACAACTGTGATGCGTGGTCTCAAATCCGTATCCATCGCCATAAAAACCCTCTCCGAATTGCTTTTAGATCCTTTAACTATATCATCACCTAAAGAAAATTCAATTGCCATAGTTTTATGAAAATCCTTGATAAGTTAAGGTTTTTCTTACTATCCAAAAATACCTTTAAAAAATCTTATTCACAAAGGCAGCAAAACTAACCACAAATTGGCTGTAAATTTCTCGATAATAAAAAATTATCGCAGAACAACTTATTAAAAATAAATAGGAATACACATTTGCTTTAAGGGTGATGTTGTCTGTTTCTTGTTGGTTGATAGAGTAAGATTTTTTTAGCATTTTGAAAAGAATCCAACGTTCAGAGAAAATCGACATGATAAAGAAAAAAATCATTAAAAACAAAAAAGCACACGGAATCATCCAATAAAACTGTGATTCATAGGGTAAAAGCCACGGAGCCTGTAATGTCACAGATAATAGACCTATTACTGGGTTACTAAGTCCGGAATATGTGCCTTGACCACCTGGTGTGATCAATTGGATAAGCACCAACACAACCCAAGTTATAGGAATTCCGATAACGGTTGATATAATGTTAGCTATCCCAACACTAGAGAAAATGGATTTCCATTTTAGTTCCGGCATTTTAAATTTAAAAACAAGACTTTCTATAAGAATAACAGGAATGAGTGCAAATAAAAAAATGGGCCATATCACAAATAGCATTGGCAAACCCGCGTTTGCATGAGCAGGCGTTATGACGCAAAGAGTTAAAAAGAGAATAGCTCTCATCACTTATAAAACCTCTGTTAAAAAGGCTGTCACATATTTTGTTGTCCGATCATCCAGATCAGCATTAAAAACTGTACCAAAATCAGGATCATCTGCCTCTGGGTTGGTAAAGGCATGATATCCCAGCCCATAGGTCATCATTTGCCAATCTGCACCGGCGTTTTGAAGTTCGTCTTGCAGGGCTGATACATCATCACGACTGATCATTGGGTCTTTTTGCCCATGTAGTGTTAAAACCTTGGCTGAATAGACTGTCGGTAAGTTATAATCAGGTTTTCCATACAGACCATGAATACTGACACCGGCACACAACCCCAGGTTGTTACGTACCGCATCCAGAACACACAGGCCGCCAAAGCAATAGCCGATCGCAGCAACTTTGGATGAATCAACCGCTGAATCTTGCTTAACATGGTCGATAATTGCCTTGATGCGATCACGCAAAAAAGCACGATCGTTAACAAAAGGTATCATCAAGGCAGAACACTCTTCCCTTGTTTCCCCTGTTTTTCCTTCGCCATAAAGATCCACAGCAACAGCAATATATCCCATACGAGACAACCAATGAGCTTTGTGTTCAGCAAAATGATCACGCCCAGACCACGGGGAAAAAATAAGAACCACAGGCCATTTTTTACCATTCTCTTTTGGCCAACTATAAAACAGATCAAGACGTTGATTATTATGGACGATTGATCGAATTTCTTGTGTTGTTTTCATGGGGCACCTCCGTGTTTATAGTTACATAAAGATTGTTTGAGGGAAAGTATTTTGGGGATAGCTTTTTAATCCATAGTTTCGTATAACTATAACAATACGTGTATATTTTTTGAGGATATGAGGAATGAGTGGTTCTGTAAATAAAGTGATTTTGGTCGGTCGTTTGGGTAAAGACCCGGAGGTTCGCAACAGCCCCGACGGATCAAAAATTGTAACGTTTACCATGGCCACGGGTGAATCTTGGAAAGATAAAAACACAGGCGAGCGCAAAGAAAAAACAGAATGGCACCGCGTTGTGATCTTTAACGATCGTTTGGGTGATGTGGCTGAGCGTTTCTTAAAAAAAGGATCTTCAGTTTATATCGAAGGCAGCCTTCAAACACGCAAATGGACAGACCAACAAGGTCAAGAGAAATACACAACCGAAGTTGTCTTGCAACGTTATCGTGGTGAAATGACCTTGATGGGTAGCTCTGGTAATAGCAGTTCATCCTCTGAAGGCGGATACGATTTTGATTCTTCTCCGCTGGGATCATCTTCTGCTAACAGTGACCCTTTTAGCCTACCACCAGCAGGAGGAGCCAAGGGATTTGATGATTTAAATGATGATATCCCATTCTAAATCATTGTGTTAATTTTTAATTCTGCTGATCTTTCTTAAATTTAGTGAGGGTAACTCATGACTAACGCTGTCCTTTCAACCGACATTAAGCCCGTTGCCATTGAAGATGAAATGAAGCGCTCGTACCTCGATTACGCCATGAGCGTCATCGTGTCGCGCGCGTTGCCGGATGTCCGTGACGGTTTGAAACCGGTGCATCGTCGTATTTTGTATGCGATGAAAGAAGCGAATAATGAGTATAACCGCCCGTACCGTAAATCAGCCCGTACCGTCGGAGACGTTATGGGTAAGTATCACCCCCATGGAAACATGGCAATTTATGATGCTATGGTTCGTATGGCACAGGATTTCAGCCTGCGCGTCCCCCTGATTGACGGTCAAGGTAACTTTGGTTCCATGGACGGCGACCCCGCGGCAGCAGAACGATATACCGAAGCTCGTCTCAGTCGTCCGGCTCATGAACTCCTGGAAGATATTGACCGTGATACCGTTGATTTTCAGCCCAACTATGATGATTCTACGGTTGAACCAAAAGTTCTCCCTGCGAAATTCCCCAACATCCTTGTCAATGGCGGAAACGGTATCGCTGTTGGTATGGCAACCAATATTCCGCCCCATAACTTAGGTGAAGTCATTGACGCATGCTGTGCCTTAATTGAAAATCCTGACCTTGAAGTCGAAGATCTGTTGCAGATTATCCCCGGCCCTGATTTTCCAACCGGCGGTATCATTGTTGGTCGCACAGGAATATACGAAGCGTTCCGCACGGGTCGTGGATCCATCGTCATGCGTGGAAAAACCCACACTGAGACTGTGCGCGGTGAAAGGGAAGCCATCATCATTGATGAAATTCCCTACCAAGTTAACAAAGCCCGTCTTGTTGAGCGCATCGCCGAAATCGTCAAAGAAAAGATCGTCGAAGGCATTTCTGATTTGCGCGATGAATCCGACCGTGACGGTGTTCGCGTTGTGATTGAACTCAAGCGGGATGCAGTTGCTGATGTGGTATTAAACCAATTGTACCGCTTTACACAGCTCCAGACTTCCTTTGGCGTCAACATGCTGGCCTTGAATCATGGTCGCCCAGAGCAAATGTCAATTAAGCAAATTTTGTCAGCCTTTTTAGCGTTCCGCGAAGATGTAATTTTGCGCCGCACACGTTTTGAGCTGGCAAAGGCTCGTGAAAAAGCTCACCTTTTTGTCGGTTTGGCTATTGCTGTTGCCAACATTGACCCCATCATTGAATTAATCCGCAAAGCTTCTGATCGCGTCATTGCAAAAGAGCAATTGATGGCACGGGATTGGCCGGCAGAATCCGTTGCCCCTCTGCTGGCAATCGTTGATGAAAATGGATCCTTTGTCGAAGGGCAAACAACTTATCGCCTAACAGATGCTCAGGCTCAAGCTATTTTGGATTTGCGCCTCCACCGTTTAACAGGTCTAGAGCGTGAGAAAATTGCCAATGACTTGAATGAACTGGCGATACAAATCAAAGATCTATTGGATATTCTCGGTGATCGCAATCGTGTATTGACCATTATGCGCGATGAAATGACAGCCGTACGCGACCAGTTTAAATCACCGCGTCGCACCAGCATCGAAGAGGGTGACTCTGCTGTTGAAATGGAAGACTTAATCCAACGCGAGGAAATGGTTGTCACCGTCAGCATGGAAGGATACATCAAACGCGTTCCGTTGTGCACCTATCGGGCTCAGCGGCGTGGCGGTAAAGGCCGTTCAGGGATGACCACCAAAGAAGAAGATATCGTCCAAGATTTATTTGTTGCCAATACCCATTGCCCTGTTATGTTCTTTACCAACAAAGGAATTGTCTATAACCTTAAGGTTTACCGACTACCCCTTGGTAGCCCGACATCGAAGGGACGCCCGATGATCAACATGTTACCGTTGAGTGACGGTGAAAAAGTCTCGACGGTTCTGGTATTGCCGGAAGAAGGGTCAGATTGGGAAAACACCCACATTATGTTTGCAACCTCTCGTGGTCATGTTCGTCGTAACAAATTGTCTGACTTTATGAATATTCGTGCCAACGGTAAAATTGCCATGAAATTGGATGAAGGCGAAGACTTAATTGCCGTTAAAACATGTACAGAAGCTGATGACGTAATGCTCTCGACCGCATTGGGTAAATGTATTCGCTTTAACGTTGATGAAGTTCGCGTGTTTGCCGGGCGTGATTCAACAGGTGTACGTGGCGTAAAATTGTCTGACAAAGATAACGTGATTTCCATGACTATTTTGGGTCAAGGGAAACTCTCGCCGGATGAACGAGATCTATACCTACGCCAAGCCTCTAAAATACGTCAGTTAGACGATGAAACACCTGAAGATGAAAGTACCGTCGAAGGAAGTTTAACGCCAGAACGTTTTGATGAGCTAGCTGTCGGTGAACAGTTTATTCTGACGATTACAGAAAATGGCTATGGCAAACGCTCATCAGCCTATGAATATCGCACCACAGGTCGTGGTGGTGTTGGTGTCGATAGCATTATTGTGAATACGCGCAATGGTGGTGTTGTGGCATCCTTCCCCGTAGAAGAAAAAGACCAAATTATGTTGGTCACAGATGCAGGAAAACTCATTCGTTGCCCAATCCATGACGTCCGTATTGCCGGTCGCCGTACCCAAGGTGTAACAATTTTCCGCATTGCCGACGATGAACGCGTTGTCTCAGTCAGTCACATTCCTGGTGATAAAATCAATGATGATGACGATGAATCCTTGGAAGAAGGCATTGAGTCTGTAGAAACACCATCCGTTGATGAGGCGGGGGAGTAGGTATATAGCTAGAACCATTTAATATGGCTATAGTTAGTGTAAAGGGACGATTATAAATAAGTATAAAACGTTCCTTTGCCTTGACCGTTTTGCTTAAGAACTTTGTCGTGAACTAACTTGAAAAGATGGCTTTTGATTGTGTTGCGATTTTCACCCATCGCCAGTGTTAAATCTGATATTGTCGATTTTCCTTGAGTACGAATTACCTCTACAATCTTTTCATCAAAAGGGTTAAGTTTCTGAATTTGAAGAAAAATATCTGTTCGTTTGGTCAGATTAGAGATTTGAGTTTCCAAGATTGTAAAGAAAAACTTCATCCACGGCAGGTAATCCGGCGTCGCTGACCTAAGCGTTTTCTGGGTCATTTGAAGAGCCTTGTAATAATCCCTCTTGTTGTCTTCGATAACACCTTCTAGAGACGAAAAAGGAACATAGTGATATCCTGTTTTTAAAAGTAACAACGTTGTAAGGGCTCGGGATAATCGACCATTCCCGCCCTGAAAAGGATGGATCGCAAGAAAAGTAACGATAAAAATAGAAACAATAACAAGAGGATGCCAGTTCTTTTGATAAACGAAATCATACCAACGAATTAACTGCTCCATATAGGGGTTAGGGGAGCAATGGAACAGGCAACCGACTTAAGGGTCATTTGGATTTCTTAATTGCCTTAATTCACCCCTCTTAACCTCTTCCGGCATGGCAAATGAGTAACGTCCAAGCATATTTATGTGCCCATGGCCGAAAGGGGAGAGTCTGGTAGCATCTCCTTCGTTTACGGGAAATCCTTCCTTGCATAATTGATTCAAGGCTGCGTCCATATAAATCGTATTCCATAACACGATGATATTTAAAACTAATCCCAGTGCACCCAGTTGATCCTCCTGTCCTTCACGATATCGCTGATGAAGTTCTCCTCGTTTTCCGTGGAAAACGGCGCGTGCCAAACTATGTCTTCCCTCACTAAGATTAAGCTGTAACAACGTGCCACGGCGACAAGATTCGTCATTAATATAATTGAGCATATGAATGGTTTTATCGATCCGCCCAATTTCTGCGATCGCTTGCGCTAAACGCGTTGGTTTATCGCCAACCTGAAGTGTGCGCATAATTCCTGTTGCAGGAACTCGTCCAAGTTTAAGTGAGCCTAATAGCCGCAACACATCATCCCAATAGGGAGTAACTTTATCAAGATTAATACGATTTTTTGCAAGAGCATTGAGTTTGCCATAATCAGCCAACGGATCAATACGCCAAAATCTGGCACCTCCAATATCAGCCAATCGTGGACTAAAACGATACCCTAACAAACGAAATAATCCAAATACAATATCACTGTAGGCTCCAGTATCTGTCATGATGCGCGTTGGCTGTAACTCGGTCTGCTGCTCAAGAACAACCCCTAAAAGTATCAGGCTGTCACGTAAGGTTCCTGGTACCGTGACATCGTTTAAACCCGTGCGTTGATTGGAGACCAGGTTGTACCAGGTCACGCCACGGCCTTCCTTAAAGTATTTGGGATTTGGTGCAGCATGCACCGTCCTAACCGCAACAATAAAACGTATCCCATCAGCCGACGCAATATCACCTCCGCCCCATTTTCTAGCTAATCCAATCTGGTTTTGGGCGGCAACCAATATAGCATTTGCGGCAGTTAATGTCTCATCACGAATATAGTTTTGATCGACCCACACTAACCTATCACGTTTTAATGCGGGAACATCCTCACGAATAAAAGGTTCTGGTCCGGTATTACAGGCTTCGGAAAGTAATACAGCACATATGCTGGTTGTTAAATCAGTAGCTCGCGCATTGCCTTCACTTAGATGAGTAAATGCGTCAGTAAATCCAGTTCGTGTAGCAATTTCAAGTATGATTTCTGGTAAATCCACTCGAGGTAACTTGGCCTTTACTGCTGCACGCAGAGCTTTTAATGAAGGAGGATCATCAAGCTTGTCCAGATGAGTTAATACAAATTCCTCATTACCTTTTACTGTCTCGAATCGAACAGACGGATTATTATCTATATTTGAAGCAACCAATTGGTAAGTCTGATCGAGTTCTTCCGTAAAGTTTGCAAGGGTTAATTTTGGGTCGGTTGTTAAATTCAATGAATGGCAAATCATAGGACGTACTGCTTCCCACTGTGCACCAGAATAGAGATTTGCGCGGGGGTCAGTATAACGCCAACTTGGAGTAACAAATAGATCACGACGCTTTAATGCCATTTGTAATTTATCAAGAACACAAAACGTATAAGCCATTAGATCAACTTTGCCATCTTTGCCAACGACATGGCGTTTCCATGATTTTCTAACCACACCCATTGGAGGCTCATCATTTTGTTTGCTCTTTAACCATGTAAGACTTTGAACCACTGACTTTCCTGCCTGATTAGCATCAAAATTGATTACACGAAGTAAGGTAGATAAAAACCGCTTAACTGTCGTTTTCTTTTGCTCAAGCTCTTGATAGAATACGTTATCAGGCGGTTGAATTAATGCACTGACATCATCAATTGCATGAATAAGCCTGTCATATCCTACTGCTGTATAAATTTTATCGCGAATTTCATGATCAGATAAATCTGAATTCAACAATAATTTGCAGGCATCAACCAATGTAGAAGCTGCTAGATCAAGATCCTTGAGCGTGCGCAATCGCGTCTTATTATTATTGTGCTTGGCTCTTGAAAACAAATCGCGCAATAACATGCAAAGTACATCCAGCGCATCATCTTGGGCACTGGCTTCTAAACTGTGGGCAAAAGCAATAAGTGTTGCCATTTTTCGCTCAAATGGTAGGCGACTAATGGCAGTAATCTTTGCTGTGTTGGCAAAGCGTGCTAGTTTTTCAATTCGACACGATGGTATGCGTGAAAAAGGTAGTTTGACGCTAATATCACGTGCCATTTCAACCCGTTGTAGCGATTTCACAAGTGATGGGGCATTTACCCTGACTGGTCCTTTACGTAATTTGTCGAGTAATGATTGATGTTCATCATCGTTCGTAACTAACAGCTGGTTGAGACGCTCTTGTTGATCACTGGTTAAGTCTTTAACCAACATTTTCAATAATCTAGATTCCATTCTGGAGCGGATTTCAGCAATAAAGCGTTCCAAAACAGTGACTCCAGGAAGTAATATTTTATTGGTGCACAACCAAGCTAATGCATGGTCAAAAAGCGCGCCAGGCCTATCTGTTCCCGTCCAGCATAGTGCACATAGCCTTCGCCCAAGCCGAAAACGGACTCCTTTTTGTGTAAACTCACGATAACCATTACGTGATCGAATTTCAACGGTATGTCGCCAGCGTTGCTCACTGGCTTGATAGGCTACCAAGCAGCTTTTGTAGTCAGTAATATTAATCTGAGAAGCAATTCGCTCAATTACAGATGGAGGTACATCTGTTATGTTTGTAAGAAATGTGCCAAGGAATCGAACTGTTGTGAGTTGTAACGCGTAACCTAATCGACTGAAATCACCGCGTTTGCTTGCTATCCACTCATGATCTTGATCATCTAAGAAAAAATGATTAGCAATTAAATCCTGTGATAGGTCATCAGGGTAACGACCATAATTATCGCGTTGAGCGGATGAAAGAAAACTAACAGGCATATTGATCCATTGGTAAAGTTATTGTTGCAAAAATTAGGAGTTTTGCAATCATAGGTCAGGTTAAGTATTTAGTAGTTTAAAGTTATTGCAAAAGTTAGTTGCAAAACTTTATCTTTTTGCTGTATGTTTTGCAAACAAATTATAGAGATGATCATGAAAATTGGTTATGCACGGGTTTCAACGTCTGATCAAAATTTGGAATTACAATTAGCGGCCCTAAACCAAGCTGGATGTGGGCGTATTTATCAAGAAAAAATTTCTGGATCAAAAAAAGAACGCCCTGAGTTACAAAGATTGCTCGATCAGCTTCGCCCTAACGATATTGTAGTCGTTTGGAAATTGGATAGGCTTGCTCGTTCAACCCAGAATTTACTGGAGTTAGTAGAATTAATTAAAGCGGCAGAAGCGTCTTTTTGTTCTTTATCGGAGCCGTGGGCTGATACAACGTCCCATTCTGGTAAAATGATCATGACTGTGTTTGCTGGTATTGCAGAATTTGAGCGTGATCTCATTCGTGAACGCACGTCATTTGGCCGGAAGGAAGCTTTAAAACGTGGAGTACGTTTTGGAAGACCAAAAAAAATGAATGATGAACAAAAGACGCTGGCTCACAGGCTTTTACAGGAAGGTAAATCAATCAAAGAAATAGCCAAAACTTTCAATGTCCATAATGCAACAATATATCGATTACTTGAGGAAAGGGAGATATCTTAATGAGTAAAATACAAAGCTATGCTTATCTTCAAAGGACATATGATTCCTTAAGTCGGTTGCCTGTTCCATTGCTCCCCTAACCCCATATACAGCGGTGTTTCAAAGGGGCTTGCTGTTTCAAAAATAATTGCTTGCAATTTTCCATCGATAAATGCACCGACTGAATTTGTATTTTTTTTATATTCGCCTCGATGATTTTCATCTTTTGTGCTGTATTTTAACAGGATAGAATGAAGCTGCTTGATGTGGTTTTCTGTTAAATCAAGGGAACTAAAATGATCAAAAATCACAGCCATTAAATCTGAATAACCAGCTACTTCTTGTTCATCTCTTGTTTTAAATGATGTTGTTTTGAGATTTTGCAGAAATGTCTCTATCTCGCTGTTGGTTAACGTTACCCCTTCAATACGAGTCGAAGCACCAATACTTTCGATCGTTGCGACTTTCTGAAGAGAAGATAGTCGATCAGGCGATAAATTTGCTGTTGCTTTCCACGTCCCGTTAAATTCGTCAATACGTTTAATACTAGACAGCAAATCCACGGGTAATAACAGATTTGTAAAATTTTCGGAGATCATCTAAATATCCACAAACACATCCATATATATCCATATATACCCTTAAAATAATTAAATATCCATAAATATATCCATATATATCCATATTTATTGGCAACGGTTGGGTTAAATCCCATAAAGGTACGTATCTACCAATAAGAATTAGGAGAAACCGTCTCTAATTTTTGATCGGAATTAATTGTTGCAGAAGTTATACAGAATTTGTTTTTTGAATAAAAAATATGAAAATTTTGTGTCAAAATTACTTGAATCAAAAACCAACTTTAATTTATGTTTTTAAAATAAACAAAGCAAACCGTTCTACGGCCAAAAATACATACATACAGGTCAAATAAATAGGATTTAAAATGAAAAGTCGGTTTTTAAAAATATTATCAATAATCATGTGTTCTTTGGTTATGATATTATGCTCAGAGGTTCAATCTACGCAACCAGATATAAAACTTGAACGTTCAGGATTACAGGGAACTCGATTAGTTGCTCAAACTGAAGTTGATTTGACATCCTCACAAACTATTGAGTTGGAAAAACCGTCAACCTCTTGGGCATCCTATTTAGTTACCCCTCTCAAGGCTGTTAGCGATCTTATGAGATACGCTGCACAAAACCCAACAAAAACAGCAATGATTAGCCTTGTTTTAGTCGCTAATATTACCGCTGTTGCTGCGACTTGCAATTGTTATTGCCGTGATTTTGGTTCAGGATATCCCCAATTTGTAATTAGGACTCGCAACACTTTTGAGTGTATGGATGTATGCTACGGTGAAGACCTTGATATGAATACCCTTAGTATCTTTAGGTTTCATGACCCTAAATCTTTTCACAGTTGCCCGCCTAGTAGATACAGATAAAAACTTAAATTATGGGAATTAAAATGCACTATAGTCTTTTAAAAAAATTGTCCTTAGCCATGTGTTCTTTGGTTATGACGTTATGTTCAGAGGTTCAATCTACGCAACCAGATATAGAATTTGAACTTTCAGAATTACAGGGAACTCGATTAGTTGCTCAAACTGAAGCTGATTTGACATCCACCCAAACTATTGAGTTGAAAAAACCGTCAACCTCTTGGGCATCCTCTTTATTGACTCCTCTCAAAGCTGTCAGCGATATTATTAGTTACGCTGCACAAAACCCAACAAAAACAGCAATGATTAGCCTTGTTTTAGTAGCTAATATTACCGCTGTTGCTGCGACCTGTGATTGTGTTTGCATCGTGCGTTTTCATGAATTTGTTCATTCTCATCCTATAGGTATGATTGAAAATGAGTTTAGCTGTTCTAGAATATGCCTGGGGCCACTCGAAGCAATTGGTAGCAAATGCCGTTGATGAAGTAACTTAAGGCTTCGACAAAAGCCTTAAGTTGACCATCAAATGTATTTTGATGGTGGTACATAGATAAAAACTTAAATTATGGGAATTAAAATGCACTATAGGCTTTTAAAAAAATTGTCCTTAGCCATGTGTTCTTTGGTTATGACGTTATGCTCAGAGGTTCAATCTACGCAACCAGATATAGAATTTGAACTTTCAGGATTACAGGGAACTCAATTAGTTGCTCAAACTGAAGCTGATTTGACATCCACACAAACTACTGAGTTGGAAAAACCGTCAACCTCTTGGGCATCCTATTTAGTTACCCCTCTCAAGGCTGTTAGCGATCTTATGAGATACGCTGCACAAAACCCAACAAAAACAGCAATGATTAGCCTTGTTTTAGTCACCAATATTACCGCTGTTGCTGCGACTTGTAATTGTTATTGCGACATAAGAGATGATGGGTTGATTTGGCCATTCCACTCTGAGTCTGCAGGCATGGTTACAAGTACTCATATGTGCGCTGTAATATGCAATCAACGTGGAGGTTACTTTAAGAGCTGCAGGTGATAAGTAAATTGAGTTTTTTAAAAAGGCCTCAATTTGTTCATCAAATGTGTTTTGATGTACGCAAGAGGAGGACTCCCAAAGATTAGACAGGATAGCAGCAAAGTTAAACTATAGTCTGTATTCTGTTATGCTGCTAATCTGAACTCTGAATGGGGCTCCCCATTTATATAGACGGATCAAACCCCATAAAGTCCAATAGAATAACTATACGTTCCCTACCATGGCACCCAACTTCCCACCCCCTAATAAATGAACATGATAGTGAGGGACTTCTTGGCCACCATTCAGGCCACAATTACTGATCAATCGGTAACCGGAATCCAAAACCCCCTGTGATGCGGCGATTTCAGGGATCTTAGCGTAGAAATGTGTTATTTCATCGGCACTTGCTTGGGTGTGAAAATCATGGAAATTGATATAGCTCCCCTTTGGAATAATCAAAATATGAAGGGGGGCTTTTGGGTTAATGTCATGAAAAGCGAGTACTTTTTCATCTTCAAAAACCTTATTACATGGAATTTCTTGGCGCAAAATTCGCGCAAATATGTTATTAAAATCATAAGACATCGTGTTTTTCTCCTTTAATCTTAATGTGCCGGAGCATACAAATGGAATCAAGTACTTCAATGCCACAATGGCGCGGAACAACAATAATTAGCGTACGCAAAGGAAATCAGGTCGTCATTGCTGGTGACGGTCAAGTCACTCTGGGTAACGTTGTCATTAAATCCCAAGCTCGAAAAGTACGACGCTTGGCGGGTGGCCATGTGATTGCCGGATTTGCAGGGGCAACGGCTGATGCGTTTACCCTCTTCGAGCGTTTAGAAGCAAAATTAGAGCAATACCCGGCCCAATTAACACGTGCTTGTGTTGAGTTGGCCAAAGATTGGCGTACAGACCGCTATCTGCGCCGATTGGAAGCGATGATGGCTGTTGCAGATAAGACAACCAGTCTGATTTTAACAGGAAACGGTGATGTTCTTGAGCCGGAAGACGGCTTAATGGGCATTGGTTCCGGTGGATCTTTTGCTTTATCAGCAGCCCGTGCCTTGCATGATATCGATGGATTAACAGCCGAAGATATTGCCCGCAAGTCCCTCGATATTGCAGCCAATATTTGTATTTACACAAACAATAACATCGTTCTAGAGAGTATTTCCCTATGACTACCTTAACACCTCGTGAAATCGTCAGTGAATTAGACCGCTTTATTATTGGACAAACGGATGCTAAACGTGCCGTGGCCATTGCACTCCGTAACCGTTGGCGACGGATGCAACTGACCCCCGATCTAAAAGATGAAGTTTTACCAAAAAATATTTTAATGATTGGCCCAACAGGCTGCGGCAAAACAGAAATTGCTCGTCGATTAGCCAAATTGGCAAATGCCCCATTCATTAAGGTCGAAGCCACAAAATTCACCGAGATTGGTTATGTCGGTCGAGACGTTGAACAAATTATTCGTGATTTGGTTGAAATCTCGCTACACATGACCCGTGATCGCCTGAAGAAAGAAGTCGAGGCTAAGGCTACTGTTCACGCAGAAGAACGCGTTCTTGATACGCTTGTCGGCGAAACAGCAGGAGCCGAAACCCGAGCAAAATTCCGCTCTATGCTTCATGAAGGCAAACTCGACGATAAAGAAATCGATATCGAGGTTTTAGACACATCAACCACCAGTATGCCGGCCTTTGATGTCCCGGGAATGCCCGGCGCACAAATGGGCATGATTAACCTTGGTGATATTTTCGGCAAGTCCATGGGCGAGAAAATGAAAACCAAGAAGATGAAGGTTACTGACGCCCTTGAGCTTTTGACTCAAGAAGAAAGCGATAAACTCTTAGATCAAGAACGTGTCACAAAAGAAGCTATCGACGCCGTAGAACAAAACGGCATCGTTTTCTTAGATGAAATTGACAAAATCTGCGTTCGATCAGAACGATCAGGGGGCGATGTGAGCCGTGAAGGCGTCCAACGAGA
This sequence comes from Candidatus Paracaedibacteraceae bacterium, assembly GCA_019636035.1. Lineage (GTDB taxonomy): Bacteria > Pseudomonadota > Alphaproteobacteria > Paracaedibacterales > Paracaedibacteraceae > Paracaedibacter. Next base: position 507,632 of record JAHBYI010000001.1, read on the forward strand.
CCTATTGCCTTTGATTGAAGGAACCAGCGTTTCAACCAAGCACGGAACTGTTAAGACAGATCATATTTTATTTATCACGTCCGGTGCATTCCACGTCTCTAAGCCATCGGATTTGCTTCCTGAACTTCAAGGGCGTCTACCGATCCGCGTAGAACTCAGTGCTTTGACCAAAGATGATTTTGTTCGGATTTTAACAGAACCAGAAGCAAATCTAATCAAGCAAGCGCAAGCGATGATGGCAACCGAATCATTGACCATATCCTTTGCAACCGAAGCTGTTGATTCAATCGCAGGTCTTGCAGCTGATGTGAACCGTGATGTCGAGAACATCGGAGCACGACGTTTACACACCATTATGGAAAAATTAGTTGAAGACATTAGTTTCAAAGCGCCAGATATGGCAGGACAAACCATTGAAATTTTACCTGAGGATGTCTATACCAAAGTAGGGCACTTAGCAAAAAATGCGGATCTGTCCAAATTTATTCTATAGGAAGATAAAATGTCATATAAACCTGTAATTGGTATTACCCTTGATTCGGATGTTGGTGGCAGTTATTCGCGCTATCCGTGGTATGCGATTCGCCATAATTATGTAAATGCTGTTCTGGATGCAGGTGGCATACCGATGCTCCTCCCTTATGCCTATGACCTTTTAGAAGAATACGCTCATCGGATTGATGGACTACTCATCCCCGGAGGATTCTTTGACATTTGCCCAAGCCATTACGGCGAAGATGTTACCCATGAAACGGTAAAGACCAATCCAGAGCGAACCAATTTTGAATTTGCCATTACCCGTAAAATCAAAGAACAAAAAAAACCAATTCTTGGGATTTGCGGTGGCATGCAATTAATGAACGTGATTTTTGGCGGATCCTTGATTCAACATATCCCTGATGAAATTGAAAATGCTCTCCCCCATGAACAACCTAACCCTCGCCATGAAGCAGGTCATGATATCGATGTTGTTGAAGGAACATTACTGCACCGCATTGCTGACTCTCAGATTCAACTCCCCGTCAACAGTGCCCATCACCAAGCGATTCGCAGTGTTGCCCCCGGGTTTATTGTCAATGCTCGGGCAAGTGATGGCGTGATCGAAGGGATTGAGCTATCCGAAGAAGGTCAATTTGCCTTAGGTCTTCAATGGCACCCTGAATTTCACATTAGCAATGTGGACAAGTCTATTTTTAACCATTTTATACAAGCAGCAAAAAAGTGACCGAAGAAAAAGAAAGAATTGCCAAACGGATTGCCGCTGCCGGGCTGTGTTCACGTCGCGAGGCAGAACGATGGATCGAAGCCGGTCGTGTTAACGTTAATGGTACTGTTATTACGTCTCCTGCCCTTGATGTAAGCATGGACGCCAAAATATTCGTTGATGGGAAAGCCCTGCCGAATGCTCAAAAACCAAGGTTATGGGGATACTACAAGCCAACAGGCGTCATCACAACCCACAACGATCCTCAAGGACGCCCAACTGTTTTTGACCAGATGCCAGATGATATGCCGCGAGTCATTTCCATCGGCAGATTAGATCTAAACTCCGAAGGGTTAATTCTCCTGACAACCGATAGCTCTATATCACGCTATGCAGAGCTTCCCTCAACACAATGGCCACGTCGTTATCGAGTTCGGGTTTTTGGTGATGTTAATCCGGATATCATGGCTGATTTAAAAAATGGCATCAGTATCGACGGGGTTCATTATGGCCAGATTGATGTCGATGTTGGTGACATTAAAGGGCGCAATACCTGGTTATTTGTGACATTGTACGAAGGTAAAAACCGCGAGATCCGCCGTGTTATGCAATATTTGGGACTTCATGTGAACAGACTAATTCGTGTTGCTTATGGCCCGTTCAGTCTCGATAAATCAAAACAACCGGATGATTTATGGGAAATTCCTTTTTCAGATTTCTCACGCCATTTCCCTAGTATGATCTCAAAAGGAACATTGTCTTTACCCCATACAAAGAGTAAACCCTATGCGAATCATCGGCGGAAAAAATAGAGGGAAAAGACTTTTACTCCCCGATGAATCCGTGACTCGACCAACAACGGATCGCGTACGGGAGTCTTTATTTAATATCTTAATCCATCATGCCGATTTTTCTATAACAGAGGCTCGTGTTCTCGATGCCTTTGCCGGAAGTGGTGCTTTGGGGCTTGAGGCCTTATCACGAGGTGCCGGTCACGTCACCTTTGTTGAGAATCACCCTAAAATTATTCCGATCTTACAAAAAAATGTTCAGGCAATAGCTCTACCACACACAGCAACGGTTCTAACACGCTCGATCAACCAAATTGCAAAATCAGCACAAGCCGTTCAGCTTATTTTCTTGGATCCGCCTTACAACCAGGGTTTGGAATTGCCAACACTTGAATTACTCAAAAGACAAGGTTGGGCTGATACAGAAACACTTGTTTGTCTTGAAATGCACGTTCGAGATGACTTACCCAAAGTTCCTTGGTTCCATCGCCATGAATGCCGTCAATACGGCCAAACGAAAATCATATTGGGAAAATTGCAGGCATAATAGGTTTAAAATGATAAAAATAGCTTTCATCATCACAGGATTATCACGCGGTGGCGCAGAACGGATGCTCATTAAATTGCTTAAATCCATAGATCGAACACGGTTTGCCCCAAAAGTCTTTTGCTTGACCAATCATTTGGATCTTAAGCCTGAACTAGATACCCTTGGTGTTCCCGTGCAAAGTTATCGCTTAAATTCACCTTTGTTTCTCATGCTGCACTTGATTCAATTCATCAAAGATTGCCGGGTTTTCTCACCTGATATTCTTCAGGGATGGATGTATCATGGTAATATTCTGGCGTGGCTAGCTCGGTTGTTTACAGCATCTAAGTTAGTCTTTGGTATCCGGGCTTCCCTGTATGATTTCACCTTTGAACGATTTCGCACCCGCTTGGTTATCCGTCTGGGGGCTTTATTATCAAAATCTGCCAATAAAATAATTTATGTATCACAAGTTGCCCGAGGGCATCATGAAGGTATTGGCTATGCCTCAAACAATACGTGTGTGCTGGCCAATGGATTTGAGCTAGATAAATTCCAACCTAATGAAGAGTATCGTCAAGAATATCGCTCACTGATGACCATTTTAGATCAAGAGGTTCTCATTGGTTATTTTGCACGCTTTCATAAACTAAAAGGGCATCTTGATTTAATTCAGGCTTTTAGCCAGGTTCATCGCCGATTCCCCAAAGCTAAACTAGCGTTAGCAGGGCTTCATCTGGACGAATCAAATGTCGAAATTCAAAATGCACTGCATCAGCTTAAACTTAAAAACCATGTTTTATTGCTTGGTAATCTCTCGAACCCCGAACGAATTTTGCCAGCCTTAGATATTTTTGCTTCCCCCTCCCACCAAGAGGGATTTCCCAATGTTGTGGGTGAAGCCATGGCCTGCCAGGTTCCATGTGTTGTCACCGATGTTGGGGATTCGGCATTATGTGTGGGTAATACGGGTATTGTTGTCCCCCCCATGGATATCGAGCAATTAACCCAAGGGCTTTGCCAAATGATCCAAGATCCAAATCGAGATTCTTTAGGGGTTAGGGCACGAGAAAGAATTAAGACAGAATTCGCTCTTTCTGCTATAGTTAAAAAGTACGAAAAAGTTTATGATTCCATCGTCACGGAGATCCCATGAGTTTAGCTGAAATCTATCAACAAGATTGTGAAATTCAAGGGTGGCAACCGGATGTCAACCATCAGTTAATTCTTCAGCAAATCCAAGACTTGTTTTATAAAAAAACAAGCCTCTTTTCCAGTATATTCCGTCGATCACAAGATAATACAATTTTAGGATGCTATATTTGGGGCGATGTGGGGCGCGGTAAAACCTACCTTATGGATTTGTTTTTTAATAACTCCTACATTGAAAAACGAATCCGCCTGCATTTTACCGCGTTTATGCAATGTGTCCATCAAGAATTAAAATCCCACAAGGGTGATCTTCTTGCCGTCGCCAAAAGTTTTCGCCAGAAATATGATTTAATCTGTTTGGATGAATTCCAAGTCACAGAAATTGCGGATGCAATGATTTTAGCACGCCTGTTTGAATCGTTGTTTGATCAAGGCATTCACTTTGTCACAACATCCAATACTCAACCTGACAATCTATACAGAGAGGGGCTGCATTATGATCGATTTTCCCCGTTCATTAAGGTTTTAAGAAAACATCTTCAAATCATCCATCTCGATAGTCAAAATAGCGTTGATTATCGACGACAGGACTTAGAAAAAATTTCAACATTTGATCCACAAACCTATAGTGAATTACACCAACAATTCCTAAGGAAATTAAAATTGGAAGGCCATTCAGGTCTCAAGCTAACGGTACATGGTCGTGTTTTGATTTTCCCCGAAGCATCCGACCAAACACTTTGGATTGATTTTAAAGATATGTGCGAGGTTCCCTATGGGCCAGGAGAATACCAAGCCATTGCAAAATCTGTTAAGCATTTGTTTCTTGTAAACGTTCCTGTCTTAACTCAAGAATGCAAAGATGTTGCCAAGCGGTTTATGACTCTTATCGATTGCCTGTATGACGAAGGAGTGACGTTACATCTACATGCAGCAACGGATCCTGATAATTTATATCAAGACACCAGCAAATCTAAACTCCCCTTTGATCGAACCGCATCTCGTTTAACTCAGATGGCGGGACTGGTTGCATGACGCGTATCGCCTCAAACGATCACAAAAAACTCATCTATAATGCTAATCATCGAGGATTAAAAGAAATGGATGTTCTGCTGGGCGGATACGCAACACAGCATCTGGCTCATTTATCGTTGGAAGATCAAAATATTTTTGAACACCTACTCGCGGAACAAGATGCCGACATCCTTGATTGGTGCCTAGGCAAGGAAACTGCCCCCCCTCACTACCAAAAACTTATTGTACATCTTATTGAAAAAACCTAAATTCGGATATAGTTAGAGCCATTTAATACGGGTAAAGGCGCGAGATTTAGTGTCGCTCCATCCGTTGTCGAGATAACCGTTTGACAGCTTTTTGGAGTTTCTCAAAAGCGCGAACTTCGATTTGGCGAACCCGTTCGCGGGAGATCCCTAATTTTTCGCTAACTTCTTCTAAGGTCAAAGGAGCATCCACAAGACGACGATCCCGTATGATAAGCATTTCACGCTCAGTTAGCCCGTCCATAGCTTCATCAAGAAGGGCACGGCGTTTTGATAATTCATCACTTTCAGCCAAAATAACATCATGACGTTCACGATCGTCAGCAAGCCAATCCTGCCACTCAGAAGTGCTATCACCGGCAGATTTGACTTGAGCATTCAAGGATTGATCATTGGTTGACATCCGATGATTCATTTGCATAACCTCATCAATACGCACACCAAGTTTTGTTGCAATTGCCAACGCTTTGTCAGGAGACAAGTCAATTTCATCATAATCTTGGAAAACTGATTTCTCACGACGCAGATTAAAGAATAATTTCTTTTGGGCTGACGTTGTTCCCATTTTTACCAAGGAATAGCTATGCAAAATATATTCCTGAATAGCAGCTTTGATCCACCAGATTGCATAGGTCGACAAGCGAAATCCTTTGTCCGGATCAAAATGCTTCATGGCCTGCATCATACCAACATGGCCTTCAGAAATAAGATCACTGACAGGCAGACCGTATCCTCGATAACCATGGGCAACCTTTGAAATGAGTTTAAGATGGCTTGAGACAAGCTTATCAACAGCTTTTGTATCGCCGTGATCTTTCCACTGCTTAGCCAGTTGATATTCTTCATCAATCTCTAACATCGGCAAGTTTTTCATGCGATGCAGATAATTATTGGTCATTTCCTGATATTCTGGACGACTAACCATAATAAACCTCATTTAAGAGCAGCATTTAGTTACCGCATGAGTATCTCTGATCAAGTGCCCATTTGAATAACTATAATAATTGTAACAGGACAAACTCTATTTAGAAACTCGTTACAATTTTATTAACTCGTCATAAAATATCACATATTTTATAAAATAACACGTTTTTTATTACGTAAAACTCTTTTTTTATTAAAATACATTACCTTAAAGACAGTTGAAATATTTCACTTCGACAATGATTTATGATAGTTTTAACCTAATATCTTAAGTATAACAGAGTAATATTATGCGCAGTTTAGCCGACATCCGCTCAACATTTCTGGACTATTTTAACCATAATCAACACGAAATCGTCTCATCAAGCTCCCTTGTTCCTAAAAATGACCCAACCCTTTTGTTCACAAATGCGGGGATGGTACAGTTTAAAGATGTTTTTACAGGAATGGAAAAACGCCCGTATACCCGTGCAACCACATCGCAAAAATGCGTTAGGGCAGGGGGCAAACATAATGATTTGGAAAATGTTGGTTACACTGCACGCCATCATACATTTTTTGAAATGCTCGGAAATTTCTCATTTGGTGACTACTTCAAAGAAGAAGCCATTTATTACGCGTGGAATTTGGTCACCAAAAATTTTGGCTTAACCCCTGAACGTTTGCTTGTTACGGTCTATCACGAAGACGAAGAAGTAGCCAATCTATGGAAGAAAATCGCTGGCCTGCCTGATCATAAAATTATTCGCATTACCACCAATGATAACTTCTGGTCCATGGGTGATACAGGTCCTTGTGGTCCCTGTACAGAAATTTTCTATGATCATGGTGACTCTATTGCCGGGGGGCCTCCCGGTAGTCCGGATCAAGATGGTGACCGATTTACCGAATTCTGGAACCTGGTCTTTATGCAGTATGAGCAAAAAACCGACGGAACCCGTATTGCTTTGCCCAAACCATCCGTTGATACAGGCATGGGGTTAGAGCGATTCGCCACCATCATGCAAGGTGTTCACAATAACTATGACACCGATCTTTTCAAGGCCTTGATCACTGCATCCGCTGATTTGACAGGTGCCAGTATTACTGATTATCGTCACTCCCACAATGTGGTTGCCGATCACCTGCGTGCCAGCTCCTTCTTGTTGGCAGACGGTGTTCTACCGTCTAACGAAGGTCGAGGTTATGTGTTACGCCGTATCATGCGCCGCGCCATGCGCCATGCTCATTTATTAGGGGCAAAAGAACCTTTAATGTATCGCTTGGTTAACGCTTTGATTGAACAAATGGGAACGGCTTATCCTGAACTCATCCGTGCTCAAGCCATGATCACTGAAAATCTTAAATTAGAAGAAGAACGATTCCGTCAAACCTTGGAACGGGGTCTAAAACTTCTTGAAGAAGAAACATCAAAACTATCCACCTCCCAAGCATTGGCCGGTGATGTTGCCTTTAAACTCTATGATACCTATGGTTTCCCACTTGACCTCACTCAAGACGTTTTACGCGGCCAAAATCGCGATGTGGACTTGGCTGGATTTAATACAGCCATGGAAGCACAAAAAGCAACAGCGCGCGCGAGCTGGGCCGGATCCGGTGATGCCAAAAACGATCAAGTTTGGTTTGATCTCCGTCAGCAATATGGAGCAACTGAATTTCTAGGATATGAAACAGAATCCGCAGAAGGACTTTTAATTGCTCTGGTTCAAGACGGCAAGCTCATCTCTTCAGCTAAGGCAGACGATCTGGTTGAAGCTCTGTTTAATCAAACTCCGTTTTATGCTGAATCCGGTGGTCAAGAAGGGGATAGGGGAATTGTAACCTTAAGTAACGGCGCACGTGCCGAAGTTATCGACACAACAAAAAGCGTTGGTGCCCTTCATGTTCACAAGCTAAAGATCCTATCCGGTGAGTTTGTCTTGAATACGTCAGGGGTGTTGGAAATTAAGAGTGACCGTCGCCAAGGATTGCGCGCCCACCACTCAGCAACCCACCTCTTGCACGCTGCATTACGCCATCATTTGGGGGATCATGTCACGCAAAAGGGGTCACTCGTGTCCGAAGATCGGTTACGCTTTGACTTTACCCATACAAAACCCCTAACAGCAGATGAACTCACGGCCATTGAACAAGATGTCAATCGTCAAGTCTTACTGAATACGGCCGTGGAAACCCATCTTATGTCCTCAGACGATGCTATTGCCAGCGGTGCCATGGCTTTGTTTGGTGAGAAATACGGCGATGAAGTTCGTGTTCTCAAAATGGGACGATCAGATGATCGATCCTATTCTGTTGAGTTATGTGGCGGAACCCATGCCCATCGTACGGGCGATATCGGCCTCTTTAAGATTATGTCTGAAGCAGGTGTTTCTGCTGGTGTTCGCCGTATTGAGGCTGTTGCCGGCATGGCATCACTCGGTATTATCACAGCCCTGCAAAATCAAGTGAACGCTGTGGCATCCACATTACGTTGCCCAAGTTCAGAAATTAATGAGAAAATTGACACTTTACTGGCAGATCGTAAATCTCTGGAAAAGCAAGTTAGCGATCTTCGTCAGAAAAATGCATTATCAGGTTCAGGATCAAGCTCAGCCTCCAATGAACCGAAACAAGTTGGATCTTACCGATTAATCGCTCGCCAGCTTAATGATGTTCCTGCCAAGGATTTAAAACCTCTGGCAGATCAGCTCAAGCACGACATTGGCTCAGGCATTGTCGTTGTCACCAGCATTGTGGACGATAAAGTTGCCTTGGTCATTGGTGTCACCGATGATTTAACATCTAAGATCAGTGCTGTTGACTTAGTTCGTTGCGGTGCCGAAGCCTTAGGCGGCAAGGGAGGCGGTGGTCGCCCTGACATGGCACAAGCAGGCGGATCAGACGCCTCGTTAGTCTCAACAGCTCTATCCGCTATCGAAGCACAACTGCGATGAAGCATATCTTGATTATCAGCAACGATAGTAAGTCGCTCTTGGATTTCAGATGGGAACTTGTACAATCGTTGCGACAACAAGCAACAGTATCCATTGTCTGTAACGAAGACGCCTCTTATCAGGATTTATGCCGGGTTGCAGCACAAGACAATGTGAATCTCATTCCCTACCCGATCAACAACAGCGGTTTAACACCGTGGGCTGACTTAACATTCATCTTATGGTTAAGACGACTTTATAAAAAACATAACATTACCCATACTTTGTTGTACCGGGTAAAACCTGTTATCTATGGATGCTTAGCCGCTTTTGGCACAAGTGTAAACCCCATTGTGACAATGACAGGATTGGGATATGTTTATACCCAAAAAACACTCAAAACAACCATCTTAAGGTTGATTACAAACCTTCTCTATCGCTTGAGCCTGTCTCGATCCCATTGGGTTTTCTTTCAGAATAAAGATGACCTGGCCTTTTTTATAGATCATCATCTTGTTAAAGCAGCAAAGGTTTCTGTTGTCGGAGGCTCAGGCGTTGACCTTAACTCTTTTCCCATTACGCCCCTGCCTGAGACATTCAGTTTTTTAATGGCTGCCCGGTTGTTACGAGACAAAGGTATTCTTGAATATCTTGATGCAGCAGCAGAATTAAAAAAGGAATACCCGGATGTGATTTTTAAACTGGCTGGCGGTACCAGTGATAATCCTGCGGCACTCAAGGTTGACGATGTCCAAGAATTCTGTCAGGCTCACAACCTGATGTACATGGGGCAGGTGAAAAACATGTCCCAAGTATTACAAGATTCCAACGTTTTTGTCTTGCCATCCTACCGTGAAGGAATGCCACGGGCAGGGCTGGAAGCTTTGAGTTGCGGTCGCCCTATTATTACGACAGACACGCAAGGATGTCGCGATTTAATCCGTGATAACGGGTATCTGGTACCGATTCAGGATAAAGTTGCCTTAAAGCATGCAATGGAACGCATGATTCAACTGGACAAAAGCGACTTGGAAGCCTTTGCCAAAAACAGTCGTCGGTTAGCTGAGGCTGAATTTGACGTTCGCCTTGTTAATCAAGCAATACTAGAGCAGTTATAGCTGATTCTTTACAATCCTTTGGACTCTAGAATCTGGCGTAGCTCACCCGTCTGATAGAGTTCACGCACGATATCACAACCGCCGATAAATTCACCGCTGATGTATAATTGTGGAATTGTTGGCCAATTACTATAGTCTTTTATTCCTTGGCGAATTTCTGCATCCAACAAAACATTAACCGCAGTAAAAGGCTTATCGAGCAATTTTAGGATTTGGACAACAACCGCTGAAAAACCACATTGGGGCATTTCTGCATCTCCCTTCATAAACAACACGATGGGGGATGTCTTGATGGTCGCTTCAAGTTCAGCATGAATATTACGAGTCATGTTAATTCCTATTCTTTGACTAATGTTGTTAACGCCAGCGCATGCAGCTCACCGCCCATACGGCCATCCAAAGCTTTATAGACGATTTGGTGTTGCTGAACGCGAGATTTGCCAATAAAGGCCGACGATTTAACGGTTGCTGCGTAATGATCGCCATCGCCTGCTAAATCTTTAATATCAATATCAGCATCGGGCAGTGCTGCCAAAATCATTGCGTGAATATCTTCTTGTTTCATGGCCATTGGTTTTATTCCTTTTCGATGACACCAAAATTTTCGTTTAAATCAAGGGGAGCAACATCACCCAAAATACGAAAACGACGAGCAACTTCTTGATAATGCGCTGCAATCTCCAGAGGCGTTTTATCTTGAAGAGAACGGCCATCAATCCGTTCACCAGATTGTAAATCGAGAACAGAACAGGTGTCTAAGGTAATTTCGTCAATCAAAATGATTTTTGTTTGCTCAAAGTAGTCGCCTTGATACACACGACCGAATTCAAGATCAAGATTAAGCAACCGAAATCCGACAGCAAAGAACTGACCACAAATGAAATCATTGATTCGCCGAGACAAAACAAGGATATCTTCGACCTCATCCGCAGAAGCCCAATCCATGGCATCAACATGCTCAGGCGCAATAATAGGATAATTCAAACTAAGGTCATGTAAGGCTAGTTCAACAATGGGTTTGGGCAAAACTTCGTGCTCACTTAACCCCAACCGAGCTTGTAAGGCATCACACGCCACATTATGGACTGTAACTCTAAAATTATAAGGATCAGCAATCTTAACTTGCTGTTCTGACATATTTAGGCGACGGATAAAATGGGTTTCAAGACCGATATCATTCAACCTTGACATAAAAAGCTCAGACAAGCGGTTGTTCAACGATCCCTTACCGGGAACAGGCTCGTCTGCTCCGTTCAGAATATCACGAAACTGCATGGCATAGGATCCTGATGATTCAGCCATTTCATATAACGTTTTACGATACCCCTCAACGGCTTGGCGACGCCGCGATCCAAACATTCCCTTGAGGTTGGACAGAAAGTTGGTTGCCATACACTATTCCTTTTTTAAACTTATCTCTAAAATAGGGTTAAACTTTGGCAATTACAAGGATAAATCAAGGGCTATAGAATACGCCCAACCAAACCAAAGAAGTCGATTTGGTTGGGTATAGTAAAAAACTTACTTTTTCTCTTCGGCCTTGGTGTGTTCTTTTGCATCAGGCTTTAGATATTTGTGAGCATTGGTCATAAAACGCTTGCAATGACGTGCATGGCTTAGAGCGTGTTCTTTCATATCCGGATCTTTAGCAGCATCCATTTCAAGCTTGGCATGGGCAACAAACAGGTCAAACATCTTCTTGTCTGAACCGGTCAAAACCTTACCTTTTTCTTCGGAATCTTTGAGTGAAGCTTCGCACTTCTCAAGAACTTTATGCGCCCGTTCAGCTTTTTTCTCAGCTTTCTTTTCGTCCCGAGACTTTGATTCTTCTGCTTTTTCAGTTTTTGTTTCTTCGGTTTTGGTCTCTTCTTTTTTTGACGCCAAAGCTTCTTGGCTTAGGAAAACTGAAAATACACCTAATAACAACAGTTTATACATGATATAACTACCTCTTTTAATTTAATTCTGATATCCTCATCTAAGCTGAGTACACAATATACTTTAATTAGTTTTTACGACTTATCAATATATTTTTTAAATTTATCTAAAATGCAAGATTCATCAATGAGTTATAGTTTAACAATCACCGAAGACCATGTCGGCATTCGCGTCGATAAAGCTTTACACCAAGCTTTTCCTGAATTCAGTCGCTCACGGATTCAAGATCTGATTGACCAAGGTCATGTTCACTTGGAATCCGCTCGACAGATTTCAGCATCCAGTAAAACGATGCTCAATGATGTTATTCATCTATCTGTCCCTGAACCAGAAGATGCAATACCAATTCCACAAGACATCCCCCTCGATATTGTCTATGAAGACGCAGACCTCATTGTCTTGAACAAACCGGCCGGTCTGGTTGTTCATCCGGGTCATGGCCACGCAAATGATACTCTTGTGAATGCACTCTTAGCCCATTGCGGTGATAGTTTATCAGGGATTGGTGGTGTTCGAAGACCAGGAATCGTTCATCGGCTTGACAAGGAAACATCCGGTTTGATGGTCATTGCTAAAAATGACATCGCTCATCAAAAACTCTCTGCCCAATTCAGCGATCGATCTCTATCGCGAACGTATTGGGCCTTTGTCTGGGGCGACGTCATCCCCCGCACCGGGTCAATCCACACACAAATTGGACGACATCCCAGTAACCGCCAAAAACAAGCTGTTTTAAACTCCGGGGGGCGGGATGCTCTCACACATTACAAATGCTTAAAAGTTTTTGGCCAATCCGATGACCCACGACTCCGTGTCAGTTTAGTTGAATGTAAACTCGCCACCGGCCGAACTCACCAGATTCGTGTCCATATGCACCACATGGGTCATGCTTTGATCGGGGATCCTAGCTATGGGCATAATCCCAAGGGAGCCCCTAAAATTTGGCATGAGACAGTCACAGCATTCCCTCGACAAGCTCTGCATGCAAAATTCCTATCGTTTATTCATCCATCAACACAAGATTCAATGACTTTTGAAAGTGATTTAAGCGATGATTTAATTAAACTCGAAAATAGACTTAGTCAATGAGCCGCATTCCGCACAAACCGATTCAGATATAAATAAATAACAGGCGTGATATACAGGGTTAACACTTGCGAGGTCAATAATCCGCCAACAACGGCAATTCCAAGGGGTTGACGCAATTCTGCACCTGCACCCAAGGCAAAAGCGATGGGAAGAACACCAAAAAATGCCGATAGAGTTGTCATCATAATCGGGCGGAACCTGACCAAACAGGCATCATAAATAGCGTGTTCAGCAGGCACCCCACTACGTTGAGCATTCAAGGCAAAATCCACCATCATAATTCCATTTTTTTTGACAATCCCAATCAGCAAAATCATACCGATCATAGCAATCATATCCACATTCATTCCCATGAGTAAGATCGCAATGATCGCCCCAATAATCGCCGACGGCAATCCTGATAAAATCGTAATAGGGTGAATAAAATTCTCGTACAACATCCCCAAAATAATATACATAACAACCACAGATAACAGTAATAACCATCCCATACCGGACATGGAATCTTTAAAGACCTGAGCCGTTCCTTGAAAGGATGAAATAATTGTCGACGGTAAAAAGATTTGCCGTTCTATTTGTTTAATCTTATCTGTAACCGTGCCAAGGGATCCCCCCTCTTTTAGGTTGAATGAAATGGTTACAGACGGAAGCTGTCCTTGGTGATTAATCGACAATGCCGTTGGCCCAACAACAAGCTTGGCAATAGAATCAAGTTCAATAAGTTTTCCTTCAGCTGTGCGAACATACAGATCTTTTAAATCATCAATTTGCCGCTGATACGCCTTATCAACCTCTAGAATGATTTGAAAGTTATTGCTTTGCGTGTACAGTGTTCCAACCTGAGCTGTGCCATAGGCATAATATAATTCTTTTCTTAACTGATCATAGGTGATCCCTAAAGATTGAGCTTTATCTTTATTCATATTCACATTAATTTGCAAACTACCCATCTGTAAGTCTGTCGATACTTCAATGACATCCTTGATCTCTTTGATCTGGGTAATCATCGTTTCTGACCATTTCTTTAACTCCTGATAGTCCAATCCCTGAAGTGTATATTGGTATAATCCTCGGGATAATCGCCCACCAACAGAGATATTTTGTACGGGTTGCATATAGGAATTAATTCCCGGAACTTTTGCTGAATCTTGGCGTAACCGTTGCATAACCGTCTGAATTTTGGGGCGTTGTGACTGTGGCTTTAAACCGATCACCAAAATCCCCTGATTGAGTGAACCGCGCCCGCCAATTCTTGAGGTAACTTTATCAACCATCGGATTTTCTTCGACGATTTTGGCAAGGCGTGTTTGCAATTCAACCATGGCATCGAAAGATATATCCTGAGAAGCCTCTGTTTGTGCCAAAATTAATCCATTATCTTCCAAAGGAAAGAATCCTTTTGGCGAATAGATCAACAATAGAATTGTTATGGCAAGCGTCCCTAGTGTTATCATCAAAGTCAAAAATCGATGCTGTAAAACAGTTTTTAGGGTCCTGCCATAATAGCCTAAAACACGGTCAAAAACCTTTTGAAACCAGACCGTTTTTTCATGAGCCCACCCGCCGTCAGAAAAACTCATATACTGGCACAGCATAGGCGTTAAGGTTAAAGAAACAACCCCTGAGATCAAAATTGCCATGCTGATCGTCACAGCAAATTCTCGGAAAAGTCGGCCGACAATTCCAGGCATAAAAAGCACAGGGATAAACACAGCAACGAGAGAGAATGTAATCGCCAAAATTGTAAAGCCAATCTCTTTAGACCCAACAAGAGCAGCCTCCTGCGCAGAAAGCCCTTTTTCTCGATATCGTATAATATTTTCAAGCATGACAATTGCATCATCCACAACATAGCCAATCGACAAAGCCAATGCCAACAAGGAAACATTATTCAAAGAAAACCCAAGGGCAGCCATCCCCCCAAAGGTAGCAACGAGGGAAAAGGGAATTGCTAGTGCGGGAATGAGTGTTGCTGAAAATTGCCTTAGGAATAAAAAGATAACCAGGATAACTAAAATAACAGCAATGTATAACGTCACCTGAACATCATGAATAGAAGCTTTGATCGGGGTTGACCGATCAAACATCGGCGTTAACGTTACCGAGGCAGGAATAATTTGCTCAAATTGTGGGAGCAGTTTTTTAACCCGATCAACAACCTCAACCGTATTACTACCGGGTTGGCGTTGAATAGCCAGCGTTACAACCGTTTTTCCATCGGCATATCCTATTGTCCGATCATCTTCTGCCCCCTCAATGACAGCACCAATATCCGACAAACGCGTTATCCCCCCTTGGCTCGAATGAGAGACAATCAACCCCTTAAAAGCATCAGCCACATTAGGTTGATCAGCAATATCAATATTAAATTGCTGATATTTCCCCATAAGGGTTCCGGGCGGCGTAATTGACGTTGATTGCTTCACAGATTGCGCAATATCAGACAGTGTCAAATTCCGCCCTGCCAAAAGCTCTGGGTTAACCCTGACTCTGACCGCGCGTTTTTGCTGACCGTTAATGGTAACTTGAGAGACACCTGGTAGCATGGCTATACGCTGCCCCATGATGGTGTCCGCGTATTCTGACAGCTGTGTCATCGGCAAAACATCAGAGGCAACAGCAATGTAAAATACAGGTTGATCTGCCGGATTAACTTTACGAAGCTTTGGCACCGATGTCATTTCTTTGGGAAGATTAGGTTGTGCTGCAGAAATGGCCGTTTGAACATCCAAAGCAGCACCATCGATATTACGACCTAAACTAAACTGGATCGTAATACTGCTGGATCCCGTTATGCTGGATGATGTCATGTTATCGATACCGGCAATCGTTGCAAATTCTCGCTCTAAGGGTGTTGCTACCGTCGCAGCCATGGACTCAGGGCTAGCCCCCGGTAACGTTGCCGTCACCTGAATTGTCGGAAAATCAACGTTCGGCAAAGCGTTAGTCGCCAGTTGTAAATACCCATAAATCCCCAACGTTAAGAATGATACCATCAACAATGTTGTAAAAACGGGGCGACGAATACAAAATTCAGACAGATTCATTGAGCAGAATCCTTTACCAAAGAAATCTTAGTTTCTGGTTTAACATTAAACCCACCATCGACAATCACTTGATCTCCTGATTTTAAATCAGCCTCAACAATTGCCTCTGTTTTTGTTGTAAAAAGAATTGATACTGGCTTTAAATGAGCGACTTGATCTTGTGAGACAATAAAAACTTGTTCATTGTTCTGGGTATGCATGATGGCTTTTAACGGAACGACCAAAACATCTTTATAGGTTTTGAGATCAACAATAACGTCAACAAACATTCCTGGCCATAACGCTCGACTTTCATTATCGAATTCTGCCCTTAACGACAAAGTTCTGGCTGTTGTATCAACGGCGTTATTGAGAATAACCCCTTTTGTTTTTTTTGCAGAACCGGTATCTGATGCTTGAATTGAAATCGGAATCGATTGTGATTGAGATTGAACAGTCTCGAAATATCTCTGGGGTAAGGGAATATCGACATTGATCGGATTTGTCCGATTAATAACAACAATCGCATTCGTATCATTGGCTTTGACCAAATTCCCCTCTGTAATCAAGATATTTCCGGCCACCCCATCTATGGGAGATCGTATATCAGCATAATCAATCTGCGTTTCTAAATTGCTAATTTGCGCCTGGGTCGCTTCAAAAGCGGATTTTGCTGCACGATAAGCCTGCGTCGACTGATCAAGCGTTTCTTTAGCAGCAACACCCCGTTTAGCAAGTTCTGTGTCTCGATGATATTTTTTTTCTGATCGGATAATTTCTGCTTTATTACTCTCAAGATTAGCCTGAGCCTGAGCCAATTGTGCTTTCAGAACGCGATCATCCAGCTGAATCAGTTTATCCCCTTTTTTAAGGGTTTGGCCATTTTGGATATAGATTTTGACAATCTGGGAATCCAGTCGCGATTTAACAGCAACGGATTCCGGAGCAACCACTGTTCCAATTAAATGGAGCTGATTCACCCGATCTTCTTTGATAACCTGAGCCGTTTTAACAAGAGGAGAGGGTTTTTCAGGTAACGGCGATGATTTAAAATTATAGGAAAGAAGGCAGACCAGTAACAAGGCTGCACAGCTTAACCAATAATTCTCTTTTATTAATTTAATAAGCAAGACAATGTACTCCTTAAGATCAGAGTACATCACCTCTGGTTAAAGGATCCTTAACCTAACAAAAGCTTATCATCTGCTGCATCTGAGAATAAAGCCATGACATCTTCGGGCGTCATGGTGCGTCGCTCTTCACCAGAGATATCTTTGACAATTCGACCTTCATGCAACATGATTGTTCGGTTCCCATACTTTAACGCTTGGTGCAAACTGTGTGTTACCATCAATGCCGTCAGATTCTGATCTCGGATAATTTTATTCGTAAGATCCATCACAAAAGCAGCAGTCTTAGGATCAAGGGCAGAGGTATGCTCATCAAGGAGTAAAATCTTAAGAGGGCTTAGTGTTGCCATCAATAGGCTCACCGCCTGTCGTTGCCCTCCGGATAACATAGCCATAGCTGTCTCAAGGCGCGACTCTAGACCTAAGTCTAACCGTTTTAAAGCATCCTGATAAAAGTGCATAGATTGCCCTTTGATCGCACGAGATAACCCTCGTTTCTGCCCCCGTCGATGAGCCAACGCCATATTTTCCATAATGGTTAAATCACCGCAAGTTCCGGCCAACGGATCTTGAAAAACACGAGCAACGTCTTTGGAACGACCTTCTGCCGGAATGGTCGTTACCTCTTCATCATCAATATGAATGTGACCGGTATCAGGAATATATTCGCCTGAAATCGTATTCAATAACGTTGATTTTCCAGCACCATTGCTACCAATAACCGTAATAAAATTCCCTTCATTGATTTTCAGGGAAACATTCCTTAAGGCTTTTTTTTCACGGATTGTATTCGGTGCAAAGGTTAAGTTGATCTTAGATAAATTGATCATTATTTTTGTCCTTTTAATTTGGGATAAACCAACGCCAGTGTTAAAATAACAGCTGTTACCAAGTTCAAATCCGTTGCTTCTAATCCAAAATCACTGCCGTTAAGCGCAACAGCCACAACCGTTCGATATAATATTGCGCCAGCAATACAAGCCATCAACTGATATTTAAGGCGTCGAGCCGGAAGAATAGCTTCCCCCAAAATAAGAGAAGCAAAACCAGCAATAATTGTTCCAATCCCCATATTCACATCACTAAAAGCATTTTCTTGAGCAAATAATGATCCCCCCAAAGCAATTAGTCCGTTCGATAATGCCAATCCAACTAAAATCATGGTTTTATCAGAGATCCCATTTGCACGTGCCATCCGCGCATTATTCCCTGTTGCCCGAAGAGCCAACCCCATTGCACTCGATAAAAAGCGATAAACGCCATAGATAACAAGAAAGATCACAACAACCATCAGAACCGTTAAACTAAAACTTCCTAAATAAGGATAAAGCATTGATTTTAGTGAACCAATAACGGTTGGCTGATCCATAATACTAATGTTTGGTTTTCCTTGCATAATCCTGATGTTAATTGAGTACAACGCCGTCATCGTAATAATACCGGCGATCAGATCAAGGATTTTAAATCGAGTAGCAAGAATCCCTGTAATCACGCCAGCAAAACATCCGGCCAAAAGGGCTGCACCTGTTGCAAAAATCGGATCATATCCCAAAGAAATCATAGAAATAGAGACAGAAGCCCCTAAGGGGAAGCTTCCATCAACCGTTAGATCCGGGAAATTTAAGATCCTAAAGGTTAAATAAACGCCTAGGGCAACTAAGCCATAAATGAGTCCTAATTCTAAGGCTCCTGTTAATTGGAATAACGTCATGTTCTATCCTTTATTTTTTCATTAACATAGAGTTTAACAGATCGAGGATAACCAATACCTAACTCTTGTACCGTTGATTGCTGATCAAGAAGACGAGCAGCAAATTCTGCAGCTTGAACACCAATTTCATATTGATCCGCCCCTAAAACAGCCCAGGCTCCGTCTTTGATTAGATCAGCATCACTAGCAAAGACCGGTAAATTCACCGTGTTAGCAACGTTGACAATACTGGCAAATCCAGCCAATGCGGTATTATCATTATTCACAAAAATCGCATCAACAGAAGGTATCAGTTTTTGTGCTGCTGTACGAACATCCGTCAATTTCATAGCAACGGCTGTTTTCAAGAAAATGCCTCGTTTGTTACATTCATCTTGCGTTAACGTTAAGAGGATCTCTGAATTTGCCTCACCAGGATTATAAATAATCCCCAAAGTTTTCAATGTTGGAACAAATTCTAAAATTACGTCGAACTGACGTTTTATATCAACAAAATTTGTAATACCCGCGGATTTATCAGCAAGACCAGCGGACTTCGGGTCTGTGACAGATGCATAAACGACAGGAATATTCTTGTCTTGGCAAACCTTAACAGCGGCTTGGGCGGGCATTGTCCCCAGAGCAATAATGCAATCAACCTGTTTGCCAGCATAGGTTTGTGCGATCTGAACAGCCGTTGCCATGTTACCTTGGGCTGATTGCCACGATAGTTTAAGGTCAGGATATTTTTGTGAAAGCGTTTCGATAATTCCAGCACGTGTGGAATCAAGGGCAGGGTGTTCAATAACCTGAATAATCCCAATGGATTTTGCCCAACAGGTTAAGGTTAGAAAACAAGAAGCGGTAATGGTTGCAATAGTCTTAAGCATAATAAATCTCTTTTTAATAAAATGGGTAAATCATCTGGTATTTTCAAACAACAATGGTGATGATGCATAATTACTCTCCTATTACGTTATAATTCGTCGTTTTAGGAATGATTATTCCTAAGCGATCTGCCACAGATTTATTAATCTTGGCAACACTATCCGTGGCTTGAACCACAGGAATTTCAGATACAGGTTTTCCCTTCAAAACCAAAGCAGCCAGTTCACCTGCTTTAACCCCCATCTCGTATTGACCAAAGGCAACACAAGCCAAACATCCGCGATCAACTGAATCAGGATCCGCAGCATAGATCGGCAAATCTGTAACGTTCTTTAGAATAAGATCTAGGCCGGAAATAACCGTATTATCATTGGGTAAATAAACAGCATCAACTTTAGACTGAATGCTTTTACTGACCATCATCAGGTCACTCATTGATGTACAGGGAAACTCTTTAACATCCACACCTCGTTGTTTTGCTTGCTCTGTAAAAAGACGAAGTAAGGCAACTGAATTAGCTTCTGATGGGTTATAGATCACTCCAATCTTTTTGATCGTCGGCTGTAACAATTGGATTAAATCAATCTGATCTTTAAGGGGGGATAAATCACTAACACCGGTGATACCATCGCCTTGATTGGTTCGACAATCAACCAGCTTAGCAGCAACCGGATCAGAAACACCGGCAAAAACAACAGGAATCCCCATTGGTTTTGCTGCTTGATAGACTGTTTGCGCAGACGGCGTTGTGATTGGAATAATCAAATCAACTTTTTTACCGACATATTTCTTGGCGATTTGAGTGGCTGTTGTAATATTACCTTGGGCATTATCAGCAAGAATATCTGCATCAATTCCTGATTTTCTTAACCCATCTCGGACACCTCGTTCGATGGCATCCAACGAAGGGTGAGGGGCAATTTTAGTGATGGCAATAACAGGTTTAGCGTGAGATAGGGATAGACTAAGGGCGCAAATTGCGAAAATAGATTTTAACATTTTAACTCTCTAACAAACAAAATAGGGGCAACAAATAACGATCACTTAACAGCTGTGATGATGTCGCCAACGCCATGAATGAATGTTAGAAAGATTAAACATTTAAATAAAAATCCTCTGGTTATACTTCCTGTATATAATTTCTAATTATTGAATGTCAAACGATTTTTAACCAACGGCGAAAAGCTTGCCATGCTAAATCATCAATTACATAATGATTCGGATGATTCATTTGATTAGATGTATAGTCTGCAACAGAAGGGGAGATACGCGTTAATTTTTGACCTGTTGCCATCGCCATTAACTGCGTTCGTGCGGAATGTTCTAGGTTGTACATTAAGAAAAAGGCATCACCAATGGTTTTGCCCATGGTTACTAAACCGTGATTCCTGAGGATCAACGTATTTCTATCTCCCAAGGAGTGAATTAAATTAGTTTTCTCAGTTTCATCAAAGAGAATCCCTGTATATTCATGATAAGCAACACGATTATAATACCGGCAAGAATGTTGGGATAGCGTTTCCAAGCCGTTTTCTAACATTGACAAAGCAACACCATGAGTCGTGTGGGTATGCAAAATACAATTAACATCCGGACGCGCTTCATGGATTGCACTATGAAGCGTGTAACCGGCCTTATTAATAAAACTACCCTCAGGAGTAATCACGTCACCTTCTAAGGTAACCTTAACAAGGTTTTCAGGAGAAACTTCTTCAAAATTAAGACCAAAAGCGTTGATCAAAAAAGATTCTTCACCCGGAACACGAGCTGTAAAATGCGTAAAAATAGAATCTGTCCACCCCATTTTAGCTGCCAAATGATAGCAGTCTGTTAGTTCCTCACGGATTAGTTGTTCTTCAGGGGATGGGAGTCTAAGTTGATGAAGGTTCATACCTATTCCAATGAACTGAGGGTTGCCGTAGACTCTTCAGCAGGAGTCAATTTATGAGCATGGTGCGTTTCTTTGATAAACCGCACAACAATAACACCAATTAACATACAAAGTGGGACAATTGCTAGCGCAAAACGGTAATCCCATTGGCTATAGATATTGACATCATCAATCACCGTTCCGTTCCAATGATGATCCAATAAATGACCAACTAAGGGATGGAATAAGGCACCCGTTGCCATTGTGATTGTATTTAAAAACCCAACAGCAACAGCACTAGACGACGGCGGCATAATCTCACAAATCGATGTGAAAGATAAAGATTTAGCCGTATAGCAAAAGCCAATCCCAAAGAACAAGATATACATTGCTAATAGCGGAATGTTGGGGACGAAAATGACCAGAGAATTGATTAATAAACTTAGCGTAACGCCCAACATCATCGGTGGTAAGCGGCGTTGAATTTTATCGGAGTAAAGAGCAAAAACAGGACTTCCAACAGCTGCACCAATAAAGAGTGATGTCGTCAACGTTGCAGCGACTGTTTCCGGGATATCATAAACAGACTTTACAAAAGGAACACCCCAAGCTGTTCCCATAATGGTAATCGGGGCATACATAAGCATACCATACGTAGCAATCAACCATGCCTGAGGTTTCTTAATAACCTTCATAACCCCATGCAACAAATCTTCGGACGGTTGGTACGTGTGAGGCTCGCCATGCCGGCCAACAGCGATAAAAATGATCGCAGATATAGCCAAACCAACAAACCCTAAAACATTAACGGCATATTGCCAACCATAGGCCGTTGCCATCGCCGAGAGCGGTGATCCGCCGATGCTGGCCCCGACAGTGCCAAAGACTAATGTCAAGGCGACAACCCTTGCTAACTGTGACGGAGGAAACCATGTTGTTCCAAGTTTAATGCTTCCCAGAAATCCAGCAGCAGACCCTAATCCCATCAAAAGCATGGCAACACCGGCAACAACCGTTGAATCTGTCATCGTCAAAATAAAACAGGACAAGGCACATAAGGTTGATGCAATAACGATAATTCGACCTGCCCCAAATCGATCGAGCATAACACCCAAGGGGAGCTGAACAGCCGCATAAGACCATGAGTAAAGGGATATCAACTGACCAAAGTCACTGGCATCCAAAGAAAAATACCGTGACCAATCATCTTTTAAAACATTGGGAGCAACGCGGAGTATAAATTGATAGCAATAAAACAAAGCTCCACTTGAAACAACAATCCACGCCCGTGGTATACCGAATATTTTTCTTGATAGTTCAGTCAATGCGAACAAACCCTTCCTTTAATAAGCTCGAGACAAGGTTGCCGAGTATAAAATACAACACAATACCGTTCACTTTGGCAAAAAAAAGACAATTTGGTCAAGCTTTTTTGTTTTGGAATTTCGTAAAATTAATTAAACCTGTCCTATTTTATTACGATTTCATCCCAAAGCGTATATATTTTTTCAGGACTATACGTCTGTGAAATTTCCGCGGCTTTCTGCCCCAACTGTCCCCTTAATTCGGGATGATCAAGCAAATGGCGCATGCGCTCTGTTAGAGTTTTTTCATCCCCCACAGCAAACAAAAGCCCATTACTCCCATCTTGAACAACATCGACATTCCCACTACAATTTGAAGCAATCACCGGCAAACCAACAGCCATAGCCTCACACAAAGCATTGGGGAACCCTTCGTACTGAGACGGAAAAACAAACAGATCAGCTTCAACTAATTTTTCCTGGATATTCTTAACAACCCCAGGTAAAAAAACCCGATCCGTCAACGACAAATGACGAATTAAATCTTCTAGATTTTCCCTCTCTGGCCCTTCGCCGTAAATGGTCAGGGTGATGCGAGGAAAATCAAGGTAAATATTAGAAAAACATTTTATAAGTAATTCAAAATCTTTTGTTTTAATCAGACGACCAACACTGATGATATGATTGAATGGATCGCAATTTTCCTTTAGATTGTCTGGCCGAGGAACAGCATTTGCAATAATTTTTACACTGTTTTGGTCTTTAAAAAATGATTGTGCAGAATTAGTTTGCACAACAACGAATTGAGCAAACCGATAAATTAAAAAGCGTATCTTCTGATATAAATAGGGTATTTTATGAAAATGAGGATCTGTACGTTCAGACACAATAACAGGGATATTGAGCCCTCGCGTTGCAATTAAGACAGTAATATTCGTGATATCGACAAAAGACAAGATCCTATCCGGTGCCAAAATTTTAACTGTCTGTCGGATCACTTTTAGACGATTAATAATATTAATAATTCGCCTAAATCCTGATGATGCTTCATCGAATAGATTCAAGGAATGAACCGTGATTTTTTTATCCAATGGATAAAAAGGGATCTCCTCACGTGAAGCAAATGTAATTAAATGAACATCATGGCCATGTTGTACCCAATGATTAGCAAGGTTCGATAGAACACGTTCTGCTCCGCCCGATCTTAAGGATGATATAAATAAGGCTAATTTCATTATTATCTCTTTCTCTTAACTTTATTTTAACGATCTTAACATACCTTTTAAATGATTTAATTCATAACGGAGTATCGATCATGCCAAAGAGTATTCTGCTTGCCCTCTTATTATCGTCAGTCTCATTGGTTTACGCCTCAGAGCAAGCAACCACCCCCGCACCTTTAGAAGAACAATCGACGGATACCAAAGGAAAGAAAAGAATCCTTGACCTCGTTCGTAAGGGAGTTGTTGTCATTGATGTCAAAACCTATGCCAATGTTGATGCTAATGAACGAGTTTCCTGGGCAGGTAGCGGATTCATTGTTGATCGTGATAAAGGGATTATTGCGACCAATAAACATGTCGCAGGTGATATGACCGTCAGCACATACTCTGTTAAATTTTCAGACGGATCTTCAGCCGAAGCTAAGCATATTCCTTTTGCAACGCTAGGGGATTATGCCTTTTTGAAAGTTGATCCTGAAAAACTCCCTAAAACGTCAATCGCTTTAGAGTTTTCAAAAAAACCCATCAGCGTCAATGACACAATCTATTCCATGGGGAATTCAGCCCGCGACGAATTTTCAACATTCAAAGGAACGGTCTACAGTATCTATGAGAATTTAGGGCCCTACGGTGAACAATCCTTTAGTTTTTCAGGGCTAACCGTTGGCGGAGCAAGTGGATCGCCTATTTTTGATGAAAATGGTAAAGTTGTTGGTATCGTTTATGGTGGAAAATTTGTATCTGGATCAGGACTTCCCGCAGGTTATCTTCAAGATGCTCTTGTTGCTTTAAAAGCGGATAAAATCCCGGAAATTTACACAACAGGTGCCGTTCCTGGTTATGGGTCATTATCAGACTATGAAAAAGCAGAGATCTTACCGAAGGACGCCATTGTAACCTATAAGGAAAAATTCCCGGATGCGCACAATAAAATCGCTGTTATCCAAGGAACAGTTAAGGGAACAAAAGCCAGTGAAATCATTAATATTGGTGATGTCCTCTGGTCAATCAACGGAACGCTTGTCGGGCCAAATCTGTATGAATTTGAAAAACAGGTCAATGCCGCTCAGGGTAAAGAAATCACCCTTGGGATCTATAGAAATGGAAAACTCCTAGATATCAAAATCACGCCTACAGACCTTCCTGAAACGCCTTACAAAAAGTTCGTCTCTTTTGCCGATGTCACATGGTTTGGGGGCAATGAGTATGTTAAATACCTGTTCGGTGAAAATAAACCCGGTGTCTTTATCATGGGAATGGGACAAACATCACCCTTTAAATCCCTAACAAAAGGGGAAATCTTTAGCCATCCTTTCTTCCCATCATCACGTTTATTCATGATTCAAGAACTCGATGGTAAAAAAGTATCAACGTTAGAAGATTTACAAAAAATTATCCCGGAGTTAGACAAGAAAAAAACCTTTACAGTTCGGTTTGTTGACTATCAAGGGTCTATCGGTCTTGGTAGTTTTTCCAGTATGGACAGGCAAGAGCGTATGGCAATTATTACCTACGAAGGTAAGTTTGATTCACCAAAGCTCTATACCTTTAATGATAAAACCCTAGAGTGGGATTCAAAAGAAATTGAATAAATTTCCGATCTCACAACCAATTAAACCGAGCGCAAGGCCTAAGACAAGGACTCTTAGGCCTTTATGCTGCGTGATGTTAAACGCTGTATAATCTGCCCGAGCATCACTTTTAAAGAGCAAATAAATCGGCAAAACAATGGCAATAATGACAAGGATCATTCCGGCAAAGCCCAATGCCTTAATGAAAGCACCTGGCGTTAAGATTGCAATGATATAGGCCGGAACGATTGTCAAAATAGCCGTTAGTATTTTTAAAAATCTTTCCTTCACTTTGAATGAGCATAAGAGGCCATACCACAAATCAATCAAGCCCAACGCAACACCAAAAGCCGATGTAATGATTGCAAAAAACGATACTCCCCAAACAAAAAGCTGAAGATGTCGCCATGATGCAGATTGCGACAACATATTGACAAATGCCCCGACATCAACATCTTCCGTCAGGATTTGCTTAAACAAAGACATATTGTGGGTCGTGATCGTCCCCAATGTCGATAACGTCCAAGCAAGATAGATAACCACAGGAATAAGACTTCCCCAGTAAAAAGCACGTTTCATTGCTTTTTGATTGCGTGCCAAATACCCCGACATTGTCGGAATCATCATCTGAAACCCAAAAGACGTGAAAATAACAGGGATAGCAACACTCCATGTTGATACCTTTGCCGTTTGATCCGTTAGCATCGGAATCGTTGACAAATCAGCCGTCACCCCAAGCCCGATAATCGTGACGAGTAAAAGTCCAATGAGGGCAAAAAACATCAGCCTATTTAAATAATCAACCCACGTAATCCCCAAAACAAGGATAATGGTGATGACAACCGCATAAAGCTGTATTAGCCTCTCTTGATCGGGCGCACTGTCCCAAAGGGCAGTACAAATCGACAATGTTATTGAACTTCCACCGTACAAATAAGCAGCAATCAATGCGTAAGACAAGATCATAACACATCCCAAAGCAACACTTGCTGCCCCTGATCCGCTTAATTGTTTAGCAATTTCGCTCAATGATAAACTATTCTTGACACGAACCGTTAATTCACAGCCAATCAGCGCGGAATAATAGACGACCAACCACGTCGCAATCATCAAGGCCAAACTGCCCAGAACACCTAATTTTGCTAAGGTCATCGGTAGCGCAATCATGCCTGCCCCGATGGCGGTTCCTGCAATCATGCAGATTGACCCAAAAGTTTTATTCATTTTTTATAACCATTTTAAAAGATGAGCAATTTCAATTGCCATAATTCCAAAACTCACCAGAATCACCAGCAATCGCAATAATTTATTCGATAAAAGAGGATAATACGTTTCTCGGTCATCGGACCGATAGAGAAGATACATCGGTAGAAGTAACGCAATAACAACCAAAATCATACCTGCAAAACCAAGGGCTTGTATAAAGGCTCCCGGAATGAAAGAAACAACGAAATAGGCAGGAAGGATCGTTAACACCGATGCAAAAAAGCGGTTCTTTAAGATAACCTCGAGGGTGTGCATCAGTCCTAAACCGACACCAATTGCCGATGTCACAATGGCGAGAATAGACAAGAACCAAGACAATGATGCAAAGATCGATGACTGTGTCAATGTCCCGAGCAAAGACATAAACTGCCCCACATCTAAAGAGTTGGTTTTAACAGCCATAACCAAATGGGCATCACTTCCGACAATCGCAAGAACACTAATACATGTCCAAAGGATATACACAACTGCGGGAATTAAGCTCCCCCAAAAGAAAGAACGTTTCATTTTCTGCGGACAAAGCCCCAAATAATCACCAATCGTGTGGAAAATAATCTGGAAGCCAAAGGATGTAAAAACGACAGGGATTGTTGCAAGAATCGATGATGGCGTTCCATCCGGCAACACATGCAGAGGCACAGACCAATCAATCACTTGCGCCAGAACAGCTGTAAACGCCGTTAAAATGCACAGCATAATAATAAACAGCACACGATTAAGTTTATCAATTGCCGACATCGAGAGAACAAGAATAACGAGATAACTCACCGCTGATAAAAATTGTAAGGCTGATAGGCTAAAATTGGGGAGATGAACATGGAGAAGAGATGCTGTCCCTGACAGATAAGCAGATAATAAGGAAAAACAAAGCCCTAAAAAGCAAAATTGCCCTAGAAATCGAGCACCAGACCCTGCAAATTTTTGACTTAAATCCCCTAAAGACAAAGGAGCCTGGGCTCTAAGGACAAGTTCTGATCCCAACAACGCAGAATAATAAGCCAACATCCAGACGCCAAGCATTAAGATGAGGGATTGAGATAAACTGAGATGGATCAACACCATCGGCAAAGCCAAAATACCGGCACCAATTGCCGTCCCTGCAATTAAACATGCAGATCCAAATACTCTGCCCATACTGTCTGTTCCTTATCCATTTGATTTTTATGCAACAAGGGCAATAACTCGTCGCTCTAGCAACTTTAACCGATCCTGATCTTCTTGAGCAATAGATTTATAGTAATTCGCTTTATTACGAATCCAAAGTAATTCAAATCGAGACGCTTCCATCAATCCTTGCTGTGCACTCGGATGATCTAATAGAGTTGCATCAAACGCTATTTTACGAGTTTCGTAACGACTTAAATGGGTTTGCGCTACGTCTTTAAGGACAGAAACACTTTCCGCGTCAACGCCTCCGCCCACAGCAAAAACTAAATTGCGTTCATGACAACTGTGTGCCACATCCTTAATGCGACGCGTAATTTCAACACCATTAAGATCTTTGCGCCCCAATCCTAATGACCCACAGAAATCAACACGCCCAAAAACAACACCGGTCAATCCGTTATCAGCAACCTTATCAATAATGGCTTCTCGTTGTTCATATCCTTGGATTGTTTCAATGTTAATAAGCAACTCAACATCCAATCGCTCTGTTTCGCTATAAACCCTTTTGGTCGATTGAATAAATTTACAGGTTGCATAGGATGATTCAACCATCGGGGCAATAATCGTCGTGGCTCCCACTTGTTTTGCTTTGACAAGATCAGAAACCGCTTCACTACCGCCAATTTTAAGAATTAAATTCAAATCAGCACGAAAGGTTAATTCAGCTAAACGAAAAAGGTCATCCTCTCGCACCCCTTCAGCTTCGAATTCTGCCCGAACATGGGTAAAGCCATAGTTATCACGACCATTTTTTAACAGAGATAACATTTCTTTTTCAAGGGTGTTCATCGTCAAAACCACCTAAGTTAATCGTCTTATTCTTAATTGTTTTTCAATAAACGTTAATAAAGAGTTAATTTTTTCTTAACGCTTTGTTAACTATTTCAGCCCAGTTCAGATCTAACCTGATTTTTAAGGAGTGAATATTTTTTTTAACATTTTTAGGGAATTTAACCAAGTCTTTTTCAGTGGTAATCAATTGAGCTTTCTTTTTCTTTGCCGATGTCAAAAGGAAATCAACATCAGCCTTTGAGTAGACATGGTGATCAGGATAAGAAATACGCTCAACAATCGTGAACCCCGATTGATCCAAAAGATTAAAGAACTTTTCAGGATAACCAATCCCGGCAAAGGCTAGATAAGCCGATGTTTCCGGTTTTTGATCCGTGATGGTTTTTCCTATAAGATAACGTCTTGAATCCGCCCAAGTTGGCTCTGTCTCAAAGTTTAAAAGAATCATTAAGTCTAGGCGTTTTAATCCCGAGGCAAACGGTTCACGCAAAGGGCCTGCCGGAAAAACGCTTGTATTGATCAACGGAATTGTTCCGTCAAAAACACCAATTTTAACATCCTGAAACACCGTCGCGTTTTGCAAACCATCATCCATCAATAGAATCGTTGCTCCCCGCTCAATAGCCTTAAGACCCGATTCATAACGGTTCTTACCAACCCAAGTCGGTGCATAACCGGCAAGCAACAGAGGCTCATCCCCGACATCCTCAGCTGAATGGCGTTTGGGATCGACCTGAACAGATTGCCAGCCTTTGCCACCATATCCACGGGTCAAGATATGCGGCACATGACCTTGCCGGGTCAAGACATCAGCCAAGCCACAAACAACCGGTGTTTTTCCTGCCCCCCCTAATGTCAAATTCCCAATACACAGAACAGGAACACTCAGTTTTGGTTTATTTCCCGATAGCCGTCGCAACACAATAAAACCATAAAGCCACCCGAGGGGAGCTAACAAAATAGAGAGCAAAGATTTCTTAGACCAAAACTTAGGCGGGGTTATCATAAGACAACCTCTTTAATGTCTTGAATCAACACCTCTAATCCATGACGTTGGGAATCCAAAACCTGTTGGCCTTGTTTTTGCTTTTCAACAATATTTTCCGGGTCACCATACAAAGAAAGCAAGGCTTGAGTTAATTCGGCCTGAGATGAAACTTCCGTTAAAGCAGAAGCTAAAATCTGATTGGTATCCGTAAAATTAAAGGTGTTTTTACCTTGGACAACAATACATCCCAAATTATAAGGCTCAATTGGGTTATGACCGCCAATGGCTTCAAAAGATCCGCCCAAAACACAAACAGATGACAAAGAATACACAAGACCAAGGTCTCCGATCGTATCAATTAACCAAACATCCGTTTTCTTTGACGGCACGTCACGCAATGAACGACGAGCAACGGTAAGCTTGCGATCCGACAAAATCCCCAAAATTGTTTCTGCACGGTCAGGATGACGCGGTGCTAAAATAACAAGAAGGGTCGGATAGTTTTTTTTCAATACGTTAACGCTATCCAAAATAAAAGCTTCTTCACCGGCATGAGTACTGACA
Source organism: Candidatus Paracaedibacteraceae bacterium (assembly GCA_019636035.1). Taxonomy (GTDB): domain Bacteria; phylum Pseudomonadota; class Alphaproteobacteria; order Paracaedibacterales; family Paracaedibacteraceae; genus Paracaedibacter. The sequence goes on from JAHBYI010000001.1 coordinate 538,048, forward strand.
ATAGCCAAAATCGGACGATTGATTGATTGCTTTAGATCGGCCAACTCTGCCCCATCAAAGGGGAGAGGATCCGTTGTATATTTCAAATTAACAGACAACTCGGCCTGATGAGCTCCCAAATTTTTTAAACGCTCTAGGGTTTCAAGTGTTGGCGTAAAAATCCGATCAAAGGCCGATACAAGTGTTGTAAAAATCCCTTTGAAAAACGACCAACGCCGATAGCTTTTGGGGGATAGACGAGCATTAACAAGCCAACAAGAAAAACCGCGTTCTTTAATGGCAGATAACATATTTGGCCAAAGTTCTGATTCTAAAATGATCGCATGGTCAGGTTGCCAGTGATCCAAAAACCGTGCCATCCAATTGGGGACATCCAGCGGGATATATTGATGGATTACAGATTTTGGCAGTCTTTGTGCCATTAATTTAGCAGATGTTACCGTTCCTGTTGTCAGCAAAATTCTGATCTGTGGGTACTGCTGCGTTAACTCTGAAATGAGTTTTAAAACGGAAACAGATTCACCGACACTTGCCGCATGAATCCACAAAAGCTTTCCCTTAGGTCGAGGCAAAGATGCCCCACCAAATCGCTCATACAAACGAGCGGGATCTTCTTTCCCCCGTGCGAGCCGACGGCGCAAATGAATCTTTAAAAAGGGAGTGGCCAGCATGACTAGCCACCTGTACAAAAACAACATGATTAATCAAGCTTTGTTTGTAAAACCGCCTCAAGTTCACGCCATTCGCGAATACCCATCTTGGATTCTTCACGTGTCAGTTGCTTTCCCGCCAACAAAGCTCGGACAACATCCAATCCTTTGGCTGATAGATGAGCCGAACCAACACGATAATCCGTAAACGCCTGATAGGTGATAGGAACCCATTTTTTCAAAACCTCAAGCATAGCTTCGGCGTAAACACGAATTTCATACTGAGCATGGGAGTCCGCTCGCAAAGACAAAAAATGCATGAAATTATGTAAATCAATCTTCCAGTACCACTGAGTATAGAAGTTGACAGGTAAATTCATCCGAGCCAACTCACGTGCCAGCCCATCTTCATTCTCATCAATCTTTGCACCTGTTTCAGTTTCATTCAGCATAACTTGATAATGATCATAGGCACGGCAAGCATCTTCTTTCAGCAGTTGCATCACACGGGCAGCACGCTCCCCATCCAAAACATCACCCCGCCCTTGATTGTTGATCTGAGACTGGGAAGCCAAATGCTCTGGCTGCGGGATATAAAATTCCTTGTCCAAGATAGAATAACGTGCTGAATATTCATTGACGTTGGCCGTACGGTGACGAATCCACTGACGTGCAACAAAAATAGGCAACTTAACATGAAACTTAATTTCGCACATCTCAAAAGGTGTTGAGTGACGGTGGCGCATCAAGTAATTGATCAACCCTTGGTCTTCGCTAACCTTCTTTGTTCCCTTGCCATAGGAAACGCGTGCAGCTTGGACAATTGCAGAATCATCGCCCATATAATCAATCACGCGAATAAAACCATGATCCAACAACGGGATCGCATCAAATAAAATCTCTTCCAGAGCCGGAACAGTTGCCCGACGAGTTTGATATGTTTCATTTTGTTGGTTAAGGATTTCCTGAGTTTGCAGAGCATTCAATGACATAACATTCCACCTTTATCAATTTCGTTCCTTAACAGAGTACATGTTGACAACAATTTATGCCACTAGAAATCTTGAAGATTATAGGTATTATCCTTATACTATCAAAGAATAATATAAGAAGAGAGTCTTTCCATGCGTGTTACAATTGTTGGTTCCGGGTATGTTGGTTTGGTGACGGGTGCCTGTTTTGCTGAATTTGGCCACACAATAACCTGTGTCGATAAAGATCAAGCAAAATTGGCCAAACTAAAACAAGGATTATCCCCCATCTATGAACCGGGTCTGGACTCTCTTCTATCCCAAGGTCTAAAGTCAGGTCGCCTTAGTTTTACAGATAACCTGAAAGAAGCCATGGTCGGAGCAGATGCGATTTTTTTGGCTGTTGGCACACCAACCTCTGAAAATAGCGGAGAAGCTGATCTTTCTTATATTTTTGCCGCAGCAGAGGAAATTGCCCACAACCTAACGGATTATGCCGTTGTTGTGACGAAATCAACCGTCCCTGTCGGAACAGCCCGCAAAATTCACGCAATTATTCGCCAAGCTAATCCAGCGGCAAAATTTGATGTTGCCTCTAACCCTGAATTCTTAAGAGAAGGGGCTGCCATCAACGATTTCATGCGCCCGGATCGCGTCGTTATTGGTACAGAGGCAGAAAGTGCTCGAACGATCCTCAAACAACTCTATCGCCCCCTTTATCTCATTGAAACACCGATTGTCTTCACAGGCATCGAAACTGCTGAAATCATTAAGTATGCTGCTAATGCTTTCTTGGCAACCAAAATCGCCTTTATCAATGAAATGGCCAACCTCTGCGAAGCAGCAGGGGCTGACGTCCAAGACGTTGCCAAAGCCATTGGACTTGATGGGCGTATCGGGCGCAAATTCTTGCACGCAGGCCCCGGATATGGCGGATCTTGTTTTCCAAAAGATACCAAGGCATTGGCTCATACGGCTCATCAGCTTAAAGTCCCGAGTCGCATCGTCGAGGCTGTTATTCAATCCAATGATCAGCGTAAACTTCATATGGCTTCTCGTATTATTGAGGCCGTTGGTGGATCAGGTCACGGAAAAACCATTGGCATTTTGGGACTCACCTTCAAACCCAACACTGACGATATGCGCGATGCTCCAAGTTTAACCGTTATCCCGGAACTTCAAAGCCTTGGTTTGAAAATTAAAGCCTATGACCCCGTTGGTATGGATCATGCAAAACACTTATTTTCAGATGTTGACTTTTGCGCTTCGTCAACCGAGGCTGTTACTGATTGTGACGCCATTGTAATCTTGACGGAATGGAATGAATTTCGAGCTCTTGATCTTAACTTTTTAAAGTCGATTGTCAAATCCCCCGTTCTCGTTGATTTACGCAATATCTATAAGCCCGATGAAATCATAGCCGCAGGGTTTGATTACATCTCTATCGGACGCCCAACCTATAGTCGATTAAGATGAGGGCTTGATTATATCCCTGGTCATGCCAATACTAGAACTATGCAACCAGATTTCGTTTGAAAGAGTTGACCTGTGTATAAAATTATAGCTCTTATTGCGCTTCTTGCCCTTCCTCAACTCAGTCATGCTGTTATTGAATTCAAGCAAGGGTCAGTAATCGTTGATGATGAAATCGAAGAACTCCTGAGCGATTGGATCACAAGCCTCTTTAAAGTTGCCGGTCTCAAAGACCATAAGCCAAAGATCTATTTAATCGTTAATCCGGAAATTAATGCAGCAGCCACCGTCGGTGGCGTTATCATGATTCAATCAGGGTTAATTGCCAAATGTGAAAATGCCAGCCAGCTTTTAGGGGTATTAGCTCACGAAGTTGGGCACATTGCCGGTGGCCACGTCTCTCGGATAGATCAGGCCGCCAACGAAGCTCTGATCCCGGCAGGAGCAGCCTTAATCCTGGGGGGAGCCCTTGCCCTTGCCACAGGTAATCCCTCATTGCTCGCAGCCGGAATTTACGGAGGCGGACATGTCTTTGAACGCGGAATGCTGAAGTTCAGTCGAACCCAAGAATCATCCGCTGACCAAGCAGCCATGAAATACCTTGATCAATTGGGATGGGGCGTCACAGGAATGCGAGATTTCTTCAAGATTATTGATGAAAAAATGGCTTTATACGCTCAACAATTAAGCCCCTATGCCATGTCTCACCCGATGACCTCAGAACGGATCCAAGCTGTTGAAGACCATGCTCGAGAAAAACCACAACAATCTCCCTCAGCGACGATTGAAGCAAACTTTCAACGACTGCGCGCCAAAGTTATGGGGTTCTTTGATGACCCCCGTTCATTACTGCAAAACTTGAGCCGTAAAAAACTATCAGCAGAGGGTCAACAATACGCCAAAGCCATTGCTCTTTACCGTTTAGGAAAATATACTGAGGCCTTGTCAGAATTGGATAACCTCATCAAATCAACCAATAGCGGTTGGTACCACGAAATGAAAGGGCAAATTCTCTTTGATACGGGAAAGATCAATGAATCAATCCAGTCCCTTGAAACCGCATCCAAAATCCGCCCCAAAGCAAAATACCTCAGAATCATGCTCGCCCATGCGATTCTTGAGTCCAAAGACACGAATCGAGCCAACAAAGCCAAAGCAATCCTCATTCCTATTACCCAAAAAGATCCGGATAACACCTTTGCCTTTAGACTGTTAGCCATAGCTGAGGGGAAAAGTAATAATCCCGGCCAAGCCTTGCTTGCCCTTGCCGAAGAAGCCTATGCCAAAGGTGATCTGGATCTAGCGCGCCCTAAGGTAGCACAAGCCATCAAAGAACTCCCGAAAGAAACGCCCGGTCATCAGCGTGCCCTTGATTTACAATACGAAATCAATACAAATCTTAAAAATTCAAAATAACAAGAAAAGAAAACCTAGAACTCAACCGGATTGTGAATTAGACTGAAGTAAAAAATAATTCTAGTGGGTGGAGCCTTCTATGTCGATAACACTAAAAAAAGTTAATCTTGACGATAAATATACACTAGATACAGGTCATATATTTATCACCGGAACTCAAGCTCTCGTTCGCCTTCCTATGATGCAATGGCGATTAGATCAAAAAAATGCTCTGAATACAGCCGGTTTTATTTCAGGTTATCGTGGCTCCCCCTTAGGTGGATTTGACCAAGCCCTCTGGAAGGCAAGACCTTACCTTGATAATCATCACATCAAATTTCAACCGGGAATCAACGAAGATCTTGGCGCAACTGCCGTGTGGGGAAGTCAACAGGTTCATCTATCACCACAAGCCAAAGTACAAGGTGTGTTTGGTATGTGGTACGGAAAAGGCCCGGGAGTTGATCGCACAGGGGACGTTTTGAAACACGCTAACTTTGCGGGAACATCCGCCCTTGGTGGCGTTCTAGCCTTGGCAGGGGATGACCATGCTTGCAAATCCTCAACCCTTCCTCATCAAAGTGAATATGCATTTGTTGATGCGTTTATCCCAACCATTCACCCGGCAACGGTACAAGACGTCCTTGATCTTGGTTTATACGGTTGGGCGTTATCACGCTATGCAGGGGTCTGGGTCGGTTTTAAAATGTTATCTGACACGGTCGATACCGCAGCTTCTGTTGCTGTTGATTTAGATCGGATTAACATTCGCTTACCCCATGATTTTGATATGCCCGTAGGCGGTCTAAATCTACGTTGGCCTGATATTCCCGTTGAACAAGAACGTCGCATGCACGATTTTAAAATGAAGGCCATTCCCGCCTTTGTTCGTGCTAATGGTCTTGATCAAAAAATATGGAATTATCCGCGTGCCAGAATTGGCCTCGTTGCTGTCGGCAAAGGGTATCTTGAACTACGCCAAGCTTTGGCTGATCTCGGGATTGATGAAGCAGCAGCTCAACTCCTTGGGATCAATCTCTATAAAGTTGTTGTCTCTTGGCCCATAGAACCTCAGGGAATTCTTGAGTTTTGTCGGGGCTTAGATCATGTGATTGTCGTGGAAGAAAAACGCCCGCTCATTGAAAATCAGCTCAAAGAACTTTTATATAATCTTCCTGCAGATCAACGACCACGGATTTTTGGAAAACAAGACCAGCATAATCAAGCTCTTTTACCATCCGTCTATGAACTCAATAGTCAGAAAATTGCCGCGTGCTTAGCTCAGGTTTGGCGAGACACGTCAGGGTTTGAGCCCTATCAAGATCGCTTTACGCGTGCCATTGACCTTGAAACTCAAAAGGCAACTTTTGATGCAAAATTATTACGCCTACCGTATTATTGCTCAGGCTGCCCTCACAACACCTCAACCACCCAATTACCTGAAGGAAGCCGCGCTGTAGCAGGCATCGGCTGTCACTACATGGCAACGTGGATTGATCACCGAACAACCACATTCACGCAGATGGGCGGAGAAGGGGTTCCTTGGATCGGAGCAGCCCCCTTTACCGATGAACAACACATTTTTGCCAATCTCGGTGATGGAACCTATTATCACTCAGGCTTACTTGCAATTCGCGCAGCTGTTGCCTCTGGCGTTAATATCACCTATAAGATTTTATACAATGACGCTGTTGCCATGACTGGCGGCCAACCTGTTGACGGCCCTCTTTCCGTTGGGGATATCACACAACAATTGTACGCAGAGCGTGTACGTCGCATTGCTATCGTCACGGATCAGCCCGATAAATATCCTCGTGATGCCAATTTTGCCCCTGGTGTTACGATTAATCACAGGAATGACCTTCAGAAAATCCAAGAAGAACTCAAAGCAACGTCAGGGACAACCGCTCTCATTTATGATCAAACCTGTGCTGCTGAAAAACGTCGTCGCCGCAAACGCGGTTTAATGGAAGATCCCAACCGCCGAATCTTTATTAATGAAGCTGTTTGCGAGGGATGTGGCGATTGTGGTAAAAAATCCAACTGTCTGTCTGTAATCCCCGTGGAAACAGAGTGGGGTCGTAAACGCGCCATTGATCAATCGACCTGCAACAAAGATTTTTCTTGTGTTAACGGGTTCTGCCCGAGTTTCGTCTCTATTGTTGACGGAAAAATCAAAAAACCAGAAGCAGCTCAATCACCGGCCGAACTCTTTGACGCTCTACCAACAGCACCACAGATTCACTTACAAGACTCTCCTTACACCATCTTCATCACGGGCGTTGGCGGAACCGGAGTGACAACAGTCGGTGCCATCCTTGGTATGGCAGCTCACCTTGAAGGCAAAGGCTGTTCGATCGTTGATATGGCAGGGCTAGCCCAAAAGGGTGGAGCCGTTGTCAGCCACTTGAAAATTGCAAAGTCTCCGGACAAAATCCATGCAACACGCGTTGCAAGCCGTTCTGCTGATTTACTCTTAGGATTTGATCTTGTGGTAACAGCTGGTCAAGACGGTCTTGATAAAATCACTCAAGGAAAGACTAAAGTCTTGGTGAATACTCACCAAACCATCACAGGACATTTTACCAAAAACCCTGATTATGTTTTTCCTGAAAATGCCATGGAGCACGACATAAAGTCCGTGGCAGGATCTGACCATGTTGAGTTTATTGAAGCTCAAGATCTAGCCACAAACCTGATGGGTGACTCCATTATGACGAACCTGTTTATGGTTGGCTATGCAGCTCAAAAAGGCCTGATTCCCCTAGCACCTGAATCTATTGTTGAAGCAATTCGCTTAAATGCTGTCTCCATTGCAGATAATACTCTAGCCTTTAACTGGGGACGGTTGGCTGCCGTTGATATGTCAACAGTTCATAGTTTTGCCAACAAAGATAAACCTGTTGATCCTGATCATCAGATCAGTGAATCGATTGATGACATTATCAGTCGCCGCACCAAGTTTCTTGAGGATTATCAAAATAAGGCCTATGCAGAACGTTATCACCATGCCCTAGAAAAAGTTCGTGCTCACGAAGCAAGTTTAGGCTCTGATCGTCTGACCCGTACCGTCGCGCAAACGTTATATCGTTTAATGGCCTATAAAGATGAATATGAGGTTGCTCGCCTTTATACCAATGGTGATTTTCAACGGCGTCTGACTCAACAATTTGATGGCCCGGTTAAACTCAAATTCCACCTTGCACCACCGCTCTTAGCTCGTCGTAATGAAAAGGGAGAATTGCAAAAAATGACTTTTGGTGGCTGGATTATGCCTGTCTTTAAAATTTTAGCTCGCCTGAAATTCTTACGCGGAACAGCTTTTGATATTTTTGGATATACAGCTGAGCGTAAAATAGAGCGTCAATGGGTAAAAGACTACCTAGACGCCATTGAATCAGTTACCCCAACAGTAACGCTTGAAAATATTGATGAGATCTGCACCTTTATGGCTCTGCCGCAACAAATCCGCGGTTACGGCCACGTTAAAGAAGCGGCCCATGAACGCGTGAAAAAAGAGTGGGTGGCTCAAAAGGGTACGGGTGAGTAAAAACCACCCCGGTAAACTAGGTGAGCGATGAATTGGCTATATCAAAGTCAAATGGAATGACTATAACCCCATCTCGATCAGGTGTAGGTTTAACAGTTGATTTTCCATCTCCCATCACAAGAGCATGAAGGGTTTAAATTATTTTTTCAGATTTGGAGAGAATTTTATCTGCATAATAACGGCTATTTATCGGCATTGATCACTGATATTATTGTGCAGATAAATCAGAGTTGTTTCAGTTGGTTTTTATACAAGAAAAAAGGAACGAAGCGTACATAAATATATGACGCCATAAAAAAGCCCCGAAATACGGGGCTTTATCAACTGTTACGAGTTCATCGACTGGAAGAAGTCTTGGTTGGTTTTGCTGTATTTTAGCTTATCAACTAAGAATTCCATGGCTTCGATTGTCCCCATAGGGTTTAGGATTCGGCGCAAAACCCACATCTTTGTAAGCTCAGCCTTTTCCGTAACCAGAAGTTCTTCTTTACGTGTACCGGACTTATTAATATCAATAGCCGGAAAGACACGTTTGTCAGAAAGTTTACGATCCATAACAATTTCAGCGTTACCCGTTCCCTTGAATTCTTCAAAGATAACCTCATCCATACGGGACCCCGTTTCGATAAGAGCTGTCGCAATAATGGTTAAAGATCCACCTTCCTCGATATTACGAGCAGCACCAAAAAAGCGTTTAGGACGCTGTAGAGCATTAGCATCAACACCACCGGTCAGAACCTTACCCGAAGACGGAACAACAGTGTTGTAGGCTCTCGCAAGGCGTGTAATGGAGTCTAGCAAAATGACAACGTCTCTTTTTTGTTCCACAAGACGTTTAGCCTTTTCAATAACCATCTCAGCAACCTGAACATGACGCGCGGCTGGCTCATCGAATGTTGAGGACACAACTTCGCCCTTAACAGATCGTGCCATGTCAGTCACTTCTTCCGGACGCTCATCAATCAAAAGCACAATCAAATAAACTTCCGGATGGTTGGAAGTAATGGCATGAGCAATATTCTGCAACATCACGGTCTTACCCGTACGTGGCGGTGCAACCACAAGGGCACGCTGTCCCTTACCCAAAGGAGCAACAAGATCAATAACCCGTTGAGACAAATCATTGTTACTGCCTGACTTTGGTGGAATTTCTACTTCTAAACGAAGACGTTCATCGGGATAAAGCGGTGTGAGGTTATCAAAATTGATTCGATATTTGAGATTTTCCGGTTCGTCAAAATTGACTTTATTAACCTTGTGCAAAGCAAAATAACGCTCCCCTTCCTTTGGGGCACGAATTTGTCCTTCGATCGTATCCCCTGTCCGTAAGCCGTATCGGCGAACTTGACTCGGAGAAACATAAATATCATCAGGACCTGGCAAATAGTTTGCTTCGGAAGAACGTAAGAAACCAAAACCATCTTGCAAGATTTCAACAACACCGTCACCGAAAATAGCGACATCTTTTTCAGCCAGTTTTTTTAAAATGGCAAAAACCAAATCCTGCTTACGCATTGAGCTGGCATTTTCGATTTCAAGTTCTTCGGCCTTAGCCAACAAATCTGCGGGAGATTGACGTTTCAATTCTTGAAGATGCATATAACGATCCTGTGTATGGAATTAACTAAAAGGTTTAACGATCACGCTAATGACAATCACAATTAACAACACTGTCGGAACTTCATTGATCATTCGATAAAAACGCTGGGTTCGATTATTCTCACCGCGTTCGAACTCAAAATACCATTTTCTTAAGGAGAAGTGAAAAACCAACAAGAGGAAGATAGAAAGTAACTTAATGTGAAGCCATGGCATAGACCATGTACCGATCATAGTGGCAAGCATCCCCCCTGTTGTCAAGGAAAAAATCATGGCCGGCTGCATAATCAACCGGTAAAGCTTGTCCTCCATCACCAAAAAGATTGCTTGCGACGCAGCTGTAGTTTGGGGCTGTGAATGATAAACAAACAAGCGTGGCAAATAAAATAATCCCGCCATCCATGCGATAACAGAAACCACATGCAACGCCTTAATCCACAAATAATACGGTACCAAAAGATCAATCATGGTCGACACCCACATTGGCTAAAAATCTCAGGACACAACGATTGATCACACCTTTTTCGAGACTGTAAGCGTGCCTCAACGATATCAGCTAGTCCCGCAATAAAATCCGGATGATCGGCAACTGTTGGCACTCTCTGGTAAGAGAGAAGCCCGAGTTCTTGAGCTTGCTTCCGGTAATCCATGTCTAACTCAACCAATGTTTCGGAATGTTCAGAGACAAAAGAAATAGGAACAACAACGACCCCAACACCATCACGAGCAGCCCGTATCAACTCATCCCCTAAACTAGGGGTAAGCCACTTGAGAGGACCAACACGACTTTGATAGCAAATAACCGAATCCCAGGCTTGACCTTGCGTTACGGCAGCAACGGTTTGCTCAACTTGCCATCGATAAGGATCCCCTCGATCAACACATTTTTGAGGGATACCATGAGCCGAAAACAAAAGGCGAACAGGAATGGTGTCCGGCGTTTTTTCTAAAGCCTGAGCAATTAAATCCCGGTAAGCCTTAATAAACCCAGATTGAGTAAAATAACATCCCTGAACCCAAGCAACATCCCCTCCGGAATCTTGCCACGCTTGAACACTAGAGGCTGTTGTTGTTGTTGAAAATTGAGGATAGAGAGGAAGTAAAACAACGTGATCAGCCTGCCAGGTTTGAACGGCCTTGAGACACTCCCCGGTTAGGGGATGCCAGTAACGCATAGCAATAAAAACCTTAACGTCATAGTCAGGTAATCGATCGTTGATGGCTATTTCCAAAGCTCTTGCCTGAACTTCCGTATTTTCAAGAAGAGGTGATTTTCCGCCGAGTTTCTCGTAGATCTTTTGAGCTTTAATGGTGCGCCTACTTGAGATAAACCGCGCAAGCCACCCTCGGAATGGAGCTGGGAGATTGATAATTGCCGGATCAGAAAACAAATTGAACAGGAACGGTTGAACGCTTTCTAAAGAATCAGGCCCCCCTAAATTTGTTAAAACAACAGCAAGTTTTTTCATGCAGCTCTCACGAGCTCACAAACACGCTCAACATGAGCAATCGGTGTCTGGGGTAAAATTCCATGACCAAGGTTAAAAATCATCGGACGATTACGATAAAGAGTCAGAATTGATTCAATATCCCGATCAAGAGCACTGCCTCCGTCAATTAAAACCTGAGGGCTAAGATTCCCTTGAAAAACAACGTTACTTGGTAAGTCTTGATGGAGTTGATGTAAATCAGCATTTTGATCAATGCCAAGAGCAACAGGAAGATTCCGCTGGCATAGATGTTTATAACTATCACTGATGCCTCGGCCAAAATAAATAAGGGGAACAGAATGGCCAAGTTCAGCATGGATCAAGGAAATAATTTTCTCAAGTGGATTAAAGAGCAAAAGATCTCGATGCTGGTGAGGGACGATACTTGCCCAAGAATCAAAAAGTTGAATGACATCTGCGCCAGCTTTCACCTGATTCACAAGATGACGAGCAATTGCTGTGGTTAGGATCTCAATAAGCGGTATCAAGGTTGTCGGATCGTTAAGAGCGAGTCGGCTTTTGGAGTGATCGTGTCCTTTGCCTTGATCGATCATATAAGTTGCAATTGTCCAGGGTGTTCCTGCAAAGCCAATTAAATCTTTGCTCGTGTTAAGCTGTTGGCGTGTTTGGCGGATTGCTTGATAAACGGGCGATAATCCTTGGTCAAATTTTTGCCAATCTTGGAATTGACAAATTTGATCCCACTGTAGAGCATCCAAAATGGGGCCATGATTTGGTTGAAACTCAACCTTTTGACCGATTGCTTGTGGAATGACAAGAATATCACTAAAAATAATCGCAGCATCATAATCAAACCGACGAATAGGCTGAAGAGTTACTTCTGTTGCTAAATCAGGATTGAAACAGAGATTCCAAAAGGATCCGGCTTCTTGGCGGGTTTTTAAATATTCAGGTAAATATCGCCCGGCTTGGCGCATCATCCAAAGAGCTGGTCGGTCAACTGATTTTCCGGTCAAAGTTTTTAAAAGTCTGTTCTGCATATCAATAATAAACATAATATATATAATAAAAATAGTAGTAGTAGTGGATCCCTGTGAATTCTGGGGATACAATAGAACCAACAGGTTTTCCCCAGAAAAAAATTATCCACATCTACTGTCGTTATTACCATAGCCTAAATAAAATAAAATACAAAGAGATCTGCGACATTTTACACGATAAAAGCTGTGGATAAGTTTGTTAATAGAGATCTTATCTTGTTTTAGTTATCCACAGTTGGGGATAACTCATAGGATCGGTGGAAAAAAGATTTAGTATTATCCCTGAAAGTGGCATAGTTATACACAGGAAAAATTATTTGTGTATAAGACATATCCTTATTCACAAGCTTAACCTAAAGAGTCATTCGGTTATGAACAAAGTTATCCACACTCCCCTAATTCTCGCTTCTCAGAGTCAATCTCGGGCGAAAATTCTATCGCAAATAGGATTGGTGTTCCAATCGATTCCTTCTGGCATTGATGAAGATATTCTTAAAAAACAAGGACAGCAAGAGGGATGGCCTATTGAAACAATTGCTATGGAGCTTGCTCGAGCTAAGGCACAACAGGTAAGCGATCAGTATAACGATGCTCTGGTTATTGGTGCCGATCAGATTATGAGCTGTGATGGTCTTGCCTTTGATAAAGCACTGTCTCTGGAAGAAGCCAAAGAACAACTGAGGTTTATCAGCGGAAAACCCCACTTTTTGCATACAGCTTGTGTTTTGTTCTATGCGGGTCAAGAGGTTTGGTCAAATTTGAGCACGCCAATACTGAATGTTCGTTTGTTAACAGAAGAGTTTATTGACGATTATGTGATACATTTAAGAGATGATGCTTTGAGATCTGTCGGATGTTATCAGATTGAAGGGCGAGGGGCACAATTGTTTGATTGTATCGATGGTGATATCTTTACCATTATGGGATTACCGGTGTTTCCTTTATTACAAGAATTACGCCAACGACGAGTTGTTTTATCATGAAATTAGCTCTCTTTGGGCAAAACATTTCTTATTCTCTGTCCCCCAAAATTCATCAAACATGGATGAAGCAATACGGTCTTGAGGGATCGTACGAGATTTATGACTGCTTGGAAGATGGATTGCCGCGTGCTTTTGATCTGTTTGATGGGGGGAATGTTACTATTCCTCACAAGGTCAATGTGCTTCAGCTGATTGATGCCTTAACCCCCTTGGCTGAGCATGTGGGGGCGGTTAATACCATCTATAAAGATCAAGGAAAATGGGTGGGAGATAATACGGATGCCATGGCTTTACTCGAGATGATTCCTGAATCAATGAGTAGAATCGTTGTTTTGGGACGGGGAGGGGCAGCGCGTGCTGTCAAAGCTGTTGGCGACCTGAGAGGGCAGGATGTTTTTTTTATTTCCCGTGATCAGTGGGAGAATCGTCACAGGTTGATTGCGGATGCAGATATGTTGATTAATGCAACGCCTCTTGGGTTGATGGGCGAGGGGTGTCCCGTTGATTTCTTGCCGGATCAGGAATTTCTTGTCATGGATATGGTCTATAATCCCCGACAAACACCCTTGCTGAATTTGGCTTGTGAGCGAGGCCATAAGGTTCTTGATGGGGTTGAGATGCTGTATCGACAGGCTCGTCACAGTTTTAATCGGTGGTGGGGGATCTTGCCCGCGTTTGAGTTAACCGCGTGCGAGGATAAGCACACCAACGAGAATAAGCCCAAGTCCAACCAAGCGTGAAGCCGTCATAACTTCGCCAAAAGCAAAAACACCAATAATCGCTGTTAAGATATAACCAATGCTCGTCATGGGGTAGGCTTGGCTCAAGTCAAGTTTCGAGAGAGCCATAATCCAAACAACGGCACTTAGGGCATATAGACCAAGGGCTCCCACCATAAGCGGGGACTTTATAATCGTTAAAAAAATTTGAGGTAACGTCGCGAGAGAGAACGAGAGGGACGCAAGAGAAGACGATCCTGCCTTCATCACAATCTGTCCGATTGTATTTAAAAATACGGCTCCGAGCACAAGAAAGAGGGAAGGCGTTAGATTAAAGAGTGTCATCGGGGTCAATCTTGCTATCCCGTTGGATGGCTCGGTCAATCAATTGGTCAATATGAGTTGCTTGATCAAAGGTATCATCGGCATAGAACCGTAGAGCCGGAACATATTTCATGGTTAGGCTTTTTGCTAACGCGTATCGTATTTCGCCAGCCATCTGATTTAAATGGAGCAAAATTTCAGTTGCATCCCCACCACCCAAAGGCATGACAAAGACTTTGGCATGTTTGAGATCAGGGGATGTGTGAACATGAGTTAACGTGACAGATCCGACAGCTAAACCGCGGCGAGAAAAATCTCCGCGCAAAAGAATACCGGACAGAATGTGCCGAATTTCTTCGGCGACTCTCTGTTGTCGTTGGGATGGCGTCTTCGCTGGCGGCTTTGATCGCATGGGGCTAATCCTTAGAGTTGACGGGCAATGGTTTCAATTTCGAAACATTCGATAATATCGCCAGGGCGAATATCATTGTAGTTTTCAAAAGCCATACCACATTCATAGGATTCTTTGACTTCACGAACTTCTTCTTTAAAGCGTTTAAGCGTCTTCAAGGTTCCTTCGTGAATGACAACGTTATCGCGGAGCAATCGAACTTTGCCACCCCGTTTAACCATACCATCTGTAACATAACATCCGGCTACTTTACCAACCTTGGTAATGTTAAAGACATCACGAATTTCAGCATTACCCAAATATTTCTCACGTAACGTCGGTGTTAAGAGTCCGGAGAGAACAGCCTTGGCATCATCAATCAAGTCATAAATGATGGAATAGTAACGGATATCAACACCATCGCGACGGGCTAAATCACGAGCTTGCGGATTGGCACGGACGTTAAAGCCAACAACAAGGGCGTTAGAGGCACGTGCCAATGTGATGTCTGATTCATTGATTCCGCCAACACCACCGTGTAGAACCCGAACGGCGACTTCGTCATTTGCAAGTTTACTTAAGCTTTGAATAATCGCTTCGAGGGAGCCATGGACGTCAGTTTTAACAACAATCGGGAGCTCTTTGATATTCCCGGCAGCGATCTGTGACATCATCAGTTCCATACCTGTTTTCGCTGATGCAGCGGCTTTTGCTTCTTTTTCTTTATGTTGACGGTATTCAGCAACTTCACGGGCTTTTGCTTCGTCTTCAACAACGATAAACTCGTCTCCTGCTGTCGGAACACCGTTGAACCCTTGAATTTCAACAGGTAAGGCTGGGCCCGCTGTTTCCAATTTGCGACCCAAGTCATTCAATAGGGCGCGAACACGACCCCATTCAGTACCGGCCACAAAAATATCACCAACTTTAAGGGTTCCTTTTTGAACGAGAACTGTTGCTAGAGTACCGCGACCGCGGTCAACTTTGGCTTCGACGACAACACCAACGGCTTCTCGGTTTGGGTTAGCTTTCAATTCGAGAATTTCAGCTTGCAAGAGGATAACTTCTTCTAGTTTATCCAAATTAAGTCCTTGTTTTGCAGATACTTCAACAGACATAATGTCGCCACCGTATTCCTCGCAAACCAAGCCATGGTTCAAGAGTTCACCACGGACGCGGTCAGCATTGGCATCTGGTTTATCAATTTTGTTAATCGCCACAATAATTGGCACATTTGCCGCTTTTGCATGGTTAATTGCTTCGACGGTTTGTTCCATGATGCCATCATCCGCAGCGACAACAAGAACAACAATGTCGGTCACATTGGCACCTCGAGAACGCATTTCCGTAAACGCAGCGTGACCGGGAGTATCAATGAAGGTAATTTTCTTCGACGATGGTAGGGTGACCTGATAAGCACCAATGTGCTGGGTAATACCACCTGCTTCACCGGCTACAACGTCTGTTTTACGTAACGCATCCAAAAGAGATGTTTTTCCATGGTCAACGTGTCCCATGATTGTTACAACCGGAGCACGATGAACCAAATCTGCTGTGCTATCTGCTGTTCCACGGATACCAATTTCGACGTCACTGTCAGAAACTCGTTTAGGGGTATGACCAAATTCACCACAAATTAACTCAGCTGTATCAGCATCAATCGGTTGGTTGATTGTGACCATCATACCAAGTTTCATCAAAGATTTGATGACATCACCACCCCGAACTGCCATACGGTTTGCGAGTTCACCAACCGTAATAAATTCAGGAATAATGACTTCACGAACGACTTTAGCTTGATCCGAGTTCGCGTTTTGTCCTTTATGCTTTTGACGAGCACGACGTAGCGACGCCATCGAGCGACCGCGATTCATCTCTTCACCATCAAGGGCACGGCTTAAAACATTACGGTTTAACTTACGAGGGCCGTCGCTCATTTCTTTTTTAACAGGAGTGACTGCGCGCTTAACATCACCACCCCGATTGGATCGGCGAGCTGCACTCGATGCTTCTTCGTCTTCATCATCGGCGGCACGTACCTTAGGGGTATGCTTTGGTGTCGCTGATTTAGCATCAAGCTGAGGATCGCCAAAAACATGAGCCGGAACAGCGGCTTCAACGTTAGCACTCGTCGTATCATCTGCAGGTGCTTTTGTGGGGTTGCGACGGGCTTCTTGCTCTGCTGTTTCCCTTTGGCGTCGTTCTTCTTCTAGGCGTCGCAATTCTTCTTTGTCATCCAGAAGTTTTTGATTTTCTTCACGGCGTTTTGCTTCTATTTCTTCGCGTTTTGCCCGTTCTTCGGCTTCTTGGGATTGATTTTTGATGGCTTCTTGCAACGCTTTCATGCGTGCTTCGAATTCACCTTCTGTCAATTTGCCAGAAGCAACAGCCTTAAGCGTATTTTGAGCTTGGCGAGTGTCACTGGCCGAAGTCGTCCGTTTCTTTTTGACTTCAACGGCAACAGATTTTGTTCGCCCATGGGAAAAACTCTGACGGACCTGATCCGAATCACCAGATTTCTTAGCACCAGTATTAAGGTTTAATGTTAACGTTTTCTTTTCGCCTTGCTTTTGATCCGTCATTATTCTTTCCAATCGTTACTTCATTTCTTAAGCCTTAGGCTCGTCTTTAAACCAGTGGGCACGTGCTGCCATAATCATTACATTTGCTTGATCTAAGGTGAGTTGGTCATCTTGGATCATCTCGAGCAGTTCATCTCCTGCAAGATCTGCAAAATCGTCTAAGGTTTTAATCTCGTGTTCTGCTAATTTCAATAGCATTTCTGCTGTCATGCCGTCAATCTCAAGGATTTCATCACTCACGCCAAGTTTGCGAGCTTTTTCGAGGGAATCTTTGGCACGTTGTTCAACATAAGCTAGTGCGCGTGATTGAATTTCTTGGGCAATCGTTTCATCAAAGCCTTCAATGCCAAGGAATTCTTCGATTGGTGAAAAGGATAATTCTTCTACGGTACTAAAGCCATCAGCTGCTAGCAATTGAGCAATAACTTCGTCCACATCCAAGGCCTTCATAAACAGCTCTGTTCGAGTGTTGTACTCTTCTGTGCGTAATTTTGCTTCTTGTTCTTCGGTCATAATATCGATATTCCAACCGGTTAATTGGCTGGCTAAGCGAACGTTTTGCCCACGACGGCCAATGGCAAGGCTGAGTTGATCTTCAGCAACAACGACATCAACACGGTGTGCTTCTTCGTCCAAGACAACTTTGATAACTTCTGCTGGAGCCAGTGCGTTGACGACAAAAGTTGCCGGGTTTGATGACCACAACACAATATCAACTTTTTCACCTTGAAGTTCAGTGACAACGGATTGAACGCGGACACCACGCAATCCAACACAGGATCCAACAGGATCAATAGAGGCATCGGATGTATAAACAGCCATTTTAGCGCGACTTCCCGGGTCACGAGAAACAGATTTTACTTCAATGACGTTGTCATAAATCTCAGGAACTTCGGATTCAAATAATTTAGCCATGAATTGTGGATTCGTTCTGGACAGAGCGACCATGGGTCCTCGGGCGTCCGGGCGTACTTCGGCAACGATAGCACGGATACGATCACCACCGCGGAAAACTTCACGCTGAATCAAATCTTCACGACGTAAAATACCTTCGGCACGACCCAAATCAACAACAACATTGCCAAATTCAACGCGCTTGACAATACCGTTAATAATCTCACCGGTGCGATCCTTGAACTCAGCATACTGATGAGAACGTTCTGCATCACGAACTTTTTGAATGATGACTTGGCGTGCACTTTGTGCTGCAACGCGACCAAACTCGATGGGGGGGAGTGGTTCTGTAATTTCATCCCCAAGTTGGCAGTCCTTATCGTGGTGGTGAGCATCCGCCAATGTTATTTGCGTCAGAGGGTTCTCAATTTCTTCAACAACAGTCAAAACCTTCCAAATGCTCACGTCGCCTGTGTGCGTATCAACTTTAGCGCGCACATCTTTTTCAAAACCATACTTTGCTCGAGCCGCTTTTTGAATGGCTTGTTCCATCGCATACAGGACTTCATCCCGTTCGATTCCCTTTTCGCGAGCAACAGCTTCGGCAACCGCCAACAATTCATGACGTGGCTGGCTGATGGAGTGGTCAACTGGTGTAATTCGTCGTGTTGTCACAGTCGTAAGTCCTTTTAATCCAGATGTTAATCAAATGTAATGTGTAATTTTGCAGATTTAATATCTGCAAAAGGAAGAGTTAAATTTTCAGTTTCTTTGTCACTCAGACGCGCCAATAGGGTAATCTCAGTATCAGTGGCTGATTCTAGGGTACCATAAAACGTTTTACGATTACCAATTGCAAGATGGGTTTTGACCGTGATTTCATGGCCAATAAATTGCTGGTAATGTTTTGGTTTAACCAGTGGACGATCCATACCGGGGGATGAAACTTCAAGAGAATATGCTCCGGTAATCGGGTCGTATTGATCTAAGAGAACAGATGAATAACGGCTAACCTGTTCGCAATCATCTAAGGTAATACCTTGACCATCTAAACGATCAATCATGATCTGTAGTGTTTTTCTTTTAAGCCCAGACATTTGGATACGAACAATATCATATCCCATATGAGTTAATGACGGCTCAAGTATTTCTTCTACTTTTTTTAAAATATCCACGTTTTGTACCCTTTAGGTGCATCTTTTCCTATGATGCAGGTAATAAAATATCTATATGCAGTGTTGCCAAAGCACACATTGAATTTATGTCGAAATCACCAAAATATCAAGGTGTTTTTGTAAAATATCTAAGTTGCTTCCGGTTAATTGGATAGACTATAGTAATAGAATGTGTCTTTATTGGTAATTGACGGAGGAAACTGATGGTTAAGAGTATATCAAAAATAATTGCATCTGTAATGATAATGATTTCAATGATGCAAAGTTCACAGAGTGCTGAAGATGTACCTCAAGAATCATCCTATCGAAAGCCCTTAGTTGTTATCGGAAGTGTTGCTGCGGTGGCTGCTGCGATCGCTATTCCTGTTGTTTTACTTTATTCTTCTGCACCACCAAGTATTGAATTGCATGATGCTTTTGGCAACGCTCTTTCTTACCCTGATTTGACATCGGGGTTTGAGCCTGGTCAAACTCTTTCTTTTTTCGATTTTGTAACGCCTGCGATCAAATGTACTTTGGCCTGTGTTGATGGATTGTCCGGTGTCTGTGAAACCCTATCTTTTAGTACCGCAGAATCGGGTGTTTTAGATGATTGTATGACGCATGTTGCTAGCAATAACACAAGGCTCGTCGATGTTTTTTGGAATTCAGGAAAATCGGTCATGGGTTTTTTGATGACAAAAAGAGCCTAAAATGAAATCCGTATCTTTAGTTTTCTTGAGTATACTGTGCTCATTAAATTTTTCTATCGCATTAGATTGCTTGTCCACCAATGAGCAATCTGACTTATTCTTACGTGCAACCGATGATATTGCAAAACATCAAATTTTGTTTAGAGCTGATCCGGATGGGCATTTTACTAATCCTGGAGATTTCTCTGGTTTTTTCAAACAAGTCATTCAAGATACATCGCGTTTTAATTCAGATAATCCGCCGGAACCAGAGGATTTTCGTGTTCTCTTGCGTCGTGTCAGACTCTTTAACCATCTGTGGGAATTTTTAATCGAAGGTGTGGTTGATCACGTGAACCAGTTTGTGACTAAAACGCAAACGGGAAGCTCTCCAAATAAAGCTCAATTTTTGGAGGCTGCTCAGCAGCAAGCCGAGACAATCAGTTATTATTGTTTACAGTGGTTTTATAGAATTGCAATGCTATACCGTGAAGAAATCAACCTGTTGAAACTTATTTCATCAGAACAAAATGCCCTTAAACTTATAAAAGAAGTTGATCAGTCGGATAATTATTTTTCCAAGCCAAAGATTGCCGAGATATTGAAAAAGTTGTCGGTATTTATGCCAACGAGACCGAGATCTATAAAATCAACATTATCTTTTGATCAAGAGGCATTTGTTCGTGATTTGAACAATGTGGCTAATGCTTCTTTTGTTTTTGCTCTGGATGAGGCGACAGAATTAGCGACATTGGGTGATTATGAACAAGCCTTTAAAAACGTGTTTACCCATTTTGATAGCCAAGACCCTAAACCTCTCGAGGTGAATGTTTTGTTCTTAGGCAAAACATTGTCGTACATTTTTAAATTCACCGAAATTAATATGCTGGCATACAACATTAAAGCCTCAGCGGGAGATCCTAATCTTTATCCTTTGGCAAGACAACACCTAGATTCAGCAAAAATCTATCTCCAGACGTGGTTACCCGTTTTTGTTTCTCTTTATCGTCAGCAACTTTCTTGTCTCGATGCTGTTGATTTTCTAACGTGGATTGACTTAAAAGATGAGAGTAGCCAATTTACGGACAGCAAGGTTAAAGAATTATTGACTGAGATCGATATGGTGTAATTTGTTTAATTATCTCTTGATTCTATAGCGCGTAGACCTTCCTTCGCCAAGGCGATCGAGTCGGTTGAGTTTTAGTAATTTATTTATAATTTCTTCGACGGTTCTGGTTGGGAATTCTAATGCTTGTATTGCGTCCTTGCGACTAAATTCTGTATTATGTTCATTAACCCAGTTCCATAAGGCAAGTTGTTTTTCAGATAATAGGTAGTCAATATTGTCTCCCTCTAGCATTTTTAATGTGTTCGAGCTTTGGGTTTTTATTGTTTTCAAGAAAAACAGCAACCAAGGGGTAATATTTTCTTCTTCCGTTTTCCATGTGGATTGGGTTTTGTTCAGGGCCAAATAATAATCGATCTTG
The DNA here is from genome assembly GCA_019636035.1 of Candidatus Paracaedibacteraceae bacterium. Lineage (GTDB taxonomy): Bacteria > Pseudomonadota > Alphaproteobacteria > Paracaedibacterales > Paracaedibacteraceae > Paracaedibacter. The sequence goes on from JAHBYI010000001.1 coordinate 559,403, forward strand.
TTGACTTCTATAATTTTTTCATGGGAAACAAGTTGAGTAAATAAATACTTATGATGCAAGAGCATCAAATTAGTCAGCAATCGACTTGTTCTCCCGTTTCCATCTTGGAAAGGGTGAATCGCCAAGTATTCAAAAATGAAATTAGCCGTTAAGATCAGGGGGTGTTTAGCTGAGGTTGTTATTGCCCATTGATACCAATCGATTAGCTCTTGCAGTTCTTTTTTAACGAGATACGGTGGGGTTGGATCAAAGATAATGCCAACGATATTGCCGGATTGATCTTTTGCTTCGACACGATTCGATCCGAATTTATACTCTCCCTTGTGGCGCGCATCTTTTTCACTATAAATAAGCATGTCACTATGGAGTTTTAAGATTGTCGATTCCCTAATAGGAATATCCATATAGTGCTGAAAAATTAATTCCAAGCACTCAAGATATCCTGCGATTTCTTGTTCGTCGCGCGTTTTAAATTGTTTAACGTGCAGGTTCTTATAAAGGGTCTCGACCTCTTTGTCTGTCAGTATATTTCCTTCAATACGATTGGAGGCACCAGTCGATGTGACAATGACCGATCGTGTGAGGCGATCAATTGTCTGGGGTAAGAGTTTCTCTGTTACTTTCCAACTGTTTTTAACACTGTCAATTTCTGCGATTTCAGCATAAACAGCCTCCACAGATGAAGCTGGAAGATTCAAGCGTTTTTGAAGTCGAGATGTTTGCCAATCCATTTTTAATCTCACGTAGGTTATATGTGAGATTATGTGAGATTATGTGAGAAAGATCAAGAGTTAATCTCACATAGGTCATATGTGAGGTTGTGTGAGATTGTGTGAGAATATTGGGGATTGACGTTTATCCCCTTAGATCTTATGCTGTATTGAGAAATGATGAGGATAACATGGTTAAGATTCTGCCCACTGATTAGGTAATTCCGGCATCTTCTCGCAGAAGATGCCCTAACTGACAGACATTTTTTCTTGTCAGAACACTTTTATTTACCTTAATCACAAGGATTTTAACGATGTCTCTTTCTATAAAACCAGCTTTATGGCTGATTATTTTCATTGTGGGGTTACCCCTTTTATCAGAAACAATCTATAGCCCGGCTATGCCTCGTATCGCTCAGGCCTTTGCTGTTGAAGAAAATTTAGTTGAGTTGACGCTGACAATTTACTTGACGGGGTTTGCAATAGGTACTCTGTTTTGGGGATTTTTGTCCGATCGATTTGGCCGAAAACCTTGTATTCTCATGGCATTTTCTCTCTATCTCATTGGATGTGTGGGGTGCGGGATGTCTCCTTCCATTAATAATCTCGTTCTCTTTCGATTTATCCAAGGATTAGGCGGGAGTGCCGGAAGTGTTCTGGGGCAAGCGATTTGCCGGGAAGCATTCCACGGAGCAGATAGAGGTCGTGTTTTTGCCAGTGTTGGCAGTGCTCTCTCTTTATCTCCGGCTTTGGGGCCAACACTTGGCGGTTTAATAACACAGAATTTTGATTGGCCAGTTGTCTTTGCTGTTCTCGCTCTATTAGGACTATCTGTTTTGACACTTGTTCACTTCAGATTGCCTGAAACCAATGTGTTGATCGGTAAAAAAGATTTAAAGTTTTTAACAGTCATGCGTCGACTCTTTTCAGACCAGCGTATTCTCGGTTTTATCATCCTTGTTGGGGTTATTAATGGTATTGGCTTCAGTTACTATGCCGAAGGTTCGTTCATCATGATTGATATGCTGAGGTTGACACCAGCACAATTTGGTTACACCTTTATCCTTTTGGCATTGTCCGGTGTTGCGAGCGGATTGACAGGGCGTCGTTTGTTGACCCGTTATACAACCCAAACTATCTTGGAATGGGGACTTGCTATTCTCTTAGGTGCTAGTGCTCTCTTAGTAGGATCTGTTTTATTTGTATCGATGATTCAGGGATCAAATTTCTGGCTGATCCTGTCTATTCTTGTGAGTATGACAACCATGATGTTTGGTACCAGTTGGGTTATGATAAGCTCATTAAGCTCAGCCTTAGAAGATTATCAACAGGTGATTGGAACAGCCTCGGCTTTATTTGGCTTTAGTTATTATAGTTTTATTTCGCTGGTCACGTTTATTATGGCTGAGCTGCATGATGATACAATCTATCCGATGCCTATGTTTTTCTTTGCTCTGGCCTTACTTGGGACGGTTGCATATCGCTTTTTGATTAGGCCAAGTCTCGTTGCTCACTTATCATGAGTTTCCTGTCCTGCGGTTTTGCCATTTACTGAAAATGTAAACGGGAATCCCGCAGACATAGGCGATAAAGCAAATCATAAGATTTTCAAGTCCTGATCCAAAAATAGCCCAAATACAATAGGCACTTCCTAAGAAAACAGCTAAAATAACTTGGGGTTTAAGTTTGGCTGTAAAGGAGTGGCCTAATAATTTGATTGAGGCCAAAGCTGATGACAAATAGGTTCCCAATGTCATAATTGTGCCAATAAGAATCATATTATTAAATTGGCTGACAAGGGATTTGCTATAGTTCATTGACATTAAAATCGTCATCAAAACACTTGTGAAAACAAGTCCAAAGACAGGCGTTCCGTTATCGCTTAGTTTTTTAAAGGCTTTGGGGAAAAGCCCCTCTTTAGCCAAAGCATAGGGGATTTGTCCTTGCATAATGATCCATCCATTCAACCCGCCAAAAATAGAGACGAGAACACAAAAACCAACAAGTGGGGCGATCCATGATCCGAATATTAAGATTGCTGCATCAACGAATGGTGCATTTGATTGGGCTAATTTATCGGATGGGATGAGGCCAAAGATAACGGCTGTAATGATGATATAGATCAGGGCTCCTAATAGAGTTCCGAATAAGGTTGCTCGAGAAATTGTTTTTCCCGGGTTTTCAACGTTTTCAGCGGGAACAGTCGCTGATTCTAAACCAATAAAAGCCCACATGGTTATTGCTGCTGCGGCATTGATTGCCTCTAAGGGCGTTTCGTGGTTTGGGTTAAAGGGAGTATAGTTGTTGACGTCAATAAAATACCATCCGACAAGAGCCACTGCAATCAAAGGGGATATTTTGATGATAACGGTTAAAACTTGGACAAACCCACCGTATTTGAGGTTGCGACAATTTAAAAATGTCGTCAACCAGATTAAAGCGGTGGCAACACCGAAACTTGCTATTTTGGATTCTGCTAAATAAGGAATGAAGTGTGAAAGATAACTGACAAAGGCAAGCGATACGGCAGCGTTGCTCGACCAAGCCATAATCCAATATCCCCAAGCCATGAAAAATCCCATTTCATCACCATAAGCTTGGCGAGTGAAACTAAAAGGGCCGCCGGCACTGGGATTATGAAGCGATAATTTGGAAAAAACATAAGCTAAACTGATTGCCCCGATAGCTGTGATCATCCAGCCTAAAACGCTAATGGGGCCAACATGGGCAAGAGATGCCGGTAAATAAAAGATCCCAGAGCCAATCATATTTCCAAGAACAAGAGATGTTGCTGTCCAAAATCCAAATACGCGTAAAGGTTTCGTCATTATGAGCTTACTTTATTACCCTGATACTTTTTATTTTGCCTAATTAGCCAATATAACGCAACACATCCGACACTGCTTAAAAGCATGGTTAAGGTCGCGGGGTATAATGTCCCATTATTTAACCAGCCAACGAGGTAAGAATAAAAGCCGGCTAAAACCATTTCAATCAAGGCAAGAACCGCAGATGCCGCTCCAAGTTGAGATGCAGGAACATCGAGGCTTCGCGTTGCTGCATTAGAAAAAACAGGAGCCAAACCAATACAGAAAAACATCAACGTGATGACAATCAAGGGAATGGATTGAGGGAAATAAAGACTAACAAGATTAATCAAAATACTGCCAACGATATTTATGGTTAAGCCGAGTCTCAACATTTTGGGTATACCATACCGTGTTACAAGCAGCTGGTTGAGAAGGGCACCGATCATATAAGAGATGGGGCCAATTGCACCAAAAGCAGCATAGTCCTGAGGTTTTTGGCCAAGTGTATCAATGAAATAAAAGGGGGCTAAAGTAATCCACGCCCACAAAGATCCATAAGTCATTCCCGAAATCAGTGCATTCCCCGTGACCGATAATTTAGAAAATAAGAGGCCATAGGTTTTAAACGAATGTTTAAAATTAAGTTGTTGGCGTTTTTCAAGAGTGAGTGTTTCTATGATGAAGAGTTGGCTTATTCCCCAAATTAAAAAAGCAGCAACTGAAATAATATAGAAATTCATCGACCACCCAAAATAGGAGGTAATATAACTACCAAGGATCGGGGCAACGGTCGGTGAAATTGCAATAGCCATCCCCATGATGGAAAACAATTTGGAACATTGTTCATCTGAATGGGAATCTTTAATCATGGCTGTGGAAATGACATAGCTGATGCCGGCACCCATCCCTTGGAAGATTCGAAACAGGATTAACGTTTGAATATCTGGTGCTAATAAGCTGCCAAGACTAGCAAGAGCAAAAATAACCAATCCCCATAAATAAACAGGGCGACGTCCAAAATGATCAGAGAGGGATCCGCCAACAAGCCCCATGACAGAAAAAGCGATCATGTATAAACTGATGGTCAGGACAACTTGGTGGTCAGGAACGCCGAAAAAGAGAGCCATTTCAGGCATACTTGGCAAATAGATGTCTGATGACATCTCGAAAACGATTATTGCTAAAACAAGGAGCGTTGGTAAGTAAAATAATTTATTTTTTTTCATTTATAAGTCAAAAGAGGGACTGTGTCAGAGGATTTGGCTTAACGCCTAATCCCTGATTTGCCCCTCATCTGTTTTGTGAACGACCCCTGTAAGGGGTATATCGTCCGGATTAATGTGCCACAGCGGCTTGATTCTGGTTTTGTTGTTCATAGAGGCTATTGAAATCGATTGGTGCCAGCATCAAAGGCGGATAACCACCATCACGTGTCATATCTGCAATAATATTACGTGCAAATGGGAACAAGAGATGAGCTGCATCGACCATAACTGCGTGTTGAACAACACTTTCAGCAACGGATTCATCGACACTGACCACAGCACCATAACTGAGCTCAACGATGAACATTGTCTCTTTACCGCGTTTTGCTTCGACATTGAAATCAAGAACCAATTCAAAATTACGATCCCCTAAATTCTGTGCTTTGGCTTGAATGCCAACAGAAATTTCAGGTTGTTCTTGGTTTTCGCTGGTGAAAATAGCCAAGGGATTCGGATTTTCAAAAGAAAGATCGCGAATATATTGTGCGCGAACGGCTGTTGTTGCAACAGGGGCTGTTGCTGTATTTGTTGTTGCCATGTTAATACTCCATAAACTTATATTTCTGTCCCAAGTCTAGCAATTGCATATGATGGTCGTCTACTATATTATGGAAATAAGTGTATTTTTTAGGAAGTTTAGCTGTGGGATCCATATTAGAGTTATTATTTTTTGCTTTGCTATCAGCCTATATTTTTTATCGGTTGTGGTCTGTTTTAGGGCAAGAAACAGATGCAGATGAGGAGCGTCGAGAAGAAAAACGTCATAAATTAGAAGCTATTCTGGAGGATAACGTCATTCCGATGCCAAGCCGTCGATCCAGTGAATCGCCCGAATCTGTGGATGAAAGCGATCTTAAATCCGGCGTGCGTGATTCTTTGGCCCTTTTGAAGAAAGCAGATCAATCTTTTGATTTTGATAAATTCATGAAGGGAGCCAAAGGGGCTTATGAGATGGTTAACCAGGCTTTTGCTGAGGGTGACTTGGATACCCTGAAGCTGCTTTTATCAGACAAAGTTTATGGTGTCTTTTCCCATGAAATTGCTGAACGACAACAGCGTGGTGAGACCTATGATGTCAAAATTGAAACTTTTGATCGTGTTGATGTTGATGCGATCGAAGTGCATAGTGATGATGTCTATATTGCTGTTCGCTTCAGATCTCATCAAATTCTTGTGACATCAGACAAAGATGGTAGCATCATTGAAAATCAGGCGAGAATCAGCATTCCTGTCACTGAAATTTGGACGTTCCATCGAAAAATTAGCTCAGACGCACCAAATTGGTTTCTTGTTAAAACACAAACATAATTTCTATTGTATCTGAGTATTTTAGTGCTTAAGTATTAAGCAGCCCCTTATAATTCAGTTATGAGTTACAGAATTGAGCCTATCTACGTTGATCACAGTTCTAGATCAGTTGCGCCTGCCAATCCTATTTGGCTTTGGGGTGATAGGGGTTGTTCTCTTTTTTCTGCAAGTGCGAAAGCGTATCCTTTTTATCTGGTTTACTTTGGTTTTGCCGGTATCTTATCCGTTTATCGATCATTTTTGGGATCATAAAAAATTACCGCAAGAGCCCCTTCATCTACCTCTTAAATTAATGCACCAGAATTGTTGGGGAGAGAACCCTGATTCGCGACCAATCTTTAAGCAAATTAAAGATTCTGCTTCGGATATTGTGCTTTTGCAAGAATGCACACCAGAGTTATATTGGAAAATTAGAAAAGAATTGGTGCCCCAAGGATATGCTTTGTCTTCTGAATTTGAAGACTTTGATCCTCAACATCATCATCGATATAACAGGCTTGTTGTTTTAACAAAGGGTTTTAAGATTCTAAAACGATATCGTCTTAAAGATCATCCCGTTATGATTGTTCATGCAAAATCCTATAAAACGGGCAAAAAATATCGATTTATTAGCATTCATCTTGAGCGAATCTATGATGTTGATGGTTCTTATTATAAAGATGTTGCTGAACAAATAGGTTGTTTTGATGGAGAGACAATCTTATCGGGCGATTTTAATATGGTTCCGTGGTCAAGCCACTACCAGCATTTTTGCTCCTATTTAGGGCTCAAAGATGGCCTCAAGGGTAAAGCTTTGGTTGCAAGTTATCCTGCACCCCGTAATTTTACGTCTGATTCTTATAAAGCACCTGCTTTTTTGCCTATTGATCGTTTGTTAATTTCCCCGAACTTATCAACACAGCAGGTTAAGCGTCTTCCAGCCCTTGGTTCAGATCACTATGGATTTATGGCTATAATATCCTGATCTGTTCTATTCTATATGACTATATAACCTGCAACCCTGGGTTTGTTATACAGCAGTGTCCACGCATCATTTTTATTTAGTGCTAGGCCTGCTTGCATTAAGGAAGCTTGAGTTGCTGTATCTTGGTCTGATGTCACAACAAATAAATGTTGGGGAATGGTATCCGATAGAGGAAGAACCTGATTACTTGCTTTAAGGTAGCGAGCATACTCCACCATTATGTGAAAGCTGTCGGTTTTTAATGTATCTGAAACACCTTTGCCAAATGCCCATACACAGGTTGCCATGGCATTAGTGTTTTCGGTTATTGTACGGAACGCTTGATGTAAAGCCTGATGCTCGGATTTGTCATAGCTGGTAGGGATTTTGCCAAAGGCGAGTAAACCAATATAGGCTTCATCAGCAAAGACTAATTGTAAATGCCAGGCATTTCCGTTTTCTTTGCGTTTTAACTGATTTGGAACAATATCGCCGACAGTGATCGCATGATCACCAAATAGGTCAGCCATTTCTGAGTTATAGTTTGAGATAAATTGAGTTGCCATCTCAACTGTTGATGAACCAATTGATTGCAAAGCAATACCGTTGGCACAATAATTTGGTTCCGCACTATGGGCAAACAGCACCAGAATCATAGGTAGGGGGATAAATCTTCTTAGCATTGTAAAATCCTGTTTGTGGTTATCTTTTCTTTCGCCCTTTGATAACCCATGTTACAGCCATCATCATTCCTTTGAGATAAGGTAGTAACCCTAGTGTCATGCCTACGATGATGGGAGGCCAAACCAAAAGGTGAGTTTTTAAAGAAGGGGAATAAGCGAATTCCACATAAGAGACAATCGGTAAAATAATATGCCCAACGATGGCGATCGTAAAATAGGCAGGCGCATCATCAGATCGGATGCTATCAAAATCAAGGCTACAACTACGGCATCGATCTTGGATTTTTAGGTAACCATCGAACATTTTTGCTTGACCGCAACAGGGGCAAGTTCTAAAAAGACCACGTTTCAGTGTGATCGATAGGGGTGTTTTCATTTTCAACCTATAACTTTCAAGAGTTTTGGTGTTAATTTTTTCCACTGTCCGCAAAACTCAATCATTTCTTTATGTTTATTGCAGGCGTGGATGTGGGATTGTAAAATCTGATGTTCGATCATATGAGTTTTACCCCTGTTGTTTCAGCAATATCATAAATTTTCAGCTGTTGATGACCAGTGTTAATAACGATGTCTATTTTTCTCTCGCCTAATCCTCGTTCAATCTCAAGGTGAAATTTAATCTTGAGGTCTAGGAGGGTATCAAGATTATGATATTGGGTTTTAATATATAAATCAATATCGCCTCCTTTACGATCAGGATCAACTCTTGATCCAAAAATCCATAGCTGATCATCAGGATTAAATGTCGACAAAAAGGCTTGTTTTATAATGGAAATCTCATGGTCACTCAGGCGGATCATCCAATCACCTCGCTTATTGAAATCCACCGAGCTTTATCATGGATGGGGGGGAGTGTGTCTAAAAAAGTGAGTGAAGCAAAGGGGGTAGCCCAATCACCTAAACCATAGGATAAAACGCCATGGGTTGCATACACGTGAACGGTTGAGGCTCCTGCTCCCAAGAGGTATTCAGCACAAGCTTTGAGGGTAGATCCTGTGTCAACCATATCATCAACAATAATAGCGATTTTACTTTGGGGGAATGGTTCGGTGGATGTGATAACGACTTGATCAGGTTGGCGAGTTTTGTGGAGTCCAATGACAGACTGGCCACTGATCTTAGCAACGGTACCAACACGATGAATCGATCCTTTGTCCGGGGCGATCAGAATGGCATCTTGAAGGTTACGTTTTTGGATATCAGCTGCGATCAGGGATGATAAACATTGATTCTCAATCAGGTCAATCGGTTGATGTAAATCAAAGGTTTTGATCGATTGAACATGGGGTTGATGTAAGGGAGCCAACAAGGTCGTTAAATACTCGGGGAATTGCCGGCCATAAGAAATATAAGGTAAAACCAAATGCACAGAACACTGTGCTATGCCTAATTTTTGGGTTAATAAATAAACAAGAATCCAGTCATGGTGATCACAGCAATTATGAATTAAAGTAATCTCTTGCCCTTGCCATGACGGCGGAAGGATGATGTTATAGGCACCATCGCAATAAACCTCAGGTTGAAAGACGTGATCTTGATCTGTTGCTAAATGCTGAGATGACGGGGTGAAACAACGAATCATGAATTTTCCTCAAACCATGCTTGAAACATTAGAATATTCCACAGACCATATTGCCAATTTCTGCTACCGGATAGGTGTTCCTGCCACTTCTTTTCAACAAATTTAGGATTGATTAATCCGCTAGCTTCCAGTTTTTTGGGGTCTAGTAATGCACTAGCCCAATCTTTCAAACTTCCCCGTAACCATTGATCCAAGGGAATGCCAAAGCCTTGTTTCGGGCGTTCGATGAGCTCTTTGGGAACATGGCGATACAGAACTTGGCGAAGAGGCCATTTTGTAACACCGTTCTTCAATTTTTGCCCTAGGGGAAGCGACCAGGCAAACTCAACAACACGGTGATCAAGCAGGGGAACACGAGTTTCCAGACTATTAGCCATGGCCGCTCGATCGACTTTGACCGAGATATCATCGGGCAGATAACTTAAGGTATCCAAATACATCATTTGTTCCGTGAATGATCGTGTTTGTTCTGACGATCGGATCGATTTTGTAAAGGGTGCCTCACCTGTTGAGGCAAGACTGACGGCATCATGATGCCTCCAGTGGCTGACCAGTGAGTCGTAAATAGCCAAATGATCAAGGGGAATAATATCCGCTACTTTTTTAACTTTATCACCCAATTGATTCGGAATGCCCGGTATCTGTTTGCCGATGGCATTTAAGGACTGAGTCGGCAGAATTTTAAGTATCATGGCTGCTGTTTTACGCAAAGGCTGTGGTAACCAACGAATACTGTTCCAGATTCTTTCAACCATCAAATAGCGGTTATATCCAGCGAAAAGCTCGTCCCCTGCATCTCCGGATAAAGACACGGTGACTTTTTGGCGAGCTAGTTTTGCAACAAGGTAGGTCGGGATTTGTGAAGAATCAGCAAAGGGCTCACAATAGATCGATGGTAAATCAGGAATAACATTCAGGGCATCTTGATTAGTAACGTAAAGTTCTGTGTGGTCTGTTTTTAAGTGTTGAGCCACTGCTTTGGCATACTCAGCTTCGTTAAATCCTGCTTCGTTAAAACCAATGGAGAACGTTTTAACCGGGGATGAGGATTGTTTTTGCATCAGTGCTACAATGGTGGATGAGTCAACACCACCCGATAAAAAGGCACCTAAGGGTACATCAGCTAGCATTTGCTGACCGACGGCATGAGTCAGAAGGTCTTCCAGGTGATCAACAACAGCATTATCCGTAAGGGATTGTTGTTCTAAGCATGACTCCAAAGACCAATAAGCGATTTCTTCAGGGATTAGATTGGCTTGCAAGTCAGCCTGGGTAAAACGACGATAGGTTCCCGGTGTTAGTTTTTCATAAGCTTGATAGATGCTGTAGGGGGCAGGAACGTAGCCATATCGTAACATCTGATCAACCGCAACTGGGTTAAGTTTCCCATCAAAACACGGATGTTGTCTGAACGATTTTAATTCGCTACCAAAGAGAAGGACACCCTTTGACCAGCCATAATACAGAGGTTTTTCTCCGATACGATCGCGGGCTAAGATTAATTCTCGGTGATGGTGATCCCACAGGGCAATGGCGAACATACCAACCATTTTTTTTAAGGTTGCTTCTAACCCCCAGAACTCAATGGCTTCCAAGATGACTTCGGTATCAGTGTGACCACGCCATTGGCGCGGATTGTATTGATCCAGCTCAGAGCGTAATTCTTGGTAGTTATAACATTCACCGTTAAAGATGATGGTCAAACGTCCGGAATGGCTGTGCATAGGCTGACGTCCGTTTTCGGATAAATCCAAGATTGCCAAACGTCGATGACCAAGCGTTATCCCTGATTCATCTGCCCACTGGCTTTCTCCATCAGGTCCACGATGCGCAATGCAATCTGTCATTGACTTGAGGGTAGCTAAGCGATCATAGCTTGCCGTATTATGGTAAAAACCTGAAAATCCACACACAGTTATTTTTCCTTGATTATAGCTTAACCTAAGAATACTGAACTAAGCCTGTAACCACAAAGGATTTTTTAGGCTTGCAATAAATTCTTCATGGGATTTTTTATCCGCATCTGACAGTGGAAAGGATCGCTTTTCGCGGACTTGTTGTGATGGCGGAGGTATGGTTATATCCAGTTGTTGATGTGTCGTTGTTTTTTGTTGTTGATTGAAAGAAAAAGTGACTTGGCGTCCACCTTTTAACTCTAAATAGACATTGGCTAACAGTTCTGCGTCAAGAAGGGCTCCGTGTTTAACGCGCGCCGATAAATCAATCCCAAATCGTCGACATAAAGCATCCAATGACGCGGGGGAACCCGGGAATTTCTGCCGAGCCATTGTGACTGTGTCGATTGCGCGATTCATGGGCAAGGGATTGCGACACAATCGTTCTAATTCAGCATTAATAAATCCCATGTCAAATGACGCATTATGAATGACGAGATTTGAGTCTGCAATAAACTCTAAGAATGGGTCAACCACGTGGAGAAATAACGGTTTATCATACAGAAATTCAGTCGTAATGCCACTGACCTTAGATGCTCCTGGCGGGACGTCCCGTTGAGGATTAACATAGGTATGATATGTCTTTCCTGTGGGGAGTAAATCAATCAACTCAACGCAACCAATTTCAATGACCCGATCCCCTGTTTTTGGGTTAAATCCGGTTGTTTCCGTATCAAGAACGATTTCTCTCATAGACCGAGGTGCTCCAAAATCTGCATAAACTGAATCCAAGTATGATGGTGACCTGCTCCGGAATCAATGATAAAATCTGCTCGTTGCTGTTTTTCAATCTGTGGTAATTGTTTCGATAACAAACTATGCATGAGGGTGGCTGTCATGGTGGGTCTTTTGAGGATACGTTGATGAATGAGCCAGTCAGGGCTTGTGGTGACAATTGTCCAGTCACATAAAGAGTCTAGATCTTTTTCAAAAAGGAGCGGGATATCCAAGATGACACAAGGAGATCGTCTTTTTTGATGGAACGATAGGAATTTTTCTCGGGATTGGGCTAATTCCGGATAGAGAATAGCCTCAATTTTCAAAAGATTATCAGGTGATTGGGCAATGGTTCCTTTGAGTAAGTCGCGGTCTAATTGCCCGTGAGAGGCGCATGAAGGAAAAAGGGCTAAGATTTTTTGCTGGATCGTTTTTTTTTGATATAAGGACTGAACGTCGCGATCTGCATCCCAAACCGGAATATGTAAAAGAGTACGTGCGCGGTGGGTTAGGCTTGATTTTCCCGAAGCCATTGACCCTGTTATTCCCAGAATAATCATCATTATTACAGTATGAGCGTTATTGCTTTAGTATGCGGTTTAATGACGTGTCGTTCAAGAGCGGATAACATTAACTTTTCTTTCATTAAAATATTTTTTTTCAATTAGTTATGTATTAAGGGTGCGAAAAAAACGATTAATTAATGAATTATTAATTTTACTCAGTAATACTAAATATATATTCACACTTTGATTAAGGTGAAGCCAATGAAGTATTTTGTATGGAGTTCCGTTATTTCATTTTTATTGGTGAGCTCACCAGTAAAATCTCAGGATTCTGAGCACGATGTTTACATGCGGATGATCGGTCAGGCAATTGTTTCAACAATGGAGGAACATCATGCTTATGACTGGAAAGAGATAACCGATACAGCTTCACGGTTTTGGAAGGATCCAAGTTCTGCTTTGGATCAGGAAACTCGCCGACTTCAAGGTAAATTTTATCGCTTTGTGTTTAAGACCTTTTTGGGGGATCAAGCGTCTGTTACAAAAATAATGAAACGTTATTTTGAATATCAATTGGACTGTCTTGTTGCCGATTATGAAAAAGCACCTGCTTCTAGGTATCAGTTTTGGAGTAAAGTACCGTCCCATTATCATGCAATTCTTGCCTTTGAATTGTTGGCTGTTGAATCAGGCATCAAACTTGATCATAGTTATCATGATATTTTTTCTCTGGTTTCTGACAAAGCCCGGATGATCGAAGATGCCTCACAAAAAATATCAAGCGATGCTGTTGTTACCAGAGGGGTACCACCAGCACCACCACCACCGCCATTATCGAGTGTTTCAATGATTCCGATCGCTCCTCAATCTCCGTCATTGAAACTAACACATCCGACCAAGGATCGCCCTCAGAGACAAAAGAGGCATGCGCCTGTAACGGTGGATGCTTTATCGGCAACGCAAAATTCATTAAAAAAGACAATAACAAAAGAATCGTCATTGTCTGAAAATGTCTTGAATGAGATCAAACAGGGCGGCTTCACTCTAAAACCGGCATCTAAACGAATCTTAAGAGACCGTCCGGCTGAAAGTGAAGATAATGATCTTTTGACAATTCTAAAAAAGCGTTTTAATCAAATTCGCCCTGCGTTGTCAGAAAGTGATTAAAACTCGTATTTGAATCCAATGCTGACGGCCGGGTAAGTCCGAAGATACTTTTTATCATTGATGAGTTCTTCTGCGCCGTATCGGAGTTTTCGCATGGCTTCTTCACTGTACTGGGCTAGTCCACTGGCACTAACTTTGGCACTGACTTTGCTCATGAAATAAACACCTGCATCCATTGTCAACGTCCAATTTGATCCACCAAGCTTGCGGAAATCGCAACCTGTCCCGACGTAATAACTCACAGGATTTTTATAACGATATCGTCCATGAGTGTAACCCAAGGCTTGACGTCGAGGATCTGGGTCATTTGAGAAATCACGATTTAAGCGAATTTTTGTTCCGTTATAGCCACCACCCACACTGAGACGCCACCAGTTGGTGTAAAAATACCAGTCAGCATACAAGGTGATTGTTACAGGACGAAACCGAACATCATGATATTTTACGTTATCAAAAGACATGGTTTTGCGAAAATGTTCCCACCATGTTCCTTGGAGGCGTAGACCAAATGTCTTATTGAAGTGATAGCCAATTTCTCCTGCTACTCCCAAAGAACTAGCACGGACACCTGCATTCCAATTCCCAGCATGAACTTGCGTTATCATAGCTGTTGCAATCAATGCCGATTGTATAATTTTAGTCATGTTTCAAAACCCTTTTTATCGTTTATAAACATTTATAGGATATTTTTTGGTAATTTTCTAGCAATTACATTTAATATTCAATCAAAAATCGATGTCTTCATCTTGTTTGAATATACTTTCTATTAACTCTCTTTCTTTATTCTAAAACTATGGAGATGTTATGCTAAGAATTTTATCTTATTCCCCTCATTTAAGAGATCATCTTAATATCAGAGAATCTTTAAAGGGGTTACGAATCAACGCCGAAGAAATTCATATTGATTCTGTCTTTAGCCTTGAGATTATCCCAGAGTATATCAATCGCTCTTTAAGCTCTCATATCCCGATTCATCTTATTGTTTATGCTCCTGAGGTTAATGCGGTTATTCTCAATCTTTTTTCATCGACCATTCCCATTGTGTGTTTGTCTGGTATAGACGATCCGGATTCCGTATCAGAATTAATGCAAGACAACGTTTATTTTTGTAACCAAGAACCAACTGTTGATTTTTTGGCGTTAGTCCGAAAATGTTTAGCATTACAAAAAATGCGGTATGAGTTGTCAGAACACCATACGGCTCAGGTTCAGGCTCATTTAAATCAGTCACAATTCATTCAAATTATTGGGGATCATTTGAATCGAGCGTTCATTTTAGAGACGCATTCCGGCCTTTGTTTATTTCATCTGGAAACCTATGATTCAGATTCTTTTAATCGTCATCGTGTTGCTCAGTGTCTTAAGAACCTGTATGAGATTGTAAAGAGTTCCCTTCCCTCTAAATGGACTTTGCACGCGTATGGTTCCATGAGAATGGCTTTGATTGTTGATGATATTCAGGACAGGGATCTCTTCGCAGAGCAACTTAATGGTCTTTATCAGAAAATAACGGGTTATTTTGCCGATCAAAATTTAGTTGTAAGTATCGATATTGGTGTTGTTGTCACAGATTCTATTTCTGTTGATCCATTTCAATTTTATGATCAAGCGCAATCTGCCCTTGCTCTTGCTAAACGTAAAGGGCATGGATTTATCGAGTATTACGGCCAAGAAGAGGCAAGTAAGCTGTTGCATACAACTCGTTTAGAAAGTGACCTCAAGCAAGCCTTTTTGAAAAATGAGCTTTTTGTTGTTTATCAACCGCTGATTGATTTAATAACCTTAAAACCCGTTGGTATCGAGGCTTTGATTCGTTGGAATCATCCGCAATTTGGCTCTATATCACCGTTTGATTTTCTACCGATTATTGAGAGAATTAATGCTATGGATGCGTTGGCTGATATTGTTTTTGATCAAGCATTTGCCACATTAAAAAAATTGCAATCCCACGCGATCGACCTTAAATTATCGATCAACATTAATGGACAGCAATTTGTATCAGGAAAATTGGTGAAAACAATCCAAAAAAAACTATCTGTTTTCAACGTATCGCCGGCGGATATTGAACTTGAAATTACCGAAGAAATTGATTTAAATCCGGTTGCTCCTGCTTTGTCTCAATTAACGGAACTTCAGGAATTAGGCTGCAAAATTGTGATCGATGATTTTGGTATCGGTTATTCATCCCTCCACTATCTAAGCCATTTTCCTGTTGATAAAATTAAAATAGACAAATCATTCATCCAGAATTTAACGGAGCGGAAAGTTAAGATCTTAGAGGCAATTCTTAATCTGGCTCATTTCTTAAAAATTGAAACGTTGGTTGAGGGGATTGAGACCAAAGACCAGCATGAAATGTTAAAGTTTATTGGTGCCCATTATGGCCAGGGGTACTTGTTTTCTAAGCCGTTAACCCAAGAGCAGTTATTGACCTATAGTCGTTCCAGTTGATTTTTATACAAGGAAATAGGAGAGAAGCGTACATAAAGTACGTGAGCGACGAATGACGCTGTAGAAAAGTCAAAGGGAATGACTATATTATGATCTTATAATGCTTGATCAATTTAGTCATTAAGGTTGGCAGGGCAAGGTTTTGGATCGATTGCTTAGGATAGCGCATTCCTGAATAATTTGAATGGGAGAGCTGTTTGACACACCTGAGAATTAATGTGAAGTGTGTAAAGACATGTTTAATCTGGCCATCTAAAAGGATCTGCCCTTGATCTAACGGGGGGAGTTCTTGTTCATGGTTAACCCAGTCACTTGTGGGGAGCGTCATCAAATTAGCAAGTAATCCTTTTGCAGGTCGTCTGACAAAAGCAATCCCTTGGGATGGATCTTCATCCCAGTAAGCATAAGCATAGCGCGTTGGTTTTTCTGATTTAGCGGCCTTGGCTGGGATTTGGTCTTGTACCTTTTGATGATAGGCCAAACAATTTGCTATGATAGGGCATCGGTCGCATTTAGGTGATTTAGGTGTACAGATCGTTGCTCCTAAATCCATTAAACTCTGAGCAAAATCACCCGATCGTTTGGGGCGGTAGGGGGATACAAGATCTGAGACTAAATCTTTTAGTTTTGGTAAAGGAGTTGCGATCGCTATCAGCCGAGCCATAACACGGGTAATATTCCCATCAACAGGAATGATGGGATAGTCATAGGCAATTGATGCAATAGATGCTGATGTATAAGTACCAATCCCCGGAAGTTTAATGAGTTCTTCAGGATGGTCAGGGATTTGAGGAAATTTTGAAAGACTCAGGGCACAAGCGTGCAAATTTTTTGCACGAGAGTAATATCCTAATCCTTGCCATTGATGATAAATGTCATCCAAAGATGCTTTGGACAGGTGGTGTAAGGTTGGCCAACGGGCGATAAATCTGAGAAAATAGTCTTGAACCGTTGCAACTGTCGTTTGTTGCAACATGACTTCGCTTAACCACACATAGTATGGGTTGGGTGTTTCTCCGGGTTTTGCCCGCCAGGGGAGGACACGTTGATGCTGATCATACCAGTGCAACAGATTGTTGTGGACTGAATCAAAAATCTTATGAACCACTGACAGCTCTGATTTTCTTAGATAAAACCCAAGGGATAGTTATGGTTAATTTTTCGACGGTCTGTCGATTAACAACAATTTCAGAAGGAACATCATGGCTAACGGGATAGGATCCTGTTGATTTTCCGGATAGAATGCCTTCGACAATTTCGGCTGTTTTTTCACCCATGGCAATGCGGTCATAAGCAACAGCAGCCAGAGCCCCATCTTTAACGGATTCAGAATCATTGGCAAACAAGGGGACATTATTGTTTTTTGCGACCTGAGCCACTGCTGCTGCGGCAGCCATGGTTGTATTATCATTGGGGAAAAAGAGGGCATCAGCTTTACCGATTAAACTTTTAGCAACAGTTGCTGCTTCGGCCGTTGAATTAACGGCTCCTCGAACAAAAACCACGCCACGGCGTTTTGCTTCCTGTTCCATTTGTGCCAAAAAAGCTACAGAATTTGTCTCGCCCGGGTTATATAAAACACCAAGTCGTTTGATGTTGGGGACAAAAGCAACGATCATCTCAAGTTGCGGACCTGATGGCATATAGTCACTTATCCCTGTTACACCTTCGGATGTTTTATTATAAGCAGCTACTAATCCTGCGGCGACCGGATCCGTTACGGCTGAGAAAACGAGTGGGATTCCAGCTTCCTGAGCCGGCTTCATCAAAAGTTGGGCACTGGTTGTTGATAAGGCAACAATGACTTTAGGGTGCATCGCTATGAATTTTTTGGTGATTTGTGCAGCAACACTCGTATTGCCATGGGCATTATCATAAATGATTTTTATGGTTTTTCCATCAATGAAACCCTCTTTTCCAAGGCGTTTAATTAACCCATCACGAACTGTATCTAATGTTTTGTGACTAATGATTTGTGTTATAGCAACCACAGGTAAATCCTGTGGTCGATCAAGGTTAAAAATTTTAAAAACAAGAATAAGGGAGACAACAAGAATTGCCCCCAATCGAAACAGTTTAAATAACATTAAGCTTCCTTTTTATCCCGCCCCAGACGCTTGTCCAGATCACCGGACATGCTCTCAGAGGCTAAGGACAGATAACTTCCAATATGTTCACCATTAATGACGATCTGAGGGACAGTCCTTTTCCCTGTTTTTGCTTCCATTTCGTCAATCATTTTTTTATTTCCGCGAACATTAATTTCACGATAAGCAATTTTATGTTCGTTGAGAATATCTTTTGCACTGGTACACCAGCTACATAAATCCGAGGTATAAATGATAACGCCCGTTTCTTTTTTATCCGATTTAACAACCGTGTCTTCTGGCTGCGGTTGTGTGCGACGCGCATCGCAGGCTGAGATCATTGACAAAGCAAAAGCACCTAGAATAAACTTTTTCATAAAATATGCCCTTTTTTACTAACCCTATAACACTAGATTAATCCTTTGATAAATGCAATAAAAGAGCAAATTCAAAAGGTTTATAACCTATTTCTCAATACAATTCTGCCGCCAACGTGTTCAGGGTGCCGAACTGAGTCTGTTTCTGCGCATTTGTTATGTCCTTCTTGTTGGAATGCTGTGCATTTTATCCAAAAACCTTTTTGTAATAAATGTGGTGTTCCCATGGCCTTTGCCTCTGATCAAATGTCGTGTGTTGAGTGTTTAGCGCATCCTCCGGCTTATGATTTGGGGCGGTCAACATTTACCTATTCTGACCTAGGTCGAGATCTTGTCTTGCGCTTGAAACATTCGGATGCAACTTATTTGCCGAAGTGTTTGGCACCATGGATAAAGTCTGCAGGTCAGGACTTTTGGCCAACGGCTGACTATATTGTTCCTGTGCCACTTCATCGATGGCGTTTGTTGAAGCGTCAGTATAATCAAGCGACTCTGTTGGCAAGAGCTGTTTCAGATTTGGTGAACGTTCCTGTCTTAACAAATGTCCTGGTGCGGCGAAAAGCCACAGAATCTCAAGGGCATAAATCTGTCAAAGACCGAAAGAAAAATGTTGTTGATGCTTTTGATGTGAAGGGAGAGATCCTTAAGGGTAGGACTATTGTCCTTATTGATGATGTCTGGACAACGGGGGCCACTCTTAACGCTTGTACCAAAGTTTTGAGAAAAGCTGGTGCTCATCGTATCTATCTTTTGACCTTAGCTCGGGTGGTGAAGGAATAGCTATTGGCGCATTGGAAAAGAAATCCTTAAACGAAAACAAGAACTCGGATGGGGATCTAAAGTCATAGACCAGCTTTCCAAAGATTTGCGTCATGAATTCCCTGAGATGAGGGGATTATCTACCAGAAATATGGTCTATATGCAGACATTTGCTTCTTCTTATCCTGATTATGAATTTACGCAAGCTGTTCCTGCGCAAATTACTTGGTATCATAATCAAACAATCTTAGACAAAATATCGGATTCAAATTTAAGAATTTGGTATATGCAACAAGCAATTGAAAATGGCTGGTCACGCAATGTGATGGTTATGCAAATTGATACCAAATTACACGAACGACAAGGAAAAGCTCTCACTAACTTTAAGTCTGCTCTTCCTCCAATTACATCAGATCTAGCCCAACAAATCTTTAAAGATGAATATAACCTGGAATTCTTAGATGCTGGGAACGACATTTATGAACGCCAATTAGAAAAAAGCCTCATCACTAACATTAGGGACTTCCTTCTTGAGTTGGGGACTGGTTTTGCTTTCCTTGGCAGTCAGTACAAACTGACAGTTGGTGGTGATGATTTCTACATTGATCTATTATTCTATCATACAAAACTACGCTGTTACGTTGTCATTGAACTTAAAACAGGAAAATTCCAACCAAGTTATATGGGACAACTCGAATTTTACTTAACCGCAATCGATATGGAAGTAAAACACGAAAATGACAATCCAACAATTGGGTTGCTCTTATGTCAAAATGCTAACAAATTGGTAGTTGATTATTCTCTCAAAGATAAAAAACAACCAATGGGCGTTTCCAAGTATAAATTATCAGAGAATAAACTGCCAAAGGGTCTAGAAGATGCATTACCTTCCCCGGAACAATTTAAACATTTTTTTGAAACCATCAAGGATGATTAAAAATCGATAAGTGCCGATAAAGGCACCAATTCAAGTATGAAAATTTAAAGTCATACATTCATCATGTTGGATTTTATTGACTTTAATAGATAAAATTATGTTAAAATTAAATCAATTGGTTGATTATAGAGTACGTATTATGCAAAGAATTTTCGGTTATTCTTTTACCTTATTGTTTATACCGTTTTTATCTTCAGCTGAGGCTGGATTTACTATCGTTCCCCAAGAAACTTGGAGTCCTAATAGGATGAGTTCTTGCGGTGATATTGGGAATGATGCCCTGTCTATTTATGCTAATCCTGCAAGCATGGGGCTTGCAACACAGCATCAAATTGCAGGAAATTTTTCATTATTATTCTATCGATCAAAATTTGCTGGTACTGCATCGATTTCAAGATTTGAAGCAGAAGATGATGATGGAAGTGCCTCTGATGATGAAGGAATCATTTTTTATGCCAATGAATTGACAAGTTCAGCGAAAAGCCGTAGAAATCAGTTTATTCCTACGATTGGCCTTATTTCTAATGCCCATAAAGATCTAAAAGTTGGCCTTATTATTCATTCTCCTTTTGGTGGTCGAACGACTTTTGGTCAAGGTTCCGTCCTAACAGGTCATATTATCAGGACAAAATTAAAAACTGTTAATATAACCCCCTCAATGTCGTATTCACCTTTTGATATGTTAAGCGTGGGGGTAGGTCTACAGCTTCAGCATTTTGAGTTATCTCATTCAAGACGCTTTATGATTTCTGAGGGTTTCACGATAGATCCAGATCTTGCTGATGAGTTCTTTCTGCCAACAACAATCGTTCATAGTTCTGCAAAAAACTGGACGGTTGGTTGGACAGCGGGATTACTTGCTAAATTGTCATCGCGATGGAATGTCGGATTTTCCTATCAATCGAAAATGGCAGGAAAAGCAAAAGCATATACAAATCTGATTCTGTCCAATGAATTTATTGCTAATGGATATTCAACGTTTATGACGCAAAGTACGGTGTATTTTCCATCGAAAGTCAACCTCAACACATCCGTTGTTGCTGATGATACATGGATATTCTTTGTTGATGTATCGTGGACAAATTGGAACAAGAAAAAAGGAATTAGTATCATCTCTGTCGATGACAATGTGAATTATAATGATAATTTCAATCTTGATTGGCACCATACATTTGCAGCCGGTTTAGGTGCATCGATTAAATTAAATGAATTATTCTCTTTCCGGTTAGGCTATCGATATAGTCAAGGATTAACGAGAAAATCGAATGCCAGTGTTTATTTCCCAAGTACTCGATCTGATCTATATTCCATTGGCGCAACTTACCATACAACACCTAATTTAGATTGGACTCTCGGGTATGGATATACCTATAACAAAAGAGGCAACGTGAATTATAGTAAAGGTTCTACGCCTGTTCTTCCGCAACTGATTCTTGATGAGGATGCTGTAAGACGCGCCATTAACGGTATTCCAACTCAATTCTTAAAAGGTGATTTGCAAGGGAAAGTTAAATATCATACCCATGCTGTGTCAATACAGTTTAATTATAGATTTTAGATAGATCTAGAGTTATAAATTTTTGAGGTAGAGTTAAGATTTATCTGTTATTCTCAGCAAATAACGTAAGCTTCTGATTTAATCTAAGTTATTATGACTATTCTTCCTCTTTTGTATGACAAAAACTTTACGGAATCAAAACCGTTTGCGGTTGTGTCGGATTATCGACCTGCAGGGGATCAGCCGGCAGCCATTGCTGAGCTGACCCATGGGGTAATCAATGGAGATAAAGATCAGGTCTTACTGGGGGTGACGGGGTCGGGTAAAACGTTTACTATGGCGCATGTTATTGCTAACACTCAAAAACCCGCTTTGATTCTTGCACCGAATAAGACGTTGGCTGCACAGCTTTATGCTGAGATGAAGGACTTTTTCCCCAATAATGCGGTTGAATATTTTGTTTCGTACTATGATTATTATCAACCGGAGGCCTATGTTCCGCGCACCGATACGTATATCGAAAAAGAAGCATCTATTAATGAGCAAATCGACCGTATGCGCCATTCGGCAACGCGTGCTTTATTAGAACGTCGGGACGTTATTATCGTTGCGAGCGTTTCTTGTATTTATGGTATTGGGGGCGTTGAAAGTTATAGTGGCATGATCGTTCCCCTTAAGGTTGGGCAATATATTGAGCGTAACGAAGTCATGCGTAGTCTGATTGCATTGCAATATAAACGCAATGATCTGTCATTTACACGAGGAACCTTTCGCGTCCGCGGTGATGTGTTGGAGATTTTTCCGTCTCACTATGAAGATCGGGCTTGGCGTCTCAGTTTCTTTGGAGATGAGATTGAATCTATCACAGAAATGGATGCGTTGACCGGCGAAAAATATGCAACGTTGGAACAAGTTCGTGTTTTTGCCAACAGTCACTATGTAACTCCTGGCCCTACGATTCAACAGGCAATTAAACATATTCATGTGGAGTTGGATCAACGGCTTAAGGAGCTTAATGCTGAGAATAAATTGTTAGAGGCTCAACGTCTGGAACAGCGCATTAAATTTGATCTTGAAATGATGGCCGCAACAGGGGCTTGTCCGGGGATTGAGAATTATTCCCGCTATTTGACGGGGCGTGCACCGGGGGAACCACCACCAACATTATTTGAGTATTTGCCAAAAGATGCCTTGTTAATTATTGATGAAAGTCACGTTACTGTGCCCCAAATTAATGGGATGTACAAGGGAGACAGAGCACGTAAAACCACCTTGAGTGAGTATGGTTTCCGCTTGCCATCCTGTGCTGATAACAGGCCATTAAAATTTGAAGAATGGGAAAATTTAAGGCCACAAACGATTTTTGTGTCTGCAACGCCCAGTTCTTGGGAGCTGGATAAAACCCAAGGTGTTTTTGCTGAACAAATTATCCGTCCGACAGGATTGATTGATCCTGTTTGTGTGGTGCGTCCGTGTGAACATCAAATTGACGATTTAATTGCTGAGTGTCAATCTGTTATTCAAGAAGGGCAACGTGTTCTCATCACAACACTCACTAAAAAAATGGCCGAGGCTTTAACTGAATATCTAAATGGTGCAGGTCTAAAGGTTCGTTATATGCACTCTGACATTGAAGTGTTAGAGCGGATTGAAATTATCCGTGATCTTCGCCTTGGTGTTTTTGACGTTTTAATCGGGATTAACTTATTGCGAGAAGGGCTCGATATTCCGGAATGTGGTTTGGTTGCGATTTTGGATGCGGATAAAGAAGGATATCTCAGGTCGAAAACATCGTTGATCCAAACGATTGGTCGAGCTGCGCGTAATGTCAATGGTCGAGTTATTTTGTATGCAGATCGCGTGACTAAATCCATGCAAGAGGCATTGACTGAGACGAATCGCCGTCGCGAACGTCAACAGGCCTATAATGCTACTCATGGAATCACTCCTGAATCTGTGAAAAAATCTATTAAAGACGTGCTGCAAAGTGTTTATGAATCTGATCACCTTACGGTTGAAATCGATAATGAAACAGTTGAGCTTACGGGTAAGCGATTGGATAATCATCTGAAAAATTTAGAAAAAAGGATGCGAGAGGCAGCTGCAAATCTTGAGTTTGAAGAAGCCGCACGGTTGAGAGATGAACTGAAACGGATTGAGGCAAAGACGCTGGGGTATTGACCTCTCAGTTGAAATAAGCTTATCTCAAGATAGACGTCTAAACTGAAATGAGAGAATTAAGAGTGACTCAAGAACAACAAATCAATACAGCATGGGATAATCGTCAGGATTTATCACCTGCAAATACAGATATTCTTACCGTGGTTCAGACTGTTCTGGATCAGCTTG
This sequence comes from Candidatus Paracaedibacteraceae bacterium, assembly GCA_019636035.1. Lineage (GTDB taxonomy): Bacteria > Pseudomonadota > Alphaproteobacteria > Paracaedibacterales > Paracaedibacteraceae > Paracaedibacter. The sequence goes on from JAHBYI010000001.1 coordinate 583,507, forward strand.
ATGCAGGATTGTTGCGTGTTGCTGAAAAAATTAAGGGTGATTGGCATGTGCATCAATGGGTCAAAAAAGCCATCCTGTTGTCGTTTCGTCTTAAAGGGAATGTGATGATGGGGGATACAGCTTTTGATAAAGTTCCTCTTAAAACATCAAACTGGACAGAGATTAACTATCAAGCAGCTGGATTTCGTGCGGTTCCCGGTTCTATTATTCGTCACTCTGCCTTTATCGAAAAAGATGTGGTTTTGATGCCGAGTTTTGTCAATGTGGGGGCGCGAGTTGGGGTTGGGACTATGGTTGATACGTGGGTGACTATTGGATCCTGTGCTCAGATCGGGGCAAATTGCCATATTTCGGGGGGTGTTGGTATCGGCGGGGTCTTAGAACCATTGCAAGCTAATCCTGTAATTATCGAAGATAATTGTTTTATCGGTGCTCGGAGTGAAATTGCTGAGGGTGTTATCGTCGAAGAGGGGGCTGTCATTTCCATGGGAGTCTTTTTAGGGGCATCAACCAAAATTGTCAACCGTCAAACGGGCGAGATTACCTATGGGCGAGTTCCTGCTTATTCTGTTGTTGTTCCGGGGACATTGCCGGGGGCAACGCCGGATGCACCACAATTAGCCTGTGCGGTGATTGTCAAACAGGTGGATGCTAAAACCCGATCAAAAGTTGGTATTAACGAGTTATTACGCCCATGATAGAACTTGCAACCTTAACCCAGAAATTAATTTCTTTTCCTGGGATAACGCCTGATCAAACAGGGTGTTTGGATTTTATTCAGGATTATCTGGAAAATCTGGGGTTTGTGTGCGTGCGTAAAAAGTTTGCCGATGTCGATAATCTTTATGCTCGCATTGGAACAGCTGCCCCAAATCTATGTTTTGCAGGGCATGTGGATGTGGTTCCTGTGTTGCATCCTGAATCTTGGGATCATGATCCGTTTTCCGATACGGTGATTGGTGATACCGTTTATGGTCGCGGGGCTATCGATATGAAAGGTGCTATCGCTGCTTTTATGATGGCCGTCAAAAATCGCCTTAAGGTTCCGCTCAACGGATCTATCAGCCTATTATTGACAGCTGATGAAGAAGGCCCGGCTGAACATGGTACAAAGAAAATGGTCGACTGGTTACAGAAGTCGAGTGAAGAAATCACCTGTTGCCTGGTTGGTGAACCCACCAGTGTATCCCGTGTCGGTGATATGATCAAAGTGGGGCGACGTGGCAGTTTGAACGCGATCGTAACAGCAACAGGGATTGCCGGACATGTGGCTTATCCTGATCAATGCCTTAACCCCCTAGACTTAATTATTCAGTTTTATAATAAACTCAAATCATCGCCTCTCGATCACGGTGATGCCACTTTCCAGCCCTCTAACCTCGAATTTACAAGTATCGATGCAGGTAATCCAACCAGTAATGTTATTCCCGGAGTTGCCAGTGCACGGTTTAATATCCGCTTTAACGATTGCCATACAGGTGATAGTTTGATTGCTTATTTAAAGCAAACAGCTGCTCAGGTATCTGATCGATTATCGTTGGATATTCGTGTGAGTGGTGACGCTTTTCATAATGCCGGTCATCCTTGGGCTGATCAGGTTGCAACAGCGGTTGAATCTGTAACAAGATCGCGACCGGTATTATCCACTGACGGTGGCACATCCGATGCTCGATTCATCAAAGACATAGCTCCGGTCGTTGAACTGGGGCTATGTAATGCTTTGGCTCATAAGAATAATGAATTGGTGAGTCTGAATGATTTGGCAACACTTCAAGAAATATATTTTACTATTCTAAAACATTAAACGAGAGGGGAGAATCCCCCTCTTTCTATTCTATTTCAGCAATAATAATGCTTTCTTTAAAACAGCCGCAGCACCAATGGCATAAATGCCTGTTACTTTTGGTGTTCGTGTCAACGTTGCTGCAATTTGCTCTCGGTATGTAGGACCCAGGTGCATTGTGTCCAAGAATCGTACAAGTGTTACTGTTTCACTGGAAAGAGCATTCGCAAATTTTGCGATATGATCCTGGGATGTTGTTCCGACCCAATCATAGGCCAGGGATGTCAGATCTCCTGTATAAGTTGAACCTGCACCAACACTCATATGTGCGAGGGCATTTAAGGCCTTACCAGATTCAAGATCCTGGTCAACTAGGGCAATGCTTGCTATTCCCTCTTCTGACAGGGATCCGATACTCGATAGATCAACCGGTTGCATAACAGCTGATGTTGGTTTAAAGATCGAGAATTTCTTGGTCAAGGGTTGTAATATACTGGTTGAACCAAAAGCAGTAACTGTATTTGATATTGAAACCATTGTTACTCCCTCAACGGATAAACTTGCCAAAGTTGTTAGTGGGCCTGGTTTGCCTTTCATAATGATAAAAGGAAAAGCTGATATAGCAGGATATACTTGCCCTTCAAGATCAATATAAGGGAGTTGAGCCAAAGCTTTTGCGCCAATGAGATGGCCAAGGTTTCTGGCTGTTTGATTAACACCTTGGGTTTGTTCTTCTGGTGTTGATTTGTCACAAACAATACCATACAAGCGATTGTCGGCGATTTCTGCAGATATTGTTGGTTGGATAGTCATCAGAGTTGCTCCTAAAACAATACTTTTTCTAACATAAGATAACATTTTTTTTTCCTTATTTTATAGTTTAATTATATTGAGCGCACAGCGAATTGACCGGGATCAGGCTCAACGTTAGGAGTTGATTCAGAACTGAAATTTTCTTTTATGCGATAAAGAACATAAATTGACACAAGGATTAAGGCAGGGATAATCATCAACGATAGTTGGTAACTCTTGGATGAGTAAACCCGAACCCCATCACTTATCTCACCACTCCATGTATAATCGAGAATGAAGCCGATCAATGGTTGCAATAGGGCACCGCCAACCATATTCATAGCATTGCCAAATCCCATAGCGACACCTGTATCATTTTTAGGGTGCAAGCCTTTTATGATTGTCATAAAGGGTAAAAACCCACTCGATGCCAAGCCAAATAAGAACCATAGGCTCATGAGCGTTAACGTTGACCATGTTTGACAGAAAATTAATCCCGTCAGTATGACAAATGTTGATAAACTGCCATAAAGCATGGTAACTTTACACCGACCAAAATAATTGGTCAGGATACCGGACAACGGGCTGCCAAATGCCCAGCCAAAAAATAAAAATGATATAATATGAGCAGATTCTGCTCTTTCGAACCCATAGTAATTTGACATCCAGGAAACACCCCACAGTGAACCCAAAGCCGTTGTTGGTGCAAACATCAGGCCACCGTAAACTGCAGTTAACCATGTCTGTTTGCAGGACAGCACGTTTTTTAAGCTTTGACGTAAATCAGTTTTTTGAGGCGATTTGACCTCTGATTCCGGTGTATCGCGAATAACGGTATAAACCAAAACAGAAATAATGATACCTGTAATAGCAAAAATAGACATGACTTGACGCCACCCGATATTTTCTACGAGCCATGCAAGAGGAACTTCTCCAAAAACTGCCCCCATCATTCCAACAGCAACAGTTAATCCTGTTACAATACCGAACAGTTTTTTATCAAACCATTTAGTTGCTAATTTGAACGCACTGACAACAGCGCAAGCAGAACCAATACCGATAATCAAGCGACTGATTTCTGCTTGTTGAAGTGTTTCGGCACTTCCAAATAAAAAACACCCTAGCGCACAAACAACACTTGATATTGTAATTAATTTGCGAGGCCCCATACGGTCGAGAGCTAACCCCACGACTAGTTGCATGGCTGCATAGGAATAGAAATAATAGGCCGACAGGTTTCCTAAAGAAAGCGCAGATATATCAAAGGTTTTCATTAGGTCTTTTGACATAACCCCAGGTGAAACTTGAATCATAAATTCATAGAAATAAAAAAGAACAGCACACGACCAGATTAACCATCCCTTTAAGGGGCTTGTTTTATTGTTAAACATTGTATTTCCTTATGATAAGAAAGATTTCAATAATCCGTAAATTATAACACCCCCAAAAATACTTAAGAGAGCGTGTCGAAACCAAATATGGATAATAGCGGTAAAGAATGCAGCACCAAAAGAAGCAGAGAATATCATTTCTCCCTGATGTGCTGCTTCCTTTAGGGTAAATAATGAGAGTATAAGCATAACGCCCGCAGGAAGTTTTTGCCCAAGATATTGGATTGCCCTGTTATCTGCAACACTGGACAAGGCTACAAAAGGAAGGTATTTTTGTGAAAATGTAATTGCCGTCATAACAGCAATCGCCAATAAAATATTATAAATATCCATGATTTGCTTCCTTATATTTAAAGTTTCCGAACATCAGAACCAAGCAAACACCCATGCATGAAGATAAGAACAGTGAATTTGGCACGGCTAAACAGGCTAGAAAACTGATGATCGCAAGAATAAATGGCATGCTGTCCTTTGTGTGATAAGCCTGCTCAATTGTAAGAACAATAAATAATGCAATCAGGGCAAACTCAAGAGCACTGAAGTCATAGTTGATTTGTGCCCCTAATATGCTTCCTAGGACAGTTCCCACGACCCAATAGGAATGGGTTAATCCTGTAACCCATAAACTATAAGTGGAATCATTCTTTTTGGGACTTGTGGATAGAATCGAATATGTCTCATCAGTAATGCCAAAAATTAGGTATAATTTCTTGAAAAAACCAATATCAAATGCCTTTAGAAAAGGGATCCCATAAAAAATATGCCTTAAATTCACAACAAAAGTTGTGACCGCAACGTCAAGTAATGTCCCGTTATTGAGCATGACGTTCAGGCATAAGAATTGAGCTGCCCCTGCATAGACACACAAGCTCATTAACGGGCCAATCCATAAGTTACCTGTCTTGTTGAAAGCCAGGATCCCAAAAGCTAAACCCAAAGGAAAATAACCAAACAAGGCCGGTAAGGAATCAATAGCACCCAATTTTATAGATTCGTTTTTCATTTATACTCCGCAAGTGCTGTTGACATTCGATGTAATCCGGTTTCTAAAATTTCTGCAGGACGTCCAAAGGAAACGCGAATGGCGTTTTTATCATCAAAAACTTCAGCTGGCATCACGAGAACTTTTTGTTGTTGCAACAGCAGTCTGGCAAATTTTTGCGTATCAACATGGGAGGGGAAAACGATATACGCAAAGGGCGTTCCTTGGGGGCTGATCAGTTTTAACTCAGGATGGGTATCTATCCATTTCTTTAATATTTCTAATCCAGAAGATGCCATATTATGATAACGATTAACATATTTGTCAAAATCATTTAAAACTTGTTCTGCTAATCGTTCGCACAGATGAGAGTTACAAACCGTAATATAGCGACGGTAATTGATCATCTGGTCAATTGTTTCTTTTGGCCCGACAAACCAGCCAACGCGTAAACCGGGAAATCCAAAGATTTTAGAAAGGCTTGAGACACACCCGGAAAATCCTAACTCTCTTGTGTTGACAATACTTTCTTTATAATCAGTAAGATACTCTTCATCATTAAGAACAAAAATATCCCTGGAACGACAATAATCTTTGATCTCAGTTAAAGTCGCTGAAGACAACGTTTTGCCCGTGGGGTTATGAGGTGAGTTGAGGATGATCAGTTTGGTTTTATCGGTTAAATAAGGTTTGATAAGTGATAAGTTCAGGTCATAGCCATGTTTTGACAAATCAACAACATCAACATTGGCTCCCAGGGCGATCGGTACATCCCAGGATTGTTGCCAGCCTGGTGAAAAGGTGACGACATGATCGTCAGCTTTCAGAAGTGTTTGATAGAATATATATAAGGCTTCCTGGCTGCCGTTTGTGATCATCACTTCAGAAAAATCTACGCCATATTTGGCGGCAATGATTTCTCTAAGCTTGGAATCTCCCGAATCAAGACTATAATTGAGGTGATAATTTTCTGTTAAATTCAGATCATGCAGATGATGATATTGGATACCACTTTCAGCAAGGTCGATTTCAAATCGCCCGTCTGCTTCTTGAAACAGCCAATCTTGAATTTTGTAATTTGATATTTTCATTTTTATGTCCTTGGGTATTAGATACTTTGAAATGTTGCGACAATGACGTCCCTGTAAGCCATACCAGGAATTTTAGGGCTAATATTCGAGGTATAATGGGCAACTGATTTATCAGAGAACACAATCTGTTCCCCGGGTATTAGGGTTCCCTCATAGACGATTTTTGTATGATCCTGTGCATCAAGCAGAACAGATACGCCACCACTAAGATTATGGGTGTTGATGCAGCTGACTGTCACATAATCAAATCCATCTTGGTGGATGCCTTCTGGGGTTGGAATTCCTTGATTTTCTGTGTCTGCAAGAATGCGAATCTGATGAATGCCAACAGTATAATTGTTTTGAGGGATTTGATTGTAAGCATTCATAATGATCTGTTCGCAGACATTTTCCTTAATGGACGCATCAATATTTTCAAATTTGCGAGGAACACCACCAACATATGAGTTCAATTGTTTTGATTGCTCAAAAATCTGTGGTTGTTCATCCCAGTAAAAGGCCCTATTGACAATCATCCCTGTTGCATAAGTTCGGCGACGATAGGGAAACGCGGATTTAAGATACTGATCCTCTGGAATCGTATCAAATGAATGCACTAAATTGCTTGATACCTTTGGTAAAGTGACAAGTGTATACATCGGGAAACTCCATTGATGTCTGGTTTTTTTGGATTTATTTGATTTTATAGATTTTTTTATAAATCAGAGCATCCATTTACTTAACAGATATATAGTTTGGCTATAAAATTACAATCAGTATAAAATACGTATGGATTTATTATTTTAAATCGGATAGAATCCGCAAAGGCTTTCTGTCGGTGCAATTTATAGTAATAAATCTTTTTGGTATTTAAAATGACCAATAATTCAAAGTATATGAACGTATTTCTGAATGAAATGTGGAATACAAAAGTTGAGGATTTGGACGAATTACATTCTATATTTTCACCAAATTTAGTTGCATTGAGCCCCCTTGGTGTAAAAACAGGTGTTGATAACTTGAAGCAAACGAATATAACCTGGTCTCAAGGATTCCCGGATATGGTATTATCCAATATTGATATTTTTAATGCAGGAGATGCGGTTGTTGCCCAATGGAAGAGTTCGGGGACTAATATCAATTCTTTTAATGGCAGTAACCCGACAGGTAAAAAAATTGAATATGATGGTGTGACTATTTTTCAATTTAATGGTCAAGAAGTCATTCGGTACAAATGTATCATTAATATGCTGGATATTTATACTCAGCTTGGTTTTTTCTTAGAACAGGAAACTTATACCAATCAGGGGTTAATCCGTCGTAATTATTCGTTGTTACTTGCTGAAATAAAACGACATATGCCATTTTCAAGTTTGTCAGACCGCGAATTGGAGTGTACCTGCTTTTTTATTCAAGGGTGGTCTGCCAAGCAAATAGCCATTCATTTGAATTGTTCGTACCGAACAGTGCAGCATCACATGGCAAAAACAATGGAAAAATTGAATTGCCACGCAAAGAACCAGATCTTTGATCTTTTAAAAAGCCTTAAGGTGTTACCTCTCTTTGAGGACTTGTATAAAGTTTGTTTTAATAAATATATCAATAAGTAACAATAATTATCATGAAGCAGATATTAAATTTTCGTATTTTTCTGGCAGCGTCTTTTGGCAATATTTTAGAGTTTTATGATTTTTCAACATATGGCTTGATGATGTCGGTTATGGCTCCTTTATTTTTCCCGGCAAGTGATCCTATGATGAGTTTGCTTATGGCGTGTGGTGCATTTTCAGCCAGTTTTATTGTTAGGCCTCTTGGAGGGTTAGTTTTTGGGTATATTGGTGATCAATATGGTGGTAAAGCTTCTTTTTCATTGAGTTTGATTTTCATGGCTTTGTCAACAAGTGCCATTGGGCTATTACCTGTTTATGATGATATTGGCATTGTATCCCCGCTTTTATTAATCCTTTGCCGTGTTATCCAAGGAATATGTATCGGAGGGGAGTTCAGCAGTTCTCTTATTTATGCCAGTGAGCATTTTAATAGAAAACAATCTCATCCGGCCTTTATAACAGGGTGTATTACGGCAGCAGGTGTTAGTGGTTGGTTTCTAAGTTCACTGATTGGGTATTTATCCATCGAAAGTTCATTGCCTTTTGCATCATGGCGATTGCCATTCCTATTGGGGTCTTGCGTTGGGTTTTTCGGGTTTTATGTGCGGCAATCTTTACCGGATACTGTATTGACGAAACCCAAGGATCTAAACAACTTCAAAATTATCAAAACGGAAATACCCGGTATTTTATCCATAGCCAGCATTGGAATTGTCATGGGTATATTGTTCTATGGTTTTCATATTTTCCCAAGCAGTTACCTGCCTACCAAGTTTCCATCCATATCGCATTCCCAGGTTCTTCAGTATACAAGTTTTGGAATCGGGATTTATATGTTATTTTTACCGCTGTCAGGGTGGATTTCAGATAAACTCGGGCACCTGAGGGTGATGAAAATATTTTCCTATTTGACTATTTTGGTTGCAAGCCTGATCTTCTCATTCATTTTATCCGGTGTTCCTAAACTTATTCTATGTGCTGAATTTCTGGCATCATTCATCTTGGCCGGATATATGGCACCTGCAACATACATTATGACACAAAGTTTTTCAGATGGTATTCGTTATCGCCTGGTATCTTTAAGTTATAATTTAGGGGCATCGCTGGTCGGTGGGTTGACACCATCCATTTTGTTGTTCTTTATTTCGTCATATGGATCTTTTTATTTGCCTGGGTTATTTATTGCTGCTTGTGGTATCGCAGGCGTCTTATCAAGTCATTATTTTGAAAAAAGGTTTGCAGGAATTAAAAAACTGAGTTAATGATAACGAATAACCGGGGGTGCCCTTTGAGGGCTGAGAGATTGATCTGCAATCAACCCTTTGAACCTGATGTAGTTAGAACTACCGTAGGAAGAGGAAAGCATATGTCATTGACTACCGTGGCGACGTCACGCACGCACCGTTTGTCTATTTGTGGTACAATCTTAGAATATTACGATTATGCGTTGTATGGATTTTGTGCCGGATTTCTGGCGGACAAGTTATTTCCAAGTCTTAACCCGGATTGGGCACTTTTACGAACTTATTTAGTATTTTGTGCCGGCTCTTTTGCAAAACCCTTTGGGGCACTCATCTTTGGTTGGGTTGGCGATATCATGGGGCGACGTCCGGCTTTGCGATGGAGTATGCTGGGAATTGTTGTACCCACTTTTACAATTGCTCTGATTCCGGAGGGACTCTCGCCACAAATTGCCATGACGACGGTTTTAGTTTCTCGGATGTTTCAAGGTATTTTTATTGCCGGCGAAAGTGATGGCGTTCGTGTTCGATTATTTGAATCCGGTGTTTCTCCCTACATTCTCAATGCTGCGGCTGGGGTTTCGTGTTATATCGGGATTTATCTGGCATCTCAGGCCGCTTATTTTGCTGAGATAACCCCTGATTTATGGCGGCTTCCCTTTTTATTGGGGGGCTGTGCCGGTTTGGGGTTATTTTGGGCACGAAGGCACATAACGGAATCACCGCAGTTTTCTCGCCCTAAAGTGTTAATCGGTAAGCCTGATTTCCGTGGATTGCTAGCGACAATTTTACTCTGCGGATCTGTAGGAGGGACGTACCACTTATTTTTTGTGTATCAGCCAACATACTGGTCAAAAATCTTGGGCATCTTAACACCGGCAGCAGCACAAAATCTGATTAGTTACGCTTTGTTGATGTATATTCCAAGCCTTTTCTTGAGTGCTGTCTTAGCAGAAAGATATGGGGGGATGAAAGTTGTTTTAGTTGGGGGGCTGGGTGCGCTCTTGTTAACGCCTTTTTTAGAGGCATCTTTTTATATCCTTGCTCTTTTTAGTTTGGCCTTAGGTGCTATGCACAGCTCGGGGTTTGTTATGTTAATGCAGCAATTTCCGGCCACATCGAGGTATCGCCATATTAGTTTTGGACATTCATTAGGATCTTTGATGTTTTCAGGAACAGCCCCGCTTGTTGCATCCTATCTTTGGCAGAAGTGGCATGATCCTAACCTGATCAAATATCATTTGACGGTTCTCTTTGCCATGAGTCTGATTGGGTTAAGTCTGATCAAGCCCAAAAGCCATTTGCTATAAAGTTTCTAGCCGTGTTGAAATTTCTGGTGCACCTTTTTTATATTTTAATTCTTGTACAATTGAATTTTGGAAATTCAATTGTACAGATTTTGAGTAATTTTTTGACCCCAGTGTAGGATTTTTAGATTTTTATATTGTTGAGATTTTGATTTGCTATAGGTGATTGTCTCAAGATGGCCTGTTGCTGTGCAGACTTCGAAACTGCCGTGACCTGACCGATGCTGGGGGGATTTTGTAACGCGGCTGTAAGTTCCAGACACAGCCTGTTTACTGAGAATCAGATAGCTGAATTTCTCATCTTCATAACCAAGATCTCCTCCCTTAAGTCGACGATGCTCTGATGATCGGGAGAGGCGGGTTTTAAAATGGCACCAATCCGTGCCTTGGATTGGGCAGTCTAGGGTATGGGGGCAGGGGGCTAAGATATGTGCGCCTTGGGCAATAAGGTGATGACGTGCTTTTCTCAGTTGGGAAAAAGCATCGGGTGTGCCGGCAGTTATTATGATTAGATAATCCCTTGTTGCTTGCCACAGTCGATCAAGAATGGCTGAACATTCTGATTCCGGTAATTCATTTAAAACATAGGACAGGATAACCACATCGGCAGCAGGGAGTTCTGAAGAAGCCTTTAATTTTTGTCGGATCCACTGACCGTTTGGCACAAGGTCTTGCCCGGTTGCCCACATATGCGGATCATCTTCTATCAGAATTGTTTGAAGATCTGAGAATCGATTTAAGAGAGCTAAACTTGCTGTTCCGGGCCCCGCACCAACATCAAGGCTGATCGTTGGTGTGTAGTGTTGCGGGAGTTCATCTAAACATCGGTTGATGGCTGCTTGTGTTGCAGGCATACGAGCTGTTTTATAGGCAAGGGCTTCGTCTTTCGATCGTAAGCCCTTTTTATCAGAGGTATGGCGATAACGATGGCTGAGATCACCATAGGTTTTTGAGTCCATAATTCTGTATCTTTACGAAAGAAACTTAGACCGACATGTTGCGTGTGCCTGCCGGCAAACGTAAGACTAAGCCATCCAATTCATCGCTCATAATGATTTGGCATCCAAGGCGGGATGTATGGGTCAATCCAAAGGCCAGATCCAACATATCTTCTTCGTCTTCGGTCGCTTCTGCTAAAACATCAAACCATTCTTGATCGACAATAACGTGGCATGTTGAGCAGGCTAAGGATCCTTCGCAGGCACCTTCGAGATCGATATCATTGCGATGTGCAATTTCGAGGATAGATAGGCCGACAGGGGCATCAACGTCTTTTGTGTTTCCGGCTTGATCAATAAATGTAATTTTTGGCATTGTTTTCTCTCTTAAATTTTATTTACATGACTACCGGATAAGGCTCGTCTGATGTTTCGGTTAACACGACGATCGGCAAAATCCTGAGTCGATGCTTCAAGGGCTTGTAGTTGAGCTTTTATAGCATTTTTATCATCAGAATTCAAAGAGTTCTGTAAAGAATTAAGGCAATTATCAATGGTATTACGCTCGTCCTCTGTTAATAAATCGCCGTCTTGAGCCAAAGCTGATGTCACTAAACTCGTGGTTTGTTCTGCTTCGATTTTAGTTTCGATCAAAAGGCGATGCTCAATATCTGTTGCTCCATGATCAAAGTTATCTTTTAAAATTGTAAAAAGATCATCTTCATTGAGGCCGTAAGATGGTTTAATCTCAATATTCTGGGAAATACCGGTTGTCATTTCTTTGGCTGTGACTGTTAGCAGTCCATCAACATCTAAGGCAAAGGTGATTCTAACGCGGGCAATTCCTGCGCCCATGGGTGGAATTCCTGTCAGAGTGAACGTTGCAAGTGATCGGCAATCTTTGACAAATTCACGTTCCCCTTGAACAACATGGACAATCAGTCCATCTTGGCCATCTTCATAGGTTGTAAACTCTTGGGCAATGGCAACGGGAATCGGGGAGTTCCGATGGATAATTTTTTCAACTAACCCGCCCATGGTTTCAATCCCTAGGGATAAGGGAGTCACATCGAGCAAGACAGTATCTGATCCCTGGGTCAGGGCTTTGGCCTGTAAGGCTGCCCCTAAGGCAACCACTTCGTCAGGATTTAAATTTGTCAACGGAGGGAGGCCAAAAAACTGTTGGACTGCATCACGAACTGCCGGCATACGTGTTGAGCCACCAACCAAAACAACGCCGGTTAAATCGGCGAGTGATCGGTTGGCATCGTGTAGGGCTCGGGTACAAATCGTTATGGTTTTTGAGATAAGTGTATGGATCAGAGAGGCCAAATCCTGTTGCGATAAACCACTGGCATGGTGCGGGTGATCCGATAAATATTCTTTGATTGTGCGAGCCTGATCAAGGGGAACCCGGAGTTTGTCGGCAATTAACTGATCGATGTCATCGCCACCCAGTTGAGTATCGCCGGCCGTTGCAAGAACTTGGAAGACACCTTTGCTAAAACGGATAATGGATAAATCAAACGTACCACCGCCCAGATCATAAATGGCATAAAGGCCTTCGGCATTTTGATCGAGACCGTAGGCAAGGGCTGCGGCTGTTGGTTCATTGATTAACCGTAAAACATTAAGTCCCGCGCGTTTTGCAGCTTCTTTGGTTTCTTGACGGGCGGCCTCATCGAAATAAGCAGGGACGGTGATGACTGCATCATGAATAGGATGTCCCAAAGCTGTTTGAGCCATCGCTTTTAAATGGCTTAAAATGTGGGACGAAACGTCTATGGGGTTATGCCCACTGGTTGGGCGATTGGGCGTTCCGATGAAACGCTTAATAGATTTGATGGCTTTTGAGTCGGACAAAGCCGGTGTCCCAACACAATAATCGTTTTCTTGATAGCTCACAACCGAAGGGATCAACCGTTCACCTGATTCATTGGTCAACACGCGAATGGTATCGTGTTCGCAAACGGCAACCACCGAATGCGTTGTTCCAAGGTCAATACCGATGGCGCAGTGATTTGATCGGGCAGGTTCTACTGTTTTTTTAGGATCGATGAGTTGAATGAGCATCAGTTTGCCTTAGGGGGTGGTAGGATATTTCTTCAAGTATTTTTGTTAAGTAGACAAGCTCTAAGTAAAGATAGACCAAAGAGTCTGACGTGTCCATGGCTTGATAAACAAAGTCTAAGCGTTTTTTTAGGGTTTCTTCCAACAGGTCAAGGTCTTCTCGCTTGTGGGTGCTTTCTAGCTCTTCTCGCCATTCCATAACTTGCATCAAGAGGGTTGGATGCTGAATTGTTTGGCCGCCTTGACCGGGAACGCTGATCCCTTTGGCTTCTAGAAAATCTTCGGCACGGTAAAGCGGATTTTTTAGACGTTGATAAGCTTCATTCAATCTTATGGCTTGATCGGCTGCAGCCCGTCGCTCAGGTTCCGTTTTACCGATGAAGCGATCCGGATGAACAAGAGCTAAAACAGCCCGATATCGTTGATCCAAATCACTCAGGTCTAAGTTAAATTTTACCTCAAGGTTAAAGGTATCGAAGGCATTAGACATGGAACGATTTCCCACAGCCACAACGGCCTTTTTCATTGGGGTTCTTAAAGGTAAATCCGGAATGAAGTGTTTCTTCAACATAGTCCATTTCCGTGCCGAGAATAAACATAATCGCTTTGGGGTCAATCATGAGAGTAATGTCATCAATAACGACAACTTCGTCAAAGGCTGATGGCGTATCGGCAAACTCCATCGTATAAGACATGCCGGAGCACCCTTTTGTTTTTATACCAATACGAACGCCGACAGCCGGTGTCTCTCGTTGTCCCATAAGCTCGCGAATGCGAACTTTGGCGGACTCTGTCATGGTTAATGGTACTGGGCGCATGGGCGTGTCCTTTACTTAAGCAGCATCAACAGCGGTTGTATTTTTGCTTTTGTAATCAGCAACAGCTGCCTTGATAGCGTCTTCTGCTAGAATCGAGCAGTGAATTTTCACAGGGGGTAAGGCTAAATGTTTAGCAATTTCTGTGTTTTTAATAGCCTGTGCATCATCAATGGATTTACCCTTAACCCACTCTGTGATAAGAGAGGATGAGGCAATGGCTGAACCACAACCAAAAGTCTTGAATTTTGCGTCTTCAATGATTCCTTCGGCTGAAACTTTAATTTGTAATTTCATAACATCACCACAAGCCGGCGCACCGACAAGGCCTGTGCCAACAGACTGGTCATTTTTGTCCATGGATCCCACATTACGTGGGTTTTCGTAGTGATCTAAAACTTCTTTTGTATATGCCATTTTGGTCTCCTTACAATCTATAATTTAGTGTTTTTTCTGATGTTAACAACTTAATGAGCCGCCCATTGAATCTTGGAAATATCAATTCCTTCCTGAGACATTTCCCACAAAGGGCTCATGGCGCGTAACTTTTCAACGGATGTGATAATGGCCTCTAGGGCAAGATCAATTTCCTCTTCGGTGGTAAAGCGTCCGATGCCAAAGCGAATGGATGTGTGCGCTAATTCTTCACCGACACCGATAGAGCGCAGGACATACGACGGCTCGAGGGATGCTGATGTGCAGGCTGATCCTGACGATACAGAGAGGTTTTTAATGCCCATGATCATGCTTTCCCCTTCAACGTGGGCAAAGCTCAGGTTCAAGTTCCCAGGAACACGTTGGTCTTTGTGGCCATTCAAAAAAACTTCCGGTAGGCGCGACATCAATGTTGTGTAAAATTTGTCAGCCAGTTTTTTTATCCGTGTGTGTTCGTCAGCCATTTCCTGTTCAGCAAGGGCGCAAGCCTCGCCCAAACCGACGCATAAAGCGGGTGATAGAGTACCAGAGCGCATGCCACGTTCTTGACCGCCGCCATTAATCAAGGCTTGTAGACGGACACGGGGGCGACGGCGAACATACAACGCACCAATCCCTTTGGGGCCATAAATTTTATGCCCGGAAATACTCAAAAGGTCAATGTTCATCGCTTCGACATCAAGGTCAATTTTTCCAACAGCTTGGGCTGCATCCGTATGAAAAAGAACACCACGTTCACGGCAGATTTTTCCAATCTCAGCAATCGGTTGAATCACGCCAATTTCGTTATTCACAGCCATGACTGAGACAATCACCGTTGTGTCTTTAATCGCAGCCTTTAGGGTCTCTAAGTCAAGAAGGCCGTCTGTCCCCACAGGTAAATAGGTGACTTCAAATCCTTCTTGTTCCAAATAGCGGCACGTATCCAAGACGCATTTGTGTTCCGTCACAACTGTAATGATATGGTTTTTCTTGTCCTTGTGGAATTGAGCCGTACCTTTTATGGCTAAATTATTAGATTCTGTTGCCCCGCTGGTAAAAATAATTTCGCGGGGATCTGCTTTAATAATTGAGGCGACTTGAGCACGTGCTTTTTCAACTGCGGCTTCGGCTAACCAACCGTGGGGGTGACTACGGGAGTGGGGGTTGCCAAAGATTTGACAGAAATAGGGCAACATCTTCTCGAGAACGCGGGGATCACAAGGTGTTGTTGCTTGATAGTCTAAATAAATTTGACCGTCGAGAGAAGGCAATTGGTTGGCTGCTGGATTACATGATGTCATCATGAAGCGATCCTTTCTTGTGAACGTGAATAGAGAGTTTGCCAAGCGGTAAAAAACGGATCAAGATCAGTGGCTGTTGTCGTTATTCCTAGACTAACGCGTAGCGACTGATCCAGATGGGGTGATGTTATGCCCATGGCTCGTAGAACATGTGATGTTTTGACCTTACCTGATGAGCAAGCCGATCCGGCTGAAACACTGATGCCTGATAAGTCAAAGTGCATGACTTGTGTGTTACTCGTTAGATTGGGGGTGGAAAAACACAAGGTATTGGCAAGGCGTGGCGCATCTTTTGAAAAAATGACGACTTCAGGGCAAGTGGAGATAAGTCTATCTTGTAGGGTATTGCGTAACATTTCAATCTTTTGCCAATCTCGGTTGTGGCAATCAGCGATGGCTTTACCCAAACTAACAATGCCAATTCTGTTTTCTGTCCCTGATCTGAAATATCGTTCTTGGCCACCCCCGCGAATCAACGGGAACAACGAGATTTTCTCATTGATGATTAAGGCTCCAACCCCTTGCAATCCACCAATTTTATGGGCAGACAGTGAGATAAAATCAAAATCTGTCCATACAATATTGAGTTTACCAACGGCTTGGACAGCATCGGTGTGAATCTTTGCGCCATAGCGGCGGCACAGGTGAACGATCTGATCTAGAGGTTGAATAACACCTGTCTCATTATTGGCAGCCATGACGCTGACTAAAGTGGGGGTAGTCGTGTTGATTAAAAGTTTTTCTAGGTGATCAAGGTCTAAGATTCCCTGTTTATCAACGGAACAGATCAATGCTGATGGCTTAGCGTCAAGGACAGAATCATGCTCAATAGCACTGGTTATAATTGTTCCTTGAAATCCTTTGAGAACCATATTATTGGATTCTGTTGCTCCACTGGTAAAAATAACCTGTGATGGTTTAACTTTGAAAAAATGAGCAACGGATTCGCGTGCTTCTTCAATATGGGTGCGAGCTGTGCGGCCATGGGCATGGATAGACGATGCGTTTCCTAACGTATCTATGGTTTCTAAGATAGCCTTTTGTGCTTCGGGAATCAGAGGGGTTGTGGCGTTATGATCCAGATAAATGCGTGGCATTAGGCAACCCTCTCAAATAACGTGCCGGTCATCCCTTTGACGCGACGGTTGCAAATATCATCGAGCGTGATGTTTTTAAAAAAACCTTCGACGACACGACTCAATTCACCCCATAGATCATGGGTCATACATTTTGTTCCGGCAGCTTGACACCCTGTGTGTTCTGAGTCACAACGGGTTGCCTTAAGCGGTGTGTCTACCGCAGAAATAATATCATAAATCCGGATCTCAGTCCGAGGTTTGCTCAAACTATAACCACCCGTTGCCCCGCGACAGCTTGAGACGAGGCCAGCTTTTTTGAGGCGATTAAAGAGTTGCTCTAGGTAAGCAAGAGGAAGATCTTGGCGAAGTGAAATTGCGCTCAATGACACGGGATCCGCCTCACCGTAATGGGCGATATCAACCATGGCCATGACCGCATATCTTGCTTTTGAGCTTAATTTCACACAAATTCTCCAAATTCTTCATAGCTCTTCGAAAAAAGCCATGTTACACTTAATCACGAACAGAGTGTTTCTGCTTGAAAAAACTAAGGTTTATATGGATAGAAATAACTATTCTGACTAAATTGGTCAAGTATAGATTTTGTTTTTTTGAGCCTATTTTCTTAATTGAAAGGGGAAACCCATGGCAGAAGTCATCTTCAATGGCCCGGCAGGCCGCCTAGAAGGCCGTTATCATCAAAGCACTCGTGAGGATGCTCCGATTGCATTAATTCTTCATCCTAATCCACAATTTGGTGGCACCATGAACAATAAAGTGGTTTACGCCTTGTATCGAACTTTTGTTGATTTAGGATTTTCGACGTTACGTATGAATTTCCGAGGTGTTGGCCGATCCGAGGGATCCTTTGACAATGGTGAGGGAGAGCTTAATGACGCGGCGACGGCACTTGATTGGTTGCAGACGGTCAATCCAACATCGCCAAAGTGTTTTATCGGGGGATTTTCTTTCGGAGCATGGATCGCCATGCAACTCTTGATGCGTCGACCTGAATTAGATGGTTTTATTTCCGTTGCGCCCCCTGCTGACCGTTATGACTTTAGCTTTTTGGCACCGTGCCCTGTACCGGGTTTGATCTTGCAAGGTGCCAAGGACGATATCGTTCCGTTTGGCTATGTGGCTAAGATGGCGGATAAACTTCAACAGCAACGTGGCATTCGTATTGATTATACTCAGATTTCTGATGCAGATCATTTCTTTACGGGGAAATTGCCGGAACTTTGTCGTTCAGTTGAAGGTTATGTCAAACAAAGGTTGGCTGTACGATCCGTTGCATAATACCAATTATGGTTGGTATTACCCAATAAAAAACTTGCGTCAAAGTCATGTCTTATGACATTCTGTTGTCATCTTAGTATGCCGCTGTGGCTCAGAGGTAGAGCACACCCTTGGTAAGGGTGGGGTCGAGAGTTCGATTCTCTCCAGCGGCACCACCTGTTTAAATGCCTTGTAAATCATTGATGTCTTTCCTTGAACAAGGGGCTAGCTCTTTTGTGGCACGTTCCTCATGGGCAAACAAAGAATCTATGGCAAAAATTTTGGAATAAATCTAAGAAACTTGAGAAAAATCTCGCAGACGATGTATCGAAAATAAACTAAAATTTCTCCCCGCTTCGGCGGGTTTTTTTACGTTTTAACTTATTGCTTCTAAGTTTATACAAAAATCTGTTGAGTTTTGATTTGGTTTTGCTTTGAAGGGATAGGTGTTTATTTTATTGAAAACTTGAACTAAATCCCAAGCTTTTGATATCGTAATTGGTGTATACAACTACTCAAACAAATATTACATTAATCTAAAAGAATATGCATGAAAGATAACTATGAATTCCATAAAAAACATTAAACTGCTACCCATTTTTTGTGTAGGGTCATTTTTAGCAGGATGTTCTACAATAGAAGTTGTCAAATATTACGATGAATTTACTAAAAAAGACGTGTGTCAACTCGATTTATATAAAATACAGCATGAAGCTAATATTACAAAATTTAGAACAACATTTTTGGACTTAGTAAAAGTTGACAATGATTGGGTGCTGGCAAAAATATCAAGTATAATCCATCCGTGCTACCCATTTTATCCGGAAAACCCAGAAATTAATCTCATGATATTGGATTATGAAGGTAAATTAGAATCTTTGAAGACAGAGGGGTTTGAAACTGAAAAGCATTATAAAAATCTGGGAGCAAGCAGCCATTTGGTATCGTCTTTTAGGTTCAAAATAAAAAAAGATCACTTAGGTAAAATTAGTTCATCAAAACAAACTGAATTAAGTGTTAAAATTGACGATAGTCCTCTCAATATAAATTTTGATGATAAAGACAAACGAGCACTAAAAACTTTTCTAGAAAAATGTTACTAAATAGGGTGAAAAAATGAATTTAAGATTGATTTCTGGTGTGCTATCTCTAGCTTTGTTGCTTCCTGCATGTACGGAAATAAAAAATATTGAATACGAGCATAGTGATCGACTTAATCAAAAAATGTGTCGAATAAATCATATTTCAATGGAAGGTGTTGAGAATTTACATAGCCACAATAGCATTGGGATTATGAAATATAATAATGGCACTATTTGGATGTGGATAAGGTTCTTTGAAAAAGAGCGGGTTAAAAAATATATAAAAGAAAATCCGCAAGTTGTATTTACGTTATTTAAGAACAATACGGAACAGGGCGAATTAAGGTTTACAAAAACATTTGATCATTCCGCATTGATTGCCTTCTTTAAAATCCACAAGAAAGGCTCAAAAGTTGATTTTACAAATAATTACAATCCACCATTTCCGACAGAAGATATTTGGCCTGCACTTAAGCATGAAGCCTCTTTCCTTTATATTGGAGGACTTAAAGCAGTTTCGTTCGCAATATCTGAGGAAGATCTCAACAAGATTATGACCTCAGAGGGTATTAAGGTTTTGGTACAAACAGAAGGAAAACCTTTGATGGGGGAAATACCTAAAGATGCAATCCCATTAGTTAAAGAATTTAAAAATATCTGTTGGTCAAACAACCCACAAGCAATTTTATCAACAAAAAAATAAAATTCTCAGAAACTTAACATTCCTTCCCCCGCTTCGGCGGGGTTTTTTATACGCTTATACTCGAATCCTTGAGTCTTGGATCAATATCTGGGATAATCAGGTTACAGATACCTTAAAATAATAAAGATCTAAATGGCGCGCCGACCTTCATCGAGACCTACTCGTATTTTACCTCCTGAAATTGCTGAAATGCTAAAGCATCGCTTGATCCAAGGACTAGGGTTCTTGATCATTGGAAGTGGCTTGGGTATTTTGCTGAGTATTATTACTTACTCTGGTTTAGACTCATCGTGGAATACGGCCTCTGCTCAGCCATCCTTACATAATATGATGGGATCTTTCGGGGCTGTTATTGCAGATTTATTGCTGCAAAGCTTTGGATTGGGAAGCTTTTTATGTGTTCTGGCTCTCATCATTTGGGGGGGGATTATCATTGCCGAAGGGGGGCTGCGTCGCCCCTATTTAAAGTTGTCTCTACTCATGATATCAATGATTTTATGCTCAGCAGCTTTGACAGCAGCACCAAAGGTTACCTGGTTTTTTGATTTACCTCATCTTGGGGGTGTGTTGGGTGTTTTTGCTGTTAATTTAATGACAAAAGTGTTGACGGCTAAAAGTATTGGGATGATTCAGATCGTCAGTGCTGCTTTTTGTGGCGTCTTTTATGCTGCTGCTTTGGGGTTGAGTTTGTATCAATGGAGTATCATTGCAACTTATGTTCGTCAAAAGGGCACGAGTGTTCATGAGGTTTCAAGATCCGGTTTGTCCGGTCTTATCCATCGATTGTTTGATAGATCGTCTCAACAAAATCTTATGCAACAGGAACCTGTCTTAGATCGGCCTGTCTTGCGGGCAGATATCGATGATAAGATTCAACCGTCTTCTACTTTGGATGCATCATCACAAATCCCGATTAAAACGTCCATTTATGATGAGTCTGATTATTCAGAAGAAGCCATAGAAACCTATGAGGAATCCCTGATTCAAGAAAAACCAACCTTGAGGCCGCAAGCAAAGCAAATGATGCCGTCATCATCTCTTGACGACTATCACTTACCGACGATTGATTTGCTGGACGTTCAAGTTAAGAAATCTGGCAAAACGGTCAGTGATGATCAGTTGCAAGCGTATGCTGTTCAACTTGAACAAGTCTTAGCTGAATTTGGTGTCAAAGGCGAAATCGTTGGTGTCTGCCCGGGGCCTGTGGTTACCTTGTATGAACTTAAGCCCGCAGCAGGGATTAAAACATCCCGTGTTATCGGTCTGGCTGATGATATTGCTCGTTCGATGAGTGCTCATTCTGCGCGTATTGCGGTGATTCCGGGGCGTAATGTGATTGGGATCGAAATGCCGAACCCGGTGCGAGAAACTGTCTTTATGCGTGATTTGTTGCTAGCAGATGATTATCAGCAACATTCGGCTAGTCTTGCTATGATTTTGGGTAAAGATATTGGGGGTAATCCGATTATTGCAGATTTGGCACGGATGCCGCATTTGCTCGTGGCCGGAACAACAGGGTCGGGTAAATCTGTTTCTGTTAACACGATGATCCTCTCGCTCTTATTTAGGTTGACGCCGGATCAATGTAAATTCATCATGATCGACCCTAAGATGTTGGAATTTTCCATCTACGATGGTATCCCTCACCTATTAACACCTGTTGTGACAGATCCCAAAAAAGCGGTTGTTGCCTTAAAGTGGGCGGTTCGTGAAATGGAAAGCCGTTATCGGGCCATGTCTAAATTGGGTGTACGCAATATCGACGGCTATAACGCACGGATCAAAGAAGCTCGGCAAAGTGGTGAGATCTTGATGCGTCGTGTTCAAACAGGATTTGATCCTGATACGGGAAAACCTATTTTTGAAAATCAATCCTTGGATGTTAATCCACTGCCCTACATTGTTGTGGTGGTTGATGAAATGGCCGATTTGATGTTGGTGGCCGGTAAAGAAATTGAATCAGCCGTCCAGCGATTGGCGCAGATGGCACGTGCTGCGGGAATTCACTTAATCATGGCAACACAACGCCCATCCGTTGATGTGATCACGGGAACGATTAAGGCAAACTTCCCAACCCGCATAAGCTTTATGGTGACCAGTAAGATTGACAGCCGAACAATTCTGGGTGAGCAAGGTGCTGAGCAATTACTTGGTCAAGGGGATATGTTGTATATGGCTGGTGGCGGGCGTTTGATCCGCGTGCATGGCCCCTTTGTTAAGGATACGGAGGTTGAGCGTATTGTTCAATTCTTGAAAGCGCAGGGTGAGCCGTCTTATATCGATAGCGTTACCGAAGATGAGGACGATTTCATGGCACCGAGTGATGGTGGAGATGGTGGTGATGCCATGTATCAACAAGCCATTGAGGTGGTGCGTCGTGAAGGTAAAGCATCGACCAGTTTCTTACAACGACACTTGCAGATTGGTTATAACCGAGCGGCTCGTATTGTTGATCAAATGGAAAAAGAGGGAATCATTAGTTCAGCCAATCATGTTGGTAAACGCGAAGTTATTGGGTAAGGAGAGTAGCTGTGTTTAAAATTGTTGCTATTTTATTCGGGATTGTATCCATTGCAGGAGCAAAAGTTGATCCTGCGCTAGTGACAAAAGTCGAAAATTACTTAAATGGGATTAAAACCTATCAGGCAAACATTGAACAAACGAACAGCAATAACACCACTCAAAAAGGTCATTTTTACATGAATCGTGATGGTAAAAAGCAGTTTGGGAAAATGCGGATTGAGTATGACTTTCCTGTTAAAGACTTAATGGTTGTTGATGGCCGTGATTTTTATTTCTATGATGGGCAGGCCAAAGAAACAAACTCATATGACATTGATTCAACGCCAGCTGCGTTCCTTTTGCGTCGTAAAATTGATTTAAAGGGTGATCTCAAAATTGTTGATAAAGTTGAAGAGGGTGATGAACTCGGCTTAAAGATTATCCGGTCTGGTGATGAATCCGGTGCTGCTTTAATCTTGAAGTTTTCTGTTCATCCAATTTTCAAACTGAATGGCTGGGCTGTGATTGATGGTCAAGGATTAATGACGCGTGTCCATCTTAATAACGTCAAGATCGGTATGGATTTAGAGTCTTCTCTTTTCACATACAAAGAGCCAAAATAACATGGAAATTATTGGTTATTTATCCCTTATCGTCGTTGGTCTAAGCCTTGGGTTGTTGGGGGTTGGTGGTGCCACTCTTGTCATACCAATCATGATGTATTTGTTTAAGGTTCCTGTTATTTTGTCAACGAGTTATTCCTTAGTTGTTGTGGGGACGACTGCTGCAACAGCCGCTTTTCGCCAACGGCAACGTATTGAATTTAAGAAAGCCCTTGCCTTTACGCTTCCGTCATTGGCAGGAGTCATCTTGTCTCGAGGCGTGATCTTACCGAATCTTCCATCAACAATTGGTGGTGTAAGCTTAGAGCATGCCATCATCCTATTATTAGTAACGTTAATGTTTGCAGCCAGCATTATTATGCTATCGGAAATTAAGTATACTCCGGATGGTGAGGATGATAAATTGCATCTTAAAGTTGCAGGACTCGCTTTTATGCTCGGGGTGTTTCTTGGCATTCTGGGGGCTGGTGGTGGTTTTCTCATTATCCCGATCTTAGTTGTTTTGCTTGGATTTTCCATGAAAGAGGCTGTGCCAACATCCCTATTTATTACAGCTGTGAATTCAATGGCCGGTTTTTTAATTGACCATCATGGTTTCACAGAAGACCATTGGTCATCAGCAGCTAAATTCGCTGTTTCAGCCTTGATTGGCATGACCATTGGTATCGAACTCAGTCGTAAGTTCCATCCGGATTATTTAAAAAGAGCCTTTGCTTGGTTTATCTTATTTTTGGCTACATTTATGACATGGCGTGAGTTTTTTTAAATGCCAAAATCTCGACTTATTTGATTTGGGTAAGTATATTAGGTGTTAAGTGTACAGAATATAAGGTCAGAAATTATGTCAGAAAAACTACAGGCTCCGCGTGGAACTCAGGATTTAATGGGGGATGAATATCGAGCCCATGCTCATATCACGGCTGTGGCGAATCAGATTGCTGAGACTTATGGCTATGAACCGATTGCTACACCCATTTTCGAATCAACATCTGTGTTCAAGAGAACAATCGGTGAAACATCGGATATCGTTGGTAAGGAAATGTATACGTTCCAAGATCGGGGTGGTGATGATTTAACGTTGCGCCCTGAAGGAACAGCAGGAGCTATTCGCGCTGTTATCTCGAATGGCTTGACACAAAATATGCCTCTTAAACTTATGTATACGGGGCCAATGTTTCGCTATGAACGTCCGCAATTAGGCCGCCGTCGTCAATTCCATCAAATTGGCGTTGAGTGTCTTGGTGTATCGCATCCCTATGTGGATGTGGAAACCATTGCTTTGGGGTATCAAATCTTAAAGACTCTTGGTTTAGCGGATCGGGTTGTCCTTGAAATTAATACCATTGGTGACACAGAGTCTCGACAGGCCTATCGCCAAGCTTTGATTAATTATTTCACACCGATGAAAGATAAACTGTCACACGATAGTCAAGATCGTCTTATGCGCAATCCTCTTAGAATTTTGGATTCAAAAGACGAAGGCGATCGCGTTTTGGTCAAGGATGCGCCTCAGTTTGAAGATTATTTAAATGAATTATCAAAATCATTTTTTGCTGAGGTTTGTGTTGGTTTGGATTCTCTTAACATTCCCTATCAAATTAATCGTCGATTGGTGCGTGGCTTAGATTACTATAACCATACGGCTTTTGAGTTTGTGACAACAGATTTAGGCGCACAAGGAACTGTTCTTGCTGGTGGTCGTTATGATGGTCTCATGAGTCAAATGGGGGGACCTGAAACAGCTGGTGTTGGTTGGGCTTTGGGAATCGAGCGTTTAGCCTTGATGATAACCCCACCGCAACAAACAAGCCGCCCCGTTGCTCTTGTGCCTGTGGGGGATACGGCTTTTGCTTCTTGTTTTGACCTTGCTATGGCTTTGCGTCAACAGGGGATTGCATCAGATATTGCTTATAGTGGAAATGTCGGGAAACGTCTAAAACGTGCGAATAAGATCAATGCAGGATGGGCTGTGATGATTGGGGATGACGAACTTGCATCGGGTGTTGCTGTGGTTAAGACTCTTGATTCAGGGGAGCAAAAAAATATCGCAATATCAGACTTAATCAGTTACTTTAAAAGCGATACCTAAAGGAAAAATAAAGATGTCTCTTGCTACCAAATTAGATAAAATATTAACGCGTTATCACGAATTACGGGATACGCTGGCGTCTTCTGATGTTTCAGATGCCAAAGAATTTGGTCGCCTGTCCAAAGAATTTTCGGATATGACTCCTATTGTTGAGGCAATCGAAGCCGTTAAGAAAACTGAAGCAGAACTCCACGATTTAGAGGTTATGGTGGCCGATAAAGAGATGGATACTGAGATGCGAGAGATGGCCAAGATGGAGCTTGATGCTTTAAAAACAAGGCTTCCTGATATGGAGCATCAAATCAAAGTTTTATTGTTGCCAAAAGATGAAGATGACGAACGCAATGCTATTCTTGAAGTTCGTGCTGGTACTGGTGGCGAAGAAGCAGGGTTGTTTGCTGCTAATTTATTCCGCATGTACCAACGGTTTGCAGCAAACCAAGGGTGGAAGTTTGAGGTATTAAGCCTGAATGAAACAGGCCTTGGTGCCATTAAGGAAGCCAGTGCTTCTATTGCCGGTAAGGGGGTGTTCTCACGCCTTAAGTTTGAATCGGGTGTGCATCGTGTACAACGTGTCCCCGAGACTGAAGCCAGTGGTCGAATTCACACATCTGCTGCAACTGTTGCTGTGTTGCCAGAAGCAGAAGACGTTGACATCCAGATTGATGAAAAGGATCTCCAGATTGATGTGTACCGTGCATCCGGTGCCGGTGGTCAGCACGTTAACACAACGGACAGTGCGGTGCGAATCACACACATTCCGTCAGGAATTGTTGTGACACAACAGGATGAGCGTTCCCAGCATAAAAACCGCGCCAAAGCCATGAAGGTTTTACGGTCGCGCTTGTATGAAGAGGAACGTCGTCGTAAGGAAATGGAACGATCAGCCCATCGTCGTAGCCAAGTGGGATCGGGAGATCGTTCAGAACGGATTCGCACGTATAATTTCCCACAAGGGCGTGTTACCGATCATCGAGTTAACTTAACCCTGTACAAAATTGACCTGATTATGGAAGGTGAAGGGTTGGATGAAATCATCGATGTTCTAACAGCCGAGGATCAAGCGAGTAAGCTTGCCGCTGCAGCCGAAGACTGATACAGTCATCCCCTTTGATTTTTCTACAGCGTCATTCGTCATTTATGCTAGCCCGACATGCGGGCTAAGCCTCTCTCTCCTTTACCTGAAATTAGGCATACGTTGGATTTGTCGAATGGCGAATCCCATCATGGCAAGATCCGGACGGCTTGCAGATCTGACCTGAGCCAATGTCTGTTTGCTGAGACGAACTTGTGGTTCTTGATTGAGAGCCCATTCGTCATAGGTATCGACATAGCCGGCGTTGATAATCTGTTGTGTAACAGCCATAATTGTTTGACCAATATCATCCAAGAGGCCAAGCTGAGCACTTTCCTGCCAGTCAGATTCTGCATCAAAAGCCATGGCTGTGTCTTGTAGCCAGTCCAGACCGAACAGTGAACGGGCTTCGAAGTAAACCTTGGCCACATCATCAAGGTCGTACTGTTCTGGATATAAACTCACAATATCCAGAATAGAGCTCAGGAATTTAATCAAACTGATTTTCTCAGCAACGGGTGCAGGAATATTTTGACCAAGCAAGTCGGTGATATTTTGAGCTAGATTTTGCTGATCTTCGCCGGCTATCAATGTTGGTAACGTTTTAATCATGCCATTAGCGTGTTCTGTGTCATCAAACTCAGACCCCAAGATTCGCATAACGGCAATCTTCAGAGAAAAGGCGATATCTGCATAAGCTTGAATTTGGAGATCTGTGCGCAAAATGTCGTCCAAAGAATCGATATCGCGCCACCAAGCCTCAAGACCAAGGGAGCGAACAGCAACAAAGAACGCATGTACAACTTCAGAAGCAGAGCAATTGGTTGCTTGAATCATCTCATAGACAAAATTTGGCCCGACTCGATTAATCAACGTATTGGCAAGAACTGTCGCAATAATTTCGCGGCGCAGAGGATGGTTGAGGATATCCTCTTTGAATTTTTTTTGCATCAAGTCAGGGAAATACCCAATCAAATTTTCGAGATAAAAATCCTGGTCTGCCAGAGTTGATTCCATAATTTTATTATAAAGGGAAATCTTGGAATATGCTAAGAGAATAGCCAATTCCGGTCGAGTCATCCCCTGATCTTTACTTCGGCGACGTTCAAAAATTTCATCGTCAGGCAAGTATTCAAGAGCACGGTTGAGGTGAATTTCATTCTCGAGAATTTTTATCAGATTTTGATACTGAGACAGGCCATCTTTACCGGCAGCATGCATGACAGATAAAATTTGCGTTTGCTGATAGTTATCTTTCAAAACAAGATCTGCCACTGTTTGCGTCATCTCTACAAGAATCTCATTACGTTTTTCGCGGTTCAATGGCTTCTTCATGGATGAAAAGAGGATTTTAATATTCACTTCGTGGTCAGAGCAATCAACCCCGGCTGAGTTATCAATCGCATCTGTGTTTAGTCGTCCACCTCTTATTGCATAATCGACGCGACCCAGCTGAGTCATCCCAAGGTTAGCTCCCTCCCCAACAACGCGAGCACGAATTTGCCCGCCATCAATGCGAATAGTTGCATTGGTTACATCGCCAACATCAGCATTGGACTCATGTTTGCTCTTAATATAAGTTCCGATACCTCCAAACCACAGAAGGTCAACTTCGGCTTGTAAGATAGCGCGCATCAGTTCATCAGGGGTAATCATTTTCTGATTTAATCCCAATGATTTTTGAATTTCATCGGAGAGCTTTATGCTTTTTTCAGAGCGTGAGAAGACCCCCCCGCCTGTTGAAATGAGATCTTTATTATAATCATCCCATGAAGATCGAGGAAGCTCAAAAAGCCGTTTACGTTCGGCATGAGAAATTGCCGGATCCGGATTCGGGTCTAGGAAAATATGACGGTGATCAAATGCTGCAATGAGTCGAATTTGCTGTGATCTAAGCATACCATTGCCAAAGACATCGCCTGACATATCGCCGACGCCGGCTACGGTAAAGGGCTGAGTTTGAACATTTATGCCCATTTCACGGAAATGACGTTTCACAGATTCCCAAGCACCACGAGATGTGATGGCCATTTTCTTATGGTCATAGCCTGCTGATCCGCCCGAGGCAAAAGCATCATCAAGCCAAAATCCATAGTCCAAAGAAATGGCATTGGCGATATCAGAAAATGAGGCTGTTCCCTTATCGGCTGCTACGACAAGATAGGGATCATTGCCGTCATAGCGAATGACTTGCGGTGGTGGGACAACTTGACCTTGTACTAAATTGTCTGTTATATCGAGCATGCCTCGAATCATGGTTTGGTAACAACGAACAACCTCATTCATTAATTCAGTGCGATCCGTAAAGTGATTCTGGCGTTTGACGATGAATCCCCCTTTGGATCCTAAAGGCACAATCACAGAGTTTTTAACCATTTGGGCTTTCATGAGTCCAAGCACTTCGGTGCGATAATCTTCAAAGCGGTCAGACCAACGTAATCCACCTCGAGCTACTTTCCCGCCTCTGAGGTGGATGGCTTCCATGGTTGACGAATAAACAAAGATCTCGAACATGGGGCGTGGCTGTGGCAGATCCATCAACTGACCGGAATCAAGTTTAAAGGATAGATAGTCTTTGTTTTGCTGATCCGGTGTCTGTTGATAATAATTTGTGCGCACGGTTGATTGAATCGTGTTGAGGATACGGCGCAAAATCTTATCATGATCAAGGCGAGATATCTTTTGGAGGTTATCTAAAAATGTTGCCTCTAATGTATCAAGTGTTGTTTTTGAGTCCAAATCAGGGTTGAACTTTCTTTCAAAAATCTCAACCAAATCACGGCAAAATGATGGATAGGCCGACAGTGTTTGCTCAATATAATGTTGAGAATAGGGCAAACGTGCTTGGAGCAAGTATTTGGCATAAGCACGAATCATGTTGGTTTGTCGGATTGTTAGTCCGGCCTTAAGAATGAGTTGGTTGAACCCGTCATTATCAATGGCACCTGACCAAACTGTTTGAAATGCTGTTTGTAAATAAATCTCGTTGGTGCGCCAATCTGTTTCAGCATCGATATCGATCGCAAAATCATGAATGTGATACTGAAGATTATTCTTATGGATGGTATACGTTGTTTCAGATTGAACCTTTAAGCCGAAATTATTCAAAAGAGGCAATAAGGTCGATAGGGAAAGAGCTTCCCCTTCATGGTAAATTTTGAGTCGAAGCTTGCCTTCAGCGTTGGTGTAAATATTAATATCAATGGGGGTGTTGGAATTGAGATCATTGAGATATCCTATATCTTCAAAAACCTCAGGTGCAGCAAAATTTTGTTGATAATTAAGCGGAAAACTGTGGCGATAAAGAGCTAGGAATTCAGATGTATTTTCAACGATGGTGTGGGTATCAAGGTATCGCTCGAGTTGTTCGAACCATCCTAAGGATTCATCAGCAAGAATCTGCTGTAATTTCTTGGTTGATGGGAATTTTGATGTGATTTCCTTGAATTCAACAGCGTAAATAACACGGGCGAATGGTAAATCACCAATTTGGGCAACGCTTGAGCCAACTTGCCCATCAAAATAAGTTGCGATAATTGATCCTAGTTTTTCTTTTAAGGCATAGCTATAGCGTTCTCGGGTCATAAAAACCATGACTGTCATGTAGCGTCCATAGATATCGGGACGCGTAAAGACAGACAGACCTGCATGATCGCGAAGTTCCATAACATTGTCACAAATCTGGAACAGTTGTTCTGCTGTATGATAAAACATTTCATCGCGGGGGATACTGTCAATAATCGATAGTAACGATTTCCCATCATACCATTTGGGATTCAACTTAAAGAGATCAAAAACGGTTTGAACTTTTTTCCTGAGGTACGGGATTTCAAAAGCGTGAATTGAGAATATCTCTTTTGTGAAAATCCCGATAATCTGGTACATGCCACATACTTTGCCGGTCTCATCACAATCGAGGATTTCCATCGTATCCATTCGTGACGGACGGTGAATGGGGGATCGTTTATTTGATTTTATAACCGTAATCAACCCTGCATTATTTCTTTGTTTCACAAGATCTTTGCGATTAATGGCACGACTGAGGGACGGCACCATATCATCAGATCCGGCATAATCATCAATTTTAAATAACCCTAAACGTTCCGATTCATCTTCCTCTAAGCAGAACATTTTTGTGGTTTTTTCTTCCTTAAGGTGGAAATATCGACCACCAATAGGAATGAAATATCTCTCAGAGAGCCATGATAAAAATTCTTTGGCTTCAATTGCTTCTTCGACCGTTGAATGGGATATAGCTGCATACGGCAGGCGATCTCGAATGCTGTTGAGGCGATCAAGTATTGGGGTGATATCATCGACCGTTGTACAGACTTGGTCTAAAAGGTCATTCAGTTCATTTTTCAAGTGTACAATTTGATCTTTTGAATAACGATTCCGGGCTTGCACAAAAACAAGAGACTCAAAAACACAGGAATTATCTGATTTTTTCTGATGACCTTCGAGGGTTTGTAGGGCTCCTTTGTTATCCCGTTTTACATTGATCACGGGATGAACAAGTAGTTGCGGTTTCAGATTCCATTTCTGGAAGAATGCTAATAAACTTTCGATCAAATAAGGGCGATCGATATTGACGAGGGTGATAAAAATCCGATCAGTGCGGTGGAGTGATATTTTCTCGATGTGAATGTCGATCTTGGGTGTTTTTCTATCAAATTGGGACAGGGCTTTCCACGCCAATTGGATGTATTTTTCTAGATCTTGCTGAGAGAGTTTTTCAAGGTAAGACGACGGGAAACGCTCCATGAATTTTTCGATGAACAACGATGGTATGGAATGTTTGGTTTGGCTAAAGTGTTGGACTAAGAGTTGAGTTTTTTCAAGGCGGAATTCATTAAACATTGTATTAACCTTCAAGATTGCAGACATGGGTATCTCCCTGACTAATTTAGCAACAGTGTACCAGGAAATATTTAACAAATGAATAAAGATTTAGGATTTTTATATGGAGCGGGCGAAGGGATTCGAACCCTCGACACCAACCTTGGCAAGGTTGTACTCTACCCCTGAGCTACGCCCGCTTATATGGGAGAGTTCTTATGACGAACATGCTACCTTTATTGCTTATTTTTGCAGCTTTTGCAACACCTTTTTTGCAGAAAAAGTGGAAAACATAAAATACTTGTAAATTTAATAAAAATCTTGCAAAAAGAAACAGGGCTAGTGGAGTGAGGGAAAGTCATGGTTGCAAAGATAAAAACAGTGTCGTTTGAGGGAATTAATGTCTTGCCCGTGGATGTTCAGGTTCAATTTACCCATGGGCTTCCGGGGATAACGATTGTTGGATTGCCGGACAAAACGGTTGCTGAATCAAAGGAGAGAATCCGATCTAGTTTTCAATCTATTGGTTTGGATTTACCCGGAAAGCGAATTGTTGTTAATTTAGCCCCCGCTGATATTCAAAAAGAAGGATCCCATTACGATTTACCGATTGCGTTGGGGATTATGGTGCAAATGGGGATTCTGGATGGCGTCGAGATGGAGGAGTATATTATTCTGGGTGAATTAGGGCTTGATGGCTCTATTGCCAGGGTGACAGGGGCTCTACCGACTGCTATCTATGCGGCGAGCGAAAACAGGGGCGTTATTTGTCCTGAATCCTGTGGCTCCGAAGCTGCGTGGGCTGGGGATGTCAGGATTGTAGCGGCACCGAATGTGCTGGCTCTTGTGAATCATTTTAAGGGAACACAAGTGATTGCCCAGCCACAAGTGTCTGACTTATCAACAGTTCCTGTGCGTCATTTGAACCTAAGGGATGTGAAGGGGCAACTCTTGGCGAAACGAGCCTTGGAGATTGCTGCTGCTGGTGGGCATAACTTGCTGATGTTGGGGCCTCCCGGATCAGGGAAATCGATGTTGGCGAGCCGGCTGTCGGGTATTCTGCCGCCACTAACACCGCTTGAAGCTCTAGAAGTAACGATGATTCATAGTATTAGCGGGAATTTACCGGAAGAAGGTCTTGTTCGGGAACGCCCCTACCGTGATCCTCATCATTCAGCGTCGTTAGCAGCCTTAGTCGGTGGCGGAATCCGTTGCAAACCTGGTGAGATTTCCTTGGCGCATAAAGGTGTTTTATTTCTGGACGAGTTGCCCGAATTCAATCGCAGTGCTTTGGAGTCATTGCGTCAACCCTTAGAGACTGGCAAGGTGGTTGTGGCGCGTGCTAATTCTCATGTGGCTTATCCGTCTCAGGTGCAACTGGTTGCTGCTATGAATCCTTGTCGTTGTGGTTATTTTGGCGATAAAGAACAAGAGTGTACGCGTGCACCACGCTGTGCTGCGGATTATCAATCTAAAATCTCAGGCCCTCTCATGGATCGTTTTGATATCATCATGGATGTGCCTGAGGTTAAGGCTGTTGATTTGATGAAAGATCCTGATGGCGAAGATTCTGCTGTTATTGCTCAACGCGTGGTTGTTGCGCGTGAGTTTCAATATGCTCGAATTCGGTCTTTAGGCGTTGCGGATAACAAGGCCAATGCTCATGTCGATAGCGAAACCCTTGAGCAAATTATTGATCTTAGCCAAGCATCGGTTAATTTGTTGGCTAAGGTTATGGAGAAATTTAAACTCAGCGGGCGAGGGTACCACCGAATTTTACGGGTTGCGCGAACCATTGCTGATTTAGAACAAGCACAAACAATCGAGGTTCAGCATCTGTCCGAAGCTGTTGGTTATCGTAAGATTTCTGTGTTTGGTGAAGCGTCAGCCAAAGTCGCCTAAAAAAATACAAGAAAAGTGTTGCAATGATTGTGGATTTTCTGTAATAAATAGAGATATCCTTTGTGGGTCTATAGCTCAGTTGGTAGAGCACCTGACTTTTAATCAGGGTGTCGAAGGTTCGAATCCTTCTGGACCCACCATTTCCATAAAAATTCTAAGTGTATTGCTTTGTAGCTAGAACCATTTAATTCAGCTATATTTATATGAAAATAAGAAATCATCCTCTTAATAAATTAGAACTGAAATCTTCAGAAATTTACACGACACCGTGAAAAAAATAACATTTCATGCATTAAAATCAATATTTATCCTCCTTAATTGATAGAACTCAGCTCTATATGTATACGAATGGATGTTTAATTTTTAGATCTTCTTTCGTGGCAGTGCCGATCCGGTTGCCCCTCAGATCCAAGGAGGTGAGGTTTCTCAAGGTTTGAGATGCTGCTAGGGCTCGAGCTCCGTCATCGCCGATCTTGTTGTATCACAGACTCAAGGAGGTTAGCTTGTTCAAGGTTTGAGATGCTGCTAGGGCTTGAGCTCCGTCATCGCCGATCTTGTTGTATCACAGCTCCAAAGAGGTGAGGCTGGCTAAATTTTTAGATTCCGCTAGGGTTTTCGCCCCCTTATCGCTGATATTATTGTTCTTCAGATCCAAGGTGGTAAGGTTTTTCAAGGTTTTAGATTCTGCTAGGGCTTGAGCTCCGTCATCGCCGATCTTGTTGTGCCACAGCTCCAAAGAGGTGAGGCTGGCTAAATTTTTAGATTCCGCTAAGGCTTTCGCCCCCTTATCGCTGATATTATTGCTCCACAGAGCCAAGAAGGTGAGGTTGATTAAGGTTTTAGAGTTCGCTAGGGCTATCGCTCCTTCATCGCCGATCTTGTTGATCGACAGACTCAAAGAGGTGAGGCTGGCTAAATTTTTAGATCCCGCTAGGGCTATCGCCCCGGCAGCGTTGAGCTTGATCATCACCAGATGTAAGGAAGCGAGGTTGATTAAGGTTTTAGAGTTCGCTAGGGCTATCACTCCTTCATCGCCGATCTTGTTGTTCGCCAGATTCAAGGCGGTGAGGCTGGCTAAATTTTCAGAGTTCGCTAGGAATTCTACCCCGGCAGTGCCGATATTATTGCTCGCCAGACTCAAGAAGGCGAGGTTGATTAAGGTTTTAGAGTTCGCTAGGGCTATCACTCCTTCATCGCCGATCTTGTTGCTCGACAGATTCAAGGCGGTGAGCTTGACTAAGTATGGAGATTCCGCTAGGACTTCCACTTCCTTATCGCCGATAATATAGCCCGTCAGATCCAAGGCTGTCACTTCATTACAATAAGGTAAAATCTGTTTAAGATTATCTAATGTAACACCTATTAACGTAAGCTTTATATTTGCGTTTTGAGGAGCTTCTTGTAAGTACTTTATTAAAGACTTAAAAACCTTGGGATTACTTATATCGCATGTCATAACCCTGCTGTTCTGCTGATAAAATTCAGCACTATGAGTTTTAGCCTGGAAGGTTTTATCTTCCGTCATGTTCTGTAGTCTTACGACATCTTCTGCCTCTAGATTATTGGCAATTTTCCCTAGTATTTCTGGGGGCATGCCCTTTAGTGAGGTTGGTAATGGTCTAGCAAGACCGGGTTGCGCACTAGGATTATTTGATGGTTGGGCAGTGCTGTCATGAGGTTCAACAGTAGCCCCTTGGCTAGGTACTCCAAACTGTGCTCTATCAGTGCGATCGCTAGAAAATGCCGACGATAGGCATAACAGACTCACTGATGCTAAAATTAATGTTTTTTTCATTTTATCGTACCCCTGATATAGTGTTTGATCTATGATATATCATAGATATCTTAATAACTCCTTAAGGCGTGTCCTTAATTACTTCGTGTAGTTTGTACTTCAGTTTTATAGCCACTACTACGGCTTCGTTTATGAGCGTCATACGGGTTGGTGGCTGTCGCCCGCTTACGACATGAACCCGACGCCTGTCGAGGTCAAACCGCTTGAAAATGTTCTGAAGAAACGCCAAGAAATATCCGACTACATACTTGAATCACTTGAAAAATAGGAGTGTTCTATCGAGAAGTGAGTTTGATTATTGTTGAGCCACTACCATCTCAAAATATCCTGATTGACCGATCTCTTTAAGAAACGTACTATAGTTTTATGGGGGGAGAAATTATGCCTGAATCATCTGGCCTGGCTTGGAAAAAGGAAATATCAGAAGTCAGTCTTCCTGAAGTATACCGCACGATTAAAGTTCCGGCAGGGGCATCCGTTTGGCGGAAGATGATAGCCTTTATGGGGCCCGGATTTTTGGTGGCTGTGGGGTATATGGATCCGGGAAACTGGGCAACGGACATGGCTGGTGGTGCCAAATTTGGTTATACCCTCTTATCTGTTATTTTGCTGTCTAATTTCATTGCGATGTTCTTACAGCATTTGTGTGTCAAATTGGGGATTGTAACGGGGCGTGATCTGGCTCAGGCATGCCGAGACCATTATCCGAAGTCGACAGTTTGGTTTTTATGGATCCTTTGTGAGCTAGCCATTGCAGCCTGTGACTTGGCAGAAGTGATTGGGTCGGCTATTGGTCTGCAATTGTTGTTTGGTATTCCCCTTGTTTGGGGATGTATCATAACGTGTGCGGACGTTTTAACGATTTTATACCTTCAAAACAAAGGGTTTCGTTGGATCGAAGCTATTGTTGTCACGCTAATTGTAACGATTGGCTGTTGTTTTGTGGCTGAGCTTTATTTTGCAAAACCTGATATGTACGGTGTGCTATCCGGTTTTATACCAACGACTGATATTATTAAAAATCACGAAATGCTGTATATCAGTATTGGCATTTTAGGGGCTACAGTTATGCCCCATAACTTGTATCTGCATTCATCGATTGTGCAAACTCGGAATTTTGGCTCAGGATCAGAGGATAAACGAGAAGCAATTAAATACGCTACGTTTGATTCAAGTTTTGCTTTAACGGCTGCTTTGTTTATTAATGCAGGTATCTTAATTCTGTCTGCTGCTACATTCCATTGGAGTGGCCATCAAAACGTAGCAGAAATCCAAGACGCTTATCGGCTTTTGAGCCCCGTTCTGGGAGTATCAATTGCAAGTACATTGTTTGCCGTTGCATTGTTGGCATCCGGACAAAACTCAACGTTAACGGGGACGTTGGCCGGTCAGATCGTTATGGAAGGTTTTTTGAATTTCCGGTTGGCACCCTGGTTGCGACGGATCATAACACGGGGTTTAGCGATCATTCCTGCTATTGTGGTGATTGCTCTGTACGGTGAGAGTAAAGCCACAGATCTATTGATCGCGAGTCAAGTTGTCTTAAGTTTGCAATTAGGATTTGCCATTTGGCCGTTAATGCGTTTTACAAGTGATCGTCATAAAATGGGCGAATTCGTTAATTCCCCTTGGGTTTGTGGTGTTGGCTGGTTAGCAACATTCGGGATTATTATCCTTAACCTGAAATTATTATTCGATATACTGATGTAGCGCAAAAGCCAAATTATATTAATAATTCCTTAACTATTATAGTGTATTATTCATACTTGAGTTTCGATAACAATATTCAGGATGAATATTATGACCTGCATCTTCAGTTTGATTAAGTATAGTTTCCTACTTTCGGCATTAATGGCACCGACATTGGGTATGGCTGATGATGAGGGATGCCCCGTTGATTTAACGTCGAGCGTTCCCTGCGATTCTAAAGATTACCCAATCCATCAGCCAGAATTTGGCATTCATCATTAATGATTTCGGCAAATCCGCCTGTAATATGAAATGTATTGCTGATTTTATCTTCTTTATAGATTCGTACTGTCCCGGCGCGCAAGCTTGACGAAAAGGGAGCATGCTTTGGTAAAAACGAAAAGTCGCCTTCTTCTCCCGGAATGACAACCATGGTTACTTTTTCATCAAAAGCAACGACATCAGGAGTAATGAGGCGGACTCGCATTTGTTCGTTCATTAAGATTTTTGCCACGGTTCATTCTCCTATAGTCATACCAGTTGACTTTGCTACTGCGTCATTCGTCACTCATATCCTTATGGATGCTTCGAAATGAGGCAGTCCATGGCTATTATCCTAAAATTTTTTCTTTCTATTGTCGAGATGTTTGTTGTGTTTCGGTATAAATCGTTCGAGCCAAATTATTCGGATAACGTGAAGAGAACAAGGAGTTTGACAAAACGCATTTTGATCCTAGACTAATAAGATAAACCTTTATATAAAGTATGTCTGAGATGAAATGTCTTGTCACCCTGTTAATGATGATGACGATGGCTGTGGGGATGCCTCCCTTGCATAAGGGGGTGAGTTTATCGAATTGGTTTTGGAATCAAAATGATCAATTTGATGCCGAGACGTGGGTTACGGAGCAGGACTATATTTGGTTGAAAGAACAAGGATATGACCACGTTCGTATTCCTGTTGAGATGGATGATTTGGATCAAGCGTGGTTGTTGCCTAAGATGCGCCAAGCTATTCAGTGGGGAATTGATCATCAGCTCATGGTGATTGTGGCGTGCTTTGGTGATCACTACAATAATGAACTTGTCCCTCAGGAAAAATATCAAGACCTCCTTAAAAAGTTGGCTATGGTTGTTGCTGAATTTCCGGCGGATAAGGTCTTTTTCCAGTTTGCTAATGAGCCTGATGTTCCTAATCCACAAGATTGGAGTCGTATTCAATCGGATATGATTCATGTGGCACGTCAAGTTCTGCCTGATCGTTGGCTTTTAACATCGACACCTCTTCGGTGGCGAGAGCAAGATGGGTGGGATCAACTCAAAGCCTTTAGGTTAATGATGCCATCAGATGACGATAAAATTATTTATACGCTCTATTTCTATGAGCCTTTTTTCTTTACGCATCAAGGGGCAACTTGGGCAGGGGATGAGGCACGGCACGTCAAAGGGTATGCCTATCCTGTTGATATCAAAAATGTCGATGATGTTATCCACAAATTGCCGCCTCAAGAGGTAGACTGGTTACCGGATACGTTAAGAGAGCCTTGGGATAAAGCGATGCTGGCTGATCGCCTAAAGCTTATTACAGCATGGCGTGATCAATACCATCGCCCTGTGATGATCTCAGAGATCGGTGTGCATCGCCCTTATGCGCTTCAGGATTCCGTGAGTCGGTGGTTAGACGATGTGACGCAGATGCTTGATGCGAATAAGATTCCCTATACGATCTGGGATTACCGTGGGAATTTTAGCCTTAGGTGGGATGATGCTCGTTTCTCAATTCCCAAAGATGAATATTCTTGAGTTAGGCAGCTTGTGCTTGAGGTTTGAAGAATCGTTCAGCCATCTGCAATAAGATCCATCCTGCGATAAAGCACAAGGGGATTGCCATCATGGCTGTTTGATAGGCCTCTTCACCATAAAACCGTGTTCCATCACCGTTGAGTTGTCCTTGCCACGATACATCCAGAATAATCCCTAGCAAGGGCTGGAAAATGATACCACTCAGCATGACTAAAGCATTGGTAAAACCTGCTGCTGTTCCGCTAAGGTGATTTTCAACATTTTCTTTAACAGCAGCAAAGCACATGACTTGGCCGGCGTTGGCCATTCCTGCAAAGAACAAAATGACGAGCATTGCTTGGTAGGTCATGCTGTCAAATCGAACAGCCGCCATAAATAGGGCTGCTGTTAGGAGAGATGATCCCATCATAACGCGCACAGGGCTTTTAAAGGTGTTTGATAGACGTGCTGCAAGGGGGCTTCCAAAAGCAATGCCAAGATAGATCATGATGCTAGCGCGGGAGGCCACGTCGTTGGTCACCTGATATTTTTCCATTAAATAAGGAACAGCCCATAACTCGCAAAACGCAGAGATTGGAACATACATTAATCCGCCAACGCTGGCGATGATCCAGTTATAGGGATCTTGTGCTATTTTCTTTAATCCCTTGAGAAGAGAGAGGGATGAATCATGAGTAACTTTCGGTTTGTCTTGCATCGCAAACCAGAAAATGATGGCGAGCAAAATACCAACCGTAGCCGCAATTAAGGTTGCTTCTCGCCAGCCGAATGTATTGCTGAGTATGGCAAAGGGCGGGCCGCTGACCATACCTCCGAGTGTTCCCATCATGTTGCTCAGGCCGGCAATCATTGCAAACTGAGCAGGCAAAAACCACTCAGAGCCAACTTTTAAGCAGCTGATAAAGGCGCAGGCTGATCCGGCTCCGATCAAAAAACGGCCGATTTGTGCCATAAAGAGGGAATCACTTTTGGCAAATAAAAGACTGCCGATAACACACAGTAATGTTGAGTATACCACGACTCGGCGTGAACCGAGTTTATCAACGATAACGCCACAAGGGATTTGCAAGATGACATAGGAATAGTAATAACAGGACGCTAAGACCCCAAGGGCTGTTGAGGCAACACCAAAATCAAGCATGAGATCTTTGGCGATAACACTGGGAGATGCTCTGAGAACCATCTCATACAGGTAAAATAATCCGGCACAGCTCCAGATTAACCAAGATTTATAGGTCATTTAATATTAGTGCTCCGTTTTGGTAGCTGGAAATGTTTCTTTAACAAATAACATAACGATCCAAGCTGCTACCATACAAATCGGGATTGTCACCATGGCTTGTTGATAGTCGCCTATGCTATACATAGGTGTTCCGTCAGCATTTACAAGACCATCCCACGCTAAATCAATCATTAATCCAAGGAGCGGTTGAAAAATCACGCCGCTGACCATGACAAAAGCATTCGTGAAACCAATCGTTGTCCCGCTATAACTTGGGTTATTGATTTCTTTTGCTGCTGCAAAATAAAGGATTTGACCGCCACAGACCAGCCCTGCAATGAACAGCAAAGCAAAGGTAATTTCAAGCGGAATATTGGGAATATAAATCACAGCCATGAACGGGGGAATCGTGAGAAGAGCTGCCCAAGACATGACTTTAATCCGACTTTTAATTTTATCAGAAATCGCTGCAAAAAGTGGGCATCCCAAAGCCATTCCAACGAAAACCATAGCACTAGAGAGCGATGCTTTTTCGTTAGAGATATTATAAAGCCGCATCAAGTAAGGCGTTCCCCAGAGTTCAGCAAAAGCAGAAATTGGAACATACATTAGCCCACCATAAATACCAATCAGCCAGCTTTGCGGATTGCGAACGACAGATTTTAGTCCAACCAAAAGTCCGTCGGATTCTGTGCTTTGGGGTTCGTTCGAGGCTGAATCTTTAATCAAAAACCAACAAACAAGAATGACAGAAACCCCACAGGATGCCAGGATGAACATGGCTTCACGCCAACCATAACTCTCAATCAAATAGGCAAAGGGGGCTCCGCCAAATAATCCGCCTAATGTTCCCATCATCATGGTTACCCCGGCGATCATGGCAAATCGTTCAGGGCGTAACCAAACAGAAGCAACTTTCATGGTACTGAGGTAAGCACAGGCTGATCCTGCCCCCATGAGAAAACGAGCAATTTTAGAAGCTTCTACGGTTGTTGCGTATGAGAACATAAAGCTACCGACGGTACATAGAATGGCCGAAAAAGTTATAACGCGACGCGCTCCAAGCCAGTCAACAATAACTCCACAGGGGATTTGCAAGGGAACGTAGGCATAGTAGTAGTACGAAGCAATGACCCCAATCATTGTTGATGTTGCGCCAAAATCAAGAGCCATATCTTGAGTCATAACGCTCGGGGAGACCCGTAAAATATATTCATAGAGGTAAAAGAGTGCCGCACAACCCCAAACAACCCAGCCATAGCCTGCCCCGACAACAGGCTTTACGCTTGAGGTCATGGTTAGGGTCTGTGTATTCTGGGACATGATTGTTCTCTCTCTCTCTCATTAATAGTCGTTCCATTTGGCGTTTCTACTGCGTCATTCGTCGCTCACATACTTACGTACGTTTCGCTCCTTGTATAAAAACCAACTAAAACAACTATACATTGATTTAATTATTCTCGATTTATGCCTGAATATACAGAGGTTTTGCAAGAAAAAACTAATTAATTCATGTTCTGTTGAAATAATGTTACAAAACAGTGGGTATAATAATATTATTTCGTCATTTGGATCCACTCGTCCTCATTGAGGATGGTAACGCCCAGATCTTGGGCTGATTTGGCTTTGCTTCCTGCATCGGCACCGATAATGACATAGTCTGTTTTTTTCGATACTGATCCTGCGACTTTGGCACCGAGTCGTTCTGCTGTGGCTTTGGCCTCGACTCGGCTCATTTTCTCGAGGGTTCCTGTAAAGACAACTGTTTTTCCGGATAAGGCGGTGTCTTGACGCGATTCAAGTATAAATTCAGGGATCGTTAACTGGGTTTTCAGATCTTTTAATAAGGTAATGTTATGAGGATCGTGGAAAAACGCAAGTAAATCCTGAGCCATATTTTGGCCAATACCATCAAGATTTAAGAGATCGTACAGGGCTTCGCTGCCAATGATTTGGGCATCGTGCATAGCCTGCATGAGTCGATCATAAGTCCCATAATGTTTAGCCAGTAATTTGGCGGTAATGTTTCCGATTTGGGGAATGCCCAAGGCGTAGATGAAACGATCGAGAGAGATCGTCCGACGTTTATCAATCGCGTTAAACAAATTAACTGCGGACTGGATTCCCCAACCGTCTTTACGGCGAAGAGGCGTTGGCATTTTCTGGTCTCGGTGTTCGAGAGTAAAGATATCAACGGGTGTTCGCACCAATCCTTCGTCAAAAAAGGATTCAATGTTACGGGCACCGAGTCCCTCGATATCAAAAGCATCGCGGGAAACAAAGTGTTTAAGACGCTCGACAGCTTGTGCTGGGCATTGAAGGCCGTTGAGGCAGCGTCTAGCAACTTCATCGGGAATTTCTGACACCTCACCACCACAAACAGGGCATGCGGTAGGAAAGGTAAAGGGGACGGCGGTTGCAGGTCGTTTAGCAGCGATAACGCTGACAACCTGAGGGATCACATCGCCGGCACGTTGAACCATGACATGATCGCCAATACGAACATCTTTGCGGGCAATTTCATCGGCATTATGAAGCGTTGCGCGAGAGACAACAACACCACCAACCGTGATGGGTTTTAAATGAGCAACGGGAGTCAGAACACCCGTTCGACCAACTTGGATGTTAATGCTCTCAAGAATGGTTTCCGCTTTTTCTGCCTCGAACTTATGTGCTAGAGCATAGCGTGGTGTTCGGCCAACACTGCCCAACCGTTTTTGCCAAGTAAGATTGTTAACTTTATAGACAACACCGTCAATGTCATAGGCGAGTTCAGACCGATGACTATTAATATCTGCATAGAAATTGGTTAAATCTGCCTCGGTTTGGCAAAGTTTGATTTCAGGGTTAACTGAAAAACCCCATTTCCTTAGGTTATCAAGGCAATCTGCATGGGTTAAGGTGTGATCACCTGATAAGGTGTCATAGTAATAAGCAAAAAAACTCAACGGACGTTTTGCAGAAACGGACGGATCTAACTGTCGGACAGAACCTGCGGCTGCATTGCGCGGATTGGCAAATTCAGGTTCACCCTCAGCCTGTCGTTGTTGATTGAGTTGGAAAAATGCCGACCGCGACATGTAAATTTCACCACGAATTTCAAGGCTTTCGGGGATATGATCACCGCTTAATATAACAGGAACATCCCCAATAGTTTTAACATTTTCTGTTATGTCTTCTCCCTCGCTGCCGTCACCGCGTGTTGCAGCGAGGCGAAGGCGTCCATTCTGATAATGGAGGGCTGCGGATAAGCCATCAATTTTAGGTTCGGCAACACAGTCAATGGCCTCATCATGATCCAGAGACAAGAACCGACGGATGCGATCATAAAAATTGGCAACATCTTCGGGTGTAAACGCGTTTTCTAAGGATAACATCGGAACGCGGTGTTTAACTTTTTTGAATCCTTTGGCAACGGGGGCACCAATCCGTTTCGATGGGCTGTCTTCTCGGCGTAAGTCGGGGAACTGGG
Organism: Candidatus Paracaedibacteraceae bacterium; assembly: GCA_019636035.1. Lineage (GTDB taxonomy): Bacteria > Pseudomonadota > Alphaproteobacteria > Paracaedibacterales > Paracaedibacteraceae > Paracaedibacter. The sequence continues at coordinate 626,377 of JAHBYI010000001.1, forward strand.
CTTCGATTTGACGGTTGCGCAGGGCTAAAGCATCGTAATCGGCATCGCTGATTTCGGGTTGATCGTCTTGGAAGTAACGTTGATCATGGTAGGCGATGGTTTTGGCAAGGCGTGCTAATTCTTGAATGGCCTGATCCCGCGTCAGTTTCTGAACAGGAATGAGTGCAAACGATGGGGAATTACCCAAACCGGGCAAGAAGGCTTCGGGCTGCGGCTCTGGCTTCATCGGTGATGACCTCTCCTGATAACATACGGGCTATTTCTTCGTGACGACGTGTCAAAGGTAATTGAACCACATTTGTCAAAACTTGACTACCTTGATCTTCTTTGCTGACCTGGAAATGCTCATCGGCTGTGGCTGCGACTTGTGGTGAGTGCGTAATCGTCAAAACTTGGATATACTCTGCTAGTTTTGCTAACCGTTGACCGATCGCCGCCGCAACTGCACCGCCAACGCCAATGTCAATTTCGTCAAAAACGATGGTTTGAATGGTTGAGCCTGTGGCTAAGATTGCTTTGAGGGCAAGCATAAGGCGTGCTAATTCTCCGCCGGAGGCTGCCTTTTCAAGGGCTTGCCAATCTTGGCCTTTGTTCATGGCGACCAAGAAGTTGATTTTATCAACCCCGTGTTCTGACCAATTCGTTTCATCAAGGGGAGACACTTGGATCATAAAGCGAGCATTGGGTAATTTCAGATCAGGTAACTCTGCCATTACCGCATTGCTAAGTTCTTGGCCCTTGTGTGAGCGGATCTGAGTTAACTGTGCTGCTTGTACACCATAGGCTTGCTTGGTGCGTTCAGTTACTCGAGCCAATTCGACGGCATGGGCTTCGGCTTGATCTAAGTCATCAAGATCTTGTTTGAGTTGCTCATAAAATTGTGGCAAGTCTGTCGTCGTAACATTGTGTTTCTTAGCAATAACTCTGAGGGCATGTAGGCGATCATCAATACGTTGTAGTTGCTGAGGTTGATCATCAACCTGATCAATAATTTCTTCGAGCTGAGCTAAAGCTTCTGTTGTTTCACTGACGGCTTTTTCTAAAGCTGTGACAGCTTGGTCAATAGGAGCGTGTTCCCCTGTTGTGAATCGCTGTAGAGCGCGATGCGCTGTTTGCAAGGCAGAGAGTGTGTCTCCTTGGCGTAAGGCACTGTGGGCGATATCAACGGATTCAAAAACCTTAGCAATACCAACAAGACCTTGTCGTTGTGCTAGTAAAAGATCTTCTTCACCGTGCTCAGGGGCGAGGGTTTCGATTTCCTTGAGTTGATAACGTAAGAAATCTTCATGGCGACGTAAGTGATCTAACCGCTCTTGCGCATGATCTTGATTGCGCACGGCTTCTTGCCATTGACGATAGGTTTGCTTGACGCTATCTTTAAGATCCGGTTGATCAACATAATCATCTAAAATTCGACGGTGCGATGAGACATCCATCAATCGGTCGAATTGCCCGTGGATCTCAACCAAATTCTCACCGAGTGTTTTCAAAAAACTGACTGTTACGGGTTGATCATTGACGAGACATTTTCCCTTGCCATTGGCGGTTAATGTGCGACGAATGAGAATTGTATCCTGAACGGGGATACTTTGTTCGATCAACAGAGCCATCGCCGGGTGATTCGCAGGAAGCGTAAATTCAGCAGACAACAGGGCTTGGTCAAAGTTCTTGCGGATTAACCCTGCATCGCTGCGATGGCCGAGAATGATCCCCAAGGCATCGAGTAAAATTGATTTGCCAGCCCCTGTTTCTCCTGTCAAAGCGGCCATGCCTGAGCTAAAGGACAACTCAAGGGAATCAATAATCACAAAATTCTGAATCCGTAAGGCTGTCAACATGGTGTGCGTTCCTTCTTACACTTTTGGCTTAATCGGTGTTGCCGGTTCAGCAGAAACAAGCTGTTCTTTTTGAGCTTGCTTTTTCGGCAGGACAATTTTGGGATTCTTGTCTGTCATTAAAGCATAGGTGTCAATATACCACGGGCTTGCCGGGAAATTATGGCCTAAAACAGCGGCTGTTTGTTGGGCTTGATCCGGAAGACCAAGAGCAAGGTAACATTCAACCATGCGATGTAAGGCTTCGGGGACATGGGATGTCGTTTGGAATTGATCCACAACAACCTTAAAACGGTTGACGGCTGCTAGATAGGAACGTTGACGTAAATAATAGCGACCAACATCCATTTCTTTGCCTGCCAAATGATCTCGCAGTAAGTCTAGTTTGAATTTAGCATCTCGAGCATAAGGACTATCCGGGAAGCGGTTTAAGACTTCACGGAAGGAATCTTCGGCTTTTTGCGTGACTGTTTGGTCACGGTGTACGGTTGGGATTTGCTCATAGTTGCATAAACCAACCATATAATAGGCGTATGGCACACTTTCATGACCGGGGTGTAATTGGATGAAAACATTAAAGTTTTCGATGGATTCAGTATATTTCTTTGCTTCGTAATAGCAATAGGCCGACATGAGCTGTGCTTTGAGTGACCATTCAGAATAGGGATGTTGACGTTCAACTTCAGCAAAAGTCTTAGCCGCTTGGTTATAGCTGCCACTATCCATCTGATCTTTTGCCATGTTATAGAGTGTTTCAACAGGCATTTGAGCCAGAAGTTCTTCATCCTTGTCAGAGCAAGAGGCTAGCAGAGTCGTCACAAATGCTAGTGTTGTTAGTTTTTTCTGGATGGTCATTCTTATTCGTCCTTAATCAGCAATCCTTAATTATCTCAAGTCTAACCGAATCAATAGGTTTATCGCAAGATTGATGTTGTTTGGTTCTGTATGAATAAAAAAGGATGTGATGACTGACTGGCTATAATTCAGCGTTATGACGCTAGATCATCCAGATGTTCGTGAATGTGCTTTGGCTTTTTGCGAGTAGGCCAAGGATCTGAAACATCACCAAGATGGAGATGAACATCTTGTGTTTCTAAGCGAATTTCAGGACCACCGGAAAAGACTAAGTGGATTGCACCTTCATTTTCACCGTGAATGGTCAAAAGGTTGTGATCTTCATGTGGATTGTTGGGATCGAATCCTTTATGGAGGACTTTATCGACATTATGAATTTCAAGGCCGGAATGAACGCGGTGATAGAGTGGTTCGCCGTCTTGCTCTTGTGCTTCGTGTTCCCAGCAAAATCGATTGGCAAGGGCGCGAAAGGTTTTGGTTTCGGGATCATATTCCATAGACATAAAGGGGATTAAGGCATCCTGCAAGTGGCTTGCTAGAACCTGAAGATCTTCCAGATCTTTAGCGATCAGTTTTAACGGTTTTAAGGTGTGTTTGTCCATCGCCATACCTCGCCTTTATAATATTAGTCTTATTCAGAGTATCATCAATAGAAATGATAGGCTATATGTTAATTTTTAAGCACTATTTAATTTGATTATCATTTATTCCGTTGCAGGGTTATGTGCATAAATTGCAAAAATTATCGTAAAAAAAACCCGGGAAAATTCCCGGGTTTTTTGCTTAAATCGTCTTCAATTAGAAGCTGATTTTTGTACCCATGATGAATACAGCAGCTTGGTTCTTTGCATTAGACAAAGTATGTGGATTACGCTTGCCGTTGAAAGCATTTGTAAAGTTTTGTTCTAGAGTTTGTGCTGTTGCATTTGATTTGGTACGAACGAAGTCAACTTCACCAAAGAATTTCAAACCAGCAACAGGAACAACGTCACCTGTTAAGCTCCAGACATCGGTCTTTGCTTTACGAACAGCGTCTGTTTCACGATCCATACGTTGGTAAGAAGCTGCAAATTTGTAAGCACCCATTGTATAACCGGCACCAATGTTCCATGCTTGACCGGAATCACCTTGGTGAAGGTTGCCGGTTGTAACGGCATTTGCACCTGATGTAATTGTTGCTTGACGACGGAAATTACGAGAATGTCCGTTATCCAACCAACCACCACCAACTTGAACTAGATGTCCGTTTGATAGGCGGTATGCAACGATTGTACCCAACTGGTAAGCAGATGTATTACGTAGACGAAGTTTTGTTCCGCCAACTGCCTTGGATTCATCTGTAACTGTTTGGTTGTTTGTCGCTGACAAATAAGAAATATCTGTCAAATATGTACCATTAAGGTTGAAGCCCCAGTTGCCAACTTCTTTTTTGAAGGACAAACCGAATGCCCAGCTACGAACGCCGTATACATCCATGTCGGATGGAAGTGCCGGCAGAAGGTGACGGTTACCCGGAACATTGCCATTTCCTTGGATGGAGTTATTATCTAACTTAGCATCGCCTAGGTGGGATGTTTGTGGGGTATAAGCAACACCAAAACGGAAATCCCAAAGTTCAGGTGTATAGTACACTAACTTTGTTGCATATCCGGTGTCACCAATGTTGTCGTTACCGCGAAGAGCGAATGATGAGAAGTTATAAACGTTCTTGTAACCGCCGTCAAATGCACCGGCGCCACCAACGATTGCACCGGCATCTTCGATCATGGTGTCTTCCGGGCCAACAACGTTACCGAATTGGAATGTACCGCCCTTTGTATTGAACTCAATGTAGTTTTGAGCGATTGTCGGGCTAACGTTGGAGTTAGCTTGCATGTTGATTTTGTACTTGTATTCGATACCGGAAGCTGTACGACCAGCAACCAAGAAGAACAAGTCAGAAATATCATTTGAGAAGTGGTGAGCACGTGCTTTACCGTTTGCTTTAACTTTTTGGTTAACAGCATAGATGTTCATAATGGTGTTACCACTGATTTTCAGTGTAGGAGCAACAGCCTCAGCCATTGCGGATGTGCTAAGCGCGGCAATTGCCATGGCGCTAAGAACTAACTTTTTCATAAGAAACCCTCCGAATTTACATTTTTAGGAGCCCGCACGGGGTCCAACTAAGTCAATAATCATACAAAGTAAAGATGGATTTCAACTGATTATCGATATTTCTGTGACAAAATCTAACTGGTTGTTGTTTAAAAACCACACAAATAAAAATGGTTAAAATTGTATGAAGAAATTAATTTTTTCTAAAAGACTTAAATGCGCCTGTTCGCACGGCGAGTGTTGGGTCAAGTAAGCCCTTTTTAATCTTCATTTCGTGAATTAACGTTTCGATGTAATCTGCTTGTCCTTTTGATGATGCTAACATTTTTTGGTTGCTGTTCAACAGGATACGCATCATGTACATGAAGTTATTCTTGATGTCTCGATCATCCAGAGCCATGGTTTGAACGGGAATGAAAGGCTGCTTCTTTTGTTCTGCTACTTTGGGAGATTCCGGTGTCTTATTGGTCAAGGATGATTGAAACATGTCAACCTGTTCAAACGTTTTAGCCTTAGACATAGACGATTCCGAATAGTAAAGTGGGTGGTGCCTGCTGCCAGACTCGAACTGGCACGCCCAAAGAGCGACAGATTTTAAGTCTGTTGTGTCTACCGATTTCACCAAGCAGGCATAGGTACACAATAATAAACTATTTTTTCTTAAGCAAGAAAATCTTGATGTCTTAGAAGATTTTTTATTAAACATATGATATGCTCAAGCCAAGTATAGTATAAAATATGGTTCTGATGTGACAACTAACTTTGATAAAATATCGATTCATAAGTGCTTTATTTTTCATAATCTTGTCAATGAGGGAACCTCTGCTGTTGCTGCTCGGAAATTAAAATTACCTGCTTTTAAAATCCATAACGATATTAATTCTCTTGAGAAATTTATTGGCGAACCTTTGATTTTGCGTAATCAAAGTAGAGTTATCTTGACCGAAGCCGGGCAGAATTTTGCCGAATTTTGCCGGATTGTTGTGGAGTCTATGCCTTTGATACAACAAGAGACCCAAGAACCGCATGATTTGAAAATCGCAACAACTCACGGGCTTGCTGAAAATGAATTGCCTGACATTTTAACTAAATTTCAGGAAGAATATCCCAAGATTAAAATTGCTGTTTTGGCAGGGCCCGAGTATTTGGATTTCACCAATCCTAGTATTGATGTTATTATTGGTGAGTTTTTAGTTAATCGAGCAGATCTTACCCAGACCCAACTTATGGTGACGCGCATCGTGTTTGTGGCAACTCAGAGTTATCTTAACCGGCATGGTATCCCAAAAACGCATGAGGATTTAAGAGGGCATAACTTACTTGTTCCGCTGGGATACAAACTTGAGCCAAGAGTTTTTTTTGATACAATAGAGCCGTTTTTTCAATCTAATATGTTGAAATCAGTTTGTAAAATGGCCTTGCTTGGTAAGGGGGTGATGGCGATTCCAAAAAATCGCTTGCAATCAGATGAAACTTTATTTAGAAATTTAATTATCGTTAACGAAAATTTGCAATCTTCTGAGGTAAAAACTTTTTTCATTAGGAAAAGAATATCGTCAAAGGCTGCGATGTTAAATCGATTGTGTGAAATAACTAAGAATTTTATAGGGAGAAATAATCTTGTCTAAACGTCATAAAAAAAATAGTATAATTTCTGTCATGTTCAGCCCTCTATTTGCATAATAAAAAATCCCGGGAAATCCCGGGATTTTTGTTATTCTTGACATCAGGTTTATGATCGGGCATATATAAAGCACGTGGGCCTGTAGTTCAGTTGGTTAGAACCCTCCGCTCATAACGGAGTTGTCGCAGGTTCGAGTCCTGCCGGGCCCACCACATCGAATTCTATGCTTTCCTCGTTTTCCCTTTTTTATTACTAGAATTTTCTGTTATGAAACGTTCTGAGTAACATACTTTTGCCCTTGTTCGTGCTGAGACTTGTATATCTTCTTGATCACTATCCTCCATATCTGTCCCTGCTAGGCTCCAACTAGGTGGGATGACGGGAAAGGATGATGGAAAAGGTGTCCGGATTTGTTTAGCAACAACCAGGCGGGTAGCTTTTTTTTCTTTTGCAAATGCAGGTCTATCAATGCTTGATGGTCCATGCTTAGTATGCATCCCCTTTGAACGATGAATATCCACAGGAAGCATGATAACAAATGTCTCGCTATTCAATTGCCCTAGGTGATGCATGTGGCACTGACCTTGTTCGCCGTCACGAGGATCCACCCAAATCGGAGATTTGCCCTTGCTTAGGCGGTTTCTATTATCTTGCCGACGGGGTGTGCTTTGGATTTTGCCTTTTATTTTACGCTTAACGGGCGTTATCCCCGGAGCAAAGAGATGTGTATTTCCTCCTGATTCCGCTTCGACTACCCTGTATACATCTTTAAATGTGCATCCTGTCGGAAAAGATTTTTCAAAGACAGCGGTCTGTTCTTTTGCTGTTTGTGGTTCGTCTTGAGCGATATTATCCGTCCACAGCTGAAGATGCTGAGCATATAACACAGACCTAGGATCTCGATCAACATATTCCGACTTTTGACCCATAGGATCGTCAGGGTTGGAATCGTTGTATGAGCATGTTTCTGACGATGAACCGCTTAAAGATCCGGTATCTGAAAGTGTGCCTGAGCTGAGCCATTCATCATCGTGTAAACCATAGGATGATTCACTACCAAAAGAAACATCTTGATATTCGTCGTAATTTATTGTACTTTGTCTAAAAGTTGCCATACTTTCTTCAAATGTTTGCGGAGAACTTTCGCTAGATTTTGCGTCAATTCCGCCAAAATTAAAGAAAAAAGATGCAACAAGACATGGATAAGCGACATGCTTAGCCATTACTGCCTCCATTCTTATATTCCACAACCTTAAAATGGAGGCAGTTTCATCATAAATCAAGCAAGAAATAATAAAAAACGTGTTTTTTTATTATGTGGGATGGTTTTTCTTGGGAAAAATTAGGTATTTTCAGGGTTTACCGAAAATAAGCTTGACCTTTTAACGGAAACACTTCAAATAAGTAGTATAAGGGTTTATTTAGGATTTTGTATGTCTAAGGAAGATTTAATCGAATTTAATGGCACAGTAACTGAACTTTTGCCGAACGCAATGTTCCGTGTCAAACTAGAAAATGACCATGTGATTTTGGCGCATACTTCTGGTCGTATGCGTAAAAACCGGATTCGTGTTTTGGTTGGTGATAAGGTTGTTGTTGAAATGACGCCCTATGACTTGACCAAAGGTCGTATTATTTTCCGTCAAAAATAAAATGACGTGCATCGCTTTATTAAGCCGCCGAGAAGATACTGTTCGTGCGGCTATTTTGCGTGACGGTACCCTTGTTCATTTGGATGGCGATCGGCTGAATCGTCCTTTTAAACTTGGTCAAGTTTATCAGGGCAAGATTTCCCATGTTGAGCGTGGGCAGTACTGGGTCGATCTCAATTCAGGGATTGGACTTTTGAGTTTTGACAAAAAAATGCCTTCCTTAACCGTTGGCCAATCTATTCCTGTACAGATCAGCAGAGAGCCTTTTTTTGATATTGGGCAAGGCTGTTTTAAATCTCCTTTATTAACACGTACGGTTCAGCCGAGGCAAAACAGTATCCTTGATATTTTTCCTGCTTTAAACGATGTTGATGTCCTAAGGATTGATGATGCTGAGCTGATGGCAATGATTAAACCTGATCTTGAGGCGATGTATCCGCAACTTAATCTTGTGTTAAGCCATTCAAATGTCTTTGATCAGTATGGTCTTGATGAGGCTTGGGATATGCTTTTTGAGGCCAAAATTGTCCTAGGGTCTCTTAATTTTACGATTGAAGAAACCTCGGCGTGTACAGTTATTGATGTTAACGGTTCTGGTTCTATCCGCACACTTAATCAACAAGCTGCGCAATTAAGTGCTCAGCAAATAAAATGGTGTTCCTTGAGCGGGGCTATTATTCTTGAGTTTATTAATCATGCTAAGGAGCAACGACAAGACCTTATTGCCATCATGAAATCAATTTTGCCACCCTGTTATGACATTCATGGGTTTACAAAGCTTGGTTTCCTTGAGATTGGATGTGCTCGGTTAAGGGCACCTCTGTCCCATCGCTTTATATAGTCATCCCCTTTGACTTTTCTACTGCGTCATTCGTTACTCAGGTACCTATGTACGCTTCGCTCCTCTTTCCGGGTATAAAAAACAACTGGGATAGCTATAAAAAAAGAGGCCTGACGCCTCTCTTTTTTTACCATAGACCAACGGTTTTCCACCAGACGCCACCAATACCGAACCAAATAGCCAGATTGACGACGCTGATCATAAAACCAAGACGCCACCAGGTGCCAATGTCGATGTAGCCGGATCCAAAGAAGATAGCCGATGCGCTCGCGCCATAATGCGTCATACTTGAGAATAAGCTCGAGCAGAATCCAAGGGATAGGGCTGCAACGAGGGGAGGGGCACCAACTGAAACAGCTACAGCCAAGAAGGCAGCATACATAGCACTAACGTGGGATGTATTGCTGGCAAAGAAATAATGGCTATAGAAATAGATCAAAATTAAAACAGCAAAGGCTTGCATCCAATCCATGCCTGTGACAAGGGTACTGACCATGCTGGAAAACCAAGCCACAACACCATAAATTTGCAGATACTTAGCCATGGTAACTAAGATGGCAAACCAGATCAATGTATGCCAAGCTTCTTTTTCATTCAGGACATCGTCCCACGTCAAAATTTTTGTCGCAAGCAGTAAGCAGAGCCCGAGCAAAGCCGTTGTTGTGGCACCAATACCATAGGCCTCGCCAAAAATCCAAAGACTTAGCATGAGGGCAAACACGCCTGTCATGATCCATTCAGCTGAACTCATGGAACCCATTTCACTGAGTTTTTGTCGGGCTAGTTCCGGTGCATGGCCAAACCGTTTTTGCGTTGGTGGGAAGACCCAATAGAAAAATAGAGGCAGGAACAGCAAAGCGCATAACCCGGGAACGGAGGCTGCAATGGCCCAATTTCCCCAGGTAATCTCAATGCCTTGTGTTGCGGCAAAGGACTGGCACATAGGGTTTGCAGCCATGGCCGTTAAGAACATCGCGCTGGTGATCAAGTTGCCGTTATAGGCAATCTTGTGAAGGTATGCGCCAATCTTTCGGCGGGTTGACTCGTTGGGATGACTGCCCATGGATTCAGAGATAGCAGAAACGACGGGGTACATAATCCCACCGGCGCGTGCGGCACTGCTTGGGATGAAGGGGGCGATAAAGAGTTCTGTTGCGACAATACTGTATCCCATACCAAGGGCACTTTTGCCAAACCATTCAACGAATTTATAAGCGATGCGAATTCCTAGTTTTGTTTTAATGAATCCCCGTGCAATAAAGAAGACGTAAATGACCAACCAAATGACACTATCACCATAACCGCTTAACGCTTCGGGGTGTAATTTCATGGTGCCTGTTAAGACGGTAACAGCCAACCCAACCAGGGCAACAGCACCCATCGGAAGTGGTTTAAAAATAAGTCCGGTGATGGTTGCAACAAAGATCGCAAATAAATGCCAACCTTGTGGATCCATACCTGCGGGGACAGGAGAAAAATAAATCCCCGAACCAACCAAGAGTGGAATTAAAAAGCTCAAAGCCTGAGTCATAACAGATCCCTTATTCTACAATATTACTTTCTACGGATAGCAGAAATGCCAACTTTTTTCTAGGGGATTTGTTTGTTTATAGCGGTTATCGAAATAAGGAATGATTATAATTCTGACATAACCATGCCTTAGCCTGTCAAAGACAGGAGAGAAAATTCACTTGCACAAAAAGAGGGTGGCAGTAAACTGCCCTATTTCATGCTAAGTGGCGATAAAATCATGAGAATTTGGCGGCCTTCAAGTTTTGGTGTCTGATCAACTTTTGCAATATCAGTGACACTTTCTTTGACGCGATTGATGACTTCCATGCCAAGTTCTTGGTGGGTAATTTCGCGGCCACGAAAACGGATCGCAACTTTGACTTTATTCCCTTCGCTTAAGAAGCGAACAACAGCTTTTAATTTAACTTGAAAGTCATTTTCGTCAATAACGGGACGCATTTGAATTTCTTTGACTTCAATGACTTTTTGATTTTTCTTAGCTTCGGCTTTTTTCTTTTGAAGCTCGTATTTGTACTTGCCATAGTCAAGAACTTTGCAAACGGGTGGTTCTGCATTAGGAGAAACCTCGACAAGGTCTAGTCCGGATTCAGCGGCAACGCGTAAGGCTTCTTGTCGACTGACAACGCCAATCATTTCACCATCTGCGCCAACAAGGCGAACTTCTCTGGCGGTAATTTCTTGATTAACACGAGGGCCATCTTTAGGTGCTGGCGCGTTATTATTAAAGCGAGATATGCGACTTCTCCATGCAAAATACCTGAATTATTACATTTTCATCCTACACTAATTTTTTTGATAGAACTACAGTTTTCACACCACCATGTGAATTTTTAATACTTTTATCTTGCTTTTAAAGCATGTTCACTTGGTGTATTTTAAAGTATGGAGGATTGTTATGCTGGTTCAATGTCCAAGTTGTAAGCACTTATTTGACTTACCAGAATCAAGTTTTTCTGCATCTAAGTTTAGGTGTAGCTCCTGTAAGGCGGTGTGGGTTAATGACCACAAATTGGTTGATGATCAACCAAAAGAGCCTAAGACAACCGCTGATTGGATCTTGTTATGGTCTGTTTTGGGGCTATTGGTGGTTGCTTTATATGCTGATTTTCCTCGGGTTACGCTCTTTTTTAGTAATTTCAAAACAAGTCTGTATCGCGGTAACGCAGATCCGTTTCAACTCAATAAGATTTCTGAAGATGAAGAAGATCGTCGTCCGCCAAATCGAATCCATCAAGATGAGGTGACCCAGACCTTAAATATGACTGAAGAAACGGATGATCCGCATGCCTAGAGCATGTTTTCGGGGACAACATATTTAGCAAATTCTGTGCGATCCAAAAGACCCAAAGATTCTGCCGCATCAGCTAAGGTGATATCATCGTGGAGTGCTTTTTTAGCAACCTTTGCAGCATTATCATAACCGATAATGGGATTCAAAGCTGTGACAAGCATGAGGGACTTATCCACATTTTGTTGTAGCTTTGCTGTGTTTGCCTGGATACCGACAAGGCAGTGATCAACAAAGCTATCACAGCTATCTGCAAGTAATTGAATAGAGTGTAAAACATTGGTTGCAATCACAGGTTTAAAGACATTCAACTCAAAATGGCCTTGGCTCCCTGCGATTGTAACGGTTACGTGATTACCCATGACTTGACTACAGACCATGGTCATGGCCTCGGCTTGGGTGGGATTAACCTTTCCTGGCATGATGGATGAGCCAGGCTCATTTTCAGGAAGGCTGATTTCGCCGAGCCCGCAGCGTGGACCGGATCCAAGCCAACGAATATCATTTGCGATTTTCATACAGGCAGTGGCCAGAACATTAAGTGTTCCTGAAAAATGAACTAACGCATCGTGGCATGCCAGTGCTTCAAATTTGTTGTCAGCAGATCTAAAAGGGAGTTTTGTGAAGACTGCAACTTCCTGGGCAAAGGCTTCGGGGAACCCTGTGGGACAATTTATCCCTGTCCCCACAGCAGTACCGCCTTGGGCAAGGGCATATACGCCGTCCAGGGCTTGTTCAATCCGATTTAATGCGTATTTGATCTGGGTGGCGTATCCTGAAAATTCTTGGCCAAGGGTGACGGGGGTTGCATCTTGTAAGTGGGTGCGCCCGACTTTAATCAGGGATTGAAATTCTTTGGCTTTATTTTCTAAGGTTTTATGAAGTTTTTTAAGGGCAGGAATTAAATGCTGATTTGATTCAACGGCAACCGCAATGTGCATGGCTGTTGGAAATGTATCATTGGACGATTGTCCGTAATTCACGTGGTCGTTGGGGTGAACAGGTTTTTTGTGACCGATTGGGTGGCCTAAGATTTCACAGGCGCGGTTGGCAATGACTTCGTTGGCGTTCATGTTTGATTGTGTACCGGAACCTGTTTGCCAAACAACGAGGGGAAAATGATCGTCCCATTTTCCATCAATAACTTCTTGGGCGGCTTGGATAATTGCCTTGGCTAAGGAGGGATCAAGTTTGCCGAGTTTATCGTTGGTCGCAGTAGCGCAGCATTTTTGAATACCAAGAGCATGCACAAGACTTAAGGGCATTCGCTGCCCACCAATTTTGAAGTTGTTCCGAGAACGCTCAGTTTGGGCTCCCCAGTACTTACCGTCTGGAATTTGAATTTCCCCCATGGAATCGGTTTCAGTGCGCATAATCTATCCCTCATCAATGATTGTACCTTAATTGTAATGGATTTATGGGCAATGACAAGAGGGCATGACAATAAGTGTGAAGGGATTCGAATCTTTAGCCTATCATTGGTTTTTTAAGCTTGACGAAGCTCAAATGACATAGGTATCTTAAAGTTGTATTTAAAATACATCTTTTTAGCATGACATCAATGTTAATGATGTTAGAAAAAGATCATGGATTAACCAACAAACATATTCGGTATAAACAAATGAACCTACTTGAACAATCAATCGGAAAAATTGCACGAGACATCCCGGGAGCCACATCCGTATTTCATAAATATGGTTTGGATTTTTGTTGTGGTGGATCTAAGTCATTGGATGTTATGATTAAAAAAAAGGGAATTGAGGCAGATCCGGTGATCTCTGACTTGCATAAACTAATTGATCTCGGTGAACTGTCCTCAAGCTGGAATGCGGCCTCAAAGGCTGAATTGGTTGTTCATATCAAGAATCGTTATCATGATATTCACCGTGTGCAATTCCCGGAGCTTATCCGCTTATCAGCACGTGTTGAGAAAGTGCATGCTGACCATCCTGCTTGCCCGACCGGGTTGACTGAACATCTGCAGCAAATGCTGGAAGAACTTGAACTCCATATGATCGATGAAGAAGAAAATCTGTTTCCTTTGATCTTGGCTGGTGACATTTCTAAAGCTCGCTCTATTGCTGAGAAGTTAGAAGATGAACATGAAAACCATGGCCGGATGTTGGAGATAGCTGAGAAAATGACGCATGATATCTCTGCACCGGAAGATGCCTGTAATACATGGAATGCACTCTATCTAGGATTACGTACAGTTAAACTTGATTTGATGCAGCATATCCATTTAGAAAATAATGTTCTTTTTGATCAGATAAAAACGGAGGTTTCACATAATGTCTGAGTATCGTAAATTTTGGTATATACTTATCTCGGTCGTAGGCATAACGTTTGCGTTACTGGGATTTTTCGGGGTTGAGGTTTATCGCCAAGCTCCCCCGATTCCACTTCAGTTTGTCAGTATAAACGGTGATGTCGTTATGACTGGTGATGACGTCTTGGATGGGCAATCAGCCTGGCAGTCTGTCGGAGGGATGCAGCTGGGATCCATTTGGGGGCATGGTGCTTATCAGGCTCCTGATTGGACGGCTGATTGGTTGCATCGCGAGTTATTGTGCTGGTTGGACTTAGCAGCCAAAGAGCAGTACCATAAGCCCTATGATAATTTATCTGCCAGTGAGCAAAACACACTACAGTTTGCCTTAAAACAGGAATATCGTACTAATACTTTTAATAAGGATGCAGACACGGTAACGCTTTCCCCACGTCGTATACAGGCAATAAAAGAAACAGCTGCGTACTATGATAAACTATTTGGTGATGCGCCTGACCTTCACGAAACGCGAAAGCATTATGCTATGAAGGAGCAGACTTTACCAAGTGCTGATCGTCGAGCTAAGCTGGCTGATTTCTTTTTCTGGACATCTTGGGCAGCTGCAACGGAAAGACCCGGGAATGACGCTACGTATACAAATAACTGGCCTCATGAACTATTGATTGATAACAAACCGACACCTGAAAATATCATGTGGTCGATTATCAGTATTGTTTTATTGATTGCTGGTGTTGGTGGTCTGGTCTGGGCGTGGTCATTCTTGAGTCGCCATGAACCCGAAGCTCCTGCTCCTGCTAAGGATCCGTTAATGTCATTTAAACTGACACCATCGCAATTAGCATTGGGTAAATATCTGTTTATTGTCGTGGCTTTATTCGGTGCGCAGATTCTCTTGGGAGGGTTAACAGCCCATTACACCATAGAAGGCCAAGGATTCTATGGTATAGATATTTCCCAGTGGATACCATATTCATTATCCCGAACCTGGCATATTCAGTCGGCCTTATTCTGGATCGCAACAGGATTTCTGGCAGCAGGGTTGTTCTTGGTTCCCATTATTAATGGTGGTAAAGATCCTAAATATCAAAAATTAGGCGTGGATATCCTATTCTGGGCTCTGATTGCCGTTGTTGTTGGCTCTTTCACCGGAAACTTTTTAGCTATTGCCCATATTATGCCTCCGGAATGGAATTTCTGGTTAGGTCACCAGGGATATGAATTTGTTGATTTAGGACGCTTGTGGCAAATTGGTAAATTCCTTGGGATTGTCTTTTGGTTGGTTCTGATGATGCGCGGGATCATCCCGACATTACGCAAACCGGGCAGCGACAAAAACTTGTTAGCACTATTAACGGCCTCAATCGTTGCTATTGGCCTCTTTTACGGTGCTGGGTTCTTTTATGGGGAACGAACAAATCTATCGATTATGGAGTATTGGCGTTGGTGGATTGTCCATCTTTGGGTTGAAGGTTTCTTTGAGGTTTTTGCAACTACAGCGTTGGCTTTTATTTTCGCGAGTATGGGATTGGTTTCACAGCGAATGGCAACAACAGCTAGCTTAGCATCTGCTTCTCTGTTCTTACTCGGAGGAATACCCGGTACATTCCATCATATGTATTTTGCCGGAACAACAACACCTGTCATGGCTGTTGGGGCATCATTCAGTGCATTAGAAGTTGTTCCCCTTGTTGTTCTAGGGCATGAAGCCTGGGAACATTGGCGCCTGAAAGCAAGATCAGAATGGATGCAACAACTTTATTGGCCTCTTATGTTTTTCGTTGCCGTTGCTTTCTGGAACATGCTGGGCGCAGGTGTTTTTGGGTTCATGATTAATCCCCCAATCTCACTCTATTATGTGCAAGGCTTAAATACGACAGCGACCCATGCTCATGCTGCCCTGTTTGGTGTTTATGGCTTCCTGGCTCTTGGATTTGCTCTGTTTGTCTTACGCTATATCAGACCTGATTATAGGCTTAATGATAAATGGATGAAAACAGGATTCTGGTGGTTGAATGCCGGGCTAATGCTGATGCTGTTAACAAGCCTGTTGCCGGTTGGTATTCTGCAAATGTTTGCCAGTGCCAGCAAAGGGTTCTGGTATGCTCGCAGTGAAGCATTCATGCAATCTGAGATTTTGCAGACACTCCGCTGGATCAGGACTTTTGGTGACGTTGTCTTTATTATTGGTGGTGGTGCTGTTATCTTACAGGTCATGAATGGCCTGATCACAGACCAATGGCGAGCACGCTTGCCTTTCTTAAAAAAATAACAAGTAAATAATAAGAGAGCGATACACGCGCATATTGTATCGCTCTCAACAATAACACCTATTTTTATAAGATAACGATCAATGCAATTAACAGCGTTTACAGATTACTGCCTCAGAAGTCTTCTTTACCTTGCTGCGTCTTCACCTGAAACAGCAACGATTAAAGAGATTGCGGATTACTATAAAATATCACAGAACCATCTGGTTAAAGTCGTTCACCGACTCAGCCAACTAAAATATGTTGAGACGACCAGAGGACGTAACGGCGGGATAAAAATCAATGACAAGGTTTATAGCCTTCATTTAGGGGATTTAATTACCAATTTTGAACCGAGTATGACGATGGTTGAATGTTTTAACCCGGAAACCAATCAATGCAGGGTAACAAAATTTTGCCAGTTAAGGCATTACTTGATTGAGGCTCATCAGAGTTTTATGGGTACCATGAATAAATATACTTTTTCTGATTTAACTAAAAATATCGACCTTTTTCCCAAGATAACAATGATGCCTGACCCTTAATGAGGAGATGATTATGAGCTTTACAACGCGCGATACCCTGAACAATAACTTACGAAAAGGATTAGGGACAATATTCTTTGTCTGGCTAGGAATCCTTTTGGGTGTATCCTTTTTAGCGACACCTGTGAAATTTCAAGCACCTCATCTGACATTGCCTGTTGCTCTTGAAGTCGGCAAAGTCACGTTCCATTTATTGCATAAGGTTGAATGGGGGCTGCTTGCTCTGACATTTTTCCTGGCATACCTGGCAAAAGTTGATAAAAAAATTCATGGGAGCATGCTTATCCTGGGAATCATTCTTGCCTTGCAGAATCTATGGCTTATACCGACATTGGATTTGCGTATCGATGCTATTGTTACCGGTATTACCCCGCCACCTGGGCATTTTCATCTAACCTATATTGTGATCGAAATTCTTAAATTAGTGTTGCTAGGTTTTATCGCGTTCCTGTTAACGTGGCATACCTTAGATCACTGTGAGAAAAGAAAAATATTTATTAAAAAGCTATAGTGAGAAAAAATATGACAGTTGATCAAATCACAGAAGAAACAATTAAGATCCTGATTGATCGTTTTTACCATAAAGTTCGCGGTGATGCGGAACTGGGGCCTGTTTTTGCAGAAGGTGTTGGTGAAACTGACGCAGAATGGGAACCACATCTAAAACGTATGTATGACTTTTGGTCTTCAGTTATGTTGGCATCGGGCAAATACCAGGGAAATCCCATGAAGAAACATAAAGATTTGCCCCCATTTAAGGAAGAATTGTTTGATCGATGGTTAGAATTATTTGAACAAACAGTTCGTGAAGTACATTCCGGTGAAGTTGTAGAAAGATACATTACCGTCAGTAACCGTATCGCTGAAAGCTTAAAACTGGGGCTATATTTTAGACCAACAACATCGTTAATATAAGTTTCCTCGGTTAACTGTATAAAACTTAACTGAAACGACTATAATTTATATTCTCTTTCAATTGAAAGAGAACAACTTTTTTCAACTACGACCTAGAGGATTTTGTATTTTTCTGAGGAAAGTCTTGAAGCCCTTGGGGTTTCTTGGTGGGCGCTGTAGGATTCGAACCTACGACCCGCTGATTAAGAGTCAGCTGCTCTACCAACTGAGCTAAGCGCCCTCATATAAATGAGATAGTTCTTTCTAACAGATTTAAGGGATGGATGTCTAGAAAAAAATCCTTTTTTGGTGAGTTTGATTGAAAACGAGCGAAAGTTAATCATCGAGATAGTTGAGGTTTTATGATTAATCTATTAAATACAATGATTTTATGTTGACTTAAGTCGCACAAAAAAATATATTTACGCTGTATGATGAAATGTTAGATGGTGCCGTGGCGTTGAGCTGTGATTCTGTCTGCATTTCTATTTGTGTAATAAATTAACGCTAATTAAGTTACGACTATGCAGCAGAAAGATTTTAACGAATAATAGCTGTGTACCGTGGAACTTCTCTGACAAGAAGTTGGCTTATTTGATGTTAATCAACAAAAGGATTTAATTATGTCACAAGCTAAAGAAGCTGTGAAACAACCAGAGTTTACCGGTCTTCGTGCCATTCTCTGGCCGATTCACAACTACGAAATCAAAAAGTTCCTCCCGATGGGACTGATGATGTTCTGTATTTTGTTTAACTATACCGTTTTGCGCGATACAAAGGACGCTCTTGTTGTTAATGCACCAGGTTCCGGTGCCGAGGCTTTGGCCTTTATTAAATTAGCAGGGACAACACCTGCGGCGGTTTTATTCATGATCGCTTATGCGAAAATGTCTAACGTTTTCAGCCGCCAAGGCTTGTTCTATGCTGCGCTGTTGCCGTTCCTCGTATTCTTTGGGGCTTTTGCCTTGTTCATTTACCCGAACCGCGAAGCACTTCACATGACCGAAGAAGCTATTGCTGCAGCAAAAGTTAGCTATCCGCAGTTGGCATGGTTCGTTCCTGTTATTGGTAACTGGAGCTACAGCTTGTTCTACATCTTGTCTGAACTTTGGGGCAGTGCTGTTATTTCCTTATTGTTCTGGCAGTTTGCAAACGAAATCACCCGTGTTACAGAAGCAAAACGTTTTTATGGTATGTTTGGCTTGATCGGTAACTTTGGTTTGATCTTGTCGGGTTACACAGTTTACTTCTTCTCACAGAACCGCGATAACCTTCCTGAAGGCGTTGACGCTTGGGGTTGGACATTGAACTATTTGATGGCATTCGTTGTTATCGCCGGTTTGATTGTTGTTGCTATTTACTCATGGATGAACAAGTCTGTGTTGACAGACCCGCGTTATTATGACGGTTCAGATGTTGCTAAAGGTAGCAAAAAGAAAGACAAACCAAAACTATCTTTGGGCGAAAGTTTTATGTACCTTGTAAAGTCTCCATACCTAGGTATGATTGCTATGATCGTTTTGGCTTATGGCGTTTCCATTAACATCGTTGAAGGTGTTTGGAAGGGGCAAATTAAGATTGCGTTCCATGGTGATAACAATGCTTATAACGCCTTTATGGGACAATTCTCAGCTACAACAGGTGCGATCACTGTGGTGTTGATGGTTGCAGGGAATAACATTCTTCGTCGCTTTAGCTGGTTATCTGCTGCAATGATTACACCAATCATGATCTTGATCACAAGCTTGATCTTCTTTGGTGTGATTATGTATTCCGAAAGCGTTGGTAACCCAGAATATGCTGTTGCTGGTACAACCATGGTTATGGTTGCTGTGATGACAGGTTTCGTTCAAAACGTTCTGTCTAAGGCAACAAAGTATTCCTTGTTTGACCCAACCAAGGAAATGGCTTACATTCCATTGGATCAAGAGCTAAAGGTTAAGGGTAAGGCTGCTGTTGATGTTATCGGTGGTCGCGCCGGTAAATCCGGTGGTGCACTTGTTCAAGCATCATTGCTCAGTGTCTTTGCTGGCCAAACATTGGCAAGCTTGTCTCACATTTTGGCAGTTGTTACCATTGTCGTTGTTGCGCTTTGGTTGGTTTCTGTGTTGTCCTTGTCTAAGCGTTTTAAAGCGTTAACAGAACAACGTGAAGCAGAAGCACAAGCTGCTGCAAAATAATAAAATTACTTAATTAAGTTAATTTTTAAAAGGATTACATCAAGTAATCCTTTTTTTATTGCAAAAATGTTGGAACTTGATTTAGATATAGTCTAGAATAAAATCAAAGCGTGTATTTTTTAGGATTGATTGATGAGTAAATCCCTTGTGAAAACGGTGACAGCGAGCTTAGTTGGCAACCTCTTTGAATGGTATGATTTCGCATTATTTGGTTATTTCGCACCCGTTATTGGTAAATTATTTTTTCCATCCGATAATAAATCTGTCGAATTAATAGCTGCTTTTGGTGCCTTTGCTGCCGGATATCTTATTCGCCCATTAGGGGGAATGATTTTTGGACACATTGGTGATCGTATGGGGCGTAAGAAAGCAATGGTTTTGTCGATCTTGCTGATGGCGGTTCCAACAGCGTTGATTGGTATTTTGCCAACTTATGCTGAAATTGGGATTTGGGCACCGGTATTGTTGATGTCCATTCGTATGCTTCAGGGTATTTCCATGGGGGGCAATTATGGTGGTTCTATTACGTTTACAACAGAACATACAGATGTGTCCCGTCGTGGTTTGATCGGTAGTTTTGCAATTACCAGCTGCCTGGTCGGTATTATGGCGGGGTCTGGTGCTGCTGCCTTATCCAGCAATGTCTTCTCTGAGGCTGACTTGATGGCTTGGGGTTGGCGAGTTCCGTTCCTATTCGGAATTTTGATTTGTTTGGTTGGCTTTTATATTCGTCGTAATGTCCCTGAATCACCGGAATATATTATTGCTCAAGAATCCGGTGAATTGAAAAAGAACCCTGTCAAAGAAGTCTTTACGCATCATGGCCGTACGCTTGTTAAGGTTGTTATGGCTGTTATGCTTCATGACTTGAGTTTTTATATTTTGCTTGTTTACATGGCGACTCACTTGAGTACCCAACTTGGTTTATCTCAAGGGATGGCTTTGACGATTAATACAATCAGCCTGTTGGTTGTCAGCGTCTTTACCGTTATTTCAGCCTGGCTGTCAGATAAAATCGGTCGCAAGGCTGTTTTGGGGGGGGCTGCGTTTTTGTTTGTTATTGGGACAATCCCATTGCTTGGTATTGTTAATACGTCAAATGATCCAATGACTATTTTGGCAGCACAAATGCTTTTGGCTGTTGCTGTTGGTGGTTACTTTGGCCCCTTGCCAGCGTTGATGGTTGAATCATACCCGACAGCTGTTCGTTTTTCGGCCGTTACGATTACAACCAATATCAGTGGACCTTTGTTCGGTGGAACAGCACCAATGGTTGTGACGTATTTGATTGAAAGAACGGGTAGTAATATGGTTCCTGCTTACTATTTGACAATCGGTGCCTTGATTGCCTTGATTGTTCTAAGAAGTATTAAAAATCAAGAGAATTTTGAATCCTCTCCGCAAGAAGGGATTCAAGCGGCAGCTTAAATTCTTATTGAATAATTATAAAATCCCCTTTTCGTGAAGGGGTTTTTTATTAAGAGAGCGCGGCGATCCTTTTACTTTGTGAAAATTAATGGTAAATTTTATTAAGGTGGCCTTAGTAAAGATGAAACCGTGACATCACCCTCGCAGGATAAATTCTTAAATTATTATCACAGAGAACTGAGTTACTTGCGTAATGCAGGGCAGGTTTTTGCAGCTCAGCATCCCAAAATTGCAAGACGACTTCAACTTTCTGATTCTGAATCTCCTGACCCGCACACGGAGCGGTTGTTAGAATCCTTTGCTTTCTTGTCTGCGCGCTTAAGCCAAGAGATTGATGATCGTGTTCCGCAAATCGCCTCAGCCCTTCTGTCCGTTCTTTATCCTCATTTAATTGCCCCGATACCGAGTATGGCTGTGGCACAGTTTGTTGTTGATCCGAGCAAGGGAAAATTAACGAGTGGTTTTGATATTGCCAAGCACACGCCCGTTCAGTCTTTTGCTGAAGAGGGAATTGCTTGTCGGTTTAGAACAGCATATCCTGTAACTTTGTGGCCAATTAGCGTTGATACTACGGAATTTGTGCAACCTTTGGATTATGTTTTTCACGAACCAAAACGTCATCAATGGTATTTAAGGCTCAAACTATCATGCCAAGGCCTCGATTTTTCTGATTTAGATTTGAAGACATTGCGATTCTATATTAACGGCGATGATGCTTTGAGTTTTCTTTTGTATGAGATTATTTTTGCTCAGAGTCAGATCCAAGCCTATGTTGCACCACCGGATAAAGTTGCACGCCCCTTAAAAACAGGATCCGTCAGACCTGTCGGATTCCAAGAGAGTGATGCTATTTTGCCGGCTCCTGATCATTCACAGCCTGCCTATCAGATTTTGCATGAATATTTTCATTTCCCCAAAAAATACTTATTTTTTGATGTTATGAATTTAGATTTATCGACGCTTGATGGCGAAGTTGAGCTGTTGATTGGCGTTGATGATAAACAGGCATTGGACAAGATCACGATCACGCCTGATAATTTTAAATTGGGATGTACGCCCATTGTGAACCTTTTTCCAAAGATCACGGATCCTTTGAAACTAGACCATCACAAATTCGAGTACCGTTTGGTTCCTGATCAGCGTCGAGAGCGCACAACAGAAATTTATTCCGTTCAAAAGGTTCTCTCAGGAATGGCCGGATCTGCTGAAACGAAAACAATTTACCCTTATTATTCCTTTACGCATGAGGTGAGAGCAGATAATCCGGATCAGTTCTGGATTCATCGACGCCTCCCTTCTGAGCGGCGTGAGGTTCCTGGAAGTGATATTTATTTGCGCTTTGTTGATTTAAATTTTGACCCGAATATTCCATCGACAGAGACAATTTACGCACAGACTCTGTGTACCAATCGATTTTTGGCAGAGCAAATTCCCGTTGGTGGTTTACTCCAATTAGAAGACAAATCACCAACCAGCAGAATTGTCTGTTTGACCAAACCAACCACTCAGATCTATAGTCCTGATGATGGAGAGACCATGTGGCGGTTGATTTCAATGCTCTCAGTGAATCATCTGAGCATTAGTGCCGGTGCAACATCTCTCAAGGCCTTAAAGGAAACATTGACATTATATGCCCGTACAACGGGGAATTTCCATCATAATGAAATTGATGCTTTGGTTGGCATTGAAACGCAACCCATTGCCCGTCGGCTGGGGTCAGAAGCATGGCGCGGGTTCGTTAGTGGTTTGAAAATAACGTTGACAGTCAATGAACGTGCCTATACAGGTGAAAGCGTTTTCTTATTATCGAGTGTTCTTAGAACTTTTTTTGCCTTGCAGGCATCAATTAATTCGTTTGTGCAACTCCAATTAAATAGTGTTCAACGTCAAGGAGAATGGATGTCATGGGAGCCCTTACACGGCGATCAGATTATTCTGTAGCTGAACAACTTTATACTGCGCCGTATGAATTTGAGTACTATCAAGCGATTCGAATTTTATCGGCTTTGCGACCAGAATCTAAATCGTTTGGTGAAAGTGAAAATCCAAAGGATGATCCGGTTCAGATTCAGTCACGCATTAGTTATGCGACTCCGGCTAGTGATATTCAAAGTATTTTCACAAGCCGGTATTATGATCGCCCACCAATTATGACGGTTAACTTTTTTGGTATAGCCGGTGTTCAGGGACCTCTACCTCAGCCTTATACAGATATGATTGCGGAACGATTGCGACATCGAGATACTGCATTTCGTGATTTTCTGGATATTTTTAATCATCGTTATGCATCATTTTGGTACCGGTTGCAGAAAAAACATATTGTTGGGTTGGAGATGAAGCCAGCTGAGCAAACCGTGATTGGCAAATCAATTTTGGATTTAGCGGGGCTCAATCAAATTGATATTGATCAAGTAACCTCTTTGCATTCGCGGTCAATCCTTCACTTTACATCGTTGCTATGGCAACGACAAAGAACCGCCGGTGGGTTAAAGAAATTGTTAGAAGGGTATTTCAAACTCCCTGTTGCTATCCATGAATATTGTGGTTTATGGCGTAAACCGCCCGAGGAAGACTGGACAAAATTAGGGGCGAGAGGTCAACATCAATCTTTGGGGAAGAGTACCGTTTTAGGGCAACGAACATGGGATGAATCTGCGGGTGTGCGGATTCATTTGCAACGGATGACTTGGCAGCATTATCTGCAACATTTGCCGGGGGGGCACGGTAATGACGATTTTAAGAATCTGGTTTTATTTTACACAGGGTTGAATAAAATCTTAAAATTACAGGCGACTGTCGACAGAACACAAATTCCACCTTCAAAATTAGGGCAAAATTTTAGGCTCGGTCAAACAAGCTGGATAACGCGTGGTCAAGGCCTAGGATTTAGCTGTGATCCTGAAGTTATGTTGCTTTAAAAGAAAATCCCCAAAATAAAATTTGCATTTCCAAAAATATATTCCTATTTCTGACGTAGAACTAATATACAGCTGACCCATTATAATTCGGCTATAGTTTTTTCGTCAATTTTTTACATTTAGGTCTATGCTGAAATGATTCACTTTACAAAATCCGTATTCACGCTCGTTTTATTAATAACAAGTAGTCAGTGTTCAGATATACCTAATCCTTGTTATTATCCGATCTCGGAGAATAATCTTGAAGAACGTGTCCGCCCATTTAAGTTTGATCCGGATTGGTCCAAGGACATTGTACTAATAGAGTCGAGTATTGTTGCGGAATTAGCGCATAAATGTAATATTGCCTATCCTCCATCTAGGGATGCCTTGCTAAGACTAAAGACTTATTACCATATGTTAGAATTGTGTGAAGACGGGAGGATGGAAAGTATTGTTCGTGATTTAGAGGGTTCGCTTCAAGATGGCCGCTTCAGAATTGCGTTGATCATTTTGCAAGAGGCGTACTCAAAGAAAAAACCTATGCCAAACTTAGCACGAGAATCCAAACCACTGGTATCTTCATCAGAAGATCAGCAAAGCAAACTCGTTCAGGCATGTAAGAATCGTCTGAGGTCTTTGTTGACGGATCAAGAGCTTATGGAAAAAAATAAAAACAGCAGAACCATTGATATGGTTATGAACGTAACGCGAGAGATGGAATCTCTTCCTGGAGGAATTATAGCCGTTTGGGATTGTGTTGATTTGCTCAGGCAAGAGATCGCTGACAAGCTAAACACTCCTGCTCAGCAACAGGAATCTGTGACTATGGTGAGTTTAGAAAAACCAATAGAAATAAGGTCAGAAGCTGATGTTGATATGCAAGAAATTGCCTTTGAGATCTGTCTTGAAAGCTTAAGAAATGAACCTTGCCTCACTTCCGAAGCACTCCGGGAGCGGATTGTCCAGTTACAGAATACATTGGAAATGGATTTAGAGCTTATACAGTCTGCTTTCTATCGCGCATTAGAAACAAAAATACAAGAATTAGAAGAAGGGAAGCGAGCCGTAGAAGCACAACAACGAGAATTGGGTGTAGCTTTGGATGAGTCCAGTCTTAGATTAGAGTGCGGTCAGTTATTATCTGACAGTTTAACGTCAGTGCAGTTAAATGATCCGGATGCTTGTGATTTTGCGATTGCAATGATTATGTCGACAAATCCCAATTTATCTGCGGATATGTTGCAAAGTGTTTTGCAAGAGATCAAGGCGGTGGATTCAGGCAGTAAGTCTTTTTATGATATCCATGAAGATGTAGGTCGTATTGAATTTCCTGATATCTATCCTACTTATGATGGAGAATAATCTGCTTTTTCTGATTCTGAAGATTAACAATCATCATCACTGGAATTAGTTAAAAACTTCTTGATATTTTGTGGGTAAGTGGCCATCTTATGGGTATCAGAGGATCAAGAATTTTATACAAAGCAATGGCAGACTCATCTCAACCTATTTCAATTCATAATTTACCACGACAAATCCTCTTGTTCATGGTCAGAGGGGCAATTTTATTACCCAAGGCTAAGTTGCCACTCCCGATCTTTGACTCGTCTCATGTGTCGATGATTAGTGATTGCCTGACAGGAAACCGCTTACTTGGTTTAGTTCAACCCAGTGCAAGTCTGCGTATGGGTGTGGATCTTGATGATTTATCAGTCTTTCAGATCGGATGCTTAGCAAAGGTTATTGATGTGACAGAACCGGAAGAAGGCAAACTTGTTGCTGAACTTGAAGGTGTAGCACGATTTAGGTTGCTCGATCAAACAACAGGAGCAGACGGTTATCCGCTAGCTACGGTTGATTATGCATCCTTTGCCAGCGACTTAATTGATGAGATTGATTTTACCATGGATCGACCCAGACTCTATAAAGCGTTAAAACCCTATTTCGATCGCTTGGATATTTCACCTAATTGGGATGAAATTAATAAAACATCGAATCACCGTCTTTTGACAGCTCTTTCAATGGCATGCCCCTTGCCTCCGTCTGAAAAACAAGCTTTACTAGAAGTAGAATCGATCCAAGAGCAATCACATGTTATGACAGCATTGATTGAAATGGCTGCGTTTGATCGTCAGCCGGATCACGTGATTTATCACTAGGGAGTATAAAATGGCGAGTGTTGATCCTAAATTACTTGAGGTTCTTGTGTGTCCATTGACAAAATCGACACTTGTGTATGATAAGGATAATCATCGCCTGATTAGTGACGTAGCAGGACTTGCTTTCCCCATTATAAAAGGGGTGCCGATTATGCTCATTGATGAAGCTGAGGTTGTTGATGAGACAAAGGCCAAGGCTTACCGATCTTTTCATCTTAAGGATCCGTCATGACTTTTGAGCGTGGGCAAAAGCCATGGCCATTGGCAATCGAGTATTGTAAGAAAACCAGATCCTTAGAAGTTAGCTTTGACGATGGGACTCTTTTTAATTATAGTGCAGAGTATCTGAGAGTCGAAAGCCCTTCTGCAGAAGTCCAGGGCCACGGGGCAAGCCAGAAAAAAACAATTGGCGGTTGCCGTAATGTTGCCATTAAATCCCTTGAACCTGTTGGTAATTATGCCATTCGGATTCATTTTGATGATCACCACTCAACGGGGATCTATAGTTGGTCTTACCTGTATCAGTTGGGTGAGCGAAAAGATGAGAATTGGTCGCGCTATCTTCAGCTTGTCCAAAACTTAGGGCTTTCCCGTTAAGATTTTAAGCCCTTGATAATTTCCAACGTATTATGCTTGATCATATCAATATAGGTCTGTGCCGGTGAGTTTTTATCACGAGGTGAGGAGAGGGAGTCTGCGTATAGAACGCCGTCAACATCACAGTGAGCTTCTTTGGCAATTTCTTCAATCAACTTACGACTGGATAGACTTTCAATGAAAACAGCTCGGATGTTTTTTGTTCGAATTTCGTTAATAAGGCGAGCAACAGCCAGAGCAGACGGTTCAGCATCTGTTGAGATGCCTACAGGGGACAAGAATGTGATTCCGTAACTTTCACCGTAATACCAAAAAGCATCATGCGTTGTGACAACAATCCGTTTTGCTTGCGGAATAGGATCAAATTGCTTACGAACCCAAGTATCAAGGTTTTGCAATTTCTTTTTATAGGATGCTTCATTCTGTGCGATTTCTGTTGCCTTTTGTGGAAGGGCTTCTTTCAAAGAATCGCTGATCACACCGACATAAGACAGACCATTTTTAATACAATGCCAAGCATGCGGGTCATTGACTGAGGCATCGGGTCCCGGAAGTGTTCGAGGGGATATGTTCTTGCCAGCAATAATAATTTTTCCCTTATAACCCGAATTTTCAATTAATTTCTTGAACCATCCCTCAAAATCGAGGCCATTAATAATAACCAGATCGGCCTTTGCCAAAATAGCAGCATCTTGTGGCGTAGGTTGATAGATATGCGGGTCTGCATTCTCAGGAACGATGACTTGTACATCAACAAGATCTTGACCCACATTTTTAATCATATCTCCAAGAATGGAAAATGATGCAACAATGGTTAGTTTTGGTGATGCACAGAGTCCTATGTTGATGAACAAGGTAAAAATAATGAAAAGACGGATCATTGCTGGTTAATTAATTTATAGATAATGTTTAGGAGCAGTATACCCCAGAACAAAATTTTTGCCATATCAATTCTTGATATTTGAGACAGGATATTGCCGATAGCAAGACCAATCAATGCAGGATAAGCAACTTCTAGGATTTGACCAAGGACTGAGCAAATTTTCGAGAATCCGAGTAATGACATTGCATAGGTTGCACCAATGGTAATAAAAATGCAGACTTTCTCATTGAGTTTGCCCTTAAGAATATCGCTAAAGAGAAAATCAACAAAAAGAATCGTCAGGATAACGGCTGTTGCTAAGCATGCAATAGCCATCGTATATCCAACGATTGGTAAGGCATAGATCCCCATGGTTTTTTCGGCAATGACAACCAACAAAGATTCCGGTTGAACGCCAACGAGTTGTGTTGCATAGTGCGCCCCGAGTTTAACAAACCCGATATAGGCAACGGCTAATAAAAGTGCGCCAATAATCAGTGATTGTAAGCTGATTTTGAAGAGAACTTGCCCGCCATGTTCCGGATGTAGATTTTGCCTTAAATAAGCAACTGTTGTTGCGGAAAAGAAGAACGCTGCCATCAAATCCATGGTTTGGTAGCCTAAATAGAGCCCTGTCAAAAAACTTTCTGATGTGCTGAGTGTCGTTTTTTGAATGTCTGGTGCATAATATAGCCCAACGATCATCAAGAGCATGAGTCCGCCTAGTTTAAAGGGTGTTAATAAGAGCCCAATAACGTCAACGACGCGGTTTGATTTCCAAATTAAAAGAGTAATCAGCGCACAAAATCCAGCTGAAAACCAATCAAAAGGCAGTGTAGGATAAAGAACATTTAAGCCACCATAAGCAACGGTGATACAACGGGGGACGACACCAAAAGGTCCCATCAGAGAGAGCATTGCTAAAATTAAGAGAAACGATGGAATACGACCCAGTTTGTCAAAATAATCGCGTGTATTGCCGTTATAAAGAATCATGCCAAAGAGGCCAAGAAAGGGAACAATCACAGCCGTCAGAATGAGACCTAGAGTGCTGTAAGTTGAAACATCAAGAGTTTGAGTGCCGATGAGCAGAGGAAAAACTAAATTGCCAGAGCCAAAAAACATGGAGAACATGGCAAAACCTGCTGTAAGGATAACGCGCTTATAGGTCATAGAACACATCCGTGTTTTGAAAATTTATACTATGAGAAACGATGATGTTATTATCTATGATTTCGTCCCCACAGGGACAATAGACACGACGATGTAAACAACTTTTTGAATCGTTTTTAGAGATGGTGTGTTTTGTGTCGAATATTCTCTCATCATGGTTATTCTTTATAGCAGTGATATATAACAATTTCAAGGCCTTTTATCTATCTTAAGCTTTAGCTTTTTGAATCGATAAATGAAGCTGTTTTTTTAAAATTTTTTCAAATGGCTTCGTGATGTATTGAGCAACGTGAATATCGCTTCCTTCCAGTTCTAAAAGCTCAATTTGTTCATGATCTTTCTCAGCACATAGAATAATTCCAAGAGGTGTTTCTTCACCTTCTTTACGTTCATTCTTATTGAGCCACCTTAAATATAACTCAACTTGTCCTTTATATGATGCCTTAAATTTACCTAATTTAAGCTCTATCAATATTAGTCTTTTTAACCCTCTGTGATAGAATAATAAATCTATATAAAAATCTTCATAGCCAATTGTGATACGTTTTTGGCGTGCTATAAATGTGAAGTCACCACCTAGCTCCAACAAGAACTTTTCTAAATCTTTTAAAATTGCTAACTCTAAATCTTGTTCGCTGTAAGTATCTTCAAGTTCTAAGAATTCTAAAAGATATGGGTCTTTTAAGACTAGATTTGTTGTAGGTTTTCCTGTTTGGCGTAAGATCTCTAAGTCATTTTTAATAGTCAGCTCTGGTTTTTTAGATAAAGCTGTTCTCTCAAATAACATTCCTTGAATTTTATCTCTTAAAATTCTGACGCTCCACCGTTCAGAGCGACATAATTCAATGTAGAACTCTCGTTTTAAAGAGTCCTCTATCGGTAAAATCTCTATAAAATGACTCCATCCCAATTGTTGCGACAGTGTCGCGACTTTTTCAATATCTGGGAATAAGTCATAAAATTGAATCATCCTAAACAACGAAGATCTTGTAAATCCTTTCCCTAAGTCTTCAGACAATTGTCGCGACAGTGTCGCGACAATTTGTTCTCCATAATCAGCACGATCATTCTGTTGGATTTCTAACTTAATTAACTTTCCAATACTCCAATTCAACATAACAAGTTCTGAATTTGCTTTAGATATGACAGATTCTTTTGCATTCTCAATTAAATTCTTAATATTTTTTGCAAGTTTTAGTGCTTGATCAGAATTAAGTAATGGCGTTCTTGTCATATCTCTTCCAGCAGTTTCAATTTTTAATCCATCTTATCATATCTTCAGATCGAGCAACATAAAACACTTTACAACCCATCTATCTAGCTATATGCCAATGTCAAAAGATACTCTAAAGCATCTTCGAGCATTTTCTGGTCCGCAGCCGCCATGAGTCGCTGGTAATCGTCGCGAGTTCTAATGTTGAGAAGTGTTGCAATATTCTGGAGTGTTAAGATTGCTTCTCGGGTGTAGCTGTGTTTTATGCCACAGTAATGAAGGATTTTATTGAACCAGGATCGGTCAACTCTGTACCGTTCTATGAGGTAAGTTAAGGCAATATCCATAAGGTCATTTTGTTGATCTCTATCGGTCATTTTGCTAAAGATTTCTGAAAAATAAAGATCCGCCGGTTTTGATTGTGAGAAATATTGCATAACCATGCCAAGATACCCCGGGTCACTTTGAATATTTAAATTGAGCAGAGCAGCATAAACATTCAGTGAGTTTATGGATTCTTGGGTTGCGCTGGTGCGGTAGTTGTTGGCTGCAAGGGTTTTATAAAGGGTGGATCGACCTCGATCGAGGCGGTCATATAACGCTTTGATTTGCATGTCATAATAGACTTGAGCAAAATACTTTTGCAGACTTTCAAGCCCGGACAATGTTCGTATCTCAGAAAATGTTGATAGAAAGACAGACGTATAATTCCCACTTTCAATGGCTGTGTTAAAATCAGTACGATGGGTTGATAAGAATTTTCGATATCTAAAAATTTCTTCGATGAGTTCGGATACTTCTGACATGCCTCCCTCGTTTTGTAAGTACTGAAGATCTTGACTTGATTCCTCTGCTATTCGTTGTTCATCTAAGTCATCTGGCGCAAGATCAGAGGGGAGGGGGGCTGCTGAATCAGGCAATGCGTAAATGAGTGGGGTTAACTCTGTTGTTTCAAATTCAACATCCCCGCCAAAAGTTTTTCCAATCATAAACATAATAATGATATTGCGCATTTTAGATCTTTCGCGAAATATTCGTAATGCTTCATCTTACCTTAAAAGAATTTAATAAAAAATTGATTTCTATACCCAATCCAATCGATTGTTTCAATCTCTACCGCCAACTTGACCATCTGTAATTATCCTTTGTTTTCTGATTTTTATTTCGTAAAACTTGTTTTTTCTTGTCATTTATGATATTTTTCTTAGAGTTATAGTGCTTGTAAAGTTTAAGAAAGTTTCCTTAATGACCTATGTTGTCACAGATTCATGCGTTCGTTGTAAGTTTATGGACTGTGTGGAAGTTTGCCCTGTTGATTGTTTTTATGAGGGTGAAAACATGTTGGTCATTAATCCTGATGAATGTATTGACTGTGGTGTTTGTGAGCCTGAATGCCCGGTAGAAGCAATTCACCCTGATACGTCAGAAGGTATGGAGACATGGGTCGAAATTAATCGACAATATGCAGGGCAGTGGCCCAATATAAATCGTAAGGGGGATGCTCCTGCGGATGCTCAAGAATGGGTCGGTGTTGGAAATAAGTTCGAAGAGCATTTTTCCAAAAATCCTGGTAAAGGAAGTTAATTTTCAGAGGGGCGTTAGAAACGCTCCTCTTTTTTGCGGAAACGTCAACAGTAAATAGGGAGATCAAAGATGGATATAAGGAACTTCGATGTTGGGCAGTATGTTATCTATCCTCCACACGGTCTTGGCCAAGTTGTAACTTATGAGTCGCAAGAAGTGGCCGGGATTAAGGTTGATTTGATCGTGATCTCTTTTGAAAAAGACAAGATGTTAATGCGCATTCCCTTAGTTAAAGCAAAAGCGGCAGGATTGCGTGCTTTGAGTTCATCGGATGAAATGTGTCGAGCTTTTGATATTTTGGGTTCACGAATTTCCGTGAAAAAAGGCAACTGGAGTCGCCGTGCAACAGAATATGAAGGGAAAATCAATTCGGGTGATCCGTTGTCGCTTGCGGAAGTTATTCGTGAGTTGTACAAACCCCATGTTAAATCAGATCAATCTTTTAGCGAACGGCAAATTTATAAAGCAGCCATCGACCGATTTTCACGGGAATTAGCTGCAATTGAATCCATTGCTCAAGAGGATGCCGTTGTGCGAGTCGAAGAGTTGTTAAAAGCAGCATAACTTGCTAGGCTTAAGATTATCATCTTGCCTTGGGTTTACGTCTTTGCGAAAATTTATCATCAATAACGCCGAGGCATTTTTATTCCTTTTTGCTGCTTTCGCCTTTCAAATTTTTCGCCAATCGGTTCATGTGGATGAGGCGCGGTACCTTTCCTCAGCCTATGAGATGTATCATTCCGGTTATTATCTGATTCCCCATCTCAATGGTTTGCCGTATAGCCATAAACCACCACTCTTACTGTGGATAACCTGTTTGTTGTGGAAAATCTTTGGGGTGACTGACTTTGTCGCTCGATTCATTCCGATACTCTCGACGCTGATGACATCTGTCTTGATTAGAAAGCTAGCGAGTCGTCAAGTACAGCAGATTTTTTTAGCAACAGGGTTTGTGTTTGTCTGGTCGCAGTTTTATATGTTTGATTGTCTGATGATGGTGTGGGTTACGCTCGGCTGGTATGCTCTTTTTAAGAATCAACAGGGGGTTTTGAGTCTGGCCGTAACCTTGGGGCTATTAACAAAAGGGCCTGTTGTTTTTATTTATCTTATTCCTGCGGCTTTTTTCCTAAAACGCCCCCTGATCCTTGGTTTTCTGGGGGGAATAATCGCCCCCCTTCTCTGGCTTGTTGCGGCTATCGTTTATGGTGACGATTCTTACCGAGAGGCGTTGCTCTGGAAACAAACGGCAGGGCGTATCATCAATTCATTCCACCATCAGCGAGGGTGGTGGTTTTATGGGGGCATGCTGCCTATCGTGTTATTACCGTGGGTTGTTCTGCCAAGATTTTGGCAGAAAACTCATCAATCCGATGAGCATAAAGCAATTCTTAAAGCAACGCTAACAAGCCTTCTTTGCTTTCAACTGATCAGCTGCAAGCAGATTCATTATCTTTTGCCGATGATACCGATGCTGATGCTTGTGATATCAGAACACTTAAAAGGCATTTCTTTGCCAAGGATTATGGCTGTGAGTGGTGTTATCTATAGTTTTATTTTGATCTCGGGGGAATTTTTAATCCAAAAACGCTATCCCCTTTATCAGGTCTCTCATTGTGTTGATTCAACAGAACCTATTACTCTTGTAACGCATCGGTATCGAGGAGAGTTTGGATTTCTGTTGCGTCAGCCTAAACTTAAAGTCA
The DNA here is from genome assembly GCA_019636035.1 of Candidatus Paracaedibacteraceae bacterium. Classification (GTDB taxonomy): domain Bacteria; phylum Pseudomonadota; class Alphaproteobacteria; order Paracaedibacterales; family Paracaedibacteraceae; genus Paracaedibacter. Next base: position 659,876 of record JAHBYI010000001.1, read on the forward strand.
TGTCTGAGGAAGAGTATCAACAGGCACCTCAGAAAGGGCAAGTGATTATCTACACAGAGTCTCCTCATTTATACCCTAAGGCAACTGCTGTTTTTGAGCAGAAAACGGGGCATTACTTATTGGTTGTGATTCCTGAGTCAACGCCGGTCTTAAATAACGTTTCTTGAGCCATAAAACACCAATGAGATCAAAAATCCCAGACCATAATCGTCCCCAGAATCCATATTTGGATTGACCTCGAATGCGAGGACGATGACTAACGGGGACATTGATGACGTTATATCCTGAAAATTGAAAGAGGGCAGGAAGGAATCTGTGGCAGTGATTAAATCGCGGCAGAGATAAAAAGACGGATTTCGGGAATAATTTGAGAGAACACCCTGTATCGAGACAATGGTCATCAAGGATAAGAATACGAATGTAATTAGCTAAACGGGATGACAGTTTCTTAATCAATGAATCTTTGCGATTAATCCGATTGCCAAAGGCAACATGATTATTTTGATCAGCCAGAGCCATGATCAAGGCTGCAATATCCTGAGGATTGTTCTGGCCATCCCCATCGAGCGTAATAATCCAATCATGGCGTGCCCGCAGAATCCCCGTATAGAGGGCGGAACTTTGGCCTTGGTTTGTTTGGTGATGGATTGGTATACAATTAGGGTACAACCGGCAAACATTTTCCAATTCTTGGGCTGTTTGGTCGGTGCTCCCGTCATTCACTAAAATAAGTTGCCAAGACGGAACAGTTTTTAAGGCATAAACGACTTCTTCTACGAGGGGCGTAATATTCCCATATTCATTATAAAAGGGAATAACCACAGATACCGCAGAAATCACAGCCATTTCAAAACGTCTTTTAATAAGGTTAGAACAACTTCAGAAACAATGAGTAAGATAATAATCCATTCCAACCGTGAGGAGTGAAGATGTTTTAATTCGTCAGAAAGTATTTCATATAACTCGTGAAGAATTGAAAGACGTTGATTGAGGATATTGGTTCGTGTTGTGATATCAAGATAGCTTGATGCCATGTGGTAATAGGCTTCATAACTTGGACGACGCCAGAAAAACTCAGGGGTATCTAACAAATCGCTGTGCAGATTGATGGAGTGTCTTTCCGCAAAAAGAGCCCCAACCTTACGTGAAAGTTGCTGGCGTGACAAACTTGTCTTTCCTTTTGTAGCAAGTTCTTCGGGAAGGTGTTTGCTCTTTTGGATGGCAACAGCAATTCGATCTTCAAAAACCGCAAGTTTAACAGATTGAGACAATCCATAGGACAGGGATAATTTTAGAAGGGGGTCATCTCTGTCGAGTAGGATTAAGTCTTCTTCTTCAATAATTGTTGATTCCCGAGAATACTCATAAAAACACTCATCCAGCACAATATTAGGGACAAGTTTAAGTGTCGCCGGTTCTGCCAGATCAAGGAGATCTTTGATTTCGGGGTGATCTAATCCCCAAAAAACTGCACAACCATAGGTAAAAAAGAAAGCATGACCGATGTAGTTATCAAGAGGGTATTCAACGTGAATAACCTCATCATAAAATCTCGGATCTAAGCCTTTGGCTCGGAAAATGCGAGCTAATTCGTCAATTTGGTAGCTGTCCGCTAAACAATAAGAAGCGCACAACCGTTTTATACTATTCAATTCAGTCATAGGGACAATATACCATAGGGATGAAAAAAAAGCGAATTTTCAAAAAAGTAAAACCTGAAGTGCGTCTCACTTGAGTTAATTTTAGAATAACTCTATCTTATAAGTAATAGTGCTTTCTATATTTTTTCGGAGGGATCGTTATGACCAAGTGTCTGGATACGCTTAATACCAAATCGACGTTAGAAATTGCCGGTAAAACCTATACTTATTTTAGTTTGCCCAAGGCAGAAAACGCCGGTGCTGGTGAAATATCAAAACTGCCTTACACGATTAAGGTTCTGGTTGAAAATCTCTTACGTCACGAAAATGGTAAAAGCGTTACGATCACAGATATTTATGCTGCGGCTAAACTCCCTGGTAAGGGAAAATCCCATGACGAAATTGCTTTTTCGCCGGCTCGTGTCTTGATGCAAGATTTTACGGGTGTTCCTGCTGTTGTGGATTTGGCAGCGATGCGTGATGCGATGAAGGCTTTGGGGGGTGATCCTGAAAAAATTAATCCGTTAATCCCTGTCGATTTAGTTATTGATCATTCGGTTATGGTTGATTATTACGCTGAAACGGGGGCTTTTGAGAAAAACGTTGATTTGGAATATGAACGGAATGCGGAACGCTATAAGTTCTTGAAGTGGGGACAAACTGCCTTTAAGAATTTTCGTGTTGTTCCCCCGGGTACAGGGATTTGTCACCAAGTGAACTTAGAATACCTAGCACAAACAGTTTGGGTTTCTGAGAATGCTAAGGGTGAGCTTGTGGCCTATCCGGATACGCTTGTTGGTACAGACAGCCACACAACCATGGTGAATGGTCTTGCTGTTTTGGGTTGGGGTGTTGGCGGGATCGAAGCCGAAGCGGCTATGCTGGGGCAATCTCTTAGTATGTTATTGCCAAAAGTGGTTGGTTTTAAACTAACGGGTAAGCTTGCTGAGGGTGTAACCGCGACAGACTTGGTTTTAACTGTAACCAATATTTTGCGAGCCAAAGGTGTTGTTGGGAAATTTGTTGAATTTTATGGCAACGGTTTGGACAATCTGAGTTTGGCTGATCGGGCAACTATTGCCAATATGGCACCGGAATATGGGGCAACATGCGGTTTCTTTCCTATTGATCAGGAGACATTGCGCTATCTTGAGTTTACGGGTCGGGATGCGGATCGTATTGCTTTGGTCGAAGCCTATGCCAAAGCCCAAGGTTTATGGCGTGATCAATCATCGGCTGATCCTGTTTATGATGAATGTGTTGAGTTGGATTTAGCTTCTGTGTTACCAACGATAGCAGGGCCAAAACGACCACAGGATAAAGTTTTACTCAGTGATGCCAAAGCTTCTTGCCTCAGTACGCTTAATGCTGAGAATAAGGAAAACGCTGCAGGTGTTAAGATCGAGGGTAAAGATTATGATTTGAATAACGGTGATGTGGTTATTGCTGCGATTACGAGTTGTACCAATACGTCAAATCCGTCTGTGATGCTGGCGGCCGGTCTTGTTGCTCGTAAGGCTCATGCTTTGGGCTTGAAGCCAAAACCATGGGTAAAAACCTCGTTGGCTCCTGGCTCACAGGTCGTTACAGACTATCTGGAAAAAGCCGGTTTGATGCGTGATCTTGATGCGATTGGATTTAATCTGGTTGGTTATGGGTGTACAACCTGTATTGGAAACTCTGGCCCGCTTAACCCTGAACTGGCACAAGCTGTTGAGTCAGGTGATTTAAGTGTGGCGGGCGTCCTATCGGGAAATCGTAACTTTGAAGGGCGAATCAACCCGCACGTTAAGTTGAATTATTTGGCTTCACCACCGCTGGTTGTGGCCTATGCTTTGGCCGGATCCATGAAAATTGATTTAACGACCGAACCGTTGGGGATCTCAAAAGAGGGTAAGCCTGTCTATTTATCTGATATCTGGCCGTCTCAGGCTGAAATCAATGATATGTTAGCGCAATCCATGACACCGGAAATGTTCCGTCGGCGTTATTCTAACGTTTTCAAGGGAGATGAACACTGGCAAAAAATCGATACGACAGCATCGCAGACCTTTAGTTGGGATGATGCAAGTACCTATGTTAAGAACCCCCCTTATTTTGATGATATCAAGGAAGCCAGTCGTGCCGTTTCAAATATTGCCGGGGCAAAAATCTTAGCGTTACTTGGGGATAGCGTTACAACAGATCACATCTCACCAGCAGGAAGTATCAAAAAAGATGGGCCTGCTGGGGCTTATTTGGTGAGCCATTCTGTACAAACACAGGATTTCAACTCTTACGGTTCACGCCGAGGCAATCACGAGGTGATGATGCGCGGAACCTTTGCTAACATTCGATTGGCCAATGAAATGGTTCCTGAAAAAACAGGCGGTTATACGCGTATGACCAAAGATGCTGACGTTATGCCCATTTATGATGCCTCTATGCAATTCCAAGAACAAGGAATGGCTTTGGTTGTTGTGGCCGGTAAAGAATACGGAACCGGATCATCCCGTGACTGGGCTGCTAAGGGGACACGATTGTTAGGTGTTAAAGCTGTTGTTGCAGAAAGTTTTGAGCGCATTCATCGATCGAATCTTGTGGGGATGGGTGTTTTGCCCCTTCAGTTTAAAGAAGGCGTGACGCGAAAGACCCTAGGATTAACAGGGTTTGAGACGGTGTCCATAACGGGATTGAATAATGGAATAACACCGGGAATGACCTTGACGTGTACGTTTACTAAAACGGATGGTACGGCTGTTCATACAGATGTTTTGTGCCGTGTGGATACCCAAGATGAAGTTGATTATTTTGATAACGGCGGAATCTTGACCTATGTTCTACGCCATTTGGCTAAGGCTGCATAAGGAAGAGCAGAAAGTGTGTAAAGAGTTATTCCTTTTTACACTTTCTGCTTGAATCCGGGATAGTTTCACCCCATTCTTATGGGTATGAATATTTTATTTTGCGGTGATGTCGTCGGCCGTTCCGGACGCGAAATTTTGTTGAAAAAGCTCCCTTATTTAAAAGCTGAGCTGAATCTTGATTTTGTCATTGTTAATGGGGAAAATGCAGCCCATGGCTTTGGGATCAACAAGGGTATCTGCCAAGAGCTGTTTGCAGCCGGGGTTGATGTCATTACTACGGGTAACCACATCTGGGATCAGCGCGATATCATGTCCTATATTGGGGGAGAGCCCCGTTTGTTGCGACCCATTAATTACCCCGAAGGGGCACCTGGTCGTGGTTTTCATGTTTATCAGGATCGCAAAGGTCGCAAGGTATTGGTGATGAATGCCATGGGTCGTTTGTTCATGGAAACATTGGATGATCCTTTTGCGGCGGTTGATAAAGTTCTGAATACTCATCCTTTGGGGTATGCTGTTCAAGCTGTGATTGTTGATATGCACGCTGAAGCGACATCAGAGAAAATGGCCATGGGGCATTTCTGCGATAGTAGGGCATCCTTTGTGGTCGGAACCCACTCTCACATCCCGACAGCCGATGCGCAAATCTTACCAAAGGGAACGGCTTATCAGACGGATGCGGGTATGTGCGGTGATTATAACTCGGTTATCGGCATGGACAAGGCATCCCCATTGCATAAATTCACCCGCAAAACGCCCACAGAAAAAATGAGTCCTGCTCTTGGCGATGGCACCTTATGTGGTGTTTTCGTTCAGACAGACGATACGACTGGCAAGGCGACTCATATTGAACCCGTTCGTCTGGGAGCACGCTTGATTGAGGCAATGCCGCAGTTGTCACAATTGCAAGCTGTGGGTTGAGCAATAAAACTTTTCAAGATTCACTGTTTATTTGTATACTTTTTATAAGGTTATTCTATTCAGAGGTATGGATGGACTTTATACGAAAGTTTCTGATCGGTTTCATCGTTTCTGGTTTATCCTTGGCAGAAGCGGTAGAAAAAAGTACCGTTGACGATTTAGAGCAAAGATTAGATTTCGTGATTATTAATTCAAGAGGGGAGATTGATACCCTTGTTGATCTTAATATTCAATGGGTGACCGATGATTTAGAGAAGAGAGAGCGGTTTCTAAGAGTTTATCTTTTGGCAGAAGATGTAACCAATGCGAAAGCACAATACAATCTGGGATGTTACTATAATGGGTTTGATGACGTTGTTGCTCGTAATGAGTTTTTAGTTTTTTCCTGTTTTAAATTTGCTGCACAGTATGGTTTGCCCTTGGCTCAATACAATCTTGCTTTTCTGTATTCAAAAGGGATAGGAACGCCAAGAAATGTAGAAAAAGCTCTTGAATGGTTAAAGAAAGCAGCTGAGAGTAATGAACCCTTTTTCTTGAGTTCTTATGCATCTTTTCTTATTAATCATCCTCAGAAACCGGAACATCGGATTAAGGGGATGCGATTTTTGTTGGAGTTATCTCTTCATACTTATGTCTCAGCACAGCGGGCTTTGGGCGAATTCTTGATGAAATTGGGTAGTCAAATTTTTGATCAGGGAAAAGCTTTATTGATCGAGTCAGCGATGAACAAAAATCAGATTGCGCAAAATAATCTTGCCATCATTACAGAACATTCCTGTGTTGTTAGCGATATCCGTGCAGCGAATTTTTACGATTGTTTTGCCTGCCAAACCCAAAATGATGAGCATATACGCCACTTAAAAACGCTTGCTCAAAATGGCGATAGTGTTGCTCAGAACGATTTGGGCATCATGCTCCTGAGAATAGGATCGAGGGTCTATCACGGCGGTCAAGCTTGGCTCAATGAGGCTGTTAGAAATAGAACCCTCGGCATAGGAATACTTTAGACTGTTGTCCCTTTCACCCGTTCACAGGCTTTGACCAGTTCACGGCAAAGGGGCGGGTCATAGGCTGAGTGGCCGGCATCGGGAACGATAATATAATTTGCCTCAGGCCATTTCTCAACCACCTCAGAGGCTGTAACAATCGGGCAAACAACATCATATCGTCCTTGAACAATGGTTGTTGGAATATGGCGGATTTTATGGATGTTATCCATCAGGAAATTATCAGGCAGGAAAATATTGTTTGAAAAATAGTGGGCTTCCATGCGAGCCAGACCCAAGGCAACAACAGGATCTAAGAAGGAATTGACAGTGCCTTCACTGGGCAATAAGGTTGCACATGCTCCTTCGTACTTGCTCCAGGCAAGAGCAGCAGGCATGTGAATTTCAGGATCTGAATTCATCAAGCGCGTATGATAGGATTTTAATAAGTCATGACGTTCACCTTCGGGGAGAAACGTATTAAATTCATGCCATTGTTCTGGAAAAATGGTGCGCATGCCATATAAAAACCAGTCGATTTCAGACGGTCGGCATAAAAAGATTCCCCGCAAGATCAGGCTTAAACAATGATCCGGGTGATGCTCAGCATAGGCAATGGCTAAGGTTGATCCCCATGATCCGCCAAAAATGTGCCACTGATCAAGACCTAAATGACGGCGTAAGGTTTCTATATCTTGGATCAACAGCGGTGTTGTGTTGTTGCGAACTTCACCTAACGGTCGGGATCGTCCGGATCCGCGTTGATCAAAAACAATGATGCGGTAATAATCCGGGTCAAAAAAACGACGGGATGCGGGGCTTGATCCTGCTCCGGGGCCACCATGAATAAAGATGATGGGCATTCCCTTTGGATTGCCGGACTCTTCCCAATAAATTTCATGGAGATCATCAACAGCTATGTGGCCTGACGTATAAGGTGAAATTTCAGGGTACAATGTATCGCGGAGCATTATTTGGAACCTCGTTAATTAAATCTTTACTCGAATAACTATATCATTAAGTCATGGCAAAGTAATCAGGATGATGATATGTCAGGTAAAATTCAAGTTTATGGTGACGATAACACACAGCGAGCAGATCTTGCATACGTTCGTGAAGTGATGAGTCAACCCATTCTGACACGAGAAAAAGAACAAGAACTCGCCCACGCTTGGCGCGATGAGGGTAATGAGCGTGCCTTACATGAATTGACAAAAGCGTACTCTCGTCTCGTGATCTCATCTGCTGTAAAATTCCGACACTATGGACTGCCCATTGCCGATCTGATTCAAGAAGGGAACGTTGGTCTGATGCAGGCTGCTGAGCGTTTTGAGCCAGAGCGAGATATTCGGTTTTCAACCTATGCTAAATGGTGGATTCGCTCGTTTATCCAAGATTATATCTTGCGAAATTGGTCGATTGTTCGCACAGGTTCAACCTCAGCCCAGAAACAACTTTTCTTTAACTTGCGCCGTTTGCGTTCGCAGTTAGCATCCATTACAACGGATACTTTGGAACCCGAAGACCGCGCAAAAATTGCCGATATTCTCCATGTCTCTATTCGTGATGTGGAAAATATGGAAAATCGTCTGTCGGGTCATGATTTATCTTTAAGCTCACCCTTGGGCGATGAAAGTAATGAGGATTGGGTTGATACGCTGGTGGATCAAAATCCAAGCCCGGAAACAGAAGCTTTGGAGGAATACGATCGTTCCGTTCGGCGTCATTGGCTTGAATCATCGCTGCGTCAGTTGCCAATTCGTGAACGTCAAATCATCCAGTGCCGCCATCTCAGCGACAGCCCCTTAACCTTAGAGCAAATCGGTGACATGATGAACATCAGCAAAGAACGTGTCCGTCAGTTGGAGGTACGTGCTTTGCGGAAAATGAAACACCATTTAGCCAAGAACATCCACGACGTCAAAGAAGTCCTTTGGTAGGTTTTACGCGTCCAAATTGACAACTTTCAAGGCATTGGTTTGGATAAATTCTCGGCGTGGCTCAACCACATCGCCCATCAGGGTTGAGAAGATTTCTTCTGCTTCTTCCATATGATCCAGTTTGACCTGAAGCAATGTCCGTGCCTCTGGATCTAAGGTTGTCTCCCAGAGTTGTTCAGCATTCATTTCACCCAGTCCTTTGAAGCGGCTGATTGCAATCCCTTTACGGCCTTGTTCAAGCAAGGCTTCACCCAAATCAGAGGCTCCTGTAACAGAAACTTTGTTGTCTTTGATGGCGACATGACCGGGCTTTGCAAAGAAATCGGACAATTCTGCCTTGAGGGCTAAGAGAGCTTTAATTTCAGGGGCACGGTGGGTGCTTTCGTCAATGCGCCAGCTTTCGGCGACACCGGCAACTGTGTGGGTAAAGACCACATCATTACCATCACGAACGGCAGACCATTTCTGACGATAGATCGGTTTTCCGGCAACTTGTAGTGCTGTTGAGGCCTGATCAAGGCGGGCAACAATAGCCTCAAGATCCATGGATGGGGTTTCAAAAAATCCGGCAAATAACGCTTGCTCAATTAGAATCGGTTTATTGACACGACGTGTCAGCCCCATCACACTGTGATATGCTTTCATGATGGTTGTTGATAGTGTGCGCAGTGCAGATCCGGCAATCGGTGTGCCGTCAGCAGGAATAAAACTAACTTCATTGCAGGACGCATCCAACAGATAGTTTTCCATGGCACGCTCGTCTTTCAGGTAGACTTCTGACTGGCCGCGCTTCACCTTATAGAGTGGCGGTTGAGCAATGTAGAGATAACCTCGGTCGATCAGGACTTTCATCTGACGGTAAAAGAACGTCAGTAACAATGTTCGAATATGACTTCCGTCAACGTCCGCGTCAGTCATGATAATAATTTTGTGATAGCGAAGTTTGTCCGGGTTAAATTCTTCGTTACCGATGCCTGTGCCCAAAGCTGTAATCAATGTTCCGATTTCAGCAGATCCCAGCATTTTGTCAAAACGGGCACGTTCAACGTTTAAAATCTTACCTTTCAGGGGTAAAATCGCTTGGAAATGACGGTTACGACCTTGTTTGGCGGAACCCCCTGCCGAATCACCCTCAACGATGAAGATTTCGCTTTTTGACGGGTCACGTTCCTGGCAGTCAGCCAATTTCCCGGGAAGAGATGCCAGGTCAAGAGCCCCTTTACGACGGGTCAACTCACGGGCACGACGAGCAGCTTCTCTGGCTGCTGCGGCTTCAATAACTTTACCAACGATGTTTTTAGCATCGGCCGGGTTTTCTTCAAACCATTGGTCAAGTGCCTCTGAGACTAGGTTTTCAACAGCCGGACGAACTTCGGATGAAACAAGTTTGTCTTTTGTTTGGGATGAGAATTTTGGATCCGGAACTTTGATGGACAGAACACAAATCAACCCTTCACGAGCATCTTCACCGCTGACAGTCCCTTTTTCTTTTTTCCCCATAGGGGTTGTTGCCATATAGTTCGAGATGGTGCGTGTCAACGCTGCACGAAAACCGGCCAAGTGAGTCCCGCCATCGCGTTGGGGGATGTTGTTGGTAAAACACAGCATGGTTTCATGATAACTGTCTGTCCATTCCAAAGCCATTTCAACAGTGACACGATCTTTGGTGCCTGTGGCAATAACAGTCTTATTTTGTAGGGAATTCTTTCCCCGTTTAAGATATTTTACAAATTCTTGAATGCCGCCTTCATAATGAAGTTGAATCTCATACGGTTCCTCTTCACGTTCATCGCGTAAAATAATGTTAACGCCTGAGTTCAAAAAGGCGAGTTCGCGCAGGCGATGTTCAATGGTTGCACGGTCAAATTCTGTAATCGCAAAGGTTTCTTTGGACGGCAGAAAGCGAACCTCGGTTCCTGTCTCATCTGTGTTTTCAACGACGGCGAGGGGAGCCTCAGCAACGCCGTGGATGAACCGCATAGTATGACGTTTGCCTTCACGGCAAATTGTCAGGTCAAGGACTTCGGACAAGGCATTAACCACAGACACACCAACACCATGTAACCCGCCTGAAACTTTATAGGAGTTCTGGTCGAATTTACCGCCAGCGTGGAGTTGAGTCATGATCACTTCAGCCGCAGAAATTCCCATTTCCGGGTGAATGCCAACGGGAATGCCGCGGCCATTGTCACGAACGGTAACAGAATTATCATGGTTAATGATGACATCAATCCGATCGCAATGGCCGGCTAGGGCTTCGTCAATGGCATTATCAACAACTTCATAGACCATGTGATGTAGACCAGTGCCGTCATCAGTGTCACCGATATACATGCCCGGACGTTTACGAACAGCATCCAACCCTTTGAGGATTTTAATCGAATCAGCAGAGTATTCAGCTTCTTGCTCAGGAGCCAAATCCAGGTTTTCTGTATCGTTTTGTGATGTCATTGCTTTTGCTACCATGATAAGTCGAATGATACGAGTTTCAGTTAATCCATGGTAACCTAATCGCCCTCATAATCCTAGCCAAAAATCAACTAAAGCTATTCACAAGGCTTCCGGATAAAAGGTGCCAGCCGTCGATTAAGACAAAGAAAATGATCTTGAACGGCAAGGATATGGTAACAGGGGGCAACATCATCATTCCCATGGCCATCAGGACGGCCGCGACGACCAAATCGATGATTAAAAAGGGGATGAAAATGAGAAACCCAATTTCAAAGGCTCGCTTGAGTTCGCTGATCATAAAAGCGGGCACTAAAATTTTTAAAGGGGTGTCCGTTGGTTTTTCTAATTTCTCAACCTTAGCTAAATCCATGAACAATCCCAGATCCTGTTCACGGACATTCTTGAGCATGAATTCACGAAAGGGCTCGACAGCCTTGGTGAGGGCTTCTTCTTCCTTAATTTTTTCTGCAATCAGCGGTGCAACGCCATTATCATAGGCTTTTTCAAAGGTTGGCCCCATGACAAATAGTGTTAAAAACATGGCAAGACTGACAATGACCATGTTGGGTGGAGACTGTTGCAAGCCGATTGAATTTCGTAGAAAAGATAAAACCACAACCATTCGTGTGAATGATGTCACCATGATCACTAGGGATGGTGCGACGCTTAAGACGGTAAAGACCAAAAACATTTGAATTAAGCGACCGCTAAAGGATCCGCCGGAATTCCCCATGTCTAAGGTGATGCTTTCAGCAAAAACGCCGGTTGTTAGGATGATGCCCCAAAGCAGTATTTTAATCATGGGATTCTCCTGATACAGGCTTCTTATCCAAAAGCAAATCGGTCTCACCCAACAGTAAAATATAGTCGATTCCGGCAAACTGACAGCGAACAAGGCTTCGTTTGTTATCAAGGATGTGGCGTTCGATCAGTTTTAATTTGTCGGATGGTTTAAACAGGTGTACGGGTGATTTTGCCATGACCCACTTGAGGGCGTATAAAACGCCAACCATTAGGATCAAGACAGCTGCTAAGGTCAAAATCGTCATCACAATTGATGTCATGGCTAAAAAATCTTTCCTTGATTATAGGCTTTCATGCCACGGGTACGATTTTCAACCATCGACATATCTTGAGATAGATCCCGCATTTTTTGCTTAAGATGTTGTAGTTTCAGATTGAGTTTGTCGGCAAAGTGGCGCATTTCTTCGCGTGCTTTGTCCTGTTCTGTTTTGGGGAATCGCGTCAAGTGGTCTAAGAGCTTCGATAGTTTTTCTTGTTCTTGTGCGAATGTTTCGGACAAGGCTTCGGATTCCGGCATGTTGACCAGGCGATCCTGAAGGATGTGGAGTTCAGATAAAAAGGTTTGAAAATCCATGGCCACCTTTACCGATAAGACGAATTACCTAGATTTAGTTTAAATCGTCTTGTTTAGGTTTGTCCATGGATGACAAAGTGTTAATAGAAGACTTTGGAGAAATAAAGCCCATCAGAGGGGGCTGTTACGCCACCCTTGGTACGGTCTTTGGCCTCTAGAGCATTCTGCAAATCATTGATTGTCCAGTAGCCTTCGCCAATCATTTTAATCGTCCCCATCATAATGCGGACTTGATTATGTAAAAAGGCCCGAGATTCAATGGTTGCTTGGATTTCATCACCTGACCAGTCAATATCGAATCGATCGAGGGTTCGTAACGGATTATTGGCCTGACAGTGAATTGACCTGAACGATGTAAAATCATGGGTTCCCAGTAAAAGCTGTGCAGCCTCCCGCATCAGTTCGCGATCAAGGTTGACATAGACATGCCAGGCAAGGCCTGCTTGGAAGGATAGGGGAGTCTTGCGGTGAATGATTTTGTAAACATACTGGCGTCGCTTGGCTGAAAATCGGGCATGAAACGTATCGTCAACCTGTTCGACACCAACGATAACCACCCCGAGTTCATTTAAGAATGAGTTGAGACCCCGTAAAACGCGGTAGGGTGTGTCGTGGCGATCTAGGTCGACATGGGCTACTTGCCCGATGGCATGGACACCGGCATCCGTTCGACCGGATCCTTCGACAAGGCGATCGAGACCGGAGAACTTTTTAACGGCTTCTTGCAGGCATCCCTGTACTGTTTTTAAGTTTGGTTGAAACTGCCAGCCATAAAACTGCCGTCCGTCATATTCGACTGTTAATTTGTAGCGGGGCATGGCAATAGGGTTCCACTCGGCAGGTTATAGCCACGCAAGAAATCTTCTGCTGATATCCATTTGCCACCGGGTTTTTGAAGAGATGTTATTTTTAAGGACTGATTCCCACAAGCAATGATCAAGCCGTCAAAAACCTCACCTGGTTGCCCTGACTGCATGAGAATCTCAGCCTTTGATACCTTGATGGTTAGATCATTATGGATAAAATAGCTCCCCGGCCAGGGATGAAAGGCACGGATTTGTTTTTCCAAGACATCAGCCGGTTTTGTCCAATCTAATTGGCTCTCAGACTTACTGAGTTTATGAGCATAAGTTACCCCTATTTCCGGTTGTTGAAGCGGTATACACTGCTTCTCAAGAAGAGCCGGTAAGGCTTGAAGGAGTAAGTTGGCACCTAATGTTGAGAGTTGGTCATGTAAAACATCAGCTGTTGTTTGCGAGGTTATCGCAACCGTATCCCATACAATCATGTCGCCTGTATCGAGACCTTCGTCCATTTGCATCAGTGTGACACCGGTTTGGGGATCTCCGGCCAGAATTGCCCGTTGAATGGGGGCAGCACCGCGCCAGCGTGGCAAAAGGGAGGCGTGAATATTGATGCACCCCAATCGCGGGGCATCCAAAATGGCTTTGGGTAAAATTAACCCATAGGCAGCAACCACAGCAATATCGGCATCATGAGCTTGAAATGTTGTTTGGGCTTCTTCGGAACGAAGGCTTAAGGGTGTATAGACAGGAATGCCGACACTCTCAGCGTATTGGTGAACGGGGGAGGCAACCGTGCTGTAACCCCGTCCTGATGGGCGAGGGGGTTGGGAATAAACAGCGACAACATCATAGTCAGCGTTAACGAGTGATTTCAGAGCCTCAACCGAGAAACCCGGCGTTCCCATAAAAATAACTTTTGTCATAGGTTTTGAAATTTCTTAAGTTTCTTGAGTTTTTTGTGGATCAGTTCTTGCTTGAGTTTAGAGAGATGGTTAATGAACAAAACCCCATCCAAATGATCGATTTCGTGTTGAATACATGTTGCCATCAAGCCGTCTGCATCAATTTCGATGATTTGGTTCTGGCGATCCAAGTAGCGTACTTTCACTCGTGCCGGTCGTGTAACATCGGCTCGCGTCTCAGGAACGGATAAACAACCCTCTTTACAGGTCGATGTTTCTTCGGAATGCCATAGGATTTCAGGATTAGCCATACAATGGACATCCGGTTCGTCTTCTTCAGATCCGGCATTGAGGTCAATCACAATCACACGTTTATCAACGCCAACTTGGGTTGCTGCAAGTCCGATACCATCTTCTTGGTACATGGTCTCCAGCATATCGTCCATCAGGTGTCGGATTGAATCATCGACTTTTTCAATGGCTTTTGCTTTGATATGAAGCCGTGGATCCGGCTCTTTTAATACGGTTAGAATCATCGGGTACCTCTATAGAAGTAAAGTAAGCTTATTTACAGAACATTTCAAGGGGTGTAGTCTGACAGTGTCGTTCCTGAGTTGAAGATACGGGCAGTACATGCAGTCAAAAATGAAACACCTTTCAGCCTTTAGTTTAATCGAGGTGGCTATTGTCCTCATCATTCTGGGCTTGGTTTTAGGCCTCACAGTACCAATGGTTACGGCAAGCCAGAAGGTATCTCAGCGGAAAATAACGGAATCGCATCAACAACAAATTGTACAAGCGATTACGGCTTATGTTCTACAGCACTCTAAATTCCCAAGGGCAGCGGGGCAATCCGATGGCAAAATGGGGACGTGTAGCCAAGGAGACGTTTGCTTAGGTTATGTTCCTTATCGAGATTTAGGGGTGCCTGAATCCGTTGCTAAGGATGGATTTGGGCGTTGGTTTAGCTATGCTGTTCATGCAGAACTAACACGCACGGGGCCTGCTTCTGATGCCTCAACAGAAAAAATATGCTTTGTGACAAAACGGGCTATTCGGCTTAAATCAAGTCAAAATCAAGAAGATCTTGCTTTGTCGCCGACGGATCCTGTTGCTTTTGTCTTAATCAGCCATGGTGAACAAGGAGGTGGGGCACTCTTAGATTCCGGGGATAGCCTTCCGGCACTGGGGTTAGAGGCGATCAATTCACAAAATTCCTCTGATTTTTATGATGGGCAGAGCCCTGATAATTCTCATCATGTGTTTTGGGTGACCCGTAATAACTTTATGGCAATCTATGCCAAACACCCTTGTAGCCCGGATTCTCAAATTGGACAAGGGTACTCATCAGCGACACCCCGACAGACAAGCGGGCGGTTATGATGAATAAAGATAGCCTTCGCCAACAAGTGCGAGCACAGCGCATTCGGTATCACAAGACAATTGATCAGGCTGATATTGATACAGGTTTATTGGCGCAGTGGCATCGCCTGTCTCGTGATGAAGGTTTCTCTACTTGTGTGATTGCAGGGTATAAGCCCATGGGATCAGAGATCAACATAACGGCATTACTGGATTATTTGTCGGTACAGGGGCATTCTATCATTTATCCCTCAGCTGATGGATTTGATCCTGTTCCTGATCTTGTTCTTGTTCCCTTGTTAGCTTTTGATGAGCAAGGTCATCGATTGGGGCAGGGGAAAGGGTACTATGATCAAACGCTTTTCAAGATGGCAAAGTCAAAAAAAATCATAGCCATAGGTGTGGCATATGAGTGCCAAAAACTTGACAATATTCCTGTGTGTGATATGGATTACACCATGGACTTTATTTTAATGCCGTCAACTTTTATTCGAGTACACAAATGACAACAAGAAAGATCTCTGTAATTGGCTTAGGATACGTTGGTTTGCCTGTGGCTGTTGCTTTTGGGAAAACCGCCCGCGTTATCGGATTTGATATCAATGAAACACGCCTGAAGGAGTTATCCCAAGGGTATGATCGAACGCGTGAAGTTGAGTGTGATGATTTAAAGGCAAGTGATATTGTTTTTACGAAATCTATTGATGATCTAAGGTCGGCTGATTTTCACATCGTAACGGTGCCAACACCTGTGAATCATGTGAATCAACCGGATTTTACACCGTTGGAAAAAGCCTCTGAAACAGTTGGCCGTGCCTTGAAAAAGGGTGACATCGTTGTTTATGAATCGACAGTTTACCCTGGTGCTACCGAAGAAATTTGTATTCCCATCTTAGAAAAAGTTTCAGGATTAACCTTTGGCTCTGATTTTACAGTGGGCTATAGCCCTGAACGGATTAATCCCGGCGATAAAGATCGCACCTTTACCAAAATTATGAAGGTCGTCTCAGGATCGGATCAAGCAACACTGGATGTGGTTGCTGAAGTATATTCTTCTGTGGTGACGGCGGGGGTTTTTAAAGCTGCCACTTTAAAAGTAGCCGAAGCTGCTAAGGTGATTGAGAATACACAGCGCGATATCAATATTGCTTTGATGAACGAACTTGCTTTGATTTTTGGTCGTTTAGGAATCGATACGGTTGATGTTCTTGAGGCTGCGGGGACGAAATGGAATTTCTTGCCGTTTCGCCCGGGGCTAGTCGGTGGGCACTGTATTGGTGTCGATCCGTATTATTTGGCGCATAAAGCCCAAGAGGTTGGGTTTAACCCGGAAATGATTTTGTCGGGACGCCATCTCAACAATAATATGGGTGCCCATGTTGCGCATGAAGCCATCAAAGCACTTGTTAAATCAGGTCAAAATCCAAACACCTCTGTTGTTACCGTTTTTGGCTTAACGTTCAAAGAAAACTGCCCTGATATCCGTAATACCAAAGTTGTTGATGTGATCGCTGAGTTGCAAAGCTATGGGATTCAGGTGCAACTGTGTGATCCGGAAGCAGATACCGATGAGGCGTTACACGAGTATGGCCTATCCTTGGTGCCGATGGATCAGTTAAAGCCGTCAGACCTAACGATTATTGCTGTTGCGCATATCTCTGTTGTGTCTGCGTTGACCCATAATCCGGGTGCTTATTGCAAGGCTAACTCGATCGTGTTTGATATCAAAAGTTGTTTAGATCGAAACCAATTTAAAAGTTCCGGATATTCTATTATCCGCTTATAGCGGTTTCTTGGGAAAGTTTGTCATTGCTTGCGCATGCTCGCAATGACTATAAACAATTTTTGCCTAGATGTTCTGTAAGTGGCGGAATCTCTCACCTCTCCTACAAGGGGAGAGGTGAGAGATTCCGCCAGTTGTAAGGCGTATCAGCACTTTTTATTTCTTATATAGAACCCATAGCAAGGTTGCCATCATCATTGACATCAATCTTGAAACATAAGTCGTCTTGACTTGTATCCATTACCGATGAGCTAATAGACAATTCACCATTTTTGATTTGAATGGCGGGTGTCATTTCTTCAGGGATAGTTAGTGTTCTCATAAATGTTGATGGTATTGTGTTTTGGGTTGACCATAAGCGAATGATAATAGTTTCTAACGGGGTTTGATGATCGCCGTCGATGATTTGTTTGGGGATGAGTACCGTAAAGCTTGTTGTCTTGACAACGACACCTTTGTAAAGAATTGTCTGGCGAATGCTCTTATTGTCATGAAGTAATGCTGCTGGGCAATAGTAGGCTTCGACATGAAAATCATAGGAAATCATGCCGACCGTAATTTGTAGATCTAACGGGTAAAACGGCGAGCTATCTTCCGGGATATAACTCTGCGGATTATAAACGCAATCCCTGATTGTCTTAGGCATATCCCATCCGTTTTTATCGATGCGTATGCGTTGAGACTGTACGACTTTAGGGTTTTTTGTTGTTGTTTCAAGGTCTGTGAACAGTTCAAGTGATAAATCATCAACGCTGTCACCACTTTTCTGGTGAGTAAAGCTCCATAAGTAATCTGGTTTATCCTGACTCCAAGTCGGTTGTTGTATGGCAAACCAAAGGAAGGCCAAAGAAATCTTTGTATTCATTTTGCTAAAACTCTTATTTATATTTTTTGTTATAACCCGAATATCGTTTAAGAAGTGAGGTTCCAAGTATTATTGCTTTGTGGTCGCTCGCAATTCTTTGCCTATCCGAGTATTCCTCAAACAATATTCAGGTTATTATAACAAAATTTATATTCTTTGTTTAGAAAAAATTAAATAATATTCTAATTTATTTTAATCTATTTCCTTTTGGTTGCCTTGTATTATTTACTGTTTACATAATTGAGCAGCTGTTATCTTTCGGTTTCTTATCGGTAATAACGTGTTGTCCCCTCGGCTGAGGTCGTTTCTCTTCTTGTGCGGGAGGGGGTAATATTGATAATAGGTTTTGACGGGAATCCGCTGCCATAATAAAGAACGTTCGAATGTTAGGTTCCCCCTCAATTTTGAATTTGACAGCTGCGGCACATCTATTATTTGGGAGAGTCATCGTGTGAAAATGCATAACGCTAAAAAGAGTTTCGGCTCTATTGGTTAAAAACTGGTTCAGAACGGGCAAAATAAAGTTTTTGGTTAGGTCATAATTGAGAGCACTACCATAGGTTGCTGCATATTCAATGTCAGCGAAACATTTGTAAGTCGTGATCCATCTCGATAGTGTTTTTAGTAAATTGAGTAGGCAGGGGTATTCATAAGACGTGGAGTCGATCTTTGTTGCGGCTTCTTGCCGTTGCTGCTTTATTCTTTCTGCTGCTTTTTCTTTTTCGCTTTGACTATATTTTTGAAACGATGCTACTGCCTTTAATGTATTTGGCGTAGGTTGTTGCTCCTCTGGAATCAGATCGACCTTGAGTGTCGTGCGTGTGGTTTCCAAACGTTGTGCAATTACGTCTGAATTCAGATTGTTGAGATTTTTGCTTGCAATCGTTAACGCATGGAAATAGAGACTGGCAAATTTTGTGTTTTTCCCAGCTAGGTCAATCGTTTTTGAGATGAGTGCTGTGAGGATTTTTTCTTCTGTTATTGGTATCGATTGTTGATAGCGTTCTTCAAGGATTGCCTCTGCTCTTTTCCTTAGGTTTTGTTTGTAGTGTTTGTGTGTCCAGTTGAGGATAAGAACCATTCCCGGAATGTCTTTCAGTTGATCGTAGATGAGGGTACTTTCTGCGACGATGGTTGTGTCCTGTTGTTTTTGTTGTTGTTTTGCAGCATTCGTCTCTGAGATAATAGTCTTTATGGCTTCTTGCCTTTCTTCGTCATTGGCAATACTCAGTATTTGAGATCTGATAGCGTCGACGTTATCAGGCATTGTTTCTGTTTCTGGGTGCGGATGGGGCATCCTTGCTTTGTCAAAGTGTGTCCATTGCCTATAAAGATCAATAAGGTCTAATATTTTTGTGTCGATTGCAGTGTTGCGCTCTTGATCTGTAATCTTAGTGTTTTTTAGAATACTGTGAATCTCTGTGATTTTTTTCTGGATTTCATCTTGCCTGATTTGTTTTTGCTGAGCCCAAAAAATATCTGCGCTACGGCTACTGGAGATAACATTATCAATAATCATGCGGTTTAAGCCATAAATTTTGGCGAATTCATCTAAAACGTTAAATTCCTGTGTTATTGACGACGATGATAGCTCTAGACTTTCAGCTAAGGAGGGGAGTTCCCTTGATTTTCCTGATAAAATGTCAGGGAAAATTTGTTGAATAGCCGTGCCGGTTTGTGTTGTTGTCATCGTTCCTGTTGTTATTATGGCGGTGTCGGTATGAGATTGAGGGGGAGATAGTTGTGCGTGTTCCAGACTCATCAGTGTTGCTATATCCGGAATGAGCCCTAAAAGAATAGGGTGTTTTACAGACGTATAGACAATCATCTCTTTTCCTAGACCTTGAACTTCCTGAAATCCAAGAGGAGTAAGGTGTGATCCTAATGTTAACGGAAGAGTTTGTATGGTGAATTGAGGCTGTACGCTTGGTATTGTCATCAGTTGATAAAAGGCTTGGGTGTGATCTGATTGAGGCAGAGGTTGGCTCGTATCATGCGATAGAACGCTTGAGTTTAAGAGAAGTAGTGTCAAAATAAGTAATTCTTTTTTCATTGGTTTAGTCCTTTATTGTTTTTATAAGGTTAGTCTGTTGTGGCTAGCAGAGATTCGTCATCTGATACGACTTCGATATGAGGGCCTCCTGATTATTGTTGAGTGAATAGAATCTCGCCTTCTCTGTCTTGATTCAATACGTTGTTTGTTTGTTGGGTCTGGCGTGCGCGGGTTGTAGCATCGCTGTTAAGGAAATCAAGGTCGACAGATTTTTTGGAGTCAGAATCTGAGTCACCGCTAGACATGTCAAAATTAAACGCGTTATTACCTGCCTCATCCTGTGTGGGATTGAGAGATTCATCGTCTGATACAACTTCGATATGAATGCCTTCTGGTTGTTGCTGAGGCGGTAGAGTCTGGACTTCTCCGTCTTGATTCAATGCTTGGTTTGTTTGTTGGGTCTGGCATGCGCGGGTTGTAGCATCGTCGTTAAGGAAATCGAGGTTGACAGATTCTGACTCATGGCTAGAGATAACAAAATCGAATAGACCCTCACCTTCTCCATTGAAGCCTTCCTCATGGTCTTCAGAGCTTAATGGAAGATCTTCAGATTGTTCAACATCTTGGGGATCTTTGCTCTTGAAAGGAATGTACTCTTGTCCCTGATGTTGTTCTTGCTCTGGATCAAGAGCAATAGGAAATTCTTTATCATCTTGCTCTTGATGGGGGTCTTCTTCGGGCATTCCTTGTTGCTCGTGATGTTGATCTTGATCGGGGATAGGGTTGTCCTGATTTTCCCCATCATCATGATGTTGGTTAGCATTGTCTTGATTTTGCCCATCATCATGATGTTGGTTAGCATTGTCTTGATTTTGCCCATCATCATGTTGGTCAGCATCATCTTGCTCTTGATGGGGGTCTTCTTCGGGCATTCCTTGTTGCTCGTGATGTTGACCCTGATTTGGGAAATGATTACCTGGATTTGCCTCAGCATCATGATGTTGGTTAGCATTGTCTTGATTTTGCCCATCATGATGTTGGTTAGCATTGTCTTGATTTTGCCCATCATCATGTTGGTCAGCATCGTCTTGCTCTGGGTTTAGAGGTTCTTCTTCACGTGCTTGTTGTCCGTGCTGTTGACCCTGATTTGGGAAATGATTACCCATCAGCAATGTTTTTGAAAGGGGTGTTGATGTTGTTGACGTTGTTGTTGTCTGCGTTGTAAAGATCTGCCTGTTGCGTTCTGCTAACTCGACCATCCGTTGATCTAAACCGCTGGTTTCTTTCTTTGTGCCTGAGGGAGATCCGATCGCAAGCGTCAGCTGAAGGCCAACGAAAGCATTTGTTTTTCGGAGTTTATCATGGCTTCCTTCGGCAATAATTGACACAGCATGATTGAGTCGGAGATTTCCTCTGAGGCGGATACCGTTGACTGATTTTACACCCTTTCGGCCATGATAGTGGTAATAACCACCGTATACTCTTAGGTTTTTGAGGCCAGGAATCGAATTTCCAATCTCAAGATCTAATCCTCTGAGGGATACTTCTTTGGTTTTAGTCATGGTCATTGGCTGAGAGATTACCCGATAGGTATTGGCTCCCTCTTGTTGTGTGGAGGTGAGGAGAGGGGATTCTTGCTTGGTTTCAAGCGTCTTCTTGGCATTTTGTGGGCAATAAAAATTCAACCGATAATCCCATGTTTCGCTCAAGATCTCAGCACCGAGGGTCATCTGATTAACAGTGCCCCGTAGTTTGGTCAACTGGTGATCGTAAAAAGCATAGATGCCGAGAATGGCTTTGTTATTAAGGGTTATCCATCTGCTCCCAAGACCCAAACTTCCTTCTTTACTTCTGTTAAAGGCCGATGCAAACCGTAAGTCAGCATACAAAAGGTGGTCTTCGGTTTGTCCGAGAGGCGTGAAAAGTGAGACTTGTCCTAAGTTCCGTTTGTTGCCATATTGACCGCCAAAGACAATGCGTGGGCTCCACTTTTTGGGGGTGTGCTGAGGGGTGGATCGAGGTTTTTCCTGAGATGTTGGGGGTGTTTGCTCAATGGTATAAGCCTGGAGGCTTCCAAATAACATTAAAATTGATGAAAATTTGATTAGAAAATTATTATTATTTGTTTTTAATTTCATTTTTATTTTGTATTTATTTATTTTATATTTTTTCTATTATTTACTTTTTAGTAAGCATTATTATTATTTTATTTTTTACAATTTTGCTATTAAAAATCGAGTCTATATCTATGAATTTTATAGATAATATAGAAATGATATTGTTAAGTATTTACATCAAAAATTTTCTTAAATATTTGTGCTTGTAAATAAATATATCTGTTACTATCTAGTCTATTAGAGTAGATAATCATGTTTTGTTATGAATTAAGATGTTTAAATTTATGAATATTTTCGTACAGTCAATCGTTTTTTGTTGTATTTTTGCAACTAGTGGGTTTGCGCAGGACTATAAATTCCACCAGATTGTAAGTGATTTTGAGTGTGGGGATTTACTCTATGGATTACAGAAACCTGCAAGAGCATGGTACCTATCTACGATCGAACAAAAGATTTGCAAAACTGACAATCCTTTTCATTATACAGAAGAACTAGCAAAGACTGAGCCATCCTCCTATATGGGATCTGTGCCTTGCATGCCTAAACCCAACTTTCCTCCAAAAAGAATTGTTTACTGCACGGCTGATGTTTATAACAAGAAGTTGCATTCCTCGGAGGATACCAAAACACAGTTGGATGAAGATTATGCAAACTATATGAAGGCAAGAATGAAGGCAAAAGATCTGGGTCAATTTGATTCTGAGGATGAAAATGATGAATTAAAGTTTTTATGCAAGAACGCGATTGGCTTTACAATTGCTCAAGGGAAAAAAGTCCGGTTTTTGCTTGATGGATTGAACATGGGAGTTATTTCTTCGAAAGAAAGACGATTGGGTCTGTCTTTTACGTCAGTAGAATTAAGATATGTTTACCGTCATTGGGAGGAATTTAAAGGACACGTTGTTTTTTATGAACGAGGCCAAAGGTTAGAGGCAGCACCGTGGGAAAATGATCCTAAACTGTGGGAAACATACGGTTCATACCGCGAATACAAGCAAAACCATCCTGGAGAAACATGGGAAACATACCGCGAATACTTCGAATACATGAAAGAGTATCCTCAAGGAACATGGGAAGCATACGACGCACACCGCCGAGACATGGCAAACCGTCGTAAGCAAGCAAAAGTCAGATCTGCTCCGGCTGCCGGTTTTGATGCCACTGCTACTCCTAGCCGTTCCGTTGTTCGAAAGCTTTTCTAGAGTAGGAACCCCGTGAAAACACTACCAGCGTTCTAGGTGAGGATTCCACAACCGGTCATGACGGCTGAGGGGCGCATGGGAATTTTGATCACCGGAAGACGTTGTCGCGCAAGCAGACAATACTAGAACTAAATTGGCAAAAACCAATGAAAATACAAGTTTTCTCATCTTAGCCTCCTCTATATTAGTTCTCTATCCTGTAATAAAAAGTAGGGTTTTTAATTATAAAGTCAATATTTTATGATGGTTCTCTCCTGTTTTGTAAAACAGTCTAGCGGCTGTGGCGATGGTGAGCATGACATATGGCGACAGCCAAGGCATCGGCTGCATCGGCCTTGACTATCCCTGCTGTCGGCAGAAGTCGTTGTACCATGGCTGCTACTTGATTTTTATCGGCATGCCCCACACCGACAACGGATTTTTTTACTTTGTTGGCTGAATATTCGCCAACAATCAATCCTTGTGTTGCAGGAGCAAGCAAAACAACACCGCGCGCCATCCCCAGTTTTAGGGCGGATGCCGCATTGGTATTCATAAATGTTTCTTCGACAGCGGCTTCGTGTGGGGTGTATTGATCAATCACATCCGTTAATCCGCGGTATAGCTCAGTGAGTCGGTCACTCAAAGAAAGATCAGGCGTTGATTTGACAACACCATGGGCAACATGAGAAAGCCGATTCCCCTGAGAGGTAATCAGCCCCCATCCTGTGTTACGGAGACCCGGGTCAAGGCCGAGAATGCGAATCGTTTGGTGTGTCATCTGTCCGTATTTCAGCCTGATGGTCAACCTGCTAATTTTGCCATGATTTCATCTGAAACATCAAAGTTACAATAGACATTCTGAACATCATCATTGTCCTCTAAGGTATCGATCAGCTTGAAAATCTTTTGGGCTGCTTCTTCATCAACGGCAATGGTGTTTTGGGGACGCCAGACTAATTTTGATTCCCCGATATCGGCGTAGCTTTGAGCCAAAGCATCACGCACTGTTGCGAAATCATCGATACTGGTCAGGACATCATAACCGTCGTCATCTTCTTCCAGGTTTTCAGCTCCGGCTTCAACAGCTTTTTCAAAAACATCATCAAAGGATCCAACGGACTTTGGCAAACGGATCAAGCCTAAGCGATCAAACATAAAGGCGACACTGCCCGATTCACCCATGTTGCCACCGGCTTTAGTGAATGCAGATCGAATTTCAGGTGCTGTCCGATTGCGGTTATCGGTCAAGGTTTCAACGATCAAGGCTGTCCCTGCCGGGCCATACCCTTCGTAGCGGACTTCTTCGTAATTTGCTGTATCCTCACCACCCAAGGCCTTTTTAATGGCGCGATCAACGTTGTCTTTTGGCATGTTGGCTCCTCGTGCTGCTGCGATGGCTGCGCGAAGACGAGGGTTAGCTGATGGATCAGCCCCCATGCGTGCCGATACGATAATTTCGCGCGCGATTTTCGCAAACATGCGGGCCCGCTTTGCATCTTGTGCCCCTTTGCGGTGCATAATGTTTTTAAATTGTGAATGTCCTGCCATTGTTCTTACACTTCAAAAATTACGTTTGGAAACAGTGTAGCACCATTTCGTATTTTGTGACACCGTGTTTTGTGAGGGGTGTTCTCCTTCACCTACATAAGGCGTGACTTTTTCCTTGAAAGTGCGTTACACTGTTGAAAAGAAAAGATCGGTGTAGCCAAGGATGTTGCAACCCCAGCGTACTCAAATTGTCGAGACAACCAAAATCCCCGAGCAACTTGCAGGGTTGCCGACGTCTACCTATTCCTGTTTGATTGTTAATTTAGATTTGGTTGCCCATAACTACAATCACCTGAAATCAATGACAGCAACGGCGGAATGTTCTGCGGTTTTAAAGGCCGACGGATATGGTATGGGAGCCATTCCCATGGCTTTGCGGTTGATGCGAGAAGGGTGTAAATCCTTTTTCGTTGCTTTTGCGGATGAGGGTGTGGCTTTACGTGAAGCCTTTATTGATCGAGGGTTGGATGCGGATATCTACATCCTTAATGGTTTTTTCCCTGGATCTGAGGGTGTTTATGCAGATTTTCATCTTATTCCTGCTTTGACAGATCTGGATCAAGTTGCACGTTGGCAGGCGTTTTGTCATATGTCCGGGCGTAAGCTGCCTGCTGCTCTTCATGTTGATACAGGAATGACGCGGACAGGGTTGCCTAGTAAAGAATACATGACCCTTGCCAGTAATCCGCAACTCCTTGAAGGAATGGACTTAAAGCTCGTTCTCAGTCAGATGGTTTATAGCCATGATGAAAACTTGACTTTTACCCAGCAACAACGCCAACGCTTTGAGCAAGCGATTCGTCATATGCCAAAAATGAAGGCAAGTCTTGCTAAATCAGGCGTCGTTTTTCTCGGTCAAGAATACCATTATGACATGGTGCGTCCGGGGATTGCTTTGCATGGAGTCAATCCGACAAATGCTAAAAATAATCCGTTGATTCAAACCATGGAGCTTTGGGGGCGTATCTACCAAATCCAAGATGTGGCTGTGGGGCAAAGCATTGGGTATAGTCAAACCTTTGTGGCGGCAAATGCTCGTCGTGTGGCAACGATCGGTGTAGGATATGCTGATGGCTATCCTTGGGCAATGGCCAATAAAGGATATGTCTTTATTGCAGGGCAGAAATGCCCAATTCTGGGTCGTGTTTCCATGGACGTGATAACCGTTGATGTCACGGATATTCCTGAATCCCAGCTTGAAATTGGGGGCTGGGCACAATTAGTTGGCCGAGACATCCCTGTTGATGAAATTGCCAAAACAGCCGGTACCGTTCCCTATGAGATTTTGTTGAGAATGGGGGATAGGTTTAGGCGGGTATACACGGCACAGTAATATAGAGTCGTCCCATTTTATCCTGACTATCCGCGGTTATTTCCTGATAAGTTCAAGAACATCACGGCGCAAATCGTGATTGGTTTTAAATAATCCTGTCATATGCGTTGTTACCATGGTAACGTCAGTTTTGTGAACGCCACGACAGGACATGCACTGATGCTCACCTTCGATAATCACAGCTGTTCCAAAAGGGGTCAGTGTTTTATCAATAGCTTGGGCAATCTCAACGGTCATCTTTTCCTGAATTTGCAGGCGTTTTGCAAAAATGTCGACGACTCTGGCGAGCTTGCTGATGCCGACAACCCGTTTGTTCGGCAAATAAGCCACATGGGCAACCCCAATGATCGGTGCCATATGATGTTCGCAGTGAGATTCAAAACGAATATGTTTCAGTAAAACAATTTCGTCATATCCTTCGGTTTCTTCAAAGGTTCGGCTTAAATACTCATCCGAGTTTTCGGTATAGCCTGCAAAATATTCTTCATAAGCGCGGATGACGCGTTCCGGTGTTCCTACTAATCCTTCTCGGTTTGGATCATCACCTGCCCATTGAATAAGGGTTTTTACAGCCTGTTCAGCTTGTTCTCGTGTGGGTTTTGTCATTGTTTAATTCAGGATAATAGGTTGATAGGGACTGTCGAGAGAGAATGCAGGGACGTCAACGCTGAAGAGTTCGCCGTCATGGCGGCTCATGCTATAGTAACCAACCATAATGCCGGAAGGCGTTGTTAAGGGTGTGCCACTTGTATATTCATAGATTTCCCCGGGTTGAATGAAGGGTTGTTCACCAACAACGCCTGTACCCTTAACGATTTGTGTTCGACCCAGACCATCGGTAATTTCCCAGTGACGATTTTTGAGTTGGACGGGGGTTGATCCTAAATTTTCAATCCGCACATGATAAGCCCATAGATAATGATTTTCATCAGGAGCCGACTGACTGTCTAAGTAAATCGGAAAAACAGTGACGCGCACATTCTCGCTCTCGGTTGTGTAAGACGGTGCTAAGGGCAGATCATTCGACATTTTAACACTCCTCCTGCTCAACAAGTTAGAGTAAAACTCTCAACAGACAATGTTTTTTATACTTCTATCATATCTTAGAATACGATAGAATGTCATAACAAATGTTTAAACGGAAATGAAATTATGGCCGAAAAAGATAAGTTTGATGAATTTTTAGATGAAGTTGAACATGATATCCGACAAGAACGATTCAGGCAACTTTGGGAAAAATACGGTAAGCAGGCAAGTTCAGCCTTGACGATTGCCCTTGTTGTTTTGGTTGGATATTCCTTGTGGAATAACTACCAGCACCGCGAATTGGAACGCCAATCTGATTATTACATCAAAGCTCAGAGTTATCTCGAGCAAGGTGAGACATCAAAGGCCTTAGCCATTTTGAAAGATCTGACATCAGGCCATAAGACCTATGCAACGTTTGCTCGGTTTTCTGAGGTTGCGATTTTGTCGGCTCCTGGGGATAAGCAAGATTTAGCTAAGGCAATTGCTTTGTATAAAGAAATCGCCCAAGATTCTAAGCTTGATAGTATTTGGCGTGATACGGCTCAGCTACAAGCGATTGCCTTATCTTTTGAGCAAAATTCAGCGGAGGCGGATAAGCTTTTGGTGGAATTAGATGGGTTAAGTCAAGAAGGTCGTCCGTTGCGAGCTCTAGCATTAGAGCAAAAAGGTGTCATTCTTTATCTGTCCGGCAAGAAAAAAGAAGCGGCT
The DNA here is from genome assembly GCA_019636035.1 of Candidatus Paracaedibacteraceae bacterium. Lineage (GTDB taxonomy): Bacteria > Pseudomonadota > Alphaproteobacteria > Paracaedibacterales > Paracaedibacteraceae > Paracaedibacter. The sequence continues at coordinate 687,668 of JAHBYI010000001.1, forward strand.
GAGGCTTTTGTTGCGGCTCTGCAAACGCCGGACGCCCCGGAGGGTGTTAAGCTGCGTGCTCAGACAATGGCACAGCAAATTTCCAGTGAATCTTAAGCTTAGCGTTATCAATGGTATCAAATTTTTTACTTCGTTACTGTCATTTTGTGGTCTTAGCTTTGGTTCTTGTAGGCTGTTCGACAAAAATTGATCGTGATCTTGAACCTGTTACCTTTGATCAGTTGCCGGGATGGCATCAGGATCATCACCTGCAAGCCTTGCCAGCCATGATCAAGTCCTGTGATGTGATCTTGAAAAAGTCATCCGGTACAGAAATGGTCACAGGCGGAGATGGTCGTGGCAGTGCTTGCGATTGGTTTGGGTTTTGTAAAAAACTAAAGGCTAAACAGTTCAAATCCAGCGCGCAACTTCGGCAATTTATTGAATCAGAGTTACACCCGTATCGATTAGCTGCAAGTGGTGATGCTAATGGTGTATTCACAGGATATTATGAGCCAATCTTGAATGGGTCACTCCGTCGCCATGGCAAATATCAGACACCGCTATATAAGATGCCGAGCAAGGGGTATAAGATTCCTCGATCTCGTATTGTCAACGGAGCCCTCAAGGGTAAGGGGTTGGAGCTTGTTTGGGTTGATGATCCGGTCGATGCGTTCTTTATCCAAGTTCAGGGATCCGGTCGTGTTCGCCTGGATAATGGCCGTGAAATTCGCTTAGGCTATGCCGGGCAAAATGGTTATCCTTATTTTGCTATTGGTAAGGCCTTATTGGATATGGGCGAGCTTCAGCCTGGCCATGTGACAATGCACAGTATTAAAAAATGGCTTCGGGCTCATCCTAAACGGGCTGAATCCATCATGTCAAAGAACCAATCCTATGTTTTCTTCCGAATCTCGCCTGCCCATGCCGGTGGCCCTGTTGGCAGTCATAACGTACCGTTGACTCCTCGCAGAAGTATGGCTGTTGATCGGAGTTTTGTGACATTGGGGACGCCGCTGTGGTTGGATTGTACCCATCCCGATCATCATCACAAACGGTTGCAGCAATTGTTGATGGCTCAAGATACAGGTGGTGCCATTAAGGGGGCTGTGCGTGGTGATTATTTCTGGGGAAGTGGTGAGAGAGCCGGCTATTATGCGGGTGCTATGAATGCCAAGGGGAACCTTTATGTTCTTTTGCCGCGATGAAATCACCACAAGACACCCATTTATGGCATGAAATCACGAAGGGGATCCGACCTTTAAAGCATCGATCCCCGGCGCTTTTACCGCCTGCTTCGGCAGTGAATACGGTTCGCATTGATCATAATCGTACGCAAGAATTCTTTGACAAACATGTTTCAGATTTAAATGTCAACCGCCAGTGGGTTGATGGCGGAAAACGCCTGCACAAACTGGGTAAAGTTATGATTGAGGCTCGTCTTGATCTGCATGGTTATACACGCCAGGATGCCCAAGATAAACTTCAACGGTTTGTGGCTATGGCGCATCATGATCGATTGCGATGGATCCTTGTGATCACCGGCAAAGGTCACCCGGATAATCCGGCGACTCTGAAAAAACTTGCTCCGCAATGGTTCGAATCCATGCCTCTTGTGACCGGGTATGCTCCTGCTAAGGATGCCCACGGTGGGGATGGTGCATTTTATGTGCGGGTTAAAGGGTGACTATATAATTGGCAATATTTACATTCGCTCAAAACTTTCCTAGACTTTAATAAACAAGGGGGAGTTTTTCATGTCGCCAGCCAATACAAATCTAAAGGAAACAATTACAACGCTTTTATCTCAGATCGGGATGTCTGCAAGGGCTTTTCAGGGGACAGGCTTAATATCCTGCTCGCCAATTACAGGTGAAGCGATCGGCGAGGTTTCTTCCCATACGCCAACAGAGATGAGGGCCGCCATTGAAAAAGCTGATCTTGCCTTTAAAGGCTGGCGGTGTGTTCCGGCACCTAAACGGGGTGAGTTGATTCGTTTGTTTGGTGAAGAATTACGCCAGAATAAAGAAGCCCTGGGGCAATTGGTTACGATTGAAGCAGGCAAGATTTTACAAGAGGGTCTGGGTGAGGTCCAAGAAATGATCGACATTTGTGATTTTGCTGTTGGTCTTTCCCGTCAATTATATGGCTTAACCATGGCATCCGAACGTCCGGGGCATCGTATGATGGAAACGTGGCACCCCTTAGGCGTTGTCGGCCTTATTACACCATTCAACTTTCCGGTTGCGGTCTGGGCGTGGAATTTTGCACTGGCTATTATTTGCGGTAATGCAACGGTTTGGAAACCCTCAGAGAAAACACCGTTAACGGCATTGGCTTGCCAACATCTGTTTGATAATGCTGTTGCAAAATTTAAAGATGCCCCTGACGGGCTATCCTGCCTGATTCAAGGGGGGCGTGATGTAACGGATGTCTTGGTTGATCACCCAAGGGTTGCCCTGGTCAGTGCGACCGGCAGCACAGAAATGGGGCGATCTGTTGGTCAACGGGTCGCAAAACGCTTTGGTAAATCCCTGCTGGAATTAGGGGGCAACAATGCTATGATTGTAACCCCATCGGCTGATTTGACTTTAGCCTATCGGGCTATTACGTTCAGTGCTGTTGGTACCAGTGGCCAACGCTGTACAACCTTGCGCCGCTTGTTTGTCCATCGTTCCATGAAAGCAGATGTCTTGACTAAGCTAAAGCAGATTTATGAGAGCCTTCCAATTGGCAATCCTCTTGAGGAAGGAACATTATGTGGCCCTTTGATTGATGGGCACAGTTATACAGCCTTTCAAAACACCGTTCATAAAGCCCAATCTGAGGGTGGAAACCTTGTGGCTGGCGGTGTGCGCGTCTTATCGGATCAGTATCCGAATGGGTATTATGTGTCACCGGCTCTGCTTGATATGCCGGATCATACAGATAGCCTGTTTACAGAAACCTTTGCCCCGATTCTGTACGTGGTTTCTTATGATACCCTGGATGAGGCTATTGCAATGAATAATCAAGTTCCCCAAGGGCTGTCGTCTTGTGTTTTCACGACGGATATTCGAGAAGCAGAGTATTTCTTAAGTGCGCAGGGTAGCGACTGTGGCATTGCCAATGTCAATATTGGCCCCAGCGGTGCTGAGATCGGCGGGGCGTTTGGTGGTGAAAAGGAAACGGGTGGTGGGCGCGAATCAGGGTCGGATTCTTGGCGTAATTATATGCGACGAGCAACCAATACGGTTAATTATTCGTCTGAACTTCCTCTTGCTCAGGGGATTAAATTCGATTTATAGAGCAGCCGAAATGTGATATGTTAGATAAAAACTATAGTCAGTTGTAGCAAAGGATATCTTTCGATGGGTTTAATTAGATTCAAAAGCTTTTTTTCAAAATCAAGAACAATAGTGTTATCTTCCTTTCTCACTCTTCTCATAGCAACAACGTTGTCAGCTTTTGCTGATGAGTCTTATGGTGATCTCAGTGCCCGTTTGGATGATGTCGAAAAGAAGGTTGCCGGCCAAAGTCCGAGTGGCCATGAATTTGCTACCAAGGAAGACCTTGAAAACCTGTCGAACCAGATTAAGGAATTACGCGGTCGCCTTGAGGTTGCCGAACATGGTGGGCTCAGTAAACCGGCGGCCTCAGATGTCGATTCAGGGCAAAAATCCGAGATGCCGAAAGATGATGCAGCCGAATCTAGTGACGAGTCAAGCGATGATGACGATGTGGATGCTATTCTAAAAGATCTCAGTTCTTCGGATCCGAAAGATACAGCGACAAAAAAGGCTGAAAAAGATGCCCCGACCGGCACCTTAGACAAGGGGGACGAGACAGCCCAATATGACCAAGCGATGGGGTTGTACAAAAAGCAGGAGTATGCCGAGGCTGAAGAAGCTTTTCGATTTTATGTAAAGCAGTACCCAAAGGGTAAGCAATTGAGTCAAGCAAAGCTCCATATCGCGGAATGTCAATTGGCTCAGGCAACAGAGTCAAAGGACAAAAAAGCAGCGAAAGAGGCTACTGCGGATTTTGCTGCTGCTTATAAGGCCAATCCAAAGGGAGCACATGGTGCTCAGGCTTTGTTGGGGATGGCCAAATCCATGAAACTTCAAGGTGATAAAAAGAAAGCCTGTATTGTCTTGAAAAAACACAAAGCAGATTTTCCAAAGGATAAAGGTACCGCAGCAACTGCGAAGAAATTAAGTAAAGACTATGCGTGTTAAGGCATGCTATCCCTTCCTGATTTCTTGCCGGCGGTAAAACCTGGTCTTTATATTGTTGCAACCCCCATCGGCAATCGCGGAGATATTACGCTCCGTGCCTTGGATGTGTTGCAACGTGTTGAGCTGATTTATTGTGAAGATACCCGTACCAGCAGGCCTCTGCTCGATACCTTTGGCATCAAGACACCCCTGAAAGCCTTGCATGATCATAACGAAGAGAAAATGATCCCGGAAGTTATCAAGCGTATTCAATCAGGACAAGCTATTGCCTTGATTAGTGATGCGGGCATGCCGCTCATCAGTGATCCCGGGTTCATGATTGTCCGTGCTTTACAGGATGCGGCTCTGCCTGTGACCGTTGTTCCCGGGGCATCAGCGGTTATCACAGCAGCAGCGTTGTCGGGGCTACCGACTGATAAGTTTATGTTCCTGGGATTCATTAACCCAAAGGATGCTGTTCTGTATAAAGACATTAGTGCAACTTTGATTTTGTATGAATCACCTCACCGCCTTATTAAAACAATGGAGAGTCTGTCCGTTGTTTTTGCCGATAGGCACATTGCTGTGGTTCGCGAATTAACCAAGCTTCATGAAGAAGTCGTCAGAGGGACGTGGGATGATGTTATTGCCGATTTTTCATCCCGGGATAAAATCCGTGGTGAGTTTGTTCTCGTACTTTCCCCTCCGGCTCAATCCAGTGATTTAACGGGGATTGATTTGGATCAGGCGATTCGGGATGCCTTACAATCACACAGCTTAAAAGATGCCTGTACTTTGGTTGCCGGTGCTTTGGGGCTTCCTCGTAAAGAGGTTTACAAACGAGCCTTGTCTTTAAAATGAGATGGACAAGCTATACCAAGGGGATTTTTGCTGAATATTGTGCTGCTGTCTTGTTATTGCTTAAGGGATACAGGATCTTAGCACGACGCTATAAAACGCCCTGGGGGGAAATTGATTTAGTTGCAAAGCGTGGTAAGATGCTTGTCTTTGTTGAGGTTAAGCGACGAAGAACCCTGTTAAGCGGGCTTGACGCTATTACACCACATCAACAAGGGCGTATCGAAAATGCTGGCCAAATGTACCTTGCTTCGAGTAGACTGAACACCAACAGCCTCAGGCTCGATGTCATTGTGGTTACGCCCTGGTGGGTGCACCACTTAAAAGATGCCTGGCGTGTTGCTTAAACGGAGGACTATAATGAACAAAAATATCATCGTTTTATCTGTAACAACTCTTGTCATGTCTGCTTGTGCGCCAGCGATAATCGGTGGTGGTGCTGCGGTTGTTGGCGGTGCCATGGTGAAAGAAAAGGGTGTTTCCGGATCCTTGACCGACACTAAGATCTCAACAAAAATCACTGTTGCGTTATATCAGCAGGATCCAAACCTCCATGCTGCTGTTAATGTCATGGTTCAAAACGGGGAAGTGATGCTGACGGGGGCTGTGGATACGAATGAGATGCACCTGGAAGCGGTTCGTATTGCCTGGAGCGTCGAAGGGGTCAAGCGCGTTATTGACAATATCTCTGTTTCTAAAGGGGCTTCTTTTGGTACCTATGCCAAAGATAGCTGGATCACAACACAGGTAAAATCCAAGCTGTTATTTGACCAAAATATCCAATCTGTCAATTACAGCATCAAAACCCTGAGCGGTAATGTCTATCTTATGGGGATTGCCCAGGATAAGGCTGAGCTTGACATGGTTGTCCACCATGCTCGTCATGTTGATGGTGTTAACAAGGTTGTCTCCTATGTCCGACTCAAAGGGGATATTGTGGAGTGATACCATTAACGTAACTGTCGTTTGAATACTCAAATAGGTAGAGAAAATCCGTTTTTGCTAGTTCGGCATGTGGGGGGGGCAGTGTAACTTTCGTTGTTCCTTATATTAACATTTTAGTAACCATTTACTTTTTGCAACCCATCATTATACAATTAACTGTAATTAATTTTATCAGGGATTTTAATGATGCGCGCGAATATTTATTCTGCAATTATGTTGTCAACATTGATTGGTTCAGCGTTTGCTGATGCTCCAAAGAAATTCAATGCTTATGTTGGTCTTATGGGAGGGCTTGATCATCTGTCCGGAAAGCGTAGCGATGCTGTAACGGAGGATGATGCTACCGGAGTGCTTGTCACGACGCCTTTGAGTAGTGGCAAAAGTATGTCAAACAGCAATATTGGGCTTTCTATTTTTGGTGGGGCATTGTGGCAGCCAACAGTTACTGCTTTCGTTTTTGGTCCTGAGGTTTATTTTGGTCGTTCGACCGTAAAATCCCGCTTTACAGATGTGAGGCAAGATATTATTCCTCAGAATAGATTTTACAGTAAAGAGCTAGAACGTCAGTATAATTACGGTTTTATTGCACGAGCTGGTGTTCGGTGTAATGGTCTAGCGGGGCTCTTAGCTGTCGGTTTTGATCGCGGACATTTTAAAGAACGTACAACGTTAACCTACGATCCGCAAAATATATTGACGATTCGCAATAGCAAGTCAAAAGCTTTGTCAGGGCTTGTACTTGGAGTAAGTGCGGAAAAACAAATTCAAAATTTCATGGTTGGACTTGATTTTAAGTATACAAAATATAGAAAACTGTTGACACGTCATACTTTTGATGCAGGTGCAGGATTGCTTCCTGGTGATATTAATTTGACGGCACGTCCTAAAGTTTTTTCAACGTCATTAAGACTTTCTTATCTTTTTTAACCTATAGTGTTCTATGGGTTCAATAATTTATGTAGAGGTTTAATTATGAAATACTTAACAACGGCACTGCTGCTTTCTATAGCGGTTCTCGATGCGAATGCGATGGACGGTCCTGCTCCTATATCGATCACCGGCACCGGTATGCAGCTTAAAAGGAGTACTGTAGAGGCTATAAAAACTCTTCAAGCAAGGGCAAGTCAAGGGGATCAAAATGCTAAAAGAGCTCTTGATGAGAAAGGTGCTACCAAGGATGCAGTAGATCGTTACAATCAGCTTATAAGTGCTCCGCTTCAGCAATATCAACCGCAATCCGGTTCACCGGGGGGATCTTATGGCCCAACTGTTGGAATGCAACCTTCTGTAGATTATACGAGTCTTTCTCGAGAAGAGATTGCGAATCTTCTTGCTGAGAGTGATGCTCAAATTAAGGCTAGAATTGCGGAACTTACAAATAAAGTTATGAGTGGGAGCGTTACCACTGATGAAGAGAATGAACTCGAATTTTTAGACAAACAACTTCATGAATCTTTGTTTGATCGGCAGACTTATGAACAGTTTAAAAATAAGCGAGTAGAAGATACTCGTAGAAGAGCATTAGCAGCAGAAGCAATGAGGCAAAGAGACTCAGCAAAAACTGCTGAAGAGAAAGAGCAGAGAGAGGCTTATTTAGCGGAATGTAAAACAAAATATGAACAAGTTCGTGCGTACTATGCGCAGCTTACAGATGAAAAAAAGGCTGCATTGATTCACGAGTATAGGAAGTCACCCTTTTGGAAGATACTCTATCTAGCTCACGATGAGACAGACTTCGGTCAGGATTCAGCTTCATTTGGTGAATACTATCTCAGGGAACTCCTGAATGAAAATGCTCTCCGGAAAATGAATGAAGATGAACTTAAGGCCTTGATTTATGCTCTTGATAAGATGCCGTCTCCACAAAAACGTACATTCTTATTAGATAAAGTTGATTTAAGGTTAAAGTCTGATTCTGTCTCTTCTTCATCGTCGCTAGATGCAGAATTAAGACAGCCGGGGATAGCCCCATCCCCGGGTACAAGTAATCCGCCACCACCACCTAACACGAATGCAGCTCCTCCGCCACCACAACTTCCACAGCAGGGTGGTACACCTCCGGCACCACCACCTCTACCGCTACCAGGTAGTTTGCTACAGGGTGGGAATAATCAGAATACTGATAGACCACAGCATTCTGCTGATGAAATGGATCAAATGAGGGAGAGGTTTAGGCAGTCCCGACAAGCTAGAGGTGAGAATTACTAGGCTAATCGTTTATTTTACCTTTTGAAGGGGGGGGAGAAATGCCCCCCTTGATTTATGGCTGGTTAGATTGATTATGAAGTTTCCGTAGTTAAGTTTCTCGCAGCTAGGTTCTATTGGATATGACTCAATTTTGTAAGGCGTATACAAGAAAGAGCACGAATGTGAAGAGATCGAGTTACCCCGTCTTCCATCTATGACGAACCTAGGGACAAAACTCGTATGAGATGTGAGTCCCCATAATTCGTATCCTCCGTTGTTTTCTCTGAACCACATTGAACCACTATCATGCAAAAATGTTTGTGGAGTGATTGCCAAAGAAGAACCAAAAAACCATTCTTCATAATTGGTTGTAGAGAGTTTTAAGAGTGTATCTGGATTAATAACGGTTGATAAAATACCAGAATCAACTTGAAATTGACTGGACCATAATGCAGGTTTTTGATCTGTCCTAATTGTACCTGTATTGGATAGGTCTATATGCCAACCACAAGATAATGTCATCAACTCAATGGACTTAGCATCAGTTTGATCTGGAACAAGTAAGCTAGAACAGCATGCGGTCTGAGATGAGATTTCATATACAGAGAAGTCGGTTGAAATTGTACTGATTGACTGTATAGGATTAGAAGTCCATTGATTAATAGTTCGGACAACGGGGTAGGTCTGTCCAGATGATGATTTAAAATAAATTTTACAGTCGGGGTCGCGATCTTTAACCTGAGTTAAAAAATGGCCGCAGCTAAGAATTGTAGATGTTTCTTCAGAACCATCAACAGAATAGGGAAAAGCAGATGCGTAATCTAAGCAGGTTTTGCCATCGGCTGAATCTGCATAAAGGATCCCGGGATAAAGGATATCAGCATATTTTTTCCCTTTTTCCAGTGCGTCATTAAGATTACAATATTCTGTAAAAAAACCAGCATGACTTAAAGAAATAAGATTTACATAGTATGCGATAAGTAACTTTACAGGCAAATTCATCAATACCTTCTTCCAAATGTCATAGATTCTACATTTGCTTAATTTACTGTAATTCTCAAAATCAAACAAATCATTTTTTCCCTTGCAATATGGGGTAAGATTAGTTTACTTTGAGAGTAATCTGATCGTGGGGTCATAGCTCAGCTGGGAGAGCGCTACAATGGCATTGTAGAGGTCAGGAGTTCGATCCTCCTTGGCTCCACCACTTACATCAAATGAATCAAAGAAATTTCATGCAAAACCAACGACAAATTGCTCGACAAGTGTTGCGATCCGTGTCGGATTATCTTGAACGACATATCCCGGATCTGGAAATCGAACCTAATGACGAAGATTTACTGATTGTCGATAGCCAGAATCGTCATTTTTTGTTGAATTATCATGGTGTGACGCATCAGATCTGGTATTCTTCTGCTCTAACGGGGGCTCATCATTTTACCTTGCTGGATACGGGGGTGTGGCAATGTACCCGTAGCCAACGTACTTTGTTTGATGTACTCTCAACAGAGTTAAGCACCATAACTAATCAGGATATTCATATTCCGCATGCGTGAAAAAAGTTCTGTTGATTATACAACCAAACCTCAACGCCCGAGTAGTAACAACATAGCGATTCTCAGTCGTTTTATTCCCTTTGTGTTCAAATACAAAGGGCAATTGAGTTTGGGGTTGTTATCCTTGGCTCTTGCGGCGATTTCGGTTTTAGGTGTTGGCCTTGGGCTTCGTAACCTTGTTGATCAGGCATTTTCCCATGAGAGTTCAAGTGCGTTGAATCAAGCCATTCTCTTTCTGTTGATCAGTGTTGTTGTGATGGCTGTTGCAAGTTTTGGGCGAACCTACTTCATTTCATGGCTTGGTGAAAAAGTCATGTCGGATATCCGAGAAAAGATCCATGATCATCTTCTGAAACTTGATGTTGGCTATTTCGAGACGGTGCGTCCGGGGGAAATTATTTCTCGCTTAACAGTAGATACAACGTTGATTCAAATTCTTATTGGCAATTCGGTGGCCTTAGCAATTCGCAATTTGCTTTTGTTTATTGGTGGCGTTGCTATGATGTTGACCATGTCCATGAGGCTTTCTGCCTTGTCACTTTTGATCATCCCTTTAGTTATCCTACCGTTATTAGCGTTTGGGAAACGGGTCAAAGCAGCGTCCAGAATAACACAGGATGCGGTTGCCGATTTGTCGGGATACCTCGAAGAATCGTTGATGAGCATTCGAACATGCCATGCTTTTCAACGTGAAACCCAAGATCTTAATTTGTTTAAAGCGGCATCAACGCGTGCCTTTTTAAGATCAAATCAGTATCTCTTGAATCGGTCTTGGTTAACATTTCTGGTTATGACCTTTGTTTTTATTGGGGTTAGCGGGTTGTTGTGGATCGGTGGGCAAGATGTTTTAAAGGGGAACCTTTCTGCAGGGCAACTGACGTCATTTTTGTTCTATGCGTTGACGGCTGCGGGATCGATTGCTTCATTCAGTGAAATTTATGCAGATATTCAGCGTGCTTCGGGGGCAGCGGAACGTCTTGTTGAGATTTTAGAGACGTCACCTAAAATCCAGTCACCTCATACGCCAAGGGCTCTGCCCAATCAGCCACGAGGGACAATTGCTCTTCATAATGTTTGTTTTTCTTATCCGGGTCACCCCGGTAAAGATGTTTTGCGTGATGTGACGTTGTCGATTGCTCCGGGTGAAAAAGTTGCTCTTGTTGGTCCTTCCGGATCCGGAAAAAGTACAATTCTGTCGCTTTTATTACGATTTTATGATGCAACGGCGGGATCTATTTATGTGGACGGCGTTGATATTAAAGAGACATCCTTATCGGTGCTGCGTTCTCGGTTTGGTATCGTTCCTCAAGATCCTATGATTTTTTCCGGAACCCTTTATGAAAATATAGTGTATGCCAGGCCATCTGCGTCTGAGACTGAAGTTTGGAATGCTCTGGAGGCGGCGCATTTGATGGATGTAATACAGGGACTTCCTCAGGGGCTTCATACGCAACTGGGTGTCAAAGGTGTTCGTTTATCCGGGGGGCAAAAACAGCGTTTGGCTTTGGCTCGGGTCTTTTTGCGGGATGCACCTATCCTTCTTTTAGATGAGGCAACGAGTTCCCTTGATGCGCAAAGCGAAGCGTTAATCCAAGAAAGCTTGAAAACCCTGATGATGAAAAAGACAACATTGGTTGTTGCCCATCGTTTAGCAACGGTCTTAAAGTCTGATAAGATTATTGTCTTAAACCAAGGGTGTGTTGATGCTGTTGGCACTCACGCTGAACTTATTGCCGAAGATGGTTTGTATCGCAAACTAGCCATGTTGCAGTTTATGGATTCCCTGAACATCCCGGATAATTCCAAAGTACAAAAAGCATTGTGGGCTTGAGGTCAGAATTCTGTTGACCTGTATGGTAAAAAACTAGATCTTAGTTGCAAGATGCGTCATAGCTTTAACCTTACAAGACTAAGAAAAATAATGAATTTACGTAAAAACCTTATTTCCGGATTTAGTGTTTCCCTATTGGCGTTGCCTTTGTGCCTCGGGATTGCTGTCGCGAGTCATTTCCCTCCTATTGCAGGGATTATCACAGCTATTGTCGGTGGCCTGATTGCCTCTTTTTTGGGGAGTTCTCCGTACACGATTAAGGGGCCGGCTGCCGGTATGATTGTCGTTGTCCTCGCCGCGGTCATGGAGCTTGGTTATGAAAAGACGCTTGCCGTTGGTGCTGTAGCCGCTGTTCTGCAAATCGCCATTGCTCTATGTCGCCAAGCCACTGTTGCTGAGAAAATCCCCGGTTCCGTGATTCATGGTATGCTGACTGCAGTGGGATTAATTATCGTTATTAAACAGATTTATGTCTTGATGGGGGTTCATCACATTAAGGTGAGTATTCCGCAGCTATTTCTTAATTTACCCTATGCTTTGACGCAGATGAATCCACTTATTTTTCTGTTGGGGTGTATTGCACTCTTGGTAAATGTAACGTGGAATAAGGTGGCTCTTTCGCGGTATATTCCTGCAACTCTTTTAACCTTAGTGGGGATTATTGTTGTCACAGCTTATTTTGGATTCAATCATGATTTTGTTTATGAGTTTGCCGGTAAAATTTATATGGTTTCTGCCGAAGACTATATTGATCTTCCGACACATGTTTTATCAGCAATAAGATTTCCTGATTTTTCAGATGTTTTATCGTTCACGAGTCTGAAGCATATTTTTATTTTTACACTCATCGGTGCAACAGAATCCTTGTTGACTGTTTGTGCCGTTAATTCTATTAAATCAGATCAACCGCCATCCGATTTAAACAAAGATCTAAGGTCTTTGGGAATCGCCAATCTTGTCAGTAGTTTGATTGGGGGAATGCCAATGATTTCTGAAATCGTTCGAACGCGCGCCAATATTGATTATGGTGCAACATCCGGTCTGTCGAATTTTATTCATGGGTTGTTACTTCTCTTTGTTGTTTTACTCTTTCCCGACGTCATGGACTACACAGCCTTGACTGTTCTTGCTGCTATTCTTATCGTCGTTGGTTTGCGCCTTGGATCTCCCCGCGAATTTATGGATCATTATCAGCAAGGATGGGCGGTTTTTGCCCCCTTTATTATTACTGTTGGTGTGACTCTTTATAAAGATTTGCTCAGTGGTGTGGCTTGCGGACTCATTATGCATATGGGAATCCAACTTATAACTTTACGGTACAAGCGAATATAGCTAGAGCGATAGCCGCACTAATATTGCATATTCAGCTTGTGGCCTGTTCCAAAATTGCCCTATGATGTAAAAAAAGGAAGGGTTTGGGACGATGATTGATCTACTTCAACAAAAGTCGTATTTTCTGGCGGGGTTGGCTGCCTTTGCAACGGGTCTTTTTGTCTGGATGACTGTTCGCTGGCAATACCGTCATGCTTTGGAACGATCTGACAGTGAGTTGCAACGTCTGGATATGATTTTGTCTGATGTGCGTCGAGATGTTCAAGATCGTGAACATCGGATTTTTGAGATGCAGGCAACCTTTACCGTGGAAATGGCGGCGCGGGCTGTTGCTGAAGAAAAAGCGCAACGAACAGAAACGCTTGAATCTCAGCTTTCAGAGACAACTAAGCAAAGCAGTACGCTGCGTGCTCAAATTGCCGAACTTCAATCCGCCCTTACTTATGAACGGCAGCAGGCCGCCGATAAGATCCAATTGCTTGAGAATGCCCAGATTCGTCTTGGGGAAACGTTTAAGAGCTTGTCCGCCGAAGCGTTATCAACCAACAACAAATCTTTCTTACATCTTGCCCAGACTGCTCTTGAAAAATTCCAGGAATCAGCGCGCAGTGATTTAGGGCATCGTCAAAAAGCCATTGCTGAAATGATGACTCCTGTTCAACAAGCCCTCCTGAAGGTCGACACAAAAATCCAAGATTTAGAAAAACAACGGGTTGGGGCTTATGAGGTCTTGCGTGAGCAAGTCAAGGAATTGGTGGGCGCGCAAAAGGATCTGCGTCTTGAAACATCGAACCTGGTCAAGGCGTTGCGTGCGCCGTCTGTCCGTGGTCAATGGGGGGAAATGCAGCTGAAACGTGTTGTGGAAATGGCGGGGATGATTTCTCACTGTGATTTTCTTGAGCAAGTTTCAACCAATACCGAAACAGGGCGTATGCGACCTGATATGATTATTAATCTGCCTGGTGGAAAAAAAATCATCGTCGATGCCAAAGCACCGCTATCAGCCTATCTTGAAGCACTCGAAGCGCAGGATGATCGGGAGCGTCAGCAGAAAATGCAAGACCATGCCCGTCAAGTCCGCGCTCATATTCGTGCCCTTAGCCAACGTGCTTATTGGGATCAGTTTAATGATACGCCTGAATTTGTAGTTCTCTTTTTACCGGGTGAGACTTTTTTCAGTGCGGCTTTGGAATGTGACCCGTCTTTGATTGAGGTTGGGGTGAAAGAAAAAGTAATTTTGGCAACCCCGACCACGCTCATTGCCTTGCTGCGTGCTGTTTCCTATGGCTGGCGTCAAGAAGCCTTGACAGAAAGTACCCGTGTTATCAGTGAATTGGGTAAAGAATTATATAAAAGAATTAGTGACATGGGTGAGCATTTTAGTCGACTGGGTAAGCACCTTAGCCAGTCTGTCGATTGTTATAACCAAACGCTAGGCACGTTAGAACGTCGTGTGCTTGTCACGGCACGAAAATTTAAGGACATTGATTCATCCTCAACCGTGATGGAAGAGTTAGATCATGTGGATGCCACACCGCGATCGATCCAATCCATGGAGTTGGTTGATCCTGATAAAGATGTTGCTTGAAAAAGATTGCAATTTCCTGATGAAATCCCTATAATGCAACTGTACTCTGAATGACGTATTTATAGGGGAAAATGAATGTTAAAAAAACTAACGCTTGCCTTTCTTGTGACCACGGTATCTGTGTTTGCAACTGACATCGAAGGTCTTCAAGTTGATGTAAAACCAAGTCAACAGACCGTTGAATGGAAAACGGGTCATACGGAATCTGGCCGTAGAGGGCTGAAAAAAATTACAAAAGTTGAAGTTTGGCAAGGGCCAAAAGTTAGCCAGACTCTGACGTTAACATGGAATGAACAAGGATCTGTCGATGTTAAAACGGCACAAATCACATTGAGCTATCTTACAAATATGAACCAATTCTGGACGCCTGATAATAATCTTACTCAGGTTAATGAACAAACTGTGATTGGCGCAACAATCGTTGATGTGGCTGCAAAAACTGCAGAATGGAAACTTCAAGCTGAAACACTAGGGGCTGATCTTGGATATTCAGATGCAGCAAGAACCCAGCTCAAGACTTTTGCGCATATTGCTATTGATGCTATAGCATCACAGCTCCAACCAACAACCATGCAATACAAAGGCAATTCTCGATCAGAAAAGATTTGGAATGAAGCAAAACGTATTGGTGACCAATCTACAGACGCATGGAAAGAGATTGTAGGGCAAGCCGAAGAGCTTGCTCAAGAAATTATCTGACCTAAGCTGAGTGAGGATATCACTCCCCCCGAAAAGCCCAGCGAATCCGCTTAGTCTTATTGGGGGTGAGTTGCCCCATAACCAAAAGCATTTGTGCCGGGTAACTGGTATCCAACATTTCAATGTGCATATCCGAGCAGTTGCTCATAAAAATCCAACGCTGATCATCGGGCGTTTCAATATAAATCTTTTTGCCGTGATGGGTGACTTTCATATCCGGATGAAAGACAAAACGTAGAGCAAACATGCCCGATACATGGGTTGATATAATATCTTCGCCGCGAAAATCATATTCCTTATTGTTCAAATACAAACTGCGCGCTTGTGCAAAACTCCATGTGGGATGGTGGCTTTGGTATTCACCCTCAATCAATGCCCCTTCGATGTGGGTTTTATTGTTGACCTGTAAATGGCCGTGCGATGATTTTAGGGCTTGGGCATATAGTCCTCGGTCTGATTGTAAAACTACATCAGCATAGGTAATAATGCGCCGTTTGGCTGAACTCCATTCAAAGTTGAAAATCCCTGTTCCTTCTTCAATATTGTTACAGGGGGAGCGGAGCAGGGTCGGTACTTTGTTAAAGAGAATAAGACCTGATTTTGCTGTGGCGCGTTCGTATCCCATTTCATTGGCATTTTGTGGGGGGCGACCACGTACATCAGATAGAGTGAGAGCCATATCAACAAGATTTGAGTTAATCTTTTGATAAGGGCCAAAACACGCGATCCCACCGTCCGTGTGGCGAAAGAGTCGAACCAGAGGAGCCATTTTCTGAATAGCTTCGTGGATGGATTCCGGCAGGGATATAGCTGCTTGTCGGCATAAAGCTTTGAGGTCAATCAGCAAACGCATGATCATGAGTTGTAGGATAGGGGAGCGGCTACAATGACCGCCATCTGCAAAGATTTGCTGGCGCACAAGTTTATCCAAATGGCGGATCAATCCGGGCAGACGATGGGTTTCATGGTTCAGGCAAATAAGGACATGGATTAAACCATGCAAAGCATAGAGTTTTTGTGCTGAGGTTGGAACATCCATCCAACTGCGAGATAAGTGGCGTGTTTGACGGTACAGACTCTTAAAAAATTGAGCGCGAAAACTATCATCAGCACTGGCACAAAAAAAGTCATAGAGACCAATCCAATTGCTCAGGCGATTTCCGATAATATCAGGACGCCAAGCTAATGTTTTCCAGTCTTGATTGCGATCAATCCAGTTTAGGATTAACTGGCGAGCAGTGCGTCGTGCAATATTTTCGCCGTGGGCACGTAAACCCCGAAGCCATTCAAAACTATGGAGTTCAGCCAGTGCAGATTGGGATAAATGCTTGGGGTACCACAGATGCTGAAGTAAGGCGGTTTCACTCCCGAGGATAAATTTCCCCTCGATGATTTGTCGTCCCTCTGTTAAGGATCCTGGCCAAGAGTCCGTTGGGATAATAGCAAGGTTACTCGTTCCTCGTCCGCGGAGGCTGAGGGAATATAAGGGGTTTTTTTGCCAAACAAGGCGGATTTTCTGATTAACGCTTTGAATTAGCCCTGACTTGTCAGGGGGTGTTGGCCATTGCTGGAGATGGAGATAGGCACTCATGATTTAATTATCCCCTCTTAATCCAGAAATTACAGTTGCATAGTGTTCTGAAGATTGTCCGAAAATCGCAGCACCGGCAACAAGAGCTGTGGCTCCTGCGGCAATCGCACTTTTGGCTGTGGACAGATTAATGCCACCGTCAACCTCTAAATCAATGGTGCGTCCCGACTGGTCAATCATCTGTCGAATATCTGTAATTTTCGAGGTCACTTCAGGAATGTAATTTTGTCCGCCAAATCCCGGATTCACAGACATCACTAAAATTAAATCAACAAGGGGAATGAGCGGCTCTATCATCGATGCCGGTGTGCCCGGATTCAAGGCTATCCCCGCTTTGATGCCATAGCTTTTAATGTCAGAGAGTACACGGTGAGTATGAATGTCCGCATCGGGATGAACCGTGATGATGCTTGCCCCGGCTTCGGCAAAGGCTTTAATGTGGGGTTGGGCTGGTGCGATCATTAAATGCACATCGATCGGTAAGTTTGTTGTGGATCGTACGGCTTTGACCAAAGCAGGGCCATAGGTAATATTAGGCACATACCGGCCATCCATGACGTCTACGTGGATCCAGTCGGCACCGGCTTGTTCGATGGCACTCAGATCACGGCCTAAATTTAAAATATCTGCTGATAAAATAGAGGGTGCAATTTTAATCATAACTATCCCCAGGGTCCTTTGTTTTTTATTATTGTTTTGGGTTGATTGATTTCAAGGTGTGACAACCGCTTAATGCGATTGGCTGTTGTTGGGTGAGTTGAAAATAAATTATCCATCCCCCCATGAACGAGTGGATTGATAATAAAGAGGTGGGCAGTTGCAGGGTTTTCTTCGGCAATTGGATTATCAATGCGATGGGTTGCTTGTTCGATCTTGCGGAGAGCAGAAGCTAAGGCTTTAGGATCGCCACAGATATGGGCACCTATTGCATCTGCTGAATATTCACGGGTTCGTGATATCGCCATTTGGACGAGCATGGCTGCCATGGGAGCCAGAATCATAACAATCAAATGCACGATCGCGCCATGGGATTTATGGTTATCAGAACGGTGGCTGGTAAACAAAAAGGGGAGTTGTGCGAGGTATCCAATGGCACCGGCTAGGGTTGCCGTGATTGTCATCGTCAGAGTATCGCGGTTGGCAATGTGGGCAAGTTCATGGGCGATAACGCCGGCGATTTCTTGCGAATCTAAAAGACGGAGAAGACCCGTTGAAACAGCAACAGCTGCATGGTCAGGGTTGCGACCTGTGGCAAACGCATTGGGCTGGTCTGAATCGATGATGTAAACGCGTGGTGTGGGAAGATCTGCGCGTTGTGCCAAGGTTTGAACGATACGGTACAGATCAGGATGTGTTTGGGCGGAACTTTCTTGAGCACCGTACATCCGTAAGACAAGTTTATCGGAATTCCAATACGCATAAAAATTCATGAGTCCGGCCAAAACAAGGGCAAAAAGTGCGCCACGGGGGCCTGCGATGAGATGGCCTATAGCAATAAACAACCCGGCAATCACAGCAATCAGAATAAAGGTGCGAGGATTGTTCATTTTTAGGTTGGCCATCCATAAGAGAATATTTATACTAGTTTCAGTATAGCAAAACCCATCTTAAAAGTTAAGTTTTCCCCATGCCCGATCCACAAGTTAACGACACTGAACAAAAGGCTGAAAACCCTCAACCTGCTGATGAATCGGCAGAGGTAGAAAAAGTAGAGCCAACACGGTATGGAGATTGGGAAAAGAATGGACGATGCGTTGACTTCTGAGGTCTTATTAAGCCTTAAAGATCTGTCCGTTTTTCGGGATGATGATCCTGTTCTTGTCAATTTCTCGTTGTGCGTTCGCCCCGGAGATTGGGTTGTAATCCGAGGGCGTAATGGTTGTGGCAAGTCTACGCTTCTCAAGGCTATTGTTGGTCTTATTCCGCCGACCGCCGGTTCAGTATCTGTGTCGCCGTATGCTTATTTGGGACATGGGAATGGTTTGCGTGAGCAAATGACCGTTGGCCAACAATTGATGTTTTTGTGTGATTGGTTTGAGGTGCCTCTTAAACCAACACCGGTTGACCATTTGTGGGACCTTTCTGCTCATCAACTCTCAGCAGGCCTCAAGCGGCAACTTGCCTTGAGTCAGTTTATTCTGTGTCAACGCCCACTTTGGATCATGGATGAGCCCCTCGATAATCTGGATGCTCATGCCCGTGCATTTTTTACAACCCTGATGCAGAGCCATATTGCAAGTGGTGGTGCCATTCTGCAAACCAGCCATGATCCTGTTAACGACAAGAACGTGATCGACATTGATTTGATTTAAACTCCAAAAAAGTTATACTTTTATGGAGGTTCATCCAGAAAAGTTTAACTTATATTGACGTTCATCCAAAAAAGTTTAACTTATATTGCTCTTTTATTCTTTGTGGCTCTAGTCTAAGACGGTTAAAACATGGGGGAGCAAACCTTTTAGGCGGGCGTGCTTGGCGTCAGAATTTTACACCACTCTGTTTTCCGGAATTTCCCAAATTTGATCTGAAACGGATTCTCAATCATGGTTTATTGCCATCTCACTATTTATCACCCAATCAACCATCGAGAGAGATGGAGGGGTATTTAGCTGATTATTTAATTCCGGAAGTTCAATGGGAGAGTCGTATTCGGCAATTAGATGCCTTTGGGCGTTTTTTGGAGGCCGTTGGTTTCTCGAATGGGGAACTTATGAACTTTTCAAATATAGCGCGAGAAACTGGGGTAAGTATCAAAACAGTTCAAGGATATGTTGAGCTTTTAGTTGATATGTTGGTTGGGCATCTTGTTTTTCCTTTTGCTAAAAGTGAGCGTCGACAACTGATTGTTAGTTCCCCGAAATTTTACTTCTTTGATACGGGTCTTATTCGGTTCTTGAAAGGGAATGCACCTATAGACTCTCTTAAGGGGTCTGAAGCAGGGCACGCTTTTGAACATTATCTCTTTTTAGAGCTCCTTGCTTATAAAGAGCTCAATCATAAACAAATTGATATCAAGTATTGGCGAACCAAAACGGGGCTTGAGGTTGACTTTATCTTAGCTAGAGGGACGATTGCGATTGAAGCTAAAATATCAAGTCCGATCGAACGTCGAGACATCAAAGGGATAGTTGCGTTTTCAAAGGAACATCAGCCTCAAAGAAGTATTGTTGTTAGTCTTGAACCTCGTAAACGGGTCATGAATATCGATGACGTTAAGATCGAAGTTTTCCCTATAGAGGAGTTCTTGGCTGATTTATGGGAAGGAAAAATTATCCCTTAAATTCAACTAACGCGACTCTATAGTCGAATTAAATAATTCAAACTATACAATCCTTGCAACCGTATTGATAAATCAGGTATTTTAATACCAAGCCCCATTTTACTTAAGTTAATCTGGGATTTGGTATAAGACGAAATAGCCGACCTATCTAAGGAATTAATAATGCGTGCCGAAGTCGACAGTGCAGCGAAACTGATTGAGCAAAATCTAAATTTGATTAAAC
This sequence comes from Candidatus Paracaedibacteraceae bacterium, assembly GCA_019636035.1. Lineage (GTDB taxonomy): Bacteria > Pseudomonadota > Alphaproteobacteria > Paracaedibacterales > Paracaedibacteraceae > Paracaedibacter. Next base: position 707,933 of record JAHBYI010000001.1, read on the forward strand.
GTCATCTCGAATGGGATAAAGCCTTGGCACGTTTGGATGATTTGAATCAACAGGCTGAGTCGCCGACATTGTGGGATGATGCGCCGTCTGCCCAGAAAATCTTGAAAGAACGAGAGGTTTTGACGAACGCCATTGGGAAGATCAAAGCATTACGCCAACGCCTTGACGATAATATCGGCCTTATTGAGTTGGGTGAACTCGAGGGTGATGAGAGTATCGTTCAAGAAGCTGAACAAGGTATTTTTGATCTTCAAAAAGAGTGTGGTCGCCTGCAACTTGAGACACTCCTTTCCGGTGAGGCAGATGCTAACAATTGCTTTATCGAAATTAATGCCGGGGCAGGGGGAACTGAGGCGCAAGACTGGACACATATGTTGGCGCGTATGTACAGCCGTTGGGCTGAATCAAAGAAGTATAAACTTGAGCTTATCGATGAAAATCCAGGTGACGAAGCCGGCCTGAAATCCATCACGGTCAAGGTTTCCGGGTTCCAAGCTTATGGTTGGATGAAGACAGAGAGTGGCGTACATCGATTGGTACGGATTTCACCTTTTGACTCCAATGCTCGTCGCCATACCAGTTTTGCGTCCGTGTGGGTTTATCCTGAGATTGATGATTCTATTGACATTGTTGTTGAGGAAAAAGACTTGCGGATTGATACCTATCGTGCGTCAGGTGCGGGCGGTCAGCACGTTAACAAAACCGAAAGCGCGATTCGAATCACGCACTTACCAACCAATATTGCAGTGCAATGTCAAAATGATCGCTCGCAACATCGCAACCGCGCCCAAGCCATGTCGATGCTCAAAGCGCGTTTGTATGAACTGGAGCTTCGTAAACGGGAAGAAGCAGCCATGGCGACGTCAGCCAGCAAAACTGACATTGGCTGGGGGCACCAGATTCGCTCATATGTATTGCAACCCTATCAAATGGTCAAAGACTTGCGAACAGGTGTTGAAAAAGGCAATGCGCAAGGTGTTCTTGATGGTGATTTGGATGATTACCTCGAGGCTGCTTTGTCCCAGAGAATTGGCGGCCTTGAAGATTAGCACAAGACAAACCTTTTGAGGTTTGCTATAGTCCAAAGTGGAAGGTTGTGCGGGCGGCTCCTTTGCTCATCTGGTCAGGGTCGGAAGACAGCAGCCAAGGTGAAGGCTCGGTCGGGTCGTATCAACCTTCCACGACTTTTAACAGGAGCGACTCATTCTCATGACCGAATCTGCTATCAATTATCGTGTTTTAGCTCGTAAGTACCGCCCTCAGACCATGTCTGAATTAGTAGGGCAGGAATTACTTGTCAAAACCTTGACGCAGGCAATTGAGGCTAATCGGTTGCCGCATGCGTTTGTTCTGCACGGTATTCGCGGTGTTGGTAAGACCACAACAGCCCGTATTCTGGCCAAGGCTTTGAACTGTCAGGGGGCTGACGGTCAGGGTGGTTCAACGGCTGATCCGTGTGGTGTTTGTTCCTCGTGTATTGCCATTACAGAAGATCGGCATTTGGATGTCATTGAAATGGATGCGGCTAGTCGCACCGGTGTTGATGATATCCGTGAAATAACCGAATCTGCCCGTTATAAGGCTGTGAATGGTCGTTATAAAATATTTATCATTGACGAAGTTCATATGCTCTCAAAAAGTGCGTTTAACGCACTCTTAAAGACATTAGAAGAACCACCGCCCCACGTAAAATTTATTTTTGCAACAACTGAGCTTAAGAAGATTCCGGAGACTGTTTTATCGCGGTGCATGAAGTTTGACTTAGCACGTATTACGCCACAAACCTTGTTTGATTATTTTAAAGGGATTTGTGCTAAGGAAGCAGCCACAATTGAGGACGAAGCTTTGTCTCTTTTGGTGCGTGCTGCTGACGGGTCGGCTCGTGATGGATTATCTTTGTTGGATCAAGCAATTTCGTTGTCTCAAAGTAACGTAACAACGGACATTGTTAAGAATATGTTGGGTGTCGTTGATCGGGGACGCCTGTTTATTCTGTTAACGTTGTTGATGGAAGGGAAAGTTGCCGAAGCGGTTGCCGAAGTGCGGGATCTTTATACGCGTGGGAGTGAAGCGACTGTTTTGTTGTACGATCTTTTAGATTTGGTCTATTGGGTGACGAGTCTCAAGATCAATCGATCTTTGATGACAGATGTAACGTGGCCGGAATCTGATCGGCGGGACGGTGCGACTTTGGCGGATAAATTATCCATGCCTGTCTTAATGCGAGCTTGGCAAGTTCTATCCAAGGGGTATGAAGAGGTCATGCGATCTCCTTTGCCTAATCAAGCCGTTGAAATGGTTTTGATTCGATTAGCTTATCTGAGTGATTTGCCTTCTGCTGAGGATTTATTGAAATTGACCTCTGGTGGGAATACGGGCGGAATGATACCAACACCGCGTGTGGCTGCTCCGAAACATGAATCTCAACCATCGATTCAGACGGCAGCACAGCCTACAAATCCGATCACAAGTTTCCAAGATTTATTGCGTTTTGTTGCATCGGCACGCGAACCTATTCTTTACAGTCATTTGATGCAAGATGTCCACCTGGTTTCCTTTGATGTTGGCGCACTGGTTGTCCGTTTGGGAGCTAAAGCCCCGACAACGTTGCCAAGTCAGTTGGAGACATTGCTGACACGTCAAACAGGTCAATCTTGGGTGGTGACGGTGGTAACGGATGGCGGAGCAGAAACCGTTGTTGAGCAAAATAAAAAACAGGCTCAGCAAATGGAACAAGCTGCTCTTGACCACCCTTTTATCAAAGAAATGATGGCTCAGTTCCCTGGGCTAGTTGCCAAAGTTGAACGGCAAGAAACAATCCACTAAGGAGTTTTATTCCATGAAAAATATCGGACAATTGATGAAACAAGCTCAGCAAATGCAGCAAAAAATGGCTGAGATGCAGGCTAAGATGGATGCTATGGAGATCACAGGATCAGCTGGGGCTGGCCTTGTACAAATTACCATTACGGGCAAAAGTGAAATGAAAGCCTTGAAAATTGATCCCTCTTTGGTTGACCCGCAAGAAGTTGAAGTTCTCGAAGATTTAATTATCGCAGCCTTTAACGATGCCAAAGGAAAACAAGAAACCTTAATGGCGGATGAGATGGGCAAAGTCACCGGTGGCATGAATATCCCGGGTATGAAATTGCCATTCTGAGATCTGAAGAGCCGTTGGGAATAAGAGAACTCCTCAGGACAAAATTAATTCTGATGTTCACTGACTCCATGATCAGGGTCAGGTAGGAGTGTATATTCTGGTTTAAGTTCGGTTATCATCTTAGCAGCATCAAGTGGGACTATCGGGTCAAACTTAATACCCAAAAAGTCAAGCAATGAAGGTATATTAACGCCACGCTTTTTGAATTCTTCCTCTAACAGAGTATTTAGCTTAGGCTCTATTCTATTCCCTATGTTGAACCGAGAACGAACCTTATGATATAACGCCTCTATCTGTTGAGTCGATAGATCGTGTAGCAACACTGGAAATAGCTCAAGATTAATTTCCTCGTAAGAGGCGCGGGCTGCCTCAAATAATCCCATCTCGCTAGGCTGCTCGAACCTAGGGTTTTCTTTAATGAACTGATAGAAATCTACTCGAGATTCTTTTGCTAATCGTTTCAAGCAAAGATCTGTTACCTCTTCGGGAACCACAGATACTTCCTGATAAAAACGAACAAATGCTTCTACATCCTGGAATCTATACTGTTCTAGTAATAGGCGTGCGTGTTGTGTCATTGCCTCTGTTGGAATTTGGGGGCGATATCCGGGTTTTTGGGTTAAAAACCATTTAGCCTCGTCAAATTGCCCTCGGAAAGCAAGGGTCTTGAGTACATGATCCTCAATTTTCTTTGACGGTAGTGCCCATGTTGGATGCTGAATCAAGCGTTGGATAAAATCACAATCTTTAGCGTAGGCTGCCACTTGATAATAATAACTACAAACATCTCTATTGGGTTCAAATAGATCCGGATACTCTTCTGTCATCTTCATAAAATCTGACACTGCCTTTGTTTGATTCTGATGGGATGGCAACAAAGACAGATTCAGACCATCAGTAATTCCTCGCTTGGTAAAACCCAGCTCAGCCCTATGCTCTACTAACCAGCGGGAAAAATCAGTTAGCCCCTTTTGACAAGATAATTTAAAGGCATAATCCATCACTGATTGAAATTGTTGATCTGTTATTTTCTGGCCTGATCTCTGACGTCCTTTTTCTAGTCGAAGATATCGTAAGAAATAAAAATACCCCGGGCTTTGTCGAGATGCGGCAAATTCAGCGGATTGAATCAGAGTCACGTCAGAAAATTCTTTAGCGAACTTATTAAATAAACTATTTTGTTGATCTTTGGGCTGGGTATCGTACAACTGGTAATTTCCGAACAAAAGGATAGCCCCTTGAATGCCAACAACGCGAAGGGCATCTAAAACCAGTTTCTCTGCTGTATAACCATCGAGTTTCCTCTGAAAATCAGATTGAGCCTCGTGATGATTTTTTTTTGGTTTGGGATGCGGCTCTCTCAGTATTTTTTGCAATCGTTTATCTGAAGACTCTCCGGACAAAAATGCCGTCAATGTTTCTTGATTTGACGTGTAAATGGCATTTACTAGTTGAGATCGAAGGATAGGGATCGCCACATCTTGTGATGTAAAACGCTCATCTGCTGCCAAACTAGGCTCATTGCTGACTATTAGCAAGTTAAGAAAAAATACAGTCAAAATTCTCATAGCTCATCCTTTCAGGGAAATCTTTCTCCATATATGAGGGGGGCTAATTTTTATGTCAAGTGTTATGTTGCAATGAAGAAGGCATAGAGCGACTTTATCCTAAAGGCTCATTTTGGGTTATCAGAACCTAATCGCTTTCGTTGATAACGCGCTGTGATGCTGGCGGATATAGGTTTGCTTGTTTCATGTGTTGTTGCAAATACTTATTAAAAGCACGGCCAAACCGATTCTTGGGATCTGGTTTGATGCGAATAGATCCTGTTATGGTAACTCCTGTATCAGAAATTGTATCAATACCTGAGATGGCCAGGTCTGCTAGAATCATTTTACCAAACTCGGTATCAGCCTTGATGTCGCTAAAAGTTTGGTTTAAAAGGTCAAGAGCGCGAGCTAGATCCGTTCGGTGGGGGACAGCAAAATTGATGCTATAACTTGTATAGTCGCGCGATTTGTTGATAATGTTGGTTACTTCGGAAAAGGGAATCGTCTGGAGGGCTCCGTTAAAATGGCGTAGCACAATACTGCGGAGTGATAGGGATTCAACGGTACCTGTATTAGCACCGATGGTGACAACTTCACCAACAGCAATATTTCCTTCCATGAGAGTCAAAATCCCGTTGATGATGTCTTTTACTAAACTCTGCGCACCCAATGAGATGGCGATACCGATAACACCCAAGCTATAGAGCATGGGGCGAACATCTTGGCCAAACTCAACAAGAATAAGAATAATGGCCATGATTGCTAGAATCCAGTGGGCAACGCTGTTCAAAATGGGGGTCACTGTCTTGACAAACTGAGAAGATTCAATAACTTTTTTGCCAACTAAACGGCCACGAATATGAGCCTGGGCAATATGATCTGCCCATCCCCACAAGGTTCGAATAATCACCAAAATAATACCAATCGATATTGCTTTTGAGATATAGGGTTGTACACCTGGTGATGTGGCCAGTTCAATGGGGTCGGCTCCCCAAATTTCACTTAGTGTCAGGATAAACATCGTATGCCAAATCAATTGCAAGATGTTTGTGCTAGAGTCTTTGATATAGGTCAGACTAGAAGGGGCTGATTGTTGTTCAGCGGTTGTTTGTGCTTGTTTGCGATAGAAAATCCAGGCATATAACTGATCGCGGCCAAAGATAAAAACGCCCATTGCCAAGATTGTTTTGATAAGACCCATGGCAAGGAATTTTGCAACTAAATGAAGATCAACAAGCCATAAAACAAAACTCGTAACGAACAAGATGCTAATGATTTGTGGGCTTTTCTTAAAAATAACCTCGGTTAATTTTGCAACGAGTAAAGAAAACCCAGAAAGATGTTGATCATCAGGCTTAAATTGAGATTGGATCATATCGCGATTTCGGTGAATAGCAATAATAACAAGACTCATAACACCAAAACCAATGATTTTGAGCCATGTGTCTATGGCTAATTCGCGCATGCCCATGTAATAGCCAACTTCGGCAAATAAAATCCCAATCACAACAGTCTGCACGCCTGCTAACATAAATTGAAATCCGGGCGTTGCGGATTGATTTAAGTTAGTTGGACGTGTCATAAATAAGACTTTTACCAAGAGCCACATTGTCCGCAGCATCATAATAAAATTCATGGTGTTATAACCACGATAGGTAATGATATTGGCCTCTGGTTGAGAGAGGTGGATAATACCGTAGCCTATAAGGCCAAAAACGATCACGGGGGTTACGTTGCGAACGATATGGAGGTGTAGTTTGCTTAAGTGATATTCGTGTTCTTCGGTTGATCCTGACCAAACAAAAAATCGTCGCAAAAGGAATTCTGCAATTAACCCCGAAAAAATGGCTGTTAACATAATCATCAGCAGAATATAGCTGTTGGAGCGGTACCCTTTATCTTCTTGCAGAAATGTGATTTGCGCAGAGATGCCTTCTGGAATATGGGCAAGAAGTTTGACTGAATTGATGACAGCCTCAGTCGTTATCTCAATAGCCCCCGTGATTTTGGACGATACGTATTCTACGGTTCCTTGTTTCTTTTCTGTTTCTTGTTTGAGCAAGGCAAGGGCGGATAGAACCTTAATAACTTTCGTGCGTTCAGTCTTGTTTTCAAGGACTTTGACGGCATCCTTTAAGTCATTGATTTTGACTTTCACGTCACCCGTTTTATCAACAACTTTATCTTTTTTGCCAACGAGTGTTGTTAGCGTTCCTAACAATTCATCGGTTTGTTGTGACAATTCTTGATCGGCCGTATCTGTTAAATCTGTGGCATGGCCAAAAGACACGATGAGGAAAATAACCATACCCAACAAAAATGAAATTGTGCGGGCAGAAAACTGCATTTTCAACTTGGTTTGGTCTAAAAAATGTTTCAAGAGAGTCACAAGAATTCCTTTATAGCTAGAACCATTTAATACGGCGACAGGCGCGAGGAGCGACGTGTACAGTTAGACGATGCAACGCATAGCCGAATTATAAGGGATCGGCTATATAATCGATCCTAAGGGAGGAGGCTCCCCCCCTCTCCCGAAAGAAGTCTATAGTCGGTTTAGTTAATTTTTTAAATCATCCTCAATTTTGGTTGTGATATAAACCATTTCACCGGCGCGACTAATTAAGAACGTAATATTTTGGCGTTTTAATTTTTTCGCTTCCTCAACGGCCTTGACCAGTTCATCCGGCGATTTAATATCAGTTTGGTTAACTTCGGTAATCACATCGCCCGGGCGCAAAATTGATGCAGCAGGGCTATCGCCTGTGATGCCGACAACGACGGCACCAGTCATGTCCTCTTTGATCTTGAACTGCTGAGAGAGCGGTCCTGTGATTTTTGAAACTTTGAGACCAAGAACCTCTGTTGTTTCCTGAGGAGATGCTGCGTCTTTCTTGTCCTTTGATTCTGTTGCGATGCCATCGGTTGATGTTTCAAATTCACCGAGAGCAACCTCAACGGGAACCTCTTTACCTTTGCGCCACAATTTTACTTTGACCTTTTTGCCAACTTCGGTTTCGCCAACAACGCGTGATAATCTTGATTTTTCATTGATTTCTTTACCGTCAAATTCAAGGATAATATCTCCCGGTTCAATGTTTGCAACTGCAGCCGGCCCTTTTGGTGTTACTGAGCCAACAATGGCACCACGTGCTTTTCCAAAACCAAGGCTTTCAGCCATTTCATCGGTAACATTTTGGATGCGAACGCCAAGCCAACCGCGTTTGGTGCGACCAAATTCAATGAGTTGATCAACGGTTTCTTTGACGAGATTTGAGGGGATAGCAAAACCAATCCCAACGTTACCGCCACTCGGTGAAAAGATTGCTGTGTTAACACCAATAACTTTTCCATCCAAATCGAATAACGGACCGCCGGAGTTCCCCATGTTAATTGAGGCATCGTGTTGCATGAAATCATCAACATATTCGCTGACACGACTTTTCGCCCCACGGACACCAATATTTCTGGAGCGGTTTGAAATGATCCCTGAAGTTACGGTGCTGCCGAGACCAAAGGGATTGCCGATGGCAACACACCAATCACCGACATTGACTTTATTGGAATCTGCCCATTGAACAGGAACAAATTGGCGTTTCTCTTCTTTAATGCTGCTCAGTTTTATCTTGAGCATGGCCAGATCTGTGCGTTCATCAACGGCTTGGATTACCGCGTCCAATTCGGTTCCATCATGAAGAACGATACTAATTTTCTTGGCTTCGTTGACGACGTGGAAATTTGTAACGACATAGAGATAAGCATCATCGCCTTTGAGGTCAACTTTAACAATAAAACCTGATCCCAGAGATTGAACCCGCTTTGGCTTGTCCATCTGATCAATGAAGTCTTTGAATAAATCTTCGAAGGGAGATCCCGGAGGGAGCTGCGGAATATTTTTGTCCCGACCTTCGATAATTTGCGTTGTCGAAACATTAACAACAGAAGGAATTGCCTTTTCAGCAACAGCAGAAAACCCTTTGCTGATGTCATACTTTGTTGCGGGTGTTGAGTCTTTTTTAGCCTCAACCTTTTTGTCACTAACCGTTTCTATTTTCTTTTCATCAACCTTAGCAGACAGGGCAAATGTCGATGACGATACGATCATGGCTGATACGATGATGGACGTTGTAAAGAGCAATTTTAACTTTGACATAACTCGTTTTTCCCTTCTTCTAACGACTGATGCGATCTGGATGGCTAAAATGTTTAAAGAGTTCATTATCTGATGACAAAACCATAGTTGTTTCAGGCTTTAGGATGGTTTCATAAGTTTCCATTGATTTATAGAAACCATAGAATTCCGGATCCTTGCCCATGGAGTCCGCTATGATGGAAATGGCTTTTGCATCCCCCTCACCGCGTAAAATTAAGGCGTCTTTTGATGCTTCTGCTAAGAGGGTTGTCCGTTCTTTTTCAGCTGTGGATTTAATCTCTTGCGCTTTCTCATCACCTGTTGCTCGGTTTTCCTTGGCATATCGTTGCAGATCTGCATTCATCCGATTGAAAACAGCCGGTCTATTTTCGGGTGGTAATTCTGTGCGAACGATACGCAAGTCAATAATCTCGAGGCCAAGGGATTTTGTCAGTGCTTTGACTTCTTCATTAATTTGGTGCATAACCTTTGATCGTTTTTCGGACAAAAGTTCACGAAGCTCAACCTTACCTAAGACGTTCCTGACGGTAGATCCAACCAAAGCTTCTAGGCGTCGGGCTGTGCCGAGTTCATTGGCAGGTTTAACGGATTTAAAGAATTGGATAGGGTCACTAATTTTATACCGTGTGTAGGTATCAACACGGACACGTTTTTGGTCGCCTAGTGTAATGTCTGTTGCGGGTAGATCAAAGTCCAAAACGCGTTTATCATAAATCGTGACTTCTTGGATAAACGGAACCTTAAATTTTAAGCCGGGATCTTTGATAACACGACGGAGCTCACCAAATTGTAAGACGATGGCTTGCTGTGTTTGATTGATCATAAAGACAGAGCTACTTAACACAAAAAAAGCAACAGCAAGAACAGCAAAAAAGCCAATGCTACGATTCGTCATTATTATTCTCCCCCTTGTTTTTTCTGTTTTGATAATTCTCCGACGGGTAAGTAGGGGAGAACACTCTGTGCTGCTTTGCCATCAAAAACCATGACGTTTGTTTTGCTTAAGGTGCGTTGCATGGTATCCAAATACATACGTTTTAGGGTCACTGTCTTATTTTTGTCATAGGATGTTAGAACCTGCTTAAATCGATTCGCTTCTCCTTCAGCTTCGGCAATTTTGGCGTTACGATAAGCTTCGGCATCTTGGCGGATTTGTACAGCTTGCCCACGAGCGCGCGGTAAAATGTCATTGCGATAACCTTGGGCTTCGGCCTGAGCACGCTCGGCGTCCGTTAGGGATGCTTGTAAGTCGCTGAAGGAGGCAACAACCTCACTGGGGGGGGCGACGCGTTGCAGTTGAACGTTGACGATATTAACGCCAAGTCTATATTGATCCATCAGTTTCTGGACAGATTCTTTGGTTTGTGCGCCAATTTCTTCGCGTTTTTTCGTCAAAGCATCCCGTGCGTTCATTTGTCCGATGATTTCACGCAAAACGCTCTCTGTGGCAATTCGGATCGTTGTATCGGGGGTACGTGCTGTAAATAAATAATCAGGCAGATCCTTAATGTTCCAGAATACCGTAAAGTTTGTATGAACAACGTTTTCATCCCCTGTTAGGATCAGGGATTCATCGTCATTAGATGTTTTGGTGTTAATTGACCCATCGATCGTATTTTGGGCACTGACACTTTTTACAATGTGTTGCTCAACGGGCGTAGGGAGGTGAAAGTTTAAACCGGGTTGCCCCATGCGTACCATCTGCCCAAAGCGCAAAACAACGGCCTCATCCCCTTCTTGAACAAAATAAAATCCTGTAGATAGCCAAAACCCTGCGACAAGAAGAGCGAGTCCTACGAGTAATTTTTTAGGCGTGCCATCCTTGTCAGAACCTCCGCCATTGCCCAAAGAATCTTTTACTTTTTTGCGGATTTGATCAATTGTTTCGTCAATGTCAAAAACGTTTCCTTCGTTCTGTGGTTTTTTTTCCTTTTTCGAGGTAGGCTCTTGATCATCCCATGGATTGCGTGGACGTTCACTCAATACGCGTATCATACATTATTCTCTTGATTATAACCCTTTGTATTGACTATATAACAAACAAGAGCTCTAAACAATCGCACTAACCATGACAATTAATACAAAGTTAATCCGTGACTTTTTAACAACACTTACGTCATCAGACGGGGTGTCCGTTATGGATTATGTCACGTCAATTGACGTTAATGATTCGAAGATTCAGGTTCTGTTTGAGGGAAATTCGGATCAGTTAAAAACCCTTGAAGAGATCAGAGCCTTGTGTGAATCTGCTTTAAAAAAGCAATACCCTGACTGGCAGATTTTGTGTGCATTGGTCGCTGAGAGAAAAAATAAAAAACAACAAACTTTTGAATCTTTGCGAGGGATTAAGCATATTATTGCGGTTGCTTCGGGCAAGGGGGGCGTTGGCAAGTCGACCACAACTGTAAACTTAGGATTTGCGCTAACGCGATTGGGGTATAACGTTGGTATTTTAGATGCGGATATTTATGGCCCATCTTTGCCAACTATGATGGGATTATCCGACAAACCGGATGTGACGGCAGATAAAAAACTGCTTCCGGCCATGGCTCATGGCATTGCCTGTATGTCAATTGGGCTGTTAATTCCGGCTGATACTCCCATGGTTTGGCGAGGCCCTATGGTACAGGGGGCTTTGATGCAGCTTCTTAAAGATGTGGCTTGGGGAGAGTTGGATGTGTTGTTGATTGATATGCCTCCCGGGACGGGTGATGTGCAATTATCTTTGGCACAACAGGCAAGTCTGTCTGGTGCTGTGATTATATCAACGCCGCAAGATATTGCTTTGATTGATGCGCGCAAGGGGCTTGCCATGTTTGATAAAGTCGAGGTACCAATTCTGGGAATTGTGGAAAACATGAGCGTCTTCATGTGTTCAAATTGTGGCCATGAAAGCCATATTTTCAGCCATGGCGGGGCTAAGGAAACAGCTGCTCAATTAGGCGTGCCGTTTTTAGGTGACATTCCGTTAACCTTGGAAATCCGTCAGTGTGCTGACGCTGGCCAGGTGATTCAGGATGAGTCGTCTATGCAGGCCTATAAACAGGCAGCTGAATCCATGCTAGCGAATATAGATCGGTATGCAAAAGGTGCCCCTCGGATTAAATTATAGTCATTTTATTTAACCTTGTTCCTCAGTTAACTGTATCAAACTTAACTGGAACAACTATAAAATCCCCCAATCGGGGGATTTTTTATTTGACCCGTTTAAAGCGTGTGTCTTTGCCTTCATACAAGGCACTCATCATACAAAGATCCGTTTTCCCATCCTTAATAACACCAAAAATGATGTCTCCCATAGGTGTGTCGGTGACACTATAGGATTTTGTGAAATCACTGGGGGGAAAGCTGAAATTATCACCATTCCAGTGATTCAATGAAACAGACAAATCCCGATAGTTAAGGGTAAGGCGTCCTGATTCAAGACGAATTTCAAGCTGTCCGTAAAGAGAATTTTCATAAGTGCCGACATAAGTCTCTAAGGTACGCGCTGGCTGTGGGTTCTTTAAGCGATACTCTTTGCGTTGTTCTTCTTGACGTGCTCTGGATTTAATCAGTTCGTTTTTAAGCTCAAGGCTCCAATCCCGATCATCATCAATATCTGCAACCATGTCCAGGAATTTAGAGCGCAATGCTTCTGGTGCCAGATTAACACGCATGCCACCAACATTACTCAAAACCACAAGGCCAATCTTCTTTTCAGGGGCATAGGCGATTAAGGAACGGGTTCCTGTCATCCCCCCCATATGAGCTAGGACACGCTTGATATTACCATAGTCATGAATATACCAACCCATGCCATAATGGATGTCTGTCACGCGTTCCTTGGGAAAGAGTCGCCCCCCTTGAGGCGCACCAACATGGGTGAGTCTGTCTTGCAGCTTAGCCAGACCTGCTTCGGAAATAAGACGCGTTCCGGACGATGTTATCCCGTCATTCATCCAGAATTGTAACCATTTTGCCATATCTGTGATTGAGGCGTTGACACCGCGGGATGCTGGAAAGCGGTAAATGGCCGGGTTTCCACCTTTGATGACATGAGAGCGAAATGATGGAAACAGGTAATGTTGATCAATACGGTCGCTGAATTTTGTTTTAATTCTTTGCCAAAAGGATTTGATCTTGCTGTCTGATGGTGTTGTGCCGTCTTCACCAACACTGGCCGAGGTCATCGCTAGGGGAATAAAAATCTCTTCTGCAAGCAATGTATTCAAGGTTTTTTCTGTAACTTTTTCTGCAACCCAACCGAATAATCCGGGGAAAATATTTTGATAATCAAATTTTTCATCAAAGGGATTAATGGGGTTGATCTGGTCTAAAACACCATAAATTTCAGATTCAGACCATCCTGTTTCCACCAGGGTATCATAAGCAAAAGTGGGCAAGCCACTGCGATGCTGGAATAGTTTTGCAACCGTAAACCCTTGTGTTGCTTCATCGCTGGCAAGCTTGAAATTGGGCAGAATTTCAACAACAGGGGTATTAATGTCGATTTTCCCTTCTTCTTCAAGTTTGATCATCAAAAGACTGGAAAAGGCTTTGCTGAGTGAGGCAATGGGAAAGACCGTATCTTTTGTGAGTGCTTTGCAAGTGGCTGCGGATTTTTGCCCAATGGGACGAATCTCTGTAATTTTGCCATCCTCGACGATTGCATAGGCAAGGCCGGCGAGTCCCCATTCAGAACAGGTTTTGGCAGCATAATCCGAGAATTTTTTGTAATCAAAAGGCTTAGCGACAGCGAGCGAGATGAAGACAACGAGAGTCGAGAGTAAACGGTAGATCATCGTGCGTTAACCTTAGTCAATTTCAAACAGAGCTTCGATTTCAACACTTGCCCCCAGAGGAAGTGCTGCAACACCAACCGCAGCCCGAGCATGGCGACCGGCCTCACCAAAGATGTCAGCAATTAAATCCGAAGCGCCATTGATGACGAGGGGGTGTTTGGTAAAATCCGGAGTGCTTGCAACAAAACCACCAAGTCGAACACACTGGCGAACGCGTGACCAATCACCATCGATGGCTGTCTTTAGGTGCGCCAGAATATTAATGGCACATTGGCGTGCGGCTTCGATCCCTTGGTCAAGGGAGACATAATCACCGAGGTGCCCCGGGTGAAGGATCGCGCCATCTTTAAAAGGCAGTTGCCCTGAAATAATAACCATATTACCAACTTTTTTATAGCCCACATAGTTGGCCACAGCATTGGGGACATCAGGAATTGTAATGTTGAGGTCATTGAGTCGATTGGCAATGGTCATTCTGGTCTCCGAATTAGTCTTAAAATCTCATTGAGGCAAAGTCTACCCTGAGGTGTTGCCATTAAGGTAGTTTCATCATAAACGATCAATTCCGATTTGACCAGACGGTCAATTGCGGTAAAATCGAGAACATCATCAGTTAAGCACGGAAGACGCCCCAAATCAAAGGGACGATTGAGCCTGAGTCCCATTAATAACATTTCGCTGGCCTGTTCTTGAGGTGTTAATATTGTATCCTCATCAAAACCATTGTCGTGCTCAAGACAGTTGGATAACCACGTTTCTGGTGCACGATATTGTTTAGTGGCATGGCCTTGCCCGTTTAAGGTGAGGCGTCCATGGGCACCGGGGCCAATGCCTGCATAATCCTGATAGAGCCAATAGGCCAAATTATGCTGTGATTCGCAGCCCAATTTTGCGTAATTCGAGACTTCATAGCCGATCAACCCACGTTCTGCACATAGATCCGTTGTCATTTCGTAAAGATCAGCAGCCAGATCTTCGTTGGGAAGTGTGAAATCACCGCGCGCATGGCGGGTTGCAAAGGCTGTTCCCGGCTCAATCGTAAGTTGATACAAAGAGAGATGCTCTGTCCCGTACTGCAGGGCATCCCGTAGTTCTGATTCCCACTGAGCAAGGGTTTGATGGGGGCGGGCATAAATCAAATCAAAGGAAACGCGTTTAAAACAGTTTTGAGCTGTTTCAATGGCGCGTCGTCCTTCATCAACACTATGAAGGCGACCCAGAAATTTTAGGTCATCAGGGTTAAGAGACTGAATCCCTAAGGAGACACGATTAATGCCGGCCTGGGCAAGGGTCTTAAAATTATCAACTTCGACGCTGTTAGGATTGGCCTCTAGGGTAATTTCTATGTTGGTTGGAATATTCCATAACCGATCAATTTCAGATAGAATATCCTGAACAAGAGCCGGGGGCATCAGCGACGGTGTTCCACCGCCAAAGAAAATGCTAGAAATTTGACGTTCACCTGTCAATAGGCGATGGCGTTTGAGTTCTTTGATGAAGGCAGCCCGCCACGCATCAACATCAATGCTGTTGCGCACGTGGCTATTAAAGTCACAATAGGGGCATTTGGACGCACAAAACGGCCAATGAAGATAAAGGGCTAGCATCTAACGGCCGCGTTATGCCGCTTCTTCGACATCATCTTCGCCAGTATGAGGCGGGAGGGTGTCATCTTCCATGATTCGACCCGATGGGATCATGCCAAGGGCTGCCTTATAGATATCGAGCAATTCTTCTTGTTCTGCTGCATCTGCATGTTTCATTTTGCGAAGTTTAACAATCTGTTTCATGACTTTAACGTCAAATCCAACGGCCTTTGCTTCTGAAAATACTTCACGGATATTTTCCATGAGTTCTGATTTTTCTTCTTCTAAACGCTCAACTTTTTCAATGAACAACTTCAGTTGGTTGGCGGATGAATTATTAAATACTTGCATTCTTATACTCCTTTGATTAAAAACGATAGCCAATCCTCAGGCCGACACTTGTGATACCTGGGTTGGGTTGTGTAATACGGGCATTTGACGCGTGGTCAAGAGTTAAATACCCTGTCCATTTTTCTGTGATTTTATAGCCAAGGGACAACGATTCATGAAATAAAATCCGTGATCCCAAAGCATGGTTTTTGGCTGAACTCCGTTTTGTTTTACCGTCATGAACTTCACCCCCGAATTGTGGTTCTAAAACAAACTGTCCCATATGGATTGTCCAGTTAAGACCACCATAAAAATGGCTCGTTGCGCCATAGGTGTTGATATTGAGGCCAATAGCTGGCTCAGGGTTAAAGACCCAATCCCAAAAGTCACCTGATAATTCCGGGAATAGGGCTTCACAATTGATGTTTTTACCTTTTTCATAGTGATGATGTAAATCAAGACCACGGACATCATTACGCAGAACGCCAAGCTTAATTTGCGAAACGCTTAAGGCTGCCTGAGCTGAACTCAAACAAAACAGCGCAATTAAAATACCCCTCATCAAATTCTCCATCTTAAAAGTCATCTTCGGCAAAGCTATATCCGACACCACAGAACTCACAGGTCACAGTTATTTTATCATCAAACACCATTTCCTTGCGGTCAAGAGCAGAGAATCCGTCTAACATGTCCCTTATCTTGACTTGCGAACAGCGACATCTTGCTTCAATTGCTTGGGCATCATAGGTGCGCACGCCACCCTCCCAGAACAAGCGATAAAGTAAATCCGTGTTTGATAAGTTTCGATCGAGTAATTCCTTACGTGTTGTGCTACCAACGATACTCAACGCATGAATCCACTGGTCATCAGCTTCGTCTTTTTCTTCGGCTGAGACGGTGTGGGGCAGGGGAAGCCTCTGAATCATTAAGGCAGCGCAGGCGAGTTCATGCTGATCAGAACTGTGAGCAAGCACAATCCCTGTCTCAAGTTGTTCAGATTGCCTGAAAAAGTGGTGTGTTGTTTCAGATAATGTTTTCCCTGTTAGTTCCACAACACCTTGATAGCGATCTTCACCGGTCTTTGGGTCAATGGTAAAAACTAACGTTCCTTGGCCAAAAACTTTTTGAATATTTTTACTGTCTTGGGGTGATAGGGATTGGATCTGATTTTCCTCAAATCGAGCACATCCACGAACAAATTTTTGATCTTCAATATCGATAACAAGGATGCGTAAGGGGCCATCCCCTGTGATTTGGAGGGTAAACAATCCATCAAACTTAAAGCAGTTGGCAAGGGCAATACCCAGTGCTGTTGCTTGGGCTAAAAAGCCATTCACAACTGTCGGATAGTTATGTTGATCAATAATTTTCCAAGCTTGCGCATCAAGGCGAACAAGGCGGCCACGCACAGCTGAATTTTCAAGTTGAAAAGGAACAACAGTATCAAAAGAAGTCATTGGGTATTTATTTGAATTTACGCTTCATCTGCATCGAGATTAGCATAGCTTGTCCTAACTGCCAAGAACTTGCTTATCACCAAAAACAGCGAAATCTGGTGATAAGGGGGCTTATACCAAACGCCAGATTAACTTAGACGAATGGTGTTTGGTATTAGATTCGGTTTTTCGTGGCGTTATAGTGCTCTTTAGGATCGTAATAATCAACCTTGAGTTTTTGTCCACGAGCCGTTAGGTCACCCATAAAGTACAACAGTTGGTAGGCTGCGAGATAATAATCGCGTTCTGCTTGCACGAGAGCTCGCTGTGATTCAACAAGTTGATTGATAGCATTGAGGACATCGAGCAGAATTTTTGATCCCACATTGAGTTCTTCGCGCGTCCCTTCGAGGCTGACTTGGTTGGCTTTGACTTGCGTGCGATAAAATTCAACATTAGCGTGGGCTGATTTAAAGAGGTTCCAGGATTGAATGGCTTGTTCCATGGATTCACGGCGGATCCGCTCAATACCAATGCGTGCTTGTTCTGCTGTTTCCGCTGCTTGGCGACGTTGAGAGCGCGTCATTCCTGCTTCGTAGAGAGGAACGGTTAATTGTACCTGAAGAGAATGCCCCCACGTTCTGTCATTAAGCGGGTTTCGGTTGTATTCAAACTGAGTTCCTTGGAGTCGATTTTTATTACGATCGCGCCGAGCATTTGAATTGCCGATCAAATCCAGCTTAGGGAGGAGTTCGCTCTCCCTGACATCTACGGCATGTCTGGCCGCTGTTTCATCATTCATAGCTTGGATAATCTTGGGGAAGTTTAACCGTGTGCGCTCCAGAACCTCATCAAGGGATGTCGGGATGCCAGAGGGTAATTCAGGTTTATGGAGTGTGCCGGGTTTGCGTAAGGTAATGCGTTCAAATGTTGCACGCGTTCCATCAAGGGTTGCTTCGGCGGATTGACGGCGGGCTTTGGCATCGGCATAACGTCCTTCGGCTTGGGCTTTGCTTGTTAGGGTTTCTTCGCCAATATCATATTTTTGATCGGTAGCTTCGAGGGTTTTTCTAAGGGTTTCTTCATTTTGCTTGAGGAGTTCTAGTTCAGCAATATTTGTCATCAGGTCAAGATAGGATTGACAGGCTTGCAAAAGAACGGTTTGTTCTTCATCGGCAAGGGCTGCTCTTGCTGCCATAACTCGAGATTTGGCTTCCCGGGTTTGATAAACAGTGCCGCCGCCTGTGAACAGGTTTTGCCGTAATTCTACGCCCGCGGAGAGAAACTGATTTCGTGTTGCGGTTGTTGCCGTTTGTTGACGATTGATCGTTTCATCAATTGTATCCCCTGAATAGTTGTTTCGGCCAATACCGGCTGAGACAACCCCATTGACTGTTGGACGCCATCCTGCTTTTGCTTGGACAATGCCTTCGTCCAAGGCGCGCACAGCGGAACGTTGTGCTTTGATCTGAGGATTCGTTTTATAGGCATCAATCATGGCTTGAGAAATCGAATCATCAAGGCCACGATTTTTATTTTCAGGAGAATTCTGAACAAGGGTTAGCATTCCTTGAGCCTGGTTTCGGACAAGGTGTTGAACTGTTGTGGTTTGGCGTTGAATATCGTCGATAAAAGTGCGGTTTTTTTCGATCATTGTCACTTTTGCGTTAATTGGCGTGGATAGCAATAATCCCAGGATTGATAGCGTGAATCTATTCAACATCGTTATTTCTTTCTAGTATCGCTTCATTTCTTTATCAACATCTTTAGCCCAAGTATCGATCCCGCCAGATAAACAAACAACTTTGTTATAACCGCATCCTTTTAGAAAGGCGGCGGCTTGACGGCTGCGTGATCCGTGGTGGCAAACCATGACGATGGTTTTGTCCTGTGGTAAGTCGTGCATATACATGGGAAGGTCATCCATAGGGACGTTCATACTTCCATCGATGGCGCAAAGCTGTTGCTCCCAGGACGGGCGAAGATCAACAAGGGCTAAATCTTCTTTGCGTTCAAGCATTTGTTTTAACTGTTGAGCTGTAATTTCTTTACTCATGATTTCCTCCTCAACGAATCTCTTGACCTTTTGTCGATATCCGTCTACTATCACAATATCTATGAGGCCGGGTGGCAGAGTGGTTATGCAGAGGACTGCAAATCCTTGTACGTCGGTTCGATTCCGGTCCCGGCCTCCACGTTTCCAATTTCCCACCAAAATTCATTTTTTTACAAAAACCTCAAAAAAACACTTGCAAACATTAGTCAAACACGTTATAAAATCAATACATCAAGTCCCCATCGTCTAGAGGCCTAGGACATCGCCCTTTCAAGGCGGCAACACGGGTTCGAATCCCGTTGGGGACGCCATCCTTGATAAACCTCCCAACATCTTTATAACGTATAAGACTTTTGCCTTATAATTCCACGTTAGCGAGTAGCCTCTTAAAAAAGTCTTAATGCTAAAATTTAATTTTATTTGTTTGTTTTGTGATAAAAATAACCAAGGAATCGCTTGATTTGCAGGGGAGAGTTAATTCTTTTCTTTAAAAAGTCTTAATCAGGCGTTGATTTGGATGACGGCACCGGTTTTTGTGGCACTGTATATTTCTTCAATTTCATCATTTGAAACAGCGATGCACCCTTGAGTCCAATCGCGATTGGCGTGTGCTTTGCCGATCCAAGATGATTTTTTATCTAATCCGTGGATCATGACGTCACCGCCGGGATGAACACAGTTTTCCTGAGCGCATAATAAATCTTGCTCATTCGGATAGGAAATTCTTAACGATTTGTGAAACTTGCTGTTTGGGTTTTTGCCCGAGATTTTATAGATCCCCTCGGGTGTTTTATAATCACCTTGGCGTTGTTTGTGGCCGATGGGATTTTTGCCCAAAGCAATCCGATATGTTTTTATGATTCGGTCATTACACCGAAGTTCGAGTTGTCTTTTTGTTTTATAAACAACTATTTTATCAATAGAATTGTTAGGAATCTGAGGAGGAGAGGAGGCTGATTCTGTTGACTCTATCAACAGAAAGCCTCCGAGTAAGGTGATGATGGTTTTAATCATCAAACGCCCTGTTTAGCGACGGGTGTTGTCAGGAACAATACGTGCACGGCTTATGTTCGTGCGTCCGCCCATATTGATGGTTGTTGTGTTCCCGGACTTGATTGGCGTAATGACGAGGACACGTTGTCCGACAGGCATATCCAAGTCTGCCCCTTGTGCGAGGGTCAGGATTTGACCGTTATCCAGTTCAACCTGGTATTCAAAACCTTGTTGTTCTGTCAACTTTTGTTCGACAAAATGACCGGCAATGGCACCGGCGATTGCACCGATAGCTGTAGCAGCTACAGCACCATTTCCGTTGCCAATGTTTGATCCTGCAACGGCACCGCCAACACCACCGGCAAAGACACCTGCACCGGGATCATTCTGGTGTTCTGGATCTTTTGCATTAATGTTGACAACGCGTTTTCCGATAATAATACCACGTTTTGTATCGCTGATTTCACCTGAACCGGCAACGGAATAGTCATTGCCGCCAATTTTAGGGGCACAACCGGTCAGGTTAGCTGCGGATAAAACCGCTGCAGAAATCATAAGAACTTTTTGCATTTAAAAACTCGCTTAATTGAAGTGTCATACGCACACTCCAATATATAAGAGGGGTTTTAGCGTTTTGCAAGAAAAAAACTTTGAAGTAATTGTTTTGATTCATTTTCATCGACTCCTGAGATAACGTCAGGGCGATGCAGGCAGTTGGGCGACTGAAAAACTTTTGCGCCGTGGTCAATAGCCCCCCCCTTTGGGTCATAGGCACCATAAATGACTTTTGCCAACCGTGCGTGGCTAATCGCTCCGGCGCACATGGCACAAGGTTCCAGCGTGACGTAAAGTTCGCAGTCTGATAACCGCATTTCACCCAAAGCAGCACAGGCCTTTTGAATGGCAAGGAGTTCAGCATGAGCCGTTGGATCTTTTAGGGATTCACATAGATTATGTGCTGAAGCAATAACCTGCCCCTGTTGAACGATGACAGCACCAATGGGAACTTCATCCTGGTTTTGGGCGAATTTTGCTTGTTCAAGGGCTAAAGTCATAAAATGAGACACGGTCGTGATTGAATTTTAAGCAGATGGTTTATCTTTATGATTCTATAGTAGAAAAACAAGATATGAAATGGTAATTAACAGGGTTATCCACAGATTCTGTGGATTATATGTTCTGTTGCGATTTTGATAAGAACATTAAAAATCAATAAGATAAAATGTTTCTTACTTGATTGCTCAACTTTTTCCCCTATGATAATAAGGGAGGTGGTTCTTAACGTGAAAGAGTTTAAATGTTAGAAGAAATAGAAAAAAATATATTTAATTTCTTTGTTGATAGAGCTGAGATTTTAAAACATAACGTCAAAAAAAGCCCTGAGTGCACACTTATTGATTGTACGTTTGATACGACAGAATTCAATATTGTTTGCCATACCCATTTGGAACAATGGGCAAAGAAAAATCAAGATGCTGAAACCCTAAAAAATCATTACAAAGCACCCGAAGCTAAAAGTTTCTGGAATAAACTTTTTCCTTCCCTCTATGCGGATGCCGGTTCTTTTGCTTCTCATAGATATGGTGAAGATATAATTCCTGAGTATTTAAATGGGATTATTAATAGATATGAGGGGCGGTCTTTCTCTTGGTTTCTTTCCTCCTCTTGTACGCCTGCTTGGCTTAGCTCAGTTTTGATAAAGCACCAGTTTATACAACAACCGTCTCAAGCCCTTATGACACTACCTTTAACCGGCCAAAGCTTAGGCCATAAAAAAGAGGCACGATTAGCAATTCACAAGGTCGATGATGCAAGCAGGTTGGTAGACTTTTTGTCAATGCTCAAGTCAATGAATCCGGAACTTGTGACTTATTATTAATCTCTATCTTTTTCAAATAATTTCACTTTTTTTATTGGATACGATAATGAACAGCCCGTTGTGGGATTAAATTTATCTTTCAATAATCCGGAACACGGTATATTTGATGTCATAGCAGGAAGTAATCAGCCTGAGTATATTGAAGAAATTATTGGATTCATAAGTGACTATGCTGATCAAAAGGGCTGTACCTCAGTGTCAACTTTAGGTTGTTGCCCTCAATTGATGTCTTCTTATCAGGCAGCTGGATTTGCTCAGGTTGGAGACTTAGCTCATTTTATTTGGCAAGGTTAAGGGTGTCTGTCCGCAACAAAACCTGAGTCTTTTGTACTTTTGATAAAGAAGATATCTGCCTTTTGCAGGCCAAAAGTAATGATGGTGGCAGGATTATTTGTCTTTTGACTGGCTGATGACAGGGGTACCTCTGGTTATCGTTGGTGGCATATAGTTTTCATCATGTTTAGCCAGGATTTTCGTGGCGACAAATACAGTGCCATCCCAAGTTCCATCAACGACAACGCCTTGCCCTTCTTGGAATAAATTAGGGGTAATACCGTGGTACACGATGGGAATTGTTGTGGTGAAGTCTGTTACTGTGAACTTAATTTTCATGTCTTGTGTGGTGCGTTGGATGGATCCTTTTTCAACCATCCCCCCTAATCTCAGAGTTTTTCCTGTTGGCTTTGTTAACAATTCCGTCGGATTGACAAAGTACATCATTGATTGGTTGAGAGCTGAAAAAATAAAAAGAGATCCGCCCATGATTGCTGTTGCAACAAGGCTCAGCCATATTAATCGTTTTTTTTGATTCTGTGTCATTTGGATTGTGCTCGAAGCCGTTTTTCGAGTTTATACTTTGTGATTTGGCTCCACACAATAAGGCCCGCAAAACCAAAACAGGCAACAGCATAGGCAAGATAGACATAAAAAAGTTGAGTCATTCACGTTGTCTCAAAAGAAGAGCGATTAATTTACGGCGTTGTAATTCATTACATAGAATTTGGAGAAACAGATAAAAACACAAACATGCTAGCCCAAAGGCCATGACAAATAACGGTACCATCATCATCCAATGGATTGCCGGTTTTGCAAGCCTAAGAATGCTTGCCGGTTGATGTAGGGTATGCCACCACGTAACTGACCATTTGATGATCGGCAAATTGATAGAGCCAATAATTGCAAGGATGGCTGCAATTCTCAGGGCTTGTTGTTCCGGTTTAACACAATACGCCGTAATGATATAGGATGCGTACAGCAAACAGAGAATCAACATGGATGTTAGGCGTGCATCCCAAACCCACCAATCACCCCATGTTGGTTTGCCCCAGATGGCTCCTGTGATTAAACTGATTAGACTGAGTAGAAGGCCAACAGGTGCCATGGCTCGCGTCAGCCAATGGGCAATGGGATTTTGCTTGATAAAGGCATAACCGGAAGCGATCGCCATGGCAAAATAAGTCAGCATGGCACCCCAAGATGCCGGGACATGAACGTACATTATGCGAACAGTCTCACCCTGAACATAATCAACGGGTGACCAGATCAAGGCTAACCACAAACCTATGCTTGTTAAAACAATGCCGAATACAAGCGGTATTGTTTGCCATTTCTGGCTCCACATGAGAAGTGCTGTTGGCGTTTGGAGAAATTTAAACATATTCACCACGATATTGATCGAATAACTAACGGGCTGAGTAAGGCTGAGATCGCAATTGAAAATAAGGCGAGTCCCCCTTGCATAGCTAGATAATAGCTTGCTTCATGTCCTAGGGCAATGGCTGAAAATAAAGATTGGGTTATGAGGAGGGAAGGAACCGCTAGTGGTAAGATAAAAATGATTAAAACAGATTGGTTTTTGCCTTGGGCTAACGTTAAGAGTAAGCTCCATCCGCTGAGACTTAGCAAGGTTAGGCTAAAGGCTAAGAGATGAGAAAACAATAACTTTGCCGGAATCCAAAAGAGCAAATTTAAGGTATAAGCAATACATAAAGGGATGATTAGAAAAAATAGGCTGTCTATCAATTTTTGAGAAATTAATCGCAAAAGGGACATTTGGTGGGCAAGGCACCATGCCAGATGATCGTCTTGAAAATCATCAAAAAATACGCTGTGAAACTGGCTCATAAAAACAACAATACCCAAGATTGCCAAGACAAATGGTATGTGAAGGTGAACAGAAGATTGGCTTAAGGGATAAACACATGCAATGCCAACGATGAGGTACAGGGTTATGAGCTTTATCCAAGATGTAAGCATGAACGGTATCTTTAAGTGGATTGAGTATAGGCGTCAAATAAATTCAATTGAATGGGGGCACCCAGGAGGCTTTTAATCGGTTCAAAGGATTTTCGATGATGCGGGGTGATCCCATGCTGGTGGATTGCTTCAATATGAGACGCTGTGCCATATCCTGCGTTCTTTGCCCAGCCATAGGCAGGATAGCTCAAGTCTAATTCTTGCATAATCTTATCGCGTGTGACCTTAGCGACGATGGATGCTGCTGCAATAGAGGTTGAGGTTGCATCACCCTTGATAACTGTCATGGAAGGACACGGAAGATTTGGTTTGCGGATACCATCGATGAGGGCGAAATCGGGTTTTGTGGAAAGATCGGCTATGGCGCGTTCCATAGCAAGGCGTGTGGCTCTGCCAATGTTCAGGGAGTCAATTTCACCGACGGTGGCAATGCCTACTCCAAAGTCCAGTATTGTTCCTTTTAAGTTTTGAATGAGATCATAAGCTTTAAGGCGTTTTTTTTCGGTAAGTTTTTTTGAGTCATTGACGATTGCTTTAAGATCATCGGGGATGTCTTGTGTCAGAAAGATTAATGCTCCTGCAACAACTGACCCTGCCAGAGGGCCGCATCCTGCCTCATCAATCCCGGCAATAAGTTGCTCTTGGCACGAATTTTCCAGATCAAAAGTAGGTCTAACTGTCTTCGTCATCAACAATAACGTCACTGAGTTTATTCTGTTTTTTCTTGAGGCGATGCTGAGCCCAGCTAAACTCTGGGCCAAAAGCCATGATCAACAGTTTGGTAAAGCTGAGAGCTTTTGAATCAACATGTTCTTTGATGCGTCGTGCAGAAACAAGCCAAATAGGGCTGAACCCGAGGGATAAAACAGTCATGGCTACAATTAATTTCTGACCGTGGTCATCAATGATCCCTGATTGGTAGCCGACCGTTGCAAGCAGGAAGGCAAATTCCCCCAGTTGTGAGAGAACAACGCCGACTAAGAATGATTGGGTACGGGGGAGGCGGAGGAGCCTCAGGATACCAATGTTAATGGCTGTTTTCCCGATCGTAATAACGAAGAGTAAGATAGTCACCATAAACCAATGGTCAGCGATGAAATTCAGGTCAAGCAATAACCCAATAGAGAGGAAAAAAACCATCAACAATGTACTTTGGATGGGTTTTGTTGTCTCAAGCAAGATAATACGTTCGTGAGTGTTTCCCAAAACGAGCCCGGCTAAGAATGCACCATAAGCAGCAGAAAGCCCCATGAGACCAGAAATGGCTGCTGCAGCAAAACAAAAACCAAGACTTGCCAAGGGGGTTAGGTCTTTTTCGCCTGAGATAATTTGAGTCAGAGGAATACTAACACGTTGTTTTCGGGATAGGTACGCAATAAGTCCGGCAATGATGGCAATGGATGATCCCAGTTTTATCAGTAACCCGGGATCAAAAATTGATTCTGTATTCAGATTGCGCAAGACGAGAATCATCGGCACGATGGCAAGGTCTTGGGCGATGAGGATACCAACAGCCAATTGTCCGGAATCACTCCGCATCTCGCCGATACGTTCTAATAAATTCACAACAACAGCTGTAGAGGATAATGCTAAGACAAAGCCGAGAAGCAATGACATCCCCAATGACCATCCAAACAGAGGGGCAAGCCCAAAAGAGACGATCAGGCTAATGACAATTTGCATGACTGTGCATAAAGTCGTTGGGATCCATGCGTTTTTAAATGTGCGTAAGTTCAGCTCCATTCCGACCACAAAGAGCAACAATAATACCCCAAGCTCAGCCATAGTCTCAACGAGTTCACGGCTTTCAACATAAGCAAAACCAGATGGGCCAAGAATAATCCCTGCCAGAATGTATCCGAGTATAGGCGGTTGTTTTAGGCGCACGAAACTCAGCCCGCCGACAAGTGCTGCGACAAGGACAAGCGTAATTTCAATGAGTTTCATATCATGGTGCATAGGTTAAACCTAACACAGAGGAGTGAATTAAGGCAATGTGAATCACGCTAACTCAAAGAGATATATCTATCCACCAACAAAATGACAAAGTCGATTTTTGGGCTCTTGATTTTTCAGGGTTTGAATGGGGATAAAGGCTTAAAATTTTGTTTTGGTAAAAACTGGAGTAATTTTTAAAAAACGAAGGCTCTGACATTCACAGAGCCTTTTTCTTTTGATTGACTATACATCCTTTATGCAGCTAATGCTTCCCTAATACGCTCAATTTTGGCACCGCATCGACTGAGTTTTTCCTCGATGTGTTCATATCCGCGATCGAGGTGATAGACACGACTAATCAACGTTTCTCCCTCTGCGGCAAGTCCTGCTAAGACTAGTGAAACGGATGCTCGTAAATCTGTTGCCATAACAGGGGCACCTTTTAGCTGATCAACACCCCGAACCAGTGCTGTAGAGCCGTGTACGGTGATGTTTGCCCCCATGCGACAAAGTTCTGGGACGTGCATGAAACGATTTTCAAAAATGGTTTCTGTGATCATGGATGAACCCTTGCAGATCGTCATTAATGCCATCATTTGTGCTTGTAAATCAGTTGCAAACCCAGGGTAAGGTTCAGTCATAACATCAACACCTGTGATTGGTTGACCCGATGATTTAACCCAGAAACCATCCCCTTCGTTTTCGATGATAGCACCTGCTTTTTGTAGGCTTGAGATGAAGGATGGTAATAAATCAGTACTGGTGTTTTTCAAGTACAATTCCCCGCCTGTGATTAAGGCTGCAATGGCAAAGGTGCCTGTCTCAATGCGATCGGCAATAACGCGGTGTGTGGCTGCTGATAGTTTCTCAACGCCGTCGATTATGATTGTGTCCGTGCCATCCCCTTGGATGGTTGCTCCCATGGCTCTGAGGCAATTGGCAAGATCAACGATTTCCGGCTCTCGCGCAGCATTAACAAGTTTTGTGGTTCCCTTTGCGAGTGTGGCTGCCATCATCAGATTTTCTGTTGCTGTGACGGATACGAGAGGCATCGTGACGGTTGCGCCAACTAAGCCGTTAGGGGCTGAGGCGTGGATGTATCCGTCCTGAAGGTTAATTGTTGCTCCAAGCTCTTCGAGTCCGCGTAAGTGAATATCAACGGGGCGTGTGCCGATTGAGCATCCGCCAGGCAATGAAACCTTAGCTTCTTTGCACCGAGCAATAAGGGGGCCTAGGACTAAAATAGAAGCACGCATTTTGCGAACGATGTCATAAGGTGCTGTTGTGCTGGTAATGGTTTGGGCTGTAAGTTTCAAGGTTTTTGAGCCTAGATCCCATTCACATTTGACGCCGTGTTGTGTCAACAGCTCAATGAGTGAGTGAATATCCGCTAAGTCAGGGACATTCGATAAGTTAAGAGGGTCAGCACTTAAGAGAGATGCCGTCAGGAGAGGAAGAGCCGCATTTTTGGCGCCGCTAATTTCAATTGTTCCTTTTAACGGTGTGCCACCAACAATGCGAATCTGATCCATTTTTCATCCAAGTATAAAGTGATTTGTATTTCTTATTCATATATCACAACTGGGGTACCAACTTCAACTTCTTCAAATATTTCATCTATTTCTGAATCTGTTAAAGCGATACATCCGGCTGTCCAATCAACCCATCGATGGAGTTTTTGCATAAAGCCGGGCATGTAAGAGAGATACGATCGCATCCCGTGAATACACAAATGATCCCCAATATCAACCCCGCGTGCCGTTGCATCTGCTGTTTCTTCGGGTGTCGGATAATTGATGGTTAGACTCTTGTTATATTCTGTTGCATTGAGTTTTCTTTTTATGGTGTAAGAACCTTCGGGGGTTCGTTTGTCATTGCGATCGACCTTACGCCCTTGTGGTTGTCGTCCCAGGGATACGGTATAGGATTTGATTATTTTATCATCTTGGATCAAATTAAGTTCATGACGATGCTTAATAATTTCAATACTGTCTATGCTAGCAAAGGCCGGCAGGCTGAGCAGTATTAAAATTATCAAAGAATTCATCATTTATCGCGCTCCCTTATAGGCGAGGCAGGGTAACTCCGCGTTGTCCCATATATTTACCGCTGCGATCAGCATAAGAAACCTCACAGTCACTTGTTCCTTTGAGGAATAGGAATTGACAGACCCCTTCGTTAGCGTAAATTTTTGCAGGAAGAGGGGTGGTGTTTGAAAATTCTAAGGTTACGTGCCCTTCCCATTCCGGTTCTAAGGGGGTGACGTTGACAATAATTCCACATCGAGCATAGGTTGATTTGCCAAGGCAAATAACTAAGACATCGCGGGGGATTCGAAAATATTCAACGGTGCGTGCTAACACAAAACTATTCGGAGGGATGATGCAAACATCTGTTTCTTTTTCAACAAAACTGGTGTCTGTAAAGTTTTTAGGGTCAACAATTGCGTTATGAACATTGGTGAAGATTTTGAATTCAGGGGCACAACGGGCATCATACCCATAGGATGATACGCCATAGGAAATAACATCTTGGCGAACTTGCTTTTCCACAAAAGGCTCAATCATGCCGTGCTTGAGAGATTGTTCGCGAATCCATGAATCCGGAAGGATCCCGCCGTTAATTGGTGCGTGTTGTTGTTTTTGAATTGCTGTGACAGACATCTGATTTTCCTTTTTATACACACTCTTATGATTCAGGGTAACAGGATTTATTTTCAGCTGTCTAGCGGTTTTTGCTGTAAATTCCGTTGTATCTTCAAGGGAAGTCGCGCATAATGAGCTCATCAGCGCATAGGGAACACGGTGTGATTCCGTGACTGTCCTCGCAACTGTAAGTGGGAGTTGGTACCTTTAAGCCACTGGAGTAGCTCCGGGAAGGCGGTACACTGCTGTGATCACGAGTCAGGAGACCTGCTGATATAGTCAAAACATGACTATAAGTGCCACGTTTCCAAAAGCGAGTGACTTTTTGAGCCGGGATCGGTTGTGGTTGAGATGAAACCATAACTGAGTGAGGCTTATGAAGCTTTTCTATCTTTTATTAACTGCTGTTTATGCTGATCATGTTGCACCGACAATCAAAGTAACAGCTCAATCAGCGCACCGAGTTCCCGCGTCTGTACATAAGGATGTGCTGACGGCTGAGACGCTCAGACGGAACCAATTCAATACCCTTGACCGTGCTTTGAATAGCTTGCCAAGCATGGTTGTCGTTCAATCAGGTAACTTAGGTCAACCATCTTCTCTTTTTATGCGGGGGACGAATTCAAATCATATGCAGGTTCGCCTCGATGGTATGCGAATTAATGCCCCTGATGCCTCAAATGGAATGCTTGATACAGGCTTAGTAACGTCAGATAGTGTCTCCTCAATTTCTCTTCTAAGAGGAGGGCAAGGGAGTTTGTATGGTTCGGATGCTGTTGGTGGTGTTCTGTTACTCACAACACCCAAAGCAACCTCAACCCAAGAATCAATGATGGTTGAGGGGGGGAGTCATCGCCTGATGCGATTATCGGGAAATGCCAGTCATGTCAACGGGCAGACAGGGGGGTATCTTGGGGTGAGTGGGGCTCGAAGTTCCGGTTATCATCAAACGCCGGTTTTTTATCGCCGACCGTCAGGCCATTACCCGCGCCTGTATTATCGTCACAATGGGATTGTTGGACGTTTGGATCATCAATTTAATGAGCAATCGAGTTTGATGGTTGTCAGTCGATATAGTGAAGTTGATACGCTGGTTCAACTTGTTAATCGAGCCTCCCCTCAAGAGCGATCAACTTTTCTGCAACGGGTTCAACTAACTGTTAATCCTGTATCTCGTTGGAGTCATCAAGTTGGTTTGGGTTTTTTCCAATCCCATCAGAAAAATGCTTTGGGTGATCCCTTTGAGACTAAAACACAAGGAAAACGGGGGCAGATAGATTGGACGCAAACGTATCAACATCAAACCTTAGGAAGCCTGTCGACGGGGATTGAGCTCTCTCAAGATCAAGCCAAACAACAGGATCGATCTCAGGCTATGGTTTTTCATCAAGATGCGCTGGGTATTGGTGGTTTATGGACGAAGAAATTTCAGAGCATAGAATTAGATTGCAGTATCCGCCGTGATAAAATTGCCGGATTTGATGCGGCGATAACACACCGCGAGGGTCTTGTTTTTACTCCTTTACACGATACAAAGTTTAAAGCAAGTTATGGGACAAGTTTCAAGACGCCAACACTGTATCAGCTTTATGCTAAAACATCTTATTACAAGGGAAATCCCTTGTTAAAACCAGAACAATCAAAGCAGTGGGATATTTCTGTTGATCACCTTTTGTTCAAAAAAATCAGGTGGGAAGAAACTTATTTTGTGAATAGACTGACGCAGTTAATCTATCCAACACAGAATTTTATGTCGAGCCTTAATCTTGGCAAAGCAAGGATTAGAGGTGTGGAATCTACCCTTACGTGGGTTAATGCAACGTATCAACTTTCTTTGTCGCATACCTTGATGCATGCTGAAAATCGGGTTGATCGGACGCGTTTGTTGCGTCGCCCTCAAACCAAGCTATCGAGTAATTTTTCTTATAAAATGGAAGATTGGTTGATGGGGGTTGATCTTATTCGTTTAGGAAGAAGACCTGATTTAGATCCTGTGACTTTTATTCGAACAACAGCAAAACCCTATATTTTGGTTAATCTTAAGGTTCAAAAACTCTTAGCGTCAGGGGCACGGTTGTATGGGCGTCTTGAGAATGTCTTAAATCGAAAAATCCAAGAACCTTTAGGATATCGAAAATCCGGGCTTGCTGCTTATTTGGGTGTGGAGGCTAAGATTGCTTAGTCGTTTTTATGGGGTTGGAGTGTTGTTTTCAGGTATAATCCATGCCTTACCTTTGGTTTTATTTGCACTGATCCCGGATAAGAACGTTTTGGATTCAGTATCATCTATTCCCATTAGGGTTGAGTTTGTTGAAACGGTCACCAAGGATCCTCATTCTTTAGGGGATGATAAAAAAACAGCGCGTAAGGAGTTGAATCCTGTCGATCAGCCTCAATCTCAGACCTGCCAAGAATCTGGCTCTCTCGCTCAGTCTGAGTTAACAGCCCAAGATGTTCTTTCTGCAAATCCTAAACCGGCCTATCCGGAAGAAGCGCGTCTTTTAGGAATTCAAGGGGTTGTCCTTGTTGAACTGACGATTGATGGTGGCCGCTTGATTTCAGCACGGGTGCGACAGTCACCCCATGATTTATTGTCTGATGCTGCTCTCAGTCAGTTGAAACGGTGGATATTCCCGCCCCATTGTCGCCGAACAACGTTGATTATTCCCATTGATTTTGAACTTCTTTAGAGGCTAGATAAGGTTAGAGGGAATAACTATAACCACACGAACACTACTTTTGTCAAAATTGAGAGCATACCTTAAGGAATTATTAAGATATCTATGATATATCATAGATAGTAGGGGCACGATAAAATGAAAAAAACATTAATTTTAGCATCGGTAAGTCTGTTATGCCTATCGTCGGCATTTTCTAGCGATCGCACTGATAGAGCACAGTTTGGAATACCGAGCCAAGGGATTACCCCATCAGCCGATGTTGAACCTCATGACAACACGGCTCAACCATCAAATAATCCTGATGATCAATCCAATCTGCCTGGATCGTTAAAGAACATGCCCCCAGAAATACTGGGGATGATTGCCAATAATCTAGAGGCAGAAGACGTCGTAAGACTACAGAGCATGACAGGAGATAAAACCCTCTGGGCTAAAACTCATAAATCTACATTTTATCAGCAGAACAACAGGGTTATGACATTCAGCATGAGTGATCCCAAACAGATTGCTGTTTTAACACAAGTCTTAAAAGGTGCTCCTCAAGATGCTCAAATGAATATTAGCTTAATCAGCACGGGTAATCCCAAACAGATTAAGGATTTAAAAAAGGCCTTAGAAGATGCTCCTAAAGGTGTTCTTATAAAGCTTAAGCTAATAGGTGTTACATTCGACACTCTTAAAGAAATTTTGCCTCATTGTGATAAGGTAATCTCCTTGGATCTGTTGGGCAGCCAGATCGGCATTGTCGGAGCTCAAGCCCTAGCAGAATCTCAAACCTTAAGCAACCTCACCTCCTTGTATCTGTCGGGCAACCAGATCGGCGATGACGGGGCTCGAGCCCTAGCAGAATCTCAAACCTTGAGCAACCTCACCTCCTTGGATCTGTCGGGCAACCAGATCGGCTCTGTCGGAGTTCAAGCCCTAGCAGCATCTCAAACCTTGAGCAACCTCACCTCCTTGAATCTGGGGAGCAACTGGATTAGCACTGTCGGAGTTCAAGCCCTAGCAGCATCTCAAACCTTGAGCAAGCTCACCTCCTTGTATCTGAGGTACAACTCTATCAGCGATGACGGGGCTCGAGCCCTAGCAGCATCTCAAACCTTGAGCAAACTCACCTCCTTGGATCTGTCGAACAACCGGATCGGCCCTGACGGAGCTCGAGCCATAAGAAATCGATATCCATTCGCAGCGGGATTTTGATAATCCTGCTGAAAAAAGAAGAGAATTTGAGTAGAACGGTTAGGTTATAAATTAAGTCGTTTATAGCTGACCCATTATAATTCGGCTATGCGTTGCAGCACCTCTCGTGTACTAACTGTACACGTCGCTCTTCGCGCCTGTAGCTAAATTAAATGGTTCTAGCTATAGTTTTCTGCCTTTAACCTTCCCCCCTACTGTCTAGACCCTTTCTTTAATATTAAGGATTGTTAAATTCATGAAAATTCGAAGTTGATCTTCGAGATTTCATGAATTTCATTGCCTAATTTTGGTTGAGTATAGACATCAAGTTTCAATTTCAAGGGGGAATGTGACTTCTTCTTGGAAGTTTGTAACATTTAATTCTGCATCAATAATGGCCATGAGTTTTGCCTTATTTGAGTCAAATCCTGTTATGGTAATGACAGGGTTTTTAAGGCGTGGTTCGAACATGCGAATGGCGTTTTCACACAGTTTAGCAATGCGTGGATAAGATCCTTTGGCTGTGGCGTCATAGTGTGAGAAGTCAGAAAGGCCATACATCTGAGGAAGGGCGAAATTTTTGGGGTTGTTGGCTAGTTGATCGTAATCTGATTTTCTGATACCTGCTCGGGTATTCAAGATCCGAGAAAGTTCATCTTGAATGGATTGTATTAACTCAAAGCGGTTGTAATGCCGTTTTGCTGGTATTTCTTCCGTTGTGCCTTGATCGTCATCGATCAGCTTTTCAAATAGAGGAATAGGAGCTCCCTGTGACCGTTTAGGCTCAGCCAGAGTCTCCTTAATAATATCGCGCATTTCTCACCACTTCTAGGCTTCGATCTTACCTGTTGTATAGTCGAAGTAGCTAACGTTGTTACCTTTAGCAGACCCATCCTGGTTATACTGTACAATAGTATTTTGACGTGTTTCAGGTCGGAAGGAAAGGATGAATTTATCGAGTTGTTGTTGAGTGGATTCAATTCGGCAATTTGTATACGTGATATATTGGATGGCAACTTTAAGATCTGTGATGTTGGCCAAGCGAATGAGCTTAATTGCTGCAATGTTGGATCCTGAGTACATTTTTGTTTCGAGAGAGGCCACATAGTCACCGATTGGAATCGCAATCAAAACACTGGAATGTTGTACAGCGGAGGTTGAGAACAATTGGTTGGCCGTATTGCCTTTGGTTAATCGCGCTTGTTCGGAGTACCATCCCAACAATTCAACACATTGGGTTAGATCTGCGTCCGTCCCATCGGGGGCTCCATCAATGGTTGATGAGAGTAAATCATCAATCATAACCATCCATTCCGGTGTTGAGACGTGAGATGTGTGAACAATATGGGGCGTGTGTTGGGGGATACTAATGCCAAATCCAGCACCTGTCATTGCGCCGGCTGAGTCTTGCATATTGCTGTGGCTCATGCCACCTTGACCAAAATTTGTTGTCATCTTATTTCTCCAAAAATGCTTTCTATCTTAACTTAACGATAATCTTGGTATGCTTAATATTTAGTAAAAATTTATCTTAATTTTTTATAAAAATGTGCTAGCGTCGAGAAGTGATGGATGTACTCAAATAATTTGAGTTTATAGGGAGAGAGTTATGAGAAAAATTATTGCTACTCTTATGGTGTTGCTATCTCAGAGTCACGGATTGGATTATTTGAAGCGTTTCTGGTCAAATGAAACGCCAATCCAAACAGCACAAGATTACGCTCAAAAGTGTTTTAATCAAAAGGATCATCCTGTTTTAAGTCAAGATTCCCATGATCCGGCCTGCCCTTTACGGGGTGCTGTTATCCCCATGTCAAGTTTGGTTTATTCTCATGATTCAGCCACGGCGGCATCTGATGTTATATTGCAAACAAGTCAAAATCACCACATCCGAGCACGTATCGTATCTTTCCACATGGAACATTCCTTGCCGGGATTGGCACTTGCGAAACAATACCCCCTTGCGGTTTTGGGAATTTATGCGACAACGTTCCTTTTGCCGGCCGTGATTGCAACGCCACTTTGGACGATCGGTCTTGCTGGTGGATTAGGATATACATGGTGGTCAAAACGCGAGGAAATAGCTGAATCTTTCCAAGATTTTCAAAAATTTAAACAGCTAAGCGGAATTCAAACATCCTTGGGGCAAGCCTTGACCAAATCTCAGTGCCGTCTAGAGCCCGCATTTCAGCCGAACGGTTTGATCCAATTTAGGGGAAATATCCCGAATGGCTTAATTCCCGGCCAGTCTTTGTTTGTTGATTTGGTTGTAAATCCTGTGGCAGAACTGCACTAACCTCGCCATATTAAATGGTTCTAGCTATAGATGTTACTTTTTCTCTGGTTTATAAAAATAGAAATGGGCAATAAAAACCCGCAATTTATCAGGACCCACAATATGATCAGCGACTCGTTGTA
Source organism: Candidatus Paracaedibacteraceae bacterium (assembly GCA_019636035.1). Lineage (GTDB taxonomy): Bacteria > Pseudomonadota > Alphaproteobacteria > Paracaedibacterales > Paracaedibacteraceae > Paracaedibacter. The sequence continues at coordinate 742,974 of JAHBYI010000001.1, forward strand.
GGCGTTTTTCAAGGGTGTCTTGGTTGGGTTGTTGACCCGGTAACCATTGATCACATAAGGCACCGTAGACATCGGCAAAGAAACGATCTCGTAAAATAGGCTCATAGGGTTTAAAGGGATAAATAGACGTTGCGTCTTTCGTCATAACGTGAACCAAAATGCGAACAAAGGCAAAAACTTGATCTCCTTTGACAACGGGAATGATCAAAGGTTGTAATTCAACATAGGTCTCAGTTGTTTCTTTAGAAGCTCCCTCTGCTCCTTTTTCATGAGCAGTAAGGAGCGAGACAAGGAGAAATAATGATTTTAACATAGGAATCGTAACTCGATAATAGGCCTATGTTCAGGATATCACCGCCCTAAAAGTTGCGCTAGTCTATCGAGCGAAGCGTTAATGAATCCCGGCTCTTGGCCATCATAAAATGTTTTTGTTAAATTAACATATTCGTTAATAATCACAGCTTTTGGGGTGTCGGGAAATGATTCTAACTCACAGGTTCCACACCGTAAAATGGCGCGCAAAACATTTTCAATTCGCTCAAAAGGCCAGTCTTTTGACAAAATCTGAGAGATTAATCCGTCAATATGATCTGCGTTTGAGTGCCACCCCGTGACAAGGGCTTCAAATAAGTTGAGATCCGGGTTTTTCATGAAATACTGATCCGGACTTTTAAAGCGGGTATTCAAAAATTGATTAATAGCAACCCGAGAATCTGACGGTTCCATTTCCAATTGATACAGGGCTTGGACGGCTCCAAGTCGAGCAGCGGAACGTCCTTTGAGCACAGCTTGGGGTTCGTTGGTCATTTTTCTTCCTTATTAAAAAAACTATCAGCCTGATCTTGTAAGTGTGAAATAGTAGTTTGAACTAATTTTCGCCAGTTTTCAATTTCCATATCATCAGATGTTGTTTGTGGCTGAATTGGGTCGCCATAGATAAAAACCCCCTTTGAAAAGGGGAGGGGTAATTTGAATTTGTCCCAGCTTTTGAATTGAATAAACCGAGATGTTGCATAGGCAAGGGGCATAATCGGAGCTTGTCCATGCCGAGAGAGTTGAATAACGCCAACGTTGAGCTCGCGAGCCGGGCCACGGGGGCCATCCGGGATAATGGCAGCAATATTATTAGATCGCAAGGCCTCGAGTAGGGCTAAGAAAGCGCGAGCACCGCCACGATTTGTTGATCCTGTGGTATAATCAATGCCCAATCGTTTAAAAGTACGAGCAACCATCATGCCATCACCGTGCCCTGAAACCATCGACAAAATGTGTTTGTGTGGCCAAAAGTTCATAAAAGGAATCATGGCTAAATTGCCATGCCAAAAGCAAACGATCAGAGAGCCTGTTTCGAAATAAGGGTTAGCTTTGTCTTTATTGACCCATGTCCAACGGGTCGTCAAAAAGACGAGTTTTAAATAGAGGCTAATAACCCAAGATAAAAAATTCTGAAACTCAGAGCTTTTTGTGACTTGCTTGATCCGGCGTTTCATTGATCATCCTCGTCCTGTGATCGAGATTGAGCCTGCCAGAGTTCAGCGTAATGACCGTTATTTTGAATCAGTGTTTCGTGATTGCCGACTTCGACAATGCGTCCCTGATCCATGACGTAAATGGTATCAACATTAATAATCGTTGATAAGCGATGTGCCACAATAATGGTTGTTTTCCCGTGCATTAACGTTTCAAGTGCACCCTGAACATGACGTTCGGAATGGGTATCTAAGGCACTGGTCGCTTCATCGAGTAAGAGGATCGGTGCATTCTTTAACATAGCACGAGCAATGGCAATGCGTTGACGTTGCCCGCCTGAGAGCATGACGCCGTTTTCACCAACAACCGTATCGTATCCTTTAGGGAGCTTTACGATAAAGTCATGGGCTGCGGCTGATTGTGCGGCTTTGATGATGTCTTGGTCACTGGCACCAAAGCGACCATAGGCAATGTTATTTCTGATTGTGTCATCGAAAAGAGTAATTTCTTGGCTGACAAGCGCAATTTGACTGCGTAATGATGCAATGGTAACCTCTTGGGTTGAACAGCCGTCAATTAAAATCTCACCCTCTGTGATATCATAAAAACGAGGGATCAGATTAATAAAGGTTGATTTACCGGATCCGCTAGCCCCGACCAGAGCGATGCTCTTTCCTTGGGATACACTTAGGTTAATGTCAGACAAGGCCAATGTCCCATTGGGATAAGTAAAACCAACATTCTTAAAGTCAATGCGTCCTTTGATATCCGTAATTGTTTTAGCTGTTGGCTTATTAACAATCAGCGGGTGAGTATCAATGGTTTCAAAAACACGCTGTGCGGCACTTAACCCTTCTTGCAGGCTCGAGTTCAAATTACCTAAACGCTTTAAGGGGTCGTAGCACAGCAAAAGTGCTCCTGTGAAGGAAATAAACTCACCGGCGGTGCGATGCCCCTTGAGGACTTGCCATCCGCCATAAGCGATGATCATTGTTGTGGTCAGTCCCCCTAAAACTTCGATAATAGGCGACGTTGTGGCACGGATTCGGGTGGCTTTTGTAATCAACTCATAAACGCGTTCTGTGGCTGATTCGACGCGGGTAATTTCATAGGGTTCCATGCCATAGATTTTGACAACACGCATACCTTGAAAGATCTGGGACAGTTGAGATGTGATTTTACCAAATTCATCTTGGGTGTTATAGGTTACCTTGCGCATGCGCCGAGAAATCTTTGAAAGGGGCAGGACAATGGATGGCAAAAGGAAAAAGGCAATGGATGCCAACATCCAATCACGATAGAACATGATCGCAATCAGAACAATCAGGGATGTTAAATCTTTGCCAAGGCCGACAATGACGTTGCTGACAGAGTACCGCATCAACATGATGTCGTTGGTAAAGCGCGAAATCAGTTCTCCGCTTGATGTGCGATGGTAAAAGTTCAAATCCAGTTTCATGAGGTGTGAGAAAAGTCTGTTTTGTAAATCACAGATGATCCGCTGCCCGATAACAGACATGGTGATAGCTTCACCGTAAGATGCAAATCCGCGGATCGCAAAGGCAACAAAAACTGAACCGCTGATTAGGAAGAGCAAATCCGGGTTGCCTTTATAGAAAACATCATCAAAAACGGGCTGTAAAATAAAGGGAATCGCCCCATTGGCAACAGCAGCTAAAATCATAAAGACAACGGCAAATAAAAAGCGCACGCGATACGGAATCACATGCTCATTAAAAAGACGAGCGGCCAAACGACGCGTCGGGCCATCCGACATGATTTTCTTTATAACTTTACTCATTACTCTATTGTTAGCTGATTTTAGGGGGAAAACACCAGAAAATAATGTGAAAACGTAAAAACCGTTTATGTTTATGCCACAGGACAATTGATGTGTTCGCGACGTTTCACCGGAAATCTCCTTGATCTAAAGAGCAAACCTGCGCGATACTGAGGGTATCAAACAGGAGATAATCGTGCTAGCCAACCCCAATGATTATTTTAGGTCATTTTTAGACCAAGCAGGCCTAAGGTATTACACCATCACCTTTCTAGCAGGTGATGCATCTCCACGAAAATATTATCGTGTTCAGACACCGGATCAAACCTATGTCTTGATGGATAGCCCCTTAATTGACAGTAATGATCAATTTCTAGTCATAACCTCTCTTTTGACTGAATCAGGGTTTTCTGCCCCTAACGTATATCACTCAACAGCAAAATTAATGCTCTTAGAAGATTTAGGTGATACAACTTTTACCTATATGCTTCGACATTTTCCTGAAAAACAAGAAAAACTCTATCAATTGGCCACTCAAACAACCATAGATCTCAGTCAATCAATCATAAAAAGACCAGAGGCTGTTCCGGTTTATACATTAGGCACATTTCTTGACGGCATGACAACTTTCCTTGACTGGTATTACCCTGAATCTCAAGGGGAACAAGCCTCACAAGAGATCAGGCAATCCTTCCTTGATTTATGGACACGTCTTTATGATGCGTTTCAAACCCTGCCCCAAGGGATTATGTTACGGGATTTTCATGTGGATAACCTCGTTTATCTCGAGAATCGATCAGGCCATCAAGCCTGCGGTTTGTTGGATTTTCAAGATGCCTGTTGGGGGCCTGCTGTTTATGACTTTGTCTCTTTGATTGATGATGTTCGCGTTGACCTTCCGGATTCCCTGATTGATCAATGTTGGGCATCCTATGAATCTGCCTTTCCGGATTTAGACAAATCCTTGGCACAAAAACTAAGTGTCAGTCGCCTTGTCCGGATTTTAGGGGTTTTTGTTCGGCTTGCCAAACGAGATAGAAAAACACATTATCTCAACCATATCCCACGGATTTGGACGATAATCGAACGCAATTTTAAGAATCCTGACTTAAAGGAAATCAAAGCATGGTTTGATGATCACATGAAACGTCGCCTTGTTCCGCGTATCAATCAAGCCATGATTTTAGCAGCTGGCATGGGCAAACGTCTGCAACCTCTGACACTGACAACCCCAAAACCCCTGATTGATCTCAAAGGTAAGCCATTGATTCAACATGCCTTGGATCGCTTACAGTCAATGAACATACCTAAGATTATCGTCAATACCCATTATCTGGCCGATCAAATCCATGCCTATCTAGATGATAAGAACATTATAATCTCCCATGAACAGGATATCCTTGAGACAGGCGGTGGTGTTTTAAATGCCTTGCCTCATTTCGATCACGCCCCCATCTTATGCCTTAATTCTGATATATGGTGGCACGAAAACCAAGATCATATCTTAACCGATCTAGAGGCAACATGGGATGATTCGACCATGGATGTTCTTTTAGTTTTGATCCACAAGAAAGATACCTTGAACTTTGCAGGACCCGGTGATTTCACGTGGGATCAGGCAACATTAACCCCACAATTTAGAGAACAAGAGACCGCCCCTTATGTCTATACGGGCATCCAAATCTTGCACCCAAGAGCCTTTGACGGACAAACATCCGGAACGTTTTCTTTGGTTGATACGTATCGAAAAGCAGCCTCAACTCATCGCCTCAAAGCGATCGTTTTGAAGGGGCAATGGTCTGATGTAGGAACGCCCGAAGCCCTAGAGAAATTGAGAGCCATGGATCTCCCCCCTTCTTCTCCTGTGAGGGGATAAATGGCAAATACATTTACCATTCCCTTTGGTCAGCCGTTCCTCGGCAGCCTAGCCGACGGTATTGTTGAGCGATTAGGGCATGATCCGCTCCTTTTGTCTAAAACAATCATTATCTTGCCAACCCGTCGTGGATGCTTGGGGCTCAAAGAAGCATTCCAGATGCGTAAACTTGCTCAGGCCTTGCCCCGCATTGTTGCACTGGCAGACCTTGAACACGATCCAACGCTCCCCGGTTTTATGCCGGAGCCTCTTCCACCGAGTATGCCAACCGCTCAACAACTGGGGTTACTATCGCATTTGGTGCTCAATTATTTATCCGGTCACCAACAGAAACCATCACTCATCTCTGCCTTAAATTTATCGCAGGAACTCCTGACTCTTATCGATGAAATTCACACCTCTGACGTTGCCTTAGATCAATTGCATAGCCTCGTATCCGATCGTTATGCTCAACACTGGCAACATACCCTTGATTTCTTGAAAATTATCACTGAGTACTGGCCAAAAATCCTGCACGACCATGGTATGATTGATAGTGCCCGGCGCAAACGCGATAACCTGAGATTAATCGCCCAAACATGGCGACCCAACACACCTGTTATCCTTGCAGGAACGACAGCAACGCGCCCTGCAACCCAAGATTTAGCGTTGGCAATTGCCCAATTTGATCAAGGAATGATTGTTTTACCAGGTTATGAGCCTTGTGCAGAAAAACTTCCCTCCACACATCCTTTACATACCCTTCAAACATTTGTGCATCGTTTAGGAAATCCAACTGTTCAGCCCTGGGTTAAAACGTGCGCTGCTTTGGGACGCGGCAAAATCCTGATGCAAAGCATGGAACCGACCTTGTCAATCCCGGCCTCCCTCAATCCAGAAGATAAGTCCCACATCCAATCGACCACATCGATGGTTGAATGTTTGGATACAGATCAAGAGGCCTTAGTCATTGCCTTGAAAATTAGGCAGGCTCTGGCGGATCAGGTTGAATCTATCGTTGTTATTACCCCCGACATGGGGTTAACACAACGTCTACAGGTACATCTGAATCGTTGGAATATTGTTGCCAATACCTCCCAAGGTACGCCCTTAAATAAAACAGTGGTCGGTCGCTTCCTAACCCTAATCTATCGCTTCATAACGGCTCCGGAACCACGAAATCTCTTAGCCCTTCTGAAACATCCGCTGTGTTATCATGGCGAGTCCCGATCAACTCATCTGAGTCATGTTCGAGCCCTTGACCTCAGGTTGCGGCGACTGCGCCAACCCGATCTGAGTAGCAGTACATTCCTCAAAGAAGAACATCGTGACTGGTATGACAGGTTTCTCTCTCAGGTGAATCTTCGAAAACAAGCAAAAACACTCAAAGATCATTTGATTCACCTTGTTGAGGTGGCCGAGATTTTGTCTCCTCCGGAACAACTTTGGTCAAAGGCTGATGGTCAGGCCGTGTCTGAATTCTTGACGGCTCTTGAGCCCTATGCAGGATTTTACCCTCATCTCACACAGCATGACTTTGCAGAGTTGCTCCCCAGACTTATGGCACAATCACAAGTTCATAATCGTCAAGGCATCGGCAGTCCCGTTCGGATTCTGGGAGCTCTCGAAGCCCGCCAAGCTTATGCTCCCTTGATGATTCTTGGTGGACTTAATGAGGGTACATGGCCGCAACCTCCATCAGCAGATCCGTGGCTGAATCGTCAAATGCGCCTCGATTGGGGACTTCCTGATCCGTTGCGCCGGTTGGGATTAGCAGCCCACGACTTTTGCCTTGGTTTTTCCGCACCGGAAGTCATGGTAACACGTTCTCAGAAAAACAATGGTGCTGCGACTATTCCCAGTCGCTGGTGGCTTCGCCTGCAAACAATGCTTGAGCTACACGACATTCAGTTAACGAAAGATCAACACCTCTTAGAATGGGCACACCAGTTAGATCAACCGAACATCCATGCTCCTGCAATCGAGCAAACACCGTGCCCTGACCTTAGGTACAGACCAACACAGGTGTCAACCACCGATATTGAGCAATTGATGCGGGATCCTTATGGCTATTATGCCCGTCGTATCTTGAAACTTCGCAAGCTGGATCGCCCCGATGAAGACCTCAGCCCTCGGGATCTTGGCAATTTAATCCATGAAAGTTTAGACCTCTATCATCAACGCTACCCGGAAACCATCCACGAAGATCACCTGATAGCCTGTGGCCGAGATGTTTTTGCCCCTTACCTTCAAGACGCCCACGTTCAGCATTTCTGGTGGCCACGCTTTGTCAGCATTGCCCGCTGGTTGACCGATCAATGGCGATCCCGAGCCTCTTGGCACAGTGTTACCGAGATTGAAGGGATCTTACAAATCCCAAACCTTGTTACCATAAAATCAATTGCCGATCGCATTGATTACCAGGGTTCACAAGCCATTATTCTAGATTACAAAACAGGGAGTGCCACACCAACAGATCATGAAGTTACATCGGGATTATCCCCTCAGTTGACCATAGAATCCCTCTTGCTTGAAGGAGGAGCTTTTACCACCCTTGGCACCAAAAAAGTCGATGCGCTAGAATACTGGCACTTAACGGGTGGTATCAATGGTGGTGCCATTAAATCCGTCAAGAATCATCGAGAAAAAATCAACGATGCTTATGATGGAGTCACAGATCTTTTAACACACTTTCTAACAACGCCATCACCCTATATCTGCGCACCTTGGGGCGACGACAATAAAAAACTCAAGAATCGCGACTATCTTCAACTGTCTCGCTATGCGGAATGGAATTCATGATGACAATGACTCTTGCAAACCCCAGTCATCCCCAAAAATTAGCTGCATCCCCCACGGTTAGTGCGTGGGTCAGTGCTTCCGCAGGCACAGGCAAAACAAAAGTTCTGACTGATCGCCTGCTCAATCTCATGCTCTCAGGCTATGACCCCAGCAAGATTCTATGTCTGACGTTTACCAAAGCTGCGGCGGCTGAAATGCAAGAGCGTCTTTTCCACCGTTTAGCAGCTTGGATCAAACTGGATGATGCAACCCTGCATAATAGCCTCGCTGATTTATGGGAAGGGACAATCACCCCCGACCTTATGACACGCGCACGCTCTCTCTTTACGGAACTGCTTGACCTCCCCGGAGGGATCAAGATCCAGACCATCCACGGATTTTGCCAATCAGTCTTAAATCGATTCCCCCTCGAGGCTAAGATTCCTACCCCGTTTTCAATTCTGGATGATGCTCAGGCAAGTCAGATTTTACGCAAGACAACGGCAAAAATCCTCAAAGAAAAAGCGTTAGATCACGCTGATCTCTTTGAGATCATGGCACAATACTATAAAGATCAATCTTTTACAGATACACTGAATGACGTTCTCACGAATCGTGATGGATTACGACAAATCAGTTCAGTATCTGAATCGGATTATACGAAAACGCTCCGGCAAACTTTTGATCTTTCCGCTTTGGATTTGAGCAAGAAATCAACAGAGTTTGAGCTCATCCTCAGTTTCTGTCAGGACTCTACCTTTGACCGCAAGGGTCTTCTTGCTGTTTTACAAGAAAAACCCAATGATATCCTTGAAAGATGGTTAGCGTCCACACCCGAAGACCGAGCGACCATGATTGATGAGTATGCCTCACTTTATCTGACACAACGAGGAGAGATCGCCAAACGCCCCAAAGTTAACTATGAGATTGAGGCTGAAAGAGTCTGGCGTCTGGCAGATACCCGCAAACGCCTGATGATTGCGCAAAAATCCCTTATTCTTTTTGTCTTAGCAACAAGTACTTATCTATCCTATCAGAATCAAAAACTCGTAGCCGGAGCATTAGATTACGATGATTTGATTGATAAAACCATTGGCCTTTTGACTGATCCTGAAATGGCTGCCTGGGTTTTATTTAAATTAGATGGCGGGATTGACCATATCTTGATTGACGAAGCCCAAGATACGAACCCTGCTCAGTGGCATGTGGTACAGACCCTGACGCAAGATTTTTTCCGCCCCGATCGCCCTGATCGTACCTTGTTCGTTGTCGGTGATTCTAAACAATCCATTTACAGTTTTCATGGGGCTGATCCCCAAGACTTCATCAACTTACGCCATTACTTTGCCCAGCAAAGCCAAGCCATCGGCCAAACATGGCGTAACGTGGATCTGACTGTTTCGTTTAGATCCACCCCTGAAGTCCTGGCAATTGTCGACCGCGTTTTTGCAACCGATCAGCTTAAGCATCAAGTGCTCGCCGAAGAAAACCTTATTCACACACCCTTTCGCCATAATCATCAAGGAAAAGTTCATTTACTCCCCCCCTTGATTAAGGATGAATCCCACGAAAACCCCACCTTAGATCCGTGGACACTTCCAACTGAACGACGCCAACCCAATAGTGTGGATCAAGATTGCGCTGAGAAACTGGCAAGCCATATCGCGGCTTTGTTGACCTCTCAAGTTATCTTACCGTCAACGAACAAACCCATCGAGCCAAAAGATATTCTCATTTTAGTTCGCCAACGTTCTGCGTTTTTGAATCATTTAATTCGCCACCTTAAGAAACTCAATATCCCTGTTGCCGGCGCAGATCGACTGATCTTAACCGATCATATCGCTGTCCAAGACCTCTTAAGTCTCGGCCAATTTTTACTGCAACCCCAAGATAATTTGTCTTTAGCTAATGTGCTGACCAGCCCTTTGATTGGATTAAGCCAAGATCAATTGATGACATTGAGTCTTAATCGTCAAGAAAGCCTATGGTCAGCCTTAATCCATCAAGGGCACACAACCGTTTATGGAACAGCTTATCAATGGCTCAAAGCTGTTATGGATCAAACGGATTATCTGACACCGTTCGACCTCTATTCCTTTGTTTTAGGACAACAAAAGGGCAAACAAAATCTTCTTAGTCGTTTGGGGCATGAAGCAGAGGACGTGATCTCCGCTTTCATGGAAGTCCTCGCCAATTTTGATCGCACCCTCCCCCCAAGTCTAGAGCTTGTCATTGGCGAGTTAATGGCACAAGACCTTGAAATCAAACGGGACAGTGCCAACACAATTCACAATGAAATCCGCCTGATGACCATTCACGGATCAAAAGGACTGCAAGCTCCTGTTGTGATTCTTGTCGAGAAACTGAGCGGGAAAAGCCAGCGCGACTCTGTCTTGTGGTCGCTCAGTCAAGATCACTCGCTATTGCTTGCCCGTCCATCTCAAGATGATGATACAACCTTGACAAGAGCCCTTAAAGACCAACAAAAACAGGCTGATGATGCAGAAGACAAACGGTTGTTATATGTGGCTTTGACACGGCCTCAAGATCATCTCTATGTTTGTGCCTATGGCGATAAAGAAAAAAAAGATGAAACATCGTGGTACACCCTATTGAGGGACAACGGTGTCGAACAACAACCATGGCAGCAGACCTCAGCCTTAACAAAATCAAGAACAAAAACCATAGCTCTGGCTGACTTCCTCAGCGAATCCGTAGACCTTAGTGCCACCCTTAAACCAGTCCTTGAAAAAGAAGAATCGACTGAACTTGCCCATCGCGGCCTTATCATTCACAAACTTTTAGAGATCCTCCCGGATTTGGCATCCGATCAATGGCATGGTGCAGCCCAACGGATTTGCCAATCCCTAACGCAAGATCAATCTCTGGCTGATGAGTGTTGTAAAATCGCTCTTGAAACACTGAGTCGCCCTGATTTACAAGGCTTCTTTAAAGATAACTCAGTCGCAGAATTTGAAGTCATGACGCAAGAAGGGCAATTGTATCGCCTTGACCGCGTTGTTTTCGGCGACACGATCAAGATCCTCGATTATAAATCAAGCAAAGCCCCACCCGGCACTGTACCGGCAGAAATCTTAGATCAACTCGATACCTACCGACATTGCATCAGCATCCTCTATCCCGACTGCCCTATCGAATGCTTTGTTTTCTGGACAGCAACAGGGCGATTGGATCGTGTGACAAATGTTTGATTGAGCCTCTCTCAAAAATACAAAACAGATATTTGACAAGACTTCTGTTTATCGTTATATTGGCTATACAGTTAAGGCTGTCTCTTGTGGCGAAGTAGCTCAGTTGGTTAGAGCAGCGGAATCATAATCCGCGTGTCGGGGGTTCAAGTCCCTCCTTCGCTACCATAAAATCCCTCTATTTTCTGCGAAAATTTTATGATTTAATAGATCTTAAGATTAATTCCTTTGCTAGACACTATTATGCGCTTCATCGCCTCCGCCGTTCTTTTTCTTGTCGTCCTTATTCAATCATTGCCGGCAACTCAGGCTACTCTTGAGTATACACAGGTTGAACTCCTCAGCGAGGTTGAGACGATAAAACCCGAGACACCCTTTTGGGTAGTCTTTAAAATCACCATGAAACCGGGTTGGCACACTTATTGGAAAAATCCGGGTGATTCAGGCATGGAAACACTCTTGACGTGGGATTTACCCGAAGGATTTTCTGCATCCCCCATCCAGTGGTTACCACCAGAAACACTAACACTAGGGCCTGTTGTCTCGTATGGGTATTCCAACGAGTCTTTTCACCTTGTTCAAATCACCCCGCCGAAAGATTTAGCCCAAGAATCATACTCTCTCAAACTCAAAGCCGATTGGTTGGTTTGTGAAGAAACCTGTATTCCTGAAAGTGCTTCTCTCTCTCTGACCGTCATGACATCAAAAGAAAAAGATGTTCTTTTCACAGGTCACAAAGCTTTAATCGATGAACTCGTGAATGAGCTCCCCGATAAACCGAATCAATTTGGTGAATATCGCCTGAATGGTGAGAATATCGAGTTTTATCTGCCAGAAGGATTATTGATCGATAAAAAGATCAGCGAGGTTAGTTTTTATCCGGAAGAAAAAGGGTCTATCAAAAACGGATCAGCACATCATTGGTTCATCAAGGATAATCGCCTAATTATCTCAATGCTCAGGGATTTTTCAGCCCCGGATCGCATTACGAGTCTGGTCAAAATCACAGATGCAGACAACAAGGAAATCAAAGCCTATCAACTTTATTTTGGAAAAGTCCATGTTGCCCCAATCGATGGCGGGCTATCAGACAGCCTGTGGGGGATTCTGCTTTTTGCATTCTTAGGGGGGCTTATTCTTAATGCGATGCCTTGTGTTTTCCCTGTTTTATCGCTCAAGGCGGTCTCTATCGCCGGCAAAGCTAAGTCTCATCAGAAATTTATCCGCCAGCAAGGATTATTGTATACCCTAGGCGTTTTTGGAACATTCCTAGCAATGGCAAGTATCTTAATTCTCCTAAAATCATCAGGAGAAAGCGTTGGTTGGGGGTTTCAGATGCAAAATCCCTATTTCATCGCCTTCATGGCCTATCTGATGTTCTTTGTTGGATTAAACCTGTCCGGGTTTACTTCTCTACCCGCCTTGTTTGGCACAACTCAAGCCTCAATTGATGAGACAAAAAGCCCGTGGTCAAGTTTCTGGATTGGGGTTTTAGCTGTTCTGGTAGCAACCCCCTGCACAGCACCCTTTATGGGCATTGCAATTGGATATGCTCTCGGCCAATCAGCATTGATTATTTTCCTCGTCTTTTTAGCTCTCGGTCTAGGATTTGCAATGCCTTATTTGCTCATTAGTTTGATTCCTCTAACATTGCGGTTACTCCCCAAACCGGGACGCTGGATGGAAACATTCAAGGAATTCATGGCCTTTCCTATGTATCTAACCGTGGCATGGTTACTGTGGGTTTTGGTTCAACAATCAGGATCACGAGGACTGATTACCTGTCTCATTGGCTTAATTGGCATGGCCTTTAGTTTTTGGTTTTGGCACCGTTTTACACCGCGCTCAGTTCCCGTCAGAATCATGATCAGTCTGTTTCTGACAGGATTAACCTTAAGCCCTATGATTTATGTCAAACCTGCCCTTAACCTCATCCAAACGGAAAAATTTTCGCGCCACCGTTTACAAGAATTGCGTGCGCAGGGAAGACCTGTTTTTGTCTATGCCACAGCCGCATGGTGTATTACCTGTAAGGCAAACGAAATTGCCCTTAAATCGCCCGCCATGCAGTTGACTTTTAAAAACCAAGACATAACCTTGTTAGAAGCGGATTGGACAAATCAAGATCCGGAGATTACGGATTATTTAAAAAGCTTTAGTCGTAGTGGGGTTCCGTTGTACGTTTACTATCCCCCTCAGGGTGATGCGATCATCTTACCTCAACTCTTAACTGAATCGATTATTGTCGGCACACTTACAAACGGAGGAAAATAATGTTAAGAATCTTATCGAGCCTGATTTTGATTTTTGGATTGAATTCAGCAAATGCAGCAAAGGACAAAAAAATTCCGGACATTAACAGCACCATCAAGATTGGTGAGTTAGCTCCGGATTTTGATGCAAAAGACACTCAAGGTAAGGACGTTAAACTGAAAGACCTGAAAGGAAAATTTGTTGTTCTGGAATGGACAAATTATGAATGTCCCTTTGTGCAAAAGCACTATAAATCCAAAAACATGCAAGACCTACAAAAGAAATATACAGACAAAGGCGTTGTCTGGATTTCTGTTATTTCCTCAGCCCCCGGCCAGCAAGGTCATATGACAAATGATACGGCCAACGCAGCCATCAAAGACAAAGAAGCAACACCAACTCATATGCTGTTGGATTCTGATGGTGCGATGGGACGTGCTTATGGTGCCAAAACAACGCCTCACATGTTTGTCATTGATAAAGACGGAAAACTTGCCTACATGGGAGCCATTGACAATCAACCAACCGCTCTGCCAGATAAAATTAAGTCAGCCAAAAACTATGTATCAGAAGCCCTTGATGAACTCATGGCAGACAAAAAAGTTACCGAACACCAAACGCAGTCTTATGGATGTGCGGTCAAGTATGCCAGTTAACCAGGCTAGAGTTATGCGTATAGAGCGGATTCTCCACCTCTCCCACAAGGGGAGAGGTTAGGAATTCCGCCACTTACAAAGCATCCGGATAACAATTTTTTGTATTCTTTACGTCGAACTGACGTTATTTAAGATAGGAAATCATGTACAACAATCCCAATCCCAATGAAACATATCCGATTAATGGTATTAAACGGACTTGTTTCCTAAAAAATATTATCAACCACCCACAAATTCATATCGGTGACTTTACTTATTATGATGATCCGGATGGTGTTGAAAGTTTTGAGAGAAACGTTCTCTATCTCTTTGACTTCATTAACGATAACCTGATCATTGGTAAGTTCTGTCAGATCGCAACAGGTGTGCGTTTCATTATGAATGGTTCCAATCATGCCATGAATGGCATTTCGTGCTATCCCTTCAAAGTCTTTGGCCATGACTGGGCACAAGCATCACTCGATGTCCCCTTTAAAGGGGATACCGTTATTGGTAATGATGTCTGGATTGGTAATTCAGCAACATTCATGCAAGGTATTAACGTTGGCGATGGGGCGATTATTGCAACAAACTCAGTTGTCACAAAAGATGTCCCCCCTTATGCCATTGTTGGTGGCAATCCTGCTCAGATCATACGATATCGCTTTGACCCAGAGACTATTGAAAAATTACTTGAAATCAAATGGTGGGATTGGCCCCTTGATAAAATTACAGCAAACATTAAAGTACTGAGTTCCGGTAACATACAGGATTTATAATTACTATAGCTAGAACCATTTCTGCGGGTACAGACGCGAGGGGCGACGTGTACAGTTAGTATACGAGAGACGATGCAACAGCCGAATTATAAGCGGTCGGCTAGATCAAGCGGAATGACTATACTCTTTCTTAATGAGGAACAAGCAAATACAACCGTAAATAGCTGATAGGACAGACCCAATAATCACACCAACACGCATTGTATAATTAGGCTCAGTTGCCTCAAAAGTTAAATCGCCAATGAATAGGCTTAACGTAAAACCGATTCCGCCTAAAACAGAAACCGCATACAACAGCGACCAACTGATTTGATGGGGTAATCGCGCAAGTTTTAATCGAACAGAAAGCCATGAGAATCCAAATAAACCCAACGGTTTTCCTACAAATAACCCTGCAATAATTCCAAGAGAAATGGGTGCCTTAAGGATGTCTACAGATATTGAATCCAAATCTATGCCTGAATTAATAAAAACAAAAAGCGGAAGAATGACAAAACAGACAAGGGGGCGTAGGATTTTCTCAAGTTGATGGAAGGATGAGCTAATCTTCCCATTGACCATAACGGGTAATGTCAACGCCAAAATAGCCCCACTCAAAGTCCCATGGCACCCTGACTCGACCATAGACAACCACAAAAAGAAACCGAGGAGCAAATAAAAGGAATTTTGCTGAACGCCTCGTGCATTCAATAACAGGAGGATACAGACTAAACCGACGGAAATAGACAGAGCTATAAAATTAATGTTGGCTGTATAAAAAATCGCCAAAATAAGAAGTGCCAAGGCATCATCAATGAGAGAAAAACTCACGATAAAAGCCCTGACTTTTTTAGAGATTGCCTCTCCAAATAAAGAAACGACTCCCAGCAAAAAGGCCGTATCCGTTGCAATGGGAATTGCCCACCCTTTAATAGATTCCTGGTTCCTGTTAAAAAACCAATACACTAACGCCGGAACAACAATACCACCGATAGCCGCAAAAGCTGGCATGACCAAAGTTTTGCGATCCTGATACTCCCCACAAACCAACTGATACTTTAATTCCATACCAATAAATAGAAAGAAAAGCGTCATCAATCCATCATTAACAATCTGAACGACCGTTGTCTCATAAATCAAATCACCGAATTTCATTGTAATCGGCAAAAAAACAATATCCTGATAAAAATGAGAAGTTGCATGCAAGTTAGCTAAGATCAACGCTGTAATAAACGTGAAAATGATCACTAAACCTGAGGCAACCTCTGATTTAGCCAGCGTTACAAGCTTGATTTTCCCTTGCATCATTGACTCTCCTTATGCCTTTTTCTTTTGCCCCTGCTCAGGGCATCCCTCTACCAAAGACTCAACATCTTGGAAGCACTGGTTGAAATCCGTTTCAACAATAGGGCAATCAGCCACAATGGCAGCACCGGCTTGACTTGTTGGAAAAAGATTATCCGAATCCTGAATTTTTGGCTTTAATCCCTTAATCAACGCACTAATTTTTATCGCAATGTCTTCGAAACTATCCGATGGTTGGATATCCCGCTGGAGTGTAACTTTCTTGAACTCATAAACATGCGTTAGTGCCCAAACAGCTCCGAAATGAACCGAGTTTTCTTGAAATTGAGTTATCATTGTCAAAATCGTTTTAGCAACATCGGGTGTTGGTGAAAGAAGCAAATTTGATTTATCATATCCCCAAAAATGGGACATCAAATTCGGAATAATTTCTAAACCATCCGCCGGTGCTCTGTGCCGTAAAACCACAACGCGCGTTTTCTCAGAATCCAATCGCTGAGCATAACATTCAAGAACGGACTGCGCTGTTTCCAAAGCCTCATCTTCATACAAAGGTATCGCCGATAAGGTTATAACAAATTTGATTTTACTTGCGACAGCTTGATCAAGCAATAGTCTGGGGAATGTCAAATTCCTTAAGAGAAAGTTTTTCTGAGCCCCTGCCAAATGAGAGAATGTGTAACACCGATCTAAATCAAAAACATACTTTATGGCATAAGTCTTAAATAAACTTTTTAAGTCTGCGGTTGCTAGGTTTGAACTCAAGGCAAAAACAACCTGACTTTTGGGCATAAATCGTTTAACCCAAGCTTGCATCATCGCAATATTAGCTTCAGACGAATCAATCAAAACTAATTTTTTTGGCGGGTGACTGACCATCATTCCTAACAGTTTTTGGCCTACGGGCGTCCCTGCACCGGAAATAAGAATGGAATCCAATTTGTCGAGCATAGGGATAGTTGCTTCAGACGGAACCGCAACATCCGGCCATTTGGGGCGAATCTGCTGCCACATCTGGTAATAATTCATGGCAATAGGGCGTTGGATTCGTAAGGTACGAATCTTACTCCGCTTTACCCAAATCAACAGAGCAGCCGTTGAAAAAACAGGGATCATCCAATGAACCATTTCCCGCTGCCCCCCTAAGAGCATCAGAGGAAAAAAAACAATCAACGTTCCAATAATTTTCCAAAAGTTAATGTCAGCATAGGTTTCGAGAATAAGAACAACATGGTTTTTAGTCTGCAAAAATAAATTAACCCCAATGGTAACCAACGCCAGAATCAAAAATGTTTTCGATAAATATCCCGATGAAAACCCTGTTAAATCAAAGTCATACCAGATTAAACAAGTCAGAATAAAAACGAAAACAGTTTTAAGTGCGGAACCAATCGGCGATAAAACCATATCAAATCGGCTGGTTATCTCATGCCAACTGACCATAAATGACTGAATTTTGTTTTTCATCCGAAACCCTAAGCGAAAACAATACTGTTACCATTATTATGACGGATAACCACCAAATTTGCCAGATCCCAAAACTAACAGAAACAATAAAAATTAATGTTGTGACATATCCGTGCATCAATGCCAAGCAAGACTTGTTTTTTACCTGCTGATAACCCTGGTGGATAAGGGATACCATAAAGAGCCCCAGCAACAAAGAACCGATTACTCCGAGCTCTAAGAGGATTTGAAGCAACCCATTATGAAGATGCAAAACCCCACTACGAAACAGTGTTATTTTTTGAAAATCACCGTCAGTTGTCACATAACTTTGAATCGGAGAAACAATACTGAGCTCAGGCGTTTGCCCAACCCCGATTCCAACAACCGGAGACGACAAAACATGCTTTGACGCCCAATCAATCATCTCAAATCGTTGCTGAGAAGATCCGGAATATGGGTCAACAGCAATTTTCTGCCAATGATCTTGCGTCATAAACAGACCAACACCCAAGGCAACACAAATCGGGGCAAGAGCAATGCCCACAGCGATCATCTTGTTCATTAATTTCGGCAGGATAAGCGTAAGAACAACAATCAAACATCCCAAGAGGAGAGCCACAGGCCCTGCATCAAATTCATAGGGGAAAATGAGCCAAGCCGATGTGGCAATCGAAAAAAGGACAAAGGCAATTTGATATCGAGGATAACGCTGTGTTAACTCGAACAACCAAATGGCCAGACAAGACGTCGTCATGAATCGGGAATAAGTTGCAGATCGATTGGTGTGAATAATATCGATCAAGGGGTAATCTAAAAAGTAATCCAAAATCAAAATCCCGATACACAGCCACAACCCCTTAAAGAATAATGATAGATGACGATTAAATTCGGATGAACTTAAAGACGCCATATAAAGATAAAACAGTGGGGCAAGGCCAACAAGGGGGGCAACTTTTTTCAATGTTATCCAAGAAATCCGTGGATTAATCGACCAGAAACAAGAAAGTCCCATCCAAACAACAAAACATAAAAGACTAATCCATGCAGGAGTTATAAGGCTTCTTACGGACTTAAATTTATGATCAGAGATCCCCACTATCGATATGATGACCAAGGGAAGATAAAGCCCCTTTGGCGCGAATAAAGCCAGAGGGCCAAGTGCCGCAAGCGTCCATCGTGTTACTGTATGAATCATCGGTGATATCCACCCATTTGACAGAGGATATCCCAAGATGCTTCATCAATGGGCATAACAGATAATCTAGACTGGCGAATTAAAGCCAACTGAGATAAATCAGGCACAAGCTTGATTTGATCAAGGGACACAGGCATCGGCATATCCGCGTAATACTCAACATCAACCATGCCAAAACGCCCTGTCTCATCCGTATGATCCGGATAATACGCACAACTAACCCGCACGATACCAACAATCTTACGCTCACTCACCGAATGGTAGAAAAAACATAAATCATCGACGTTCATAGCCTTCATATTATTAGAGGCTTGGTAATTTCGAACCCCATCCCAATGGGTTATCTTCTTTTCCTTTTGATCTTGCCAAGACCACGTTGACGGTTCCGTTTTAATCAACCAATATGTCATTAAAATTCCCTTTCTGATTGACGTGATAAAATATCAGTAATCACAGAACGAATCGATTCTTTTTCATGAAGAACACGATAAATAGCCTGAGTCAACGGCGCATAAACAGCTAGTTCCTGAGCAATATCATAAACAGCAGCAGTCGTCGCCACTCCTTCAGTGACGGAATGGCGTCGTCCCAAGATTTCATCCATAGATTCACCTTGCCCCAATTGCAATCCAAAGGAATAATTGCGCGATTTTGAACTTGTCGCCGTCAGAAACAAATCCCCCACGCCCGCTAGTCCCAAAAAAGTTTCAGTTTCACCACCAAGAGCAACGCCTAATCGCATCATCTCAGCCAATCCTCGCGATAGAAGAGCTGCTCGAGTGTTACACCCCATCCCCAATCCGTCAACAATACCACTTGCAATAGCAATGACATTCTTACACGCTCCGGCCGCTTGAACACCAATAATATCCTGACTGACATAACAACGCAGCACACTATGCCTCAATTGTTTTGCAATCGATTCAGCCACATCTATCTCTTGACAGGCCAGCATAACAGCAGTTGGAGCACTGAGTGCCAGCTCATCTGCAAAAGAGGGCCCCGATAGAACAGCAACAGGATTAGCCACGCGACGACGAGCAATGCCGGATAACAACGATTTTTCAACACGATGAATACCCTTAGCACAAATAACGAGAGGTGTTGACACTTTTAACCAAGGCTTAAGATCGTCAATAACATGATCCGTGTGTTGTGCGGGAGTCGCTAATAAAACCACATCAGCCGTTTTCAAAACCGATAAATCATTGGTGATCGTCAATTCTTTCGGCAAAGGAATATCAGGGAGATAACGATCATTCAATCGTTTGAGATTCAGCTCATCAACAAGCTCTGGCCGACGCGCATACAATGTCACGTTTTGATTAGCCTTTAACGTACTGAGAGCCAACGCCGTTCCAAATGCACCTGCCCCTATAACGACAACATGTTTTTTTTCCTGCATGTGGATTAATCCTTTAACTCTGTCAGTGGCCATCGTGGTCGTGGCTGGAAATTCAAATCGGAGCATTGCCCTCTCATAAGGCGTTCCAATCCGGCCCACGCAATCATCACAGCATTATCTGTACACAATTTCAAGGGAGGTGCTACAAATTCCTTACCGTAGTCATGGCAAACGCTTGTTAAGGCAGAACGCAAATATTCATTGGCAGCCACACCACCCGCTAAGACAACCGTTTTAAAATCAACAGAAACCATCTCGAAGGCCTGTTTTAGACGATCTACCAAACAATCCTTAACAGCTTCTTGAAACCCGGCACACAGATCTGATTTATCTTTATCCGTTTTAATCTCACCCGCAAGAATGATATTGCGAGCCGCCGTTTTTAATCCGGCAAAAGAAAAATCGCATCCGTCTCGCCCTTTGAGCGGACGAGGCAAAAGAAACCGTTTTACATCACCTGTTTTGGCCAATCGTTCAACCTGAGGCCCCCCCGGATAATCCAGATCCAGTGACTTTGCAACTTTATCAAACGCTTCCCCGGCTGCATCATCAATGGTCTTTCCTAAAACTGTATAATCCCCCAGACTTTGAACCATCAAAATTTGACAGTGCCCCCCTGACATCAACATCAACAAATGGGGAAAATCAACATTATCCGTCAACCGTGCTGTTAAAGCATGACCTTCCAAATGATTGACAGCAATAAAGGGCTTATTCAACGTCGCAGCCATAGCCTTAGCAACCATAACCCCAACCATGACGCCACCAATCAATCCCGGCCCTGCTGTCACAGCAATAGCATCCACATCAACAAGGCTCATCTGAGCATCTGCAAGAGCCTTGTTGATAACGGAATCGATGTGAACCAAATGATTGCGCGCAGCAATTTCCGGCACCACACCGCCATAGGGCTGATGATCTTCGATTTGCGCGTGGATGACATTCGACAAAATATGCTTATCGCTATTCACAAGAGCAGCAGCCGTTTCATCACAACTGGTTTCAATTCCTAAAACGATCATGGTTATACAGTTAAAATAATGATATACGTGGTATTATAATTGTGGCAGATCGAAATTACCATGAAAAACCTAAGAAATATTCTCTCAAGAATCACAACACCCCTTGCTCAAAAACAAGGTTTTATTCGTGCGTCTATTCTCTTAGATTGGGATATCATTGTCGGTGAAAAATTTGCCGCGTTCTGCCAACCTGAAAAAATTATCTTCCCGCATGAGCGTCGAACAGGTGGTCGATTAACCTTAAAAACATCCAGTGCATTCGCTCTTGAGATTTCTCATCTGGAACCCCTGATCGTTGAAAAAATAAACCAGTATTTTGGGTACAAAGCTGTTGATAAACTGCTCATTAAAAATGGCAAAATTACCCCAAAACCTAAAAAGAAACACCCAATACCGACCGTCGATCAAGCGACCCTAGAGCACCTCGAATCCATAACAGATGACATTCAGGATCCAAAATTAAGACAAACATTGATTGAGCTTGGCAAGGGCGTGTTGTCACAGGCAAATCACCCAAGGAATTGACTAAAATCAATAATATCAGCAAAAAAATCACGATCAACAAGCTCATCCGTAACACCGTTAACGTGAATTAAAATAGGCCTACACGACGTCCCTTTAGGGAGAGAAAGAGCATCTAGTTTAGTTTGCACCTCTGCAATAACTGACGTTGAAATTGGGTTTCGAGAGAATTTTATCTCACACAAATATAATCCACCAAATTTTGTCTGGATAAGATAATCAATCTGACATCCGGCTTTACGGACTGTTTTTCTTTGAAAATAGGGGTTATCTATTTTTATTTCATCAGCACGCAAATTCAAAATATCTTTGATCAAATGACGGTTCCGTAAAACCAAATTCTCAAACTGAAGCCCCATCATGGCATCCCAGCCAGATAGGGATGTCACTGACTTTAACGCAAAAGAACCGGTTTCAATCTGGGGTCTAACTGGTTCAATATACTTGAGGTAAAATCGCAAATAATTATCGCTCAATCGATAGCGACTGAGTTTCCCCATTCGACCAGTTTTTAGATCCCATGTAAAATCTCGCGAAATAAAACCTGACTTCATCAAATCAGTTAAGTACTCGCTTAAGAATCCGCTTGACTCAACGCCGGCCAATGCTGAAATTTCAGTCATTTCACAGCTCTTTTCAGACAACGTTTGAACCATTTTTTTGTAAGTTTTACTTTTCTGAAAGAACAGATCTGAAAAAATATCTTCAAACTCATTGACCAAAACCCCACCCTTGGAAAAACATAAGTCTTTTATGTTTTCTTCAGCAGATAGACTTGGAATTATTTCCTCTAGATATCGCGGGACACCGCCTGTAATCGATAGGATTTTAAATTTCTCATAGGCAGAAATTCTTGACCCAATCCCAGACCAGAATTGATTGCACTCACTTAAACTCAGCTCTTCCAAAAGCATTCTGTAAGAAACGCGCCCCATAAATCCAGTGCTCGACAAAATATTTTTTTCAATCCATGCAGAAGCTGATCCACATAAAAACAAAATGAGTTCCGGATTTTTCTTAAAATACAAATCCCACGCATTTTTGAGTTTACCTAAGAACTCAGGATCCTTTGACCCCATCCATGAAATCTCGTCAAACAAAACAATAACGCGACCCTTTTTCAATTTTTCCTTCAAAAGGACAAATAATTTCCCCCAATCATCAGCATAAACTTCTGGCAAATCGGTCTGCTGAGCAAGTTGACGAGAAAATTCATCACGCTGTGATTGTGCTGTTATCCCTGATGTTGGGGCAATTCCTGAAAATTGGAAAAAAGTATACTCTTTAGCAAATTCTTCAATCAAACGGCTCTTACCGATACGGCGACGACCTTGAACCACAATCATACTTGATGTTTTCTTTTTCAAAAACTTAGACAAAGTCTTAAGTTCTTGCTGTCTACCAATAAATTTCATCACATACCTCTTCTCCATAATTTTACTACGCCAAACGTGCAAATGTCAATTTGCCGTAGTGAAATTTAAGAAATATTTACTACGCCAAATGTGCAAATGTCATTTTGTCGTAGTAAAATTTCAACAGAAACGCCCTCGACATATTACCCCCAACTCGCTATAGTGAGGTAAATCTCATTCAGACGACATCTATCCTCCATGATCCAGAATTTTTTTGGGTTCCAAGCGACAACCCCTGAAGATCGCACCCGTCGTGTCCAAGACGTTTTCACAAGCGTTGCTCAAAAATATGACATTATGAACGATTTAATGAGTCTGGGCATTCATCGCTATTGGAAGAATAATTTTATTGCCCATCTACCGATCAAAGCCTGTGACGAAATTCTGGATGTCGCTGGTGGTACGGGTGACATTGCTTTTAAAATCTTGGAAACCTATCCTCATTTGGCTCCTCAGGTTACCATTTGCGACCTGACGCCTAATATGTTGCATGTCGGACAAGAACGCGCCTTGAACAAAGGTATCCTCAAGAATCTAGCGTGGGTTTGTGGTAACGCCGAAGATCTGCCCTTTCCTGATGAAAGCTTTGATATTTACACCATTTCTTTTGGTATGCGTAACGTCACCAATTTAGACAAAGCTTTGGCCGAAGCTCATCGTGTCTTGAAACCTGGCGGGCGTTTTGTTTGTCTTGAATTTAGCAAAGTTGACAACCCTATCCTTGAAAAAATTTATGATCGTTATTCCTTTGGAATTCTCCCCCAATTAGGACAATGGGTAGCTCGCGATCGCGCATCTTATCAATATTTAGTTGAGAGCATTCGAAAATTTCCCGATCAACATACTTTTTCAACCCTTTTAAAAAAGACGGGATTTGTTAACGTCCATTGGAAAAATTTCTTAAATGGGGTATCCTGTATTCATAGTGCCCACAAACAATAAATCAACAATGCCCACCACAGCTTTAACCTTAAACAATCATGATCTAACCGTTGATCTGCACCAACTCCCCCACGGACAAGACTTACCGTTGCCATCCTATGGCACAGAACAAAGTGCAGGGTTAGACCTGTACGCAGCTCTTGATGACGCTGTCACTCTTAACCCCGGTGAGATTAAATTGATTCCATCAGGCATTGCCATTGCCTTACCTGTCGGGTTTGAGGCTCAAGTACGTTCTCGATCCGGCCTCGCCCTCAAGAATGGTGTGATTGTTCTCAATGCTCCCGGCACGATTGATGCCGATTATCGCGGAGAAATCATGGGAATTATGATCAATTTATCCCAAGAACCCTTTACAATCACACGCGGCACACGCTTTGCCCAGATGGTTATCGCTCACCATGAACGCGTCACTTGGAATAAAGTCGACGGCCTCGAGGCAACAGTCCGCGGATCAGGAGGATTTGGATCAACAGGAATCAGAGGATAAAAACAGAATGATCACGTTTTTTCTGTCTGGCATTATCCTTCTAAACTGTGCCTTTGCTGCGACAGAAAAACTCCCCTTACCGCGGTTTGCTTCCATTCGATCGAACAAAGTCAACGTACATGTTGGCCCTGGGAAAACATACCCCATTGAATGGACCTATACACGCCAAGGATTACCCGTCGAAATTGTTGCTGAATTTGACACATGGCGGCAAATCAAAGATAAAGACGGTGCGACAAGCTGGGTTCACAAAAGCCTTCTCTCAGGCAAACGAACAGCCATGATCAAAGAAAGACGGCATCGTATTCGCTCAAAACCAAACAAAGGTGCTCGTGTTGTTGCTTTCCTAGAACCTGATGTGATTGTTAAAATCAAGAAATGTGATGCTGAGTGGTGTCAAATCGATGTAAATGGCCATACAGGATGGTTAAAGAAGATTAAACTATGGGGCGTTTATCCCCATGAAGAAAAAATGTAATTTTCAGCCATGGAAACCTTGTCCATCATCATCAAGAATTTAACCTATAACGATATTCTGACAGATATAAATTTCCAGATTACCAAAGGTAAAATCACCACCATAATAGGCCCCAATGGTGCCGGCAAAACAACACTCCTTAAATTGATCCTTGGCCTGATTTCCCCGACATCAGGTCAAATTCAATACGAAGAGGACATTCGTTTTGGATACCTTCCTCAAAAATTAAAGCTCAACCCCCTCATGCCCCTCACTGTTGAGCGTTTTTTACAACTAGCAACACGGCAAAGCAATACCGAATTAAAAGATAAAATCACAAAAGTTTTGCATCAAGTCGGTGGATGTCATCTGAAGTCGCGGTCACTCCACGTCCTTTCGGGCGGTGAAATGCAACGCGTCCTTTTAGCCCACGCCCTCATGCAATCCCCCGATGTTCTTGTTCTGGATGAACCAGCCCAAGGTGTTGATGTGATGGGGCAGGCAGAACTCTATAGATTAATTGCCTCCATCCGCGATGAACTCGGCTGTGCTGTCATTTTAGTTTCCCATGATCTGCATTTAGTGATGGCCGCATCGGATGAAGTGATTTGCCTCAATCACCACGTTTGTTGCTCTGGGGCTCCGTCCGATGTAGCACAACACCCAAGTTATGCCCAACTGTTTGGCTCAAGATCAGAAGCCTCAAGCTTAGCGGTTTATACCCATCATCACACCCATCGCCACGACGAACCTTGTTCGGGAGGGCACACGCATGATTGATTTACTCTCCCAAGATTTTGTTCAACTCGCTCTCATTGCCGGTTGCCTTTTGGCTATTCCCTTGGGGATTCTAGGATGCTTTACCCTCTGGCAACGTATGACATTTTTTGGCGATGCCATGGGTCATGCTGCCATTTCAGGGGTTGCTTTGGGTACTCTTATAGCCACCAGTCCTGAGTGGGGCGTCTTGATCTCATCTCTTATTGCAGTTGTTATTTTAGCTTACCATAAGGAATCGTCAAAACTCCCGTTAGATACTTGGTTAGGGGCTGTCTCTTATGGTGGCCTTGCCTTGGGTCTCGTCATTTTATCCAAAAACCCTCATCTTCAGATCAACCCCGAGACGATTCTATTCGGAGAGATCTTTGCAACAACCACCAAAGACATTGTTCTTATTGCCGGATGCGCCGGATTAACAATCGTTATTTGCGCTTTGGCTTGGCGTTCTCTGCTGGTTGTTAGCATCAATGAAGATCTCGCTCGAGGCAATGATATCAACGTCACCAAAATCAAGGGAATCCTCTTCTTTTTGATGGCAATCACAACCGCCGTCGCCATCAAAATCGTTGGGGGGTTAATGTTACCTGCTCTCTTAATTTTCCCCGCAGCCAGCTCAACATGCGCAAAAACGCCTGAGCATATGGTCATCCAATCTGTCGGCATGGCCTTGATCATTTTTATTCTCGGCCTCTTAACATCACTCTTTTTTGATCTGCCTTGCGCGCCTAGTATTGTTTTAGTTGGCACAGGCATTCTGATCGCTTCAAAATTAACCTCTTTCAAATAGTTAAAATTGTATTTACACTAATAGGTAAAGCGATTGAACTTCGAAGGGGACATTATGATTAGAACATCACTGCTTGCATTTTTATTAACCACAGCATCCTTTGCTGAAACAAAAGCAGAGCCAAAGAAAATGGAGTTGCTTCCATTATCAACAACAGATAATAAAGCAGCAACATCTCAACCAAAAATTGAGGAAATCAAAGCCGAAACTAAGGCTGATGACGCAAAAAAAGAAGCATCATCAGATGTCAAAGAACCTGCAAAAGTTGAATCTATTTCTGCAGATGGCTCTGTTAAACTTGCTGAGGCAAAACCAGCAGAAACCGCAACAGAGACAAAACAAGCAGAACCTAAACACGACGACGACAAAGCTTTTGAGGCAAAGGCTGTTGAGCCGGGCGACCTTCCTGCGGGTGATGCCAAAGTTATTGAAACAAGTGCGCCTTCTTCGTTTTCTACCACGCAACAAGCCGACATTGAAACGCTTGTGTTAAAAGCAATCGAGAAAAACCCGGACGTTTTAGTCAAGGCGATCCAAAGCTACAGTGAAACCCAACAAAAGGAAGCTTTGAAAAAAGAAGCGGAAAAAATGACAAAATTCAAGGACGACTTGCTAGATGACAAAACAGCCGTTGTTGGTGGCAATCCAAATGGTAATGTCAAACTTGTCGTTTTTGCGGATCCTAATTGCCCCCATTGCCGCCATTTCGAAGCAAATTTGAATGACGTCAAAGGACTCTATAGCAACCTTAAAGTATATATGCGCCCATGGCCGATTATGGGAAATGAATCTGCCGATACGGTCACAGGACTGATGGCTGCCGCTAAACAAGGGTACGACAAGTATGAATCTTTAATCATGCGTATCGCAACAAGCAATGAAAAGGTTGATAAGGTTAAATTCTTGAAAATGGCCAAAGAACTTGGTCTTGATATGAAAAAACTGCAAAAATCCATGGATAGTGATGAAATCCGTAAGGAAATTAAATCAAACCACGAACTTGCTGTAAAAATTGGCCTTGATGCCACGCCAACAATCATCATGTTTGATGGCGCAGAAACACAAATCCTCATGCCTGGCGACAAAGACTCTCTTAAGAAGTCATTGACCGACGCTAAAGCCTAATCACGGGGTTAGATCGAAAAAAACAACGGGTCTCAGGACTCGTTGTTTTTTATTTTGTCGCTGAGCCAATTAAAATTTCTATAGAAGGAAACTCAGTGCCCACTCAAAAACCACGTTAATAGAAAAACCAGACCACGACCAAAAGGGTTCTTTACGAAGTCGCATAACTACCTCCATTACTTCTGTTTTGACTGCTGAAATTGGTATAAAATATGATGATCTTTGGCGCGTTGATCTCGATTACAAAATCTGAGAGCTTGTCCTGTTTGGGCATCAATAATCAAAGAACGTACTGCGACAGATCCAACCTGTTCCATTTTCTCTAAGTCAGCAAGTTTTTTCCCTTCTAACTTTGATAGATCTCCACCAAAAGCCGATACAGGGTAAAGTTTTTCCGTATGGTCATGGAAAAAGAGCAGAACAGATTCTTCGACATCCAAACGGATATCTTGAAAACCTCTTGAATCTAAAGCAGACAACACATTAGATAACACACCTGATTTATAGGCCGAAACTAAACTTACAGTTGCAGTTCCACGCTGTGTTATATCAACACGATCTAACAATCGACCCAATTTACCACTTTTAATATTTTCAAGATCCATATGAGAGAAATACGTTATCTTTGGCGTCCAAATACTAACGCCAACGCAATCCATCAAACTATGGGTTGCAAAATACTGCCCCGCTTTGGGATTGTTTAGAATTTTAGCATCACCTTGTGCGACAAAATTGATCTCACCGGATTGAAAAAGGGTAATCGTTTCCGGCAGACTCAACTGCTTGTAGCCAACTTGTTTCTGAGGAAGATCCTCCATTCCCACAAATCGAACAGCGTCATCGTATCTTGCCTGGGAGCAAATGACCAGATCTTGGCGTACTCTTGTTTCTATCATACCAACACCCTCAGGGCAGGATGGTAGTGTCCACTGAAAAGAATCTTGTGCAGTCACACCGTCAATCATAAACAAAACGGAACATAAAAACTTAATCATCACTTGAGTCATCATTCGCATCCTCACTTATTATTTCTAAGGCAGGGATCAGTCGCTGAATACTATCCAAAACAATCCATTCTTCCACAATACTGCTCGCAAAGAGATAAGACCAAAGATAGGCAGGCATAACAGTGTCCTTTCGTTGCTGATCCATTCTATCCTTAATGTAGGGATTGCCTCTCCTATTTTCCAACGGTTTTTGACAGGAGATTTCCGGTGAGTTTTATACCAAAACCAGATTAACTTAGACGAATGATTTTGAGAGCGAGTTCCAACAAAACCGTTTGGATCAGTTACAAATGGTTTTTGTATAGCTGTATCAAGGTTAAAGGGAAGGGCTATAGATTACTCTAATCCTTGATCCTTTACATAATCACCGGGTGCTTCTGCAATAACGTCTTTCTCAGCAATGTGAGGAGCTGGGACTTGTTTTCCTGCATAGGTTTCCATCCATGATTTCCAGGATGGCCACCATGATCCGGTGTGTTTTTCAGCGTGATCAAGCCAGTCTTCGGCTGTTTTATAGAACTTGTCTGCTTCCATGAAATAATACTTATTCTTGGCCGGGTGATTAAAGACACCGGCTACATGTCCTGATCCGGATAAAACGAATTTTTCTGCATTTTTGACGGCTTGTGTTAGCGGGTAAACGGCTTTCCACGGTGCAATGTGATCATCCAGAGCAGCCATGATAAACATAGGTAAATCAATGGTTGTAAGGTCGACAGGTACGTCTTTAACCTTAATGCCGCCACCAGGTTTGATCAATTTGTTATCCAGATACATGTCTCGCAAGAATTGGGTATGCATGGTGGCCGGCATGCGGACGGCATCACCGTTCCAGTGCAACATGTCAAAGGGCATAGGTTCTTTGCCCATGAGGTAGTTATTGACATAGAATGACCAAATGAGATCGTTTGACCGCAAGAGATTAAAGGATTGCACCATGGCATTCCCTTCGAGGTATCCTTTTTTCTTAACATGAGCCTCGAGTTTTTTCAGTTGTTGTTCGCAGACATAAACTAAAAGACCGCCTGCCTCCTTAAAATCAATGGGGGCAGCAATAATGGTTACGGCATCAAATGGTTTTTTCTTTTTGGCCTTTAAATACGTCAAGAGGCTGTTAAGGAGAACACCCCCTGTGCAATACCCAATCGCATTAATTGATTTTTGTTTGGTATATTTCAACAGAAAATTGAGGGCTTCGTTGACGCCGTCTAGGACATAATTCGAGAGCGTTTTGTCAGCGTGCCATTTGTCAGGGTTAGCCCATGAAACCATATAGAGCGTAAACCCTTGGTCAACAGCCCACTTAACAAAGGAATTTTCTGGTTTTAGGTCAAAAACATAAAATTTATTAATCCATGGAGGGATAATAAAGATTGGTTTTTCATAAACAGTTTTTGTGGTGGGTAAGTATTGGATCAGCTCTAGGTATGGGTTACGGTAAATCACTTTTCCTGGGGTTGTTGCGATATCACGCCCCAGCTGCAAGGCTTCCATATCCGTCATTTTGATGTTAAAGGATCCTGTGGCAGAATCTTTTAAGAAGTTCTTGAATCCTTGGATTAGATTTTCTCCCTTGGATTCATAGGTTTCTTGGATCACATCCGGATTGGTTAGGGGAAAGTTGGTGGGGGACATGGCGTCAATAATTTGACGCGTATAGAACTCAAGTTTACCGTAGGTTTGCGGATCTAAGTCGCCAACCTGTTGAATGACGTTCTGCAAGAGTTTGGCGTTAATCAGATACACCTGTTGCATAAAGAAAAAGGCCGGGTTTTTTTGCCAAATCTCATTTTTAAACCGTTTATCCCGAGGATCAAGTTCGATGATCGGATGGGCTTCTTGTCCGCGTAGTTGCTGAGATACTTCCTTCACAATGGCCATAATATCGCGCAAATGTTCTTTTTGAAGTTCGATGATTTGATCCGGTTTCTCAGCGAGTTTTGTTGCGACCTTTGTCAGGGTATCTTGCACAACCTCAGGATCAAAGATTGTGACAACACCTTTTGAGGATTGTTGTGGTTTCTGTTGCCAGAAATTGAGCCATGTCTGTTGATTTTTCTCAAGGACTTTTCCCCAGATTTCCTGCCATTCACGGTTCATTTCTTGGTAAAGTTCTAAAGGTGATTCATTCTTTTGTGCTGACATGATACACTTCTCTTAAGGGTTCATATTTTCACTGTAACGACAGATGTTTAATAACAGATTAACACATTTTAATAAAAATTTACCAATTTATGGTGGTGTTTTGGGTTTGCTTATCATTTTGCAGGGGTGTGCTGATACGCCGGATGATGAAAAGTACTCTAAGATAGAAGGTCGTTTTCCTAAACTTGTTGATGTTCCCGATCGCCCACATGCGTTGAGTGCTCGTGAGATTGACCAAAAGAAGCATCAATTGGATGCGGATCGCCATGAGGCTGAGAAACTCGCTGAACAAAACCATCAGATGGCAATGAAATGACTTTAGTTTTTAAGCGTAATAATGACCCTCAAGACTTATTTGAGGGGCAGTCATCTGTCATGGGTCGGCGTTGGGTTCATCAAGAGGTTGACCCAAGGCATGCTTTGCAACTGGCTCAGAATCATGGTATCGGAACGTTGTCCGCATCGATTCTTTTGCGCCGTGGATTGACATTTGAGACAGCCGGGCAATTTTTGCAGCCGACTTTGCGTGATTTAATGCCTGATCCATCCCATTTAAAGGATTTGGATGGTGGCGTTGAGCGTGTTATCAAAGCACTCCTTGACAAAGAAACAATTGCCGTTTTTGGCGATTATGATGTTGATGGTGCAACGGCAACGGCCTTGCTTCGGCGGTATTTTACGGATATCGGTGCATCTTTGCGTGTTTATATCCCTCAACGGATTGAAGAGGGCTATGGCCCAACGATTCCTGCCATGGAGAAATTAGCTCAAGAGGGGACGACAACACTTTTGATGGTGGATTGTGGTACGACGGCGTTTGACCCTTTGGGGGAAGCGAAAAATCTGGGGATGGATGTTATTGTTATTGACCATCACATGTCTCAGGCCTCTCTGCCTGTGGCAACAGCCGTGATTAACCCAAATCGATTGGATGAAGAGAGTCCTTTGACGCATTTATGTGCTGCCGGCCTCAGTTTCATTTTTATGGTGGCATTGCATCGACGCTTGAGGCAAGAAGGATGGTTTGACGGAAAGGTTGAGCCTGATTTGCGTCAGTATTTGGATTTGGTTGCCTTGGGGACTGTTTGTGATGTGATGCAATTGACGGGGCTGAATCGTGCATTTGTTTCTCAAGGATTAAAGGTAATGGCGCGTCGCGGTAATCCCGGGTTGCGTGCTCTGAGCGATGTGGCCGGACTTGATGATACGCCGTCGGCATACCATTTGGGATTTTTGATTGGCCCTCGTATTAATGCTGGTGGGCGTGTGGGGTGTGCTGATTATGGGTCACGATTGCTGTCGACGAGCGATGTTCTCGAAGCACAGCAACTAGCACGAGAGTTAGATCTCTATAATAAAGAACGTCAGGCTATTGAGTCTCTTGTTCTTGAGGAAGCTATTGTTCAAGTGGAATCCAAAGGACTGGATCGCCATCCTGTTATTTTGGTTGGGCAAGAAGGGTGGCATCCGGGGGTGATTGGTATTGTGGCCGGACGATTGAAAGAGCGATACAACCGTCCAACGTGTGTTGTTGGTTTTGATGGTGATATCGGGAAGGGATCCGGGCGATCGATTGCGGGGGTGAACCTCGGTACTGCGATGCACGTGGCGGTGCATCAAGGGTTGCTCGTGGCGGGTGGTGGTCATGCTATGGCTGCCGGCTTTACGGTGATGAAAGATCAATTTGATGCCTTTTATGCCTTTATTCGTGATCATTTGCGACAACAGGTTGCTTGTATAGATCCTGTTCTTGAGGTGGACGGCCTCTTAATACCATCAGGGGCGACATTAGAGCTTATTCGTGAACTTAAGATGCTGGAGCCCTTTGGCAATGGCAATCCGACACCTAAATTCTGTATTCATAAAGCACGTGTTGTTTATGCTGAACCGATTGGGATTAATCATATTCGATGTGCACTTGAAGGGGAAGATGGGACACGCCTTAAGGCGATGGCTTTTCGTGCTTTAGGTACGCCATTGGGGGATGAAATTCTGTCCCGTAATAACAAATCTATTCAGGTTGCCGGTACGTTGAAGGCTGATACGTGGAATGGGCGAACAACGGTGACCTGCTTTATTGATGATGTCATGGTATAATTTAGTCATTCCATTTAACCCTGATGCTTTTCAAGGGTGTATGGAAAATTTGGCTTTGTGAGTCCAGGTTTTCTGCGGTTTAGTCAATAATCCATACTATTTTGAAGTCCGACTTCAAAATAGTATGGATTATTTATGTTTTGGCTTATAAACTGCTTGTAAAGGATTTATAATCCATACTATTATGAAGGTGTTGTTCAAAAAGGTATGGATTATGTTTCAGCGACAGCGATTTTTAGAGGCTATTCAATCTCAATTTAATATTCATGAGGTGTGCGCGCTGATTGGGCCGCGGCAGTGTGGGAAAACAACGCTGGCGCAGGAGTATGCGAAACAGAACGCAGGTGTTGTTACTTTTTTTGATCTTGAAAATCCGGAAGCCTTAATGGCTTTGCAGAATCCCTTGAGAATACTCGAGAATTTGACTGGGCTGGTTGTTATTGATGAAATCCAACGCCTTCCGGATTTGTTTCCTGTCCTTCGTGTATTAGCTGATCGCAAGCAAGCGCGATATTTGATTTTAGGAAGTGCATCGCGAGATCTGATTCGACAGTCCTCTGAAAGTCTGGCTGGCAGAATAGGGTACATTGAACTGACGCCTTTTCAGATTGCAGAAGGTGGTGATGAGTCTAAGCTATTGACTCGAGGTGGTTTTCCTGACTCATACTTAGCTGTTAGTGATAGAGATAGCTATAATTGGCGTAAATCTTATATTCGAACGTATCTTGAGCGAGACATCCCTGCCTTGGGGTTTAATGTGCCTCCATTAACCTTGCAGCGGTTTTGGATGATGCTTGCCCATTATCATGGTCAGCTTTTGAATATGAATCAAATTGGTACGGCAATGGGGATATCCGGTCATACGGTCAGGCATTATCTCGAAATACTAACAGGTACGTTTATGGTGCGCCTGTTACCTCCTTGGTTTGAAAATACTGAGAAACGACAAACAAAATCTCCAAAATTGTACATTCGTGATTCTGGCCTTTTTATGAATTTAGTGCGGATTGAGGACGCGGATCAACTTGTCACGAGTCCATTACGGGGGGCTATATGGGAGGGATTTGCCTTAGAGCAAATAATTGCCGCTCTGGAAATGGAAATGAATGAGGTATTTTTCTGGAGAACTATTAATGGTGCTGAGATTGACCTAATGATCTTTAAGGGAAATAAACGATACGGTTTCGAATTTAAGTTTGGTGATGCGCCCAGTACAACAAGATCTATGCGTATTGCCTTGAATGATTTGCGTTTAGAGCATCTTTATGTTATTTATCCGGGGCAGCAAAACATTATTTTAGATGATCAAATAACGGCTGTCCCTTTGTCGCAAATGCTGAAAGATCAGAACCTCTTCCCCGCGACAAAATGACAAAGGTCAGGGGCGAGGGAATTTGTTAGAGTGGACGTATGAATACATTATTGACTGTTTTACTTGGGATTGCTCTGTTGAGCGTGGTTGGTGCCTTGGGCTTTGGTCTGGTGACACTGCTGCGTGGTGGGGAGTTTAGTCGTAAATATTCGAATGAGGCCATGCGCTGGCGTGTTTTGCTTCAGGGTATTGCGCTTTTGATTTTTGCAATCATTCTGTGGTCAGGTCGCTGAGGCGGCCTTGTGTTTAAGGGAAAAAGTAAGTGGTTCAACTGACGCGGATTTATACCCGAGGGGGCGATAAGGGCAAAACATCCCTAGGGGATGGTACCAGGGTTTTAAAATCGAACCTCAGAATGGATGCGATTGGTGCGGTTGATGAAGCGAATTCATCGATTGGTATTGCCAGTGTTCAGGCAGACGACGTGTTGGCCAAAATCCTATATCGCATTCAAAATGATTTGTTTGATGTGGGGGCTGATTTGTGCCTGCCGGATTTGACCCAACCTGCTTTACGTATTGCTGAAACACAAGTTCTATGGTTGGAAAATCAGATTGATTATTTTAACGAATCTTTAAGCCCACTCACGTCGTTTATCCTACCGGGAGGTACTATTCTAGCTGCTTCTCTGCATCTATCACGGACAATTGTTCGTCGATCAGAGCGAGTTATTGTTGCCTTAAGTCAGGAAACTCAGCTAAATTTAGAAGTAGTAAAGTATATGAACCGATTATCGGATCTGCTGTTTGTGCTGTCTCGGGTTGCTAATAACAACGGTCAAGACGATGTCTTGTGGGTGCCGGGTGCCAATCGTTGATCGAGTATCGGAGGAGGGGTTATGAAAGTTCTTGTCGCTCTAAAGCGTGTTGTTGATTTTAACGTAAAAATTCGTGTCAAGCCGGATGGATCGGGTGTCGACCTCAATAACGTTAAAATGTCAATTAATCCATTTGACGAAATTGCGGTTGAAGAAGCGGTTCGCCTCAAGGAAAAAGGGATCGCAACAGAAGTTGTTGTTTGTTCTGTCGGATCAAAAGCCTGCCAAGAGACTCTCCGTTTTGCTTTGGCTTTGGGAGCTGATCGAGCAATCCATGTAGACGGCGACGATTCACCTGAACCATTAGTTGTTGCAAAAGTCCTTGCGCAGATTTGTAAGGACGAGTCACCGAGTTTGGTTATTCTCGGCAAGCAAGCAATTGATGACGATTGTAATCAGGTCGGGCAAATGCTTTCTGCACTGTTAGATTGGCCACAAGGAACATTTATTTCTGAACTTGGTATTGAGGGGACTGTGGTTCACATTACGCGCGAAGTTGATGGCGGGTTAGAGAAAAACCAGATTTCCTTGCCGGCTGTTGTCACGACAGATTTGCGGTTGAATACACCTCGATTTGCGGCATTACCCAATATTATGAAAGCAAAAACTAAGCCATTGGCGACCCTTGAATTAAGCTCAATGAGTATTGATATAACGCGCCGTCTTGAAACACTCAAAACGATGGAACCGCCTGTTCGCCAGGGTGGCAAGAAAGTTGCTAATGTCCAAGAACTCATCGACCAAATTAAAAAGGTGATTTAACATGACGATCCTTATTCTTGCAGAACATGATGGTGCCTCTTTAAAAGCAGCAACCTATAATACGGTTACAGCTGCCAGTCAAATTGGCGGTGATATTCACGTGGCAATCCTTGGAAACAAAGCCGATGGCGCGACCAAAGAAGCGACAACCCTTGCGGGTGTGAGCAAAGTCATTCAGTTTAATGGAGCTTCCCTGCAACACGGTTTGGCTGAGGCATCCTCTAAGGCGTTGATGACCATTGCCAAAAATTATTCTCATATCTTGGCTCCGGCATCAACGTATGGAAAGAATATTTTGCCTCGTGTTGCGGCTTTGCTGGACGTCATGCAACTTTCTGATGTGATTAAAGTTCATTCGGCGGATACTTTTGACCGCCCGATTTATGCGGGGAATGCTATTACAACCGTCAAGAGTAAAGACGCGATTAAAGTGATTACGGTTCGCCCGACAACGTTTGATCGCTGTGCAAGCGGAGGGACAGCTTCCCTTGAAACGGTTGAGTTCAATGAGGCCAGCCCCAGTAAATTTATCTCGCTTGAGGCCTCCAAGTCCGACCGTCCGGAATTAACATCGGCGCGTATTGTTGTCTCCGGTGGGCGAGCCTTAGCCTCTAAGGAAAACTTTAAAATTATAGAGGAACTTGCCGACACGCTCAATGCAGCCATCGGTGCATCGCGGGCTGCTGTTGATGCGGGCTATGTCCCCAATGATTATCAAGTTGGTCAAACAGGTAAGGTTGTCGCCCCTGAGCTTTATATTGCCATTGGTATTTCTGGAGCAATTCAGCATTTAGCAGGCATGAAGGACAGTAAAACCATCATTGCCATTAACAAGGATGAGGACGCACCGATTTTCCAGATTGCCGATTACGGTCTTGTCGGTGATTTATTTGATGTGGTGCCTCAGTTAACCTCTGCGTTGAAGAATTAAGTATGATTAAATCGATTGCTGTTCTTGGTGCGGGGCAAATGGGGAGCGGTATTGCTCAAGTTTGCGCTCAGGCCGGCTATCAGGTGACTGTCATTGATATCTCAGAGATGCAACGGGAAAAAGCTTTGGTCGGTATAACCAAAAGTCTGGATAAATTGGTCTCAAAGAATGTGTTAAGGATGGAGGATCAACAGGCGACCCTTTCGCGTTTGGCTTTTGCCAAAACATTACCTGGTGGAGACTTTGATCTGCTGATAGAAGCTGTCACTGAGAATATAACGCTCAAGACTAAACTCTTGGCAGAAGCATCACAGATTCTGAGGGATGATGCCATTATTGCCAGCAATACATCCTCCATTTCCTTAACGCAATTGGCCGTTTGTACCAATCGTCCTGACAAAGTCATTGGCATGCATTTTATGAATCCTGTGCCTTTGATGCAGTTGGTTGAAGTGATCCTATCCCTGACCACAAGTGACGAAACTTTTGCTGCAACAGCTGATGTCATTCAAGCTATTGGCAAAACAATGGTGGTGTCGCAAGATGCTCCTGGTTTTATTGTCAATCGGATTTTGATGCCGATGATTAATGAGGCTGTTTTCACGTTGTATGAAGGGATTGCAACGGCTAAAGATATTGATGCAGCCATGAAATTGGGAACCAATCAACCGATGGGACCCTTGGCTTTGGCTGATTTGATCGGTTTGGATACGTGCCTTTCAATCATGACTGTCCTCCATGATGGTTTTAATGACAGCAAGTATCGTCCATGTCCGCTGTTGAAAAATTATGTGGCAGCAGGCTGGTTAGGGCGTAAATCCGGTCGTGGTTTTTATCATTATGACGCTTCATAACAAGGAAAAATAAATGCAAGAAACAATCGCAAACATGACATTTGAACAGGCTTTGCAAGAGCTTGAAGTGTTAGTCCGTCGCTTGGAAGAGGGGCGTTTGCCGCTAGAAGAAGCAATTTCATCCTATGAAAAAGGGGTGGCTTTGAAATCCCATTGTCAGGCAAAACTACAAGCAGCAAAACTCAAAGTTGATCAGATCATGTTGAACCCTAATGGTGATGTTGAGCTTAAATCCTTTGATGGTGAGGACGCTTGATCAAGGTTGTACCTGTGCAAGAACTCATCGTCATCCATTTGGACGTCAATGGCACGATTATGGTTGCCGATAAGGCGCAAGGTAAAACCACCGAAGATTATGTTAATATTGAGTTTGCTAAACAGGTGCACGGTTTATGGCAACCAGGCCAACCGGTAATGTCTTTTCGTGAGTTTGTGGAAAAACATGTTATTCAGGGGAATGGTGCTCATCGAGAAATCAAAGATGCACGAAATGAGGTGTATAAAACCTTTGTAACCTCTGAATACCTGCACCATCATCCTGAGGGTGATCGTCTCAGGCAGCAACACAGGCAGTACATGCTCCGTGCAAACGCGATGGATAATCTTTTATTCCCGAGCTTTTGGCGTTTGGTTGACTGGGCAAAAAATAAATCCTTTGTCCGATTTATCTTTAGAACGTTTGGTCATGATATCCCTGATATCAAAGAGATTTTAGAGAATAGAGGGTATACGCTGAGTAATATTCTTGCTTATGATGTGAACGGTGCTCTTATGGATCATGATCAAAAAGTAGAGTCGGACCGGATGTGGCGCGATTTGTTTAACGCCGTCCATGACAATTATAAACGGTGGCACGAAAATGGCGAGACTGAACCGTTTGCTAAACCTTTTATGCAACCTGAACGGGGTATGGCAATCTTTTTCGATGATAATGCTCGCATTAAACATATTATTGCCCCGACTGTGGGACAGCGCGATGACTTAATCGAATCCGGGCATATTGTGGCTGTGCGAACATTATCCGCACTCACGGATCCGGAGTATTTTGTCTCTCATGTGGAACGCCTTATAGCTGACCCATTATAATTTGGCTATGTGTTAGCGTCGCTTACGTACTAATTGCATCTTTTTCTATTCAACGTTAACGATATCTTAGGTTTTTGATCCTATCATAATCTCGAACGAAATGAGTTGGAGGATAGCGATATGGTTAAAACTGTTGTTTTGTTGGGGTTAATGCTAAGTGTACACGTTGTTATGGCTGATCCGGGTATGATGGCTGATGGCGATGTTATGCGGATGATGGGTGATTGGAAGCAGGCTGAAAAATCGATCATCATGATGCAAACTGACAAGGCAGATCCTTCTGGAATTATGGCTCTTAAACGTCAGAATAATGATTTAAAACAAAAGATCGAAGGTTTGTTACAGGGTAAATCGACACTTGAGACTGCTTGGGGCAAGACCCAATCTGATGTCAAAACTCTCAGAGATCAAAAAGGTCTGATTCAGCATCCGTCACAAGAGCGGGAAGCAAGACGGGTTGAGGTAGCAAAGTTCTATGATGATCAACTGAAAGAACTCGATGGGCAATTGCGCCTTGCCGAATCGTCAAAAGTAAAGCGATTACAAGAAATTGGCTTGGCAGGGATTCAAGGGACAATGGATGAAGCAACAAAACAACGTGAACGTGAATCTGCAAGAGAAGCTCTTGAAGCCTTTAAACGATATACAGATTCTGAGCGATCTCGTCTCGAAGCTGAAAAAACAGAGGCTCTTGCTGCTGTTAAATAGATTTTCTTGCCCTAAATCGATCCAGAACTGCCGGGCTGATTTGGAGTTTTAGATGGATGGCGTTT
The DNA here is from genome assembly GCA_019636035.1 of Candidatus Paracaedibacteraceae bacterium. Lineage (GTDB taxonomy): Bacteria > Pseudomonadota > Alphaproteobacteria > Paracaedibacterales > Paracaedibacteraceae > Paracaedibacter. The sequence goes on from JAHBYI010000001.1 coordinate 782,453, forward strand.
TCGCCGTCCACTCTGCCAATAATGACTCCTTGACGATAAAGCCAAGCCAGTGACTCACCATCATCATAGGGAATGTCAAGATCGACGAGTTTATTATGCCGATTCAGCTGCTTGTCAATTAAGGTCAGGAGTTTATCAAAGCCATCGGCCGTTACGGCTGAGATCATGACATCACATTTCTTAAGGCGTTTTCTTAACGGTTTAAGATCCGCATCGTCTATCAGATCAATTTTATTCATGACGCGGAGAGTTGTCCCATCCACCAACTGTTTTTCAAGGCCAAGTTCCGTGAGAACTTTGTTAACCTCATCCTCTTGCATGGCTGAGTTGGGATGGGCAATATCTTGGACATGGAGGATAACATCAGCAGCGCATACTTCTTCGAGGGTTGCCCGAAAGGCTGCGACCAATTGGGTGGGAAGATGCGAGATGAACCCGACGGTGTCGGATAGAATAATGGTGCGCCCGCTGGGAAGTTTAACTTGGCGCATGGTGGGATCCAAGGTTGCAAAGAGCATGTCTTTGGCAAGAACATCCGCTTGGGTCAGTTTGTTGAAGAGTGTTGATTTTCCTGCGTTCGTATAACCGACAAGCGCAACGGTTGGGTAAGGTACATCAGCGCGAGCTGAGCGATGCAGTCCGCGGGTTAGTTTTGTCTTGTCAAGGTCAGCTTTGATGCGGATGATGCGATCATCAATCATACGGCGGTCAAGTTCCAGCTGGGTCTCGCCAGGCCCACCTGTAAAACCAAAGCCGCCACGTTGACGTTCAAGGTGTGTCCAGCTGCGGACAAGGCGGCTGCGCTGATAGGTGAGGGCTGCCAGTTCGACCTGTAGTCGGCCTTCGGCTGTGCGGGCGCGTTCACCAAAAATTTCGAGGATTAAGCTGGTGCGATCAATGACTTTACAATGCCAGGCTTTCTCAAGATTACGTTGTTGAACAGGAGTCAGGGTGCCATCAAAGATGACAAGATCGACCTCATCTTGCTGAATAACATCCGCTAAAAGATCGACGTTACCTCGGCCAATCATGGTTGCCGGTGTTGCTTTTCTGAGTTGAATAATTTGTGAATAGACAATGTTCAAATCAATGGCGAGGGCAAGTCCGATCGCTTCGTCAAGAGCGGCCTCCAGATCATAGTCGACTGTTTTAGGGGCAACATGGATAACAGCAGCTGTGGTTTTTGGTGTTTGCATTGAATGTCGCTATAGCTTTGGATTTTATATCAGGGTTATGGTAAGTTATTGATGAAAGATAATCAAGGAGCATAACAATGTCAGAAAAAGAACAGGACGAAACAATAGAAATTATTGAGCAAACTGAGGCTGTGGAAACTGACCTTCAAGCAGAAGTTGATAAGATGAAAGATCAGTGGTTGCGTGCGGTGGCTGAACTTGATAACACGCGACGCCGTGCCCAAAAAGATCGTGAAGATGCCCTGAAATACGCGGTTTCCAGCTTTGCACGTGATATCCTGAGTGTTTATGATAGCTTATCAAAGGCGACGGATCTGTCATCGGGAATGGGGGAAGCCTCTGACGAGATGAAGGGATTCTTGGAAGGCGTGAATTTAACCTTATTTGAACTTAATAATGTTTTCGGGCGATATGGTATCCAAATCATTAACCCGGAAAATCAATCCTTTGACCCGAATTTCCACCAAGCTATGTTTGAAGTTCCAACGGCGGATGTTGAACCCGGTCAGGTTGTCCAAGTCATGCAAGTGGGCTTTACGTTGCATGATCGATTGCTGCGCCCGGCATTAGTAGGCGTTTCAAAGAAAATATAGGTGTTCGATAAACCCACAAGACTTGACAAGGATATCAATTAATCCTATATTGTTAGCAGAGTAGACGTGTGGCTGCTAATTTTAGCAAAAGCATTAAAAACAACGAATAGATGGAGAGATATCATGGCTAAGGTAATCGGTATAGATCTTGGTACAACAAACTCTTGTGTTGCCGTTATGGACGGTGACAAACCTCGGATTATTGAAAATGTTGAAGGGGCGCGGACAACACCGTCCATGGTTGCATTTTCAAATAATGGTGAGCGGTTGGTTGGTCAATCAGCAAAGCGTCAGGCTGTTACCAATCCAAAAGATACCCTATTTGCAATCAAGCGTTTGATTGGTCGTCGTTTTGATGATCCGATGACGCAAAAAGACATTGATCTTGTGCCTTATAGTATTGTTAAGGCTGACAATGGTGATGCGTGGGTTGATGTGGAGGGCGATAAGATGAGCCCGAGCCAAATCAGTGCCATGATTCTCAAGAAAATGAAAGAAACGGCTGAGGCTTATTTGGGTGAGCCTGTAACGCAAGCTGTTATTACGGTTCCTGCGTACTTTAACGACTCTCAACGTCAGGCAACCAAAGACGCCGGACAGATTGCAGGTCTTGAGGTTTTGCGCATTATCAACGAGCCGACGGCTGCTGCTTTGGCCTATGGTCTTGAGAAGCAAGAAACGGGTATTATTGCTGTCTATGACTTAGGTGGTGGTACATTCGACGTATCCATCCTTGAAATTGGTGATGGTGTTTTTGAAGTAAAATCAACCAACGGTGATACGTTCTTAGGTGGTGAAGACTTTGACAGTCGCATCATTGAGTATCTGGCTGATGAATTTAAAAAAGAAGCCGGTATTGATTTGCGCAATGATACAATGGCGTTGCAACGGTTAAAAGAAGCTGCTGAAAAGGCGAAAATCGAGTTATCATCTTCAATGCAGACGGATGTGAACTTACCGTTTATCACAGCTGATGCTTCCGGCCCTAAGCATTTGAATGTGAAATTGACGCGTGCCAAGTTGGAATCTTTGGTTGAAGAATTGGTTAAGCGTACTATTGCACCGTGCCAAGCTGCTTTGAAGGATGCGGGTCTTAAGGCCGGTGATATCGATGAAGTCATTTTGGTTGGTGGGATGACCCGTATGCCAAAAATTATCGAAACGGTCAAGAATTTCTTTGGCAAGGAACCGCATCGTGGTGTTAACCCGGACGAAGTTGTCGCCGCAGGTGCTGCGATCCAAGGGGCAGTTCTAAAGGGTGATGTCAAAGATGTTCTTTTGCTTGATGTTACACCTTTGTCTTTGGGCATTGAGACTTTGGGCGGTGTATTCACCCGTTTGATCGATCGCAATACAACCATCCCAACTCGTAAAAGTCAGGTGTTTTCAACAGCCGAAGATAACCAGACAGCTGTGACCATTCGTGTTTTCCAAGGGGAACGTGAAATGGCAGCTGATAACAAAATATTGGGTCAATTTGATTTGGTTGGACTGCCATCAGCACCCCGTGGTGTACCGCAGATCGAGGTAACCTTTGATATCGATGCCAATGGTATTGTCAATGTGTCTGCTAAAGATAAGGCGACAAACAAAGAGCAACAAATTCGTATTCAGGCATCCGGTGGTCTAAGCGATGCTGAAATTGACAAGATGGTCAAGGATGCCGAAGCCAATGCCGAAGCAGACAAGGCGCGTCGTGAATCCGTTGAAGTAAAAAACCATGCCGAAGGATTGATTCATGCAACGGAGAAAACGTTGTCTGAAAATGGTGATAAGGTTTCTGCTGAAGATAAGGCCGCGATTGAGTCAGACTTGGCAGCTCTAAAACAAGCTGTCCAAGGTGATGATGCTGCGGATATTAAGGCAAAAACTGATGCTTTGATGCAATCTTCAATGAAGTTAGGCGAGGCTTTGTATAAAGCTCAGCAAGAAGCGGCAGCCGCTGGCGGATCTCCGGAAGGCGAGGCTCAGAGCCAAGATAACGTGGTTGATGCCGAGTTTGAAGAAGTCAACGACGATTCTCGTAAGAAATCGTAAAAAATAAAAAGCCCCTCGCTTGAGGGGCTTTTTTTGAATAACTAATTAGTCTTTATTTTTGTAGTAATTTATAGAGATGTGTCCTTGTATTTTCATTCCAGGGGTTGGGTTATCAACCATCAGGACTTGGAATTTACACACTCCGGAATCTGAACCAGTTGGTGCTTCACTTGGATCGGCGGGGATCAATTCAATATCGCCTTCAATTAGTGAAATTGGATCATAGTCGACTATTGTCAAGTTTACGTTTTCGCTATTATGTTCTCATCCATAAACCGGTACCCTTCAAAATCATGACTTTTACGGCTCATTTCTCTGAGAGCCTTTTCTTTATACGTTTGGCTCATGTGGTTGGCAAAAGCTGAACATAATTCATTTGATGAACTAGCTGCGTGACTTAGGCTGAGGGATGCAGATACAGCAATAATTGCCATTGGTAATTTTAACATTGTCGTGTGCTCCATAAGTGGTTTAAACCTAACGATACTTAAACTAGTATTTAGTTATGACTATTTCGTTAATATTATGAATAATCCTTACCAAATTACTAAGGTTTTGACAAAAGTCCTTGCAGTCGTATATTTATTAACGTAAGAATGAATGAAACAAAAGGAAAAACCATGTTTATACAGACCGAAGAAACACCGAATCCCGATAGCCTGAAGTTTTTGCCGGGTCGTGTTGTTATGGAAACGGGAACAGCGTCGTTCAATTCTCTTGAAGAGTGTGATCGATCTCCGTTTGCTCGGCGGTTGTTGGCCATTGATGGTGTAACGGGTGTTTTCTTTGGCAATGACTTTATTACGATCAGTAAAGGTTCTGACCTAGATTGGTATGTGTTAAAGCCATCAATCATTGGCCTGATTATGGAGCAATTTGTGGCTAACTTGCCCGTCTTAGTCGATGTGACTGAAACGGTTGCACCGTCAACAACAGAAGATGACCCGCTTGTAGCGCAGATTAAGGAATTACTTGATACACGAGTTCGTCCTGCTGTTGCACAGGATGGTGGGGACATCTTGTTCCATTCTTTTGAAAATGGTATAGTTTATTTAAAGATGCAGGGATCCTGCTCTGGGTGCCCGAGTTCAACGGCAACGCTGAAGTCGGGAATTGAAAACATGCTCCGTTATTACGTTCCGGAAGTGGAAGAAGTAAGAGCGGTGGAATAGACAGCGGTCTGACCCGGACTTATGCCAGAACACTTTCCCGTTCTGAAAAGCTGTTTAGAGGGAATGTTTATGATTAGAACAGTTGTCACGTCCTTGGCAATTTTGTCAGGGGTTACACTTGTTAAAAGCCATGCGACTACGTTGCGCCAAAAGTGTGTTAATGAAATTCGTAAGGTTGAAAAAGATAAGGGGATTGAACCCGGATTGCTTGAGGCAATTGCCCAAATTGAATCCAAAATGAATCCCTATGTGGTTAATGCATGTGGCCGAGCATTCCATTTCTCATCGGCTGAGGAAACAGCACGGTTTGTGAAGAAAAAACAAGCTGAGGGCTATCGTAATATTAGTGTTGGCCCTATGCAATTGCATGTTCCGTCCCATCGACACAAATTTAAGTCCATTGAGCAAATGTGCGAAATTGAGCCTAATGTTGCTTATAGTGCAAAACTCCTTAAGAGATTGAAGCATAAAACAGGATCGAATGAGGGAGCGGTTAAATTATACCATTCACCCGATGCTGATGCGAATGAGCCTTATAAAACACGAGTCTTTGGTGCTTGGGCAAAAATCAAGGTTAAACGCAAGCAGCAGGACGTCAACTCTGTCAAGGCAACTAAGATCTGTAAGATTAAGTCATAAGAGCTCGTTCTTTTTGTGGGTGCGGGCAGGGGGACAATTATTATCAAAATCTATACAGATCATTAAATATCTGATATTGTATCGTAAAATAACTTTAACTGTGCAAGTAACTTAATGCCTAATAAATTTGAAACGATAACTGAACTAAAAAACCATCTGCTCACAATTTTAGATGATAAAAAAGCAGATCAAATCGTCACCATTGATCTTAAAGGGAAGACGTCAATCGCTGATTATCTGTTGATTGCGAGTGGGAACTCATCTCGTCAGGTTGGTGCCTTGGCTGATATTTTATACCGAGACCTTAAGGATCACGGGATTAAATCCCGTATCGAAGGGGTTCCGCAATGTGATTGGGTTATTGTCGATGCTGGTGATATCGTCATTCACTTGTTCCGCCCTGAAGTCAGATCTTTTTATAACTTGGAAAAGATGTGGGGTGTTGAAATTCCACAGCTGACTCAATCGCCTGAATGAAAATTAAGGTTATTTGCATAGGGTCTTTAAAAAAATCACCCGAGTTAGACTTAATACAGGAATACCTAAAACGATCAAAATGGAAGATTGACTTCAAGGAGTTACCAAGTCGATCTGATTTGTCAGGTGAAACGTTGAAGGAAGCAGAGGCGCGTGCCATTCTGGATCAGGCTCAAGGCTTGCCTTTGATCGCTTTGGATGAACGGGGGGATGTTCCCTCTAGCCGACAATTTGCTCAGCTTTTTCAAGACATGCAGAATAAAGGTCATTCTCAAGTGGCGATCTGTATTGGTGGGGCTGATGGATTGCATGAGTCAGTTCGCACACAAGCACAACTCATCATCAGCTTTGGTCGCCTAACGTGGCCTCACATGTTAGTACGTGTGTTGTTGGCTGAGCAACTGTATCGGGCTCAGCAGATTCTGGCGGGGCATCCCTATCATCGTGACTAAGCACTCTTTTTAAGCCTTAATTTTTCTTGAATCAAGAGCCTGATTTTAGCTGTTAGCAAAACTTAAAAAGTTGCAACAGGTCTTGCAGATAAAGCAAAGATTGCGAAACCCCTAGTGCAATAATCTTTTTATAATGAAGCTGCTGGCTGCGAGAGTTGCGCCACCGGCAGCTAGGGCGAGTGCTGTCGGGATAATGACTGGGGCTGCGGTTGCTGCTAATGCGGGGGCTGCTGCAAGAATAGTCGCTTTTGTTGCAAAAAATCCGGCAGTGCCAACGCCAGCACTTAAAGGAATGCCCCCGGTTAAAAACAATGATAAGAACCTGTTTTTTGTATTGAATTCTTGTGCTTGCTGGATCTGTTCAACAGCTTCATTGGTTTGTGTGACTGCTGTTTCGGCTTGTTGTTCAACACTGTTTAGTTTTTCCCCGTCAATGTTGATATGTTCATTGAGCAATCTTTGTACTTCTAGCAGATCAGCCAAATCCTGTTCGATTTGTCGAATACTGCGATTCGTTTTGTCAATAATTTGTAAATCAACACTGGATAAGGGTTGCGGTGCTTGGGCGAGGAGCATATTGCCATCATGATCATAGGGTACTTCCTGCAGGTCTTCAAAGCAACTTGCATTAAGATAGTTTGTTGGAAGATCGTGGGAAAAAACCGGGGATAACATAAAAATAGCTAAGGACAATCTCATGAATATTCCTTATAGAATTAGTTTCCTATCTTTATTTTACTATCAAATCTAAGTTAATAAATAGTGATTATTATGGTTATTCTTTTACACCGCATACAAAATATAATACAAGGCACCGGCTGTTGCTGAGGTCGTAATTAAAATCCAGCCGGGTGGTGTCAATACAGCAGGCAGGACGCTTGTAACCCAGGCAAATGTATAATAGGTGGATAGTGCTGTTCCTGTACTGGCGGATATGTTGATTCCCAAACGCAAATAGCGTAAAACTTTATGAAGCGGGTGTTCTTGCGATTGCAAAATATCATTCTTCCATTGGCGCATTTTGCTGGCAAGTCCCATGAGATCATTGGTAATTTGCTCTTGATTTTTCTCGACGTTTTCTAATTCTACGCCTGTTTGCTGTGTTGCCTCGAGGAGTGCTCTTAACATTCTGTTATTTTCTGCCAAGAGAAATTCCATGCTTGCAATACGTTCTGAAAGCATTTTGTTTTCTTGTTTTAATCGCCATGTTTCTGTCAAAAGCTCTTCGGTATTGGTCGGTTTAGGGGGCTGTTCCGGGACTAAGGCTTGCATTTGCACCGGTTGTGGAGGCAAAGTTTCGTCATCATCTGAATAGTAGGGTGCAGACGGTTCCTCAGCAAGATTTAAGACGGGGTATTGCTGTGATGATTTTTGTGCATACATTTGTGCTAACAGCGGATACGTGTTTTGCTGTGATGGTAGTGTGGTTTCATAACCCCATGCAAAAGAGAGTAAAACAAAAATAATGTGCATGACTCACCTATAAGTTGATTGAGCATATATAGCCGCCCCCTTATCATCCAGCTATGCATTAACTGTACACGTCGCTCCTCGCGCCTGTACCTGGATTAAATGGTTCTAGCTATATTTAGGTTAGGCCTGATGAATACATCCTGTCAAAAATAAAACGCATACCTTTAAAAAACAGTTGAAGTCGACTAAAATATATTAAGAATTGTTCTGTATAGATGAATTATATAAGGTAATGCGATGACTAATTTTTTATCTCTTCCTGTCGATGTTATGGCTGTGAGCAAATTCCAGCCAACGGATGCGATTCAGGATGTCATCAATAAGGGGTATCGGCTTTTTGGTGAAAATCGGGTTCAAGAAGCTGCACTGAAATGGCCTGATTTATTGCAGCGAAATCCTCAGTGTCGCTTGCATTTAATTGGCCCTTTACAAACCAATAAGGTTCGTCAAGCCCTACAGCTTTTCCAGGGGATTGAGACCATTGATCGTCCGAGACTCGTTGATGAAATTATTAACCATAAATCGAGTATTGACTGCCGGGTATCTGAGTTTTTGATTCAGGTTAATATTGGTGAAGAGCCGCAAAAGGCCGGTGTTATGCCCGCTGATTTTGAGGCACTGCTCACCTATTGTCGCGAAGTCAATTTACCAATTTCAGGGATCATGTGTATCCCGCCCGTTAATTTAGATCCTGTGCCGTACTTTATGGCTATGAACGCTTTAAGTCAGGCGTATTCATTACCGACAACGAGTATGGGCATGTCGAGCGATTATAACCAAGCGATTGCCTGTGGCAGCACGCGCATTCGTATTGGGACGGCTCTGTTTGGCAATAGGCGTTAAAATAAACTCGGTTGATGGGCGGTTGTTTTCTCTTTCTTTTTTTTGTGAGGTAGAGATCCTCCTGTTTTAATGACCTCAACTTTTCCATCGCCGAACATGAGATTAACGGGCGTATTGGGAAATTTCCGAGAGCAAGTGATTGATTCTCCTGACTCTGTTGTCACCATAGCAAAACCACGATCGAGAACTTTTTGAAAACTGGCTTGATCGAGACGTGTTGACAGTTGGTTGAATCGCTCTAGGCATAACTCGAGTTGATCCTTAGGATGGCGTAGTCGGATAAAGGTATGAGCAAGGCGATCTTGATGAATCTGGCATAATTGGGGGAGAGCTCTGATCAATCGATCTGACCAATCATCAACGCGTTGCATGCCTTCTTCGATGAGGCGTTGTGGGTTAATGAGCCCGCGCTCAAGGCTGGTTAGCTGTAGGGTGCGATGATCTAAAATGTGGTGCATAACGTCCAACTGACGGCGACTGCGATCCTCTAAAAATCCCATAAGTTCAGCGAGAACAGGAACAGTAAATTCCGCCGCCCCCGTTGGGGTTGGGGCACGGAGGTCGGCTGCGTAATCAATGAGTGTTGTATCTGTTTCATGACCAACGGCCGAGATAAGGGGGATTTGGCTATTGGCCGCGGCACGCACAACCAGCTCTTCGTTAAATGCCCATAAATCTTCGAGGCTTCCACCTCCGCGCGCGACGATTAAGACGTCGGGACGATTGGGCATAGCGTTAAACCCTTGGATCGCTGCTGTTATTTGTTCAGCAGCACCAACTCCTTGAACAGCAACAGGCCAGACGATAACGTGGCATGGGAACCGATCCTTGATGCGATGCAGAATGTCTCGAATAACGGCCCCTGTTGGTGATGTGATAACCCCAATCGTTTGCGGAAATTTAGGAATTTGTTTTTTGCGTTCGGCAGCGAATAACCCTTCGGCTGCAAGAAGGCGTTTACGTTCCTCTAAAAGCTTGAGTAAAGCCCCTTGACCGGAGGCTTCGTAACTTTCAACAACCATTTGGTATTTTGATCGTGCAGGGTAGGTTGTAATTCGACCTGTTGCGATAATTTCGAGGCCGTCTTCGAGCTGTATGGGGTTTTTGGAGTAGGATCCGCGCCAAGAGACAGCATCCATCACGGCATTTTCGTCTTTCAGGGCATAGTAAATATGGCCGGAGGTGTGACGTTTGAGCCCTGAGATTTCTCCCTTGATGCGGACAAAGTTAAATTGATCTTCAACGGTGCGTTTGAGGGCGTTGGATAAATCACTGACAGACAAAACAGGAATAAGAGAAGTCGTTTCAGAGAAAAGTTGTGTTTCTGACACCCGCGTCACCTTGTCATTGTGTAAAAGTAAAATTATGCCTTATACTGGTACTATACCAGTTTTTGGCTCAGAAAAAATGTATTACGATAACTTTTTTGATACTTATCTTGCGACCCTCAAGGACGAGGGACGCTATCGTGTTTTTATTAATTTGGAACGTGTTGTTGGCCGGGCTCCTTATGCTTTATGGCATCCTGATGATCGTGCTGTCGACGAGGTTGTGGTTTGGTGTAGTAATGACTATCTTGCTTTAAGCCAAAACCCGGAAGTTGTTGATGCTTTGGTCAGTGCTGCTCAAAATTATGGTGCGGGTTCAGGGGGGACTAGAAATATTTCGGGGACGGCTCATCCTCATGTCATGCTAGAACAAGCCGTTGCTAACTTCCACGGTAAAGAAGCAGGGCTTATTTTTTCATCAGGATATGTGGCTAATGAGGCAACGATTTGCACGTTGGCAGGGAATTTACCGGGATGTATTGTCTTTAGTGATGAAAAAAATCATGCGTCGATGATCCAGGGGATTCGGAATAGTCGCTGTGAAAAACATGTGTTTAAGCATAATGACATGGCTGATCTTGAGTCCAAGTTAAAACAAGTGCCTTTGGGTGCGCCAAAATTAATTGTCTTCACAGCTGTTTATTCCATGGATGGTGACATGGCTCCTGCTGCAGAAATTGTTGCGCTGGCTAAGAAATATAATGCTTTGACCTTTATTGATGAAGTGCATGCTGTCGGTATGTACGGTGCTACGGGGGCAGGGGCGTCAGAGCTTTTAGGATTGCAGCACGAGATTGACATTATCCAGGGTAATTTTGCTAAAGGATTTGGCGTTGTTGGGGGGTATATCACAGGAAATCGTAATTTGATTGATTACGTGCGTAGTGCAGCCTCCGGGTTTATTTTTACAACCTCGATGCCACCGGCAACAGCGGCTGCAATTATGAAATCCATGGACTTGATCCGAGATGGTGTTGCTTTGCGTGATCAGTTTTGGCAGCGGGTTTGTTACTTTAAACAACAAATTGCCAAGACAACATTGCCCTATCGGGAAACTCAAGGTCACATTATCCCTGTTGTGGTTGGCAATGCTGCTTTGTGTAAGGAAATATGCGACCGCCTCCTTTATGAAGATAAAATTTATATTCAGCCTATTAATTACCCAACGGTTCCTGTGGGGCAAGAACGGTTGCGGATTACGATAACGCCAGCGCATACGAATGAGCATATCGACCAATTAATTAACGCCCTTGTGCGTGTTTACCAAGACTATCAATTGAGCCAAGCTGCCTAAGTTTGGATCCTGAAATTGACAAATGTCATTTTGCGGATCCAAAATCGAGTGTCAATTTGGATCCTGAAATCGACAAATGTCATTTTGCAGATCCGAAATCGAGTGTTAATTTGGATCCTGAAATCGACAAATGTCATTTTGCGGATCCAAAATAGTGATATCCTCTCTTTATGTATCCTTGCCAGAGATTATGTTAATAGTAATGCACCGCGTTTGGTCAGGATTGATGGTGATACGGATATCGATGCGTTGGGCGGGTAAATAGTTGCCAAGGCGTTCCGGCCATTCGATCAGACAGATTTTATCATGAAACGCATCAAGCAACCCTAACTCTTCGGCATCATATTCAGATTTAAGGCGATATAAGTCGCAGTGCCATAAGGCTCCGCTGGGGGTATCATATTCCTGAATGATGGTAAATGTTGGGCTTGGAACCTCGGTAATTGATGGATCTAGGGATTGGATGAAGGCTCGGCTAAATGTTGTCTTGCCTGCGCCAAGATCGCCCCAAAGGCAAATAACACGAGGGGGAATCACTTCTTGCGCGAGGGTATGAGCCAAATTTTGAAGGTCAGTTTCTGTGTATGTTTTCATAGAAAATCCTTTAAGTTAAGGGGCGTTTGAAGAGAATCCAATGCTCGGAGTTGGGCTGAAAGACATAGCTGGGTACGTCAAGAGGGGGCGCAACTTTATGATGAACATAACGGAGGTCTGTTAACGCGCGTTGTTCACGACTAATCATGATTGTTTTCTGACGGGGTGAAAAAAGCCATCCACCTAAGGTGCAACGACGCCCGCACATGAGTTCTGACACAAGACGATCAATTTTTGCCTTTGACATAGGATAGGGATAATCGGTCACACTTTGGCATAGCCGTTGAATGAGGTCATGGCGTGCCGTTATTGAAAGGGACTGGAACGCGGTTTGATTGATCATCATAACGCCATGGGGATGAATTGTGACATGGCATCGGATAAATCGTGTTACGTCTTGTGTTGTGCGTTTGTACGTTTGAGTGGCCGTTTCCATTAATCCTTGGATTTTCTCCAGGGGGAAATGACGTTCAATGTCTGCTCGGTTTGTGCGAATTCTACCCCGTTCATAGGTTAATTTCAGATTGCTGGAATCATTAACATAAGGAATTTTGTTATTGGCCGCATAGGATAAAATTTGTTGCTTGCTCCAGGTCAGGAGAGGGCGAATTAAGACACCAAAATGTTGAAACGCTAAGGCCGGAATCCCTTGCATGCCACGATGGCCGGAGGATTGGCACTGCCTCATGTAGAGTGTTTCCCACTGGTCATCTCTGTGATGGGCTATGAATAAGTAAAGAACGCCATTTTTAGTGCTCCATTGTTGGAGCAACTGATGTCGGGCATGGCGTGCTGATTCTTGGATACGTGTGGTTGGTTTTTCCCCCTTCCAGGTGAGGATTTCGGCATGAATCGCCAAACGAGTAAGATTTTCTTGTGTTAATTCTGCCTCAGCCGTTGACTCAGGCCGTAGGCCATGATTGACGATGAGAGCTGTGATTCTGGGAAAAATTTGGCTGAGCAAGTGACACAGAACCATACTGTCAGGGCCACCCGAGACAGCAACAGCAATGGGGCTTGTCGATGGAATCGTCACAAGGTGTGTTAAAGTCTGTTGAAAAGTAACTAAATCCAAAGTCATTGCAGTGTTGGTTAATATCGTCAATAATTTAAATAGTTAACCCCTTTTTTATACCATGAATTGCCGGTCGTGAGTACTAAAAACACAGTTTGTCGATTTATGATCCAAGGTGCCATTCTCCTTGGTATTGGGTGGGATATGGGGTATGCAGAGACGCCGGACAAGGCTCAGATTACTGAATCAATTCAGAATCAATTGAAACTTTTGGAGCAAATGCCAGAGGAAAGGGTAATACCGCACCCTCCCTCAGCAGAGCTTGCAAAACGTCCGGCAAAACAAGATCCTCATCAAGAAATCAAGAAATTATCTGCTGACATTTGGACTGAACGCAAAGATGATAAAGCATCGCTCATTGTTCATTTTGACAATGGTTTGCCGTATCCGGCTCTTTTTCGACGAGGGGAGTATCTTTATTTAGCCCTTTCTTTTCCAACAGACATTAGCCAGAAAAAATGGTTGGATGCGGTTGTCCCGGAAATAACAGCGTTGGAAATTATTCCTGCCGAAGAAGCTACGGTTATTCGATGGAAAATTGATCATGTTTATCCTCAGATGCGGATTGATGATGATAAGAATCAATTCATCATTGAGTTTTTGTCGAAAAAACCCAATAAAGAAGGCTTTGATCTTGAAGTTTTTCAGCCGCGTCGCCAAGGAGGACCCTTTGCCGCAAAGTTAAAGAATGCACAGGCCGATGCTGTGTTTGACTTGGCTAATGGACAGTCTTTGTTTATTGTTTTTGCTGATCAAACCAATAAAATCATTCCGGCCTATGATTATCCTGATTTTACGATTCTTGAATCCTACCAAGGCGTAGCGTTTGAGCTTAAGTCCGAAGATTTGGAGTGTTCTTATGTCCGTAAGATGATTCATTTAAATAAAGTGGGTGGGTTGGGGAACTCGATTGCAACCGTTGATGTTGCTGTTTCAGAATCGCGCACTATTTTTGATGACTTTGCTCCTGATCATCCGGCAGAAAATGTTCGTGATTTAATCTCTAAAGTTTACTCTGGCAATCCAACGCTTGAAGATGCTGTTGACTTAGTGTGGAACTATGTATTCCAGGGGTTATCCCTTGAATCACAGGGTGTTACACATGGTATTTTGGTGAAAAATTCTGACTTAGAGTTGAATAATTTATGGAAAGTTATGACAGGATTGGCAGCCCTGATGCAGGGACAATACGATCTGGCTCAGAAAAAATTAGAGACAATTCATGATGAACCTGATGTTGCGTTGTGGTTGAGTATTGCTCGGTGCTGTGGGAGTCGAAAAATTGACCCGCTTCAGGTGGCTCAGGTCTTATCGGGTAAAAAATATTTGATGAAATTACCCCCTGTTGTTCGAGATAAACTGTGGTTTCGGATCTTAGAGTTTGGCATGATTCGCAATCAACAGAAAATTCTTGAGGAATATACCTTAAAAGGAGACAGCCCAACAACGCGGATCGCCCAGCCAATGTATCGACTGGTTTCGTCATATCTGCAGTTGGATCCTCAAAATCCCGGTACGGTTAATGAGCTATTTGATATTTGGCAAGCATCACCAACGACAAAAGTTGGGATCCTTGCTGCATTCGAACGACTTAAGTTTTTGCATAAAGCTAAACAAATCACACCAGAGCATGAATTAAAAGAACTAGAAAAACTCAGATTTCAATGGCGAGGGGATCAACTTGAATATATGATCGCGAAATATTTGATTGATCGGTATATGGAAGAAAAGCAGTATATGAAACTCTTGCCTGTTGCGCGTAAGACAATTAAATATTTCGTTGCCCAATCTCATGATGATGGCTTGCCTCAATTAATGCAAGAGGCCTTGGTAAAGTATTTTCAGCAGGATAATTTACCTGTTTTGGAAATGTTATCTATTTTCCAAGAATACACGGGTATTGCGCCTGACAATGATCAGGGTGATATGATTATGATCAAAGCAACAAACATATTAGCCAATTTGGAACTCTATGATGTTGTTGTCAATTTGTTGCGTGATTATTTAAGCCAAAAAGCTAAAAATGGGGATGACGCTCAGGGGCGGCGGGATCGTATTTTATACCGAATGGCTGTGGCTTATCATTTGGACAGAAAGTTCTCTGATGCCTTAAAAACGTTGGATGAGATTAAAAAAATACCTGAAGCGTTGATTGATGACGTGGCTATCTTAAGGTCTGAAGCTTATCTGCAATCGGGACATGAAGAAAAAGCATTGTCTGAACTGGGCGATACGACTGCGCAATTGATTCATAAAGCAGAAATTTTGTTGGGTGATCGCAAGTGGCCTCAGGCTCAGGATGTTTATCATGCGTTGTTAGTGAACAAACACACCATATCAGATACTGACAAAGCACAAGCCATCGTCAATTATATTTTATGTTTGTATATGGATAAGAAACCAGAAAAACTTAAGGAAGTAGCCGCTGACTTTGCTAAATTTATGAAAGGAAAACCGGGTGAGCATGCCTTTGAACTTTTGACTGTTCCTGATGCCAAAGTGAGCCTAACTCATCTTCAATCAATTCATCAAGTAGCTTCATTCACAGAGCGTTTAACAGGATTATTTTCTGAAAAAGGTTAATATATCAATTTGTTTTTATCCTGATCAATTTGTATTGATTTGACTCAATGAATATAACCAGATATTATGATTTGACTGTCTTGACTGTGGATATTTTTGAGGATGCTTTATAAGAAAATCGCGTTGTTCCCATCACGTCATCCAAAGGCACAAGCCTTTGTCGATGAAGCAAAGAGACACTTGGAGATTGTTCCTTTAGAAGATGCTGATTGCATTGTTGTTATTGGCGGTGACGGATTTATGCTGCATGCCTTGCATAATCTAAACGGTCTCAATATTCCTTTTTTTGGGGTGCATGCGGGAACCATCGGGTTTTTAATGAATGATGTTGCACCTCAAGATCTCAGAGTGAAAATCCAAGAGGCAGACGTTACTGAACTTTATCCTTTGCGTATGACTGCTACTGACATTCAAGGGCAAGAGCATGCTCATAACGCAATCAATGAGGTATCGCTGATGCGTCAGTCACCGCAGGCAGGAAAGATTCAGATCTTAGTGGATGGTATTGAGCGCATGCCTGAACTCGTTAGTGATGGTATTTTGGTTGCAACACCGGCGGGCAGTACAGCTTATAATTTGTCTGCACATGGCCCTATTATTCCCTTAAGTGCGAATCTGTTGGCCTTGACGCCAATTAGCCCTTTTCGGCCAAGACGTTGGCGTGGGGCATTGTTACCAAGCTCAGCTCAAATCTGCTTTACGATTTGTGATGCTGAGGATCGTCCTATGAGTGTATCT
Source organism: Candidatus Paracaedibacteraceae bacterium (assembly GCA_019636035.1). Taxonomy (GTDB): domain Bacteria; phylum Pseudomonadota; class Alphaproteobacteria; order Paracaedibacterales; family Paracaedibacteraceae; genus Paracaedibacter. The sequence continues at coordinate 798,947 of JAHBYI010000001.1, forward strand.
GCGGATTATCAGATGGTTGATCAAGTAAAGAGTGTTGTTGTTGAACAAGATCGAGAGAATCCGTTCCGAGTTCTTTTTACGCGTGACCATGATTTAGAAGATCGGATCCTGCGAGAACAATTTTCAGTATGAAGGTATTGATGAAGGACTATGTCGATCGTTTGGGGATGGCAGGTATTGACAATCCTATGCGTGACGTTCGGTTGATGCTTGCAGCCATTTTGGGCACAACCCATGAAGAAATCTTGTTTAATCCACCGCAGACATTGACGCCAGAGCAACATAATAAATTTGAGGCATGGGTAGATCGTCGCTGCCGGCAAGAACCCTTAGCAAAAATTTTGGGGAAAAAAGAATTTTGGGGACGGGATTTCAAGGTAACGAAAGATACGTTGGATCCGCGTCCTGACAGTGAAACGCTGATTGAGGTCGTCCTGAACCTTATGCCATTGGGGCAATCTGCCCGTATCCTTGATTTAGGGACAGGGTCCGGATGCCTGATCCTGACCTTGTTGGCAGAACGACCAAACTGGACGGGAGTTGCTGTTGATTTTAGCCCGCCCGCTTTAACGATTGCTCAGGAAAACGCCCAAAGCTTACATGTGTCAGACAGAGTTGTGTTTGTGCACTCAGATTGGTTCCAAGCGGTTGATGGAATTTTTGATTTAATTATCGCTAACCCCCCCTATATTGCACGGGATGAGGTTTTACCCCCTGAGACATTGTATGACCCGGACAGTGCCTTGTTTGCCGATGACGGTGGTTTAGCCGATTATCGTAAGATATTGTCTTGTGCTGCAGAATTCTTAACTTTCCAAGGTCTGATTCTCTTTGAGATTGGCTGCCACCAAGCAAAATCTGTGACAGAGATAGCAACCACCTTAGGGTTTAACTTGGTTTCTTTGCACAAGGATCTTGCGGGTCGTGACCGCTGTTTGGTTTTTATGAAATAATGCTTGGCAAGGGGAGGGTGGACTTGCTAGGATAGATTATACTATCGAAAGATAAGTGGAGTCGATTGAGATCAGCTTTTCGGGTTATAACGCTCGTCTCTCGGCAAATGTTTTCAAATTAATTAGGTATTTTAATGCTAAGAAGAAACCGATCACGTGGGTCGACACCGCGTCGTAATAATAACAATGGTCATTCTAATAATGGGCGTTCTCATCACGGCGGTGCTGTGTATGAAAGGCCGGAGGCTCGGCCAAGGTATGGTGTTGCATCACAGAATTACGAACGTTATATGAATCAGGCAAAAGATGCTTTATCATCAGGGGATCGGGTACAGGCTGAGTTTTTTTATCAGCATGCGGATCATTATTTGCGAATTCTGAATGAGTATAAAGAACAACAGCGGGTGCAGCAGGCTCAGCATCAAGAAGCTCAGGTTGAGCGAGAAAATACGGGCGATGTTGCCCCTGATCAAGTCCCTGATCAAGCCTCTGATCAGCCTGCGTTAAAGGTTGTTGCTTCTGAAAAAACACCTGAGCAAGAGACGGTTAAAGTTCCGCCTCGACGACAAACGCGTAAACCACGGGCAAAGACTGAAGTAACGCCACCATCCGGGGATTCTAGCGCGGAATAATCCGTGCTTGAATTTCTGTGGATATTATTGTGTATGGCGCATTGGCGTTTTTGATGCGCTCGTTAAGAACCATAACGCTGCGCCTGGTGCCATCTCCGATTGTCATGTGTGGCTTGTAGTTCGACGGTTGACTGTGATTGCTGAAATCATAAGAGTCAATGCCGTGGAATTTCAGTAGATGCTTTCGAATGGTGCGGGACAAAAGCCTTAGGCTGATTGGATTCTCAAAAAATAAGACAACAGCGTCATTATCCTGGAATTGCCCCGCCCGACAGATCGTTTGCTGCACATCGATGGGGTGTATTTTTCTGGTGATGAAATTTTGTAGATAGTCTCTCAGAGCCAGTGTTTCTGAGCTGTGAATAGAATGAATAAATCCCAAAGTGATGTGATAGGTTTCGGGAGATTTAATTTTGACAAGGGGCGCGCCGTCAATTAACTCTTGGAATATTGTGTGAGCACTGTCTCGCCGGATAATAACTTCAACAACAATTCTGTCTGTATCTTCATGGTGGTTATGGGGCATGGCTAGTGCGTTACGATTGAGGGTCTATAAAAATTCAACCATGATGGTGCGAGGGTGTCAAATCATTCCGCGGAAATTCTTAATTTTTTGCTCCATAAAAACTTTCGCCAAAGTTGAAAAACTGATTCTTGCGAAAGTTATTTTCCTCATAAAAACTTTCGCCAAAGTTAGAAAATTAATTCTTGCGAAAGTTATATTGGTTGGGGTAAAGTGAATTTATGATGTTCTGAATGGTTTGAGTGATGTCGATGGTTCCTTTTATCGGTAGGCGAGAAGAGTTGGATAAACTTAATCAGCTTACCAAAAAGAAAATGGCAAGTTTTGTTGTTGTTACGGGGCGTAGGCGTATTGGAAAGAGTCGTTTAGTCGAGGAATTTGCAAAAGATAAGACGTTCTTTTCTTTTTCAGGTCTTGTGCCGACACAAGGAACAACGCTTCAGTCTCAATTGGATGATTTTGCTCGGCAATTCGCAGAACAAACAGGGGTTTCTGGTTTGAAATTCCAAGATTGGGGTGCTGCTTTTACCTTTTTGGCGCAGCAAGTGCAGTCAAAACAAGTTGTTATTTTGCTGGATGAGATATCGTGGATGGGGTCTCGAGATCCTGATTTTCTCGGGAAATTAAAGACAGCATGGGATTTGCAATTCAAGAAAAACCCAAAACTGATCCTTATTGTTTGTGGTTCGGTTTCTTCCTGGATTGAGAAGAATATTGTCAGTAGTACGGGGTTTTTGGGGCGGATAAGTTTAAAGATTACTTTAAATGAATTGTCTTTGACTGAAAGTTGTCGGCTTTTGCGTGCAGTTGGAATGAGAGCATCTATCCAAGAGCAATTTATGATTTTGTCAATTACAGGGGGTGTCCCTTGGTATATTGAGCTGTTTAACCCATCATTGACGACCAGTGAGAATATAAAGAAATTATGCTTTGATCCGGATGGCATATTGGTCGATGAATTCAATCATATTTTCTATGATCTATTTGCTCGGCGGAGTGATCTATTTCGGAAGATTGCTCTGAGTTTAGTTACAGGGAGTAAAGAATATTCGGAGATTTCAGAAAGTATTGGATATCAAAGTAGTGGGTCATTAAGTGACTATTTGAATGATCTTATGATGGCTGGTTTCCTTGAGCAAGATGCGAGTTGGAATTTAGTAACAAAAAAAGCGTCAAAGCTAAGGAAGTATCGTCTAAGGGATAATTATCTTCGATTTTATCTGAAATATATTCAGGGTGATATCGATAGGATTAAAAAGGGGCAGTATAAGAAATCTTCACTCTCTTCTTTTCCCGGAATTGATAGTATTTTTGGGTTTCAGTTTGAGAATCTAGTTTTGAATAATCGTGAGTTGATTCAGCAAAAATTGTCTCTGCGTTCAGATGAAATTACCTATGATAATCCCTTCTTTCAACGTAAAACGACAACCCAAAAAGGGTGTCAGATTGATTATATGATTCAGAATAAATATGGAACGTTATTCGTGTGCGAGATTAAGTTTTCTAGAAATAAAATAGGGATAGACGTAGTTAGGGATGTTCAAGAGAAAATAAAAAACCTAAAGCATCCCAAAGGATTCTCACTCAATCCGGTTTTAATTCATGTGAATGGTGTTCAAGATGATGTTTTTGATTCGGGATATTTTTCAGAGATTGTCGATTTTAGCGATCTTTTGACTGAAGCGAGATGAATTTTTCCTTAATTTCTTCTGTGTAAAACCTATGATTTTGTGTAGAATAGAAGCATGACACTTTTTTTTAAAAAAACACATAAACGACGCCACGATGTCTTTGCTTCTCTTGATTTGGGGAGCAATAAGATATGTTGTGCAATTGCCCGCGTTGATGAACGGGCGAGTGGTGATGGTTTGCGTGTTATTGGTGTTGGCCACCAGCTCTCGCAAGGCGTGCGCAATGGCGTTATTACGAATCTTGAGTCTTTGGAAGACTCGATTCTGAATGCGGTGCATACGGCTGAGCAGATGGCGCGCGAGACAATTGAGGAAGTATACGTTAGTATTGCTGCGACAAGTGCGAGATCCCATACTTTGGATGTTGAGCTGACACTCGGTAATTCTCCCATCGACGATAATCATATTTGTCAGTTACTTGCTATGGGGCGTCAGGCTTTTGCCAAAGAAGACGCGCAAATTATCCATATTCTGCCTGTGACCTATGCTTTGGATAGCGAGTTTGGTATTCGTGATCCACGTGGATTATTGGGCAAGAAACTTGTGGCGAGCCTGCACATCGTTTCTGTTGCTAATGGGGTCATGCAGAATATTACAAACTGCATTGAACGGTGTCATTTGGGTGTTGCCGGATTTGTTGTGGCACCGTATGCGGCTGGGTTATCAACTTTGGATGAGGATGAGCAAGCTTTGGGTGTTACCGTCATTGATCTGGGTGGCGCGAGTAGCAGTATTGCTTCATTTTTAGACGGTGCTCTTGTTCATGTAGATAGTGTTTCTGTGGGCGGAGGACATATCACGAGTGATATTGCGCGAGGATTGTCAACGCCGTTGTCTCAGGCTGAACGTCTTAAAACATTGTACGGGACAACAATCACGTCATCATCTGATGAACGGGAAAGCATTATTGTTCCCCAATTAGGTGAAGGTAAGGTTACAGCAACGCATCAGGTGCCTAAGTCTTTGCTGGTGCATATTATTAAAGCTCGGGCTGAGGAAACCTTAGATTTGATCTGGAAACGTCTGCAACACACGGGGATGGATCGTATTGTCGGGCAAAGGATTGTCTTGACAGGGGGGGCAAGTCAGCTTCCGGGGATTCGTGAGCTTGCGACCCAAAAATGGCAAAAACAGATTCGTGTCGGATCGCCAATTGGGTTTAACGGTGGTGGCGATTTTGTAGCGACACCGTCCTTTGCTGTGTGTGGTGGCTTGCTTAAATTTGCTATGCGGGATTTCTTGAGTGAAGATCATGCTGTTTTGGCTAAGCCATCTCCTACGGATAACATGATGCAGCGTGTCGTTGGCTGGATCCGCGAGAACTTTTAACCTGTTTTAATATTGGATTTTCAATTGAGCTAGCGATACACTATAACCAACAAGATCTGGAGGTTATATCATGAATCAAGATCGCTTAACACAACGAGCCCAAGGGATGATTCAGTCAGCGCAAATGCTGGCAGTTCGCGAGGGGCATCAACAGTTAACACCCTACCATTTAATGAAGATTTTGCTCGACGATCCGGAAGGGCTTGCTGCCAAATTAACGGCTCAGGCTGGGGGTGATGCAAAAAAACTTCATGCAGCAACCGAAGCTGAACTGGCAAAAATAACAAAAATATCAGGTTCAGGTGCCGGGGGTGTTTATCTTAGCCAAGAATTTGCCAAAGCTATGGACGTGGCTGAGCAAGTAGCGACCAAAATGAAGGATCAATTTGTGACGGCAGAAATGCTGTTTTTAGGGCTGTGTTCGGTTGATCCGACTAAGAAACTGGCAGAGTCCGCGGGTCTGACCGCAGCAAAATTGAGTGAGGCAATTGCCTTTATCCGTAAAGGGCGAACAGCTGATTCACAAAATGCTGAGGATACGCTGGATGCTCTTAACCGTTATGCAAAAGATTTAACGGCTGTGGCACGTGATGGTAAGCTGGATCCTGTTATTGGTCGGGACGAAGAAATTCGCCGCACGATCCAAGTCTTGTCACGACGGACAAAGAATAATCCTGTGTTGATTGGTGAGCCTGGTGTTGGTAAAACTGCCATTGCCGAAGGGTTGGCTTTGCGGATCGTCAATGGGGACGTGCCTGAAGCATTGAAAGAGACGCGCCTCATGTCTTTAGACTTGGGGGCTTTGATTGCAGGCGCTAAATATCGTGGCGAGTTCGAAGAACGCCTAAAGGCTGTACTCAATGAAATTGCTAATGCATCAGGGGATATCATTCTTTTTATTGATGAACTTCATACCTTAGTCGGTGCCGGTAAAGCTGATGGTGCCATGGATGCATCTAATATGCTAAAACCTGCCTTAGCGCGCGGTGAATTGCACTGTGTCGGAGCCACAACGTTAGATGAGTATCGTCAGTATATCGAAAAAGATGCTGCCTTAGCACGACGCTTCCAGCCTGTGTTTGTGGACGAACCAACGGTTGAAGATACGATTTCGATTTTGCGGGGACTTAAGGAAAAATACGAACTTCATCATGGGGTGCGTATTAGTGATAGTGCCATTGTTGCTGCGTGTACACTGTCAAATCGCTATATTAGCGATCGATTTTTGCCTGACAAAGCGATTGATCTGATGGATGAAGCTGCGAGCCGTGTGCGTATGGCGATGGATTCAAAGCCTGAAGAAATTGATGAGCTTGATCGCAGGATTATTCAGCTTAAGATTGAACGCGAAGCTTTGCGGAAAGAAGAGGATGAAGGATCCAAAGATCGCCTTCTTAAACTTGAGAAAGAATTAGCTGACCTGGAAGAAAAATCAGCTGTGTTGACGCAAAAATGGCGTGCAGAAAAAGACAAGATTAATGATGCTCATAAACTCAAAGAGCAGTTGGATGCTTTGCGATCAGAGCTTGACGTTGCGCAACGAAAGGGTGATCTAACGCGAGCCGGTGAGATTACTTATGGGTTAATCCCGAATCTTGAACAGCAGTTAGCGGATCTTGCCAAAGAGGGAGGCAAGAAATCCTTGCGCGAAGAAGTGAGTGATCAAGACATTGCTGCGGTGGTTGAGCGGTGGACAGGTATTCCTGTTGAGAAAATGTTGACAGGAGAAAATGATAAGCTGATTCATATGGAAAAGAATTTGGGCAAACGTGTTATCGGTCAGGACGAAGCTATCAGAGCTGTCGCACAATCTGTCCGTCGATCCCGTGCCGGTTTGCAAGATCCGAATCGTCCGCTGGGATCATTTTTGTTTTTGGGGCCAACGGGTGTTGGCAAGACTGAGTTAACCAAGGCATTGGCTGAATTCTTATTCGATGATGAAACCCATATGGTGCGTATCGATATGTCTGAATATATGGAAAAGCATTCTGTGGCGCGGTTGATTGGCGCACCTCCCGGTTATGTTGGTTATGAGCAGGGAGGGGCGTTGACCGAAGCGGTAAGACGTAGACCATATCAAGTTGTTCTGTTTGATGAGGTTGAAAAGGCGCATCCTGATGTCTTTAATGTCTTATTACAAGTTTTGGATGAAGGGCGTTTGACAGATAGTCAAGGTCGTACCGTTGATTTCCGCAATACCGTCATTATCCTAACGTCGAATTTAGGTGCGGAATTTTTGGCTGTCGATACGGGGGAGGATATAACGCCTCAGATGCGTGACCAAGTTATGAGTGTTGTGCGCGATTCCTTTAGGCCGGAGTTTTTGAATCGTTTGGATGAAATTCTCATTTTCCATCGTCTCAGTCGAGCCAATATGACCCATATTGTGACAATTCAAGTAGCTCAATTAGCAAAACGGTTGGCCGATCGTAAAATTAATCTGATAGTCGATGAAAAAGCGTTAACGTGGTTGGCTGATGTTGGGTATGATCCTGTTTATGGTGCGCGCCCGTTAAAGCGTGTGATTCAGCGCAATCTGCAAGATCCGCTGGCACTCAAAATCTTGAGTGGTGAAATTAGGGATGGTCAGACGGTCACTTTCACTGAAAAGGGTGGGGAATTAGTGTTGAAATAGAATATTTATCCATGTTAATCATGACTTAATGTCACGATTTGCATGGATAAAATGAGAGTGTTATGGTGAAAATAGTTGCCCAATATTAGGTTGTCTTATGATCATACGCACAAAATATTACTCTGAAATCAAAAATCTTTTTGAGTTGTTCCCTATCGTTGCCATACTTGGCCCACGTCAATCCGGTAAATCAACTTTGGCAAAACAGTATTACTCAGATTTTAACGGGGTTTCGTATTTTGATCTTGAGAATGAGCGGGATTTAGGGCGATTGCAAGAAGCTCAGCTTGCTTTGGAAGATCTTGATGGTCTCATTGTCATCGACGAAATCCAGCGAAGGCCTAACTTATTTCCAACGTTAAGGTATCTGGTCGATAATAAACCCCAACAATACTTAATTCTAGGGAGTGCATCTCGAGAATTAATTCAGCAGTCTGATGAAAGTCTGGCTGGGCGTATTGCTTATATTGAGTTGCCGCCATTTGGGATTGATGAATATGATTGCCCTGTTAAGGATTTTATGTGGAGAGGTGGTTATCCACGGTCAATAATGGTATCTACTGATGTGTTAAGTTATCGATGGCGTCAAGAATATACAAGAACTTTTATTGAGCGAGATTTAGGGTTGTTGGGGCTCGATTTGGATCCGATCCTCGTTCGCAAACTCTGGCAAATGATTGCTCATTATCACGGCCAAATTCTGAATGTGACTGAAATTGCAACAAGTCTTGGTTGTGCTCAACGGACTATTCATAAATATCTTGATGCTCTTGAAGGGGCTTTTGTCATACGACGATTGCAGCCATGGTATGAAAATATTAAAAAACGTCAAGTCAAGACGCCAAAGATTTATATACGGGATTCGGGATTGTATAATGCATTCATGGGAAATCGGAGTTTTCATGATTTGGAGGGTAGCCCTAAGTTAGGTGCTTGTTGGGAAGGGTTTGCCATAGAAGAGCTAATTAAATTCTTACGTCCGGATGATGTATATTTTTGGTCGACAACCAATGGAGCTGAGTTGGATTTATTATTATTGAAAGATGGTAAACGGCATGGTTTTGAGTTTAAGTATAGCTCTCAACCGACAATGACAAAATCAATACATATTGCCTTAGAGGATTTATCCCTTGATAGTATGACCGTTATCGTTCCGAAGGGTGACCCTTACCGCTTGACGCCCGATGTGAACGTATCGGGGCTTGCTGAGTTGAAAAAAATCGTAATATTTTGACAGATGCGAGCATCATCCCCATATGCTATATATAGTATAAATTCGAAAAGACGAGAGTAACATGACAACAGCGATTATTTTGGCTGCGGGTATGGGAACCCGGATGAATTCCAGTCTACCAAAGGTTTTACATCCCATTGGGGGTAAAGCCATGGTTCATCATGTGATTGATCTGGCACAAACTATCCAAATGGATCAAGTCATTGTGGTTGCATCACCCTATTTGGATCAGAATAAGCTGAAGTCAGATCGCCTGATTGATGTGGTTGTTCAAGAGGATCCAAAAGGGACAGGGGATGCTGTTAGAGTTGCCTTAAGTGCTGTTGCTGACGACGAGCAAGATATTTTAATCCTAAGTGGTGATGTGCCCTTAATTGAATTTGAGACGCTTCAGCCTCTTTTTGAAAAACGTCAATCGTGCCCTCATGATTTGCTAGTCTTAGCTATGCGGGTAGATGATCCGCGTCAATATGGTCGTCTTATCACGGATGGGGACGTTGTCAGCGAGATCGTCGAGTTCAAAGATGCAACACCTGAACAGCGGGACATTAATCTGTGTAATGCAGGTGTGTATCTGGTACCGGTCAAAATCTTGCGCCGGTTGATCCCACAGTTATCTGCCGAGAATGCGGCGGGCGAGTTATACCTGACAGATTGTATTGCTTTGAGTCAAGAGAATGGCTTTACAGCGCGTTATGTGGAAACACCGGCACCTGAGACCTTAAACGGTGTTAATAACCGAGCAGAACTTGCTCAGGCTGAGCAAATTATGCAAAAGCGTTGGCGTCAACGGATGATGCTGAGTGGTGTCACGTTGTTGGATCCGGACTCTGTTTATTTTTCTCATGACACGATCATCGGTAAAGATACGATTATTCATCCTCATGTTACGTTTGGTTGTGGTGTGATTATCGGCAATGATGTCACGGTTTTGCCCTTTTGCCATATGGCGCAGTGTGCTGTGAATGCCGGAGCTAGCATTGGCCCTTTTGCCCATTTGCGGACAGGTGCGGTTATCGGAGAGCAAGCTGCCGTTGGCAATTTTGTTGAAATTAAAGACACAACGCTCGGGGCAAAAGCCAAGGTCAAACATCTGAGTTATTTGGGGAATGCACAGATCGGTGCGCGCGCGAATATTGGAGCAGGGACGATTACATGCAACTATGATGGATTTAATAAATCCCCTACGTATGTCGGTGAGGATGCTTTTGTTGGTAGTAACACATCTCTGGTTGCCCCTGTGCAAATTGGTGAGGGTGCCATTGTTGCCGCGGGAAGTGTAATCACGGATAATGTTCCTGAACATTCCTTAGGTATTGCGCGCCAACAGCAAACCAATAAGCCGGTTTGGGCAAAAAATTTCAGGACGACTGCTAGCGAATTGAAGAAGCAGAAAGGTTAGTTATGTTCGGGATGGGGGGAGTATCTGTTGAAGAATTGCTAGCTCGACCTGAGAGCAAAACTCTTGAGTTTAAGCGTGATTTATCAGGATCAGATTTGGATCTAAGTCGTATCATTCCATTTAACCCTGATACAGCCAAATTCGTCGCTCATCTAGGTAAACTAGGCATCGCTCCTCAGTTAACTATATCAAACTTAACTGAAACGACTATACATGATAGATATCAAATAAATAGTAAAGTAGGAAAAATAAATGTGTGGAATTGTTGGAATTTTAGGCAATAAACCTGTGGCGCAACGATTGATTGATGGCCTCAAGCGATTGGAATATCGTGGCTATGATTCAGCAGGAATTGCAACCTTAGAATCAGGTCTATTGCATGTGTGTCGCGCTCAAGGGAAACTGGTTGCTTTGCAATCAGCCTTTGATTCATCGCCAATTATAGGTAACCTTGGGATTGGTCATACCCGTTGGGCAACGCACGGCGTTCCGAGCGAGGTCAATGCGCATCCTCATGTATCCAGCAAGGTCGCTGTTGTGCACAATGGTATTATTGAGAATTATGCTCACTTAAAAGAGGCTTTGATTAAAAAAGGCCATGCGTTTGTCAGTCAAACAGACACTGAAGTTGTGACGCATACCATTACCGATTATCTGAATCAAGGGCTGTCTCCCTTTGATGCATTCAAAGCATCATTAAAGGATTTTCATGGGGCTTATGCTTTGGCCATTTTAATCAAAGATACACCGGATACCCTCTTTGTTGCACGTCGAGGTAGCCCCTTGGTGGTTGGTTTTGGTGACGGCGAAACCTATATCGGATCCGATGCTCTTGTTTTGGCTCCTTGGACAAAACAATTATGTTATCTGGAAGAAGGGGACTATGCCATTCTAACGCCAGAAAAAGCAATGTTTTATAATGAGTACGGTCAATCAGTTGATCGTCCGATTAAAACAATCTCGATTAATGCGGATGCGGTGACAAAGGGGGGCTATGACCACTTTATGCTCAAGGAGATTTTTGAGCAACCAACCGCTGTTAAGGAAACGGTTGAGTCTTTGATCGATCCTGTGTCTGAACGCTTAAAATTGCCTGTTGATGTGGATTGGAATGCCATCACTAAGATCACCATGGTTGCCTGTGGCACATCCTATTTTTCAACAGCAGTGGCAAAATATTGGTTTGAAATGATTGCGAAATTGCCCGTTGAGGTTGATATTGCATCTGAGTTTCGTTACCGTGAATCCCCGTTACCAAAGGGTGGGGCTGCTTTGTTTATTTCCCAGTCAGGCGAGACAATCGATACACTTGAAGCGATGAAACAAGCCAAAGAAATGGATCAAACAACCATTGTTGTGGTGAATGTTCCTGAAAGCAGTATGGATCGCTTAGCGGATTATTCTTTCCATACCAAGGCGGGGCCTGAAATTGGTGTGGCATCCACCAAAGCCTTTACGTGTCAGCTTGCTGTCTTAGCAACATTATGCTTGGACGCAGCGATTAAGCGCGGTGTTTTGAGTGATGTAGAGGCTAAAGAATATGCGCAGCAGCTTTTGAATTTACCCAATGAAATTTATGGGATTTTACAAAAAGAATCCGATTATCAACAAGTCGCAGAAACCCTTAAACCGGCGCGGGATGCTTTATACCTCGGTCGAGGAACAAGTTTCCCGATTGCTATGGAAGGGGCACTCAAACTGAAAGAGATCTCTTACATTCATGCCGAAGGGTATGCCGCGGGTGAAATGAAGCACGGCCCTATTGCCTTGATTGACCAGTTAATGCCGGTGATTGTTTTGGCACCGTTTGATAAATGGATGGTGAAAACCCTGTCAAACCTGCAAGAAGTTATTGCACGGGGGGGGATTGCCATTTGTTTTACGGATCGTATTGGCCGGGAACATATTCAAAAAGATCAAATTCCAACGCAAATTGTTGAAATGCCCATGACGCACCTTATGACGGCACCGATCCTGTATGCCGTCCCAATGCAGCTTTTGTCTTACTATACGGCGTTATTGCGCGGAACCGATGTGGATCAGCCTCGGAATTTAGCGAAGTCTGTCACGGTTGAGTAGTTGTGTTACGCTTAGTTTGGATGAGTGGGCAAAAAAATAAGATAAGCGATAGAAAATTATTGAATTATCATTATAAATATTTATTTTATAAATAGGATTAACCGATAAGTAAATAATAATAATGAAAATAACGCTCTCTCTTATAATAACAATGTCACTGATGTTGCCTGGTTTTTGTGTTGATGATTTAAAAGGTCCTTATGATGGAGTAGCAAAGGTGTTAAAGCTGGACCCGTCCAAGGAAATGATTCCGCCATCATTGCTGGATAACCCGGAGTCCTTGACCCTTTCGATATTACAGATTTTTGTGGAGCAAGCCAAATTTGATGCTCGATATAAACCGGCTTATGATGTTAAAAAAGGGGATGCAAAAAACTATACTTACTTTACATCTCCGATAACATCGAATAAAGATCGTTGTTTTTATCTATATACAAGTCATCGTTTGGGGGCTGGCCTACTTGATGTTGTTACTTCCGGTACTGTCGGCATTTTTTATCTGGGGTATCAAAAGACAGAATCATCAGCCATCCTGAAATATCAGTTGATTAGTACGGTTGATATTGATGACAATGGTGAGCAAAACCCCCCATTCCCTTACGAGTTTACAATTGAATATGTTCAAAAGAAATTAGTGCAGGACTTGACTCCGCAAGAACAAGAAAAAAGATCGCTTTTGCGTCGACAAAGAACATTAACTCATATTCGATTGGGAACGACCTATACTCCTAAAAAATTTGGTTCTGGTGATGAGAGTAACTCAAATGCGAGCTCATCATCGGATGGTACTCTTGCAAAGAATGAAGGTGGTACCGAGAACAAGAAAAAGAACCATAAACGTGATCGATCTTCATCTGTTATTTAGGGAAGAATTCAACGCAAGTTAACGCATTTTAAACGAACTTAGGGTGGTTGAAAAAAACCGCCCTTTTTTGTGTGAATTGGTGTAAACTGAGGGTAAGTGAGGTTTTTCAGTCAATTTGGCTGTGCTGGAGGTTACTAATGAACAATAATTCCAGAAATATGATTGTCTGGGCACTGGTTGCGATGCTGGTGTTTTCTATCTTTCAAATGATCCCGGGGGCGGGAACGCATTCGTCAGCTATGCCGATTGCCTATTCCGAAATGGTTAAGAATGTTGATGATGGCAAAGTTAAGGAAGTCATTATCCGCGGGAATACAATCATTGGCACAATGGCTGATAATCATCAATTTATGACCTATGCGCCTTATGATTCGGCAGTTACCAATAAAATGATCGACAAGGGTGTCAAGGTTAAATATGACAAGCCCGAAGAAGATATTTCCTTTATTCATTACTTTTTGTCGTGGTTGCCGATTCTGCTGTTGATCGCTTTTTCATTTTTTTCATTCCGTCAGATTCAGTCCGGTGGTAATAAGGCTATGGGGTTTGGTAAATCTCGGGCGCGGTTGATGGGGGAAAAGGCCGTTAAGGTTACTTTTGATGATGTGGCTGGCATTGATGAAGCCAAGGCAGATCTTGAAGAAATTGTTGATTTCCTGAAAGATCCACAAAAATTCCAGCGTCTTGGCGGACGTATCCCACGTGGTGTCTTGCTCGTGGGGCCTCCCGGTACAGGTAAAACATTGTTAGCGCGATCCATTGCAGGTGAGGCAAACGTTCCTTTCTTTAGTATTTCCGGTTCTGACTTCGTTGAAATGTTTGTTGGCGTCGGTGCCAGCCGTGTCCGTGACATGTTTGAACAGGCTAAGAAAAACGCGCCCTGTATTGTTTTTATTGACGAAATCGATGCCGTTGGCCGTCATCGTGGTGCTGGTCTTGGTGGTGGTAATGATGAACGTGAGCAAACGCTGAACCAGCTCTTGGTTGAAATGGATGGTTTTGAGGAAAACGAGGGCGTCATCATTGTTGCTGCAACGAACCGTCCTGATGTCCTCGATCCGGCATTGTTACGCCCTGGGCGTTTTGACCGTCAGGTTGTCGTTCCCAATCCGGATATTAATGGCCGCGAAAAAATCCTGAAAGTCCATATGCGTAAAACGCCTATTTCCAATGATGTTGATGTGCGTGTCATTGCGCGCGGAACGCCTGGGTTTTCTGGGGCTGACCTGATGAACCTTGTCAACGAAGCCGCGTTGATGGCTGCGCGCCGTGGAAAGCTGGCCGTGGATATGATTGATTTTGAGCAGGCAAAAGATAAAATCCTGATGGGAGCAGAACGTCGTACCTTGGCAATGACCGATGATGAAAAACGCCTAACAGCTTATCATGAGGCTGGGCATGCCGTTATTGCCTTTTATGAAAAGGATTCTGATCCGATTCACAAAGCGACAATTATACCGCGTGGTCGTGCTTTGGGGATGGTCATGCGCTTGCCGGAAGGTGATCGTATTTCCATGTCGCGGGCAAAAATCCTGGCTGATATCAAAGTTGCCATGGGCGGGAGAATCGCTGAGGAGATGATCTTTGGTGAGGATAAAGTGACTACAGGGGCATCCAGTGATATTAAGATGGCATCCGAATACGCCCGTCGTATGATTACCGAATGGGGCATGAGTGATAAGCTTGGTTTCCAGGCCTATGGTGAGCAGCAACAGGAAGTCTTCTTAGGGCAGGCACTAACGCAGCGTAAGCAAATTTCAGAACGGACAGCACAGATTATTGATGAAGAAGTCCAGGCTGTCTTGGATACCTGTTATAAAGCAGCAACAAAACTCTTGACTCAAAAAAAGGCAAAGCTAGAGTTACTGGCCAAAACATTACTGGATCATGAGACATTGAGTGGTGATGATATTAAGGTCTTGCTTGAAGAAGGTAAAGTACCCGAAGCTTCTGTTATTGAAGCTAAGCCAAAAAAACGAGCTTCAGTCCCGGAAGTTACTCTGGATGTTTAGGCCGGATCAGGAGCAGTCTTAACCATCAACAAAACCCCTATCATCTCTAATCATAGTGAAATAGGGGCATTCACGTACTTATTCGACCTCTTAATTTAGCTATGCCCATAGGCTGCTTATGGGGACAGCCCACATGCGGTCACCAAAAGATAAAACATCTTGCCCTGTATAGAGAACAATGCCTTGGAAGCGTTTATTTTTTGCTACGGTTGTTTTAAACCATTCGAGGTTTTTAAAGTGTGACCTTTGAACAGAAGATCCGGCTTTGATCTCAATTCCTAAGAGATCACCATCAGCATTTTCAATCAGAAAATCGATTTCATGTTTAGCCGCATCCCTATAGTGGTAAAGGGTATATTTGTTGTCATGAGCCTCAATAATACTGATGAGTTGTTGGTATACGAATGTTTCAATGAGTTTGCCATTTCGCTCTCCATCCAGTTGGACTTGATCCAATGTCCACCGAAGAATTGACGTCATGAGACCTGTATCACTGAAGAGTAACTTATCTTTTCGTCTTGTACCTTCGTAGTCTGTGCTGGCCCATGCTTTGACTCGATCTATCAGATAGAGCGTCTCGAGAGCATTAACATAAGATTCAATTGTTGGTCGTTCGATTGATAAGGTGGAACCAATGGATTGGATGTTAATTTCCTTTGATGACCATGCTGCTAGAACTTGCAGCAACTTATACATGCTATCTTTTCGTCGAATGTTGACAATGTCTTTCAGATCACGCTCAATCAATGCTTTTATGTAGTCTTGATGCCATTTTGGTGCTTGTTCTGCCGGAAGAGCATGGGCTTCAGGGTAGCCACCAATGAACGCGAGTCGCAAATAATCGTCTTTGTTGTAACTCTTTTGGGGAATTGTGGTTTTGAACTGTCCTTCAAAGGCACGATCAATAAAATCTGGGGGGGTGCCATGAATTTCGCCAAGACTTAAGGGGCGTAACCTAATGTTAGTGACGCGCCCTGCAAGAGATTCTGTAACACCCGGTAAAGATTGGATATTGGCGGATCCTGTTAACAGAAAACGCCCATAGTTTTTATTTTCATCAACGTTTTTTTTGATTGCCTGTAGGAGTAAAGGGGATCTTTGTACTTCATCGATAATCATAAGCTCATTCCCATGGGCAACGAATCCTTCGGGATCGGCTATGGATGCCTCTAGCATCTGTATGCTATCTAATGTACGATAGATCGAATTTGGTGTGGACACATCTTGGGCAAGGGTTGTTTTCCCGCATTGTCTGGCTCCGGCTAAGAGGATAACTCGCCGATATTGCAACGCATTTTTAACGGCCAGTGTTTGCCACCTTTTATAAGTTTCCATGTTTTGCCTCATACCGTGACTCTAACTATAGGAAACATCAATTTCTCAAAATTGTAAATAGGAATGTATCAAAATTATAAATAGAATCTTCTCAAAATTATAAATAGAATGTGTTTTTTCCTTAAATTACCTGGGCAATCGGGTATTTGGGATCTGCGAGAACAAGCTGCCAACCACGATAGGATATCGGATGATAGACAAACGGGGCTCGCATGTTCACCGTCATTGATTTTGTACCATCATCATTAGTGTCAATGGAAATGATTGTATAAATCTTTACATCGTTTATTCCCAGATCAACCGCAGACAAAATGTTGGTAAAATCAGTTTCTGTGTATGAAATTCCACCCAAAACCAGATTTGGTAATTCCATCATGATAAACTTAATAGTATTGTCTTCGACACTTTTGAGTTCCCAGAACGGATCATTGAGCTCAGAGAGGATGTAATGTTTTAAGTCATTAAACCCAATGATTCCGTTTGGCATAATAACACGGTGTTCAGAGGGGATGTTTGTTGTTTCAAAAGATTGGTATTGCATGGGTGTCTCCGTTATTAAGATTTTGTCTGAACTACTTCATCTGGGTTATAAGGTCTTTGATTGAGTTTAATTGGCTTGTGGTGACAAACCGTGTCAACTCGAGCTGACTCTTGCTTTGCATATAATCCTGTAAAACTTGAGCTTGCGTACGATAACCGATTTCTTTGATGTTTTCCGTTAGACTTTGTTCTAACTCCAGCAACTCATCTTGGATGTTCAACAGGATATTTAAGTTACTGTCTAACTTACTGTTGGTGACAACCATATCTTCATGGGCTTGCAAGGCTAAATCGTTGGCTCGAGCAAGGCGTTCGTCCATGTCGGATGATGGAATATTAGCACAAAGCCTGAGGGCAAAGATGAGTTCCGATATTCCTGTATCATCAGCCCTGACAGGCGTTTCAACAACGGTATGATCATCGGCTCGGAATGCAATATTTTGGGTGTTTCCTTGATAGTAGGCTAAATCCACAGGATCAGAAGTTCCAACGGCAGGTAATGCCCCCAAATCAACGACTGCCGCAATATTGGTTGCAGTCCCTGACATAAGGTATTTGCCGTCAAATCGGCCATTTAACAGGGATGTCAATTGATCGAGTTTATCATGAGCCCACGTCATGAGTTCTTGTGGTTTGGCAAGAGGGGAGCTGCGTAATAGGGAAACCCTTGTCTGCAGTTCAACGGCAATATCTCGCAGGGTGCCCATCTGATTCGAGACAAAAGACATACGTTCTTTGTTGAGGGTTGCGCTTTCTTGGTAATTTTGGATGCTGTGTAATATCAATTCCTGATTAATGAACTGACTAACGTTTTGGATGTCACCATAACCGGAAGAAATACCGCCACTGGTCATTTCAGCTGAGAAATTTTGATAGTCACGTTCATTTTGCAGAGCTGTCAGCTGTGTGTATCTGAGGGGGCTGAGATAAGGTGCTGTCATTCTAAACTCCTATCGTCCAAGGGTATCAATTAAATCTTTATCCATTGTTTGGACAATATTTAATGCTTTTGATGTTAGGTTTTGGCTTGTGGATAGTTCAAAAATTTTCATGATTTCTTCGGACGGATCAACGGCACTTTTATTCTGAGCAAGGGTTGTTAGCTCATTAAAAACCCGTTCATCTAAGGTTTGATTGTTTTTTGCTGTTTTAATATCGCTTTGGGTTAAGGCCATCATGCGCGTTGCATATTCTGTGGTTGAGATAATGGCAGAGTTAAGAGCACCAACAGCATTGAAGGTTAAGCTTCCCTGGGTCAGCGCATCACCAATTTCAAGGGCAACGGTTGCATCGCCAGCAGTTATTCCAAGGCCTGCATTTGTTGGTGCCGGTGTACTAGAGGTTAACCTGCCAACGGATAGAGCATTTGTATTTGAAACTAGAACAGGATTAACGGAAAGAGCATTACTGATCCCAACTTGCGGGGTTGAATTAGCGACTGAATTTCCTGTTAAGAATAGATTATTGAGGCCAAAGAAATGTGAAAAACCATAAGCTTGAGTGTTGTCATAAGCTGACGTTGCCGAGAGTGTTGCTTTGGGGGAGCCAGCTGATCCGATGGCAACATATTTACCCGCCGTTGATGTTATTTTGAATTCTCCGCTGGCGAGCTGCGTTACGGTAAAATCACCGGTAGGGTTGCTATTGGCATAAGCTGTCCCTGAAATTGTAGCCACTAAAGATGTAATCGTCATGTTGTCCGTTAGAGCAATATCTTTATAGTCCAGTAAGGTTCCATCTAGATCTGTGACACCAATTCTTAAGGTTCCTTGTCCTGAAATTACGGTTGCCCCGGCAAGAGGTCCAACAACACCGGGAGCATAACTCAGACCCGTTAAGGTTGATTCACCGCCAAGGGCTGATCCTTCGTTGTGCAGAGCATTGGCTGTATCGCGTAAAACGCGGGTCAGTTCATCGAATTCCGCTTGAAGATCCGTTAGAACCGTATCGCGTAAGTTGAGTAACCCTGCGATCTTACCTTCTGTCAGTGATGTTGTTATGTCGAGGCCTGTAAATGTTGTAACGGGGGACAGGATGTCTCCTGGTGATAGGTATGTACTTTCTGTATACGATAAGGGGTATGTGTCTGACAGTGTTGTGATGATATCACCGCTCTCTAGGGCGAGGGAGATATTATTGTTGTCGCTTTCATACAGTTTGAGTCCAGCTAATTCAGCCATTTTGTGAATGGCAAGATCGCGCTCATCTTCCAGATTTGTTGTGTCGAGTCGGCTGATTTCAAGGGATACAATTTGCCGATTGAGATCTTGGACAGTCGTCATCAGGGAGTTAAAACTAGTGATGGCTGTTTTAATTTCTTGGTCAACTTGGAATCTTAGATCATTGACTTGATCTGCGATTGTGTTCAGCTGCGTGCACAATTTTTGTGCTTTTTGGACGGCTTCTCGTTTTTTGTTGCCATCAGTGATCGATGCGATTTGTCCGACTGTGACGGCAAAATCATTCAAGGTGTGAACATAGGATGAGTCGTCCCCTTTGCTGCCAAGCATTTGTTCAATGGTTTTGTAATAGTTATTGAGTACCGTGGTTTTGCCGAAATCAGAGTTTTTATTGCGGATTTCCTTTTGTAAGACGCGGTCAATAACGCGACTAATTTGACTTTGTTTAATACCGGTTAAGGTATCGTTTGACAAAAGTTTTTCAGCATACGCTACTTTCCGAGTATAACCGTCAACATCTGCTCTGGCGATGTTAGCTGAGGTTAGACGTGTTTGATCACGGTCAAATTTGATCTTAGAGAGGAGTGTGGAAACTGAAACCGGCATTGCTTCTTCCTCTAAATTTGTCGATTTAACGCCAGCATCGAAACTGGCGATGTGTTGGTTGAAAATCGAGCTGATTTTGTATAATGACAGACAGGGGCTTGTTGCTCTTTGACCGCAGCTGATATTTTATCAATGATTGAGGTTCGTATTTTATAGGCCAAATCGATTGCTGTTTTATTGGCAAGCAATTCATGATGCAGAAGATCTATGGTCTCTTTGAGGGTTTTTAACTCTTCTGCTGTGCATTGTGCCAAAGCATTTTCAGCTTCAAATAAGGTACAAGCATTGTGGTGCAAGTCTGCTGCGTATTGCTTTTCTTTTAAGAGGGCATTTGCTTCGGCAATATTATTGGCATTAAGGAGTTCTGTTTCTTGGGATAAAATCTTGATAAAGTGAGTGCAAGACGAAATAAGATTGTCAAAAACAGTGTGTGTCATGAGTTCACCTCTTGCCCTTTGAGCAGAATCGGATAAACACTTTCAGCAATACCAAACATGCCGGGCATGGAATCGGCAATTTTTTCCGCCCATATGGATCGGAACATAACTTCAGTTTGACCCCCACCAAACAAGCCTGTATCGTTATGAGCAAACATCTGTTGGATAACGTGACTTGTAAAGGTTGCCTCAAACTTTTGAGCTGCTTGCCATGCTTTTTCAGGATTGATATTTTTTGCCGAGTTAAGCGATTTTCCTGTGTTAACGATACTTGTGAAATCGGTTGCTTTTATCGTCATTAGATCACCTCTATATCTGCTTGGATGGCACCCGCTGCTTTAATGCTGCGGAGGATGGAAATCAGGTCGCGCGGTGTAACGCCCAAGGCATTTAGGCCGTTGACAAGATCCTGTAGGGAAACTCCTGAGCGTAAGACCGCCATCTTTCCTGTTTCTTCTTTGACAGTCACATTTGTTCGATCAACAACGGTTGCTTGTTGAACTTGGGTAAATGGGTTGGGTTGAGATACCTGAGGATCCTCTGTGATTTTGATCGTAATACTCCCCTGTGTTACCGCAACAGTTGAGATGCGAACATTTTCACCCATAACAATCACGCCGTCTTGATCATCAATAACGATTTTTGCGGGTTGATCAGGTTCAACGGTGAGTTGTTCGAGATGAGTCAGAAATGTGACCAAGTTCCCTCTGTATTCTTCGGGGATCATAACGCCAACGGTTGTTGGGTCTGAGGCACGAGACAGAGCACCAAATTTGCTGTTAATGGCGGTGCTGATGCGTTGAGCTGTTGTAAAGTCAGGGTTTTTGAGGCTGAGGTTCATATGTTGAAGAGAAGCCAGCTGAAAACCAACTTCCTTTTCAACAATGGCACCGTTAACGATTTTTGCTGACGTTGGAACACCCTTAACGATCGATGTTCCGGATTTGCCGGAGGCGTTAAACCCATTTGTTGCCACAGCTCCTTGGGCTACGGCATACACATCACCATCCGCGCCTAAAAGGGGAGTAACAAGGAGGGTTCCACCACGTAAATCTTTAGCATCGCCTAAGGCTGAGACGGATACGTCAATGTTGGTTCCGTGTCGCGCAAATGCCGGCATTGTTGCCGTGACCATGACTGCTGCGATATTTTTCCCGGCGAGCATAATGTTTCCATCTGAATCGCGGACATTCACACCGAGCCGTTCTAACATTCCGGCAAGGCTTTCTTTGGTATAGGGGATAGCATTGATTGAATCACCTGTGCCATTGAGCCCGACAACAAGGCCGTAACCCACAAGTTGGTTATTACGGACGCCTTCAAAACTAACAATATCCTTTATTCGCACAGAATTAACTGCGTAAACAGCAGAGAAAGTCTGTGACCAGATAAAAAGAATTGTCAGAAGTTTGTGCAGCATGGGATCCTCGTTTATTGTTCAATCAAAAGACAGCAATAATTATGCCAAGTCTGTTTGCCATAATGTCGATTTCTTCAATTTGATTGGCTATAGGTATAGAATCTCAGAGATTCATTAATAAACGATCAATTTATCTAAAATTATTTAAATAGAGTGTTTTTTACACGAGGAGAGATAATTATCGTTTCCCTAGGTGAGCGACGAATTGAGCTGTATCAAGGTTAAATGGAATGATCTACAGGCCATAAAAAAACCCCTGAATAACAGGGGTTTTTCATTTAAAGCTAAAAGGAGCTTAGGCGTTAGCTGTTTTTTCAGCAGGAGCTGCTTCTTTGTGAGCTTCAGCTTTATGAGCTTCTTTCTTTGTATGCTTCTTTTTACCGTGGTGTTTTTTACCATGGTGCTTTTTGCTATCCAGGTGATCTGGCTTAACCATACGATCAGCATCAAGTTCGTCTGTTGGTTCCATTTGTTGGTAACGTGTTGCACAGAAGAATTTTGAACCTGTGTCATTTTTGCGGCCCAAAAGAGCAGCAGAGTTAACAGCAAGAAGTTCAAATTTTTCTTCGGCTGCTGAACCTTGACGTTCATTGATAACACCAGGTGTTGTTTCAACGAAGTTTACAACAGCATAACCGTCTTTGGAATTCTTCAAAGCATTAACAACTTTTTCTGTCATCGGCATGCCTTGGCCATCGCGCCATACATCACTACCTGACATGGAATCATGACCAACTTTGCGTGGATCCATTTGGTTTACAGCGTACTTGCCATTTTCAATACAAACGATTGTAGCTTTACCATCATCGGACTTTGTCAATTCTGCCCAACGAAGACCGGCTTGGTTTTCGCGGTTTTTACCTTGACCGGCATTATCATGGCCATTCAAGAAACTGAATGTGTTTAAACCCATGTCTTTAAATGCTTCTTTTAACATTTCTAGGCGATCTTTAGCTTCACCAGCTGTTTGATGATTACCATATGCATTAACAACGCTTGCACCAGCAACAAGGGAAGCCGCTACTAATGCTAATTTCAATGTCTTTTTCATACCCGTGTTCTCCTTGGGGAAAATTCATACACAATATCATGATAAGGGCAAAAGGCATGAAAAACAAATTGTTTAGTTAAATTTTTACAATAAATTAAAAAAAGGTAAACATTTTTGCAACAGTAGGTATTTTCATAACGTTAGATCATAAATGTGATAATGAACTATCCTCTTGCTATTTTTGTGGTTTGCCCTAATATTACCAATAGAGTCGATCAATCGGATGGTCGCGAGGATCATTTAAGATTTTCGAGGAAAGTCCGGGCTCCACAGGGCAAGATGGCGGATAACGTCCGCCGGGGCTGGCTTCAAGGCTGGCTTTAGGGAAAGTGCCACAGAAAATATACCGCTCGCAAGAGTAAGGGTGAAAAGGTGCGGTAAGAGCGCACCGCGCTTTGGGCAACCAAAGTGGCAGGGTAAACCCCATCCGGAGCAAGACCAAATAGGAGTGAGTGTCCTTAGGGGCATCTGCGCCCTGCAGATCACTCGGGTAGGTCGCTTGAGGTGACTGGCAACAGTCATCCTAGATGAATGACCATCCAGTAACAATTGTTATGGACAGAACCCGGCTTATAGATTGATCGACCTCTCGTCACCCCATTTGGCTCTGAGACAGCTAAATTCGTCAATCACCTAGCTTTATAGGCTTCTTTCCTCATTTAACTGTCTCAGAACCAACTGAAATGACGATAATGTACGCGTCGCGCCTTGTTTCTGCTTCCAAACTCAATTTGATCGACCTCTCGTCACCCCATTTGGCTCTGAGACAGCTAAATTCGTCAATCACCTAGCTTTATAGGCTTCTTTCCTCATTTAGCTGTCTCAGAACCAACTGAAATGACGATAATGTACACGTCGCGCCTTGTTCCTGCTTCCAAACTCAATTTGAGCGACTATAATGTATACTCTTACCTCAAAAATCCTGTGATTTCTGGGGTTTTTCGTCTTTGACTTTGGCTTGCATATCCATCAATTCAGCTTTGAGCTTGTGAATCTCGTGGAGAATAATTTTAGTATCGGCTGATAAGGGAGAATCATGATGATTTTTGTTTTTGCCTGTGAGCCAGCCCAGGATAAACGAGTGTTTTTTGTGTTCCTGTTCAGTGACGTTTTGAAAGTGAAGGGCATTAATAATGACACCTAAGACCATTTGGAAAAGGAGAAAGTTCAAAACAATAACCATGGGGTAGATAAAAAATCCAACGTCAGGGTCAACCTTGACCATGACATCATAAACCTCTGACCAAGTGTGTCCTAAAAGAACGGCATGGAAAATGGTACCAAAAGCTGCGGGCAGATTGCCAAATTTATCAGGAAATGTTGTTGCGTACTCGATGACACCCCATACAGCAAAGACATAGATCGCCAGTAATAAGAGCATGAGTGTCGAAAAGATCCTGGGGATGGCTTGCCCCAGAGCTGTTAGCAAATGCTGAAAATTTGGAAAGATTGAAAATGTTCTTAGAAATAAGAATAGACGGAAAGTACGGATGATTTGAAAGTAAGATCCGATCGTCAAAAGAGAAAGCCCGACAACGATAGCGTCAAATATGTTCCATCCCGATTTAAAATAATTGCGCCCGAAAGTCAGGATGCGCGCTATAATTTCAAAGGCAAATAGATAAAGGATGTAGGTGTTGAGATAAGCTAAGAGAGCTGCCATCCTTTGTGCATCAGGCGTGTCTTGACCTTGGACAGTAACTTCCCAGCTAATGAGCACGGCACTCAGAAGGAGTAACCCTGCGATTGTCGCGTGCATCAGGCGGGATGTGAAAATTTCTTGTGCTTTTTTGCGTATACTTATGAGGGATGATATCATCACGGTTCCCCAGAAAAAGGATGGGATTATATTTTTATTGTCTGTTAAAAAAGGTTAACAAATCGTTAACGATTAATGATTTGTTAAGAAGTGTGCTTATTGTGCAACAGACGATCATCTTGTAGGAACTGTAAAATCATAGTTGCGGTGGACGTTTGCATAGCTTGATGGGTGTATTCATTCGGCGTCGTGATAAAGGCATCGTGGTTAGCAGAAGATGGTATGACAATTGATTGAATCTGAGGATTATCAGCGGCATAATGCTGGGCATTCAGCTCTGGCGGTGTTATGGTGTCCGATTGACTGGTGATACACAGGACAGGTCTCTCGATAAGGAAGAGACCGAGCTGCGTAAAGGCTTGTCCAAAATCTGGAGCAAGGGCGATATACCGACGGAATCGACAATCATGATAAAATTTTTCTAGGTATTTTGGTCGTAACTGTGAAAAAAGGCTATAAATGGCGGGTGGTAAATCTTTGGGGATGCGTTTCTGCAAGATAGCCTTGAAAAGGGTAAAGTCGGCAAATGCACCGGCAAGCCATAACGTTGTTAATCCCCCAAGAGAAAATCCTGTCATGGAAATATCAAACTGATTGATATGTTGGCTGAGAGATCCTGATAAAACATGAGAAAGAACGAAAGAAATATCGAGTGGGCGATTCCAATAGGAAAAATAATTATCCAGAATATCGCGATGATAAGAGGTATTGCCGGGATGATCGACTGACGTAAAAATATAACCACGTTGTGCTAAGGCGTACCCTAACCAGAGCGATTCCCAATAATGCCCTTGATGGTCGTGGGAATACATAACCAAAGGGTAGATGGCATTCGAATCTAGTTTTGCACCTTTAGCGAGATAGCAATCATTTATTTTTTTGCTATGCAGGGTGAAGTCACAAGGATAGATCACTAAGAATGAGATCTCTCTGTCTCTGCTTGTGTCGTAACAGCTGAGCTCCTGGTAGCCGACATCAGTGAATTCCTCCGTCCAACCACAAAGGTTGAGAAGAGCCATAAAAATAGCTATTCTGACCATAGAAATCCTATTCGCGAAAAAAGTTGATAGTTTTATGGTACAGCACCAAGTCATTATGTCAAATGCCAATGTTCCGACGTTATCAGGAGCAACACTGTTGATTGCTTGTCCTATCATGATTCATAACTACGGTTTAGAGTTTTACTTAGATGTTTGGCGACATACGCAAGAGACTTATCCTCAATTTGACATTCAGTTGGGGATTCCCTGTGGTGAAAATTTAGGATTGGCTCTGCGGGCAATTTTTAGTGGTGTTAATGTGATTTACTTGCCGGCTGATGCGCTGGCATTTGATCAAGTGGTTGAACTTGCAACAATACATGGCATTCAAGTTTTGCCTCAAGGGGAATTGAATGGTTAGATGGATGACATCAGATGAGCTTGTCGCCTATCCGCAGGCACTCGAGACCATGCAATCGATTGTATCGGACATTCAGTCCGGTGCTGAGGAGTGTATTTGGTTGTTAGAGCATCCCCCCTTGTATACGGCGGGTACGAGTGCTAAACCTCAGGACTTACTGGTGCATGATCAATTGCCGGTTTTTGCGACAGGGCGGGGCGGGCAGTATACGTATCATGGCCCCGGACAGCGAGTTGCCTATGTGATGATGGATCTGAATAAACGAAAACCGGATTTGCGTTGGTTCGTCAAAGAGCTTGAGCATTGGATTATCCGAGCTTTAGCTGAGTTTGGTCTAGACAGTTTTCAGCGGGATGGTCGTGTTGGTATCTGGACAAATACACCAACGGGTGAAGCTAAAATTGCGGCACTTGGGGTGCGTGTCTCAAAGTGGGTTACTTATCATGGTATAGCCATTAATGTTCATCCCAATCTTGCCCATTTCCAAGGCATTGTTCCGTGTGGTTTGCCTCAATTTGGGGTGACGTCTCTGTATGATTTAGGGGTTGATGTGACGTTAGAGGCTGTGGATAAAATCTTAAAAAAGACATGCACTTTCTAAGGCCTATTGGCATTCTATGGGGGATGAGCTATCCTTGCTTAAGAGAATGACTTACTCAAAAACAAGGCTTGCCCATGACTTTATCTAATTTACCCACTTGGGATTTGACTGATTTTTATCAAAACACTCAAGATCCTTTGATTCAGAAAGATCTGAGTCTCTTAAAGAGCAAAGTCACGCACTTTGTTGATGTGTACGCCGGTCAATTGACATCGGGTCAGGCAATTTTATCGGCGATTAAGGACTATGAAGCCATTGAGGATTTGATGGCAAAGTTGATGAGTTATGCTTTTCTCAACTCAACAACGCAACTCAAAGAAGCCGAGCCACAGCAATTCCTTCAGCATATTCAAGAACAACTGACTAATCTTGCAACGCCACTTGTTTTTTTTAATTTGGAGTTATCCAAACTCGATGAGGCTATTTTGAGTCAAGGGTATAAAGAGGTTCCGGCATTAGCGCGTTATCAGTCGTGGTTGACTAATGTTCGTTTGTATCGGGATCATCAGTTGTCCGAAGATCAAGAGCGATTAATGATGGAGAAAGCCTTGACGGGGCGTTCTGCTTGGAATCGACTCTATGATGAGACATTGGCGGGAATCCAATTCGACTGGCACGGTGATAAAATTGGCATCAGCGAGATTGTTGATAAGTTGAGTGATAAGGATGCTAAGATTCGCGAAGAAGCTGCTAAATCCATGAGTGTCGGGCTGACATCGCAATTGCCTATTTTTACAATAGTAACGAATGTTTTGGCCAAGGATAAAGAAATCGATGATCGTTGGCGTCATTATCCTCATGCTGTTGCCTCACGGAACTTAGCTAACCAAGTTGAGGATGAGGTTGTTGACGCTTTGGCAACGGCCGTTAAAGGGGCGTATAAAAATCTAACCCATCGCTATTATGCCCTTAAGGCAAAGTGGTTGGGGCTTGATCGAATCGAGTATTGGGATCGTAACGCACCGTTACCATCGGCGGATGATCGTGCGATTGCCTGGGATGAGGCAAAAAAGACGGTGTACGATGCCTATCATTGTTTTAGCCCGGAATTGGCTGAGGTTGGTCAGCGATTTTTCGATAATGCTTGGATTGATGTGCCGGCAAAACCAGGGAAACGTTCGGGAGCTTTTGCTCATCCGACAACGCCGAGTGTTCATCCTTACCTGATGCTGAATTATCAAGGGAAATTACGAGATGTTATGACTCTTGCCCATGAGTTAGGGCACGGCGTGCATCAGGTTTTGGCGGCTAGCCAAGGGCCTTTGTTGGCGGATACACCGTTAACCTTGGCAGAGACAGCCTCTGTTTTTGGAGAAATGCTGACGTTTCGCTCTCTCTTAGAAAATTGTTCTACGAACGATCAACGTCGTAATTTGATGGCGTCAAAAGTCGAAGACATGTTGAATACGGTTGTCCGGCAAATCGCCTTTTTTGACTTTGAAAAACGTGTTCATGCCATGCGCCGTCAAAAAGAATTAACGTCTGATGATTTAGGGGATATCTGGATGGAAACCCAGCGTGAGGCTTTGGGCGATGCTGTGCATCTGGATGAGAGTATCCGTCCCTATTGGTCTTATATTTCCCATTTTATTCATGCGCCATTTTATGTGTATGCCTATGCTTTCGGGGATTGCCTCGTTAATTCACTCTATGCGGTTTACCAACAAGGTCATCCAAAGTTTGCTGAAAAATACCTCGATTTACTCAGGGCAGGGGGGAGTAAACGTTACCCTGACTTACTTGCCCCTTTTGGTTTGGATGCAAAAGATCCGGCATTCTGGAATCAAGGTTTATCGATGATCTCAGGGATGATTGATGAGTTGGAGCGTCTCTAATGGATGATTCAACGTTGACAGGACGTCTTAAGCGTTATGCCCAAGTAACATCTGCCATGACAGGGTTGGCCGGTCGATTAGTCGGTGAAAAATATCTGGGCATGGCCATTGACCGTGACCGGCATGCGGATGATTTAAAGCAAGTGTTAGGTGGACTCAAAGGACCCCTGATGAAAGTGGCGCAGTTTTTAGCAACTGTTCCCGGCGCATTACCCCCTGAATATTCCGAAGAATTATTAACCTTGCAATCGAATGCACCGGCCATGGGTTGGGCTTTTGTTCGACGCCGTATGATGACGGAATTAGGGGCTGATTGGGTGTCAAAATTCACGGAGTTTGATCAGGCTGCAACAGCAGCGGCATCGTTAGGGCAAGTCCATAAGGCACAATTGGTGACAGGGGAATGGGTTGCTTGTAAACTGCAATATCCGGACATGCAATCAGTTATTGATGCCGATTTGGCGCAACTAAAACTTCTTTTCTCGGTCTATGAATCCTTTAACGATGCCTTGAAAACCGATGGCATCCGTCAGGAGATAAATGATCGCCTGCGTGAAGAATTGGATTATGAGCGTGAAGCCAATCATTTAGAACAATTTGCTTTGATTTTTGAGTCTATCCCTTGGGTTAACGTGCCTAGAGTTTACCGAGATTATTCAACAAAGCGACTTTTAACCATGGAATGGCTCGATGGTAAAAGTGCACTGGACTATGTATCTGCTGATCAAGATACGCGCGATGAGCTTGGGAAGCGTTTGTTTCAAGCTTGGTACATTCCGTTTTATCAACATGGTGTGATTCACGGCGATCCTCATCCCGGAAATTATAAGGTACGGGATGATTTGTCACTTTCAATTCTTGATCTGGGGTGTATTCGTGCATTTCCGTCTCATTTTATTAAAGGCGTTATCGAATTGTATCGAGCTTTGCAGACCAACGATCAGGCGCGGGCTGTTCATGCCTATGAGCAATGGGGATTCCAGAACCTGACGAAAGATATCATTGATATTATTACCCAGTGGGCAAGAATGTTGTATGATCCTTTGCTAGATGATCGGGTGCGCTTGATTCAAAACGATGTCTTAGGGCACGTGGGTTGGGAAACTGCTACAAAGGTTCATGAGCAGCTTAGCCGGGCTGGTGGGATCCGACCACCGCGTGAATTTGTGTTCATGGATCGCGCAGCCGTCGGCATTGGATCGGTTCTGATGCGATTGCAGGCCAAGCAGAATTGGCATCAGTTGTTTGAAGAAATGCTGGTGTAGGTAAGGTGTCTAGATGCTCTGTCACTGGCGGGATCTAACACCTACGTGAGAGAGAACGTTTGAAAAGTGGAAAACCGGTTTTCCACCTCGCCCCTTGTGGGAGAGGTCGCTCGAAGAGCGGGTGAGGGGGATAAATAATTAAACAAAAACAACTATATAGACCTCTATTTCCTTTTTCTCGATTGCTTATTTTTGTAC
Source organism: Candidatus Paracaedibacteraceae bacterium (assembly GCA_019636035.1). Lineage (GTDB taxonomy): Bacteria > Pseudomonadota > Alphaproteobacteria > Paracaedibacterales > Paracaedibacteraceae > Paracaedibacter. The sequence continues at coordinate 828,990 of JAHBYI010000001.1, forward strand.
CCCTCACCCGACCTGCGGTCGACCTCTCCCACAAGGGGCGAGGTGACGGAGTCCGCCAGTTACAGGGCATCTACACCCTAAAACGTCCAATTGACCCGTACCAGTGCTTGGTGGTTGCGTTGGTTTGAGCCTAGCTCACCATCATAGGCCAACGTGGCAGACAGATCTTGGCGCAAACTTGCCGTGAATCCGACATTAGGGTTGGCGAGGACACGGTTGCGGTTGCGGGTTCTGACCGTGAAGCTTCCGCCTTGGCCAACAAGGCCGGCTGACATTTTCTGGTGAGATCCAACAGCACGGCGATAGGTTATCCCCAGACGAGCAAAGCTATAGATTGGCGTTGCATCATGCCACTGCCACAGATTCGCCAGTTGAACACCTGTTTTGCCTTGCACGGTTGTGCTGTTCCGACTTTTCACGGACAAGTTCTGGATGCCGGCACCGTATTCCGTATAACCATTCTCACGCAAGAACAAAGCACCACCACCAACATAGGGGGTCAAAACAAGGGATTTTCCAAGAGCAATGTCTTTGCCAACTTCAGCCAAGCCACTGACATGGTGACCATTATGGCGTTGATGAGCAACGATTGGCACAAAGGTCATAATGCGATCGGCTTTAAAGCGGTGATGACCGTAGTACACAGCACCATTAACGTACCAAGATGACGGAGCTTCCCATAAACCATAAAGACCGAATCTGGCGGAATTGACACCTCCTTTGGCTCGATCAGCTTTCATGGTGTACTGACTCACGGTGTACCCCGTTGTTACACCAAGTTTAAGGGTATTGGAGATAGCATGATCTAACCCAACACTAGTGTCATAGGTATTGCCATCTAAGCCTTGGATAACAACGCTTGAGGGATCCATCGTGCTTTCTTGGCTAAAACGCCCGATTCCGCCTTGGATCCACAGGTTTATTGCTCCCATGTTGACCCGTGCTGAGATCGGAATTTGTTTAGGATCTGATGCTTGGGAAATAGCTTGCATGATAGTACGGTGTTGACGTTTGCTGCCAAATAATTGGACAAAACTTTGCTTTAATGAACTGACCTGATGGACAAGAGCGGTCATAGCTTGGCCTGATTGTTTGGCCATGCGATCCATACCTGACCAGGTAAACGGTGTTGACATGGAAGCGGATTCTATACTGGCGATAAAGTCTGTTTTTTGAGTTTCTTCTGCCGGGTCAAGATCACTCAAGGCTTGTTCTAGTTGCTCTGTTGTCAACGTGTTAAGTCGAGCCTCAAGGGTGGCAGGAGCATGATTGTCCATATAAGACGCCACGGAACCAAGGTTACCCTCTGTGACGATTTGAGAGATATTGTACGTTTTTGTAAGGGTGAGTTGAGCATCAGTGCCGGTATAATTGGCTTGATAGGTAAAGAGTGGAGATGTTCCTGTTACGGATGTAAATGATGATCCGCCGAGTCCGGTTGATGTTAGGACTGTATAGACAACGGATTGCCCATTTGCGAATACCCCCGATGGAATAACATTAAGTGTACCACCCAATGTTGCGTTTCCTGTGACATCAATAAGATCATTGTCCGTACCTGCAACAGGAATTCCTATAACACCATTAACTTCGCAATTGTAGGTGCCATTTTGGATGTAATCTCCTGCAACATGAAGGGTTCCAATAGAATTTCCCGGAGCAACAAATCCATCGTTATTAATTGTCAAATTCCTCGTTGTACCATTACCACTGATGGTGGCACCAGATTGAACAGTAATATCTCCACCAAGGTTACTGCCAACGTTAACGAGTTTAAGTTCTCCGCCGGACACCGTTGTCGTCCCTGTAAAGCCAGAGCTATCACCAGACAAAGTAAGAGTATTTGTTCCGTTCTTTGTTAGAGTACCATTACCGAAGATAACCTTTGAATATGTACTATCTACGGCTGTGTTAAATGTAACCGTTCCAAAAGCTCCTATAGTGATATTTGAATTAGGAAGATCCGTTTGGAGTTCCAGTTCTCCGCCTGATACATTGGTTTGGGGCGAATAGCTTTTTGTGCCCGTAAAGATGGTTTTTCCAGCAATGATATTAACAGCAGAACCCGCATTTGGTGTTTGGCTAGGCGTATCAGACAAGAAATTGCTAAAAGTATAGCCTGTTGTTGAATCATGGTTGAAGTTAAGAGTCCCTGTTCCGGATCCAAATTGAATATTTCCGTTTATGGTGCCTGGTGTTGTAGCCGGAGAGAGCGAGTCGGCGCCGATATTAAGAGTGCCGTTGCTGCCGTTATTGAGGCCGATGTAGGTGGTGTCGGAGGAGGAGAGAGAACCGTTGCCAGAGATATTGACGATGCCGGTGTTGCCAGATGCACCAATGACTCCGCCACCGATATGGGTATAGGTGGAGGTAAGAGAACCGTTACCGGAGATATTGACGGTACCGGTGCCATCAGTGAAAGCACCGATACTGGTACTGCTGCCGGAGGTAAGAGAACCGTTACCGGAGATATTGACGGTGCCGGTTCCACTGTAACCGATGACGGTGTTGGTGTTGGAGGAGAGAGTGCCCCCGGAGAGATCCACTGTGCCGTTGCTGCCGTTATTGAGGCCGATGTAGGTGGTGTTGGAGGAGAGAGATCCCCCGGAGAGATTCACCGTGCCGTTGCTGCCATTGCTGTAGCCGATGTAGGTGGTGTCGGAGGAGGAGAGAGAGCCGGTATCGGAGAGATTCACCGTGCCGTTGCTCCCGTTAAGGTAGCCGATGTAGGTGGAGGTGGAGGAGGAGAGAGAGCCCCCGGAGAGATTCACCGTGCCGGTGCTGCCATTGCTGTAGCCGATGACGGTGAAGGTGGAGGAGGAGAGAGAGCCGGTGCCGGAGAGATTCACCGTGCCGCTGCCGCTGAAGCCGATGTAGGTGTTGTTGGTGGAGGAGAGAGAGCCCCCGGAGAGATTCACCGTGCCGTTGCTCCCGTTAAGGTAGCCGATGTAGGTGGAGGTGGAGGAGGAGAGAGAGCCCCCGGAGAGATTCACCGTGCCGTTGCTGCCATTGCTGTAGCCGATGTAGGTGTTGTTGGTGGAGGAGAGAGAGCCCCCGGAGAGATTCACCGTGCCGGTGCTGCCATTATTGTAGCCGATGTAGGTGGTGGTGGCCTGTGCTGTGATTCCGGTAACGATGGTTGCAACATTAGGAGTTGATTTATCAATTATTGCATTTATTGATGAATTTGGAATATTATTAGAACTCCAGTTCGCAGCAATATTCCAATCAGCACTTGTATTCCCTGCCCACTGAGTTGCCTGAACAGAGTTGAGGGTTAAGAAGCCAAGCGCAATAACAGGATAAAGAAGGGTAGACCGTATGAGAAATGTCGATCCTAGGCAGGATAAAGCAAGATTGGTAAGAGTTTTGGATTGCGTCTGTCGTCTTGAACAATAGGCTTGAACTTGGTTTATAGATAGAACATGCTGCTTATTGGATTGGATTGGATTGGATTGGATTGGATTGGATTGGATTGGATTGGATTGGATTGGGTATAGCATTTCATTTTAGTTCCCTGATTGATCAAAAAAATTAGCTTCATTATTTTTAGTGTAAAAGAACGTTGGGTAGAAATCTTGACATTTTATGTTTATTAACAGATGGTTAACACGGTTCTGGATTCCTGGTGATATATCATTAGAGCCATTCTAGTTGACCTTTCTGCTGCGTCACTCATCGCTCACATCCTTATGGATGCTTCGCTTCTTGTTCCTTGTATAAAAATCAACGGGAACAACGATACAAATCCTTTGGACATCATTCTTGTAACGCTTTATACTTGGTGTAAAGAATGGAATAAAAGGAAAAACATGCCTAAAGACTTATTTCACCAAGATCCGGAATTAGCCCAAGCGATTCAGCATGAATTAGAACGTCAACAGAATCAAATTGAGTTGATTGCATCGGAAAATATTGTATCCTCGGCCGTCTTGGCAGCGCAGGGATCTGTGTTAACAAATAAATATGCCGAAGGGTATGCCGGGCGACGTTATTATGGCGGGTGTGAGTTTGTTGATGTGGCAGAAAATTTGGCGATTGACCGTCTGAAAAAGCTATTTAACTGTGGTTTTGCCAATGTGCAGCCTCATTCTGGGGCACAAGCCAACCAAGCTGCCTTTATGGCGTTGATTAAGCCGGGTGATACAATTCTGGGAATGTCATTAGATGCAGGAGGGCACTTGACCCATGGTTGCTCTGTCAATCAATCGGGTAAATGGTTTAATGCAATAAATTATGGTGTTCATGCGGAAAGTCACTTAATTGATTATGAGGACGTGGCGCGACTGGCGCATCAGCATAAACCAAAGCTTATTATTGCTGGCGGATCGGCTTATCCGCGGATTATTGATTTTGCTAAATTCCGTGAAATTGCCGATTCAGTCGGGGCTTATCTCATGGTTGATATGGCGCACTTTGCAGGGTTGGTTGCGGGTGGTCTGTATCCGAGTCCGCTCCCCCATGCTCATGTGGTTACATCGACGACCCATAAAACATTACGAGGGCCACGCGGTGGGATTGTTCTGACAAACCACGAAGAGATCGCTAAAAAAGTTAATTCTGCGGTTTTTCCGGGGTTACAGGGTGGGCCTTTGATGCACGTTATTGCAGCTAAGGCCGTTGCTTTTGGTGAGGCTTTGCAACCGGAATTCCAAGATTATGCAGCGCGTGTTGTCCAAAATGCCCAAGCTTTGGCTGATACGTTGGTACGCCATGACTTTGAGTTGGTTTCCGGGGGAACAGATTCACATTTAATTCTGGTGAATTTAACGCCAAAAGGTGTGAGTGGTAAAGATACCTGTAATGCTCTGGAGCATGTCAACATCACCTGTAATAAAAATGGCATTCCTAATGATCCGCTGCCTCCGACCGTTACATCAGGGATTCGTTTGGGGTCACCCGCAGCGACAAGCCGTGGTTTTGATAAGGCTGAGTTTATTCAAATTGGCCATTGGATTGCTGAAGTTTGCGATCATTTGGCAACGGGGAAAGCAACCCCTGATCGGATTAAGAAAGATGTGATGCTGCTATGCCAAGAGTTCCCTATTTATGAGGGGCTGAGGTATGTATAATGCGTTGCCCGTTCTGTAATCATAGCGATACAGCCGTTAAGGATTCGCGAAACACGGACGATCTGTCGGCAATCCGTCGTCGTCGTTTTTGCCAAGAATGTGGCAGTCGTTTTACAACATTTGAGCGTATTCAATTGCGCGATCTTGTTGTGATCAAAAAAGATGGCAACCGTGTTCCCTTTGACCGGGACAAATTGGCACGATCTATTGTCATGGCCTTGCATAAAAGAGCCGTGCCGGTTGAGCGAATCGAGCGTGTTATCTCAAGCATTGTTCGCCAGTTAGAGACGAGCGGCGATGGTGAGATCGAAACACAGACGATTGGTTCTATTGTTATGGAAGCTTTGATTAATTTGGATCCTGTTGCGTATGTACGGTTTGCCAGTATCTATCACGAATTTAACGATGTTTCTGATTTTATTGATTTTATCTCGCAGATGAAAGATTCTGCCAAAAATGTACAAGAAGCCCTATGAGTCAACCCCCTTTATTTACAATCAAAGACCTAAAATTAACCTTTGGCGGCAAGCCCTTATTCGAGGGGCTTTCGCTTCAGATTTGCCCGCGAGATCGTCTTTGCTTAGTCGGGCGTAATGGCTGTGGTAAGTCAACTTTATTAAAGGTGATTGCTGGGCTCATTGAGGCTGATGATGGTGGCTTTTTTACGCAACCCGGTACCAAAATCTCATATTTACCCCAAGATGCAGAATTGCCGGAAGCCGTGAGTATGCGTCAACACTTAATGGATCAGACAGGCTGTGCGACTTTTGAAGCGGAATCATGGCTGGGGCAGGTGCAATTAGATCCGGATCAAACCATGGAACGACTGTCAGGGGGCGAGAAACGTCGCCTGCTGATCGCCCGAGCGATGGTTGTGGATCCCGATATTGTCTTGTTGGATGAACCAACGAACCACCTTGATATTCCGGCCATTGAATGGCTTGAAGAAACCTTAAAATCTTTTCGTGGTGCGATCGTGGTGATCAGCCATGATCGCAGTTTTCTTAAGCGTGTGTCGGCACAAACATGGTGGATTGATCGTGGGGAATTGAAGGCGAACGACAAAGGGTATGCTGATTTTGATCGCTGGACAGAGGCTCTTTTGCTAGAGGAAGAACGGCAGCTTGAGAAATTAAATGCAAAACTGAGGCTGGAAGAAGACTGGCTTCATCGCGGGGTAACGGCGCGACGTAAGCGAAACCAAGGACGGTTGCGTCAGCTTATGACAATGCGGGATGAACGCCGTTCCAGACTGCAAAACCGACCCAAAGGGGCAAGCCTTGGGGGTGTATCGGGTGATGTGTCCAGCAAGGTGGTGATTGAATGTCACAATCTGACGAAATATTTTGGTGACCGGTGTGTGATTAATGGGTTTTCAACTATCATTCAGCGTGGCGATCGTATTGGGATTGTTGGGGCAAATGGTGCCGGTAAAACTACGCTTCTCAAGTTATTATTAAAGCAAATCCCTTTGGATGAAGGAAAATGTCATGTGGGGGCTAGCGTTGACTTGATCTATCTTGATCAAATGCGTGATGCTTTGGATCCAACGGAAACCCTGTGGGAGACTTTGTGCCCCAATGGTGGTGATCAGGTGATGATTCAAGGTAAACCCCGTCATGTCATGGGATATCTTAAGGAATTTTTGTTCGATCCTAAGCAAGTTCGTAGCCCTGTGTCTATTTTATCCGGCGGTGAGAAAAATCGATTGGCTTTGGCCAAAGCATTCACGCAGCCTGGGAATCTATTAGTTTTGGATGAACCGACCAACGATTTGGATATGGATACGTTGGATTTATTGCAGGAAATGCTTTATGAATTCGAAGGAACGTTATTAATTGTTAGCCATGATCGTGATTTCCTGGATCGTTTGGTGACGTCTGTGATTGCAGTCGAAGGGGATGGTACGGTTATTGAATATGCCGGTGGATATTCGGATTATCTCGACAAACGGATGGCCAAGCCGGTTAATACGGCAAAGCTTGAAAAGAAAATCCCGGAGCCGATTCGCCCAAAAACTGAGCGTAAAGTTAGTTTTAATGAAAAACATGAGTATGAAAAATTACCGAGTTCGATGGATGCTTTGGAAAAAGAAATTGGCTTGATTGAACTTAAACTTGAAGATCCGGCATTTTATCAAAATCATCCGCAAGAATTTACCTCTCTATCTGCGCGTCTAGAACAAGCAAAACAGGAACTTGATGCAGCAGAACTCAGGTGGTTGGTGTTATCCGAAAAAATTGAGGGTTAAGCCCTCTTTTAAGTGCTTAATTTTTAAGGTAGACTTTAAAGGTAAGTTGTTTCAGTTAAGTTTGATACAGTTAACTGAGGAGCGAAGCGTACATAAAGTACGTGAGCGACGAATTTAGCGGTATCAATGTTAAGTGGAATGGCTATAAGTTGTTTAGTGTGGGTGTATTATGGGTAAGGTATTTGCTGTTTTTTATCTGATGATTGCTGCAAATTTTGCACAATCAAACGTGCCTGTCAGCATCCCTGCCAATACGTCCCCTTTGCCTGTTGTCGGTTTTGGTGATCCAAAGGCACCTGTCACTGTTGTTATGTATCATTCGTTGACATGCCATCATTGCATTGATTTTAAACTCAATCAATTACCTGTCTTACAAAAAAAATATATCGACCACGGTCAAGTCTATTTTATCTTGAAAGACTTTCCGACGGATGAATTTTCTCTCAAACTCGCTATTATTTGTTGGATTGGCCGGGATGTGGGGAAATATTTAGAACGATCTCATTTGATCATGGTGAACTTTAATCTAGAAAAAAATAAAACGGTTGAATTTGATTGGGTTAACGCAGAGAATCCCACCGAAGTCATTGAAAAAATGTTAGCACCGACAGGGATTTCTTCCTCTATTATCCAGCCTAGTTTTGATGATAAATCTATTGAAGATGCTATTTTGCATGATGCGCTAACGGCTGGGCACGATCTCAAATTAAACTTCGCACCCGGCTTTACCGTTAATGGTAAACTTGTTGAGATAAAGGATTTGGACTCAGCAATTGACGCAGCACTATAGTCCTTCCATTTTACCCTGATGCAGATAAATTCGTCACTAAATTGATCTGGAAAATAAAGTAAAAACAGCTGCCTAGGATGCTTTCATCAGGTCATTTATATCAATGATGTGTGAAAAATAATTCTGATCTAATAATTGGTCAGAAACACCATTCATGTGTATCAGTACCGGTGTATAGGCATAGCCTTTGGGAATTTTGATTTTATCAATTTTTGATTTGACGTCAGAAATAACGCTTGCGCCAACAGTATTGCGAGAAAATTTAATTTCACAAACATAAATTAAATTGAATTTTGTTTGGATTAAATAATCAATTTGACAGCCGTCTTGGGTTGCTGACTTTTTTTGAAAATAGGGATTATCAAAGACGATGTCTGCTGCATTAAGATCAAGTTTATCCCAGATGAGTTGTCTATTATTTAGGATTAAGTTTTCAACTTGTAGCCCCATAATTGATTCCCAACCAGAGATGCTGCTGAGTTGCGCCTTGGCGAGAGCATCTTTTTTTATCTGATTTAATCTTGGTTCGATCTGCTTGAGATAGAAGCGAAGATAGTTATCGCTGAGGCGAAAATGACTCAGTTTTGACTCTGTTTGCGTTTTAATTTTCCATGTGTGATCCCGTTGAATGAATCCTGCTTTTTCTAAATCATCAAGATAGGTGCTGATGATGCCGCTTTTTTGATAGCCCAAAAGGGTGTATATCTCGTTCAGTTCTTTGGAACCATCAGCAAGTGTTTCAATGATCCGTTTATAGATCGCGCTTCGTTTTGAAAAAAGATCATGAAAGATGAGATCAAACTCATAAACCAAAGCACTATTTGGTCTAAAGCATAGATTCCTGATGTTGTCGTCAGCATTTAGGCCTGCTTGGATTTGTTCTAAATACCATGGAACGCCCCCTGTGGTTGACAAGATTTTTAATTTCTCGTGGGACGTTCCTGCAAATTTAATCTTATCAAAGAAAGCGGCACAGTCGGGGAGCGGTAATTCTTTTATGTCAAAATATTGTGATATTCTGCCAAAAAACCCTGTGTTTTTAATGATGTTTTTTTCAATCCAGGTTGATACTGAGCCACATAAAACCATGATGAGTTTTGGGTTTTTCTTAAACTCATGATCCCAAGCTGTTTTGAGTTTGCCGAGGAATGTTGGATCCAGAGATCCCATCCATGAAATTTCATCGAGCAGAATGATAACGCGCCCTGTCTTTGTCTGATCCGCAAGGAGCGTGAATAACGCAGACCAATCATGGGGTTGCCACCCTTGAGGATTCCACTCGGTCTGGATTTGCTGCGCGAGTTGGTGCATGAATGTGTTTCGTTGATCTTGATCTGTCACTGAATCCGTAGGGGGAATGCCAGATATGCGAATAAATTTGTGTGGTTTTGCGAATTCCTCCACGAGACGGCTTTTTCCTATGCGTCGTCGTCCTCGAATAACGATTAAACTTGCTGATTCTTTTTTAAACAAGAGGTTGAGTTGCTTTAATTCATGCTGTCGACCAATAAAAAACGTCATAACCCTTTTCCGAAATTGTCCTACTTTAGTTATAATATTACATTTGGTGATATTAAAAAACGATAAAAAAATATCACCAAATGTAGAAAACGTTATTTGGTGATGTGAAAAAATGGAAAATAGATATCACCAAATGTAGAAAACGACGTTTGGTGATATGCTTTTACTTCAGTCCTAATCCTATTAACTCGTCCTCAACCATCATAAGATCTTTCCAGACAGCAGCCTTTTGTCCGGGGGAACGCAAGAGATAGGCGGGGTGGTAGGTTGCCATGGCTTTCATTGGTTTGGCTGATCCTTCGGGGTGATAGGTGTGCCATTTACCACGAAGTCTTGTGATTCCTTCGTTGGTATTGAGGATGGATTTTGTTGGTACACCGCCAACAAGAATCAAGATCTCAGGAGCCAAAAGTTCAATGTGGCGTTTGATGAATGGCTCACATAACGCAACTTCATGAGGGGTTGGCGTGCGATTTCCCGGTGGTCGCCATGGGATAATATTGGAGATATAGACATTTTCATTTCTGGTTAAACCAATGCTAGCTAGGGCTTTGTCAAGGAGTTGCCCTGATAATCCGACAAAAGGACGGCCTTGACGATCTTCATCTGCGCCGGGGGCTTCTCCGATGACCATAACTTTGGCCTTAGAATTCCCATCACAGAATACGGTGTTGGTCGCTGTCATTTTTAAATCGCAACCATCAAAAGCAAGAATTGCTTGGCGTAAATCATCAAGCGTGTTGCATGCAGCCGCGATGGCTGTTGTATTGACCGCAGCCTTTGGCGTTGCCGGTGTTGTTGGAAGCGGATCTGCTTGAGTTAGTTTGCGGGGATTTTCTCGGGAAACAGGGGCTGTTTTGGGTTGTGTCTTGGTATGGTCAACCGGATTGTCACCAATAGCAACCGTCATGCCGATGTCAGTATACCAAACTAATAAATCATTGACTGAAGTCATAGCGTCTCCTTTAAGGGTACTTTACCATGTGGATAAAATGGATAAAATAGATTTATCGTTTATTTCTCATGACTTTTCCTTCAGAATAGGAGGAAGGAACAGAAGAGGGATGATGCTATGTCTGAATCAATGAATTATGATGTGATTGTTGTTGGGGGTGGGCCTGCTGGTTTGAGTGCAGCGATCCGCCTGAAACAGTTAGATCCAACTATTTCTGTATGTTTATTAGAAAAGGGATCGGAAATCGGTGCTCATATTTTATCCGGAAATGTGTTTGAGCCTCGTGCTTTGAGTGAACTCATTCCCAATTGGCAAGAATTAGGGGCACCGCTTAAGGTTCAGGCAAAAGATGATCATTTCTTTTTCTTGACTGAACAATCAAAGTTCCGTCTTCCGACACCGCCTCAGATGCACAATCATGGTAATTATATTATTTCATTGGGGGCATTATGCCGTTGGCTGGGCGAGCAAGCCACTAACTTAGGTGTTGAAATTTACCCGGGATTCCCAGCGGCTCATTTAGTTAAAGGCGAGGATGGTTCTGTCCTTGGTGTGAAAACCGGTGATATGGGGGTTGATAAAGACGGCACCCCTACGGATCAATATCAATCGGGGATTGAGATTTTTGCCAAACAAGTTCTTTTGGCCGAAGGGTGCCGTGGTTCTCTGTCTGAACTTGTTATCAAGGATTATGGCCTTCGTCAGCCTGACTCTCCGCAAACCTATGGACTTGGTTTTAAAGAAATATGGCAGGTCGACCCATCCAGGCACAAAGAAGGGTTGATTGAGCACGCGATTGGTTGGCCGATGGATCACAAGACGTATGGCGGTGCCTTTATTTATCATGCGGAAAATCATCAGGTATTTGTTGGGTATGTGATTGGTTTGGATTATCAAAATCCTTATTTATCACCCTTTGAAGAGTTTCAGCGATTTAAGTCCCATCCAAAAATTCGCGATTTATTTGAGGGAGGGAAGCGTATTGCCTACGGTGCGCGTGCTCTGAATGAAGGAGGATGGCAGGCGGTTCCTCAATTGACATTCCCAGGGGGGGCGTTAATCGGGTGTTCTGCCGGGTTTGTTAATGTTCCGAAGATCAAGGGATCCCATACAGCGATGAAATCAGGGATGTTGGCTGCTGAGGGTGTCATTGAGTTTCTCAAGACGGGAGAGAATCCTTATAATGATCTTTTAAAGAAAAGTTGGGTTGCGGATGAACTGAAGGCTGTGCGCAACATTCGCCCCGGGTTCAAATGGGGGCTTATTCCCGGCTTGGTGAATGCTGCTTTTGAGACCTACATCACGCGTGGGAAATCGCCGTGGACGTTGTCGAATCACAAAGATAATGAGTCTTTGACAGTGGCAGCGAAAGCTCAAACAATTAATTATCCCAAGGCTGATGGGAAAATTACATTTGATCGCCTAAGTTCTGTTTATCTGTGTAATACAAGTCATGATGAAAATCAGCCCATTCACCTAAAACTCCGCGATTCTGATCTTGCAATTTCCTATAATTACAAGTTCTATGATTCTCCTGAACAGCGTTATTGTCCTGCTGGTGTGTATGAAATTGTTAAGTCTGAGCCTGAACCCTACCTTCAGATCAATGCAGCGAACTGTATCCATTGTAAGACCTGTGATATTAAGGATCCGTTGCAGAATATCCAATGGACGACGCCTGAGGGTGGCTCTGGCCCCAATTATGGGGGAATGTGACGAATGATGAGGGTAATCAAGGCTCATGCAAAGGTTAATCTGATGCTGCATGTGACGGGAAAGTTGCCTGATGGTTACCATGCGTTGCAATCTGTCTTTGCCTTCACAGGCTTGACAGATGAGATCACCTTTGAGGAATCATCATCAACAGCTGTTGTCTATACAGGTGATTATGCTGAAGCAATTCCTGTTGACGACGATTCGGTGACTAAGGCTCTTGCTTGGTATTTTACGTACACAGGGTTACCTGTGCGACATTATCGTGTTCAGGTGCAGAAAAATATCCCAACGGCAGCCGGTCTTGGTGGTGGGACGAGTGATGCTGCGGCGGTGTTGGCTTGGCTATATCAGCATGATAATGCAAAGCCAGAGGGGGGCTCGCCAGGGGATTTCATTAAGGCAAGTGGCCTTTTGGGGGCTGATGTGCCGGTCAGTTTAGCTTTTCATTTGGGATTGGGAAAAATATTTTGGGTTGAGGGCAGTGGTAAAGAAGGGGATATTATCCCGCTTATGCCTAAGAATCTATCGCGTCAACTGGTGTTGGTTAATCCAAACGTTCGTTTGTCAACCCGTGATGTTTTTGCCGAACTTAAAGGGCGATATGATGAGAAACAGTCATCACCGGATGTTTTAACCGATGCTTTTATGCAGCAAACACGCAATATTTTGCAGGCTCCTGCTTTATCCCTATGCCCTGATATTCCTAAGATTTTTATGGTGTTTATGCTGAGCACAGCCTATAAATATTTCCGCATGTCTGGGTCTGGGGCTACCTGTTTTGCTGTCTTTCGCAATAAAAGTATGGCTCAAGCGATGGCTGACAAGATTGCTGAAAACAACCGCGGTTGGTGGGTGGCAAAAACAGAGATTATTGTCTAAATGTTGCAAAAACTCTACAGGTACTGAAAATCTTATTAGGATTTTCTCAAAATAATTTTGTTTCCTTTAAAGATTTGTTAACCTGAAGGTGGTTTAATAAACTAGTAATTAACCTATTTTTAGAGGCTTATAGTTATGCGTAACAAGTTACTTTCTGCTATCGCTCTCGGTGTTCTACTTGCCGGTTGTGAATGCTCCCCTGAATCAATGGAAGCAGGTTCAGCTCCTGTTCCAGGTTCTGCTGACGATTTCAAAGCAAACGTAAAAGATCGCGTTTTCTTTGCATTCAACAAGCACAATGTTTCTGCTGAATCCGATCGCGTATTGGAAGCTCAAGCAGCTTGGTTCAAAACCTATCCAAACACATCAGCAACAGTCGAAGGACACGCTGACGCTCGCGGAACACGCGAATACAACTTGGCTCTAGGTAAGCGTCGTGCACATGCAGCAATGCATGGTCTCGTTAAGCACGGTGTTGAGAAGAAGCGTCTAAAGACAATCTCTTACGGTAAAGATAAGCCATTTGTTGCTGATGCTCAAACCGAAGACGCACACGCTCAAAACCGCGTTGCTGTTACAGTTGTTAACTAAGTTTAACACCGGTACAATAAAAAGCCCTGCAGAATTGCAGGGCTTTTTTATTTAGAGTCCTTTATTCACAAAGTCACATAAATCTCGAACGGGGCAGTTTTGACATTGGGGTCTTTGGGCTTTACAAATATAGCGTCCATGCAGAATCAACCAATGATGGGCATGCTGGCGAAAGTTGGCAGGGATAACTTTTTCAAGCTGTAATTCAACAGCTAAGGGTGTCTTTCCTTGAGCTAAACCCAAACGATTGGATACGCGGAAAATATGTGTGTCAACGGCGATGGTTGGTTCACCAAAAGCAATATTCAAGACAACGTTAGCTGTTTTTCGCCCAACACCAGGCAGTGTCTCGAGGGCTTGGCGTGTGCGAGGAATTTCACCCTGATAATCACGTACCAATATTTCAGCCGCAGCCATGACATTTTTGGCTTTGGTATTGAACAGGCCAATGGTTTTTATATACGTCTTTAGCGCGGCTTCACCAAGATCCAACATTTTCTGAGGGGTATCGACAATAGCAAATAGATTCTTGGTTGCCTTGTTGACGCCGATATCTGTTGCTTGAGCTGAAAGAGCGACTGCAACCAGCAAGGTATAGGGATTAGTATAATTCAATTCCGTTTGTGGATGCGGGTTTGCCGATTGAAACCGTGAGAACAGTTCATCTATATTTTCAGGAGTCATAGGCTGTAACACTAACAGTAACATTTTTCTGAATTCTAATCAGAAAGAATAGATATGTCTAGTTTATTACAAGATTCTGTCTCACTTCTTTCTGAACTGATCCAATTCGTGATCATATGCCTATAAGCATTGATGATACGATCGCTATCCTCAAAAACTTTATGCTTATTGTCAAGGATCCGACGTTTCAGGTCAGTTCGTTTGTCTTGTGTTGTTGCAAGAGTCACTGCGCATTCAATGTAGTCCTGTTCAGATAGTGCAATTGTCTCTTCAATTCCCATTAATCGATACAGGCCGGGGGCACCGGCACTACGTAAATCTGCTGTATCAAAGCAAATAGTAGGTGTGCCAACTGCAAGGGACTGACATAAGGTATTGCCGCTACCAAAAGGGGTAGTATCCAGAATGACGTCCACGCTTGCCAGCAAATGAAAAAAGAGGTGCTGCGGGATAGTTGGGATAAAGAGGCAGCGATCAGCAATAGCCCCTAATCGATTACGTAACTGATCGGCTAAAAAAGTTCCTTTGTAAGAAAAAACAATCAGAGCGTTTTCATCTTGTTCAAGAATGCCCTTGAATAACGTATCCATTTTTGGGTGAATCTTGAATAGTGTTTGAGCGCAGAAATATAAGTTTTTATCTTCAGGAAGATCAAAGGCCTTGCGATTAGAATGAATGTCAGGAGCATCGTAGTCCTGGTAAATCATCGGTAATGTCGGGAGTTGAATCACCGTTTCAGTATAGTTATCTTGGGCATTCTCCGACTCCAAATGGGTACTTGAGATAAAGTAATCAAGGGTTGAAACACCTGTTGTGCAGGGGTGTCCTGCTGAAACCATTTGCATCGGAGCAAGACGCGCATGGGCAAGGAAATAGGTATCAGCGGTCATATTGACATCCAAATACCATAAAATATCAACTTGTTGACTTTCAATAATCTGCCGATTCTTCTTAAGGGTATGCGATAGATCTATTGTTTTTTTAAACCCAAGATCATCCTCAATCGACGGTATACCTTGTGTTGCTGGTAGGCGAAAATAAATTAGATCAAAGTGAGGGGCAAGGTTTTTAATAAGAGAGGCATAACAAAAACTAATGGCATGAAATTTATCTAAATAGGCCGTAACAATACCAATTTTTGGTTTACCGGATGGTTTTTTATGAATATTGGGGCTGATATAGTTCAGAACAGGGTAGAGTTTGCGATAAAGGTTGCTGATTGCCTCAAGGCGGGGGCGTGGGTTCTGCGAAAGATACGCCAGTTGGAAAATACTGTTGGGAACGGATTCAGGTGCTTGTTTTTGTGGTATCGTATTGTCAAATGCCAGAATTGCTTGATCAAGGGGATTAAGATAGTCTGTTTCATCGCGATCAAGACAAACAGGTAAGGACAATTTTCCCGCTAATTGATAGCTCAAAGATAAGTGCTCACAAGCCTTTATCATCCCGTCAAAATCATAGGATTCTTGGCAAATATCATACATTAATCCCCAAGGTTTATCATCATGGGGATAATCTTGGGTGATTTGATCAAGAAAACTCTTAGCGAATTCATATTTTTTTTGTAGTCGTAGTGTTTGAACAATATTCAACTTAGCCGTAATAATGCTAGGTTGAAGGCTGGTACTTTGTGTGAAAAAAGCAAGGGCATCGTCATATCTTTTTTGCCTAAGCATGATTTGGCCGAGTGTATTCCACCCTGCAAAATGTGTAGGATTTTCAGACAACAGTTTTTGTAAAACGGGGATTGATTCTTCATCATTCTTGCGGGTATAGAGATTCAGGGCGTGTTGGTACAAATCCATCAGGCAAACCTTATGTTTGATAGGGATCCGGCATACTTTCCCTGATGGTAAATTCGGTGGAGATAGGCACCATAACTGCTGTTTTTATTTTTGTGGTAACAGGCTAGGAATTGTTCGTCACTAATCCAATTATTCCGCCACGCAATTTCTTCAAGGCAGGCAATCTTAAGGCCTTGGCGTTTTTCGATGGTTGCGACATAGTTGCTTGCATCCAACAAGGATTCATGGGTGCCTGTATCAAGCCAAGCAAAACCGCGGTGCAGGTTGACTGTTTTCAGTTGTTTTTTCTCAAGATACAGTCGGTTGAGGTCTGTAATTTCAATCTCACCCCGTGGCGATGGTTTAAGATTTTTTGCAAACTCAATGGCTTGGGTATCATAAAAATAAAGGCCTGTGATGGCGTAATTTGATTTGGGATGCTCTGGTTTTTCTTCAATGCTGATTAAGGTGTTTTGTCGGTCAAATTCAGCAACACCAAAACGTTCCGGATCAATGACCCAGTTGCAAAAGATAGTGGCTCCTGTTTCGTGGCGCGCAGCATCCAAGAGCATAGACCTAAAGCCATGGCCAAAGAACATGTTGTCTCCCAGAATGAGTGCAAAGGGGGATGTTCCGACAAAATCCTCAGCAATGATAATTGATTCAGCAATACCACGAGGATGATCCTGAGTCGCATACGTAATATGGATACCCCATTGCCGGCCATTGCCTAGAATTGTTTTATAGAGGTCTTGGTCTTCCGGGCGTGTGATTAAGAGGATGTCGCGGATGTTTGCTAACATCAAGGTGGCTAAGGGGTAATAAATGAGAGGTTTATCATAAACCGGTAAGAGATGTTTGTTGACCCCCAATGTGATGGGGTAAAGTCTGGATCCACTTCCGCCGGCAAGAATAATTCCTTTCATTGGGCTACCTGTTGCGGTTGATGGGTTGCATAGTAATCCTGGACGTGCCAGCGAATAGTTTTTGCCAGACCATCATCAAAGAATGTGGTGGGTCTCCAGTTGAGATCATGCTGAATCTTGGAGATATCCATACCATAGCGGTAGTCATGGCCTGGGCGATCTTGCACAAATGTGATCAAGCTATGGTAAGAAAATCCGCAAGGATAATGTTGATCCATAACGGTGCAAATATGGTGAACCAGATCTCTATTTCTGATCTCACATTCCCCACCAATCATATAGCTTTCTCCAAGAGAGCTCTTTTCAAGGATTGCCAATAAAGCATCCACATGATCATCAACATAGAGCCAATCCCGGATATTGGTGCCATTTCCGTAGACAGGAATTGGTTTTTTTTCAAGGCAACTGCGAATAACCGTTGGAATCAGCTTTTCATGATGTTGATAGGGGCCGTAGTTATTGCTGCATTGGCTTATTGTCACAGGCAGACCATAGGTTTTATGCCACGCACGTACAAGGTGGTCTGCCGCTGCTTTTGAGGCTGAATAAGGAGAGTTTGGCGCATAGGGTGATGCCTCAGAGAATAAACCATGGTCGGTTAGGCTGCCAAATACTTCATCCGTTGAGACATGGTGCAGACGTAAGTGGGGAATGTGTTTTTGCCATAACTCCAGGCTTGCCATAAGGAGGTTGTATGTTCCGATAATATTGCTCTGAATAAAGGGATCGGGTTGCTGAATTGATTTATCAACGTGGGATTCTGCGGCCAGATGAATGATGATGTCGGGGCGATGGGTATCGAGTGCTTTGCGCACAGCATCGAGGTCAGCCAAATCAACTTTAATATGGTGGTGGCGTGGGTTTTTATTAAAGTCCAAAAGGGATTTCAGAGAAGCACTGTACGTTAATTTGTCTAAATTAATGACTTCTGTTTTGGGGAGACGGAGCAGGCGTCGAACAACGGCTGATCCGATAAACCCACATCCACCTGTGACCAGATAGCGTTTTGTTGTTTTGAACATCTCTTTAAACTCCGGACAGAATCGTATATTCTTAGAATAGAAAGATTTTATTTAATTTTTAGTAAATCGAATGATTCCTGTCTTCAAGCCCCGTTTGCCTTTGGTTGATACGCTTTTACCTTATCTTAAGGAATTAGATCAGAATCAACAGTATACCAATAACGGCCCTTTGCTCTTGCGTTTTGAAGAGCGGTTGGCTGACCATTTTAAGGTTTCAGCTGATCAGCTTTGTACAAGTGCAAATGGCACATTGGCTCTGATTCAGATGCTAAAATCTTTGAATCTGCCCAAGGGCGCGATTTGCGCACTTCCCTCGTGGACTTTTGTTGCTTCTGTGGCAGCGGTTGTTGCTGCGGAGTTGACGCCCTATTTTTTAGATGTAGATGAGTCAACGTGGGCGTTATCACCTGATCATGTCCTCCACGCCCTCAGAACAACTGAAGTCCGGGCTGTTCTGGTTGTTGCGCCATTCGGGGCACCGATAGCGTTTGAGGCTTGGGAAGCATTGCAAGCGAAAACAGGAATTCCTGTCCTTATTGATGCCGCTGCCGGATTTGACACGTTTAGTTCGTGTCAAACGACCTTACCCTTTATGATCAGTCTTCATGCAACAAAGGTTTTTGGTATTGGCGAGGGAGCAATCATTGTTGGGGATTCTGAGTTTATTAAAAGGTGCCGTTCCTGGGGGCAGTTTGGTTTTCAACAAGATAGGGTCGCGCATTGCGCCGGTATCAATGCTAAATTGAGTGAATATGCTGCTGCTGTTGGTTTGGCAGGCCTCGATCAATGGGGACGGACGCGTCAAGAGTGGCAATCCTTAAAAAATCACTTCCTCCAAGCAAGTGCCGGGTTTGACTTAATGCCGGGTTTTGAGGGGGATTGGGTCTCTTGTTATGGGCAGGTGCTGACTCTTGAAAAGCCATCCGTATCGTTTGAAACGCGTCAATGGTGGCAAGGGGGATGTCATACCCATCCGGCCTATCAGCATTACCCGAAAATGGATCTTTCTGTCACAGAAAAACTAGCGCGTCAATGCTGGGGCGTTCCCTATTGGTTAGGGTTAACCTCGTCCCAATTAACAGCAATTTTTGCAGAGTTAAGAGCTGTGCAGAGGATAAGCGCATGATAAAAACAGTCATCATCACAGGCGGAGCCGGTATAATAGGGCAAGCAACAGCCAAAACCCTAAAACACAAAGGATATCAAGTTGTGCTCGCGGATCTTTCTTTTAGAGAGCAACAGGATGATTTTACGTATCAACAGTGTGATGTGACACAAGATTCAGCAGTTGGCCAATTATTTGGCCGGTATGCGGATACGCTCTGTGGTATCGTTTTAGCGGCAGGGATCGAAGGAGCTGTTGCCTCGATCGATGATATTTCTGAAGAACAATTTGATCGTGTTATGGATGTTAATGTCAAAGGCATCTGGTTGGGGTTAAAACATGCTATTCGTATTTTTAAACCGCGTGGTCAGGGAAATATTATTGCCTTAGCTTCCACATCAGGGATGCTGGGTGTGCCACGGATGGCTGCTTATAGTGCGTCAAAACATGCTGTGATGGGGTTGGTTAAATCAGCTGCCCGTGAGGTTGCGCGATTTGGTGTGCGTGTAAACTCTGTTTGCCCGGGGCCTGTTGAGTCTGCGATGATGAAGCGTATTGATGGAACGTTACTTGCGCAAGATCCGAATCGATTCTATGGGAATAGCGATGCTTCAGGTGCCATCCCCATGAAGCGGTATGCTACCCCTGAAGAGGTTGCTCATGCTATTGTTTACTTATGTAGTGACGACAGCAGTTTCACCACAGGAAATCACATTACGTTGGACGGTGGATTGATGTGTCGGTAGTTCCTGTCCCCCTTATACACGATTATTGTTATCCTTGAATAATAAACAATTTCCGCGTTATCCTGATAAAAATGGCTAATGAGTTTTCAGACGGTATGCGCCCTTCAATTTCCCTCGTGTTCACAGATTTTCTTGCATCACACACAGCAAAGACGGTTAAGTTTGGTGATCTGGTTGATGCTTTGGGGCATCGAGGTCAGGCGATTCTGTTGTTATTATTGGCTTTACCGAATGCTTTGTTATTGAGTAGTATCCCTGGCCTGTCGACGATATTTGGGGTACCAATGTGTTTTATTGCCTTGCAAATGCTCATGAATCTACCTCATTTGTGGTTACCCTCTTCTATCAGGGATAAAGAGATTGACCGATCCATTCTCGATCGAATCGTGAGTCGGAGTCATGTCTATTTAGTTATGATTGAGCGGTACATTCAACCAAGATTTACTGTTTTTACCTATGGATTTTTTAGTAAGATCATTGCATTTTTTCTGCTTGTTCTTTCTATTATAATCGCTCTTCCTATTCCGTTCGGAAATTTCTTTGGGGGCTGGGGCGTTGTTCTCCTGACGATGGCCGTTATTGAGCGTGACGGTATTATTGCCCTTTTAGGCATGATCTACACCCTTGTTTTTTGTACTATTTTATATCACGTGATTTCCCAAATCAGTGCGGTTGTTTTGCGTCTGATTTAGGGTGAGATTGATTCTCCCAGAATGATTTTAATGCTTTAACATTACCTGGCTTAATGGATAGATCTTGGTTGTTCATAGGCACTTCATCTGTACCTGTTTCAGGTGGTGAAGGAGGTATTGGCATTGAGGATGATGCTGTTGCGCTGGAGCTATTGGTGGTATATTGACGCTCAATAACTTTTTTGACATGTTCCGGTTTATGATCTGTAGAGCGTGTTGTTTTCTTGGCAACAAAACGTCGTTCGGATGATGATGCTGCAAACAATTTGTCCCGATCTTGTTCCAAAGCGGTGGCTATACGGTGTGCTCCTGCAATCCTGCCAGAGCCAAAACCTTTGTTTATCGTGAAATTTTCAAACAAATCCGTAAATTTTATTTTTTTTGTATGCTTTAAACAATAAATTAGATAATCATAGATGCCTTTGCGTTCATCTTCCGGATAAACAGAGATGTAAGCTCTAAACATGCTGATAAAGGGTGACCACTTATTTGTTTTCATATAATCCCCGAATTTCTTAGAGGACATTAAAAGCATATAAAACATATCATAAAAGATTGGACTGTTGGGAGTTCCATGGGCATCAATACTATTGGCCATGGTTTCAACATCGATCAAAGAGAGTCGACCTGTCGTGTTATCAAAAAAGACATTATCGCCATGAAGATCGCCATGTGAAATAACTTTCACATTAATAAAATCCTGAAGTGTTTTGGGCAAATTAGATCCTTCAACATTCCTTGTTTTAAGATGAAGATTGCCTAATGCTTTGCCAAGAGCTGAAAAAGCGAGGTCAACGGTTTGACCAAGGTCATTTTTGACGATCGATGTAAAACTCTCTCCTTTTGCTGATGGGATAACCATAAAAACCTTTTTGCCATATTGAAAGGTTGCGATTGGCAACATGATATCAAATTGTTCTTGAGTTGGTTCCAGAAAGGGTGATTTTGCAAGATTATCCAGATTAATTTGCTCGCCCAACACGCGCCCTTTTGAAACAAGGATTGGCTTTGTTCTGAGGTATTTTATGTAAAATATTTGCTCCTTGGATAGTTTTGTGCTGTACGTTGTAACGCGATAAATTTGACCGCTTACAAACCCCCCTTCAAGAGTTTTTACGTCTGTTACTATGTTTCCATATTTTATTTCATTAAAGAGAAGTTGTGCTGATTCTACGGTTGAAAACTCTTTGTTTTCTGATTTTTCCTTTAAGGCAGCGACAATGTTTTGTGGAAGTTGGGGCGTTTCATTCCATCCTGATTCTTCGAATGTTTTGCTGAGATCAATTCTATGTTGGTTATAGTGAGCCAGTACATCTCGGACGCTTTCATAGCGGTGCAG
The DNA here is from genome assembly GCA_019636035.1 of Candidatus Paracaedibacteraceae bacterium. GTDB lineage: Bacteria > Pseudomonadota > Alphaproteobacteria > Paracaedibacterales > Paracaedibacteraceae > Paracaedibacter. The sequence continues at coordinate 851,063 of JAHBYI010000001.1, forward strand.
TTTTGGGGTATCTGTCGTTTCTGCTGCCCATGAGCACTGAATTATTGTTATTAGAAGTATGATTTTTGCGTAATTCTTGTCCATAGACACAACCTAGTCAGTAATAATTCTATACAGAAGGTAGTATTTTATTTGACAAAAACAAGTGGTATAGTCATTTCATTTAACCTTGATACAGCTAAATTCGCCGCTCACCTAGATAAACTAGGCTTCGCTCCTTAGTTAACTGTATCAAATTTAACTGAAACAACTATATTATTGTGCTTCAGCTAAGCACTGTCTTGATTCAAAATCGTTTTGACGCATTCTAAGTCTTCAGGTGTATCAACGCTTAATGGAACGCCTTGAGTCAGGCCAACACCAATTTTCATGCCATCCTCGAGTGCTCTGAGCTGTTCAAGTTTTTCGATTTTTTCCAGATGGGATGGGGGGAGGTCAACAAACCGTTCAAGAGCCAACCGTTTATAAGCATAAATACCAATATGATGGTAATGACTGTCAGCATTGGCCGGAACGGGGAGTCGGCTAAAATAGATGGCGCGGGCGATGGCTAAATCTTGGTGTTTTTGCCATGCTGATGTTGCTATTTTGACGACGTTGGGGTTGGCGATATCGGCATCATCAGTGATCTGAGCTCCTAAGGTTCCAATGTCATATCCGTATTCAGAAATGGGAATCAAAGAGGCTTTGATATCTTGGGAAGGAATAAGGGGCAGATCCCCCTGAAGATTAATAACTTGGTCATAGCTACCGCTCGGGTCATATTGTCGCAGAGCAGCGACGATACGATCGCTACCTGAGGGGAGATTGGGCTCTGTTTCGAGGGCAATTCCCCCATGAGATTCAACAACGGATCGGATCTCAGGCCCGCAACAAGCAACCAACACCGGGCCTAAATTAGCCGCATAAGCTTGTTCCATCACCCGAATAATCATGGGTTTGCCGTTGATATCAGCCAAGGGTTTGTTGGGGAGTCGTGTTGAGGCTAAGCGGGCAGGAATGACGATGATAGTTTGTGCCATTTGGAGATAGAGATAGGTTATTTTTTTATAGTCTAACGTGCTTACAACCCCATTGGCAAATAGAATAAATTCAGATTATAATCAACTCAAGGTTAGGTAAAATTTCTGGAAAATTATGAGTAGCTTTGAGTTCAATAAAATTGCTGGTGCGGTTCTTTTTGCGCTGATTATTTCTATGTTTGGTAGTTTGCTCGGTGATGGTTTAATGCACCGAGATAAACTTGAGAAAAACATTATTGATATTGAGGTTGCTCCGACAGGGAGTGCTGAAGACGTTAAAAAAGAAATTGCACCGATTACGCCTCTTTTAGAAAAGGCGAATGCTGCGAATGGTGAAGCGATTGCCAAAAAGGTTTGTGCTCAGTGTCATATTTTTGCCAAAGGAGCCGGGGCATTACCAACAGGGCCTGATTTGTGGGCTGTTATTGGGCGTACACGGGGATCAACAGAGTTTGCTTATTCAAAGGCCATGAAAGAAAAAGGCGGTGCTTGGGATGAGGAAGAAATTAACAAGTTCTTGGTCAAACCGCGGGATTATTTGCCTGGGACGAAAATGTCCTTTGCCGGTTTGAAGAAGGACGAAGACCGTGCTGATTTGATTGCTTACCTTCGTACGTTGAAGGGGTAGTTCTTGGCGTTGGTCAATTTTCTACAAGTCATTGTTTTTCTTTGTCTAGGCCTATCAGCAATTACTGTTGCGAAAGTGACCGTGTCAGCTCCTGTTTCCCAAACAACTGAGGGTTTTTCTGTATTCGATAAAAGAAAATATCCCGATGGATTTCATCATTTTGATTATGTGAATCCGAATGCCCCTAAGGGTGGGCGAGTCAATTTAAGTGCTGTTGGAACCTTTAACAGCTTGAACCCTTTTATCGTGCGTGGCGATTATCCTGCGGGGATTGGGTTAACGTTTTCTCTGTTGATGACTGATGCCAAAGATCGTGCCGGGGAAAGTTATGCCTTTGTTGCTGAATTCATAGAAGTCGACCCCAAACGACGTTATGTTATTTTTCGCATTAATCCCAAGGCTCAGTTTGATGATGGCGTCAAGATTACAGCGGATACTGTCATTTGGTCTTTTAATACCTTAAAGGAAAAAGGCCAACCTATGTTCCGAACGTATTATAAAAACGTCACAAAAGTCGAAAAAATTAACGCCCATACGGTTAAATTTTATCTCGATGATACCGATAACCCTGAACTTCCGTTGATTCTGGGGCAAGTTTATATTTTGCCAAAGCATTTTTATGACAAGCATCCCTTTGATCAAACGTCTCTGGTTATCCCACCAACAGCGGGTCCTTATCGCATAAAATCCATTGATCCGGGGCGTAGTATTGTCTATGAGCGGGTAAAGAATTGGTGGGGAGAGTCTATTGCCAGCCAACGCGGTAAGAATAATTTTGATGAAATCCGTTATGATTTTTACTTGGATCCCAATTCTCAATTCGAAGCTTTTAAGCGGGGGCGAATTGATATTCGTGGTGAATCTTCGATGAAGACCTGGCATACGGGGTATGATTTTCCTGCGGTCAGTCAAAAGGCTGCCATCAAAGAAGAGCTTCCTTATAAAACAACTCAGCCAACCTATGGATTTTTCTTTAATACGCGACATCCCATTTTCCAAGACCATCGAATTCGTGAGGCTTTGACAATCCTGTATAATTTTGACTGGGTTAATAAGAATGTTTTTTATGGTAGCTATACGCGAAACCTCAGTTATTATGCTAATTCGTGTTTTGCGGCTAGGGAGCTTCCGTCAGAAGAAGAACTTACCGTTTTGAGTCCGTATCGTAACCAGTTAGATTCCCGCATTTTTGAGCAACCGTTTTCTTTGGGGGCTTTGAAAAAGAATATTGAAATCCGTAAAACTTTACACCGTGCGACTGAGCTTTTTAAAGAAGTGGGGTGGGTTATTGATAAGGGGACTATGCGTCAAGTTGGAACAGGTGTTCCCTTTGAATTTGAGATTTTAATTGATGACCAATCCAAGGAAAAATTATGTATTCCCTATGTGGAATTTTTGCAACGTCTGGGCGTAAAAGCAGTCATAAGATCTATTGATAAGGCATCGTATACACAGCGTGTTGAGTCCAAAAATTTTGATATGGTTCTGGAAGCAATTCCGCAAAGTAATTCTTTGGGGAATGAACAGCGCGATTTTTTTGGATCAAGTCGTGCTGATGCGGTGGGGTCAAGAAATTTCGCAGGGATTAAAAATCCGATTGTTGATAGCCTGATTGAAACGTTAATTCAGTCCAATACCTATAATCAATTGTGTCATCGTGCTCGGGCTTTGGATCGGGTTCTCTTGTGGGGATTTTATATGATCCCTGCTTGGTCGAGTGGTACCCTTAAAGTGGTTTATTGGGATAAGTTTGGCCATCCAAAAGAGATCTCATTTTTTAATCCATTTGATATTCAGACCTGGTGGTACGACCCTGAAAAAGCTGCGGCTCTTGATCTTAAAATATCATCAGCACCCAAAGGTGGATTTTTTAGGTCGCTATGGGGTAAAGTTAAGCGAGTCTTCGGACATTCTGATGACAATGATATCTAAGTGAGTTTTATGCCGTCCTATATTTTAAAACGTCTGTTGCTGGTTATTCCGACATTGTTTGGGATTATGCTCATTAACTTTGCAATCATTCAATCTGCGCCTGGTGGTCCCATTGAGCAAATTATCTCGAAAGTTCGGGGGCAAGCTGGTGATGCGGAATCGCGGCTTGGGGGTGGTGATGGCGGGAGTCAGTTTGACAAGATGTCGGGGAATGAATCCCTTTACCGCGGTGCCCAAGGGATTGACCCTGAGTTTATCAAAGAGTTAGAAAAGCAATTTGGATTTGATAAACCGGCTCATGAGCGTTTTTTCAAAATGATTAAAGATTATATCCATTTGGATTTTGGTAAAAGCTATTTCCGGGACACACCTGTCTTAACGCTAATACAACAAAAACTCCCCGTGTCTATATCACTCGGGTTATGGACAACGTTGTTGATCTATCTCATTTCAATTCCACTGGGGATTCGTAAGGCTATTCGTGACGGTAGTCGATTTGATATGTGGACGAGTGCGGTTATTGTGGTTGGCTATGCGGTTCCAAGCTTTTTGTTCGCTTTATTTTTGATCCTGTTTTTTGCCGGGGGGAGTTATTTTACGTGGTTTCCCTTAAAAGGACTTGTATCCGATGGGTGGGAGACATTTAATTGGTTTCATAAAGCTACGGATTATCTCTGGCATATGGTTTTGCCCGTAACGGCGATGGTTATTGGTGGTTTTGCCAAACTAACGCTGTTGACAAAAAACTCATTCCTTGAGGAAATCAACAAGCAATACGTCATTACAGCACGTGCTAAGGGCGTGAGTGAACATGCTGTTCTTTATGCTCATGTTTTCCGAAATGCTATGCTTATCGTGATTGCCGGGTTCCCCGCAGCCTTTATCCACATCTTTTTTACATCATCCTTGTTGATTGAATTTTTGTTTTCCCTTGACGGATTGGGATATATGGGGTTTGAGGCCGCTTTGAGTCGAGATTATCCCTTAATGTTCGGGACGCTCTTCATCTATACATTGATTGGTATGGTCTTGCAGTTAATCGGGGATTTGACCTATATGCTGGTCGATCGCCGTATTGACCTTTCGGCAAGTCGGGGGTAATAACAATGACTCTAACACCACTGATGCAACGACGTCTTTCTCTCTTTAAAGCCAATAAACGCGGTTATGTTTCGCTCTTTATTTTTGCGTTTATTTTTGTTGTGACTACCTGTGCTGAGTTTATTGCCAATGATAAACCCTTGATTGTTTATTTTGATGGTGGGGTGTATAGCCCTGTTTTCAAAGCATATCCCGAAACTTTTTGGGGGGGGACGTTTGAGACTGAGGCTGATTACCGTGATCCCGTGGTGCAAGATCTGATTAAGCAAAAGGGGTGGTATGTTTTTCCACCGATACCCTATAGCTATAATACGGTGAATTATAATCTGGATGCGCCGGCACCATCCCGCCCAACGGCCGATAATTGGCTGGGAACCGATGATCAAGGGCGTGATCTGTTAACACGGTTGATTTATGGAACGCGCATCTCTATTTGGTTTGGATTGATCCTAACAGTGTTTGCAATGTTAATTGGCATAACGATTGGGGGTATACAGGGGTATTTTGGCGGAAAGGTTGACTTATATGTCCAGCGTTTTATTGAAATCTGGGCGGGGTTACCGATCTTGTATTTGTTGATGATTTTATCAAGTATGGTTCAGCCCAGTTTTTGGTGGTTACTTGGAATTATGTTGTTATTTGGGTGGATGAATCTTGTTGCTGTTGTTCGGGCTGAGTTTTTCAGAACGCGGTCTTTGGATTACGTGCGCGCTGCTGAGTCTTTGGGGGTATCAACCTTTAATATTATGCGGCGTCATATCCTGCCTAATGCGATGGTTGCAACGATAACCTATTTGCCCTTTATCATTAATGCTTCTATTACAACCTTAACATCATTGGATTTTCTCGGGTTTGGTTTGCCGCCGGGATCTCCTTCTCTGGGTGAATTAATCACGCAAGCGAAAAATAATGTGCATGCAACGTGGTTGGTTATGGCAGGATTCACGTCACTGGCTGTGATCTTGAGTCTTTTGGTCTTTATTGGTGAGGCTGTTCGTGATGCCTTTGATCCCCGAAAGGCGGTAGCAAAATGACATTGTTGCAGGTTAAGAATCTGAGTGTACGTTTTAGCCCTCAGGGATCGGATACAGTGGATGTTGTTAACTCTATTTCTTTTGATCTGGAACGAGGGCAGACTCTGGCTTTGGTTGGTGAAAGCGGTTCGGGGAAATCGATTTCCGCGTTATCTATTATGGGATTGTTGCCGTATCCGGTTGCAAGTCATCCAACGGGATCTATTCGGTTTGAAGGAGAAGAACTTTTGAATCGGGGTGAGGATTTCCTTAGAGTCTATCGCGGTAATAAGATTGGTATGATTTTCCAAGAACCGATGACGGCACTTAATCCCCTGCATACGATTGAACGTCAAATAGCAGAACCATTGTTGATTCACAAAAACATGATGCCACAGCAAGCACGGCAACGGGTTTTGGAACTTCTGGAATTGGTTGGCTTTCGTGATGGTCACAAGCGGTTAGATGCTTATCCGCATCAATTATCCGGGGGGCAACGTCAACGGGTGATGATCGCTATGGCTTTGGCTTGTGAACCGGAATTGTTGATTGCAGATGAGCCAACGACGGCTTTGGATGTGACAATTCAGGCAGGGATTATTGATTTGATTAAATCCCTGCAAAAACAGTTTAACATGGGATTACTTCTTATCAGTCATGACCTCAATATGGTTAAGAAAATCGCTGATCGGATTGCTGTGATGAAGGATGGAGAATTGGTTGAGCAGGGTACCTGTTCTGATGTTTTTACAAAACCGAGCCATCCTTATACCCAGGCCTTGATTGCAGCAGAACCGCATGGATCTCCGCTGACTCAACCGAGCCAAGAGGTTGTTATTGAGGCAAAAGATCTAGCCGTTCATTTTGAGCGCAAGCCAGATTGGTTTTGGCAAAAACCCGAAGTTTTTAAAGCTGTTGATGGTGTCGATTTAACGCTTCATAAGGGGGAGACTCTTGGTATCGTCGGCGAAAGTGGCAGTGGTAAAAGTACTCTTGCCTATGGTTTGTTGCGACTTGTTCAAAGCCAGGGACGTATTCTTTATGCAGGGAATGCAATTGATCATTTATCGGTCAAGCAAATGCGATCGATGCGCAAGCAACTCCAGATTATTTTCCAAGATCCTTTTAGCTCCTTGAATCCACGTTTTTCTATTCAACAAATTATCGGCGAAGGGCTTGAAGTTCATACATCCTTGACGCCAGAGGCAATTGAATCGGCAGTGATTCAGATCTTGAAAGAAGTAGGTTTGCCGGAAGAGGCTCGTCATCGCTATCCTCATGAATTTTCAGGAGGGCAACGCCAACGTATTTGTATCGCCCGTGCCTTGGTTCTAAGGCCGGATGTTTTGGTTTTAGATGAGCCAACGTCCGCTCTCGATCGATCAATCCAAGCAGAAGTGATTGATTTATTACGTCAGTTGCAGAAAAAATATACGTTGTCTTACCTGTTTATCAGCCACGATTTGAAAGTTGTGAAAGCCATGAGTCACCGCATTATGGTGATGCAAGATGGCAAAGTTGTTGAGCAGGGGGATACGGATCAGATTGTCTATCATGCCCAATCTGACTATGCCCAGAAATTAATGCGGGCTGCTTTTGGGTAAGAAGGTAAAAGGAATGAATGAAGGTTGCTTCCCTATTTCTTAAAATGTTTTTTGAAGTGGTCGTGATTTCCTGAAATTCGTTTCCAGATACTTGAAAAAAAGGAGTCTGTACTTCCTGTTTGCCACAGATTTTTATATTTTCCGGTGTAAATATGTTGGATCAGGTTTTCACGAATGTCCGGATCCGGATGATCAAAGGCAACGTGAATGTGATCCTTGATGCGATTAACAACATGGCTAGGGTAGTCTTTAAAGTGGTCAAAGCTAACGTAAACACTGTCCCCTGTTGTTAAGTCTTCTGAGTTTGGAATAATGACTTGTGTTCCTGTGACGGAAAGATCAATCATATGACCGGCGATATGTTTGTGTTCTAAATCAAAACGTACATTAATAGGCATGTTGACATCAAAACGCTCTTCGACTCGGTAGCGTGGACGTTCTATACTCATCATTGCCATAAAAATAAAAATGGCGATATTCATAAAAGCCCATGCCACAGAAACAGGGAAGAACCCTTCTTGTGAGACAACTTGGAATTGAGGGAGAGAGTTTATAATGATGCCGATAATTGTCAGGGCTAAGAGCGTTAATGTTATGTGAAGGGATATGGGGTGATACTGGCGTTGCTTGCTTGCTGCCCCTTTTGGTGTGACTCTGAAAGGGGTTCCGTAGGGATGAATAAGAGAATGCAGAACGGTTGGGAGCATATTAATTGCTGCAACATTTTCATAGGCTGTTGTGAAAATCGGAATCCATCGCCAAGGCCCTAGCCACATGGTTGCTAAATAAGATGCTGCAAAGACGGGGAGTTGGTAGCGAATGATATCAACATAACTTCCAACAATAAAAGGGGGTGCATCAAAGAAAAAATACATGAGCGGAACAATAAGAATCATCAGCCGAATAATGGGATGGATAACCCAGTGAAGGGGCAAGAAGAATATTTTTTTGAGGAAGGATAGCTTGGGATTAAAAATCCCATGTTCAGCATAGAGAAGTTGAACACCACCGCGTGCCCAGCGTTGCCGTTGGATAGCATACGCATCAATTGATTCGGTTGCAAGTCCGTGGCTCAAAGGTTCATTTAAATAACGGGTTATATACCCTTTAGTTAACAATTTTACCGACAATAAAATATCTTCTGTGATCGAATCAAAGGACAAGGCCCCGTGGTGGAGCATCAGTTTGCGTCGCCCAATGGCAGCCGTCCCACAGAAGAAGGCAACGTCCCAAGCATCTCTGCTGGGCATAATAATGTCATAAAAGAGGCGTTGATCATCCGGGATGTGATTATATAATCCCATGTTGGTCTGAACAAAATCATGGTTGAAAAATGTGTGCGGTGTTTGCACGATGGCAACTTTGGGGTCAAAGAAAAAGCCGATTGTTCTAAAGAGGAAATTACGGTGCATAACAAAATCTGCATCGCAAAAAGCAACAAGATCACCATTAGTCAAAGGGAGTGCATGATTGATATTGCCGGCTTTTGCACCGATATTGTTGGGGCGTGTGATGTATCCGATATTTTTGGCTTCACAGTATTCTTTTAACCAGTTACGTTTTCCGTCATCGAGAACATAAATATTGACCCTATCTTTGGGCCAGTCAACGTAAAGAGCCCCAAGAATAGTTCTTTCTAGAACGTCTAGTCCTTCATTGTAGGTGGGAATATATATATCAACGAGTGGTAATTGTTCAGGTTTAACTTGGCGTAACTTTTCTTCACCCGTATCGGCAATTGGTTTATTGTCACGGTATCGACTCATCAAGAGCATAAAAATACTGTTCTCAATCCAGCCTAGAAACTCAATTGAAAAACAAAACCAAACCCAAAATCCATAGAGGGAATTACTATCAACAGGCAGGACGGTAAAGATAATACGCCAGCCTAAGTAATAGCTACTAATAGCGATGACTGTACCTAAAACAACACGACGCCACAGCATTGATGTGTTGGGGAGAAGCGGGAGGAAAACTAAAAACCCAAGGGTTACAATTAAAAAGAATTGAAAGAGGTCGATGTAAGACTCTAACACCATAACTTATAATCCTTGGAAGCGAACTTGTCCGGTTCGCCCGACATGACAGAAATCTCCGGGGACTTGTTTCAGCGAGTCTTCCTTGAACTTGACAAGCACCTGAATTTCGCGTTGCCGTTGAACATTGGGTAGACCAACCATCAGACCTGAGACGCGTGGGTCAATTGATCCTCCACGGACATAGGAGATCTCCCCCTCGACTTCGGACGATGAGCCATTGAGTTTAATATAAGCTTTTTGGCCTGGTTTTATTTTCTCAAAAAGTCGTTCAGGGAGAGCGACATCGACAAAAACATTGGAGCAATCCAAAAGTTCCATAATCGGGGTGTTTTGTTCAACGAAAGTCCCTTTGGCACTAAAGAGTCGCCAAACCGCGCCGTTAACAGGGGAGTCAACTTTTCTGTTCGCTAAGAGTGCTATGCGATCTCCTTCTGCTTTGCGAACATCCTCAATATTCTTGAGTTTGACTTTGTATTCGTCAATTCGAGAGGAAATATCATTGATTTTCATCTGAATATCATCCATTTTTTGTTTCTGTCCCGGATAGTCAGATCGTCCGTCTGCATTAACACTAATGCCTTGGCGTAAGGCATCAATTTGGGATAGATAGGTGCGGATGTCATTCTCATCTTGATCGACAGCCTCTTGGGCTTCTTGGTAGCGCGATTTGGATGTATCATATTCAGATCGAGAGGCAAATCCGCGTCCCGCTAAATCTTTTTTACGATTATAGTCACGCCATGCCATATCAAGAGATGCCAACGACTGTTGTTGACGATCTTCGGTTCGATGGAGGGTTAAAATCGTTCGTTGTTCCATTGAATCCAGATATGTTTGCCAACTTTTTGACAATTCATCAAACAGTTCTTTATTCTTTGTGATTTCTGTTTCTGAAGCAGTGATCCGTTCTTTATAGTATTTCTGATCAATGGAGAGTTGTTCTAGTTTGACCTTGTCAACAGTTGGATTGAAGAATGAAGCAATGGCTTCACCTTTTTTTACTTCTTGGCCAAAAAGGGGCAGATCAAATGTTATTTCACCAGGAATTGGCGCAACGATCTGAACAGTTCGAGCACTGACGGCAGCGTTGATGCTGTAAGTGTAAAACAAACGAGGCATGTAAACAAAGAGGAGTAACCCTAACAAAAATGCTGCTAGGATAAGGCGTGTTATTTGCCCGCGTGATAAGTCCATTTCAAAAACTCAGAATTCAACTATTCTTAGATTCATTATTTAGTATAATATGTTAATTAGTGATTAATTTTAGATAGCAAAATGAATGACTTATAATTTTTCTAGCTTGATTGATAATCGCCGTGAGTTGGCAAAATTAATCTCATTATTAGAATCGGAAGCTGAGGCTGATCGATTGCAGGCGGATAATCTTGTTGATGAGATGCTTGCATCGCCTATTCGGGGGCGAGTTATTGTGATTACAGGAATGCCGGGGGCTGGGAAATCAACCTTCATTAACCGGTTTGGCACTCACTTAGCCGATCAAGGTCAGAAGATCGCTGTATTAGCCATTGATCCATCCTCACAGCTGACGTTGGGGGCAATTATGGGGGATAAAACTCGGATGACGGATCTTGCTCGCCATCCCAATGTGTTCATCCGACCTAGTCCTTCGGGAGCCGGCTACCTTGGGGGTGTTTCTCCAAAAACAGAAGATGTTATCATTTTGCTCAAGGCTGTGGGCTTTGACACCATTTTTATTGAAACGATCGGTGTTGGTCAAAATGAGAATGATGCGTGTTTATTTGCAGATTATGTCATGATGATTATTCCTCCGGCAACAGGGGACGAAATCCAAGCTGTTAAGCGGGGCAACATTGAGTTTATTGATTGTGTCTTGATTAATAAACATGATGGCGATACGCGGCAGAGTGCTGAGGCAACAGCTCATGCTTATCGGTCGAGTTTGCGGGAAGATAAACTTGTCCTCTTAGTTTCGAGCCTTGAGGGGACAGGGTTTGGTGCCGTTGGTGATATCGTACAACAAGTCCAACCCAAAGCACATGATCCCGCCGTTTTATTGGCGTATCGGTTAGAGCGTTCTCTTTTTGCAGAGCTTTTAGCCATACCGGACGTTCACGCTCTTTTTAATGAGGTTTTGCTCTCATCCGGGTCAAGTCGAGGGCGGTCGAGATTATTTTTGAATACCTTAAAGAAGTTATTGACGAAAGAGGCTGGAATATAGTACATATGTACCAAGTAATTTATTTTTATGGAGTATGACCATGGCACGTCGTTGTGCAATTTCAAAAAAAGGTGTGCTTGCCGGGAATAACGTAAGCCACGCAAACAACAGAACACGCCGTCGCTTTTTGCCAAACTTGCAGAATGTTAGCTTTATGTCCGAAGCGTTGGGACGGTCTATCAGCCTACGTTTGTCAACCAATGCTGTTCGTACAATCGAGTTCCACGGTGGTCTTGATGCGTATTTGACAAAAGTTAGTTCAGTTGGTTTGGATGCAAAGATTGCAAAGTTGAAAAAACTTATCGTTTCTGCCAAAGCATCTGCCTAAGATCGCTTAGAGATTTTGAGAAACCCCGCACATGCGGGGTTTTTTGTTGTGAGGGAGAAGTTATAGTTGATCCAGCCAGCTCACAATATATTCAGGATATTGCTCGAACCAGCCATCGACTGTATAGCTGCCTGTATTTGTATCGATATCAGAGAAGTATGGACCCTTCTTGAAAAACCAATTATAGACAGATCCCCAAAACCCTAGACCAAAATCGGGTATTTTAGCAGCAAAATAACACGTATCACTAAAGGCACTATGTTGAACATTAGGTGACCAGATTGTGCTCTTTGATATTTTTGTGAGTTGATCACCCACATCTTCTTGGTATTGTTGCATTCCTCGAATAAACAAAACAGGTTTTGCCTCAGGATTGGGTGGTACACCAATACGTCCATAAACAGCACGTTCTGTGATCTTAGAATCAATATCCACAACAGCGTGGATTCGTTGATCAGAAAATCCCTTGATATGAGCAATATTGCCGCCGATGCTATGCCCCATAAGGATTATTTTCGTTGTATCAAAAGAGTTTGATAAATCACCAAAGGCCTGAAGATTATCGAAAATAAAATCAATGTCTTTCATGGCAGAGGCAATCGCTTCATCATCATATGCATAACGATAATCCCGATCTCGTTGCAGGTACCAGGCATCTTTCAATGTTAAGACAATTGTTGACCCATCGGGGAATTTTACAAAATTAGCAACATAAGGTTGATCCATTGTAATCACAATATAGCCATGGGATGCGAGAGTTTCGTACAGAATGCTTAACAGTTGTCGTTCTCCGCCCCGCCCGGGAAATGAGATGATAACAGGAAACTTATGATTTTTAATAAGTGCAGCATGAGGAATAGCATGGCCTAAGACTTTTGTGCCACAAACCAGGCCATTATCAAGGGTTCCTGGCATATAGGGTGCGGTTATTTTTGTTTTTTCTGTAGGGTAAAAGACCGTTGCCATCCAGCGACGTTTTTCAGAAGTACGAAGCTGTGTTCTCGATGGGTCTGATAATTCTATATTAATGGTGCCAACGCTGTATATCCCCTTAGGCTCTGGTAAAACGAGAGGAGGTTCCATTGCCTGAGTGACAAAAATTAGGGCTAAGAGGGAGATAATCACCTTAACAAATATCATATCGTATGCTCCGTTATAAAATGGCAACGCTGTTCAATTGTCAGATCGCTTGGGACTCTTATAAGGTCAAAACCAAATTGCGTGTAAATATCTAAATGGATTTGTTCAAAAACAAGAGCTTCTTCATAGGTAATTTTGCGAGCATCTGTAGGCTCAATAAACCCTAAATTCTCAAAGAAAAAGACTGTTCTCTGATAACTCTTGTTGTTTAGGCAATGGTCAATTTCATTCAATAATTCTGCTGAGAAGGGGTATTTTAGATATTGAGCCAGCGCATAGGTACAAAAGGGGGAACGGTCATAAAATTGCAATGGAGCCTCATCTAAATCACCTCTTTTGACCTTCTGGGCTAAGACAATCTTATCGATGAAATCAGGATGCTCCCATGGGTGTTCTATCCCCGTGGCTTGTTCTTGAGTAATTATGGCTGTGGCTGCCTCGTGAACCACCGTGTATCCTTGCTTTTCCAAGGCTTGAATAACGGACGTTTTGCCACTACCCGGCATCCCTGTTAAAATGAAGCGTCTTATCCTCATTCTCTTTGTTGTCCTAGTCGTGGAATTTATTGCTCAAATTCATTAATAAGATACCATAGCTTTATCCATGTCTCATTTCGGATGCGGAATGAGGCAAAGGTGCTTTGTTTTTCCGTATCCAGAATATGACCAGCAAAGACAATGCGGCGATCGCCCTTTTCAAGGTAGCCAACAAACCAACCATGTTGTCGGTCAGTTCGTTGACCCTGATTATCTATTTGTTGGCCATTTCCTGTTTTTCCATACAGTTTCCACCCGCCAGCCATTTCCTGAATGAACATGATTTTTTCTGTCTTATCATAGCTTTCTTGGCTTAGGGGGAATTGGCGATCAATCATCTTTTGAAGAAAGTCAGTTTGACCATTCAATGAGATTTTTAAAGAGCTCGAGATCCAAGCACTTGTTAATCCACCTGACAGATCCATATTTCCATAAGCAAAATCTGTCACGTATTTTTGAAATTTATCCATACCCAACTTTGTTGTTAGGATTCGTGAATACCACAAGCAGCTGTCTCTCATCCAACCATGGGGGTCGTGATCGGCCTTACAAACATTGATAAAAGAGTCTTCGTCTTTAGGCCGTTCCCAAGACGGAGCACTGTCATCTTTTAAGATGCCAGAGTCAAACCCAATTAAACTTAAGGCAATTTTAAAAGTCGATTGGGGCGCATAAGCCGTGTCACAATCTCCTTCTTGTTTGAGAATCTTCCCCTTTTCTTTGGCAATAAAGGAGATAGTCGAAGCGATTGCCTGATTTGATAATAGGATAGAACATAACAATAAAACGATTTTGTTCATGAAGAATATCTTCCTTGCTAGTGAATTATTTTACCGACGGGGACATCATTCGGATCAGAATCATGAGACTCCGGATCATCAAAGGGCATCTCGGTATAGCCATTTTTGAGGTAGAATGTTAGGCTACTTTGTCTGGATTCTGCATGGATGCTTTTGATGTCTAATTTTTTTAGCCACGCCTCAATTAAAGCCAAAAAACGGCTGCCGGCATTTTGATTTCGCTTAGCTTCTGTAATAGCAATAATACGAATTGCGGCTCTTTGATCCATCCAGAACTGAAGATGAGTATACCCTATAATTTTTGTGCCGTGATAGAAAATCAAATGGGTATGATCGGGGTGATCAAACGTCCATGTATAGGGATCATCGATGCCGTTTGGGGCAAAGAAATAGATCTTGCGAAAATGTTGAGCCGCAGCCCATTCCGTATTGTCGCTGCATTTGAGGATCCGCATTTTATCAAAACCGGATTTTTCCAAAACACCTCGGATAAAATCACCTTTACGGAGGGTATAGTTTGCAAAACGAGAATTTTCCTTGAGGTAGGATGATTCATCTTGTAAAAGTTCTTGTTTCAGACGGGCATAATCATCGCGGTCTTGGGGGTGCGTTCTCAAGTAATCCCTGAACTTCAGATTAAGGTCGATTTCTGGGTGACCTTCCTCAAAGAGATGTAGATTAACTTTGTTTTCTGCCCGTTTTACAAAGCCAAATTGGCATGGAATATTCCACTCACCTTTGTAAATAAACCCTGATTTTTCCAGCGGTTCTATCGATTCCTTTCCATTTTTTACAACAGCAATAATGTCAATTTTGGGCTTAGCACTCAGGCCAGGAACGGAGGTTGATCCAACATGATGAATCTCTAGGCAGTTATTTCCCAAAGCCTGACGGATAAGCGTTTCTTCTTTGTCAAAAGCATCAGGCCAATTTGGGTCATAGGTGGTAATGTCGATATTTTTCTTCATGATGTTTTTCTCAATTCTCGATTGATTTGCCCTGATTTCCCTCACTTACTGTGTACTATAGCTGGATTATAGGGGGTTGGCTATACCAATGTAAATATCGAGTTCTGTGTTGTTATGGTCAAGACTGCGTTCATCATAAATTTCAAAATCTGCAATATAAGTCCGCTCTCCCCCGAGATCAGAGGGGCTCATCTTCCATATGTTTTGCCACATATCGATGCACACCTGAGGCATTGGCCCCGATTGATTGGTGAACTTTGCATAGTGCTGAGCAGGGATTGTCAGGGTCTCAAATTCTGTATCAATTCCGTCAAAAGAGGTTACTTCTTCACCGATAAAATAGGTGTAATCGCCATTCACATCACTTTCATACTGTGTATAAACACAAAAAGTTGTTCCGGGATTTTTCTTGTTTGTGATTCTTTCAGCCAAGCCATTGTGAAAATAACGTTGAACCGTTGCTGCAATTTTATTGGTCGAAGGATCACTTTCAAAGATTTGGGCATTATTGGTTCTTGTGCTGATGCCCACTAATTTAAACTCTGCCCGTTCTGCACTAGCTTTTTGCATTATTTATCTCCTGCTTGTTTTATTAAGGTGACTATACATTAACGTCAGTTCGACGTAAGGAAACAAAAAATTGTTGCCTAAACGCTCTGTAGCTGCCGGAATCCCTTACCTCTCCCCTTGTGGGAGAGGTCGGCCAACGGCCGGGTGAGGGGTGAAAACAAATAAGTCAATAAAAGCAATTAACAGACGTCTGTTTTCTTTTGCTCTATTGTTTATTAGTACCCCTCACCCGCTCTTCGAGCGACCTCTCCCACAAGGGGAGAGGTGAGGTATTCCGCCAGTTGTAGGGCGTATCAGCACCTTTTATTTTATTTCTTATATCGAATTCACGTTACATTATTATGTGAGCTCAATGCCAACGTTTTTTTGATATGCTATTTCACATCTGCCCAAATACGACGCTTACTGAGGTACATGACAATGCTCATGATCAAGAGATAGAACATGACCTTGATACCCATTTGTTTGCGGTCGTCTGACTCAGGCTCTGATGCCCATGCGAGGAATGCCGTTACATCGTGTGCCATCTGCTCAACGGTTGCCTTAGTGCCATCAGAATAGGTGACTTGCCCCTCGGTATGGAGCGGTTGAGCCATGGATATTTGTCCACCAGAGAAATAAGGGTTATAATGGCGACCTTCGCCGATTTCAACACCTTCCGGGGCTTTTTCATAACCTGTTAACAGAGAATACACATAGTCAGGGCCAAATTTACGAGCCTTAACAACCATAGATAAATCAGGTGGATAAGCTCCGTTATTGGCAGCACGAGCTGCCTTTTGGTTGGGATAAGGCTTTGGAAATTTATCGACGGCCGTTGCTTTTCTCTCAATCGGTTCGCCATCACCGTTGATATCAGGAACTTTGTATTCAGCAGCGAGTGCAGCAACTTCATCTTTGGTGAGTCCCAAATTGGATTCACGGATTTCATGGATTCCTTTGCCTTTTCCTTGCAAATTTCCGAAACGTAAATGGTCGATGGCGTGGCACGAGGCGCAAACATTTTTGTAAACTTCAAAGCCGCGTTGAAGTTCAGCCCGTTTAAACGTACCAAAGGAACCTTTGAAGGAGAAATTAATTTCTTTCGGGTGTTTTGCATCGGTGTTGGCTATGGCTGTTCCGAGCGTAACCAATCCTAATATAAAGGAGGAAAGTAAAGTCCGTTTCATCTTATTTCCCCGCTTTCAATACTGGGTTGCTGATGCTCATGGGCAGAGGTGGTACAGGTTCATACTTATTCAAAAGTGGCAAGAGAACCAAGAAGTGGAAGAAATAATACGCTGTTGATAATTGGCCAACTGCCACAAACAGTCCTTCCGGAGGATTGGCTCCGACCCAACCAAGGATAATGCAATCCAGAAAGAGCACCCAAAATGCGATGCGGTAGTACGGGCGGAATTTTGCACTGCGAACAGGATGTTTGTCAATAAAGGGTAAGACAAACAAGACGGCAATCGCGCTGAACATGGCAATCACACCGGATAGTTTGTCCGGAATAGATCGAAGGATCGCATAAAACGGTAGGAAGTACCATTCGGGGACGATGTGCGGTGGTGTAACAAGCGGGTCAGCCGGGATATAGTTATCAGGTTCACCGAAAAAGTTGGGTGCAAAAAAGACGAATCCCAAATAAAAGACAAAGAAGATACTCAGGCCAAAGGCGTCTTTGATTGTATAATAGGGGTGGAACGGGATGCTATCCTCAGGTCCTTTACGATCGATACCGAGTGGGTTGTTGGAGCCAAACTGGTGCAGGGCAACAAGATGCAAAACGCTGACAGCGGCGATAATAAAGGGCAATAAATAATGGAGAGCAAAAAATCGATTTAATGTTGGGTTATCCACAGAAAAACCGCCCCAAAGCCATTCAACAATTGATTCACCGACTACGGGGATGGCTGAGAATAAATTGGTGATTACGGTGGCACCCCAGAAACTCATTTGCCCCCAAGGTAAAACATATCCCATGAAGGCCGTCGCCATCATCAACAGCAAGATAACAACACCAATCATCCACAATAACTCGCGCGGGGACTTATAGGATCCGTAGTATAGTCCGCGGAAAATATGAACGTAGACCACGATAAAGAACATGGATGCACCGTTCATATGGAGATAGCGAATCAGCCAACCATAGTTAACTTCGCGCATGATCCGTTCAACCGAATCAAAAGCAAATGCTGTGTGCGGCGTATAGCTCATAGCTAAAAACACACCCGTCAGGATCATGATGACCAGCATAACGCCAGCCAAAGAACCAAAGTTCCAAGCATAACTTAAATTTTTCGGAGTCGGGTATTCACGAAGTTCGTGATTTACCATTGTAAAGATCGGCAGGCGATCATCAATCCACTTAATAATACTCACGCTTTTTCCCCAATTCTGATGACTTTATTATCATTGATGAATGTGTACGCCGGTACAGGTAAATTGAGGGGAGCAGGGCCGCTGATGATCCGTCCGGAGGCATCGTATTTCGATCCATGACAAGCGCACAACCAGCCGTCTTCACCCTGTTGAATTAAGTTTTTGCGCTGTGTTGGGATACATCCTAAATGAGTGCAAACGCCAATAACCACAAGCCAGTCAGGTTTTTGTACGCGCGATTCGTCGGTTTGCGGATCTTTCAAGTCCTTGAGCGGCCAAGCACGAACTTCTTTTACTTCTTCGTCGGTACGTCGTTTAATAAAAATCGGTTTGCCACGCCACATGGAAACGATAGAATCACCGGGGTTAAGTTTAGAAACGTCCACGTCAACCGTTGACGACGCCAGCGTATCATCCGCCGGATTCATGCTTTGGATAAAGGGAACCACGACGGCACCTGCACCAACAGCGGCAAATGCCCCAGCCGAAATGTGTATAAAATCTCGACGTGTTGCCTGTGGTGTATTTTCTGCTGTTTTTTTACCCGTGGCCACTCCGAACCCCTTTAATAAAATTATTCCTATCCCATTAAAACCTTATTTTCCGTGCTTTTTGAATGCGACAGCATGACGCATCATAGCCGACTCAGAGGTCGACTTCTTGGTTTTGATTGGGTATACTATACCATAAACCCGTTTTAAACAGCAATTTTCGAATGTCTGACTTGTTATCATCTATATCGAATCCTAATGCGCCCCTTGCTGAAAAACTACGGCCATCAAGCCTTGATGAGGTTGTGGGGCAGGCGCATTTGACTGCTGATGGTGGGGTGCTCAAGCAGCTATTGCTTGCAAAGAAATTACCCTCTTTTATCTTGTGGGGACCTCCTGGGACAGGGAAAACAACATTAGCACGGCTGATTGCAAAGCAGGCCAATCGAGAGTTCGTGCAGTTGTCTGCTGTGTTTTCCGGTGTTGCTGAGCTTCGAAAGATTTTTGATCAAGCTCAAGGGTGCAGTGGCATTATCCTCTTTATCGATGAAATTCACCGTTTTAATAAGGCGCAACAGGACGCTCTGTTGGGGCCTATCGAAAGTGGGTTAATCACGTTGATTGGTGCCACAACAGAAAATCCGTCTTTTGCTCTGAATTCTGCGTTATTGTCGCGGGCGCGTGTTTTAACGCTCAATTTACTGGATGATGAAGCTGCTGAACAATTATTACAACGAGTTGAATTATATCAGAAATGCCCGATCAACCTGATGCCGGAAGCAAGAAAAGCCTTGATTGATATGGCTGGGGGTGATGGGCGGAATTTGCTGAATTTGGCTGAATCTGTGATTGATTTTAGTGATGATCACCCTTTGACAGCCACAGAATTGGGAGAGCGGTTGCAAAAACGCTTTGCCTTGTATGATAAATCACAGGACTATCATTATAATATCATTAGTGCTTTTATTAAATCCATGCGCGGGTCAGATCCGGATGCGGCGTTATACTGGTTCCAGCGGATGATTCAAGCGGGTGAGCCACCTCTTTACATTGCGCGGCGAGTCGTTCGCTTTGCTTCAGAGGATATTGCGCTGGCGGATCCTCAGGCTTTGATCCATGCTATGGCAGCGCATCAAGCTTATGAACGATTGGGGAGTCCTGAAGGTGAGCTTGCCATTGCCAATGCTATTGTTTATTGTGCAACTGCCCCTAAATCGAATGCTGTTTATATGGCCTTTAAGGCAAGTGCTGTTTATGCAGGACAACACAATACGCAAATCCCGCCCAAACATATTTTGAATGCGCCAACCAAACTCATGAAAGATCAAGGGTACGGAGCAGGGTATCAATACGATCATGATTGCGAGGGAGCCTTCTCAGGCCAACGATTCTTCCCTGATGATTTAGATGCGTCAGTTTTTTACCATCCTGTCGAGCGCGGATTTGAACGGGAAATCCAAAAGCGACTGGACTATTGGAAGAAGCGTCGCCACGAAGGTTATAGTCACCCCAGTTAACCTTGATACAGCTAAATTCGTCGCTCACGTACTTTATAGCCGACCCCTTATAATCCGGCTATGCGTTTGTCGCTATCAACCTAAGCTTGCAGATATTCCTCAATTTTCGCTTCATTGAGTGCAATGACTTCTCTGAGTGTTTTTGTGCCAATGACATCCCATTCATAGTTTTCTTGGGGAATACGTTCTATGGATTGTCTTGTTTTATCAAAGGATCGTCGGGCAAATGTCATCGCAAGGTTTCGTGCTGTTTCATTCATGTTGACGGCTGCCCAGTAGTAGAATTGACCTGCAGACATATAACCGTCCATGAGTAATTCAGGGGCGATATTCCGAGAGACGCGAACTTGTTGATCGAGAGCTTTTTCGAGTTTATTACCGGCCACTAAAAAGCAATGAGCCATTAACACTTTTCTGAGACTTATGGCATTTGCTGACAAGGAATTGGCCGGGATATCCTTGATGATCAATCCTAATCTTTCTAATTTAAAGGCTTGGAAATAGGGGGAATCATGGGGAGATAGCTGAGCCTTAAGGATAAAGTTAGCCGGAATGTTCTGATAGACATGTTCCGGAACGAGATGTTTTATTTGAGCAAGGGCTGATTCTTCCTGTGTTTGGGGCTCTTCATTGCTTAACTCTTGGATCAGGTCTGACACGTTAAGTTCCTGGTCTTCTGGCTGAGTTCCACGAAATTCGCGCTGCATCTCTTGGACGCTGCCAAAACCTGTTTGTATGCGGGATGGAATGCCGTATTGCTTAAGTTTTTCGTCAAGATCTTGTGCTGTACAAAGCGATGCGAGGGATAAGATGCTGAGTAGAGTTCTCATAACTGCCTCCTGTTTGTATTTATATTACAAAACAAACGTCACAGTTATAATTAAACCATATTTTTATTAACAAAAAACTACTTTTATTTCGTTTCTTCGATTTTTTACAGAAGTAATCCAGCTAATGTTGCGGAAAGACATGTTGCAATTGTGCCGGAAGCAACAGATTTTAATCCTAAGCTGACAATCATGTCCCGTCGTTCAGGAACCATTGCACCGAGTCCCCCAATGACGATACCAATGGCAGAAAAATTGGCAAATCCGCAAAGCGCATACGTCATAATAGTGGATGTGTGATCGCTTAACGTTCCTTTGGGAAGTGCCGCCAAATCACTGAAAGCAACAACTTCATTGACAACGGTTTTTGTGCCAAGCAAAGCACCAGCAGCAGCCGATTCGTGCCACGGAATCCCCATGAGCCACGTTACAGGAGCAAAGAAATAGCCAAAAATACGTTGTAGTGATATTGGGGAGCCATCAACATTAGGTAAAAGTCCTAAGAGAGCATTTGCAAGATAAACAAGAGCCAGGGCGACAATCAACATGGCCGTGATATTTAAAAAGATATTCAGGCCATCTGATGTTCCTTTGCTGACGGCATCCATCCAGCCTGTGAATTTATAAGGCATGACAAGGTGTCCTTCGGTCTGAGTACTGCCTTGAGGAACCATCAAACGAGACACGGCTAAGGCTGCAGGGACAGAGATAATGGAGCACATTAGGATATGAGCAATAGGGTTGGCAATGGTATCTTTTAATATATAAGAATATAAAGCCATGACCGTCGCTGATGTGGTGGCCATGCCGCACGTCATGACAGCAAACATTTCTGATCGTGTAAAGTTTTTGAGGTAAGGACGGATCAGGAGAGGGGCGTCAATGTTGCCGAGCAAAACCTTGGCTCCCGCTGCAACACCTAAGGCACCGCCGATATTCATGGTGCGCTGTAGGATCCAGGACGCGCCATTGACGATAATAGGCATGATGCGCCAGTAAAACAAAAGCATAGACAATGCGCTGACAACCATGATCATGGGGAGGGCTTGGAGAGCAAAAATAAAGGTGTTTTGTGCTGAGTCAGGGTTCATGGCAAAGGGAATTTCGCCGCCGCCAACATATCCAAAAACAAATTGTGTTCCTTGTTGTGTTGCGGTTTTCAAGGTTGTTATAGCCGTGCTAAGGTTACCAAATCCATCACGGACAAGGTCAAATTTCATCAGGATCACAGCTAATAGAATTTGTAAGGCAAGGGCTGATAAGACGGGTCGCAATTCGGTCTTTGATCGATTTTCACTAAGTAGCCAAGCAACCCCTAAAAACGTAATAATTCCAATGATTCCTTGCATTTATTGACCGACTCCGTCTTGATGTTTTTATAGTCATTCCATTGAATTTTGATGCCGCTAAATTCGTCGTTCACCTAGGTAAATTAGGTTTTGCTCTGAAACAACTCTATCAGGATATCCTAGTTGGTACGCCAGCGGAAGAAGAAAAATAGAGCCCTCAAAATTGAGGGCTGTTGATTAGTTAATATTGTTTGGTTGTTGATTGATTGCTTGTCGAATGAACTCTCTTAAAGATGATGCTCGTCCTGGTTCCAAGTTGACATTTGAGCTTTGACCAGATCGATGCATACGGTGTACGCCTGTTTTTTGCCCATTTAAGCTGATGTGAACCCCAGATCCTTTGCCATTAGTGATAGATCCACCCATGTGTTGGACGATCTTTTGGAAATCTTTGAACGTGATATTGTTTTGCGGATCTAGAAATTCCTCAAGGTCGCGCGTTAGGCGTTGTTCGGCGTTAGAGCTGGATGTTTTTTCTTTTGGCTGATCATCCTGGAGATATTCAGTTTCATCTTCTTGTGCTTGTCTAGCGTTTTGAAGTATTTGACGGGCTTCTTCTGTTTTTCCAGAGAGCAGTTTCTTGGCGATTTCTTTTTGTATATTGTTAAGGGGGATATTCCTGTGTAAAATACGATTAGCTGATTTTGCCAGTTCAAATCCGGCATCTTCGGCAGCTTGAAGAAAAGCAAATGCTTCTGCTCTCATGGTTATCTTTGTGTCAGATTTGCTGTTGGATGATAGCATGTATAGGTATAATCCTAATGTGTATTGAGCTTGAACAATACCGGATGTTGCAGAAGAAATAAGCATTGTAAGAGCATCATCTCTAGACCCTGTACCGATCAAAAGAATTGCTGTAATATACTGATGATATGGATCAGTCGAATCAAGTTGAGGGATTAATCTGATTAAATCATTGAACTCTTCATCTGTTATTGGTTTTGAACGGCTGTATACTATATACTGGGCTGTTGCATCAGCATCTCCCATTTTAGCACCTTGTTTATAATACATTTCAGCAAGGATATCATCTTTTTCGACGATGATGCCGTTTTGATAAAGAGCTCCCAGATTGTTCGCGGCAATAGCATTGCCTGCTGCCAGGGATTTTTTATAGAGGTCAACAATTTCTTCAGCAGCAGTGCTGCCATAGGCTTGCTCGAGACAAAACCCTAGGTTTGCTTGTGCACCATAGTTGTCTGGTATGAGGCGATAATATTCGATTGCTTTATCAAATGACTGTTCAAATCCCCATATTCCCTTCTCATGGGCATAGCCAAGGTTGCCATAAGCAAAATCTGATTGTTGTTTTGCTAGCAGGAATAAATAATCGTGGATTTTTTCATCACAATTTTCAAAACGACTGTCAAAATTCTCGATCATCAACTGGCATAGCTTTTCAATTGCAGCTTGGTTATTAGCATCAGCCAGGGTTATTATGAGTTGAATGAGATAACTTTTGTCATCCTGAGATAATGCTTGACGTTGATTGAAGTTTTTTTCAATCCAGTACAGTTTAGCGTTAATATAGTCTGCTTGTATTGCTTCCCGAAGCAGTCTGTTTGCTTCTTTTTCATCTTTAGAGATAGTAAAACTATCAAAACCAGGATAGTCATGGGTCAATAACCTTGATAGAAGATATTTTGCGTTGGGATGATCTTTTGCTCGTTTCAGATAGCCATAGGCTAACGTTTGATTTTTAGCGTAAAGGCCTTCCTGCCCATTTATATATCGTTTTGCCAGCACTAAAGACGCATCTTGATCGCCTTTATTTGATGCACGTTCAAAATATTTCTTGGCAGTGACAGGGTCAGCCTGGGTACCACGTCCATTGTCAATCATACTTGCTGCATTATAAAGTGTTGTTGGGTCTTCATATAGTTCTGCTGCGATTTTGAAATAATCCAAAGCTTTACTCTCGTCAACAACCACCCCTTTTTGCCCTTTGTCATAAATAAACCCAAGCATTTGCAAACATCGAAGATGTGATTGTTGGTATAGGGCATAGTTTATATCGGTAGGTTTAATAGCTTCGAATGATTTTAGTGCTCTCATGAACCAATAGGTACTTCGGTGTATATCTGCTGTAAAAAGACTATCTGAGTTGCCGGAGAAAGCCTCACCTGATTTGTGTTGTGCATCAAAGCTACCCGCTAATGCTGCAAGGTAATACCATTGATACTGCTGAGGAGCATTGGTTGTTGGGATAGTGGGGAACTCTGTACTCATTTTGCTGGCATACATTCCCCACATCACTTGTATGTCGACGTTGCCTTTTTGTGCGGCTACAAATTGCCATTGAATTTTCCGTTTGCTGTCCTGAACAAATTGTAGCTGGGTTCCTATGAGTTTCCCACCGGTTCTATACAGTCTGGACAGGGTGGTTTCGGGAAGGCCTGATTCGGCATTGGCAGATTCAATTCCCTGAGCCTTAAGATATTGGACTTCATTTAAAAGTGATTTATCAATTTTAATTTTATGTGTCGTTGCAAAATGACTGAGAGCAAGGATCGAATACGGGTCTGCATATCCTGCAGCATTTTTGTATCCGGTAATGATAGCCTTAATTTTGCCGTTACTTGGTTTAGACGGTAAGCTGTTCTCTTTGTGGCGCGCTAGAACAAAAAAGCCATACCCTGTCTGATATTGCCGGCTTAGGGATTCAATTTTAGCCGAATTCTTATCAATGTCTTGAGCTAATAGGGATATCTGTAAAAATAGATCCCCACCCGGATATCCTGTCGGGGCGAATTGTGCGTGGTCTAATCTTTCAAACCAGGCAGTGCGTACTTGCTCGTCAAGGTTGTCGGGATTTATGAGGCTGTTTTGCTGGCAGTGCTGCAAGAATGGAAATACGCGTGCATCGTTGATTTGAGTATCTTTTAGAAAACCCTTGACAGCACCTGAGTAATCTTTTTGTTCGAACAGGAATTCTGCTTTATCAAAGGCGTGGGCTGATAGGCCAAAGAGAAGATAAGATAAAAATTTTTTATGCATGTAATGTCATCCTTATTGTAGTCTATATTTTGTATATAGATATATTTGATGACAATACAATGTTTATTTTATTTTTATCATGAATACAGTATTTTACTGGTTTAATTAATAGGGCAGGTATTGGAGGTACTTCTTCATGTCAGTTAGAAATATATAGCTGATTTTTTATAATTCACGTTATAATATAATCAAGTCCTATAATCGGAGGTTATGATGCAAAAAGATTATGTCGCTATTACTCAACGAATCTCAGGAAATATGAAAACCTTGCGCCAAGATATTCCTGAGACAATGCAGGGATTCTCATCTATGGCTCAGGCTGCACTTAAAGATGGGGCTTTAGATAAAAAGACGAAAGAACTGATTGCTTTGGCCATTGGTGTTGCGACGCGTTGCGATGGCTGTATTGGGTTCCATGCTGAAGCTTTAGTCAAATTAGGGGCGACAAAAGCTGAAGTCGAAGAAGTTTTGGGAATGACCATTTATATGGGAGGTGGCCCATCTTTGATGTATGCAGCGGATGCTATTGCTGCTTTTGAGCAGTTTTCTGTCAAGAATAACGCGGTTGCCTGAGCATGAAACAGGATAAAAATCAAAAACTTGGGTGAGTGCTTAAGTTTTTTATTGCAGACCTGGCGTGAATAATGTAATTATATGGACAATTGTATTTTTTTATAGAGATAAAATAATGGCTTTAAAAATTCGTCTAGCCCGTGGTGGTGCCAAAAAGCGTCCATTTTACAGAATCGTTGTTGCAGAAGCAACAGCTCCACGTGACGGTAAATTCATTGAAAAAGTTGGGACATATAACCCACTTTTAGACCAAGGTCACGCTGAACGTATTGTTATCAATGCAGAACGTGCACAGTACTGGTTGTCTGTTGGTGCACAACCTTCTGATCGCGTTGCTGGTTTCTTAGCAACAGCCGGTTTGGTTAAGGGTGCAGAGAAAACAGCTCAAACCAAGAAATCTCAACCAAAGGCAAAAGCTCAAGAACGCTTAAAAGAACAAGCTGCTGCTGTAGAAGCCGCTCGTTTGGCAGCGGAAGAAGCAAAAGCTGCTGCAGCTGCCGCTGCTGCGCCAGCTGTTGAAGAATCTGCTCCGACAGAAGAAGCTCCTGCTGCTGAGTAAGTTGCTCTTTGAGACAAAATATAGCCTCGGCGTATGCCGGGGTTTTTTTATGAGGTAGAGACAATGGCGATCAAGAAAATAACAGATCCAACGTTAAAAAATCCTGTATGTTTGGCTGAGATTACATCTCCCCATGGTGTGCGAGGTGCTGTGAAGGTAAAAACTTTTACAGAATATTCTGAAGATTTATTCGAATACGAGACTCTGCGTGATGCTACAGGAAAGCGGTATGACTTGAAATTATTTGCTCCTAAGTATAACGATCTTTTGGTTGTTACTGTTGCCGGGGTGGCGGATCGTGATGCGGCCGAGGCTTTGCGCGGAATCCAGTTGTATGTGGATCGATCAGAGCTACCAGAGACGAGTGATGATGAGTTTTATTATGAAGATTTAGTTGGTTTGCGTGTCGAAGATGCGAAGGGTTCTCTTTTTGGTGAGGTTTTATCTGTCCAAAATTTTGGGGCAGGGGACTTTTTTGATATCAAAACACCGGAGAGTGAGATTTTAACCTTACCATTTACAGCTGAAGCTGTCCCTGAAGTCAAGATTGCAGAGGGTAAAATTATCATTGACCCAGAATTCTTGCTGGGAAGAAAATAGGTTAGATGGCGGATGTGTTCCGCCCGCTATTTCAGACGATTCATTGTAAATATCACTTGCTAAGTTATCTGGGATTTGATATTTGTAGTACATTATTTGCGGTCGTGGCGGAATTGGTAGACGCGCAGCGTTGAGGTCGCTGTGGGAGAGATCCCGTGGAAGTTCGAGTCTTCTCGACCGCACCACAATTATCATTAAAAGTTATATAGAATGTCTCGTTGTTCTTGGGTTCCACTAGATAAACCGGATTATGTTGCTTACCATGATCATGAGTGGGGTATTCCTGTTTATGATGATCGGCATTTGTTTGAAATGCTCATTCTTGAAGGGGCGCAGGCCGGACTCAGTTGGTATACAATCCTTAAACGTCGAGATGGTTATCGCCAGGCCTTCCATAATTTTGATCCCATAAAATGTGCAGCGTTGACCGATGTAGTATTAGAACAGATTCTTGTAACGGGTGATATTATCCGCAATCGTTTGAAAGTTTTTTCTGTTCGCAAGAATGCACTGGTCTTTTTGTTGATTCAAAAAGAATTTGGTAGTTTTTCTCAATACCTGTGGAATTTTGTAGAAGGCAAGCCCCTTGTCAATAATCCGGAATCCATGGCAGATATTCAAGCAACATCACCTGAATCAGACAAGCTCTCGAAAGATCTCAAGAAACGAGGGATGTCCTTTGTTGGCTCAACCATCATGTATGCCTTTATGCAGGCCGTCGGGATGGTTAATGATCATTTCACCAATTGTGAATTCAGATAATATAGCCGAATTAAAGTTATCATAGTCAGTGCTGCAAACAAGGCTCTGATAAAGAAATGTTCTCATAAAACTTACATCCATAATTCGCTATGAATTTCATCATATCTACGATCTTTGAGTATATCGGGAGTTTTACTTAAAGATGGAAATTCATTCGATATTTCGGTACACAAGCAATACAGCAATTCATCGCCTAACATATCAGCATATTGACCACGTAAAGCTTTTTCATACCAGTTAATGAGGTTTTTTTCAGTGATAATGCTTTGTATTTTGCTGCGCCAGCCTATCTGATTAAGCAATGATACAATTAATTTTTCTTCAGCATCTTTACAAATGATAACGATTTTATCACTTGAAACACTATCGACAACTTCTGCTGCTAATTCCTCATCAAGGCTCAAATGCTTTACTTGAATAGCCGGCCCCCAATTTGAGTACATATCAAGTCCCCTATCAGCAGCATTCGTTACACCAACACGAAAGATCTTT
This sequence comes from Candidatus Paracaedibacteraceae bacterium, assembly GCA_019636035.1. GTDB lineage: Bacteria > Pseudomonadota > Alphaproteobacteria > Paracaedibacterales > Paracaedibacteraceae > Paracaedibacter. Next base: position 879,478 of record JAHBYI010000001.1, read on the forward strand.
GCACTTTGTGTATTTTTTGTGTTACTCGTATCAAGGCACATAATCATTTTTGCAAAGTCATCAAATTCTGTCAAAAGATCGCTTTTTGTTTGGTCTATAGATACTTCAATTCTTAATTCAAGTGCAGAAACGATTGTCGAAAGAAGTGCATAAACAATAACTTCATAAACTTTGTCTATACTCCGCTTCAATCCTGTTTCATTGCGGAATGAATTTATGAATGTTATAAGACAGAAACTTTCACGTGATGCGGATAAGCAATAGTTCAGAGCCTCTGCTAATTGTGTATGCTTATTCATAAATCGACTATAAATATATGCTTCAACCGCACCACCTGTACGGATATTTTCTTGACCGAGTATATCTAAGATTTGTGGGGGTATAGCATTGTCATTAAATAAATCATCCTGAAATCGAGCACTACTTGTGCATATACGACCAAGCAAAATAATACTAATATCATTACGCCATTTTTTGCTTGGGTTGCGGTAGCAATCAAGATTTAATAGGTCAAACATTCCTGGGAATGTCCTATGATGATAAAGTATTTCCGCGATCTGAATAGGCTTATAGAGATGTATTCGGGACTTTTGAATAATTTTATCAAGTATGGATTTCGCTTGTTTAATGTCCATTATTTATATTCTCTTGTTCATACTTTTTAAGTGCGATTATCATTTCTTCCGCAACCGCTTTTATAACAGGAACGGCAACACTATTTCCAGCTTGTTTTTTTATACTACTGTACGATACAACGATTTTAAATGTATCAGGAAATCCTTGTAGCCTTAGCATCTCTCTTGCAGACGGACGGCGTTCATTATTTATTAGTATATAATTTGCTGATGCGCCTGAGCGTAATGCACAAGAAAAATGGTGAGGTGTCACTGAACCTCCTATATTTTCGTGAGTTATATATGGTTGCTCAAGTTTAGTTTTCATACGCTCAAAACGACTTCGTTTAATGTCATCGCGAACCCACAAGGATGCATCTAGGTTACTTTCGCTTTCAAGAATATCAGAAAGTGATGACTTTTTATGCTCGGAAACAGGGTGAGGAAATTGAAAATCTACGTCGTCAAGGAAGCCGCATATTATTATTCGTTCACGTTTTTGAGGAACACCAAAATCAAGAGCATTAAGAATACGTGTATATACTTTATATCCCAATGCCTCTAAGTGGCTGATAATAATCTTAAAAGTTTTCCCTCCGTCATGTACGGTTAAGTTCCTGACATTTTCAAGCATAAAAGCCTTTGGGCGTTTGTCGCGTAATATGCGCTCGATATCAAAGAATAGTGTTCCCTGTGTTTCGTGGTTGAAACCTTCTTTGTCACCAATTATACTAAACGGTTGGCAAGGAAAACCTGCAAGTAATATATCAAAGTCAGGTATATCTTTCGAATCTATTTTTGTTATGTCACCTGCGGGATGCTCATCAAAATTTGCTTCATATGTTTTTGCCGCTTGTTCGTCCCACTCGGATGAAAAAACACACTGGCCGCCAGCATGTTCAAAACCCAGCCGTATACCACCAATACCTGCAAATAAATCTATAAATTTGAAATTATCCCATGCCGAAATCTGCGATGATGAATTATCTATGATAGATCTACGAAAAGAGTCAAAGCCTGAAATAGTTAATTGATTATCGGTAATAGTAACGCAATCTTCTAGTGTAGTGTGTTGTGCTGCAAATACATTTACGATTGTAACAGGCATAGCCTATTTTCCTTTACTATAGTTGTCCCAGTTAAGTTTGATACAGTTAACTGAGGAGCGATGCCTAGTTTACCTAGGTGAGCGACGAATTTAGCTATATCAAGGTTAAATGGGATGACTATTAATACCCAACATCAGCCACATTTTTCCAATTTATTGAGTTTAGTATAATGAAATCCATCATTCCTGAAAAGGGTCGTTGGGTAATCCTCCAAAAAAACTTTTAATTCCTCAGATTAAATTAAGGGCACACCCTAACTGTATCTAGCGTTTTCCTGACCACTTCAATCAAGGGGCTGCCGGGTGTAAATAGGGCTGACACACCCTGGTCAATCAAGAATTGATGGTCTGCCGGTGGCAGGATTCCACCACAAATGACTTTAATGTCATCAGCTTGATAGGATTTCAATTCTTGAATAAGATCGGGAATAAGGGTTTTATGCCCCGCAGCCAAAGACGAGATACCGACAACATGCACATCGTTTTCAACGGCTTGTTTTGCAGCTTCGGCCGGTGTTAGAAATAAAGGAGCAAGATCAACGTCAAACCCTGCATCAGCAAAAGCGGTTGCGATAATCTTGATCCCTCGATCATGACCGTCTTGCCCTAATTTTGCGAGTAGTATGCGCGGTTGGCGACCGTTTTCCTGTGCAAAACGCGCGACATCTTCACGAAGTTTTATAAAATCAGGGTCATTGATCATGGATTTTTGCCAGACTCCGGTTAGGGTTTTTACGGGGGCTTGGTATCGACCAAACACATCTTCAAGGGCTTGGGATATCTCACCGAGGGTTGCCCGAGCACGCGCGGCTTTGATCGCGATTTCAAGTAAGTTATCAGATGTTTTTGCTGCATGCCGTAAAGCGTGCAACAGGGTTTCTATCTGGTGTGGATCTCGGGATTTTTTGATGGTGGTGAGCGATTTAAGTTGTTGTTCCCTGACCTTGTGTGTGTCGATATCAAGGACGTCAACATCAGGCGCATCGTTGCCTTGATATTTGTTCACACCGACAACGATATCTTCTTGGCGATCCAGGCGAATCTGTCGTTGAGCTGCCGCTTCTTCGATACGACGCTTAGGAAGACCCAATTGAATGGCTTTGGTCATCCCGCCAAGATCTTCGATTTCTTTCATGTATTCTTTGGCCTTATCCATCAGGGATTGGGTTAAGGATTCAACATAGTGACTGCCACCAAGAGGATCGACAACTTTTGTAACATTTGTTTCTTCGGCAAGAATAAGCTGTGTGTGTCGTGCTATGCGTGCACTTTGTGGGGTCGGTAATCCCAAAGCCTCATCATAGGAGTTGGTGTGTAGGGATTGGGTTCCGCCTAAAACAGCTGCCAGGGCTTCGATGGTTGTGCGAACAACGTTATTGAGCGGATCTTGGTAGGTTAAGCTAACACCAGACGTTTGACAGTGGGTACGGAGCATTAAACTTTGTGGGTTTTCCGGCTTAAACTGAGCCATGATCTCATGCCACAGGGTTCGCGCTGCCCTGAGTTTTGCCACTTCAGAAAAGAAATCCATGCCGATGCCGAAAAAGAAGGACAGGCGTGGCGCAAAATCATCCACTTGCAACCCCGTGGCTAAGGCTGTTCTGACGTACTCCAGACCATCAGCAAGGGTATAAGCAAGCTCTTGGGCGGGTGTGGCACCAGCCTCGTGCATGTGGTAGCCCGAGATTGAGATCGGATTGAATCGAGGCAGATTTTTTGAGCAATAAGCAATAATGTCACCGACAATCCGCATGCTGGGGGCAGGGGGATAGATAAACGTGTTGCGCACAAGGAATTCTTTCAGGATGTCATTCTGAAGTGTACCTGATAATTTATCCTGCGATATTCCTTGCTCTTCGGCAGCAACAATAAAAAAAGCCATGATAGGGATAACAGCACCATTCATGGTCATGGAAACGCTGATTTTATCAAGGGGGATTCCATCAAACAGTCGTTTCATATCATCGACGGTATCAATCGCAACGCCAGCCTTGCCAATATCACCTGTTACGCGAGGATTGTCGGAATCATAACCACGGTGGGTTGCAAGGTCAAAGGCTACAGACAATCCCATTTGACCGCCCTTGAGGCATTCATGATAAAAAGCATTGGTTTCTTCTGCGGATGAAAACCCCGCGTACTGGCGGATTGTCCACGGGCGATTGGCGTACATGGTCGCACGTATGCCGCGGGTATAGGGCGGGATCCCGGGAAGGTTTTCTTGACCGTAAACAGGATTGATGGGGATGTTGTCGGTTGTTTTCCAGGCGAGGTGGTCAATAGGATGCCCTTTGAGCTCCTTTGATGCAAGCTTTTGCCATTTTTCCATATCGTGATCCAGCTATCGACCTTTGCTCCCATTATACAATATAAAGATTAAGATAAAATAGGTAAATTTAAGGGCTATAGTCGATCCAGTATCTTATAGTTTCCTTCCGGCATTTTTAGAGTGTGGATTTGGGATGCCTCAATCCACACATATCCCGGTTGTCCCTCATTCATGTTGAGGTCGCCTTCAAACTTATGGCAATTGAATAACAGGATGGTGACATGAGCATGAGGATATTGATGGGTTGTAAACGCAACAGGCGATAGGTCTTCCTCATGGATGATCAGATTAATTTCTTCTTTTATTTCCCGGCACAAGGCTTGTTCCGGTGTTTCGTTAGGATCAATCTTGCCACCGGGAAATTCCCAATATCCTGAATAATAGGTTGTGTCCGGGCGTTGGACAATCAGGACTTGATTCTTGGCATTCCTCAGGGCGAGGGCTACAACGGTGAGGTATTTCATTATTTAATCTTAACCTGAATTAACTTGTGACATCGTCGCATATTTTTGCGCTAAAGTTAAATTAAATCAGGGGAGGCGTAGCATGAAAATTGGGTTTCTATCTGTGCTTTTTGGTGTAGCTGTATCATCTGAGATTTATGTTGTTGATTTTGATTCGATTCATTGGGCTATGGCTGATCAAACAATCATACCGCCTAAATCATTATCTGAGCATACCATTGAAAAAAGGGATGCTTATATCAGGGATAATGGAATTCCACGACCGTTGGTCTATGCTCTTGATAAATTAAAAAGTCGCAACTCTGCGGCTTTTTTTGTATTTGTTTGGTCGCATCAGAACGCCAGGGCAATTATGGAGAAATACTTTGTCCATAATATTGCTATGAATCGCCGAGAGATATTAACACCGTCAATTGGCGGTTTAAAAGAGGCGTGGAAAACATTTAAACAGGGTGACTTTATCAGTTTCAAAAAGCGACCGAGAGATCCTATCCCAGCATTTTACGATGATACCATTGAACAACCTTGCAAAAGTTACATTATCTCAGCGGATGATCCACCTTTGCAGTTGTTTAATCGGAGTGGGATCCCGAACCAAAAGATGATTGTGGATTATAAGCGGCGTTATTGTGCCTCAGTGTTATCGTGTGATATATTATATCGAAAAAAACGCATAACTAAGCAACTTAGGTTGTGTCGCAACCCAAGGCTTGATCATCTTATTGATAATTTGGGGACTAAATATCCTCAGGATCAATCCAGGCAGATTTCTATTCTATCCTATAATATTTTATTAAAAGGGCTTGATGTCAAAGGGCACGAATGGGATATGCGTAAAGGTGCCATTATTCAGCATATACAAAAACATGATCTTATTGGCCTGCAGGAAGTAACAGGACAGCAGTATATCGATCTCAAGGCGGCTTTGCTGGGATATAAGTTTATTGCTATCAATGCTGTGACAGGCAGAAAAATCAAGCGATCTGATAACTTATATGATGAAGGAATGGTTGTTATGTACCGACACGAGATGTTTGATGTTAGCTCTGAATCACATTGGTGGATTTCTTCTACGCCGTCTATTCCATCAAAAGATGTAGGAAGTGATACGGGGGCATATTGCAAAGTAACTCAGCGTATTGAGTTTGTTCGGAAAAAAGATGGGTTACCCTTTGTTTTTTATAATAATCATTTTCCCCATGGCAGCATGACAGAAAAATGGCATAACAGTCGCGACTTAGCGGCCAAAATGGAATTAGATTATATTTATCAGGATCTTAGGTCAGGGAAATGGTTTGTCAGTGTTGGTGATCGTAATTTCAGGGATACAAGGGATCATGAAACCTATATGCGCTATCTTGACAAAGTTGGTGTCGGTGATGCAAGTCAATCTGGTAATCGTGGGCATAAAACAACAATATTGGGGTACGGGGCTGATGCTGTTGCAATTGATCGCCGAGGGAAATTCAGTTCATCCTCTATGTTAGATATTATTTTTTATGGGACAGAACGGGCAAGTGTTTTGGATTGTTTAATCAATCCTGTTGAGTATGATGAAGAGGGAAAACTCTTGCCGTTGGGAGCAATAAAAGACCCGGAGGCTCGGCGGTTTGGATCTGACCACGCCGCCGTGTCTGCACGGTTTAAACTTTATCAATGATACATTGATGGGCGTGATGACGTTCCTGATTTCATAGCCGCTGCTGTTAAGAATGATTTTAAGGTTTGGGTGACAAGGGATTCGAACTCAGAAATAATATTACTAAGGCCGGTTCCTGATGTTATCGTCCTATCTCCAAGGCTTGCTTTGACTTGTTGTTGTGTTGCACAAAGACCAATAGATACAGTTCCTTTCTTGTTTGCATCCATTACATAGGTTCGGCAGGTATTGCCAAAAACTTTTTCACTGTTACTCTTTTTATCCCGTAAAATGCCATCTGTGCGTGGAAATGCAAAAGTAAATACAAGAGGATCATGCATTCCCAGAACTTTTTGTAAGAGAGCCTGGTCTAGTTTCTCTTCTTCTTCAGCGTATGTTTGAGATGCAGTAAATGCCCCTTGTAGGTTAGCCTTAACATAGGCGTTTAATCCACCTTCACCAAATAATTCCGGATGATTTTGATAGAATGAAAGGAGTTTAGGATTGCCTAACGTTTTTAAATCAGACGTTTGCTGAGCAACCTTTTTTGCTCTTGCCGTGCAGTTTTGGGTTGAATAGTCCCCATCCGGGAAAAAGGTACGTTGAAGTGCTGTGCTGAGGGTCGATGCTAGCGAAGATTCAATCCTTATGAATGACTCCATGCTTGAGGTTATCTCTGAATTCGGGCTATACGTGATATCGAGTTTAAGGTCGTCATTATCGCTTTTCCATACAAAAGAGAATGTTCCGCCTGTTTCGAATATTTGAATGAGGTTTTCTGTTGTATCAGATAAGCTATTACCTGGGATTTGTTGCAAGAGTAGGCTGGAAATAGAGGGTTGTTGTTCTTGACGTCCACCCCCGAACAAACTAGAGATATCGACGCTACTACCACTCTCGCCTTCGTCATCGGATGCAACTATTGGTGTTAAAACGAAAGCAAAGCACGTTGTTGTTAAGATCATTTTTAAGAATTTAGGCATCATGTCGTTCCTTAGTTAAGTATTGATCCAAGGAAACCATACGATTCAATAAAAATTTAATCAATATTTATTTATAAATAAACCTAAAAAATTCTGAACGTTTACTAATTTTTTACGAGCAAAAGCGCAAACTTAGAATAAGAACAAGTGTATCTTGGTGATCAAATGTTATTTATTGTTGGTTTTCTTATTGTTTTTGGATGTGTCCTTGGTGCCTATGCTGCCCATGGTGGGCACGTAGGGATCTTATGGCAACCCTTGGAATTCGTTATTATCTTTGGCGCAGCAACAGGGGCGATGATCATTGCAACACCAAAGCACATAGTAGGAAAAATAGGGGCGGCTTATGGCCGAGCCTTTAAGGGAGCCAAATATACCAAAGCAGACTTTCTTGAACTCTTAACAATGCAGTATACCGTCTTTAAACTAATAAAGACCAAGGGAATGCTGGAATTAGAAACACATTTGGATCACCCGCATGATAGTGCTCTATTCAACCGATTCCCCGTTTTTGTTAATGATCATCATGCGACAGATTTCTTTTGTGATTACATGCGAATGTTAACGATGGGTGCTGAAAATGTTCATCAGATCGAAGATTTAATGAATGAAGAGCTAGAAGTTCATCATCAAGAACAACATGCCGTTAGTGCAACACTGACAACTTTTGGTGAGTCTTTTCCTGCTCTGGGTATTGTTGCTGCTGTTCTGGGCGTGATTCATACTATGGGATCTATTAACCAGCCCCCTGAAGTTTTAGGGCATCTGATTGGTGCTGCCTTGGTTGGAACGTTTGCCGGTATTTTGATTTCCTATGGTGTTATGTCCCCGCTTGCAAGCTGTGTTAAAATTCTACAAGACGGTGAATCGCGTTACCTGAGTTGTATGAAGGCCGGGATTCTGGCCAGTATGAACGGATATGCTCCTGCTATTGCTGTTGAATTTGCTCGTAAAAGCATCGAGACAGATTTTAGACCATCTTTTGCTGAGATGGAGGAATCGATTCAGAATCTATCGGTGGCGTAAATGAGTGATAAACCCGTTCAACCCATTATCAAAAAAATAAAAAAAGTATCAGGGCATGCCCATCACGGTGGTGCGTGGAAGATTGCCTATGCTGACTTTGTGACGGCTATGATGGCTTTTTTCCTGCTGATGTGGTTATTGAATGCAACATCAGAAGAACAGCGACGTGGTATTGCTAATTATTTTGACCCCTTTGCTTCAACGTCAAAGGGAGGGGGATATGAAGGTGTTATGGGGGGAACATCAATCAAGGAAACCCAAGGGGCAATGGATGATGCTGCAGAAAATGCAATCAGAGTAAAGCCAATGCCGCCAACAGAACGAGGTCAGGGTGGTACAGCCGCCGGAGAAACAGAGCATCCGGATGTTAATGCCAATGATAATGGCGGGAAAACTGAGGATGTAAAAAAACAAGATGAAGAGTCGGCTAAAAAAGACATTGAGAATAATCTGATCAAAGCATCCCAAGCACAGACCTATAAATCCCAACAAGAGGAAGAATCCAAACTCAATGAAGTGAGTGAACAGATTAAACAAACCCTTGAGAAAATGCCGGATCTTAAAGAGCTCAATCAAAACATCAAGATTGTTTTAACTAAGGAAGGCCTCAACATTGAGATCATTGATCATCTCAAGAATGCAATGTTCCCAAGTGGGTCAAGTCGTATGTATAAGCAAATGGAAGATATTTTAAAGGTTGTTGCGACAGCGATCAAAGGTGTTCCTAATAAACTGAATATCATTGGTCATACGGATGCAAATCAATATGCGCAGCGTTCGCTTTTGACAAACTGGGAATTGTCGACGGATCGTGCTAATGCATCACGACGAATTCTGACGGAAAATGGTGTTGATAAATCTCGAATCAATTCGATTCTTGGTAAGGCTGATACTGAACTTGCTGATCCACAAAATCCGATGGCACCTGAAAATCGTCGGGTTGTTATAACGCTGTTACGACAGGTCAAAGCGAACAAAGAATAATCGAGAAGAGGGGATTTCCCCCTCTTTCAGTTAAAAGACATACGATACTTTAACCAAAGCCATATAGCGCGATGGCTTTGTTTTTAAGGTTGTTGTATCTTGAGGATTGTCAAGGAAGCGGTGTGTTTGTCGGATTGTTCCATTTTTAACATAACGACTTTCTAAGCCAATAAGGAATGACTCAACGCGTTTTTCAAGACCTAACCCAATTCCCTTGGCAAGGACATGTTTGTTTTTATGACGGTTGTTGATGGGGTTTCCTGTATCATCCAAATACATGATTTTCGTCTGGAATCGATCAACACCAATCATGGGTCGAATATAAATATTGAATCCTTGTGTGATAGCATAGCCAAGTTTGAGTCCAATATTTTGTCCGCCTAAATACCGGAAGTCCCGCTTATAGATCTTAGATGTATTAATAATGGTATCATCGAGCTGTTTAATGATCGATTGTTTTGAATAGGCAGCAAAGACTTCAATGTCTGAGCTAATCACAAATCTTGAGAATTGAGTTTGGGCTCCGATGCTGATACCACCGAGGATCCCTCGGCCTTTATTTTTCTGACCAAAAGTGTAACTATCTGCGGGCATGGTGACGGATTCAGCTATTTTGCTTTTTTCGTGTGTTCCACCAAGAATGAGTCCTGTTGTGATATTAATTTTGGCCATACTAGATGATAAGATTAGTGCGGATGATATAATTATTTTTTTCATGAGTTAAGTCCGAGTTTTTGTTTTAGTTCTGATGCGGTTGGTACGGTTGCATCTGCATAGCGTAGTGCATTGTTAATGACCTCAGTTAAGATATCGATCATTGTTTGTTTTGCCTCCGGCTGTGTTGCAATATGGTGTGAGAGAGACGTTTGTAGTCTTTGCCATGTGTAGAATGATGGCGGTGGAGGGGGCGGTGCAGATCCGGTGGGAGGCTCGTTGACATAGTCAAGATCATCTGCGCCAAATCCTGGGATTGTAAAGGATTCTCCGTCATCATAGGCAGGCAAGGTAATGCTTGTTATACTTTTAATTGCTGCTGTATAGGCATCACGCGCTGTTGTGATAAGATCAAGAGTGCGATCGTAACTGTTATCACTCCAGATTGTTGAATCTAACAACGCATTGAGTGTATGCCTATATAAGTCTGCTCTTTCTCGAGGAGGGCGTGTCATATAATGATTTGTGGGCTGAAGCATATCGAATAAGAAGAGCTGAGATTTTTGAACGCCCAAATCACTTGTTGGTTTAAATTTCAAATTTGAAAAATTATCTCTGATCGCCTGTAAAGAGCGCATAAAGGCAACATGAGCATTTTGAGCTTCAATAATGGAGGCAATAAGTGCATTTGTTTGGGCTGAATCTTGTATAGAGCGTTGTTCATTTTTATACCAGACAAGGTCACTGAGGAACGTTGATCTTCTCTCTGCTTGGAAATATTGTCCTATATCATGTTCAAGCATTCCGACAGTGATTTCCCCTAGTTTCGATTCGAAAAAATCTTGAATGGTTTCGGTAAAATCACTGGCTCTGGTCATGTCAAGCGAAGGTGTTACGCCCAGCGTTTTTAACATTTTTGTCACAGGTGCCAACGATTGGATTCGGCCACTGAATGTTTCTGTCATTTGGGTTAATGTTCTATGGATCGTATTGAATTTTGAGGATCTTGCTTTTGCTTCTGTATTGTAGGTGCCAAAATCATCTTTTGTCTTCAGTGCATGAAGCTCAAGAAAAGACTTTTGTTGACTCCAGAGATTGATGTTACTCATGACAGCACTATAGCTCAGAGTTTGTTGTTGATGCTGATTTGCTAATAGTTGAGCATCAAGGCGTGTTTGGCTATTATGATGGCAGAGTAATGCTATTACGCCTGGATTGGTAAGCTGTACAGATGGCCTTTCTGTGATGAGCCTTGATATTTCTAAGAGTCGTGCGCGGCAATGGATTAGTTTTTCTTTAAGCTGAGGATCAAGGTTACAGCTAAGAATAACATTGTAGAGGCTTGGGTTTTGGGGGTAGAATGTTGCTTCTGATCCAAATTCATAGCCACCGATCAAAGATTCCAATCGCGTTAATCCTTTGACGCCGGACTGTCCGGAGCGATGATGGGCTATATCAACATCATAAGTTTTTAAAGCCAAGAGTAAACTTTTGATGGTGGGATAGGTTGCTTCAGATGGATGGCCGCGTTCTTGGAAATAGACGTTAACCCTCTCCAATAACTCTGGAACTGCGTTTTCTCGTGTGCCTGCGAGTGCTGTTTTTGGTGCAATAGCAAGGGTATCATCAGGAATCGCATTTAAGAGTGATTGGATTTCTCTTAACGTAGAAATGAATCCACTTAGGATTTGTGCGACACTCGTATTAATCTCATCATCCGGATGTTGTTGTGGCCGTTTGTATTGAATATATCCAGTTAGAACGGATGTTTTCGCATCTTGAGTGATGCTTTTGGAGTGAGCAATAATGTCATCCAGACGAGTTTGGATAGTCGTTAAGCTGTCAAGTTCATCTTCGGCTATTCCGTAACATTGATGAATGCCCAGAACTAATTCATCTTCAACAAATTTCGCGCGTTTATGAATGTTAGATCGGTCTGGTGCGTGTTGTCGAACAGCACGCCGTTGTTGAATTTCTCTATTAAAGTATTCGGCTTCGTCATAGTTTGCAACAGATCGCATACGATCTGTTTCATCAAACATAACGGCGCGTACGTCAGGATCATCGGATCTTGCAATAGCGTTCTTCCATTTTGTGAGTGCTTGGTGACGGAGATGTCCTTTAGTTGATTCTAATACCGGAAATTCCATCATTTGATCATGAGATCGTTTTTTGGATGGGCTTACCATTGACGCAGGATCCGTCCCCACCGCTGTTGATGCCAACAGGGCGCTTAGCAAAATATAGTTCATGACTCTCCTCCTAGTCAGTTTTTATTTTTGTTTTTTGTTTTTTGTTCTTTTTCCCTTTGAGGGATTAATTTAGAATAAACAGAAAAAAGGGCGATTGATAATCGCCCTTAAGTAGTAAAACTTTATTCAGCTGATGTTGCTGTTTTTGTTGCAACTCTTGGCTTTTTAAGTTCAGCAATACGTGCGCTTTTACCTGTACGGCCACGCAAGTAATATAGTTTTGCTCGGCGAACACGACCGGAACGAACAAGTTCTACGGTAATGTTTGGTGAGAAGAGGTGGAATACACGCTCAACGCCTTCACCAGATGATAGTTTGCGAACACGGAATGTTGAACGAACACCTGCATTGCGGCGACCGATAACAACACCTTCGTATGGCTGAACACGAGTGCGTTCACCTTCGACAACTTTAACATTTACACGGACGGTGTCACCGGCTTTAAATTCTGGGATCACCTTACCTTCGGACAAGCGAGTTTGTTGCTCGTGTTCCAACTTTTGTAATAAGTTCATGAATAACTCCTAAGTACGAGTTTTGAGAAACGCTTGCCATAAATCCGGCCGACGCTCTCGCGTTATTCTTTCTGCTTCTTCCTGGCGCCATTCGGCAATTTTTTGATGATCGCCTGAGAGCAGCACACCAGGCACGATCTTATTTTTCCAGTTTTGAGGTTTAGTATACTGCGGATATTCCAAAATGCCAAGCTCAAAACTCTCATTTTCCAAAGAATTTTTGTTACCCAGCACATCGGGAAGTAATCTAACCGTAGCATCGAGTAAAATCTGGGCAGGGAGTTCTCCGCCAGTTAAGACATAATCGCCGATACTGACTTCTTCCATGCTCCAGTCTTCGATGACGCGATGATCAACACCTTCGTATCGCCCGCACAGCAAAATCAGCCCCGATGTTTGAGCATAATCATGAGCCATAGCCTGGCAGAAAGGCCTGCCACGCGGGGAAAGATAAATCATTTTGCGATCCGGCAATCCTTTTTCTTGGGCTGCGACTAAGGCACGATCAACGACATCAGCTTTCATGACCATGCCGGCACCCCCGCCATAGGGGGTATCATCAACCGTGTGATGTTTATCCAAAGCATAGTTGCGTATTTGGACAGTATCGAGCTGCCATTTCCCGTCATCTAGGGCTTTGCCTGTTAACGATCCTCCCAAAGACCCTGGAAACATTTCCGGGAAAAGAGTGACAATTGTTGCGTGAAATGTCATGATATTTCTCCTGACTTTAAGATCGGTTAAAAGACAGTTGAAAAATGACAGGTTAGATTCTTCATTAAATGCTGACGTATTAACTCAATTATATTTCTTTTAAAATAGGGGGAAATGAGGGAATTTCCTACTCCTTTTTAATTTACAAATTTTTAATCTCTCCGGAGGGGGGCTCCATCAACACCCTGTTAACTTTTTTCTGAGATTCTGGTAGTACAGGTCAACCTCTTAATCAGGATGATTATGAACTATCAAGATTCAAAAAAATTCTATCAGGATCAGTGGCATAGCCCATTTGGGCGAGTGCGCAAGATTGCGCTTCCGATCTTAGTATCCATGATTGCTGTTTTAGGGGTTGGTGGGATGTTCATTATTGCGGCATCTTATTTTGAGGATGCTATCTATCTGAAGAATTCGGATTTTCTTCAGTTGTTTTGTGCTGTGATTATGGGGACTGGCACGAGTCTAATCTTCCATTATTTTAGACTCCATAGATTAAGCCAATTTCAATTGATTAAGGTGAAAATTAACCCACAGGAGAAGCGTTATGACTAACCATACCATTACATTTATTCGAACATTCGTGGTTTCTGCGGTTATTTCATTTTTCCTAGGGGCAAGTATTCTTATAGCCTGTGCCTATTTTCAGGTTATTGATTTCTATCATCAGCTTGATCCGATGCTCATGACTTTTGTCCTGATATCGGGTTTGGTTGGTTTGATTCAGGCCATTCGGTCAATATCCTATGATCATGAGTTAGATTTGCCGGCAGGGAGTATTTTAGTTCCTGCTCGGAATTTGCCATCGAATATGTCAAGGCGTCCTAGAGGTGTTTAGCCCGGATTAAGCTACTTGATAGCCCATCAACGAGCGTATTAACAACAATGATTTCGGCACCAACAGCTTTGGCTTGGTGCTTTTTGTTTTCAGTTTGCGGATCACCTTCGGTGATGGCAAGAACTTTGGGTTTGATAACCATCACAAGGCCAAGATAATCCTCATAAGTCGTAAGTACAGGCAAACAGATAATTTGCTGGACGCACCTAAGTTCACTCAAGATCTCAGCTCGCTGTTGTTGTGTGTGGATAGGTGGACTTTTCTTAGCGGCCGTAATCGATTCGTCAGATTCCAGTGCGACAACAACCGACCCATGCTGAGCTGCCGCTTTTAAGAAATTAAGATGCCCATAATGCAAAAGATCAAAACAACCGCCGACTAATACAGAATTTTCTATGGGAAAGTATTGCTGGGAATTATAAATAATAGGTGTGTTCATGATCATTTTCCTTAGGCTATTGATTTAATCTTAGCAGAGAGAAATATTTTGTGAAGAGGATTAGTAGTCAGCGCAGGCTGTTGCCTGAATCTAATCGCTATCTCAGTTAGCTGTATCAAACTTAACTGAAACGACTATATTAATTATTAAGCCGTCGATTTTTATTGCATTTTATGTGTTATCTCCGTAACCATAATAGGGATTATATTTGTTAATTTGGGGAAGTGGAAGATGGTTAAAATAATGGCTTTAGTGGGACTGATTGCCAGTGCTCACGCGGCAGTACAGGTTGATAATCAACCGAATGGAACAGAAGAGAAGAAACAGGAGACAAAAATGACAGATAAGCTTGTTATTAATGATGAAAAAGTTGGTGATGGCGTCGAAGCCTTGGCAGGGAAACTTGTCACCGTTCACTATACAGGTCGTTTAACCGATGGTACAAAATTCGATTCATCCGTTGATCGCAACCAGCCATTCCGCTTTATGTTGGGTGTTGGTCAAGTCATCAAGGGTTGGGATGATGGTGTTCAAGGCATGAAAGTTGGCGGTAAGCGTACTTTACTTATTCCATCCAACATGGCCTATGGTGAACGGGGTGCCGGTGCTGTTATTCCACCAAATGCAACATTGGAATTTGATGTGGAGCTATTGTCCGTCGAGGGCTAATTCGTTCCATAGCAGTTTAAAGCCTTCCTTAATCAAGGAAGGCTTTTTTTAATGCATAGCTAGTTGATGGGTAGGCTATAAGAGACCCTCGTTAAGGCCTGAGCGTTGGAATATGATTCAAGTATCCTTGATCAGACCAAAATACTTGATTATCAAAATTATCAAGCAGATAGTCTGCTTTGAGATACAGATCCGAGAAGTCACCGCTTTCCCGTTTCACTGTGCTTAGAAAACGTCTAAATCCCTGCTCGTCTGAAAATCCCAGCTGTTGCATGACGATTAATCCATATTTAGGTTGAGATGGATCTTGAACATCTGTGCGACAAATTTCTTGTACCGTGTCGTATTGAGCAAAAAGGTTGACGCTTATTTCATCATTGGCGTATGTGCCAGTCCCTGAGTAAAAAGCCATTAGAATTGATAAATATTTTTTCATAAGATTATCATGATTTTTAGAGTTAAAAATCTATTATAGTTAACTTAGGATTGTTGTCAATTCGTAAAAAGTATAGCAATTGAAACGTATAGCCGGATTATAAGGGGAGGGCTAGACTAACGAATCCACTGTTTTATTTCATTAATTGCTTTTACAGCCTCAAATTCAATCACGTCGTATTGAATCAGATTATGAATCGTAAAGGGATCTTTTGCCATTAAGGCATCAATATCTGACCGAGACGATCCTTGAGCGATGATAATTCCCCCTGCTCGAGGAACTTGAGGGCCGGAGGTCAAATAATGGCCATCAACATAGCATTGATCGAGATAGGCACGATGATCGGCTAGATGCCTGTCTATTGCTTCAAGGGGGGCGGTGTAGGTAATTTTGATAACAAATAAAGTGTTGGCCATTTTTTCCTCGTATGAGAAAAGGACTGATTTCTCAGTCCTTTCAGCTATCGTAACATTAGTTATTGTTGGCTGGTGTGCCTGCATCTGTGCTCCGCTTTAAGTTTAGATAAAGCAATAGGGGCGATGCTAAGAAAATCGACGAGAACGAGCCAATAATAATGCCGATAATAATGGGTAAACTGAATGATGAGATGACACTTCCGCCAAAGAAATACAATGCCAACAGAGAAGTCAATGTTGTCATTCCTGTCAATACGGTACGCGATAATGTTTCATTCAAACTTTTATTGATAAGCTCTGGGAGCTCCATTTTTTTGTATTTGCGTAAATTTTCTCGAATACGGTCAAAGATCACAATGGTGTCATTGATGGAGTAACCTGCTGTGATCAAAATTGCGATAATGGCTGTTTCATTAAACTCAAAGGGAAGGATTGAGAATAAAGCCAAAATTGCAACCGTGTCGTGTATAAGGGCGACAATTCCACAAACAGCAAATTGCCATTCAAATCGGATCGCAATATAGATGAGCATGGCTGCCAGAGCAAACAAAACAGCTTTCAAGCTGCTGTGAACCAACTCTTCACCAACTTTGGGGCCAATCGTTTCAATGCGTCGGTAATCTTGATCTTGTCCGATTGTCCCTTTAACGGCATCGACGACTTTCTGTTGAGCCTCGTTTTCTGATGCACCTTCGGCTGTTTTGCGTTCGACACGAATCAGAATATCGGTATCACCACCAAATTTCTGAATTGCTGTTTCACCAAGGTGAAGGGCTTCTAGTTTTTCACGGAGTTCAGGGATATTCGGCGTTTCTTTCAGACGGACTTCAAAAATGTACCCGCCTTGAAAGTCGATACCGTAATTTAGCCCTTTGGTGCTGATCGTAAACACAGTTGCTAAGACAACCAACGCTGAAATGATAAATGTAAAAAAGCGAAGGCCAACAAAGTTAATGTTAACGTTGCTTGGTACTAAACGAATGAGTGCCATGTTATTAACCTCTTCTTCTTAGATTGGCAAGTTGCTGATAGTGCGTTGACGACGAGCCCACACAATGATGACGAGGCGTGTCAGGGATAATGCTGTAAAGAGAGAGATGATGATCCCTAAGGCCAATGTTACAGCAAACCCACGGATAGGGCCTGAGCCAAACTCGAATAAGACAGCAGATCCGATCAAGGTTGTGATGTTTGAGTCAAGAATGGTCATCAACGCTTTGCGATAGCCTGCGTCAATTGCCATGACGGGCTTGGTATTATGTCGAAGTTCTTCCTTGATTCGTTCATAGATCAAGACGTTAGCGTCAACTGCCATCCCGATGGTCAAAGCAATACCTGCAATACCCGGCAAGGTCAATGTTGCCCCCAGGAGAGACAGTGCTGCAAACAACAGGATCAGGTTAAAGGTTAAGGCTATGTCGGCAAAGGCTCCGAACAGGGAATAGTTCAAAACCATAAAGATCGCCACGAAAATGAACGCATAAATTGTTGCACGTTTACCATCCATGATCGAATCAGCACCAAGGCTTGGCCCAACGGTTCGTTCTTCGATGACATTGAGTGGGGCAGGCAAAGCACCTGCGCGCAAGAGTAGTGCGAGTTCTTGAGCTTCGGCTGGTTTGAATCCGCCGCTGATAAAGGCAGACCCACTCATCAGGGGTTCTTTGATATTGGGATGACTGATGACGACGTTATCCAAAATAATGGCAAACTGGCGATTAACGTTATTCGCTGTAATTTCTGCGAATTTCTTAGCCCCAACGGCATCAAATGTAATGGACACGCCTGGTGTTGCTTCGTGGAAATTGAATTGTGCATCAACTAAGCGATCGCCTGTTATCGCAACTTGTTTTCTGACAACAACATAGCTGTCGCGATCACCATGTTCGCGTGCCGGCAAGACTTCTGACCCCATCGGGACGGTTCCTGTCGGTCGGCCATTCGCATCAAGTTGGATTGTTCCCGCATCATGATCCACAAGGCGGAATTCCATTTTTGCTGTTTTTCCAATGAGATTTTTTACTTCAGCCGGATTATCAACACCAGGAAGCTGTAAGATAATGCGATCCGTTCCTTGACGTTGGATCAATGGTTCTTTCGTTCCCGATTCATCAACGCGACGACGAATCACTTCGATCGATTTTTCTAGAGCTTTACTTTTAACTCGTTGCTCAACTTCTTCGGATAGTGTAACCGTGATTTTCCCTGACACATCATAGTTTGCTTGCAGATCTGTTGTTGCTTTTCTCAAAGCTGATTTTGCCGTTGCCAGTTGACTGGGATCACGAAGTGTGACCGAGACACCTTTTCTATCGGGCGTTAAAACAAGAGAGGTATACCCCAGTTTTTCTGATCGCAACGCTGTTCTTATCTCATCGAGTAAGTTATCAGCATAGTCTTTCAAGACAGTTTTCATATCAACTTCAAGTTGTAGATGAGATCCACCTTGCAGTTCTAATCCTAAATTGAATGTATTTTGCATCCATTCCGGTAAGTTTTTTCGTGACTCATCAGAAACCATATTGGGGATGGAAAAGACCACCCCTAGGATGCACACAAGAGCGATAAGAGCTGATTTCCAGCGTGCGATATTTAACATGGGATTTTAGTCCTTTTGTACAGCAGACTTGGTTGTTTTCTTAACCGCAGCTTTTTTAGCAGGGGTTTCGATTTTTTCGGCTTTTTCAGCCTTTGGCTCATCAGAATTAACCGCTTCTGTTTTTGTTAAGACTTCGGCGATCATACCACGGGCAACGCGAACTTTAACGTTGTCAGCAATTTCTACAAGCAATTCTGTATCAGACGTTACTTTATTAACGATACCAATCAACCCGCCATTGGTGACGATGCGATCGCCACGACGAATCGTCGATAACATCGATTGATGTTCTTTCATCTTTTTTTGTTGAGGACGAATCAACAAGAAATAGAAAATCACAAAAATCATAATGAGCGGCATAAACGCCATAATATCAAAGCCACCTTGAGCCATTTTTTTCTCCTCTTTAGTAAATGTCTACCTTAGTCTAGCATTGTTGCCGGGTCAACAGGGGTTTTTCCTTTATTAATTTTAAAGTGCAATTGGGGTTCTTTGACATTGCCTGTTTTTCCAACTGTCCCAATTTTTTGCCCGGCACCGACAGTATCACCGCGTTTGACGGCAATCTGATCCAAATGGGCATAAACAGTGATCATCCCTTTGTCGTGGCGAATCAAGACAACCTTCCCATAACCGGGGATTTGTTCTGTGCGACTGACAACACCATTATTAGCGGCCTTGACGGGCGTTCCTTTGGGGGCAGAAATGTTAATTCCGGAGTGTCCGCCTTTACCTGATGAAAAACCTTTGACGATTTTACCTTGAACAGGCCAGCTAAAGAAAGCGGCTGATTTTGGTGCCTGACCTAACGGTTGATAGGTTTTTCCCTGTTCGTTAGTATCCTGGTTTTCAGTTTCGGTATTCGGTTCTGCTGCATCATCCTCGGCGGTTGATGTGACCTCTTCGCCCTGTTCTATACTCTGTGGAGTACCGAAGGATTCATTATTTTCAGGGGTTTCTTCTGTCCCGGGGAGGGGTGCCAGTTTGTTGACTTTGACGTCTCCTTCTTGAACCGCATCTTCTGCGGGGGAGTAAAATTCATCGTGACGTTTTGCAGAATGGGCACCCACAAGCAATTTCTGTCCGACAACAATCCGATACGGTGATTTCATACCATTGAGACGAACAAGTTCACGTTTATCAATGTGATATGACTTGGCAATGCTGGCTATTGTCTCGCCGCGGCCGACAACGTGATAGGGGCTTTGGTAGGTGTCGTATTCAACATCAGCGGGGCCACCTTTTCGAGTTGAGCACCCGATCAGAGTACTGGCTGCCAGCATGACGATCATCAAATTACGCAGCTTCATTATTATGTTCCTTTGAAAATATTTCATTCAGTTTAGTTAGAGATTTTTCATGGGTAAAGTCAAGAGATAATGGCGTTATCGAGATAAAACCATTGGCCACAGCATCTAAATCTGTTCCTGCTTCGCCTGATCCGTCGTGGTTAACGATACCAACCCAATAATATTTTTTACCCCGTGGGTCTGTGCATTCATGCAATTCATCGTGATAGACGCGCTGTCCTTGACGCGTTACGCGAATCCCCTTGACTGAGGTTGCAATAACGTCAGGTACATTAATATTGATTAAGGTATAAGAGTCAAATTTTGCCTTAAGGAGATTGGACAGAATCTCCGGAATATGTTTTTCGGCTGTTGCCCATTTGGCCGGGTGTCCTTTATTGGTACACAGGCTAATGGCTATTGACGGAATATGCAAGAGAGAACCCTCCATTGCTGCTGCGACGGTTCCGGAATAGGTTATATCTTCGGCAAGATTGGCACCATGATTAACACCAGATAAGATGAGATCGGGGGCTTTGTCCTTGAGCAGGTGATTAATCGCAAATAAAACACAGTCCGTTGGTGTCCCTGATAGGGCGTATTTCTTTTCTGAGATATCCCGAACGCGTAGAGGATCCCTTAGTGTTAGAGAGTGTGCTGAACCGCTTTGGTCTAGTTCAGGGGCAACAATCCACACATCGTCCGTCAACTGGCGGGCAATGGTCTCAAGAGCTTTAAGCCCCGGGGCATTAATGCCATCATCATTACTTAAAAGTATGCGCATGGTTTTACTATATTATTTCTTCCGTATAACGTCAACGCCACCCATATAGGGTATTAACACATCCGGAATTTTGATGCTGCCATCTGCTTGTTGATAGTTCTCAAGAATCGCAACCATAGTGCGGCCAATGGCCAGACCCGATCCATTGAGCGTATGAACAAATTCATTGGCCGGTTTAGGGTTATCCGCGGTTGCTTGTGGCCTAAAGCGTGCATTCATACGACGTGCTTGGAAATCTCCGCAGTTGGAACAACTTGAGATCTCACGATAAGTATTTTGGCTGGGGAGCCATACCTCTAAATCATACGTCTTTTGCGCTGAAAAACCTATGTCACCTGCACATAATGTTAGGACACGGTAGGGGAGTTTTAACGCTTGTAAAATATGCTCAGCTGCTTGAGTCATACGCTCATGTTCTTCCTCAGATTTGCTGGGGTGAACGATACTGACCAGCTCAACTTTGCCAAATTGATGTTGGCGAATCATGCCACGTGTGTCGCGACCTGCGGCTCCTGCCTCAGCTCTAAAGCATGGCGTATAGGATGTAAAGCGTAGGGGGAGTTTATCTTCGTTAAGAATTTCTTCGGCAACGAGATTGGTTAAAACAACTTCTGCTGTCGGAATCATCCAATAACCCGATGTGGTTTGGAATTGATCATCACGGAATTTTGGCAGTTGCCCTGTCCCAAACATGGTTTTGTCATTAACCAAAATGGGTGTATAAACTTCGGTATAGCCAAATGTTGTTGTGTGGACGTCAATCATAAAGGCAGCAAGAGCCCGTTCCATGCGGGCAAGTTCCTGATAGAGAACAACAAAGCGTGATCCTGTTAGTTTTGCTGCGATTTCAAAATCCATTTTCTCAAGATCTTCACCAAGGTCAAAGTGTGCTTTTGGTTCGAAATCAAAGGTCGGTGGCGTGCCCACTTTGCGAATTTCAACATTCGCGGATTCATCTAGGCCATCAGGCGTGTTAGCCCCAACCAAATTGGGGATGCCTGAAACTTCATCGTGTAATTGTTGGCCAAGGTCAGCAGATTTTGCCTCAAGGTCAGCAATTTTTGTTTTTATGTCATCGGCCTCGGCTGCAAGGGCTGTTGTGTCTTGGCCTGTTCGTTTTGCCTCGCCAAAAGATTTTGCGATTTGATTGCGTCGTGATTGAAGTTCTTGCAATTCTGTTATAATTGCTCGGTTTGCCTCATCAAGCTTGAGGATCATTTCTGACACGGAATCCTTGCCGCGACGTTTCATTGATGCGTCAAGAATTTCCGGGTTAGATCGAATTAGTTTAAGATCATGCATGATTCTGTTCTTTCTTTTCACGAATTGCTTGCACCCGAGCAACAGCAAGGATTGACAGGCCATAAAGGAATACCAGAGGTGTTGCTAACCCAACCATACTTAAGATATCCGGAGGGGTAATAACAGCCGCTACTGCAAATATACTTACCACAGAAATACGCCATTTTTCAATGAGCCCTTTTTTCGTTACCATACCAAGGCTTGCTAAAACGGTTAGTAAAACAGGCAGTTGAAAACTAATGCCAAAGGCCATAATCAGGCGCATGACAAAACTTAAATATTCAGAAACCCTTGCCTCAAGTTGAATCGGGATTGTATTTGTATTTCCGGCAACTTCAAAGCTGAGAAAAAATTTATAGGCATTGGGGAAAATAACCCAATAGGCAAAGGCAGCCCCCATTAAGAAAAAGAAAGGCGTTGCCACTAAAACGGATCGTAGGATTTTGCGTTCATGTAAAAAAAGGCCGGGAGAAATAAAGAGCCAGATCTGACTTGCAAGGTAAGGGAATGTGATAAAGAAACCAGAGAATAACGCAACCTTGATGTATGTCAAAAATGCTTCTGTCAATCCTGTGTAGATTAGTTTTCGCTCAAGACCCAGCTCAGTAAGAACATGCTGTAACGGTGTCAACAGGAAGTTAAAGATATGGTCTGAAACACCATAGCAGGCGCAAGAGATCATGAAAAAAGTGAGGAGTACTCGGATAAAACGTGTGCGGAGCTCAAGGAGATGATTCACAATCGGCTGTGGCATATCCTGTTCAGGGCTATTCATCGGACTTGTCCTTTGACGTCGGCTGCGTTGGTGGTTCTTGGGAAATGTGTTCAATATAGTCGCGCCATTCTGAAGTCATGATGCGGATTTTACCAACCCAGCGACCAATGAATCGTAAGACAACAGGGATTTCCTTAGGCCCCAGCAGGACGACCGCAACAATCAAAAGCAAAGCATAATGAGACCATGCAAAGTCAAACATAAGTTATGCCTTATCACCTTTGTTGGTGTCATCGTCTTTCTCTCCCTCTTTCACCCCATCCTTGAATGCGCGAATTCCCTTGCCAAGGTCACCCATAACCTGAGGAAGCTTACCAACACCAAAGACAACCAGAACGATGATCAGCAGTAAAATTAAATGCCCAAAACTAAAGCCCATAATAAATCCTTGATAGGGGGTAATCTTGAAGTCATTATAGACTTGAAACAGTTGGAAAATAAAGAATTATTCGTAATGACCGGGACCATATTATTAGTTATGGGTTGACTTCTTTAGTTACTCAGCTTGTTTCTTTAACTCATACAAGGCATCAAGGGCTTGTCGTGGGGACAGGCTGTCTATGTCCAGAGATAAGAGGTGTCGTTCGAGTTGGCTAACTGTTGTTGCTGCCACAATGGGCGTATCCGGGATGGTCATGTTACTGCGATCAGATTCCAGTCCGGCCAGTATTCCTGTTGCACGATGAATCACCGTTTCAGGAAGGCCGGCCAGGGCTGCCACATGGATCCCATAGGATTTGTCAGCTGCCCCTTCGATGACTTCATGCATGAAAATGACCTTACCTTCCCACTCCTTGATGCGGACTGTCAGGCATTTCAATGTTGGGATCTTATCTTTTAGTTGCGTGAGTTCATGGTAATGGGTGGCAAATAACGTACGACTACGGTTTGTTTGGCAAATATGTTCAGTCACTGCCCAAGCGATGGATAGTCCGTCATATGTTGCTGTGCCGCGGCCAATTTCATCTAAAATAATGAACGATCTTTCTGTTGCTTGATGAAGGATCGCTGCGGTCTCGACCATCTCAACCATAAACGTTGACCGCCCGGAAGCTAAGTCATCAGAGGCTCCGACCCGTGAGAAGATACGATCAACAATGCCGATGTGGGCGCGAGTAGCAGGGACGTAACTGCCCATTTGTGCTAGAATGGCAATGAGGGCATTTTGTCTGAGGTATGTACTTTTACCCGCCATGTTAGGCCCTGTAATGAGGAACATTTTGGCATCATTGAAGG
Organism: Candidatus Paracaedibacteraceae bacterium; assembly: GCA_019636035.1. GTDB lineage: Bacteria > Pseudomonadota > Alphaproteobacteria > Paracaedibacterales > Paracaedibacteraceae > Paracaedibacter. The sequence goes on from JAHBYI010000001.1 coordinate 903,543, forward strand.
CACAGTTGTTGGCGATAAAAGACTCTTCACCTTTTGCCCTCAGAAGATCGGCAATGACAGGATGAAATCCACCGTCGATATCAAACGTAAGGGATTCATCTACCGTGGGTCGGCAGTAATGTTGATATTCCGCTAAATAGGCTAGGGCTGCTGAGACATCGAGTGCGGCTAATGATCTGCAACAGCGCAGAATATCATCCGTTACCTGTTGAATATCGTGGACGAGATCTGCAAAAAGTTGCATCTCAATTTCCATGGTTTGCTGTGCTGCTCCTGTAATTTTACGCTCGAGCTCAGCAAGTTCCGGGGTTGAATAACGGAGTGAGGATGCCAGCGTTTGCCTATGGATAAAATCATCCGGGATCTTGTTGGCATGGCTCGGGGTGACATCGACATGGTATCCGATAACATTGTTATGTTTGATCTTAAGTGTTGTAATGCCTGTGCGTGAAACGTATTCTGCTTGCAGTTGAGTGATGTGATCTTTGGTATTGTCTCGCAAATAGCGATAGGTGTCTAACTCACCGTGATATCCTTCGCGAATAAAATTGCCATCGCGTGTATAAAAAGGCAACTCATCGGCAAGGGCGCGACTGAGTTTATCACTAATCTCCGTGTGATAACCTAGGCGTTGTAACTGTTTTGCTAAACCGCTTGATGTTTCGACACCGTCAAAATAATTACGGATCTGCACGGCCATCGACAGACCATCTCGCAAACAGGCGAGATCTCGTGGTGATCCACGCATCATATTGATCCGAGATAGCGCGCGTTCCATATCCGGTGTTTGCTTCAGGCAATCCCGTACGTGGTGGCGTTCATCTTTGTGTTCAACGAAATAAGTCACGTTATCTTGGCGTTCTTGGATAGCCGTAAGACTCAGGAGTGGGGCAGCTAATTGCATACTCAGCAAGCGGCTGCCTGCTGCGGTAACGGTGTGGTCGATGGTCTCAAGTAACGATCCCTGGCGTTGACCTGATTGCGTTAAATGAAGTTCAAGGCTGCGCCGTGTTGGGGCATCGATGGTCATGATCGAATTGATTTTGATTTGGCGAGGGCGATCAACCAGACGCAGAGACGCTTTTTGGGTAACATGAATATAGTCAATAAGTGTTCCGGCTGCACGAATCTCAGCCGGGCTAAAAGATCCGAACGCGTCAATGGTCTTTACTTTATAGGCATGTTCTAACCGCAAACGCCCATTTTCAAGATCAAAACGTGCTAAGGGTAAAGGCGATAGTTTTTTCTTCCATTGAGCCAAATGCTCATAAAGAGCGGGTTCCATGATTAAGCGGTCTGGGATAATAATCTCAGCCGGATTGAGGCGAGATAAGACACCGGGTAAGCCTGCCATGTCCGTTGCTTCAACGAGGAAAGCTCCTGTTGACAAATCAATACAGGCGATACCAATTTGATGGTTAGTAACGGGTGAGACTGTGATCAAGAAGTTGCTTTGCCGTGCTTCTAGCAGGTTTTCCTCGGTGATCGTGCCTGGGGTGACAACACGAACCACATCCCGTTTTAAAGGGCCTTTGGCACCACGCTTTTTAGCTTCAGCCGGATCTTCCATTTGTTCACAAACGGCAACTTTAAAACCCTTTTGGATGAGACGTCCTAAATAAGAATCATAAGCATGGGCAGGAACACCACACATGGGGATGTCCTCGCCTTCATTTTTGCCCCGTTTGGTCAGGACAATGTCTAGGGCTTTTGCTGCGGTGACGGCATCCTCAAAGAACAACTCATAAAAGTCACCCAATCGAAAGAATAACAGAGCATCAGGGTATTCCTGTTTTAAATCTTGGTATTGAGCCATAACAGGCGTCAATTTCACGGTTTTTTCTTGGGGTTTTGGGTCAATCGGTTGTTGTGCCGGAGCAGAAAATAGATCTAGCGACACCTCTTCCCTTGTGGGATAGGTCGCTTGAAGAGTGGGTGAAGGGGACTTATGGTTCATAACGATTTTTAGGTTTAAAAGTTACTTTAGTCTAACGTACTGAATCTAACCTGTAATGTCTATAACCATTCCATTTAACCTTGCTACAGCTAAATTTGCCACTCACTTAGGGAGCATTAATACGACCTAGATGAGCAACGAATGACGCAGGAGAAAAGTTAAAGGAAACGACTATACGCCAAAAATAGCGTGTTTTTTCCCCTCTGCCTTTCAAAACCCAATTAACCCGAACCAAAGCTTGTTCGTTCTAAATTCTCTCTTTAATACGCTATTTCCGATATTACCGCCAACTAGATAGTACGAATGGATATCGAGTTTTTATGGCTTGAGCTCCGGCAACACCGATGTTGTTGCCCCTCAGATCCAAGGATGTGAGATTGCTCAATGTTTGAGATGCCGCTATGGCTTGAGCTCCGGCAGCACCGATGTTGTTGCCCCTCAGATCCAAGGATATGAGATTGCGCAAGGTTTGAGATTCCGCTATGGCTTGAGCTCCGGCAGCACCGATGTTGTTGCTCCCCAGATCCAAGGATGTGAGATTGCTTAAGGTTTGAGATGCCGCTATGGCTTGCGCTCCGTCATCACCGATGTTGTTATATTCCAAATTCAAGGATGTGAGCTTGCTCAATGTTTGAGATGCCGCTATGGCTTGTGCTCCGTCATCACCGATGTTGTTGCCTACCAGATACAAGGATGTGAGATTGCTCAATGTTTGAGATGCCGCTATGGCTTCTGTTCCGGCATCGCCGATGTTGTTGCCTACCAGATACAAGGATGTGAGCTTGCTCAATGTTTTAGATGCCGCTATGGTTTGCGCTCCGGCATCGCCGATGTTGTTGTGCCTCAGATCCAAGGATGTGAGATTGCTTAAGGTTTGAGATTCCGCTATGGCTTGAGTTCCGGCAGCACCGATGTTGTTGTCCAGCAGATCCAAGGATGTGAGCTTCTTCAATGTTTGAGATGTCGCTATGGCTTCTGTTCCGGTATCACCGATGTTGTTATATCCCAAATTCAAGGATGTGAGCTTGCTCAATGTTTTAGATGCCGCTATGGCTTGCGCTCCGGCAGCACCGATCCTGTTATATCCCAAATTCAAGGATGTGAGATTGCTCAATTCTTTAGATGCCGCTATGGCTTGTGTTCCGGCAGCACCGATCTGGTTGCCTACCAGATCCAAGGATATGAGCTTATTACCATGCCCCAAAACCGCTTTCAGTGTCTCTAATGTGATACCTCCTTGTAGCTTAAGATTTATACCAGCGTTTTCAGGAGAGTCATGTAAGTAATTTATTAACGCCTCAGCCTCTCTGGGATTACTCACATCGAATGTCATAACCTTAACGTTCTGTCCATGAAATTCACGGTTACCAGTTGCCGTCTTGATGAATTTTGCCGTATTCTTCAGGCTTATGGTGTCTTTTGTGGATAGATTGTTGGCGATTTTCCCCAGAATTCCTGAAGGCATGTCCTTTAGATCGCTAGAAAATGCCGATGATAAGCATATTAAACTGATTGATGCTAACAGTAGTGTTTTTTTCATTTCATGGTCTCCCTGACGTAGTGTTCTATAAGAACATATCGTTCATACCTTAAAAAATCGTTAATTTACAGGACAAGTTTTAGAATTTTTTAAAAGAGAGAGTTTCTTTGGCTTGGCGGATGAGGTTATGGGCTTCAAAATCCACTGTTTTATATGATCAAGAGCGTATCGTGCCGTACTATAGCCATTCCCTTTAACCTTGATATAGCTAAATTCATTGCTTACCTAGGGAGCATTAACGCGACCTAGATGAGCAACGAATGACGCAGGAGAAAAGTTAAAGGAAACGACTATACGCCAAAAAATAGCGGGTTTCTTCCCCTCTGCCTTTCAAAACCCAATTAAGCCGAACCAAAGCTTGTTCGTTCTAAATTCTCTCTTTAATATGCTATTTCCGATATTACCACCAACTAGATAGTACGAATGGATATCGAGTTTTTATGGCTTGCTCTCCGGCATCGCTGATATTGTTTTTCCCCAGATACAAGGATGTGAGATTGCTTAAGGTTTGAGATGCCGCTATGGCTTGCGCTCCGTCATCACCGATGTTGTTGCCCCTCAGATCCAAGGATGTGAGATTGCTCAATGTTTGAGATTCCGCTATGGCTTGAGCTCCGTCATCACCGATATTGTTTTTCCCCAGATTCAAGGATGTGAGATTGCTCAATGTTTGAGATGCCGCTATGGCTTGTGCTCCGGCAGTGCCGATCTTGTTATATCCCAAATTCAAGGATGTGAGATTGCTCAATGTTTGAGATGCCGCTATGGCTTGTGCTCCGGCAGTGCCGATCTTGTTATATCCCAAATTCAAGGATGTGAGATTGCTTAAGGTTTGAGATGTCGCTATGGCTTCTGTTCCGGCATCGCCGATGTTGTTGAGTCTCAGATTCAAGGATGTGAGATTGCTTAAGGTTTGAGATGCCGCTATGGCTTCTGTTCCGGTATCACCGATCTTGTTGAGTCCCAGATCCAAGGATGTGAGATTGCTCAATGTTTGAGATTCCGCTATGGCTTGCGCTCCGGCAGTGCCGATGTTGTTGTGCCTCAGATCCAAGGATGTGAGCTTGCTTAATGTTTGAGATGCTGTTATGGCTTGCGCTCCGGCATCACCGATGTTGTTGCCCACCAGATTCAAGGATGTGAGATTGCTCAATTCTTTAGATGCCGCTATGGCTTGAGTTCCGGCAGCACCGATGTTGTTGCCCACCAGATTCAAGGATGTGAGATTGCTCAATGTTTGAGATGCCGTTATGGCTTGCGCTCCGGCAGCACCGATGTTGTTGCTCCCCAGATCCAAGGATGTGAGATTGCTTAAGGTTTGAGATGCCGCTATGGCTTGCGCTCCGGCAGTGCCGATGTCGTTGCCCACCAGATTCAAGGATGTGAGATTGCTCAAGGTTTGAGATGTCGATATGGCTTCCGTTCCGGCAGTGCCGATGTTGTTGTCCTCCAGATCTAAGGATATGGGCTTGCTTAATGTTTGAGATGCCGCTATGGCTTGTGCTCCGGCAGCACCGATCTTGTTATATCCCAAATTCAAGGATGTGAGATTGCTTAAGGTTTTAGATTCCGCTATGGCTTGCGCTCCGGCATCGCCGATGTAGTTATATACCAAATTCAAGGATGTGAGCTTCTTCAATGTTTGAGATTCTGCTATGGCTTGTGCTCCGGCAGCACCGATGTTGTTGTTTCTCAGATCCAAGGATGTGAGATTGCTTAAGGTTTTAGATATCGCTATGGCTTGCGCTCCGGCATCGCCGATGTAGTTATATCCCAAATTCAAGGATGTGAGATTGCTTAAGGTTTCAGATGCCGCTATGGCTTGCGCTCCGGCATCGCCGATGTAGTTTTTCCCCAGATTCAAGGATGTGAGCTTTTTACCATGCTCCAAAACCGCTTTCAGTGTCTCTAATGTGACCCTTCCGAATAGCCTAAGATTTATACCAGCGTTTTCAGGAGAGTCTTCTAAGTAATTTATTAACGCCTCAGCCTCTCTGGGATTACTCACATCGAATGTCATAACCTTAACGTTCTGTCCATGAAATTCACGGTTATCAGTTGCCTTCTTGATGAGTTTTGTCGTATTCTTCAGCCTTATGGTGTCTTTTGTGGATAGATTGTTGGCGATTTTCCCCAGAATTCCTGAAGGCATGTCCTTTAGATCGCTAGAAAATGCCGATGATAAGCATATTAAACTGATTGATGCTAACAGTAGTGTTTTTTTCATTTCATGGTCTCCCTGACGTAGTGTTCTATAAGAACATATCGTTCATACCTTAAAAAATCGTTAATTTACAGGACAAGTTTTAGAATTTTTTAAAAGAGAGAGTTTCTTTGGCTTGGCGGATGAGGTTATGGGCTTCAAAATCCAATGTTTTGTATGATCAAGAGCGTATCGTGCCGTACTATAGTCATTCCCTTTTACTTTTCTCTTGCGTCATTCGTTGCTTACCTAGTTTGCTTAGGCATCGCTCTTTGTATATGATGTTCTAGCGATAGTTCCTCTGAATTCTCTCTGGATAAATTCGTGAGCCAAGTAAGGGTGTGTTTATCCACAGATAGGTCATAATAATTGTCAAAATCAGATAGGCTAATAATAGGATGAGTGTATCCTTAGAAAATGATGGGGGTAAGTTGTATTCTGGGTTGTATTTTATTATTTCGTAAAAATAATTGACGCCAATAAAACCTAGATTCATTCAGATTGCGAAACATAGATTTTTAAAGTTTGAGTTATTATTCAGCCGGTAAGGCCGTGCTGTACAGTTGCGAAACGTTGATTTTGTCGCGTGGTAATAGACCCATAATCCAGATATAATAAGCCAATAAAAAGCAGAAATTTCAACCGAATATTTTTTCGTAACGTCAATAAAATTGCTGAGTAATGGTGACTGAATCAAGAAATCATTTAAGGCAACAGTTAAGTATAATAGTACCTAATAAGTTGATATACGACCAGGGGTACGATGGAAAGTAAGGCGGAATATATAAATTAAACTTGTTCCTAAAGCGGCTATCTCAAAGAGTGTAAGTTTGTCTGACGATGAGTGTCTATTAACTATTCTCATCTTTTATTCACCCCTCAAATTTATTGCTGCGTGGGAAACCAATCGGTGCGAGACGGCCTAAGGTTGCCCGTCGTCCTTTCCACATCAACAGGTCTTTTTCCGTAGTGCGTTTGTTGTTTCGGACCCAGCTGAGGCCATCTGCTTCATTAAAGATCTTGATGTCACTAAGGCTCCCTTGGCGGTATTTCTGAATCATGACGCCGCGCCCTCTTGACAGAGTCGGCATATCGGCAACAGGAAAGACTAGGAGCTTACGGTTTTCACCGATACAGGCCACCATATCACCCGTTACCTCAAGGCATGCCATTGCTTTGGCACCGTCATCCCCGAGTGTCATGACTTGTTTTCCTTGGCGTGTTTGGGCAATCACATCATCTGTTGAGGCGACAAAGCCACGTGAATCGGTGGATGCTAAAAGATACTGTTTATGTTGACTTGGCTTGACGACACAAAGGTGCAGGATTTCTTCGTTATTATCCAGTTCAATCATCATGCGGATCGGCTCACCATGACCACGGCCACCGGGCAGTTTATCCACACCAATGGTATAAAACTTACCATTGCTGGCAAACACTAGGATTTTGTCCGTTGTTTCTCCCTGGATGACAGAACCTGCTCCATCGCCTTCTTTGTATTTGATATCATCCGGGTTGACGTTATGTCCCTTAATGCAACGGATCCAACCCATCTGAGAACAGACAATCGTGACGTCTTCACGCTCAATGACCGCCTCAATCGGGATGATCACAGCAGTAGGCGCATCAGCCAGAGTTGTGCGACGTTTGCCGATAACGGTATCAAGGCCGTATTTCTTTTCGATTGTTTTGATGTCGGATTTAATGCGTTTCCATTGCAGCGTCTCGGTTGCCAAAAGGGTTTGTAACTCTTCACGTTCTTTGGTCAAATCCGTATGTTCTTGGCGAATTTCAATTTCTTGAAGTTTGCGTAATGCCCTGAGGCGCATGTTCAAAATAGCTTCAACCTGATTGTCGGTTAGGTTGAATTTTTCAATCATATAGGTTTTCGGTTCGTCTTCTTCGCGAATGATGCGGATAACCTCATCGATGTTGAGATAGGCAACAAGATAACCTTCCAGGATTTCAAGGCGAGCAGTGATTTGATCAATTCGGTGATTTGATCTGCGGATTAAGACGTCTTGTCGATGGTTCAAAAAGCATTGCAAGACTTCCTTGAGGGACATAACGCGCGGGGTGCGACCCCCGTCCAAAACGTTCATGTTCAGGGAAAATCTTGATTCCAGATCGGTTGCTTTGAACAGGGATTCCATCAAAACCTCAGGATCCACATTACGACTTTTGGGGACGAGGACAATGCGAATATCATCGGCTGATTCATCGCGGACATCATCTAAAAGCGGGAGTTTCTTTGCATTCAAAAGCTCAGCGATTTTCTCAATGAGTTTTGACTTACCAACCTGATATGGAATTTCAGTGATAATAATTTGATAGGTACCGGCCTTTTGTTGCTCGGTTTCCCAACGGGCACGCATGCGGAAGCTGCCACGGCCTGTTTCATAAGAACGTAGCATGGATTCAGGGGATTCAACCAAAATACCCCCTGTCGGAAAATCCGGGGCAGGGACGAACTGCATAAGATCAGCAACTGTACAATTAGGTTTATCGATCAGGTGGATCATTGCTTGGCAAAGTTCGGCCAAGTTATGGGGGGGAATCGATGTTGCCATTCCCACAGCAATACCACTGGCACCATTGGCTAGAATATTGGGGAAAGCTGCCGGGAAAACTAAGGGCTCATCCGCTTCACCGTCATAGGTTGGGCGAAAATCAATGGCGTCTTCATCAATCCCCTCCATGAGCATCACAGCGAGATCAGTCAGGCGAGCTTCGGTATAACGCATGGCAGCAGCATTGTCGCCGTCAATGTTACCAAAGTTACCTTGCCCATCAATCAAGGGATAACGCACGGAAAAGTCCTGAGCCAATCGCACGAGAGCATCATAAATAGCTTGGTCACCGTGAGGGTGAAACTTACCCATGACATCACCGACAACGCGGGCAGATTTCTTAAACGGGGAATTGGGGTTAAGTTTTAGCTGTTGCATCGCATAAATCAAACGGCGATGAACAGGTTTCAGACCATCGCGGACATCCGGCAGGGATCGTGAAATAATCGTCGACAAGGCATAGGCCAAGTACCGGTCACCCAGTGCCTTTTCAAAAGGGACATCATTAATTATTTCAGCTGCTTTGGTCATAATCAATCCGCATAAACATTTACTTATATACAGTATATGCTAATTAGCCCCCTAAGAATCAAGGGTTTTGGCCTATATATTTGTTTAAACAAGATTATTATACTGGAATGTCAGAAATGATGATCAGAGGTAAAATATTGGATAGATTTAGTGCTTGTTTAGTTATGATGGTTAGAAGAGGTAATACTATTTAGCTCAATTTCCAGTTTCTGAATGGAGCCAAGTATAACATCAAAAGATGGCGTATCCCCAAAAACCATCATTGCCATACTATGATAATCTTCCCTTAAATAATTGAGTAAATGATTATTTGGGTAAAGTTTAAAGCTACCTGGTATCGCTTCCTCATATTTTGCCCAAGATGTACGAAAATACTGTTTCTTATTAGCTATAATGCTATCTAATAAATCAATATTTTTAATAGCCTGTTGGTGTATCCCTGCCTCTATCATTTGATAAATATCGTAGTAGTGTCGTGAGAGTCTATCGCCAAATTGTTTTTCTTGCGGGCGGTTATTTTCAGCCTGTAAAATTGTAGTTTTTTCCCAAAATGTTCTGATTGGTGATAAAACCCGTAGAGTTGTCTCTTGCTTTTCCAGAATGTCACCAAACGTATCTTCAATGTATGAAGATATAGGTCTTGTTTCAGAGGGGTAGATATCTCCGCGAACGCCCATTTCTAGCAAAACTGATTTTTTTATGTAAGGGCTATCCTCTAAAGTAATAACGGATGGATAAATAAACCGAAGATTTTTTGGTTCTTTTTCATCTATGGTTATTTCCCATTGATAGATGTCTGAAAAGTGATTTCCGATTGATTGTTCAAGGGCTGGTTTGAGAATATGATGAACAAAATGAATAGCTTGTTCATCATTTGATTCTAGTCGTTTATTGAATTTCTTTCCTGAAAGACTATTTTCGTCCACATTGCCAGAAAATAAACTCTTATCAATCGTAATGTCGCAATCTTCTGAAAACCTATGAATTAACCCGTAACACTTAGATAAAGATGTTCCGCCTTTAAAGGTTAAGTGCTGAGCTAAATCTAACTCAAATACTCTGGCCAACAACCAGGTAACCCAAAAATCTTTTTCAATCAAAAGTTGTGAAATCTGTTTTTTATCAGACGTGCGATTTAAGAGTTCTCTTTTCTCGTCATTCGATAGTTCAATATATGTTGGCAATTTTCATCATCCTGTTAATTATAGGGACTAAATTTCTTGTCGTTCTTGTTTTTAATCCATTGAGAAGGATCATATCAGCCTTGGAAAGACGATTGATAATCGTTGTGAGAAATGTATCAGAAATCTGGTTAGAACCAAAATATCTTAAGGCTTGAATAATGATCCCCACAGGGGTTCCTGCTCCGGCCATTTTTTTTGGGTCTGCATGAATAAAGTGAAGAGTTATCCCACAAATACTGATGTCGTGGGTATTTCCATCTGTCAAATACATTAATCTAGCAGGGACTTGTGTTGAAAATCCAACTAAATTTGCTGCGTTTAACGGATCCAAGACGAATGATTGTCCCATTCTTCTGGAATATGCGTCCAAGATATCTTTGATATCTGGCGATAAATCCCCCAAGAGCTGGCTTTTGTTTGGTTTATCATAAAGTCCATATCCTAGCCGACGAATATCTCCTTTTTGAGATAATCTATGCAAGATAACGTCTATATTGCCACGACTACCCAGATCTGCAAAATCATTTGCACAAAATACTGCTCCGTTCGGTTTATCGGATATTTTAAGTTGCAATGCATTTGCTATAGACATAACAGCCTCCATGTAATAAAAAATATATATTTTTCTTACAAAAATGTCAAGTAATTTGATCTTAACTATCTAAAATAATTTAATAATGTTATTTTTCTGGGAAAAATTGCTGATAGAGAATTTTTTTTGATAGCCTTTTTCTCTGGCTACTCAGTTGAGTTTGATAAAATGAGGGTCTATGATTATAGACATTAATAGATTCCATTCAGGATGGTTTTGATCTTATAGAACTGACCTCTTATAATCCGGCTATGCATTGGTATCTCTCGTGTGCTTAACTGTACACGTCGATCCTCAGTTTAAAGCATTGATGCAAAAGAACTTTGAGGTTAATAATAGTAGCGGCATTGAATAATAATAAGGTTGCTATTATCAATTTTGTAGACAAGTCTGTGTTCTTGATTGATTCTCCTCGACCACATCCCTGCGAGATCAAATTTTAGTGGCTCTGGTTTACCTATTCTGCTGTATGGTTCTCTTGTGCATTCTTTGATAAGTGTATTTATTTTTTTGAGTATGGTTTTATCCATTTGGAGTCAGTACTGGTAATCATCCCAAGCATCATCTAGAAACAAAATGTTCACTTATACCTCGGTTAAATCTCGTTTATAGATTTTGTTGTTCTCTATATCTTGTGAGGCTTTAGCAAGTCTGGCGGCATTTTGGGGGGATTTTATCAGGTAAAGAGTTTCTTCGATGGCATTGTAGTCTTCCAAAGACATCATCACAACAGGACGTTCACTTTGGCGTGTAATAATGAGTGGTGCATGATCATCGCACACACGATTCATCACTGCTGCAAAATTTTTACGTGCTTGTGTATAGGTAGTCGCATCCATTTTCTTCTCCTTTATATACTATATAAAGTACTTATATGGTCAGGTCGAGTTTTAATCAGCCCACAGCAACAGCTTTACTCAATAACGTAGTCATGGCCTTGAGATTGGATCGTTTTGCAGATAGCTGCGACAGCGTGATTGATCATGTCCGGATCTGTGCCACGAACCACAAGGCTAACGCCCCATTTCCCGGGAGATAGAAAAGACGGATAGCTTCCGATCTCAACGGTGGTGTGGGTGTTCTGAATTTCTGCTAAGGGTTCGGCAATATCGTTTTCGAGAATATGGCTTTTTACGGTTATGGCGTGGAAGGTTTGTCCTATTTTGAGTGTTGGTATGATAACGTCAAACATGGCTTGCATGACGGCTGGGATACCTGCAAGACAATAAACATTTTCAATCTGAAAACCAGGGGCGGCACTGACGGGATTTTTAATCAAAATACTGTCTTCCGGTACCATGGCCATTTTAAGGCGGGTTTCGTTCAATCGTTCGAGGTAATAGGTCTGTAGGATTTTGACTGCTTCAGCATTCGTATGGAGTTGTCGATTAAACGCTTTGGCTATGCTGGCAGCTGTTATGTCGTCATGAGTAGCCCCAATGCCGCCCGTTGTGAAAACCTGATCATAACGTGTGGACAAAGCCTGTATTGCTTCGATGATCATGGATTCAACATCAGGGATAATGCGAACTTCTGCTAAGGTAACCCCAATATCCCCCAATCGTTTTGCGATGAAATTAACGTTTGCGTCCTGGGTGCGTCCGGATAAAACTTCGTTGCCGATGATAAGAATAGCTGCGGTAGGATTTGTCATGTTGTTTAGTCTCTAAGTGAGTTTTCTATGTCTTTTGGATTCTTGGAGATGGCGTACAGATAGGCCATGACGGCTTGATCTGGGTGGCGTCTGTTATGCTCCCAATTGCGAAGGGTGTATAAGTTAAATCCAAAACGTGCTGCAAACTCTTCCTGTGTCATTTTTAAAGAGAGTCTAACTTCTCTGGGAGATATATCCTCGGGGATTTTAATTGCCTGGACTGTTTTATGTTGTGATGTACGAGATCCCGTTTTTTTGCTTTGTGCAAAATCAAGGGCTTCTTTCATGGATTCAATTAATCTGTTTGCCATTTTAAACTCCATAGGATTTCAGTAATTCATTAACTAACCAGTTAAGTTCTTTTTTATCAGAAGGGGATAAGTCTTCTTTTTTTGATTTTGTATAAATATCCAAAAGAAATAGAGGAACATTTTTAGAGTAAAAGAAGTATATAACTCTTGCTCCTCCTCGTTTTTCTTTCTTATTTGCTTGCCATCTTAGTTTCCTGATTCCTCGTAATCCTGGAATAACGTCTCCGGATTCGGGCGATGATGCCAAGTAAAGTTTGAGTTCATCTAATTCTTTGTCTGCTAAGGCACGCTCGGCCTCTTTGATAAAAATAGAAGTCTCAACAATTGTAATGAGGTCAAATTCCATAAATTAAGTATAGGTCAATGAATTACTAAGTCAATGGCTTATTTTATAAGGATTGAGATTTTTATGTTAAATATCGTAAGGTTAATCAACTTAACACAATAATAGATGGTTCTATGAAATTTGAAAATCCCCTTGTGACAGGCAAATTAATTAAACGCTATAAACGGTTCTTGACGGATGTGATGCTTGATTCGGGTGAGGTTGTAACGGCGCATTGTACTAGTACGGGTGCGATGTTGGGGTTGTTGAATGAAGGGGCTCGGGTCTGGTTGAGTCCTGCAACCAATCCGGAGCGTAAGCTAAAATATACGTGGGAGATGGTCGAAAGTGATGGGGTTAAGGTGGGTGTGAATACGTCTCATCCGAATAACTTGACTCAAGAAGCAATTGAGGCTGACCTTATTCCGGAGCTTACAGGGTATGCAAAGATCCGCCGAGAGGTTAAATACGGAACAAATTCGCGAATTGATTTATTGTTACAAGACGGAGCAAAACCGGATTGTTACGTAGAGGTTAAGAACGTTCACTTGCGCCGTGGTGTCCTTGTTGAGTTTCCGGATGCTGTGACTGAGAGAGGGGCTAAACATCTTAGGGAAATGGCGGAAATGGTCGCGCAGGGATATCGAGCTGCTATGGTTTATGTGGTGCAGCGAGATGATTGTGATCGCTTTAGCTTGGCAAAGGACATTGATCCGGTGTATGCTGCAACAGCTGCACACGTTTTTGCAGCGGGTGTTGAGGCTTATGCCTATGCCTGTGATATGCAAGACGATGGTATAAGGCTGTACCGTAACCTAACAATAGATCTGTAAAATGACCTTAAACCTGCAAGACTTGATTCTCTATCGCGATGCGATGATTTTGATCATCAATAAACCAAAAGGCTATGCCGTTCATAAAGGGAAGGGGCGCAAGCCTAATCTTGAGGATTATTTCCATCAACTGCAGTTTGGATTACCGAATCCGCCGGGGCTAGGGCATCGTTTGGATGCGTCGACAAGTGGTTGCTTGGTTTTTGGACGACATGCAAAGGCACTGCGTCGTTTAGGTGTTTTATTCAGTAGCGGCCAAATTAAAAAGACCTATTGGGCGATTGTCAAGGGGCATTTACCACAAGAATCAGGTGTTATTGATTTGCCACTAGCCAAGATGAACGATCGCAAGAGTAATTGGTGGATGAAGGTTGATCCAAACGGGCAACGTGCCGTCACAGAGTACAAAGTTTTGGGTAAAACAGCCGAACATAGCTATGTAGCATTAAGCCCCATTACAGGGCGTACGCACCAATTGCGTGTTCATCTCGAGGCTTTGGGTTGCCCGATTGTCGGTGATCCTGTTTATGGACGAGAAACGCCGGATCTTGATGATGATTATCTGCACTTATTGGCACGATCCATTGAGATTCCCTTGTACCCGAAAAAAGATCCGATTTGTGTGACGGCTCCTGTTCCGGGGCATATGTTGGCATTGATGAAGACGTTTGATATTCATTAATTTGAGTTTCTTTGAGATCACTCCAACGTGTGTTACTCTAGGGTTAGAGTTTCGAGGGAAAGAAAAATTATCATGAAAATTGTTGTGCTCAAGGAAACTGCGGCTCATGAAGCCCGTGTGTCTTTAACGCCCGAGGTCACTAAGAAGTTGGTTGACCAAGGTCATGCCGTCTTTGTTGACAAAGATGCTGGTAAATCAGCGGGGTTTGTTGATGCTGATTATACAAAATCAGGGGCAACGATTGTCAAAGATCTTGGCAAAGAGTTGGCGGATGCTGATGTTGTTACCAGTGTTGTTTTTGATGGCGTTGAGAAACTTAAGGGAGCACGAGACAATACTGTTTTAATCTCAATGATTAAACCCTATCAAAATGACAAAGCTTTAAAAGATCTGGCTAAGAAAAAAATCACAAGTCTTGCCCTGGAATTTATTCCGCGTATCTCGCGAGCACAGGCTATGGATGTTTTGTCATCCCAGGCGAACCTGGCCGGATACAAGGCAGTCGTTGATGCAGCGGCTGAGTTTGGCCGTGCTATGCCTATGATGATGACAGCAGCAGGAACGATCCCTCCGGCGCGTGTCTTGATTTTGGGAGCCGGTGTTGCGGGACTTCAAGCGATTGCAACGGCTAAGCGGATGGGAGCAATTGTCAGTGCTTTTGACGTGCGGCCTGCGGTTAAAGAACAAGTTGAAAGCCTTGGTGCTGCTTTTGTTGAGGTTGAGGCTGAGGAGTCAGGTGATGGTGTTGGCGGTTATGCCAAAGAAATGAGCGATGACTATAAAAAACGCCAGTCTGAAAAGTTAGCTGAAGTCATTGCAAACCAAGATATTATCGTGACAACGGCTCTTATCCCTGGGAAGCCGGCTCCTGTATTGGTTACAGCGGATATGGTTAAATCCATGAAAGAAGGCTCAATCATTTATGATTTAGCTGTGGAAAATGGTGGGAACTGTGAGTTATCTGAATTTGGTAAAACGGTGACAAAGCATGGTGTCCGTATTTTTGGTTATCCAAATGTGCCAAGCCGTATCGCCTATGATGCCAGCAGTGTTTTTGCCCGGAACATCTTGAATCTTTTGAAGATTATGGTTGATGGCGATGGGGCTGTTGTTTTGAATTTTGACGATGAAATTATTAAGGGGTGTTGTTTAACCCATGATGGTGCTATCGTTCACCCCAATTTTGTTAAATAAGTGAGGTTATCTATGGATGTAAATTCCTTAATTGAGCGGATGGAAAAGCTCAAAGTTGCTGTGGCGGAAATCAATAACCATGCCAATAAAGTCGAAGCGTCATTGCGCCAAATGGTACAGAATACCGATGTGGCACCAACAGATCCCTTTGTCATGGGATTAACCGTTTTTGCCTTGGCCTGTTTCGTTGGCTATTACGTCGTCTGGAAAGTAACGCCGGCCTTGCATTCCCCGCTTATGGCGGTGACCAATGCGATCTCTAGCGTGATCATTGTCGGTGCTATTGTCGCAGCCGGCCCTGTTGAAATGGGAACGTCGGCGTTCTTTGGTTTCTTAGCTGTGACGTTGGCGTCAGTCAATATCTTTGGCGGGTTTATGGTAACGCAACGCATGCTTGACATGTTTTCAAAAAGCAAATAGATAGGAGCATCTTATGAGTGCAAGTTTTTCTTCATTTTTGTATTTGATTTCTGCTATTTGCTTTATTTTGGCGTTGAAGGGATTATCTTCTGCTAAGACATCGCGTGCAGGGAATATGTACGGTATGGTTGGTATGGCTGTTGCCATTCTCACAACGATTTTATCACCGTCCGTTGCTAGCTATAGCTATATCTTGCTCGGGCTTGTTGTCGGTGGGGGCGTTGGTTTTGTCATTGCCAAGCGCATTCAAATGACGGCATTGCCACAATTAGTTGCAGGATTCCACAGTTTTGTCGGGTTAGCCGCTGTGTTTGTTGCGGCTTCTGCTTTGTTATCGCCCGCTGCTTTTGGTATTGGGATTGAGGGCGCGGTTCATACGTCAAGTTTAATTGAAATGGGACTGGGATCTGCCATTGGTGCGATCACCTTTTCAGGCTCGCTTATTGCTTTTGGCAAATTGCAAGGACTGATTGGTGGTAAGCCATTGTCTTTTAAAGGGCAACATCAACTGAATGCTATCTTAGGTGGATTGATTATCCTGTTAATCGCAGGATTTGTTGGCAGCCAATCTCATTTTATGTTTTGGGCTTTAACGTTCGTTGCCTTAGCCCTTGGGTTTCTCTTGATTCTGCCGATTGGTGGTGCGGATATGCCGGTTGTGGTTTCTATGTTGAACTCTTATTCCGGTTGGGCTGCTGCTGGTATTGGTTTTACCTTGAATAACCATTTGTTGATTATCACAGGAGCCTTGGTCGGTGCATCAGGTGCGATTCTAAGCTATATTATGTGCAAGGGAATGAATCGATCGATCGTCAGTGTTATCCTGGGTGGTTTCGGTGCAGAAGCAACAGCCTCGGGTGGTGCATCAGCATCCCATGAAGATCGCCCCGTCAAGGTGAGCGGGTCTGAGGATGCAGCCTTTATGCTATCCAATGCACGATCTGTTGTGATTGTCCCCGGGTACGGTATGGCGGTTGCGCAAGCTCAACATGCTTTGCGTGAAATGGCGGATATGTTGAAAAAGGCTGGTGTCAAAGTGCGCTATGCAATTCATCCGGTTGCGGGTCGTATGCCGGGGCATATGAATGTCCTGTTGGCCGAGGCCAATGTTCCTTATGATGATGTCTTAGAGTTGGAAGATATTAACTCTGACTTTGGGACAACGGATGTGGCCTTTGTGATCGGGGCGAATGACATCACCAACCCGGCAGCCAAGACAGACAAGTCATCACCGATTTATGGGATGCCGATTCTGGATGTGGAAAAGGCTAAGACAGTCCTATTTGTTAAGCGATCCTTGGCATCCGGTTACGCGGGTGTCGACAATGATTTATTCTATCGTGACAATACTTTTATGGTGTTGGGAGATGCGAAAAAAGTCTGTGAAGAGATTGTAAAATCCATGGATTAAAAAAGGGGCGGAAGCCCTTTTTTTAATATTCAATTTTGATTTTAATCACCTTGATCATAGAACTCTATTAAGACTTCCAATCCATTAATGTGTGTCGATATTGCTGATCGGTATTTTCGTGATAGGCGGTTCTCTATATCACGTCGTATTAAGAAACTGAGGTATTTATCTTGTCTTATTAGCCCATCGTAGTCTTTTGCTGGGAATGGGGAAAGGCCGCCACCATATACCATAGGATAGGCGAAACGTGTTTTACTTAACCTAGGTAGATATCTAAGTGGCTATCTGTTGGTGCTGTATTCTCATCAAGTTCTATTGCCGATACCTGAATCTCATCCATTCTTTTGTCTTTTTGATGGAAATCAGTCTTATATTTTTTGTGAGGATTCAATTTCAGGGCGCGTTTTTAGGGTAATTAGAGACATTGCAAAACAGGGGTAATTTGCATTACCCCTGTTTTCATAGAGTCAATTTGAATGACTATATTCTTTATTTCGCCAAAGTCTTTTGAACTTTTTCAACAATGGACTTGAATGTTTCTGGGTTGGACATTGCCAAACCTGCCAAAACTTTACGATCCATGTCGATGCCGGCCTTGATCAATCCACCCATAAAGGTTGAATAGTTCAAGCCATATTCCCGAACACCAGCGTTAATACGTTGAATCCACAAAGCGCGGAATGTCCGTTTCTTCGCGCGACGGTCGCGGTATGCATACTGCAAACCCTTTTCAACGCGTTGAATTGCCGGACGGAAACAGGTACCGCTTCTACCGCGATAACCCTTGGCCATCTTAATTATTTTTTTGTGACGAGCGTGTGTTGTTACACCTCTTTTGACGCGTGCCATAGTTTGTTCTCCCTAAAAATTAAACGTGAAAATAAAAGGTACGAACTTTTTTGGCGAAGCTTTCATTCATAATCGCTGTCCCGCGGGCATTGCGAATGAACTTATTGGAACGCTTACGCATACCGTGACGCTTACCAGCTTGGCCCATTTTAACCTTGCCGGACGCTGTGAGCCTAAAACGCTTTTTTGCGCTGCTCTTTGTTTTCATCTTGGGCATTTTGTACTCTCTTATGCTTAAGTTAATGTTTTGTGTTTTGGCATGCCCGACAGTACTCTTAAAGCCTATCTCGCCTAGACACAATAATATAGCCGATCCTGATAACTCAGTTAAATAGTCCACTTATACTGAATTAACCGGCTCTAGCTATACCCAGTGACCTGAGTATCCTCTATATATACATGATTTTCCTTGAAAATAAAAGAAAATTTACGCTAGATTATCGCGTTTGGCAGCGAGCATTTCTAGGTCAGTGATTGCTTTGATTAGAATTGACGATTTATCATAGGCTTGATTGAGGTATTCAGCTGTTAGGCCTGGTGCATTTGGATACTCATGTGCTAGATGATTGCGAAGCGTTTTCAGTTCTATCCATGTTTGAACGCTGTCGATTATCTTTAGCTTTTCAAGTTTGTTGAGTCGATCAATATATGTTTGCCGATCAGATCCTTCACCAATATAGTTCAGAACTTCTGGTATTATTTTTGCGCCTAGTAAATCCTGGAGTTTAGCAAATCGCGAAATTAAAACTTCCCAGTGAGAGAAAATTTTATCCTCTAAATTACTGGCCCTATTAGGGGTTAGAGGGTAATTTTGCTTGATTTGCTCTTTACTGTGTTCAATCCGTTTTTGATGAATTCTGGCTGTCTCGAAGAAAAGATTGAGTAATGTATTCATAGGAGCGAAATACCTGTTTCTTTTGCAATTTGATATATCTGTAGTTCGGTATGATCATGCACGAGATTGAGAACAATATCAATGCGTTGCTCTCCGATAAGAATCATAAGATCTGCATCAAATCGGATTTTTGCTTGAACCGCATCTTTGGCAGAGAGTTCAGTTTCTACGTATAAATCAATATCTCCCCCTTTGCGGGTATCATCAACGCGAGATCCAAATAACCAGAGATGATCATTGGGGGTAAAGTGTTTTTTAAAGCTAAGTTTAATGCTAGACAACTCTTGTTCGGATAAACGCATATTTTCTTTCCCCTATGCCAACACAATACATTTACCGCTTAAGATTTTACAAGCTCCATTAGCCTGAGGGGCGGGGATGCCGACGACCTGTGGTGAGTATAATGTTTTTCGTCCGCGTTTGATTTTATGAACGTTAATTTTGCCATAGCCAATTTTTCTAACAGCATCGCGGGCGATGGACTTTGCTTTCTTTTCGCTCGATACCGTTGTTAATTGGATGGTTCGTTTGGAATAGGTCTTTGTTGTCTTAAGTGGTGCTGCCGGCTTTATCCAATGGGCGGGGAGAGCCTTTGGCTCTTCTTGTGTGTATTGACATGTTTGTGCCATTGCTGGCGTGTCTTCATTGATTGTCTCATGGAGCAATGTGTCAATGTCAGGTGTTGACTCAGCTTGATCATTGGTTGTTTCAAAAGAAATCTCATGGGATAAATCGGGCTCGTTGTCCTGTTCGGCGATCATGTCGTTGAGCTGATCGTCCTCAATGATCGGCACATCCCGATGGGCTCCGTTTTTAGTAAAGTAGACCTCGAATAATTCGGTAACGCGACGGTCGCGCCAATGACGATTAGGCCCCCCCATAACAACAGTGATAAGGCGTCGACGTTGATTCGACTCTGTTGCGCGGACGGCGGATGCTGCCAGATTGAACCCCGAGGCACCAATGAATCCCGTTTTAATGCCATCGACACCTTTGACTTTGCCTAGCAGATGATTATGATTGCGGTGTTCTGTGCCTTTGTAGAAAAAGCTGCGCAGACTGAAATATTTGTACTGATTGGGGTAGTCGCGGTAGAGGGCACGCGATAAAATTGCCATGTCACGGGCACTTGTGATCTGGGATGGATTAGGCAGACCGGACGCATTTTTAAAGACTGTCGATGACATGCCGAGGGCTCGGGCTTTTTGAGTCATTTTGCGGGCAAAGGCTTCTTCGCTACCCCCCAGAAACTCTGCCATAACAACAGCGGCATCATTAGCAGATTTTGTGACAAGCCCGAGAATCGTTGCTTTGAGAGGGATTGTCTCTCCAGGGCTAAGGCCAAGTTTTGACGGAGCTTGACGTGATGCTCGTGCTGAGACGGGAAGGCGTGTTTCTAGGGTAATGCGACCCTCACGCAAAGCTTCGAAGGCCATATAGAGCGTCATCATTTTTGTCAATGAGGCAGGGTGGCGGATGCCATCTGCATCTTCGTTGTGTAGAACCTGACCGGTTTCTGCATCCATGACAATAGATGAATATTTGGGAGAGTATGGTTTTGGTGTAATTTTTTTGCGTAACCGAGCATCGCTGTCACTTGCACTAATGATCAGTCCAAGAAATAATAAACCGACACGTCGCCACATGAAAATTATAAACCCCACCACACCCTTTATTCTTATATCTTACCTCATTTTTTAAAGAAATGAGAGAAAAATTATTTGGTAAAAAAACCTTTTAATTTAGCGCAATAACTCTTATTTCATATAAACAAATTATGAGGTTTTTTATGAAATTGGTTGTCAGGTTTTTTAGGTTATCTTTTTGGTTAAGTGTTATTTCCGTTGATGCAGTTGAGCCAAACCATGAGCCGTTGGCTGATGATTTATATTGCCGTGCTGTGCAAGAAGGATGTGTTCAGATTTGCGATCCCATTGGCTTGCACTTTAAAAAGATCGTGACGTTTGATGATGGCTGCCGTTTAACAAGTCTTAGAATTTTTCGACCCTTTATGGACGGTGAGTCTAGCGAGGGTGCTAAGGTGTGTTTGAAGGATGGGAAGACCTTTAAATCTTTGGGGAAAATCCATCTGACTGAATACCCGGATCCAAAGCCGTATCAAACTCATTTTATGTTAGATTTTCTTTATGTTTTTGAGGGTAATCAAGGCCAAGGAATTGGGCCAAAAGCCTTAACTTGCCTTAAGAGGATTGTTGCACATCTGAGTCAACAATCACTTTTTTATCAAACACTTGGTTTGTTGTCTCAAGATGTTGATTATCATATTGGGGAACATCATATACACTTACCAAAAGTGCCAAGGCGTGTTGATTTCTATATGAAATCAGGATTTCAAATCCACCCGGAAACTGAGGCTTTAATCCAATTCTTAGATATTGGGCATATGGCACGGCAGATGACAGCCCCCAGACTTGCAGACTATATGGCGTATTATGTCGTTAAGGGAATGTCAAAGGCGAAGATAAAAGAAATGGCCAAGCAGATATTGCCAGGGCTTATTGCGCACTATCAGATACCTGTTGCTCTTGAGTATTTAATTGCGTGTGTGCGGTGCAATGGCAACGAAGCATCAATCCATATTTTGAATCGATCCTATTACCGCGAAGGGGTCTCAGATGAACGACAAAATATGCACAAGAAGTTTGCTTACTTTTTGACATGGACAGTGGGGCAAGAGCCTGATCAACGCGGATTAAGTTTAGGCGATGGTGTCCTGTTGCCTCAGAAGTTTTTAACACTGGCAGAAGGTGACAATAAGTTTGACTTACTCCAGGATCAAGTTAACTTTAACCAGGTTATTCAGGACTTGTGCGGTATGTTCTCTAAAAAACCTGGGCGTCGGGTTGGCTCAAAAAACAAAAAGAGAGGTTTGAGTGACCTTAACTTGTCTCAAGGACATGGAGAGTCTCAATCTAAACGGATAAAACTCGCAGAACTAGGAACTACGGATTTAGACCACGAATGGCAAGACGATACAGAGTCCCGTTCGGGTTTAAGTTTTGATCGGGGACAATAAAGTAGTTTTTTATCGTATTTTCTTTGGGGGGGAAACATTGTGTTTTCCCCTTTTGGATACGGTACATGGTTTTTGTCCCCAGCAATCCTGATTTTCGAATATCAAACGATTCGTTTGAATTGACCCATTGTTGCGTTTTAAAATCAAAAACTTCCAGCATGAAGCAGATGGTTTTAAAGTGGGTTGAGAAATCAAATGAGAATTTTGCGCGTGTCTTTGAATTCTGATCTAACAGTCTAAAATCGTCACGGGGTTCATAGATTTTTAGATCAATCAGATTGCCTTTGGTGGCCTTTTGAATATCTGTGCCGGGGATGGGGGTGCTTGGATAGTTTGTTGCCCATGTAATCTTGTCATGTAATCCCTTGGGGCCTAGATCTCCTGCTAATCCCCAGCGACCTTGCCAGTTGACCCATGGTATCGTATCGTCGATCATCACCACTTTTTCCCATGTTCGCCAGGATGTATTGCCTTTATCGACAAGATCACCATCCCCTGTTGGGCGTAGGCCATGGGGACGAGGATAGGATGCGTGGCCATATTTTGCAGAATAAATAATGGGGTGTTCAGATTCATAAAAATCAACGTTTGGTTTTTGTTGACCATAAATCGTGGCGGATTCGCCCCCTTCTCGTCCGTGGCGTGAAAAATAGATTTCCATAATTTTCCAATCATTATCAACTTTTTGAATGGTGACGATGATATGCTCCCAGTCGCCTTCGTGAATCCCGAGAGGGCCATGACCACCCGCAGCAATCGGGGCAAAGGGGCCATTATAGGTATAGTTAAACCAATATTGAATATGGGCTTTGATGGGGCTTGTGTAGACAACTTTGCTGTAAACGGGGGCAGGGGATGATCCGTCTTGACGCAGAGGCATACCCGCATAGATTTGGCGATTTCCCATAAGATCAAGAGCCATAGAGCTAACATTATTCGCCAACAGGTCACTTATGTAAACTTGCCCCATGGGGATTATTTCGGCTACTTTGGCTGCCCGTGAAAATGGTTTAACAGGGCCGATACCATATTGTTTTTCACGCTCATCAACGCGGACAAGTCGTGAGTTCTTTAGGAAGAATTCGACTGAACAAGGAAAGTATTTTTCACCGGAATGAAAAAAAACAAGGGGGGCAAACCGTTGGGCTAAATGTTGCGAATTATCATAACGAGACGGATCATCTGTAAATCCTTGAGGCTGTTCTGGGTTGACAGTGCCATAAGCAAGATTTGCTATAACTGTTAGAATAGCCATCGTCAATTTGATAATGCGCATGATAATTTACTCCCGGTTCTGAGATTAGCATAACGACCGAACCTTAAAATCACGTAAAAAAATAAAAAAAATAGAGGGACATCATAAAAAACTATTGAAATTATTTTTTTTGATGTTATTTATGATGTAGGCGTCGGAAAAACAACAATAAAAACCGATGCCAATTTTTTTACCCAAAGCAATCATCTATAACTTTACAGCATCTTATAGAAATCTATATCCTTAAGGGACAGACACTAACTAAAGGACGTTCCCATGATTTCTCAAGATTCCCTGAACACCCTGTTCCTAGAAGCGCGAACCTATAATGCTTGGCAAGACAAACCTGTTAGCCTTGATCTGCTTCACCAAATTTTTGATTTAGCCAAAATGGCACCAACCAGTGCAAATTGCTCGCCCATGCGCGTTGTCTTTGTTCAATCCCAAGAGGCTAAAGAAAAACTAAAACCATGTCTTGCTGCGGGGAATGTTGATAAAACAATGGCAGCCCCTGTCACGGCACTTGTTGCTTATGATCTGAAGTTTTATGATTATTTACCTCGCCTCTTCCCGCACGCAGATGCACGCTCTTGGTTTGTTGGTAATGATCCTTTTATTCAGAGCACAGCCGAATTTAATGGTGCCTTACAGGCAGCCTATTTAATCATGGCAGCGCGGGCTTGTGGCTTGGACTGTGGGCCGATGACGGGGTTTGATAAACAGGCGGTGGATGATGCTTTCTTTGCAGGCACATCGTTTAAATCAAGTATGCTCTGTAATTTAGGGTATGGCGATGTTTCAGGTTTATATCCACGCAGTCCGCGCTTTGATTTTGATGATGTGTGTCAGGTTTTATAGTGATGTAAAAAACCCCCGATTCATAACAAAGTCGGGGGTTTCTTGACCAAGGTCATTTCATAGCACGATTAACAGCCAAAAAAGCTTTTAATCCATGTCCAAGCGCGTTGAAGCAAACTTGGCTTAACGACAACGTCAGCTTTTGGTTGATTCATAAAAGGTTTTGCTTCCTTTAATTTATCAAAGCTGCTGCTGCGTGCTAATTTTTCAGGTTGTTTTGCTAGATTAACAGTAAATCCTGTGACGCCCATAAGACTGTCTCCAAGACCTTTCCCACTACTGGGTTGTGCAAGTTCTTGACGACTGATGTCAAACAGGTTACTGGTGCGATCCATCAGAACAGGCTCAGCCTGAGCTGATCCCATTAACCCTGAAATAACCAAGGCAGAAGTAAGGATTGTTTTCATCTTTTTTCTTCCTTTAGTTAATTAGTGATCTTATCGATCACTGATTTCAGACTCTGACGAGTCTGAAACTTGTAGGACTGATTGAAGCATAGTCACTGTTTGTTGCTTCAATTCAGTCAAAAGTGTGTCATATGTCCAAATGCTGGATCCATGACTGCGTTGAACCAGTGAGGCTAATTCACTCTGGTAACGATCAATAGCCATAAGATCATCGGATAAAATAACTTGAGACCGTCGAGTCTGATCAATTTTCTTTGCAACTTTTAGCATATCGCCAACAGTCAATGCAAAGGGAGATCGCTTTTCAAAAACAGCAGGATCAGCTGAAATCATGTCTTTGATTGTTTTTGCTATAAAATAAGCTTCGAATCCGTGACTTTCAAGCGTTTCAAGGGGGACGTCTTGTAGGGCAGGTACATTGAATTGTGCGATCTCTACGCGTTCCTGAGTATCATCAGAAACAAGAGTCCAGTCAGTGCTATCAACGCGTTTTGATGTTGATGGTTTACTTGTTGACGAATAAAACCAAGAAAACAAGCCTTTGGATTCTTCTGTTTTAGGTTGTGTCATTTTATCCCTGTCAAGATTGATTTTCCGATGAATCAATTCTTGAATAATGTATTGATAGATTGCTGTGTTTATATTACCACCGAGGCTAAGCTGCCCAATGTCAGCTCTAAATGATTTAAATTTATCATTTTGGGCAAGAGAGCCTATACATTTTTGGACGTATTCACGTGATACTTCCTGAGCCGAGTTGGAGTCGTTAAAGACGACAGAGTCAAATGTGGTTGCAATTACATCTATTTCATCTGTGCCGATTTGATCCAAGAATTTTTGGCCATAGTGATTTCCTAAATAGCTCAAAACATTGCGTTGGTATCGTTCGTGAATTGGCTGTGATTCAACTTCTGCGATAGATTGATCAACGGTGGTAACCTTTAATCGAGATTCCGCATCATCTATCTTTGACAGTTTTTTTGCTAACTCTAATTGTTCCGTCAGTGTTTTATCCATGCCAAGGCTGCTGGTCTGAATAAGGCGGACAAGGCTTTCATGAGAGTGCAGAAGATCGCTATAATTTTCGAGTGCAACAGCAAAACCTGGAAGGTCTGTTATTGGGCGGCTGAAATCAAATTGATCACGCATGCCACTGTTATTAAGGGCTTTAAGAGCAAGAATGAAATGGTCTAAACTCAGGCCATTCATGAGTGTTTCCATTGCTGTGTCGACATCACCAACCTTGTCGTTCAAGGCCTCTTTTGCTTCCTCAATCTGACGAAGAACATCTATGGCGTCTTCAGTAAACTTAGCAGACAGACTCTGTCTTTTACCTTCATCCGGTTTTAGTTTCTTGGACTGGTCATCTTGACTAAGCCATGTATAATGTTTTGCCAGATGATCGAGTTCCGCTTTCAGAAATTCAAACGATGGGTGTTTGCGCATTGTATCCAGTAATTGTTGCTGCTCATCTGTCAGTTTCAGTTGACCCTGGATTTCACCGTTCCAATAGGCTTGTGCTCGGCTATACAACGATGCTGTTTTGGTAAAATCAGATTGTTGACCTTCTATGGCATCCAATGCTTTTGCCAGTTCAAACAATTTGATACGTGCCACAGTGTCATGATGGTTGGCCTGGGCATGACTTTGGGGTGCCGTCATCAGGGTTAGACCATCCTTTGTATCCTTTGAGCTGAGTAATGTTACCGCTAGTTTTGTTAGTCCGGATGCCTCTAGGATCATGGATAACGGGGTGCTTATGGCTGTGGCTAAATCTGTAATCAGCGCATCGACAAACTTTTGCTGATTTTGGGTATCTCGTCCTTCGTAGTCTTTGCGGAAAAGGGCAAGCTCTGTTGGTGATGGGGTGGGATTAAGTCCATACAGTTGATGTTCTGCCGGGGTTACAGGCATGAACTGATTAACATAATAGGTTGCTGTTAATCGAAGTGAGTTCATAGTCATGTTAATAACTTGACGACGAGATTCATCCAAACCACGAGGAAGGGCTGCTTGCAATACTCCGTTGCTTGCCCAGTATGCAAGGCCTGCACCAAAGGCACCATCCAAAAAAGGTATAGATGTCATTGATTCACCGATAGAGTATCCAATGAACCCCATTGTACCTGTAATGACTTGGGCATTATTATTGATTGCACGGGCAACAGCCAGGCCAACGGGGTCACTGATTTTGTCTGCTGTTAATCCGGCTAAGCCAATAACAGATTCAATAACACCTTCGCGGATATAGTGTGATAGGCGTGGGTTTAGATAACGCCATAAGTTAGAAAAACTTTGTTGGGTTTCTTGGGTCAATGATGGAAGCATTTCGGCATTGTCATAGTCAGCTAGTGCTAGTTTTAGGCCTTCTTCGCCAATGACTATCCCGGATAAGCCAACAAGTCCGGCTGAACTAATCATTGCTTGTGTAAGCTTTATCCCGGTGAGTTGCTCAAAATATCTCACTGTTAATCGAGCAAAAAGAGCATCAATTTGATTCATTAAGAACGAATTGATTGCTGAGTTGTTAATCAGTGAAATGAGGACGCCTCTTAAAGGCAGAGCATTTGGTAAAATAGCAGAAACAAAACTGGCTGCGACACTGAGTGTTACATCGTAATGGGTTTCTGTAACATTTCGTTCTGGTATAAATACTTTTTTAGGGCTGCCAAAAGCACCTGTCTTTAAGAGGGCTTGGTATACACCTTCACGAACAAAGGTAAAGATTTCTTTGAGTGAGTCTGCGTCTAGTTCGCCGCGTTCTTGTGTTCCAGCATTTCTTTGCTGATATTGTTTGATACTTGTTCCCAACGTTCTTTGAATAAGTTGTCGGATTGTGTCTTCACCAACCTCTTTGAATTCTCCGTTCAAGACAGATGTAATAAAGTCTTTTGTCCCGCTAACGTAGCTGGAAAACCCGTCGCGTGCACCTCTGATAAAAGCGCGTCCGGTTTCTGCCGGTAGATTTTGCGTTAATGTTTGATTAGTCTTACTGTGTTCAACAAAGAATGCATCAACAGGACGAAGTGTTAATTGCTGGCCTGTTGGTTCCATGGACCAAGAAATGCTGGATAATACGGTGCTAAAACAGAGTGCTACCGAGATGGATTTGCGGATCATGTGCTTCCCCTTGAGTTATTTACTTTTTTTATATGGGGGTTAATTTTATTTTTTCAACAAAAAATTGGCGTCCCCTACGGGATTCGAACCCGTGTCGCCACCGTGAGAGGGTGGTGTCCTAGGCCTCTAGACGAAGGGGACGTATTTATGGTTATTCTATTTGACTTTTCTACAACGTTATCCGTCGCTCACGTACTTATGTACGCTTCGTATCCTCTTTCCTTGTATAAAAATCAACAGGAACAACTATAGTGAGCTATTTTGTTTGATCTTTTACGTCAACGTGAATAATCACCTGTACTATTTTATAAAGTCTTTGGGACAAATAATCAAGACATAATTCAATCGTGATTAAGGATCGATTCAAGAAAAGAAAATCTTTTGCTTTTTGGCAGATCATCGTCTTCGCCGTCCTCATGGGGACGTTTTTTGCGGTTATGGTCTGGCTCTCCTTCAGAAATCGATGCATCATCGGTGCTATATTCTGAATCTAATAAAATGGAACTATGAGGGTTTACAAGTTGAAAGATTAAATCGGAGATTTTTCCAAAAAGATCAATATTAAAGATTTCGATATCTGATGGTTCCGGTTGTAACATTGCGATGGCTGTGTCAAAAGAGCATTCCCAGTTGCCCATTTCTTCCATAATTTCTTCTTCTGTTATGATCGCTTGATCCAGCGTTGATAGAGCAAAACGAAATAAATAGTATAAATGATGAAGTTCTTGGAATAAGCCTTGTTTTGTTGGGACTGTGGTTTTTTTAAAGGATCGATGATGGGCGCGTGATAGGAGGACTTTAAAATAGTCCATGGATATCACGGCACCGCCGAGATTAAACGGAATATCGTTTTGTTCAATAAAACTGATAACGAAAAAAGAAAGTTGATGCATCAGATCTATGGCAAGATATGATTCAGTTTCGGTGTCAACATGAGGGTATGATGTTCTTACTCCTTCCGGTAAACTGAGGAGATTAGGTGTGTGTTTGATAATTTCGAGTATTTCATTTTTTATGTTGCCCTCTATGCCCAAGTTACAGGCCAATAATTCGAGGAGATATTTGTAGTCATCCCAAATTTCCATCGCATCGATGATCATATTCTTGGGTAAAGGATATTTCTTCTCTTGCTTAAGAGCGAATACTGCTCGTTTTCGGAGTGCTTTATTAATCTCAATGTCGATCTTTCTGTTGGTATTATGCTGTTCTGGGGCTTTTGGAATGATGCTGACATCAGGCCGTGTTTCTGAAAATTGAACTGTGGAGAAAGAAATGCTATCCATATCTTTTTCGTTTGCGAGTCCATCTGCAAGGATGTCTAGGGATGCCAACATGGAAAATCGTTGGCCGATTGGTATTGCTGCTAAGGATAGGTTGCTTGAGGGAGGTAGGTTTCTTCTCCAAATGCTTTGAAAGAACGTTAAGCTGTGCAGGCAATTATCTATCAATAAATCATGAGACGGGTGATTTATTCTAAATCCGGACAGGAGCAACGTTGCCAGCGGTTGATAAAAATCAAGGTAGGACGAATACGTTAACGGAGGAGAAATAACGTCAAGGTCATTGTACGATAGTTTTGTTGCTTCTTTTGCATAGACCATAAGATTCCCAAAAACAATTTCTTGGGTGATTTCATGTGAAAATGTGTAAAAAGAATCCCCCTTGTGTTGGACGCAAAAATCATAGGGTGATTGGTATCCATCTTGCCTTAGTAAGTCTGGCGGGATATTAGGGATAAACGATACCGTTGTTATAATTTCATGGAAATATGGTGGTTTGAGAATGGATTTTGGTTTGTTGTCATCATAGCTATGAGCGAGCATTAATACTGATGAAAGTGTGAAGAGTATTCTGAGTAACATATAAAAATCCTTACAAATGCTATGTAGGTTTTATATTTGGTTTATTACAGAAGATATCAAGGAATTTTTATTGTTAGTTATAAGCCGGAGCCTGTAATAATCATACCCATGATTAATTTAATGACAGGGATCATGATCGCTCTTAACAGATCGATACCGATAAGATGAGGGAGCATCAACAAACCAAGGATAATGAGCATACCATAGGGTTCGGTGCGGCTATAAGGTTCTGCTAAACGGTAGGGAAGCAAGCGTTGTAAAATCCGTCCGCCGTCTAGTGGCAAGATCGGGATTAAATTAAAGACACCTAAAACAACATTGATCATCACAAGGCGAACCAGAATGTCGTTGCCAAAGGTTTCTTTGTCCGGGTTGATGTGCAAAAGAAGTGCCGCGATAAAGGCCAAAATGAAATTAGCCCCGACCCCTGCAAAAGAGACCATAATCTCGCCCAATCGTTGTGGTTTGAGATTACGAAAATCAACAGGAACGGGTTTTGCGTAACCAAACAGGAACGGTGTTCCTGCCATAAACATCAGTCCCGGCAGAATAATTGTACCAAACAAGTCAATATGAGGGATGGGATTGAGTGTCAGGCGTCCCATCGATTCAGCGGTGCGATCGCCAAAAGCTTTGGCCATAAACCCATGTGCTGCTTCGTGGGTTGTGACCGCTAAGACAAGAGCGATTAGGGACGCGAGGGCAACAATCATATCCTGAGACATTTACATGACCTTTGTGTTGATATCACCCCAATATCCTTTGAGATGGTAGTTTAACTCTGCCCACAGGGCATTATCATCGACCGATTGTAGGCGATGCCCTGATAATTGGCAAGAACGAAGTCGATCATAGCTTTGTGTCGTCATGGCCGGAATGGCTGCCGCAATTTCAATCATCTCGGTTAGATCACCACTACAATGCAGGACAACGTCGCAACCCGCATCCAATGATTTGGCGGCACGATCCGCCATGGAGCCGTTGAGAGCTTTCATCGTCAGGCAATCGGTGATGAGGATACCCCGAAAGTCAATGTGATTGCGAATGATCTTGTCAATAACGGCTTGTGATTGGGTTGCGGGTATTTTGCTGTCGATATCATCATAGACGATGTGAGCTGTCATTCCCCAGGGTTGGGAGAATTTTTCTTCATTAATAAGGCGGCAAACCTGGCGGAAAACAGAAAAATCATATTCTTTGAGTGTGTCGAATGAAGCTTCTACAACGGGGAGTTTTTCATGACTGTCAACCAAGGCGCGACCATGGCCGGGGATATGTTTTATAATGGGTGCAACACCGGATCGTTGAAGGCCGCGGATAACATGCAGGGCAAGGTTGCTAACGATATCGACAGATTCATGGAAAGCGCGATCGCCGATAATGTGATGTGCGTCCGGAATGAGCAAATCCATGACAGGGGCACAGTCAACATTAATGCCGATTTCTGCCATCTCAACGCCCATGAGATAGGCGTTAGACTCCACTGCCCAGCACGCCAAATCTAAGTCGTCATCAGCCATGGCACCAAATACACCGGCAGGTGGATATTGCCGCCAATGGGGATGGCCAAGACGGGCTACGCGCCCACCTTCTTGATCAATGAGGATCGGGACATAGGTATGGGGAACACAGGCGCGCAAGTCATGGGTTAGTTTTTTCACCTGATCGGGTGTTTGGCAATTGCGGGTGAATAAGATAAACCCTAGGGGCTCTACTCTTGAGAAAAACTCTTTTTCTTCGGGGGTTAATGCTGAACCGGAACAGCCAAAAATGACAGGCTTCATTGTTGCGTGAGACATTTATGTTTGCTTTAAATGGGTGAGCTTATGCCTATCATAGCGAATGTTAGGGGATCATGCTAGGGGGGATAAAAAATCAATTGACGGATTTTCTTTCCCGAGGAATAGTAGACCCAAACAAAATGAAGAAGTCGATTTTTGATCCATCGGATTGCGCTGCCTTTTCATCCGTTGATTCTCCTTCGATAGAGCCAGCTATCGGCGTCGAATCAATGTCGAAAATCCAACACAATCTGAAGTCAAAAATCTCAACGTCTTCATCTTATTTGAGTCTATATGAAAATTGAGGAGGAAGAATATGGTTAAATTTATATTAGGGATGCTCTCGAGTATCTTGTTTTTGCAAGCGCAGGATGCAACTTATTACCCTGCTGCATCTTATTCAAATGATCGGGTTCGAGAGATATTCCAGGGCGTTGAATTCACAGACCCCAATGTATCCATTGTGGAAATCAAGCAGTATCGTAATAGAGGAACAATGATTCTTGAGTTTGGGGATGTAGCACAATTAGAGGATTTGTTAGATCAACAAGTTGCAGTTAGTGCACATAGATTATACTTTTCATATGTTCCGGGACGTAAGTCTATAAGTTATGGTGATGATTCTGTTTTGCAAGCAGCATTTAAAGTCATTGGTGTAGAGGGGGTAAAGGCTCGGGGGATATTGAAAGGTGTGGATCGTCGTACAATATATGTTCCTATTCAATCTGAATTTGGAAAGATTCTGGGTAATTTTGGAGAGATTACGTCTCATGTAGGCTTACCAGTAAAGGCTGTTGTAAAGTTTTTTTATGATAGTAATCGAGATGTCGTTTTTTCTAGAAGAACTGCGGATGCTTCTGATCTATATGCATCAGCTTTAGATGACATTAAGGGGAGAAATAATCGAGACCATAAAATTGAATTTGATAACACACATCTTAATTTATGGGCTCATTCTGATTCAGATATAACCTATCGTGTACATCAAGTCGTTAGTTCGCAATCGGATATAATAGCAATTGCTTCATCGTTGCTTCAGCTAAAAACATACCTAAAAGAAACTAAACTCCATAATCCGATACGACTTTTAATGCCGGATCATCAGATTGGTGTTTACTCTGGACGAGCTTTAACATTATCAACGGAAGTTCTTATTAAATCTAGTTCGGATTTATTAATTCTGGGATCTTTTTATGATAGGAATTCTTTTTTACGTATAAAATCAGGAACTAACCTCTATGGTTCTTTTGATGCCGTCGCTGCGGGTTTGTTTTTCGCAGCTCGGACGAATCTAACTCTTGCAGAGGTAAGCCAGGGGTCTGAATTAATTTTCTATAACCAACTTTCCCCAGCTCTGTATGCTCATTTTATTAATTATTTAGAACAACTCAATTTTATTGCTCCGGAAGATGGGCAAGAATTAGTAAAATCAAAGAGCGATGGTGTAAGCTATAATCAGATTCTCAGTCAGCGGCATGCGAGAACTTTTGCGAAGTTCCTTTTTCCAGGCTTATTTGAAGACGATCAATCTTAATGTGGTCTTGGCCCATAGTACCCATTAAGACGCTGTTGATCGTCGAGTGGGGCTGTGTGGCAAACTTTGTGACCAAGGCTGTTATAGCAATACAAGGGCTCGGGATCTGGCTGACAAGACGGATTTCGAGCCCATCCCTTTTTTACCAAGGTTTCTGAGTCAGGGCGAAAAGGCATAAATGGATTGCAGCCTGAGAGGATGAGAGTGAATAAGAAAAATAGCCTTGATTTCATCGTCAATAAATCTAGTCTTATTGGTATCTTAGGATAAGCCTAACTTAGGCATCATTAATTATTGGTAAAATTATTTAAAATTATACCTTTAACGATTTCTTTAGGAAGATAATGCTAATGTTAAGACAAGGGATGGGGGTTCATCATGATTATGGATATTGGCCTTGAAAAGAAAGAGCGTAAGCTTGTTGCAGATACGATGTTGCGGGTTTTGGCTGACACGTTTGTCTTATCGCTTAAGGTAAGGGGTTTTCATTGGAATGTTACAGGGGGATTTTTTAAACCTCTCCATGAATTATTCCAAGAGATTTACGAAGATCTTGATGAGTCCGGTGATGACATGGCTGAACGCATTCGGGCGTTGGGATTTTTTTGCCCGGGAAGTTATGTTGAGTTTATCGCTGTCAGTGCAATAAAAGAAGAGCGCGGCTCCTTCGAATCACTGGACATGGTGCGTCGACTTGTATTAGATTTGGAACTGCTTATCCGCCGAATTGAGGAAGTCAAGTCCGTGGCAATGTCTGTCAATGATGATGCCAGTGCTGATTTAATGATTCAACGTCTGGCCAGCTTGACTAAATTCGCTTGGATACTCAGAAGTCATTTAGAATAGGGAATAATTATGCGCGCCAACATCGTTGAGGCCATTGTGGGGGCTGTTGTGCTTGCTGTTGCAGGTGGTTTTTTTTATTATGCCTATAGCAATAGCGGTACAAAAGTCATGAATGGTTACCATCTCGTTGCTCATTTTGATCGTATCGACGGGTTGGTTGACGGTAGTGACGTTAAACTAAGCGGTGTTAAAGTTGGCGATGTTTCTCATATTTCAATCGATCCGAAAACCTATTTAGCTCAGGTTACTATGAGTTTGCAAAAAGATGTGCAATTACCCGAAGATACATCGGCTCAGATCGTTAGTGAAAGTCTGATGGGGGGTAAGTATATCGCGTTGGTTCCGGGGGGGAGCGATGACTTACTCAAGGATGGGGGGCAAATCACCCATACCCAATCGTCTGTCAATCTTGAAGGATTGATTGGTAAGTACATCTTTAGTGGTGAAGAGAAAAAATCTTAGGTAGCCATTCCATTTTCTCCATTTACAAAACCCTATTAAATTTAGTAACGTATTATCATAAAATTATTTTAAAATTAGTATGATGATGCGACAACGACCTTTGTCTCCGCACTTACAGGTGTATAGGCTTCCTTTGACGGGAATTTTATCTATATGTCACCGAATTTCCGGATTTGCCCTTTTCTTTTCACTTTTGATTTTTGTTTGCTGGTTGGCTGTTCTCAGTCATTCTGAAGACTGTTATCGCTGGAGTTTTGACTTCTTTGGAGCACTTATCGGGCAGGCCATAATATGGTTGAGCGTCTTTGCTTTCTTTTATCATTTTAGTAACGGTATTCGCCATATGATTTGGGATTGCGGTTATGGTTTTGAGAAAACAACATCTTATCGGTCGAGTGTCCTGGTTATTGTGGCCTCGATTATTTTAACGTTATTGGTGTGGAGTTTTTGCTCATGACTCAAAATTTCCGTGACCCGCTCAAGCAAGTAAAAGGACTCGGTTCAGCCAAAGATGGCACAGGGCACTGGATTGCCCAAAGGCTAAGCAGTATTGTCGTTGCTTTTTTAGGATTGATCATCATTGGTTGGTTAAGCCAGAACTACCGCTTGCCCTATAGTGAAATGGTTAGGATTGTTGGCAACCCTTGGGGGGCTTGCGTTATTTTCTTGTTTGTTGCATCCGCAAGTTATCATGCGGCACTTGGCCTACAGGTTATTGTTGAGGATTATATCCATAGCCCTTTCTGGCGGTACTGGTTGCTGATGAAAATTCGCCTAACAGGGTATATCTTGCCTGTTGTGACTTTATTTATTCTAATCCAACTTATGTTTATGGGATCGAAATAAGATGACACAAACCCACAAAATTACCGATCACCGTTTTGATGTTCTTGTTGTTGGTGCCGGCGGGGCGGGGCTCAGGGCAACCTTAGGTATGTCTGCTGCGGGGTTAAAGACGGCCTGTGTGACCAAGGTTTTTCCAACCCGCAGCCATACGGTTGCGGCTCAAGGTGGTGTTGGGGCTGCCTTGGGGAACATGGGGGATGGCGATAACTGGAAGAACCATTTTTATGACACGATTAAGGGGTCGGATTGGTTGGGTGATCAAGATGCGATTGAATACATGTGTCGCAATGCGATCCCGTCTGTTATTGAGCTGGAACACTTTGGCGTTCCTTTTTCGCGCACACCAGAAGGAAAAATTTATCAACGTCCCTTTGGCGGACATACGATTAATCAAGGTGAATCGATGGCTAAGCGTGCTTGTGCCGCGGCTGATCGGACAGGGCATGCGATTTTACACACGTTGTATCAGCAATGCTTGAAACACCAAGCTGAATTCTTCGTTGAATATTTTGCCTTGGATTTGATTATGGATGATCAAGGGCGATGCCGCGGTGTGATAGCATTGTGCCTTGAAGATGGGACATTGCATCGATTTCAGGCCCATATGGTTGTGTTGGCGACTGGCGGTTATGGACGCGCCTTTTTCTCGTGTACGTCAGCGCATACCTGTACGGGGGATGGTAATGCGATGGTTTTGCGCGCTGGGCTCCCGCTTCAGGATATGGAATTTATCCAGTTCCATCCGACAGGAATTTATGGATCAGGCTGTTTAATTACCGAAGGTGCGCGCGGTGAGGGTGGATATCTAACCAATAGTGAAGGCGAACGGTTTATGGAACGCTATGCTCCGAATGCCAAAGATCTTGCCTCCCGTGATGTTGTCAGCCGTGCGATGACCATCGAAATCCATGAAGGTCGCGGTGTGGGGCCTAATAAAGATCATATTTACTTGCACCTTGAGCATTTGGATCCCAAGGTTTTGCATGAACGCTTGCCGGGAATTTCTGAAACAGCTAAGATTTTTGCGGGTGTCGATGTCACAAAACAGCCGATTCCGGTGCTTCCGACGGTTCATTATAACATGGGCGGGATTCCAACTAACTATATGGCCGAAGTGGTTAAGGATGACAAGGGCACGGTTGTTCCGGGCTTGATGGCAATTGGTGAGGCAGCGTGCGTTTCTGTGCATGGTGCTAATCGCTTGGGAACCAACTCGCTGCTTGATCTTGTTGTCTTTGGTCGGGCTGCGGCACATCGTGCTATTGAGTTGATTCGCCCGAACTCACCTCATAGTGTTTTACCTGATTCTTCCGGGCTTCAAGCGATTGAGCGTATGGAGAAAATCCTGACCAACAAAGGAACGTTGAAGTCCAGTGAGATTCGATTGAACATGCAGCGGACGATGCAACGGTTCTGTGCGGTGTTCCGTGATGAAAAACTGATGTCTGAGGGGCAAGAGAAAATCCGACAGGTGCATGCGTCTCTCAAGGATTTAGAGATTACGGATAAAAGTTTGATCTGGAATAGTGATCTGGTCGAAGCCCTAGAGCTTCATAATTTGCTTGAACAATCCTTAGTTACGCTTGCCTCTGCTTTAAACCGTAAGGAAAGCCGTGGGGCGCATGCTCGGGAAGATTTTGCGGAACGTGATGATGAAAACTGGTTGAAACATACGCTGTCGACCCTTTCAGGGAATAAAACAAAGATTGCGTATCGCCCTGTTCAAATGAAAACATTGACGGATGAAGTCGATGTTATTCCGCCGAAAAAGCGTGTGTATTAAAAGGATCGAATGATGGTTGAATTTTCTTTGCCTCGAAACTCTAAGCCGACACAGGGTAAACACCATGCCTGTACGACACAGTCCGATGCCGTTCGCACGTTTCAGGTTTATCGTTGGGATCCTGATACGGGTCACAACCCGCGCATCGATTCTTTTGATCTTGATCTCAATGACTGTGGCCCCATGGTATTGGATGCCCTTTTAAAGATTAAAAATGAACTTGATTCATCCTTGACCTTTCGCCGATCCTGTCGTGAAGGGATTTGCGGCAGTTGTGCTATGAACATTGATGGGGCGAATACGCTTGCCTGTATTAAGCCTATTAGTGAGATTAAGGGAACGGTCAAGATTTATCCCTTGCCCCATATGGATGTCGTCAAAGATTTGGTGCCGGATTTGACGATGGCCTATGCCCAATATACGTCCATTAAACCGTGGATCCAGTCAGATACAAAACCAGGCGAGCGTGAACGCCTGCAGAGCGAAGAAGACCGCGTCAAGCTTGATGGACTGTGGGAGTGTATTTTATGCTTTAGCTGTACGACCAGCTGCCCGAGTTATTGGTGGAATGGTGATAAATACCTGGGGCCGGCAACGCTGTTGCAAAGCTATCGTTGGATTGCTGATAGTCGTGATGACCATACGGGGGAACGGTTGGATGATCTGGAAGATCCATTCAAGCTATACCGTTGCCATACGATCATGAACTGTACCAATACGTGCCCCAAAGGGCTTAACCCCGCCAAAGCTATTGGCGAGATTAAGAGACAGATGGTTGAGCGCAAGGCTTAATTATTCAGGTTTGTCCGGAGTTGCTGTTGAATTTGCTCTTTTTTTGAAAAGCGGCGAATTCCCTAGAACTGATGGTGGAATATAAAGCTGTGGTGTTGATGAGTTTGCTCTGATCCTATAGGATTTTATGCTACTGTGTGGCGACGTAGGCTCAGATTGTGGCTTTTTCGGTGTGGATGGTCGAGATGATTTTTCACTGCTGCTGCTACTTGCATCATCGAATTCTATTTTATTTTTTCTATTTGCTTCTTTATCTTGAATGAATGAAAAAGCAGAGAGTTCTGTTTGTGAGAAACTTGGTTGTTGCGTTTGAGTGAGCGTATCGAACCTGAGAGCTCCGTCGAGTTGGTGCCTGAGTCGTACAGATTCATCTTGTTGATCGTCTCCAAATTTTGTGGCTAGTTTCTTTTGGATATCACGAATCATCTCGAGCATCTGAATCAGTGCTTTATAAGCAGATTCATTGTGGCCGTCATCAACCGGTTTTCCCGTGACACTATGCATTATTTTAAGTTGGTTTGCTTTGCTAGAATCAAGGAAGTAGTCCAACGCTAGGCCAAGAATAGTATTAAGGTAACCTATCGTTGTTTCGTAGGATAATTCTTTCTTAGAATCAAAGATTTTTGTGTTAGGAATTTTCAGGTAATCTTGAAAAACTGCGATAGATTGCCCAAGACCTCTGATTTCGGGATTGACCTTTTCAAGAAGCATCATTCCGGGATCATTATTTTTTAAGAGTGTTTGTGGATCAGCTGCATTGACGATCATTGTCAATGACAGTCCTGCGAAAATGGTGTGTAATGCTTTTTTATTAAACATGTTCAGTCTTTTGTATCAAAGGTAATAAGTTATTTCTAAAGAGGAGATGGGTACTGTGATTTCTGGGTTCAAGGGGAATATGACGTATCGACTTACTTATTTTTGATACTTGGTATTATGCTGCATGACCCCATAAATAGTCATGTTTATCCTAAAATAGATCGAACTTTGTCTTGTAATTCAGGTAAAAGATCTGTTTCAAACCAAGGATTAACGTTACACCAACCGTTATTTCTCCAACTGGGGTGGGGCAGGGGGAAATAAGTCGGTAAGAATTCTGGCCAGGCTTTGACAGTTTCTGTCAGCGTTTTTTTACGGTGATTTCTTAAGTAATAGGCTTGGGCATATTGCCCAACGAGAAGTGTCAAGCGGATGTTAGGCAGGTATTTGAGTGTTTGCTCATGCCAAAGCGGTGCACAAGCAGCAAGTGGTGGCAGATCTCCTCCCTTAGGGTTGCGACCCGGATAGCAAAACCCCATGGGCATCAGGGCAATATTCTCTTCATCATAAAATTGGTCTCTGGTCAAATTGAGCCATGATCTTAAACGATCTCCGCTTGCATCATTAAAAGGGAGGTTTGTTTGATGAGCCTTAGTTCCCGGGGCTTGCCCGATAATCAGTATTTTTGCCTGCGGTGAGAGTTGAACAACCGGGTTTGCTCCGAGAGGGAGGCTTGAGGCACAATTCTGGCATGCTTTAAGCCTGTTGACGTACTCTTGAAAAGATTGTTCCATTCTCTTGTTCCTTAAAGGGAGTGTTGTCTTTTTCTGTGTAAAACAAAGTCAGAAAATCAACTTGAACAAGTATAGCTGATTCTTTATAACTCGGCTATGTAAAACAGCGTCACTCATGTACTCATGGATGCTTTGTTCTTCGTTCTTCGTTTCTATAGCTGTACTACATAATGATGGTGATGATGTCAGAAAAATTTAATCTTGAAATCCAGGAAAAATGAAAAAGCCCCGGCTGCTCACAAGTAGAGGTATAGCCGGGGGGACAATTTCCTTATAAAGCTAACGTATCCCTAATCAAATCTTGGCGAAACTTTTCTTATAAAATCATAAATTCCTAATTACAAAATATTTTTCCTTAGTTCAGTTTACCTTGTAATAGTGCTGCTACCTGAAGACCTGAGCGGATAGCCCCCTCAATATGTCCTGCTGTACCATCTGCTCTTGTATGTTCGCCAGCGAAAAAGACCCCGCCAATAGGTTCTGCATAGTTGCGCATACCTGGATATTTTTCTGTATCTTCATGGTAATTTCCTAAAATGAGATCGTGAGTACTTGTTTGAGTTGAATAGCTACCACGGGCGAAGGGATCTTGAGCCCAATTCTTCACAGAGGGTGGGCCAAAACTCTCTATATAAGGGTAACTGTCTAAAATATAATCTCTTTGCTTATTAAAAAGTTGATGAGCTGATTCTTCATCAAGCACCTTACCATTTGCAGCATTTACCATCAGGGTCACAGCGTTCTCGCCAGGCCAACCTATAAACTTATCATCTAGATTTAGATAATAAAGCATATCGTCATAGATTCTCTTTTGGCCAAAAACTGGCACACCAATTTTAGAGTTGGTTCCATAAGGAAGAGTTTGAATAGCTTTCCTCTGGAATTTGCTTAAACCGACAGAATCATCAATTATTACTTCTCGTAACGTGCTAAATGGAAGAGTTATAATGACGTTTTTTGCCGTCACGTGCTTTTCGCCGTCTTGTGTCTCAAAGGTGAGTACATAGTCCTCTTCTTTCTGAACTCTGGTTAGTTTGTGGTGTAATTTAATAGGTGATGAACTTGGTAAGCTATCAGCAAGGCCATGAACAAAAGTAGACATACCTCCTTTTACGGTATAGTTATAGGCTAAGCAATCTATAATAAGATTAGGGAAGAAAGGGTTGTTTTTATAAGTAAGAAGTTGACTATATTCACCTATATCGTTGGTCATCCAATTTAAAGCATAAACCGAACCTTTAGAAAGACTTATACCTGTCTCATCTTCTAAGTAAGTTTGTACGAAACTCTTTCCAAAAGGGCTCAAATTGGCTAGATGGGGTTCAATAGATCTTGCACACCATTCAAGGCCATTCCATTCCATTTGGGCTTCAGAATTCGATTGGACCTGATCCCATTGCTGTGTGAGTTGTAATTTTATACTTTTAAGTTCAGCATTAAGAGTTGATATAGGTTGTAATCTGCCACCATATATAGTTGTAATCTTTCGAGAACCATATCCTCTTTTTATCAATTCAATATTAAGTTTACCTGCTAGTTCAATAGCACTGTTGTGATCAGAATCAATGAAGGTTCCGCCTTCTTCGTAGAAGGTTTGTTTTGAGCTATCAAAGTAATGCGTATGGGTACGGCCGCCAATACGGTCTCTTCCCTCATAAATTGTAACTGGAATACCATCTTTTGATAAGGTGTATCCAGCTGTAAGACCTGCCATACCAGCACCAACAATAACAACGGCCTCTTGATTATTGTCCATTGCCATAGAACTTACGTTAGGAGATACAAATAATGCTGCTGAAAGAAGCAAATAGATTTTTCTATACATTCACTAAACCATACCTTTTGTTAAAGAACACTATTAATGTAT
Organism: Candidatus Paracaedibacteraceae bacterium; assembly: GCA_019636035.1. Taxonomy (GTDB): domain Bacteria; phylum Pseudomonadota; class Alphaproteobacteria; order Paracaedibacterales; family Paracaedibacteraceae; genus Paracaedibacter. The sequence continues at coordinate 944,697 of JAHBYI010000001.1, forward strand.
TCATTATTTTTCTCTTTTCAAGAGAAATCTAATAAAGATAAAATTAATTACAGAATATTTGTAGTGTACCTCCATGACAGAATTAAAGATTAAGCGTATTTATCAATCTGCTGCCCCTGACGATGGATTTAGAGTTTTGATCGATGGTCTTTGGCCACGGGGGATTCGAAAAGACGAAGCTCATATTGATCTTTGGCTTAAAGAGGTTGCTCCCAGCACTCAATTGCGTCAGTGGTTCCAGCATGACCCGGAGAAATGGCTTGAATTCTGCCAACGTTATCATCGGGAATTAGACCTTAAGCGAGATTATCTGCGACCCATTCTTGATTCTCTTAAGGTTAATAACGTGACACTTCTCTATGGATCAAGAGAAGAGAAAATTAATAATGCCAATGCCTTAAGAGACTATATTCTGAGTCTATATAATCATGAGTAACTTGTTGCTTATTCTTTGTTTTATAAAAACCCCCTCTATCAAAGAGGGGGTTTTTGCTTTCAGTTATTTAATCTTATCGATAGCTTGTTGCGCTTAATTTTGAGTCCAGATCAGGTTTTTGCTTAGGCGGCATTTCGGATCCGGTGATGGGTTTTGTCTGGCGACCATCTGTGCTCTTGGGTTGCGGATCCCGCAAAACGTAACCACGTCCCCAAACGGTTTCGATGCAGTCTTCGCCGTCGAGGGCTTCGGCAAGTTTACGGCGGAGTTTGCAGATAAACACATCAATAATCTTGAGTTCCGGTTCATCAATCCCGCCATATAAATGGTTGAGAAAAGCTTCTTTGGTCAACGTTGTCCCTTTACGCAGAGACAAAAGTTCGAGAATAGCGTATTCCTTGCCGGTCAGGTGGACAATTTTATCATCTACGGTGACCATATGTTGGCGCAGGTTAACGGTCAAGCGACCTGTTTTAATGACAGAGTCAGAATGTCCGTGAGAGCGACGAATAATAGCATGAATACGAGCGAGAAGTTCTGATTTGTTGAATGGCTTGGTGATGTAGTCATCAGCCCCAAATCCAAGAGCTTTGACCTTGTCATCAATTTCTTTAAGTCCGGAGAGAATTAATGTCGGTGTCTTAACATTTGAGGCGCGGAGTCTTTTGAGAACTTCATAACCATCCATATCGGGTAGCATGAGGTCAAGGATAATCAGATCGTATTCGTACAGCTTGCCAATTTCGAGGCCGTCTTCACCCAAATCTGTTGTGTCACAAACAAAGCCCTCGTTTTTCAGCATGACCTGTAAGGTCTTGGATGTTGCTGAATCGTCTTCTATCAGTAGTATTCTCATGATGCCTTCTCCACTCTCGACATAGGTCATAGTTTAATGTTATCAAATAATTGAAAAATAACTAACGGATTTTTATGTATTTTTAATAAAATTTTAACAAACGGGTTGCATTTTGTGCTAATCTTAAGCTAGAGTGCGGGTTTATACTCGAAAGATTTTTTTGTTATGTCTTTGTTAACTATTTCCAAGCTCGTCGAAAAAATTCCCGCCATTGTCATTTATGGCGAAGTAAAATCAGTCCAAGGATTACTTATACGTGTTTCTGGTGGAAACAATCAAATTAGTGTTGGGATGCAGTGTACAATTGTTGCAACCGAAGGGGCTCGGTTGGGGGAGATTGTGGGATTTGAGGATTCGACTGTTTTGGTTATGCCTTACGGAGGTCTTGAGGGGATTCGCCCGGGGGCACGTGTCGATTTTGATCTGAATGAGCCGTATCTTAATCCTTGTGATGAATGGATGGGGCGGGTCTTAAACGGATTGGGAGAGGCTGCTGACCAAGCGGGTCTTTTGCCCCAAGGTTCTGTTAACGTTCCCGTTCGAGGGACTCCCCCCCCGGCTCATCAACGCCATAAGGTATCTCAGCGGATTGGGGTTGGACTTAAGGCCATTAATACATTTTTGACGGTTTGTCGTGGTCAACGTATGGGTATTTTTGCGGGCTCGGGGGTCGGAAAATCAATGTTGATGTCCATGTTGGCTCGCTATACGGACTGTGACGTTTGTGTGATTGGCCTTGTTGGTGAGCGTGGACGTGAGGTGCGTGAGTTTGTTGAAGACACATTGGGGGCGGACGGTCTTGCTAAAAGTGTGATGGTGGTTGCAACATCTGACGAGTCTCCTTTGATGCGACGCCGAGCCGCCTATACAACGATGGCGATTGCTGAATATTTTCGCGATCAAGGCAAGTCAGTTCTCTGTTTGATGGACAGTGTGACCCGTTTGGCTATGGCGCAACGTGAAATTGGGTTATCAACGGGGGAACCGCCAACAACTAAGGGATATACACCAAGTGTGTTTGTTGAGTTAGCCAAGGTTTTAGAACGGGCGGGGCCAGGGGTAAATGCTGGTGATATCACGGCGTTCTTCACGGTTTTGGTGGATGGGGATGATCATAATGAGCCAATTGCCGATGCAGTGCGCGGGATCTTAGATGGACACATTGTTCTAGAGCGTGCGATTGCTGAGCGAGGACATTATCCGGCAATTAATATTCTGCGGAGCTTATCGCGTATGGTACCGGCTTGCCATAGTCCGGAAGAGCAAAGCCTTGTTATCCAAGCACGGCAATACTTGTCAGCTTTTGAAGATATGGCAGATATGATTCGTTTGGGGGCGTATCGGGCAGGGAGCAACCCACAGATCGATGAAGCGATCGAAATGAATCCTAAGTTGATGGCCTTTTTGGGGCAGTATCACAAAGAACACTTTGATCTGGATGATAGTTTTTTGTTGTTAAAGGAAATTATCAGTTAGGATAGGGGGCAAGATGACACGGCGTGAAAAGACATACGAGTTCTTAGGTAAGTTGGTTGGGATGGAATTGGATCAACTGCGTTTGCAACTGTCGCGCCTGCAAGATCAGCGAGCAACTTTGGCCTCTCAGATTGATCAAATGCGTGATAATGAACGTCGAGAATCAGAAGTAGCAGCTAATAACCCTGTGGAATCGATCACCATGCCTGTGTATGGTGTTTATACGCGAGAAACTCTTGATTGCCTCCAAAAAGACATAACAATGTTAGATGATAAAATTGAGGAATTTCTGGATGGGGTGCGTTATCATTTCCAGGAGAGTAAAAAACTGGAAATCGCTCATGAGCGTGAAGCCATGGCTCATCAAAAGAAACTCAATAAACAGGAACAAACTTTTTATGACCAAATCGCCGAAAGCCGACACGCGCGCCGTTCCAAGTCTGAATCTAATTGAACAATTCCTTGAGGCAAGGTTAGCTGAGCATGCTTCGGCTAAGAACACAGTGTTGGCATATGGCCGCGATTTAAAGGATTTTTTTAGAGAGCTACAGAAACCTGCTGAGAGTATTATCTCGGATGATGTTCAGGCTTATATTGTGATGCTTAGCAATAGTCAAGCAACAGCTGCAACGCAGGCACGACGTTTATCCTGTTTGCGTCAGTTTTTCCGGTTTTTGATGTCTGAATCACTTATTACGAACGATCCGACTTTTAAGATTGAATCGCCGAAGGCGCGCCGTTCATTGCCAAGCGTTTTGTCTGTTGCTGATGTCGATAAACTCTTGATCACAGCTTCGCAGCGTCGTGATCCTGCGGGCATTCGTTTGTATGCTATGTTGGAAATGATGTATTCCAGTGGCATGCGTGTCTCAGAGTTGGTTGGTTTGCCTCTGACTGTGTTGCCTAAAACTATAGGGAAAATGACGGGGTTGCAGGTTCTTCATATTAAGGGCAAGGGCGGTCGTGAACGTCTTGTTCCCTTGGCTGAACCTGCGGTTGCTGCTCTTATATCCTATATAAATGTGCGGGATGACTTTATCCAACCTGCTCAGATAATGAGGGGGAACTTCTTATTCCCATCGTCTTCGAAAGAAGGTCATTTAACGCGTATTCGTTTTTTCCAATTGCTCAAAGCACTTGCCGTTGAATCGGGATTAGATCCGTCTCTGGTAACGCCACACGGAATTCGCCACGCCTTTGCAACTCATCTTTTGTCTGGTGGTGCCGATCTGTTGACCATTCAAAAACTGCTTGGGCATGTGGATATTGCCACAACTCAGATCTATACGCACCTGTCTGCTGACCGTGTCATCGAACTTGTGAATCAACACCATCCTTTGCGACGACAGGCAGGGGAATAACTTTATCCGATATTATCCTTTATCAGTTTTCTGGATTCCTTACTAACACCGGCGATATCAGAGAATTCGTTCCAGCGAGATATAGCTGCATACACTTGCTCAATAATATCACCCGCTTTTTTAATATTCATTTTTCTGCCTAATGCTAACAGATGCAGATGTCCGGGATTTTTTCCTTCACCCATGATGGTTGTGCTGTGTTCGCCACCAGGTCCAGAGGAAAAAGTGAGGTCATAGGCTGGTGCAACATGCCATGTTCCATCATCATCCATCAAGAATGAAAAGTTCTTGGTATGGTCATCTCGGTTTTTGGCAAAGATATTAAAAGCAGCAAGCCTGAAAAAGGCTTCAACATCGGGCATGGATTTGGTCAAGGCTAAGGATGCTTTCAATATACCTTCATAATCCATAGAGGGCATACGATGGTCTGCATGTAAAAGGCCGCTGACTGTATGTACGTGGATGCGTTTGTTTGTATGCCTGTCAAAGCGCTTAATGCCAAAATAGCCTGCTCCCTTTGTTGCAGGGAATAAATGGGTTTCAGGTATGTTGATTCCTGCGGCACGCGCCATCATGCTATAAGCATACTCAATGGCACCGTTATCTTTTGGATCCAAGTTAGATCCAAATTTTATTATCCAATGTTCGTAATCATCAGAGATATTATCAGTACCGTGAATAATGTGTGTTTTGTTTTTGTTCACGCCAGCTAGAATTTTTGGACGTGCCCCGGCAGGTGACCCACCAAGAGCCATTAATTCTTCAATAACTGCCTGAGATTCACCAGCAAGAACAGCTTGGCTTTCAGCAGCAAGGCGATCAAGATTCAGATGTTCATATACGAAACGATCATGCTGATGATCATGTTTATAAATTAATGCACCGATACCACGTTCGCCGACATAGGCCAAACGGTCAAGTACCGTTAGATTTTCAGGGGGAATACCAAGGTTTCTGACATGGCGATCCAACAGCAATCTACCCCAACCATCTGGTAGGGAATCATTAAATAGACCAAATAGGCCATCAAAAACACGATCATTGCACGGGGTAACCTCTGGACGCAAAGGCAGTTTGAAGGGAGAGAGTTCAACTCCTTTTCGAAGAAAGGCAGCGTCATATTGAAACCAGATACGACGGTCTTTCAATGCCAATTTACCGACAAGTGAATCTTCATAAAAAACACTTAGGGAATATAGAGGTTTATAGTTCATTTCAAACGTCCTCGTTGTGGTTTACGTGGCTCGTTAATGAGATCTTCGATTGATGCCGGAACGCGGTCTTTTGGTTTGAATACAGTGTCAAATTCTTCAAGTGCATCCAGAACAAGGGCGATTTGTAACAGGGATATAATGGAAATCTGTCCTGTTTTCTCAAAACGCTTAACCGTACCTGTTGATATGCCCGCCCGGCGCGCAAGGCCTTCCTGGCTCAAATTCAGGGCAAGGCGCCGATCTTTGGCGCGTTCGGCAAGATTCTGACTAACATCCTCTGGCGATTGTAGTAAAAAAGACAATATATTATACCTTAATGCTATTATGTACCATTTAAGTATAATATTTTATCTGTTATTTGTCAATTGTTGCCTTCTGGAATAAACTATTCGTTAATAAAAAAAAGTCCCTGAAAAATTTCGGGGACTTTTTTGTTAAGAGAAGCTAAAGCTTATTCAGCCTTTTTAGACTTTGTTGTCTTTTTAGCTTTGTTCATGGCTTCACCCAAGATGTCGCCCAAAGATGCACCGCTATCAGCTGAACCGAATTCAGACATAGCTTGCTTTTCTTCGTCAAGTTCACGTGCCTTGATCGACAAGTTTGCTTTACGGCCGGAACGATCCATGGAAAGAACCATCGCATCAACTTTTTCGCCAACGGCAAAACGGTCAGAGCGTTGTTCATTGCGTTCACGGGACAAGTCAGCCTTTTTGATGGATCCGGTTAGGCCGGATTCAAGGGCAACTTCAATGCCTTTGTCATGAACTTCGGTTACTGTACCTGTTACGATTGTCCCTTTTTTAAGACCTTCGGCTGCTGCTGCATAAGGATCGTCATTGAGCTGTTTAATACCCAAAGAAATACGTTCTTTTTCTGCATCAACATCCAAAACCTTAACCTTGATAACATCGCCCTTCTTGAATTCAGAAGAATCATTGTTATCCCAGGAAACATCGGTCATGTGAACCATACCGTCGATTTCGTCGTCAACGCCAACAAACATACCAAATTCGGTAATGTTCTTGATTTCGCCTTCGAGGATGCTTCCGATTGGGAATTTCTCAGCAAAACGAACCCATGGGTTTTCAGAGCATTGTTTTAGACCCAAAGAGATACGACGCTTTGTCATGTCAACTTCAAGAACTTGCACTTCAACGTCTTGGCTTTGTGTCAAAATCTTTGATGGATGAACGTTCTTCTTTGTCCAGCTCATTTCTGTAACGTAGATCAAACCTTCAACTGCCGGTTCTAGTTCAACGAATGCACCGTAATCAGCGATATTGGTGATCTTACCTTTGTGGCGTGAACCAGGAACATAGCGTTCTTCAACACCCTTCCACGGATCAGCTTCGAGTTGCTTCATGCCCAGGGAGATACGTTGTGTGTCGCGGTTAAAGCGAATGACTTGAACTTGGACAGCTTCACCAACCTTAAGCATATCGCTTGGGTGGTTAATACGACGCCAGGAAATATCGGTAACGTGAAGAAGACCATCAACGCCGCCTAAGTCAACGAATGCACCGTAATCGGTGATGTTCTTAACGATACCTTCAAGAACTTGACCTTCGGATAGGTTAGAGACCAATTCAGCGCGTTGTTCAGAGCGGTTATCTTCAAGAACGGCACGACGGGATACAACGATATTGCTGCGCAGTTTGTCCATCTTCAAGATTTTGAATGGTTGAGCAATATTCATCAACGGGGTGATGTCGCGAATTGGGCGAACATCGACTTGGCTACCAGGCAAGAAGGCAACGGCACCTTCCAAATCAACAGCAAAACCACCTTTGACTTTACCAAAAATAACACCGTTAACCAGTTCACCGGTGATGGATGCTTTTTCAAGCTCACCCCAAGCGGCTTCACGGCGGGCTTTTTCAACGCTGAGGACAGCGCAGCCATTTTTATCTTCCATGCGTTCTACGAACACATCGATAAAGTCACCGGCTTTAATTTCAGGAGCGCGACCAGGGCCGGCAAATTCACGAAGCGGAATGCGACCTTCGGACTTTAGACCAACGTCAACAGTGACGAAATCGGAATCGATAGAAAGAACGTAACCCTTAACAACGCTACCTTCGAATGAGGAGCGACCACGCAGGGATTCTTCGAGAAGATCAGCAAAGCTTTCTTTTGCGGGGGATTTTGCAACAGATGTATTAGACATATTTTTCCTTACAGCCTTATATGGTTGAATTTACGCCAAGGCGCAGCATATAAGGGGTTAGAGGTTAACAAGACTGAGTCCGACCATCGGGCTGAGCCATAACCATGTTACGCAGTCAGTGTGCCCGGTAAGCATGAATTTTGTACATAATATGAGGCTTTTTGGCATACTTCGTCAATAGTTAAATGTGTTGTATCAATGATGTAGGCGTCTTCTGCGGCGTTAAGAGGGGCACTTTTTCGGGTTGAATCACGCTTGTCCCGTTCGGACATTAAACGCTGAACTTCAATCTGGCAGACATTGCCCTCTTGTCTCATGCGACGAGCAGCGCGGATTTCCTGGTCGGCTGTCAGGTAAATCTTACAATCCGCATCAGGGCAAATGACTGTGCCGATGTCCCGGCCATCCAGAATAACGCCCGCTTGGTCACCGGGATCTCCATAAGCAAAATCTCGTTGTAGTGTGTTAAGAATTTCGCGAACCTGGGGGATGGCTGCGATCTTTGACGCCATAGCGGCAACGGCTTCGTCACGCAGTCCTTCTTGCGTAACGTCGTCAGTTTGAATTGTATCCGCCAAGGCAATAATATCGTCGGTTTTGGTTTCATCTAACCCTTGTGCCAGTGCAATCTTTGCTAAGGCACGATACAAGAGCCCTGTATCCAGGATCTTTAGGTTAAATTTATCCGCTAAGTAATGAGCAACAGTTCCCTTACCCGCACCAGATGGTCCGTCAATGGCTATAATCACTTTTTTTTCTTTCTCATCTGTCATATCAACCAATACTTTAGACTATTTTGTTTGCCTCGTAAATAAGAGTAGTTAATCTTGTTTGAAATACAAGAGTATTAATAAAAAACACGGCCAATATTGACCGTGTTTTTTTGTTCAAGTCTCGTTTCTTGTCGGAAAATTGACTCGAGTAACGATAAAGCTTAGTGAGCTTTATGTTCTTCAGCTTTGTGCTCTTCAACCTTAGGAGCTTCCTCAGTTTTTGGGGCTTCAACAGCCTTGTGCTCTTCGGTTTTGTGCTCAGCAGCCTTTGGTGCTTCAGCAGCTTTATGTTCTTCAGCTTTCGGTGCTGCAGCTTCTTCTTTCTTTTCGCCCCAGCAAGCAGCCAATGCAAATGACAAAGCGGTTAATGCAAATAACTTTAACTTCATTTTATGTCTCCAATAGGATTATGATAAATACAAGACCATACTACCCTAAATTTATGAAGAGTTGGTTAATTTTTGGGTGTTTTAACTATTATTAATTAAATTTGTTTGCTAACTGCATGAAACTATTGACGTATTTTGGTGTTGTTTTTTTTGCTATAGTCTTGGGGATAGGGGGTGTCGCCAAGACTTATCTGTCTTCAGAGTCTGTGAAGCACAGCATTCAACATCATCTTATTTCTGCCTTGGACGGTATTGAAACTCAGGATTTGGTTGCCCACTTTGATGCTATAGAATGGGGCGGGATCCTTCATCCTTTCTCCTTGTCTGTGCCGCGGTTTCAACTTCAAGATTCAGAACGTAAGGTTATTGCCTCTGATTTGATTTTGGGGGTTAGTGCTCGCCATTTATTGATCGGAAAGACTCAGCTCAAGCATATAGCTGTTCGTTATTTTAAGGCTGAGTGCCATGACAAAACAGTTATGTCCGGCGAGTTTGAGCTTTTGCTTGATCTGCCTAAGATTGCGATTAAGGTGAACAAAATTGATGTCTCATTCCCGGATCTTGCCGATTTTCATCCTGTATTTTCTCAATTGAAGGGGATTAATTGTCCGGCATCATTGGTTGTTACGGCTAACTATGACGGTCGTGAAATTGTGCGTGGTCTTATTCAGGGGACTATTGGGGCCGGCGATATTGTGCTTGCCCCGTACTATCTACAGAAAACTCCTATTGAGCACGCTAAGTTTGAAGTTAATATTAAGCCATCTAAGATCACCCTTTCCCAATTAACGCTTCAAACCAAAGATGCTTTTGCCCAATTAACAGGGTCGATTAAAGGAAAATCAATTTTAACAGACTTTCAGGGAGGGCAAGACCTTTCAATCATCCTTCAAGGGAGTCTTGATCGATTACCTGTTGATCTGATTGACGTTTATTGGCCCCATGGTTTGGCGAGGGATGCTCGACAGTGGGTAACGACGAACCTATCAAAGGGGGAGGCGACGAATGCCACAATCCAGATGAAGGCTGTCCTCAAGGGAGGTGATCATCCTCACCTGATGATTCAGCGTTTATCCGGAGATATTGATGCAACAGATGTTGATGTTGGGTATTTAGGTAATTTGCCAAAGGTTGTAAAGACATCAGGGCATTGTCGTTATACTCAATCAAATTTCATTATTGATGCGCACGGAATATGTGATGGGATGGCTGTTAAGGATGCGCATCTCGATATCAGTCAATTGGATCGAGAGCATGGTCATATGGATATCAATCTTAAGGTTGATGGCAGTGTCAAGTCAGCTCTCAATCTTATTTCACAAAAACCGTTAGAGCTTACTCAAAAGTTGGGATTAGATCCAAAATTGTTTGACGGGCAAGCGGAAACGCATTTAAAATTATCTTTTCCATTGGATGATGACAGCGGTCTTGATACGGTTCAGGTTGACTCAGCTTCAACAATAAAAAATGCGTCGATGACCCATGAAAAGTTCGGCAAAATCATGACGGCGGGTGAGCTTAGTCTGACAGCAACAAACGATCACTTGAACCTCAAAGGGGTGGCTCTTGTCTTGGATCATCCGTCAGATATACAAGCATCCAAGAGTTTTAAAACAAATGATCGTACGTTGCATATCCAGGGAAAGGATACACGTCATTCTCCGTATTTCGGAGCATTTGATGTTTCCTTGATAAACGGTAAGCTTACAGGGCATGTGGATCTGAGTAAAGTTGCCTATGATATCCCGATGGCCTTATTTATTAAGGAACCCAAAGAACCGGGGCGTTTTGATTTCAGTGGTGTTCATCATGATTCAGGTGTGGTTTTGGATACTTGGCAGTTGAAATTCGGAGCCGGGATGGCTCATGGAACAGCGCACTTGGGAAGCGGGGAATCTCATGACATTAAGATTCAATCCTTAACATTAGGTGAGATCCAAGGCCGAGGCACGGTCAAGGTTAAGAATAATCACATCGCTGTGGTGGGGACGGTTGATGTTCTGGACTTGGATCATATTTATCATCACCATCATTCCGATGACGAACCTTCACCTTATTCCGTGGATGCTGATCTGAATATTGGGCACCTTAAATTGGGGCATAAGATGAATTTTGGTCAAGTGAGTCTCCGGCTGACGCAATCAAAAGGGGATTTAACTTCTTTAAAACTAATCTCGAAAAAACCGGAATTACTCGAAGTTTTTGTCACGCCTGAAAAAGGGGATACGAAACATATTATGCTGTCATGCCATAATGCGGGTGATGTGTTGGATTACTTTATGCCTAATAGTGATTTTGAGGGCGGAGTGCTCAATTTAGTCGGGCAGTTATCCGGACAACCAGGGCATCGCGTTTTTAAGGCTGAAATTGATTTGCGAGATTTTGTTGCGGTTAAGGCTCCTGTACTGGCGCAGATTTTGTCTTTGTCATCGTTGGATGGGATTGTGCGAACGTTAACAGGACAAGGTGTTAGTTTTTCCAATACAGTGGGGCATTTGGAATGGAGCAATGATAAACTTATTTTAAAAGATATTCACGCAGCCGGGTCATCTATTGCTTTGACTTTGGACGGCTCGGTGGATTTGGTGACGGATAACCTTGTGATCGATGGGGAGTTGTATCCCCTTAATAGCCTAAATACGATGCTAGCGAGCATCCCCCTCGTTGGTCATGTTCTTGGTGGGGATAAAAACCGCGGGGTGTTTGCTACGGCTTTCAAACTATCAGGGAAACGCCAAGATCCGGTTATATCCGCCAATCCCTTGTCAACGATTGCGCCACAGGGTGTTAAAGAGCTCTACAAACAGCAAGTCAGTCAGCCTGAATAAGCGTTTCAATGTCAATGATCCTGAAGAAATAGTTTGAGTCAATGACTGAGTCTGGGATATTTCCTATGTGGATAAGAACAGGAATGGTCGCATATCCTTTAGGGATTGATAACCTGTCTATTTTCGTTTGAACCTCATCTGTAATATCGGTTGAGATATCTTTTTGTCCGGCTTTGAACTCACAAACATATAAGTGGTTGGATCGAGTCTGGATCAGATAGTCGATTTGACAACCTTTTGCTCGTGTCGATGCTTTCTGGCTATAAGGATTGTCGAATAGGATGTCGCTGGAATTGATGCCTAACTGCTTTATAAGTATTTGTCTGTTTTGAAGTAATAAACATTCTACCTGAAACCCAAGAACAGTCTGATAGCCTGGTAACTGTGTCAGAGGAGCGTCAAGAAATGCGTTTGATTTAATCCTGTCAATATTCGGTTGAATATATTTCAGGTAAAATCGTGTGTATGGGTCTTTGACCCTGTACAGGCTTTGGCGTTTTTTATCTTTGGTTTTTATTGACCATTGGTCGTGTTTTGATACGAAACCACCGGTAATTAAATGATCCATGACTTTACTGAGCGTACCACTTTTGGGGTAATTCAAAATAGTTCTGATGTCATTGAGTGATTTCATACCGCCTTCTAGGGTGCGGAGAATTGCCCGATATATTTCACCACGATGTCCAAATAAATCGTGAAATATTTTGTCAAATTCAGTGGTTAAGAGACCGTTTGCCTCAAAGCATAGTTTTTTTATATTTTCATCAGCTGTATAGTGTGGGAGAAATTGCTCAATATACCAAGGAATCCCGCCTGTTATGCTGAGAATTTTTATAATGTCACGTGTCGTTCCCTTGATGTTTCGTGCCCTGAGTAATTGGGCTGATTCAGATAAAGACAAGGGATTAAGTTCAAGGATGAGTGAAATTCTGCCAAATAGAGATGTGCTGTTAATGATATTGTCTTCAATCCATGTTGATACAGATCCACACAGAATAATGTTTATATTTGCTCTATTTTGGATGTCTAAATCCCACCAGGCTTTAAGTTTTGGAATGAATGATGGGTCGTTGCTACCCATCCATGAAATTTCATCAAGTAAAATGACAGTTTTTTGATCGTCGAGAAGGGACGATACATAGAAAAATGCGTCTGTCCAATCATTGAATGTTATTGCTGGGAGCTTTAATTGATTCGTGAGTTGCCGTGCAAAATTATCTCTTTGGTTTTGATCTGTAAGCCCTGATTCAGGAGCAAGCCCGGTCAAGGAGATAAAACGTTTGTCTTTGGCGAATTCAGTAGCCAGAGTACTTTTGCCGATTCGTCGACGGCCTTTGATGACGATCAGATTTGCTTTTTTTCGTTGGCTGATATCATTTAATTTTTGAAGATCGAGGCTTCTGCCGATAAACGTAGACATATTATTCAGATGCTCCTATTGCCGATAATATCATTATGAGCATCTTTATTTGTGATGTCAAGATGCTCCTATTGCCGATTTCGTCATTATGAGCATCTTCATTTTCGAAACTAAAATGCTCCTATTGCTGATTTTGTCGATAGGAGCATCTTAGTGTTAGGCGATTTCAGGTTGTGGGTTGGCTTCTGGATTGGTGTTGTCGATAAGGCCGATAGCTTTCATAAGCTTGCGGCTGACAAGGGCAAAGGCACCATTCCCTGCGACATTTGATCCGGTAAAGATGCTGTCTTGCAGGATATAGAGCGTCGTTACAAAACCAAGCATTTCTTCGGTTAAGCCTAAGTGGCTTTGTAACGTGGGAAGCAAAACCAGGATACCGCCACCGGGGATGCCGGCGGTAGAGAACTTGGCAACACAAAAGAATCCGGCAAAGATGGCAAAACTTTGAAAGTCAGGCATTGGTAACCCTGATAACTGTAAAGTTGCAAGGCCAAGAAGCGGGATTCCCAAGGCATCACCAATAAGATGAATATTGACCGTGGCGGGAATGACGAGTTGGGCATAGCTTTTGTCATTCATATTTTTTTCCGTTGCATCTAGTGTGACCGGCATGGTTGCCGCACTGGACATGGTTGTGAATCCCGTAAAGGCAGCGGGGAAGATATTGCGAATATAAGTCACAAATCGGCTCGGCGTAAAATTGGCTGCAATGGCGTACATCAGGCCAATGTACAAGATAATCAGGCCAATCATCAGGGCAATAATTTGACCGCCAGATTGGAACAGGACACTAAGGCTTCCTTCCATTTGCATTTTCAAAACGAATCCAAAAACATAAATGGGCAGAAGGGGGATAAATGACTTTTGTAAGATTTTTGTGATCAGATTCCTGAGTTTAAAGATAGCCTGACGGGCAGGTTCATACGGGCGAATGCTGAGAACCAAGCCGTAAACTGATCCAACGATCATAGCCCACTTTGGCTCCAGAATTACAGGAAATGGTACGGAAAACAGGGTGTTAATGGTTTCTTGTGCGCCTGAGAGCTGAATCATTTTGCCTTGGGTCAGAAAAGGTAGGGCTGCTAGGCTCACACCATAAGAGACAAACGTGGCAAAAACATTGGACAGGCAAACAAGTGTTAGAACCGCAATAATTAAAAGAGGGGCTTTTTGTTCCAGGGACAGGATAGCCGATCCCATGTAACTGATAATAACAAACGGCAAAAGCATCATCAGAAAATCTTTAAGGATACAGCTAAGGCTATAGAAAAAGGAGGCATGGTTCAGCGTGACAAAATCTGCTGCAAAACAGGCTGCGATTACACATATGACAAGCTGAACTGGTAAGCTTTTAAAAATGTTCATTTCGATTTCTCCCCTGATATCTAGGAGGTGGGTATTTTATGGGTTATTTTCAATGTAATTTTTGGGTATAAGAATGTGTCCGCCTCAGGCGGATGTAGTTGTAGATGATGTAAATGATGTGTACAATCTAATCATACTTTAACTATGCGCCTAATGAGTGTGTTTGTCAAGGTCGAGGTTCGATGCAATACAGATATAAACAGGATGATCGTGATTTGTTCGATCAGTTTTTTAGGGATGGTTATTTGATTCTTCCCGATTTTGTGACTTCGGATGATTGTGATTGTTTGATGATGCGAATGGATGAGTTAGTCGATGCATTTGTCCGGACAGATCAGGTAACGTCTGTTTTTTCAACATTGACCCATGATCACATGAAAGATAAATACTTTTTGGAATCTGCGGACAATATCTATTATTTCTTTGAAAAAGATGCTTTTGGCGAGGGTGGCTTACTTTACCCCATTCAAGACTCTTTGAATAAAGTCAGTCACGCACTTCACGATAAAGACCTTGTCTTCAATGATTTTTGCTATCAACCGCGAATAAAGGTACTCATGCAGGATCTTGGTTATTCTGATCCGGTCATTCGCCAATCTATGTATATTTTTAAGCAAGCCCGTATTGGTGGGGAAGTTGCCATGCACCAGGATTCTACATTTTTACATACCAATGGAAAACCTGTGATTGGTGTGTGGGTTGCCTTGGAGGATGCAACGCTCGATAATGGGTGTTTGTGGGTGATTCCGGGGGGGCATACGGAACCGCTTCGGCAGAAATTTGTTCGCCATAGGGATGATACGTTATCTTTTGCGACACTTGATATAACACCGTATAATCAGGATGGTGCTATACCACTTGAGGTTAAAAAAGGAACGGCTGTTGTGCTGCATGGATTGTTGCCCCACTCAAGCAAGCAAAATACATCAGGGCAATCTCGCCATGCCTTTACGATGCACCTTACAGATCGACAGGATGGTTTTCCTGTTGGCAATTGGATGAGAGGGTATGATGACAATGCTTAAATTTACAAAAGCTCAGGCTTTAGGCAATGACTTTGTCATCATTGAGGGGCAACCCGTGACCTCAACCTTGATTCAGCGCATAGCTCATCGCCGGCTCGGTGTGGGGTGTGATCAGGTCATTTTCTACCAAAAGCAATCAGAGGCGATTGTTAATGTTCAATTCTACAATGCCGATGGCACCGAGGCAGGGGCTTGCGGTAATGGCAGTCGGGCTCTGGCTTTACTGTTATGTCAAGGTGAGCATATTGTTTTGCAGACACGCGATCGTGAATTGTCGTGTACTGTAAAAGACGGTATGGTGACTGTTGATATGGGGGCGTGTCGTATTGATAGGTCTCATCAACATGGTTATTTGGATTCATCCTTTTGGATTTTGGCTGATATAGGGAATCCTCATCGGGTTGCCTTTGTGGATCAACTTGACTGCTATGATTTGCAAGCTGTTGCTGAGCCTTATCCTTATGAAAATGTTTCCTTGGCTCAGATGACGGAACAGGGGATTAAGCTTGTGACATGGGAACGAGGTGCAGGATATACGGGGGCGTGTGGTACCGCAGCTTGTGCTGTGGCTGCTGCGGCTATCCATTTTGGCCAAACGAGCCCTGTTCTGTTGCAGCAACAAGGGGGAGATTTAACGATCTCTCTTGAGAATGACCGTATTTTAATGCAGGGAACTGCTGAGGTTGTTTTCTCAGGAGAGTTCCTCTTCTCGGTCTAGTTCTTGCGAGAATTCTAAGATATCACCCGGCTGGCAGTTTAAGAATTGGCATATTTTATCCAATGTTGAAAAACGGATAGCTTTTGCCTTGCCTGTTTTCAGGACAGACAGGTTTTGTATTGTGATTCCAACAAAGTCGGCTAAATCTTGCAGTTTTGTTTTCCTTTTAGCAAGCATGATATCAAGGTTGACGATAATGGCCATCGTGTTTTCCTTCCTAAATGGTTAATTTCTGATCATCATTGATTTTGCTTGCTTCCTGCATTATCCATGAGATGATGATCACAATCGTTCCATAAAAAATCTGCTCCAGATTTGGCGTCCCAAAACTAAGGCTGAGATAGCGATGGCCTGACTGGTTATTCAATGTTGTGGCTAAGATCATGAGAGATTCACTTAAAGGGTGCGCTAGGAAAGCATCAATTAAGAATAACCACCCAAGTTTTTT
Source organism: Candidatus Paracaedibacteraceae bacterium (assembly GCA_019636035.1). GTDB lineage: Bacteria > Pseudomonadota > Alphaproteobacteria > Paracaedibacterales > Paracaedibacteraceae > Paracaedibacter. The sequence continues at coordinate 961,173 of JAHBYI010000001.1, forward strand.
GTATAAAGCTGCATTATGCTGACTGAATATTTCACTTTTGCTATAGGTTCTAAAAATTTTTCTTAATAAAATAAGGCTGATCATAAAAAGGATGAGTCCGATGGCGTCAGCTAAAAATCCAATGAGAAGGGATGTTGGTGACCAGTTAACGGACTGAAGCAAAACATACCCTTCCGGTGTGTTTATGCCTCTTGCAAAAGATAAAATGCAATTCACACTATCTAAACCTCGCATGTTATTCTGGGAATATAAAAACCATTGGATTAAGAGAAAAACAGGGACGATAACCAGCATAAAATTAAGAATAAGTATTAAATATCGGCTGGCGGTTTGTATTTTATTCATAGGTAGCCTCTGAATGGAATTGTTGATGCCTTTACCATAATGTCTGTTTTGAGTGTCGTCAATTATTTTTATCGTATAACGATAAATTTTTAATGATAAATACGTGTTTTAGTTATTTTTGAAATCGTTTTTCATGAAATCATTGTTAAAAAAATCAAAATTCATGGATTGTAATCGTTTTTCATGAAAACACCGTTAAAATAATCAAAATTCATGGGAGTAGGCAATTTTAAATCGTTTTTCATGAATACCCTCTAAAAACAATCAAAATTCATGAATTGTAATTATTTTTTCATGGAGCTGTGCATTGCGGAGACTCGACATCTTAAGAGACATTGCGTATATTAAAGTAAGTTCAACAATCCCTTGAGTTCGTTCATGATAATTAAAGATATCCTGCCGCAATTCAAAACATCTCCTCTTGGTGATGTTTCTTTTAATCAGATTCAGAGTGATTCACGTTTGATCCAATCGGGGGATTTGTTTATTGCCATTAATTGCGATCACGTCATTGACAATGTTCGTGTGGCTTTGGATCGGGGGGCTTCGGTTATCCTCGCTGATTTCTCGATTGCTGATGAACTGGGGCGACAATTTCCGGATGCACAGATTCTTGGCGTTGACAATACACGTGAGGCTTTGTCTTTGTCGGCTGTGGCACTGTATCCTCGGCAACCGGAACATATTTACGCGGTAACGGGGACAAATGGCAAAAGTTCCATCGTCAATTTTATCCGCCAGATTCTGGGAGAATTAGGGCAAACGGCTGTGAGTATCGGAACAGTCGGGCTGGAATTCTCACCCAAAATGGCTGTATTGCCTAGAATCGACATGCCGAAACTGACAACGCCGGATGCCATGTCAATGCACAGGTTGCTCTCTCAATTAACGGATGTGGGTGTGACGGATGTTGCTTTCGAAGCATCAAGTCATGGCTTGGATCAATATCGATTGCATCAAGTTAAGGTCACCAGTGCTGGTTTTACAAACCTGACCCAAGATCACTTGGATTACCACGGGAGTATGGAGGCTTATTTTAATGCTAAAGTTAAGCTGTTTACCGATGTTCTGACTCCTAATGGATCAGCCACAATTAATGTCGGATGCCCGTATGGGAAATCATTGGCTTTGATGTTGGCGCATCGACCTATTCGTGTTATCACGTATGCGGTTGGTGCTGAGGCTGATCTGGTTGCGGATCGTATTCAACTGGAATCAGGTGTCCTGAAGTTTGATTTAACCTATCAACAGCACAATTATGGAACTCAAACGGTTCAGATTGCAGGCATTTTCCAAATAGAAAATATTTTGTGTGCCATTGGTATGATTATGGGGCAGGGGGTTGCTTTGCCTGAGATCTTGAAGGTTTTGCCTCAAATCAAGAGTGCGCGCGGACGTATGGAGTATGTTGGGGCAAGTGTATCGGGCGGGGTAGTTTATGTGGATTATGCTCATACGCCGGATGCGTTGATGCGCGCGTTGCAAGCGTTGAGGCTTCATGCACAGAATGCTCGTGTCCACGTCGTCTTTGGTTGCGGCGGAAACCGTGATAGCTTGAAACGCCCCTTGATGGGGAAAATTGCTGATGATCTGGCTGATGTTATTGTGATAACAGATGATAACCCGCGCCATGAAGATCCATCCTTTATTCGAGCACAAATTATGGCGCAATGCCCGCGGGCAATCGAAATCGGTGATCGCCGTGAAGCCATTGCAACGGCTATTGCTGGGTTAAGTCAAGGGGATGTGCTGTTGATTGCGGGCAAGGGGCATGAAACAGGGCAATTGATCAAAGACACAACTGTGCCTTTTGATGATCGAGATGTGGCCAGGGAATGCTTTTCTGGTTTTGCCGTAAAGGCCGCCTTTTAAACCTCAATTATTGCAAAAAAACTCAATACGGCTTAAATTAGATGTAAGATAACGTGAGTTGTAAGGCAACTGGCGGATTCTTTACCTCTCCCACGTAGGGGAGAGGTGTTAGATCCCGCCACTTACAAAGCATTTAGGTAGCAATTTTTTGTATTCTTATATCGAATTCGTATTAAGATAGAAAACAAAGGGATAATTAACAATGATTCATTCTCAACATCACCATCACGATGGGTGCTGTGACCACAATCACGACGAAGAAACGTATGATGATCATACCATTCTTTTGCATGGTCATGAAGGGTTTGAGGGGATGCGCGCCGCGGGTAAACTGGCATCGCAAACTTTGGATTACATCGGGCAGTTTGTCAAAATTGGTGTCACAACCGAGGAGTTAGATAAGCTTTCTCATGATTTTATTCTTCAGCATGATGCAATTCCGGCACCTCTTGGATATCGTGGGTTTCCTAAATCGATTTGCACATCCTTAAATCATGTGGTTTGCCACGGTATTCCGGGATCTCGTAAACTCATGGATGGCGATATCTTAAATATTGATGTTACTGTGATTTTGAACGGTTGGTATGGAGATACAAGTCGTATGTACACAGCGGGAAAACCGGGTGTGAAGGCGCGTAAACTCATTGATGTGACCTATGAGGCAATGATGCGTGGGATTGAAGTGGTTAAACCGGGTGCAACTCTTGGAGATATAGGCCATGCTATCCAGACATTTGCTGAAAAACAAGGTTATTCCATTGTTCGTGATTTTTGTGGTCATGGTATTGGGCGTATTTTCCATGGTGCTCCCAATGTGATGCATTATGGCAAACCCGGAAAAGGGCTAGAGTTACAAGAAGGCATGTTCTTTACCATTGAACCGATGATCAATGCCGGTGATTGGCGGGTCAAAATGTTGGATGATGGTTGGACGGCAGTCACGCGCGATAAATCGTTGTCGGCTCAATTTGAACATTCCATCGGAGTCACAAAAGATGGTTTTGAAATCTTCACCGTCTCCTAATGTGGATCAGCCTCATTACCAAGGCCATCGGCAACGCTTAAAGGATAAATTTAGAGTTGCCGGGGCTGATTCCTTTGCTGATTATGAATTGTTAGAACTTGTTCTGTTTGAGGCTGTGCCACGGACGGATACTAAGCCTCTTGCAAAATACCTGATTGAGAGATTTGGCAGTATTCAAGGAGTTTTCGCAGCTTCACCAGCGTTACTTAAAGAAATTAAAGGCGTTGGGGATAATGTTATTCATACTCTAAAGTTGCACCATGCAACCCAAGGGCGATGTTTACGCGAAGAAATCAAACGGGTTAATGTATTGCAAAGTTGGCAACAGGTCATTGATTACTGCACGGCAACGATGGCCTTTGATGATGTGGAGCAGCTCCGTATCCTCTATTTGGATCAACGTAATCAAGTTCTTGATGATGTTGTGCAGCAGACAGGAACTGTTAACCATACTCCTATTTATCCACGAGAAGTAATGAAGCGAGCCCTTGAGGTTGGGGCAACTGCATTAATTTTGGTGCATAACCATCCGTCGGGTGACCCAACGCCGTCGCGAGCAGATATTGATTTGACAATTAAGATCCAACGTATTGCTGACGATTTAGGGATTGTGCTGCACGACCATGTTATTATCGGAAAAGGGCGTCATTCATCGATGAAATCTTTGGGGGTTATATAGCTACACCATAAAACCTTACAAAACCAAAGTTAAAGTTTGGATTTGTAAGGAAAGTGTTAATGCTATGGAAAACCTTGCAGTTGCGAGGCGGTTATTTTACCTTAGTCGCATCTATTTCCAGCCACATGGCATTGATAATAGCAAATGTGCAGGCGAGCCCTAAACCCAGAACCCAAGAAAAGTACCACATGAATTCCTCCTAATAACTATTGATTTCATCATTGAGCGTTTTTGACGTCACTTTGCCCGCCATGACGCGGTAAGCCCATGTTGTATAACCCAAAATGAGGGGTAAGAAAATGGCTGTTGCGCACAGCATAATGAACAAAGTTGTATGGCTTGATGACGCATCCCAGACGGTTAAACTCGATCTTGGGTCATAGGCTGACGGTATAATAAACGGGAACAGGCTTAATCCTGCGGTTGAGATAATGCCCAGTATTGCTAAGGCATTCATAACAAATGCAGTCTTTAAAGATCCCTTCATTTTTAAATGCCATGCTAAGAACGTGCCGACAAGGCCAATGGCTGGTGCCGAGACCATCCAAGGATACATGTCATAGTTTTTCATGAGTAACCCCAGATCCGTTGTCACCGATTTTGCCATGGGATTGGCTGCGGCATTGGCAACAAATTCAGAGGTGATCCGATACCCTTCTAAGAGAGATGAGGCGTACAACCCTGCAATGGAAAACAGGGCTAGTGTGAGTAAGGTTGTCCAATTTACAACACTTTGTGCACGTGCTGAAATTTCTTTTTCCGTTTTTATGGCCAAGTAAAGGGCACCGTGCTGTGTTAGCATTGATGCGCTAACGCCACCACACATGAGGGTAAACGGGGTGAAGAGTTCCCAGAAACTCCCTGTATAATGGGGCATCATGTGATCGTCAATATAAAAAGGAACACCTTGGAGGACGTTTCCAACGGCGACACCAAAGACGAGCGAGGGCACAAACCCACTGACAAATAAGCCCCAGTCCCAAATACTGCGCCATGTTGTATTGTCAAGTTTACTGCGGAATTTGAATCCAACAGGTCGAATAATTAAAGCAAAGAGCACCAAGAACATCGCGATATAAAAACCCGAAAAGGCAACAGCATAAACCATGGGCCAAGCTGCAAAGATTGCCCCTGCACCAATGACAAGCCAGACTTGATTTCCCTCCCAAACGGGGCCTACGGTATTGATAATAATGCGGCGTTCTTCGTCTTTTTTTCCGATAAAAGGAATGAGCGTGGCAACGCCAAGATCAAATCCGTCCATAATGGCAAAGCCGATCAAAAGGATCCCCAGCAAGAGCCACCACAGAATCTTAAGTGTATCATAATCGAATGGAATTGGCATAATAGGTTACCTCTGGTTGATAATTTCAGGGCCGATCTTGATGTATTTACGCATCAAGTATAGGTCAACGACTAACAAAATGGTGTAAAAGAGCACAAAACCGATGAGTGAGAACAGCACTTGGTTTGATGACGTGCTGGAGACGCCCATAAACGTAGGCAGAATTCCTTCGATTGCCCAGGGTTGGCGACCATATTCAGCAACAATCCAACCAAGCTCAATGGCAATCCATGGGAATGGAAGGCTGAAGAGGGCGAGGCGTAAAAATCCACGATGATTTTCTACGTCCCGTTTTGTTGAGCGATAAAATGCCCAAGCAAAGAGAAAAATGAAATAAAGTCCAAGACCGACCATAATCCTAAAAGACCAGAATAAGACAGGTACGTTGGGGATCGTTGATTTTGCTGCTTGGTCAATATGCTCTTGGGTTACGGCGTTCATATCAGTCGTAATTTTTCTCAAGAGTAAGCCATAACCAAGATTCTGTTGATGATCTGCAAACGTTTGTTTTGCCTGCATATCGTTTTTGTTGGCCTTCAATTTTTGCAAGGCTTTATAAGCCTCAAGGCCACTGACGATCCTTGTTTTAGACTGTTCAACAAGCTGGTTAATCCCGGGGATTTGTTCAGTCAGTGAGCGCGTTGCAATCAATCCGAGAGCCCAAGGAATTTTGATCTCCGCATGGGTTTTGTGATCGGCCATGCTGGGGAGGCCAAAGATTGTGAATCCTGCTGGTGCCGGTTCTGTCTCCCACATAGCCTCCATAGCGGCTAATTTCATCTTTTGGTTTGCAGACGTTGTGTAACCACTTTCGTCGCCAAGCACCACAACAGACAGAGCAGAGGCTAGACCAAAGCTTGCAGCAACAGCAATTGATCTCTTGGCAAGGTCAACGTGTTTATTGCGCAAAAGATAGAATGCACTAATTGATAGGACAAACATGGCGCCCGTAACATAACCTGCGCTGACGGTGTGAACGAACTTGGATTGGGCGACCGGGTTGAAAAAGACATCATAGAATGATGTTAGTTCCATGCGCATTGTCTCCGGATTGAAGGCGGATCCAACAGGGCTTTGCATCCAGGCATTGGCAACCAAAATCCAGAGGGCAGAAAAGTTAGTGCCTAAGGCTAATAACCAAGTGCAGACTAAATGTTGAACCTTTGTTAATCGATTCCAAGCGAAAAAGAACAATCCAATAAAGGTTGCCTCAAGGAAGAAGGCCATAAGCCCTTCGATGGCGAGCAAAGATCCAAAGATATCCCCAACGTAATGGGAATAATAGGCCCAGTTCGTTCCGAATTGAAATTCCATTGTGATGCCGGTGGCAACGCCCATAGCAAAGTTAATGCCGAATAAGACGCCCCAGAATTTCGTCATGGTACGCCAAATTTCTTTGCCTGTCATGACGTAAACGCTCTCCATGATGGCAAGCAAGAATGATAGTCCCAAAGTCAAAGGGACAAATAAAAAGTGGTACAAGGCAGTGACTGCAAATTGTAACCGCGATAGGTCGACAACTGATTCCATATCTAATCCAAAAATTGATGTTGAACTAAAGATACATCGGGTTTAATGCGCAGATGTTTGGGAAACAAATAGGTTGACATCAAGGTTACAACTGCAACTTTTATCAGAATGATTATCCCTAAGTGTTTGAAATATCGACGCATGATTCTTTCTGCGATCTTAAAACGATAAGGTTAGTCTAAAGATAAGATCTATATAATAAAAGGCGTTTTCATGTCGCAGGGGGAAAAGTTAATACGGCATCATTTCGATTGGATCTATTGCTTTACAAAGTGGAAGAACAATTAGCGATACTAGGTCAAGAAAATCCCAAAGCACGGAGCTTCTTTATTGATGACTATAATTTATTTGTTCCGCCTCAGAGTGCTGCATCGCAGGCTTAAAGTTGTAGGGATTATAGTCAGAGCTATTTCGGCTCTATAAATTTTCTTGACGAGTTCATACGAAATCAGGCAATAATGGATCCAGATCATCAAGGTCTATTTGGAAGGGTGGCTGAGTGGTTGAAAGCACCGGTCTTGAAAACCGGCAAGGGGGCAACTCCTTCGTGGGTTCGAATCCCACCTCTTCCGCCACTACCGGCTTTTAATAATTGCAAGGAATAAAGCGATAGCGTACCTTGTAATTATTAAAAGCCGGTAGTAGGATTGTGGTTGGATGAGAGCCCAATGGGTTCGACAGCGAGCCGTCGCAGAGCTTATTTGCAAAGCAAATTTAGCGGAGCAGGCAAGATGCAACACCGTAGGTGTAATCCCACCTCTTCCGCCACTATCTTTGCAAAATTTGACCTTGGCAACTTTTTAGTTATAATGAGCTCTTCAAAACTTTATATTCGGAACGTAGCGCAGCCTGGTAGCGCACTACTCTGGGGGGGTAGGGGTCGTGGGTTCAAATCCCGCCGTTCCGACCAGATATTTAAAAAAATCCTTCATATTAATACCTGATTGCGTTTTCCTATAACATTCGTTTGGTTATTTTTGTCGCTGAGTTTAAAAAATACCAGCTTGCTTTTGGTGTTTCCACACAGGGTATAGCTGTGTTTTGAGATCTAAATGATTGGAAAACCATGCTAAAATAAAAAAAGAATAAAAAAGGTAAAAAAAGATGTTGACTGAGAGGGGGGTAAATGTGTAATAAATAGGGACATGCAGTTGTTGAGGCGAAGCGGAAAAAAGAAGCAGAGCAGATGTGATTGCGAAG
>JAHBYI010000002.1 GCA_019636035.1 Candidatus Paracaedibacteraceae bacterium
TCCATTTCATTGCCTATTAATAGAAGTTGAGTGAATTCTCTTAAATATTAACAGCTTTGACATAAGCTGAATATCAAAAATGAGGACACGCCCTAATGTGCAGTCATTTTCGATGATATAAGCTATATAAGTAGCCACCCTATCAATATCATTGCTACGAACACGCTAGTTGTATAAAGTATGGATAGATAATTCGTTATCCGTCTCTATAAAGATGGAAGTTCGTCAATATCAACAAGGCCTATTATGTACGTAGTATAAGTCACTTAGCAAATACTTTGGGACATTCTATCTATGAGTACGTATTTTATACGTATGGTATTTCTGACTAAAATGCATAAATCTAGTTTGATTCTAATTAACAATATTTTAAGGATTTAAATATGAATATAAAAAAACAAATACTGCCTCTTATGATGCTGTGTTGCATAGGAAATGCAGCTCTGGCTGCTGAAAATCATGATGGTAGCACTGACCAGAATTTAGGTACACAAACATCACAGAATTTTTCTGTACGATCCACCGAAAAAACAGACGAGAACGGTGTATCTACTGTTGTCTTTGAAGATGTCGTTGAGTGCGGTGGTCTGTATACTCTTAATGTTAAAATAGGGGATGTTTGCACAGATATCATGCTTGCTCAGCAGAAAGTAAAATTCGATGTAGAATGGTGCCATGCTGAATTTTTAAAGCTCCAAGCAGCATACCAACAAAAACGCTTGGAACTCTTTCCCGATTGGACAGATGATGATCTTATCAAATTTCTGTATGTCGTTGCAGAAACAAGGGGCTATTCATCCAACCGATTAGAGCGGTATAAATCTTTGTATGCAAGAGTTAACCTAGAAGAATATCACTCAAACTCAGATTATAGGGCTTTGATTGATGCATTCGCTGTCTTGGATCACAAGCATATAAAGGCAAAGTCAATGTTAGAAAGTGCAGAGGAAAAACTAGAACAAGCAACTTCTGATTTAGATCTTTTCCATGATATGCCTCGCGATATCCAAGTTTTCTTAACCGCAATGAGCCGGAATCCTAACCCTTTACAGATCCATATAAATAAAACTCCCCAAAATCATTGTTTTTCAAAATGTTATGCTAGTTTTGATGCAACTGATCGTACTGCATTAAATGCATTAGCAGATAAGTATCAAAATAGTTATCCCGATTGTTATACCTCTCATCCCTATTTTGATGATGATGATGATAATGCTTTTGAGGTCTCTTTAGGTAATTTATTGAGTACATATATCTCTCAATTTGACAGAGCGAAACTGGATGCAATTTTTGAAGAAGAGGATGCTTATGACCATGCCATAAGTGCCTTTGAACGCAATTTACAAGAAAAGAAGAGAGATCTCTTGAATACGTTCTTCTTGATTCTTAAAACGTTTTCTGATGATCAAGCCAAAAAATAAACAATCAGAAAATAGGGGAGAGAGATTCCCCCTATTTTGCTTGATCTACCTTAGCTCAATCCGAGGGAGGCGATGCGTTTATTGAGGATAATTGAAAGTCATCAAGAATCTGTTTATCATGAGGTAACCCTATAATAAAAGGTGCTGCTTTGATGACCCAACCATCCTATAATTTTCATGTTTTTATCTGCCAAAATGAACGCCCGGAAGGGCATTCGCGCGGGTGTTGCCACTCTAAGGGATCATCACACTTATTAACTTACATGAAGAGTAAAGTTAAAGCGTTGGGAATTCCGAAAACGCGAATTAACAAGGCAGGGTGCTTAGATCAATGTGAGTCTGGCGTTGCTGTGGTGATTTATCCCGAAGGGACATGGTATCAGATCAAATCGACCCAAGATGTGGATCAAATTGTTGAATCACACTTACAACAAGGTATTCCCGTTACAAGCCTGTTAATGACAGAAAGATAATCATTGAATCACTGTTTCCCATAAAATCTGCAATTGATCCGGTGAGCTGAGGCGATGGTCACCGTCTTTGATCAATCTGACGTGCACATCTTTTGATTCGAGTTTCTCCATAATTTTGATAGATGTCTCATAAGGGACATCCTTATCTGCGGTGCCATGAATAAGGCGGACAGGAACAGAAAGTGTGATTGGGGTACGGAGCAATAAATTTTTACGACCATCAAGGATTAAGGTATATGCTAGCGGTGTTCCCTGGGCAGAATACGCGCTTGGGGTGTAAATGCATCCTTTTGATTCTAATAGGTGGCGTTTTGCTTCTGATAGTTTTTGCCAAATCAGGTCTTCGGTGAAATCCGGGGCTGCTGCGATGCCAACAAGTTTTCTGATAAGATGGGGGCGTTTTGTTGCAAGAAGCAGCATGAGCCATCCCCCCATGCTAGAGCCGACAACGATCAAGTTTTTTGCTTGTGTGTGATCTAAAACAGCCAAAGTATCATTCAGCCACGATGAAATTGTCCCATCGATGAATTGTCCGCCGGATTGACCGTGACCGGAATAATCAAGACTTAAGAAACCATAGCCATGCCGGTGTGACTGATCTTTAAGAAAGAGTGCCTTGGTACCGGCCATATCTGAAAAATACCCGGGGAGGAACAAAACTGTCGGCGCATTGTCTACAGGTTGATAGGTGTAGGCCAAGTCATAAGTGGGTTGCGATAAGAATTGAACGGTCATGGTATAAACTTTTTTGAAAGAAATTCACTTCCTTGAATCCTATCATTGGATGAGCCGTTCAATCAATGCTCATAATCTGAGCACCATTGGCTTTTAACCAATGAATATGGCGTCGATATTCCGGGCAATGCCGGGCAACCAATTGCCAAAATGATTTTGAATGATTCATATGGACAAGATGAGCAAATTCGTGGATAACAACATATTCCATCACCTCGGGCGGTGCCATCATCAATCGCCATGACAGGGAAATATTGCCTTCAGAGGAGCAGCTACCCCATCTCGATTTTGTGTCGCGGAGAGTGATTTTTTTTGGTCTGAGGTTCATCGCTGCCGTGATTTTGTCTAAGACAGGGGGAAGGATTTTCTTGACCTCTCGTTCAAGAATAAATCGAATGTTGAGGCGTTTTTGAGACAGACTTGGATCGATGGTGAGGATACGATCCGTATGGTTGAAGTGATACAATGACCTCCCGGATATTGCTTCACGCTTAATTTGGTAGAGCTGCCCTTGAAAGAAAATCTGGTTTAAATTAACGGGCGTGATTTTTGAATGTTGTTTGATAATCCAGTGATCATAGGTTTTGATAAAAGCTTGAACGTCAGACCATGTGGATTTGGTGGCTGCTGTTATTGAAAATCCTTTGTGTTGGTCAAACTTGAGGGTTAACCGTGTTGCACGATGGTTGATGCGAATCGGTATATTTCCGGCAAGGGGATGGGCATAATGAGAGGGGAGAGGATCTTTACGGAATAGGGATAAAATCATAATCTGCCGATTGTCCCTTAATCCAGGTCATTTGTCGTTTCGCATACTGGCGTGTAGCAATTTTACCAAGTTCTTTTGCTTGATCAAGTGAAATTTCACCATTCAAATGGGATGTTAATTCCTTAACGCCAACAGCCCGAAAAATCGGGGAATCCGGGCGAACCGCACTGTGTTGCAAGGCTTTGATCTCGTCCAAGGTTCCCGCTTCAATCATCAGGTCAAAGCGATTGTTGATGCGATCATGAAGCCATGCTTTATCAGGGATCAGGGCTATTTTCTTAAAGTCATAGTTTGGTTTTTGAGGTTGAATTTTTTGCCATTCAAATAAAGACTGCCCTGTGGCTAAAAAAACTTCAAAGGCTCGGGTGAGGCGTTGTTTATCATTTTTTTTAAGATAATTCGCGACCAGAGGATCGAGAGCGCAAACCATATCGTAAAAATCATGGTGTTGAGCTTCTTGACGCGCGCGATCGCGAATATCAGCAGGAACCTCAGGGATTTGAGACAAACCATCGGTGAGGGATTTGAGGTACATGCCTGTGCCGCCGACAATAATCGGATGGTGCCCGCGGGCTAAGATTGCTTTAATCTGACCAAGGCATTGCGTCGCCCACCATCCGGCTGAACTTATGTCATCGTCGCCCAAAATCTCAAACAGGTGGTGCGGAACTGTTTCTTTTTCTGCCTTGGACGGGCAGGCTGTTAGGATTGGTAAATGGCGGTAAAGCTGCATGCTATCAGCATTGATGATCTCTCCCTTTGTCTTAAGAGCCAGATCTATGGCCATGGCTGTCTTGCCACTTGCGGTTGGCCCTGTGATGATGGTGGCAGTCATGCAGCCCCATCTACAGCGTAGTTTGCAGGGACGTCTTTTTTTAGAATGGCATTGTTTGCTAAAAACAAAGCAAAACGATTGTATCGATCAAGATCAAGTTTGCCAACGGATTCAGGAATCATCTGAACGATCTGCATGAAGATACGTTTGTTTTTATCTGTGTTTTGCTCCGGAGCCGCTTTTACATAGAGATCCCATGCTTGATCGGGGGCGTATTTGATAAAATCAGCGGTTTCTTGTAAGGCCTGAACAAAAGGCGTTGCGTCGACTAACTGTGATCGGTTGGCAACAATGATCCCTTGGTCGTAGGATGGAATTCCATAGTGTTCATAATAGAATACATTGGCTTGGGGATGATGATCTTGAATGTCTGCCAGCTCATAGGTGCGATAGGCACTAAAGATCGCATCAACGGTTCCGGAGAGAAAGGCTGAAACCATACCGGATGTAATGGGGACAAGAGTGACATCGCTGGGTTTAAGATCGGCTGTTGCCAGGATCGCGGTTATGCTGAGTTGAGCAAATTCGATGGAACTTGATGTGTAACCAATTTTTTTGCCTTTTAGGTCACCTATGGCCTTAAGGTTTTCTCGTGTGATCATGCATTCCAGCGGGCGATTAATGATTGTGGCGATGCGAACAAGGGGCAGGTCTTGGTTGGTACAGCGTATGAGATGGGCTGATTGCTTTGAGACCGCAAAATCAGCGGTACCTGCGGCTACTTGACGACTGCCTTCCTCTGAGCCACCTGCTGCGATGAGGCTAACCTCAAGTCCCTGTTTTTCAAAGATTCCGGCTTGCTGTCCGACCACAAGGATGGCGTGATGAGGATTGAGAAACCAGTCGAGATAAACTTTGATGGATTTAGCTTCACTGATCGTAATAAGGGTGTACACTATAAAAAACCAACGGATCGATGAAAAAGAAAATTTAACGCCCATTATGCCCTCTCAGGTTTCCAATAAAGCATGTATTTTTGAGCAACGCTAACCAGTGCGTTGAGCCCCAAGGCTAAGAGAACAAAAATCAGGATGCACGAAAACATCAAGTCCAATTGCATACGACCATGGCCAAGCATAATTAAGTATCCAAGACCATTGGTTGAGCCGATCCAATCGGCGGCAAGGACAGTGACAGGGGCATGAACGGCTGCAATCCGGATACCACTTAATAAGTGAGGTAAGGCAGATGGTAGCAAAATGTGCTTCCACAGGGCATTTGGTTTTGCCTGAAAGATGCGGGCTAAGTCTCGATATGTTGCGGGGCTTTGGCTAATGCCTTGGATAAGGCTGGCAGCCATTGGAAAATAGGCTGAAAGGGCAACAACGAGAACTTTAACAGCCCCCCCTGTTCCAAACCACAGAACAAAAAGGGGGAGTAGGACAAACATGGGGATTGCTTGCATGATCAAAAAGAAAGACATAAAGTTTTTCTGGGCTTTGCTGGATTTATGAGTCCAATAGCCTGTTAAGAGTGTCATGATCAGGGAAACGAGGAGCCCCCCCCCGATTTCCAAGGTGGTTAGGATCGCATGACGACCCAACAAATTGGGGTTATTTATAATATAGGTGAATACATTCTGGGGTGTTGGCAGGAAGTATTCCGGAACACCGATACCGTAACTGAGAGCAAACCAGATCGCAAGACTCGATACAGCAAGATAAATCATCACCAACTCCCTTGTAATTGATCAACCAAATCAGACGCATAACGGGTAACAAACGGATGGGTTAAGGCTCTGGGTGTTTGACCTGTAATCGGATAATCCAGATAATACAAATGGGCAGGTTTGCCCGCCATGAGATAAATTCGATCGGACAGGCGCATGATCTCTTGAGGGTCATGGCTAACCATAAGAACGGTTTTATCGGCCAGCAGTTTTTTTACAAGGGGATAAAGTTCTTCGCGTGTTAAGGGATCTAGCGCACCAAAGGGTTCATCGAGAAGCACAAGATCTGCTTTTTGATAGAGTGTGCGTGCCAACGCAACCCGTTGACGCATCCCTGTTGACAGATGATGGGGAAGGGCATTCTCATAACCACGCAATCCAACATTGATCAACAGGCGAGATGCACGATTATAGTCGGGGTTTTCTCCTGTTAAAAGATCGGCAATGGCAACGTTATCAAGAGCTGACTTCCACGGCAGAAGCTGATCATTTTGCGTCATTAAAACCGTTTTCAGAGGGGTTTTAAGGCATTCGAGTCCGCTGAGGCACCGCATCAATGTTGTTTTACCAACGCCACTGCGCCCCACAAGACCTGTCCAGCCCTTTAGAACAAGATCAATACTTGTTTCATTAAAAACGGTTACATCACCAAAGCGAAAATGCGGGATTTGCAGGTGAAGAAGCTCATGTTCAATCAATTTCGGAACAGTGGTCATCGGGCACCTTATTATCTCTTTTCCATTAAAATACAATGCTATGGTGCCCTGATGCAAGAATAAATTAAAGCGGTCATTTTTCACCGCAAATGGTCAAAGTTATGTTATGCTGTTGAAAAAAGATAGGATATAGTATGAAGAAATTTGGTTTTATCGCCGTGGTTGGGGAGCCAAACGCAGGCAAGTCAACTTTGATCAACCAGTTAGTGGGGCAAAAGGTTTCCATTGTCTCGCCCAAAGTGCAGACAACCCGTCAGCGTATTCTCGGGATTGCGATTTCTGGTGAGGCGCAGCTTGTCTTGATTGATACCCCGGGGATTTTTGCGCCGAAAAAACGCCTTGACCGTGCTATGGTGGCATCCGCCTGGGAGGCCGGTAAAGATGCGGATCAAATTATTTTGATTGTTGATGCCAGCCAAAAGAGCCAGGCACGGAGTCTAGAGATTTTAAAAGGACTTGAGGGGCGCAAGGTTATTTTAGCGATGAACAAGGTTGATGCCGTTGATAAGGCCAAACTTCTTAAACTTGCTCAGAACTATAGTACTTTTGACAATGTCAGTGAAATCTTTATGATTTCAGCCCTGACTGGCGATGGTGTTACCGACCTGATGGCGCATTTGGTGGATCAGGCACCCGAGGGGATTTGGATGTTCCCTGAAGATGATATTACAGATATGCCACAACGGTTGTGGGCGGCTGAGATTACGCGTGAACAATTGTATCATCAGTTGCACCAAGAATTGCCGTATGAGACTTTTATTGAAACGGAAGCCTGGGAAGAATTCGATAATGGTGATGTCAAAATCAATCAGGTTATTTATGTCAATCGTGATAGCCAGAAATCAATTATTCTGGGTAAACGGGGCAGTAAGATCAAGGAAATCAGCCAGGCTGCACGTACTGAATTAGCAGGTTTGCTGGGGCGTAAAGTCCATCTTTATCTCTATGTTAAGGTTGCTGAAGATTGGTCAGAGAAAGCGGCATTCTACCGTAATGCGGGGTTAGACTTTAACGCATGAAATGGCAGGGGGAGGGGTTGATTTTAAGCGTGCGCCGCCATGGTGAGTCTTCGGCGGTTGTGAGTTTATTGACGCGGGATCATGGGCGTCATGCCGGGATTGTGCGTTTAACGCAAAAAAATCGATCGATTATTCAACCCGGGAATTATGTACAAGCCAATTGGTCTGCACGCTTGCCGGAACATTTAGGCGCATTTCAGGTCGAGTTAATTTCATCGACGATTGCTCGGATCATGTCAGATTCTCTGCGCTTAACGGCATTGTTAGCTCTCTTTTCAACCTTGGATCGTCTCTTGGCGGAACGTCACCTCTATCCGGAAATTTTTGATCTAACTCTTGAGTTAGTTACGGCCATTACATCAGGCGATGACGACGGCTGGCTCAGGCTATATGCCGGATTCGAGCTGAGATTGCTCGAGCAATTGGGGTATGGACTGGATCTGTCACGATGTGTAGCAACAGGCGAGCGTCAAGATTTGGCCTATGTTTCGCCGAAATCAGGGTGTGCCGTGAGTCGTGCGGCGGGGGAGCCCTATGCCGGCCGTTTGTTTGCCTTGCCTGACTTTTTTCTCAATAATAGTGTGCCAACCCTTGCTCAGATCAGAGAAGGCTTACGGTTGACGGGATATTTTATCGCAAAAAATTTCTTTGATGGGATAGAATCCGATACGCGGGCGCGATTAACTCATGTATTAACCCTTGAAAAATAAAAAATTTTAGTAAAACATTAATATATAACTGTTATCGTTATGGTAGATAGTTCTACTTTGTAAAGGGTTAAAAATGACCAAGCCTTGTCCAATTTGTAATTTTAAACTTCACAAGCATGATGAAGTTGAGGGTGATAATTTTGTTGATGTTCACTGCCATGATTGTGGTGAATACAAGATAGATCAGGAACTTGCCCCGCATTTCCGCCGTAAGTTCTTGAGTTTTGATATGTCTAGTGTTGGCGGCCGCGAGTTGTATGATTACAATTTGCGCATGATTCGTCGTTTCCTTGCGCGTCATCACCGTGATGTTGTGACCGAAGGAATGATCAGCGAGATCATCGGATTATATCGTCCGCGTCAGTAATTAATCGCTATCAGATTAAAATATGCAAGCAGGCCTGTGGTCAGGGTCTGCTTGTTTGCGTTTTATCGTCGATTTTCTGTCTCAACCCTTGACAAGTCGCCCGCAGGTCGGGTGAGGGGAATAAGAAAATAACTCCATCCGCAAAAACATCTGCGAACCAAGTAATAATACTAATTTTTATGGGAATGATTTTTCAAAAAATAGTGGCTCCCCGAGACGGACTCGAACCGCCGACCCAGTGGTTAACAGCCACTTGCTCTACCGACTGAGCTATCGGGGATCACATGTATAATTATGTATCATATCTTTAGTTCAAGAACAAAGTGTTTTTTTACGAAAAAGCGAAAAAAATACCAAGACTGTGAGTGTCGCATTTATGTGACAGGTCTGTGGATTAAGGTTGTAATAACGAAAACAGCTATTTAAAATTTAATAAAATTTAATTAACATTAGCTTGTATGTTATAACTCTTTAGGAACAGATCTAATGATTTCAAAGACTTCAAAAGTTTTAGTTGCGATGGCTGCCGTTTTTGCCGGCTCATCTGCTATGGCCAGTGGATATGGCGTTAAATTGCAAAGTGGTTACACCGCTGGTATGGCCAATGCCGGTAGCGGTGTTTCCGATGATGCGTTGGCAATTTATGCAAACCCGGCTGCTATGATTCAAGCGACAACACATCAGATTGCAGGTCATTTTACAGGTGTATTTGGGAATACTAAATTCCGTGGAAGCAACTCAACAACAGGTGTTGTTGCTCCTAACGGTGTCTTAATTCCAGGCGTAATAAATGAGACAGGATCAACAAGAAATGCTTCGAAAAAAGTTGCCGTTCCGTCCTTTGGTGTGATTGCCAATGCGCACGATCGCCTGAAAGTTGGTGTTATGGTGCATGCGCCGTTTGGCTTGAAGTTTAACTATGGTAATAACTCAATCACACGAGCGCACTCTACCCGTGCAGAAATGACAACAATTAATATTCTGCCATCTTTTGCTGTGAAAATTATTGATTCATTGGCCTTTGGTGCCGGCTTGCAAATGCAGTACTCAAAAGTGGAATTAGCGCGGAAGTACTCTCTGACAAATGCTAACCTTGGTGCAATCCCCACAGGATCAACTTATACGAATATTGGTGGTAATGATTGGTCGATGGGCTGGACAGCCGGTCTTTATGCAACGCTATCTAAGGCTTGGAAATTAGGATTCTCTTATAAGTCAAAAATGATTGCTAATCTTGATGGTAATGGCGAAACTGTTATTGGTGGAAATCCGGCCTCTGTATTTAAAGCTGAAGCTAAGGTTCGCTATCCGCATATCTTTACCTTAAGTTCATCTTATGACATCAACTGTGCTTGGACAGTTTTGGCTGATGTGATTTATACGCGTTGGGATGCTGTTAAAGACATTTCTATAAGAAGCCACTTGTCAACAGGTCAAAGCACAGATGTTGTTCCGTTAAACTGGAAAAACTCTTGGTTCTTTGCTGCAGGTGTGAACTATCGTTTGAACGATAGTCTATCATTCCGTTTTGGTTATGCTTATGATATGGCACCATCTCGTGATGCAACACGTGTTGCGAGTATTCCTGATTCCAATAAGCATTGGCTTGCAACGGGAGCAACATATAACGTATCTAAGGATGCGTCTTTAACCATCAGTTATGGCCATGAATTTTTCGAAAAAGGGAAGATTAATTTGCAACCAGGTGCGCAGACTGGAGCTAATGCTTCAACCTTTAACAAGGGCGCTCTTGTTGGTAAGGTTCGCAACAGTGTTGATTTGGTTTCTGTTCAATTCAACTACAAGTTCTAATAACATTAGAGCATATAGCCCGGGAAAACCCGGGCTTTTTTATTGGAGGATAAAATGAAGACACTATTAAGTATGATGATGTTATCGGGCGTGGCTTTTGCCTTTAATCCGGAAGGATATTGGTTCACTGCTAATAATGATGCTAAAGTTCACGTTACAAAGCGCGGTGATGAGTTGTTTGGGACGATTATTGACCTGAAAGAAAAATGCCGTGATGGTAAGCCAAAGGTTGATATGGAAACCAATCAGCCAACCATAGGTCTGGAGATTGTTAAAAACTTTAAGCCGGATGGTGAAAATCGTTGGGCTGAAGGAACTGTTCGCGATCCAAAAGAGGGGAAGACTTATTCCGGAACCATTGAGATGCCAAGTGATAATCAGTTGAATCTTCGTGGTTATGTTGGGATTGAGTTGTTTGGTCGGACATCTGAATGGCACCGTGCAACAGAATCAGCACAAATCCCCGGATCTGAAAGCGATACAACCTGTTCGAAATAGGGTGTATCCAGCTCAGGCGAGCTTAACGAGCTATAAGAAGAGTAACGATTTATCGTTGCTCTTTTTTTGTGCCTCTGTCACGAGTTGAATCGACTTCACTCCCATTAATTTCGGTTAATTCCCATAAATTCCCATTGTATCCCATAAAGCCCCATGTTAGATTGATAATAGGAGAGGGTTGTGGCGTTATTTCTATCATCATTTACGAATAAAATAGATAAAAAGGGACGAGTTTCGATCCCGGCACCTTTTCGCACGGTCTTATCAGCTCAAAGTTTTCAAGGTATTGTCTTGTTTAGGTCGCTGTCCCGCCCCGTTTTGGAGGGGTGTGGCTTGGATCGCTTGAATCGTCTGAGTGAGCAGCTAGAGAATGGCGAGTTTATCCCTAATGCAAACCATGACTACAATGCGATGATGTTCGCTGAGGCGCGCATGCTTTCGTTTGATGCAGAAGGACGTATTTCAATTCCAGAGGATTTATTGACCTACATCGGATTGCCGGAACAAATTACCTTTGTTGGGCGTGGGCCTACGTTTGAGATTTGGTCTCCTTCGGAATTTGATGCTGATCATGCACAACGACGCCAATCTCTGGCTCAAGGGGGTGGGTCATGAGTCATATCCCTGTGCTCTTGACTGAGATGTTAGAAGCTTTGGCGATCAAGGATGGGGGGCTGTATGTCGATGCGACATTCGGTGGTGGTGGTTATACCTGCGCCATGTTAGATCAAGCCAATTGCCATGTGATTGCTTTGGATCGTGATCCGGAAGCAGCGTCGCGGGCTCAAGTATTGCAGAATAAATATCAAGGGCGTTTGCATTTTCATGCAGGTGTCTTTTCCGATTTGCCGATGATCTTGGGGCAAAAAAAAGTTGATGGTGTTGTGTTCGATTTTGGTGTTTCGTCCTTTCAGATTGATACCCCTGAGCGTGGTTTTTCATTCCGATTCGACGGCCCTTTGGATATGCGGATGTCAGCAACGGGCGAGAGTGCTGCTGATATAGTGAATACCTATGACGAAGTTGATTTGGCAAATCTTATCTATATCTATGGCGAAGAACGTAAGTCACGCCAAATTGCTAAGGCTATTGTGGAAGCAAGAAAAATAAAGCCTCTTGAGACAACGTTGGAGCTTGCCAATTTAATCAAAGCAAGACTGGGTGGGCGTCCGGATGCGCAACATCCGGCAACACTCACATTTCAGGCCTTGCGCATTAAAGTGAATAATGAGCTAAGCGAAATCGAGCAAGGGCTTGAGTTCGCTGAGTCGCATTTAAAACCGGAAGGTCGATTGGTTGCTGTGACATTTCATTCGCTCGAAGATCGCCTTGTTAAGACCTTTTTACGGCAACGATCAGTACGCAAAGCAAAACAGTCAAGATTATTGCCGGGTGAGCAGCCTCTGCCGGCACCAACATTTTTTGATTTGTATGCTAAAGGTATTTCCCCTTCGGATCGGGAAATTTCGATGAATCCACGATCACGATCATCCCGATTGCGCGCAGCTGTGCGTTTGCCATCCACATTGTGGGAGGGTGATTATGCGTAAAAGTACTCTGTTTGTTTGCATTGTAGCAGCTCTCATCAGTTTTGGATTGTTCCAACTCAAATATGAAGTCATGAATCTGGAGAGCCAGTATAAGCAAATCAATCGTGAGATCCGCGCAAGCGAAGAGTCTGTTTCTGTCTTAAAGGCGGAATGGGCGCATTTGACGAGCCCTGCATCCTTACAGAATATGGCGCGTAAACATTTAGGTATTGATACGGTAGCACCAAAGCAGCTTGTATCCCTAAAGCGTCGTCATAATCATAATAAATCATCCCTGTATCAGGATATTTCGATGAAGGCAAAGCCTGATAAGCAGGTGGTGCCAGAGATGAAAGCTCCTGAATCCGAATTAGAGATGATGCTTGATGAAGCGATTAAAGAAATTAACTATCGTCCTGTGAAGAAAGGGCGAAAATAACTGTTATGAAAAGTTTTTTTCATCGTCCCGTAGAGTTTCTGACGTATTATATCAATTCTTGGCAAAAACAAATTCATGATCAACGAATCTTGGAGTCGGCCAGAAACAGAACCCTTGCGATGGCGGGGATTTTTTTGCTTGCCTTTACGGTTGTTGGGATTCGGCTGGTTGATGTGATGGTTTTTAAGGCCAATCACAGTGATAGAGATCATATTATTACGAGTGTTGATCAGCTTGTGTCAAACCGAGCCGATATTGTGGATCGTAACGGAGAAATTCTTGCTACTCACTTGGTGACAGGGTCGGTTTATGCGAACCCAAAAGTGATTATCAATCCTGAAGAGGCTGCTCTAAAACTGCACAAAGTTATTCCGGAGCTGAGTTATGATTTACTGTTGAAACGGTTAAAATCAGAGCGGGGTTTTATTTGGATCGTTCGCCATATTCCACCAAAGTTGCAAAACGAAATTAATAACTTGGGAATTCCTGGTGTTTATCTGCAACGAGATGAACGTCGAGTTTACCCCCATGGGAATCTTGTCTCACATGTTCTGGGATATTGCGGTATTGATAACAACGGCCTTGGTGGTGTCGAGCAGTATTTTGACACACGGTTGCGTAAAGATGCCGGAGAACCGCTTCAGCTTTCTTTGGATATGCGGATTCAACATCTTGTTCGTGAGGAACTACAGGCCGCGATTGAAGAGTTTTCTTGTGTCGGGGCGAACTCAATTGTGATGACCGCAGAAGGCGAAATTTTGGCGATGGTATCGTTGCCTGATTTTGACCCCAACTTACCCAATCAAAATTCTGTCGATGCAACCTTTAATCGCAACACTTTGGGGATTTATGAGTGTGGTTCTACCTTTAAGATCTTTAATACAGCCATTGCTTTAGACAGCGGCAAGGCTAAACTGACAAGTATTTATGATGCCTCTGCACCGATTAAGGTAGGGTCAAAATCAATTACTGATTTTAAGGGAAAGAATCGTCCCTTAGATGTGCGGGAAGTTTTTGTTTACTCCTCAAATATCGGATCTGCTAAGATGGCTCTGGATTTTGGATCCAGGGTTCAACGTCAGTATTTTGACCGTTTTGGCTTGTTACGCACCCCTAAGATTGAATTGCCGGAAGTGGGTGCTCCTATGACCCCGCATCATTGGTCGGATGTGACGACGATGACGTTGTCTTATGGTTACGGGATCGCCATTAGCCCGTTGATGATGATTGATGCCGTGCGCGGTGTTATTAAAGGGTTTCGTAAATATCCCGCGACGATTTTAAAGCGGGCGGATGACGAAGCATTGGTTGGTCGCGAAGAGCACCGCATTGTCTCCGATGCAACAGCCTTAGCCATCCGGGGGTTAATGCGCTTAGTTATTACGGACGGGACAGCCAAAAAAGCTGATGTCAAGGGCTATGAAGTTATTGGCAAGACAGGAACGGCTCATAAAAACCAAGGTCGTCGAGGCTATAATACGGATCGCATCACATCCTTTGTCGGGGCATTTCCAAAAGATAATCCCCAGTACGTGATTGTTGTTTTCCTGGATAGTCCTAAACCGACAAAAAACACCTACGGTTATGCCACAGCGGGATGGAATTCTGCCCCCACGGGCGGTAAGATTATTGCACGCTTAGCCTCATTGATGGGTGTTCAACCAACAGATGATGAGGGGCTTGACCAGATTAATATATCTCCTGTTACCGAAGTTGTAGAAGAAACTGAGGAATAAGATTGATTTTGGAGTATTAAGTGGGAATTAGAGAGCATCCAAAAAAAGGCACTGTTATTATGTGTGATTTTGATTCAGGATTTAAGCAACCCGAGATGGTAAAGCGTAGACCTGTTATTGTCATTAGTCCGCAAATTAAAACAAGAGCTGGATTATGTACAGTTGTTGCTTTGAGTACAACTAAGCCAGATCCAATAATGCCCTATCATTCAGAAATTATATTACCTCCCAATAAATTTCCTGAAAAAATCAATAATACAGTATGGGTTAAGGGAGATATGATCAATACGGTTGGATTTCATAGACTTGACCTGATAAGATTAGGCAAAGATTACACTGGAAAACGAACTTATTGTTATCATGTTTTAGATGATAAAACGATGAGGATAGTCCAAAAATGTGTGCTAAATGGATTGGGATTATCGGGGTTGACAAAACACTTGAATGATACTATGTTTTAGATGTTAGGGGCTCTTCTTCTGAATCCCCGTCTAAGACCTGACAACAGGCCGTCATACATCTACCTGATGAAAACAAATCGGGCGTATGACGAAGATAGGTAAACTAGTTTTTTCATTGTTCCTTTGAGTTTATAGTCTCCCTATTTAACCCTGATACAGCTAAATTTTTCGCTCAACTTAAAAACCATACCTTTTCCCATATTCTTGTTCTTTAACATATTGTTGACGTTTATCAATCATACTATAATTATAGTATCGACTCTTGAATAATAGGAAATAAGATGTCTGGAATAAAAACCGTTTGTGTCTATTGTGGTGCGTCGACTCGGGTTGATGCCATTTACAGAGATGTTGCTGCCCGAACAGGCGAGATGCTTGCTAAATCAGGGTTTAACGTCGTCTATGGCGGAGGAAGACTTGGCTTGATGGGGATTGTTGCGGATAATGCCTTGGCCAATGGGGCGTACGTTACCGGATTTATCCCGACGATCTTGCGTGAAGCTGAAGGGGCGCACCCCGGATTATCCCATCTGGAAGTTGTTGATTCAATGCATACCCGCAAGCGAAGAATGTCAGAGTTGGCGGATGCCTTTATTATTTTGCCGGGTGGTTTTGGGACGTTGGATGAATTGTTTGAAATCCTGACGTGGCGTCAACTGCAAATGCACGATAAACCGATCTTTATCATTAATACAAATGGATATTGGGATCCGTTAAAATCTTTGATCCATAAGGTTATTGAGGAAAAGTTTGCAACACCGGCACACGCAACATTTGCAACCTTTGTTGCATCCGTTGATGAAGCAATAGACCTGCTGGTTGATGTTCCTGAACCGGAACTTGGGTTTGCAGGGCACCACGTTTAAGGAAAATTAGTTTAAAGAATCAGCCATATAGGCATAACTGTTTGTTTGTCTGTTAATGAGGTTTGTCACATTACTGACGATCCTTATACGATCATATATCGGCAGTTCTGCTATGAAAGGTTTTGATTTTAGGAACACCTCCATATAATAATGAGGCATTTCACCTAAACTGCTCAGTAACCAGTGTAAGCAATCAGCAGTAGATGATTCTGCTCTGAAGAACTGGGAGAACGAGTAATGGGTTAGCATGGATGCCCGCAAATATTCTATTTGCTTACCATAAAATTCTGGAAAATGCTGCCTCAGTACATTAATCCTTTCGGGGGTCATGGTTGATAGAGCACGAATTACATCGATGTGTGCTGATTGACTTTTTTTTGGAATGGGGCAATTTTTAAAGAATGCACCAATAGCGTTGATTGTTTGTGGAGTCAGTGTCAATAAGACTTTGATAATTACGGCTCTATCATTATTAGGAAGAAATAAAGAGCCGCGGTTAACATAGACAGACCTGGCAATGTCTTCCAGCATTGCAGGGTTAACCATCATGGCACCATCCAGAATAGTTAACCGTTCATTGGTGCTCATTCCCGGGGTATAGAGTTTTTTTAATCCCCCATTATAGATATCCTCAAAAGACGGGTAGTCAATATCCAGAATTTGTAAGATGAGATCACTGGGCAAAGGGCGCATCTTTCTCAAAGGAGCCAGATATTGCAGGAGTTTTTTATAATTAGGAATCATAGCGCGATCAACAAAACGTAATCTTTGGATAACGGGTACAGTCAATCGAAAATTAAGGTCAGCCATGTAACATGTGACTTTTTCAATGTCATGTTCTGAGAAATCTTTCAATTCTTCTAAGGCACGGTTTATTTCTTGGTAGTATAAGACATTATGAGAAATAAGAGAAATAATTCGAGGCAGATAGGGAATCAGGATGGCGAACCGATCACTGGAACAAAATACATCCCAGAAACCATCTTGGCATTTCCTCAGGCTCAAAAGTCCAACTAAATTCCTAGTGCTGATGAACGATAACGGTAAAATTGGATTCCTATCAGCGGTGAAGAATTTTTGTAGAGCCTCGTTGCCGTGATGATAGCTCTGCCAGAAGTTTAACGTTTGTGTTGCCTTCGGAATAAAGAGGGCAGCAAAATGAGGGTCGTCAATTAAAGTGTAAAATCTTTGATTCACAAACCGCATTGATAAGTATTCATCATAAGTAATATTTGCAAAAATATGACGATAAATATCGTGTGGTAAATCTAAAATATGGTGTCCTTGGATGGCTAGGTGTCTGCCTAAAATCCTTGGGCGCAGAGTTGGAACTTTGTCATCTTGTTCATCAACGTAAACATAGTGTGCCGGGCGTTTTTCCGGAACAGGAGGCGGGCAGAATCGTTTAGCAGCAGGGGCAATCTCATCCAAGTCAGAGTTTGATTGGCGTTTAGAAGATGTAGAGGGGGCTAAAAAATCATCTGCGGCCTCTACATTAAAAAGAAATACAAAAGCAGATATAAACTTAAAATAACTCATAGCAATGATTCGCTCATTAAAAAATTTGAATGCTTATCTATGATAGATATGAAGTATTACTTATGAATTCAATAGAATTATTATCGTTTTTTATTATCTAAACTTAAAACGTCAGTCCGACACCGTTCCTGAGGATATTCTCGGCCGCGTCGGTATATCGACCGTCGGGAAGATGAAGCATCAACCCTTGAGACAGTGTTGTTGTCCCGTGGGTTGATTTACGGCCACGAACGATAACGCGTTTTGCCGGTTTACCGGGGCCCGGCCATAGGGGGAATATAACAATATCCCCCATTTTTCCATGGAAATAAGATAGGATCTCGTGGATTCTGTCAGCACGATGAATAAAGGTTATCGTTCCTTTTGGTCGTGCCATTAACAAGGCAAAACGCGCCCATTGCTCAAGGGAAACATGACCTTCTGTATGGGATGCCTGTTTGTGGGGTGTGGCACTGATGTTGGCTTTGTGGTCTTCGAGATAGGGCGGGTTAGCCATAACATGGGCGAATGTTCCGGCCGCCAGGCGTGGGGGTGGTTGAAGTAAATCCCCCCATAAAACTTCGATGCGGCCACGCATATTATTCATCAAGATATTATCTGATGCTAAGCGTATATTGGGCCATTGGATTTCAAGCCCGACGATTTTTGCTTGGGGGACACGGTTAGCCAGGCACAACGCTGCGGCTCCGACACCTGTTCCAATATCGAGAACCGTTTCTTCGCCCTGAACCGGAATGCTGGCTGCTAAGAAAATGGGATCGATGGCCACGCGATAACCTTGAGCCGGTTGCCTGAGGGTCAGGCGTCCCCCTAAGAGGGCATCATCTGTTGTTTCGAAAGAATTATTTGGATTTGTTTGCATTTTATGCTTTGTATTCGAGGTCAGAGGGGTTAAAACTATATATACAGAGTTTCTCTCACATTACTATACCATCAATGACTCACTTAGCACTACAGGAAAATAACCCGGATATCAATGATCAGTTGCAGTTGCTTGTTGCTGATGGCATGAGTCAGGTTGATCGATTAATTGATGAGTACTTAAAAAGCGACATTCCCCTTATAGAGCAAATTGCCAAGCACATTATCTATTCAGGTGGTAAGCGACTGCGGCCATCCTTGGTTGTTTTGGCGTCGCTGACTTATGGTGATGTTTCTGCGGCAACTGTTGCTCTGGCTGCTGCTGTCGAGTTCATTCATACAGCAACACTGCTGCATGATGATGTTATTGACGAATCAGATATGCGTCGGGGCAAAAATTCCGCTCATAAGATCTGGGGGAATACAGCAGCTATTCTGGTTGGTGACTATTTATTTGCCCGGGCTTTTGAATTGATGGTCAAGACAGGGAATCTTCATGTTTTAGATATCTTGTCAAAAACCTCAGCAATCATAACAGCAGGTGAGGTGCGACAGCTTGTTGAATCTCATTCTTTGGATTTGACCGTTGAATCCTGCCTTGAAATCATGGGGGCAAAGACTTCTGCATTGTTCGGGGCTGCCTGCCAGGCCGGTTCACTCGTTGCCGGAGCGTCAATTGAACAAGCACAATCGATGTATACGTATGGTTATAACCTGGGGCTGATTTTCCAGATATCGGATGATATCCTGGATTATTGTTCACAGGATACGTCCCGCGGAAAGGTTCCCGGGGATGATTTTCGTGAAGGTAAAATTACCCTACCTTTGGTTTATGCTTACCGGGATGCCTCTGATGATGATCGTGAACTCATTCATCGAACCTTTGTTGAGTCTGATCAGTGTGCCGGTGATTTTGAAGCCGTTCGAACAATGATCAATCGGAATCAAGGTTTCGAGACATCACGCCAGCTAGCTGAAAATCTTATTGTCTTGGCGAAACAAGAAATTAGGCTGGTTGATAGAAACAAGGACTTACTTGTGGGATTACTGGATGAGTGCTTAAACAGGTATAAATAACCCGGTTATAATCCTCTTGCTATGATCTCTACGTATTTTATACGTATTGCTAAAAATTCAGAAAACAGCTATTTGACTGTCAATAGCATGATAAATTCTATCGTATTTTTTTTCTTGAAAATTTATCTATTATGCTTATTTTTATGGTGTAAGTAGTAGGAGCCGTTATGAACAATAAGCAGGCCTGGGATTTTTACTAGGGGACGAAAGACCATTTTGAGACGATCACGACCCCATTAATGAATATGGGATTTAAGGATTTTGGGTATTGGCGGATCTTTGATGATGGCAGTTATCTTGCTTGGGCAAATGATGATCAATTCATGGCAACCTATTTTGACAAGGTTAGAGTCCAGGGATCTTTCTTTTTAAAGAGGCTTCATGAAATTCCTGACGATAAATTATGTTTTATTCTCGATGATTATATTTTGAAGTCTGTCCCTGAAGCTGATCTTATTGTCAATCTCGTCTTTGAGTATGGCATTTGGAATACAATGGTCATGATGGTTCCCAGTGCCCATGGATATGTCGATTGTTATGATTTTATTTTGCCGCCAGACAAACAAAATACATCTGAGTTTTTTCTGACACATTTATCTTATTTGGAAAAGTATCGTGATTATTTTCAATCTAATGTCACTAAGATATCTGGATTTGATCAGTTTGATAATCGTGGAAAATTTCATGATGAATTTAATTTGAAGAGAAATATCGCTGAAAATCATCCTGTTTTAAAAATGGAACAGTTTTTGTCTCGTATTATGCTGGAGAAAGAATTACAGCTGATAAATGGGGGACGTGATGTATTGTTGACCTTACGGGAACAAGAATGCTTGTCTTTGTTGCTTGAGCATAAGTCAGCCAAGGAAATTGCAAAAGATATGGGAGTATCTTATCGAACGGTCGAGACATACTTGCATAATATGCGTCGTAAAGCTGGCGTTACAACCAAAAGCGGTTTGATTCAGATGGTAAAATCCCATTGATCCGGTGATTATAAATTTTGTTTTATTAAGTTTTTACAAAGTTATCTTTGTTATTCTGGCCTTATTATGAAGGCAGTTTTGATTTTGTATTTTCTTATCGTTAACCTTGGTCATAGCCGTCCTCCTGTTGATGGTTTTCTGGGGATATCGGCTCATGTCAAAGAGGGATTAGAGCAATATGATCCGTCATATGCTGTCATGTGGTTGAATTCCGGTTTTATAACGGGGTTATGTTACCATGGTTATGGCCAGTTAAGTGAAGATCCTCAGATACGTGAAACACAATTGCTGATGATGAACCCTAGTGTGCGCAACGCGTTTGACAAGCACAATAAGCTGCACAACTCTATATTAACTCGATATCAAGTTGCTACACGGGAAGGTGCTGTTCATAGAATTCGAGCAAGCCTTGAGTATTTCAATAAATTATTGCGTAAGATTAATCTTTGGTTTATCCATCGTTTTTACCCAATCTCATCACAGTTTCCCGTTATGAATAGCTCTGATAATCTTGTTTTAGTTCCGGAAGAAATACAGAACTTGTATAAGGATATTAGCCAGCTTTATCCTTTTCCGGATAAGCACAAGGTAATCATGCGTTATCGGACTGTTGTTGAAAATTATTGTAATCAACTGGAAGATGACCTTGAGGAAATCAGGAATGATTTTACGGATGTCCCTCAAAGTTATTTGGCTGCTTATGTTCAACTGTTTTTTGTTGCTCATATGGGGGGAGTCGTTATTCCTAATGATCGGCATTGGCACCCTATTGGTGACCTGACTAAAGATCCAGAACTTACTGCATTGAACAAACTTTTGGGATTGTTGATCCATTTTAATGATTCCGAGATTTCCGATGATGAGCTAAAACGTAATCTTTATACGGTATTTAATGGTTTTAGAGACTGGTCTTTGACGAATGCCAATGCCAGGAAGTATATAAAAAATACTAAACCATCTTCTAAGTCTGAAGAGCTCAAGCAATATAATAGAGAGATCGATACCATTGTTGATATTATTGTAAAGGCCAGCCTTGAGCAAAAACAACAAAATAGCCTGAGACAGGTCAATAGGAATGTTTATCCGCAAAACATGCTTGTTACTGTATTGTTGGCTTATGTCTGGGAAAAAATATCAGATGTTGGTGCGTTGTCTAAACTTTCAAGTCTGATTGATCAACAAGATCATACGAAACGAAAGCAAGGTTATTCACCTGATGAAATTGTTGTTTTTGGTTCTCAAATCCTGCAAAAGAATTCCTTGATTATCCCTTCTGTCAGTTATCGAGGAGGTGTCCAGGCACATCGTCCATTAAGTGGCGAAGATCCTCAAAAATCACCATCCTTCTTTGATTGCGGGGAAACGTCCATTTATAATTTCATTCGTACTATGATTGCACCATCTGTGGATCCTATTACAGAAATGCCGCCCATTATAACGCAATCATCAGAGTCTACTTTGAGGAAGGAATGTCCCATCAATGAGTGCTAGGCGGATCGCTAGCCGGAAAACTGTCTTTAACCATATCATCAATCTGTTGTTCGCTCATATTCTCTCGCATTTTCTCGTCTGCATGAACTTGGTCAACAGGCATAGGGGGGGGGAGAATGCTTTCCTCCCTTTGTAGGTGCATCATCATTGTGTTGATGATGCTTTTTACTGTAGTGGTAATACCTTTGGTCATGGCACTATCCTGTGTGTTTTCTGGTCAACAGGGTAAAATCCCTGTCCTCTAAATCCAGCTAAATAACCGTCCATTTAACCTTGATACAGCTATATCAAACTTAACTGAAACGACTATAAGTCTGTTAACTCAGGCGTTTCAAACGGAACAGCAACTGCTGAATGGTTTCTTGCACATCGTCAATAATAGATTGTGAAAAAGACTCAGGGAACAGCTCTTTGCGTGCCTTTTCCACATGAGCATAAAAAAGATCAACATGCGCAACGTAATCCTTGGGGCACACTGTTTCAGGGATGACGATGTTCAATGTACCATTTAGGGCAATGCTGGTTTCTGTCAAGCGGTCGGTAATCTCTGTGAGTGTATCAATGGCTTGATCTAGTGAAATATGGGCTGCGTAGCTGCCAGAGCCTGTGATTGACCAATGAATCAGTTTTAACGAAAGGCGGAAAGAAATCAGTTCGCCTAAAAAGATAGCTTCACTTGTCTTATTTGGTTTAGATGTTGTCATTGTTTTACTCTCCTCTGTTTATGGCACTTGATAAGAATGAAGTGCGCGCGCGATTACGCTTTATCCTTTGTATTTTAAACACAATCCTGCTCCAATTACATTGGATAATTTTAACTTTATTTTATCGTAACGAGTCGCGATGATCCTGTCAAAATCTTGGCAATTTGAAATGATGTGTAGAAAATCACAATGGTAATTTTTTAAGATTGACGATGAAAGGGTGAACCCTACAGAATCTGTGGTGCCGGTTGTCGGACTTGAACCAACGACCTACTGATTACAAATCAGTTGCTCTACCAGCTGAGCTAAACCGGCTAATGAAGATAGTTCTATTCTTATCAGAACCATCTTGATTATTGCAAGATATTTTTTACGGCGATACTGTCTTCACATGATCGAATCTCGACCAAACGCCGTCTTGTCCGTGCCAATCTCCTTGTGTTGCTGCTTTGGAATATTCTGTGGCGCGATTTTCAAAAAAGTTTGTATGCTCAACACCGTTGAGAACAAGGGGGAGCCACGGCAAAGGGTGATCCTTTAGCTGTTGGTGATCTGTTCCATCATAGGAGAAATAACCATAAAGCGGTGGCAGTTTGAGTTGAACCAGTCGCCAATCGCAGATATAGCGAATATACTGTTGCATATCAACGAGTTTGAGTCCATTGATGTCACCAAGGCTAAAGGCAAGTTCAATGAATCGATCCTCAAGAGATACAATTGTTTTTGCCACGTCAATAATATCGTCTTTGACAGATTTTGTCAGGGTTCCTGTTTCCTTGCCCCATTCATGATAGAGGCGGATCATGCTCTCGCAATGCAAACTTTCATCCCTGACAGACCAGGAGACAACCTGTCCCATGCCTTTCATTTTGTTAAAGCGTGGAAAATTCATGAGCATGGCAAAGCTGGCAAATAAACTCAACCCCTCAGTAAAGGCTCCGAACATGGCCAGTGTCCGTGTGACATCTGCACAGGTTTTTGTGCCAAAACTGTGCATATAGTCTGTTTTGGCTGTCATGGCTGAATATTCCTTAAAAGCCGAGAATTCTGTTTTTGGCATGCCTAATGTTTTCAAGAGGAGGGCATACGCATCGATATGAACCGTTTCCATATTAGTAAAAGCGGCCATCATCATTTGAATTTCCAAAGGTTGGAAAATTGGGATGTAGCGTTTGAAATAGTTATCGCTGACTTCGATGTCGGACTGGGTAAAAAAGCGAAAGATCTGTGTCAAGAGGTGATGTTCTTCCGGGGTTAATCGATCTGATCCCCAATCTTTGAGATCTTCACCCAAGGGGATTTCCTCACCGATCCAATGAATTTGTTGTTGTTTTTTCCAAGCTTGATAAGCCCAGCTGTATCGATCAATATCATAGGTTCCTGTTGATTCTAGCAGTCCAACTTGGCCTGTGTTGATGAGATCAAAGGGGTTTTTTGAACTAAGATTAAAGGGCATGGGGGACTCCGCTATTGGCATGATAGGCATTCTTCATAATTGGTATTTTGAGAGGCTGTTGGGGCATTTTGCTTTTGTGATCCGGCAAATTCAGCTCGTTGGATGGATTTGGATCGACAATAGTAGAGACTTTTAACTCCTTTTTTCCAGGCTGTCCAGTGGAGCATCAACAGATCCCATTTGTTGATATCTGAATGTAGAAACAGGTTGAGAGATTGACCTTGGCAAATATAGGGGGCACGGTCTCCGGCAAACTCAATTAACCAGCGTTGATCGATTTCAAAGGCTGTTTTAAATGTTGATTTTTCATCATCCGTTAGGAAATCAAGATGCTGAACTGACCCTTCATGTTCAATGATGGATTGCCAAACGGGTTCTGTGTTTTTATTTTTTTGATCGAGCAGTTGGACAAGATATTTATTTTTAACGACAAAGTTTCCGGATAGGGTTTTGTGATTATAGATATTGGCCGGAATCGGTTCGATACAGGCACTTGTCCCGCCGCAGATGATACTGATGGATGCGGTTGGGGCAATGGCAAGTTTGTGGCTGAACCGTGTTTGAAAACCAAACTCTTCGGCATCGGGGCAAGATCCTCGTTCTTGAGCAAGGGTGACTGCTGCGGCATCCGCTGCTCTTTTTATCTGTTTAAAGATTCTATAGTTCCATGATTTAGCAAGGGCACTTTCAAAAGGAATATTCTTGGCCTGTAAGAGTGAATGAAATCCCATGACGCCTAAGCCGATAGATCGTTCGCGCATAGCAGAATACTTGGCTGATTCCATGGTGTTGGGGGCATGGTCAATGAAATCTTGTAAGACATTGTCAAGGAATCTAAGAATATCTTCGATGATGAGGGGGTGATCATGCCATTCATCCCATGTTTCTGCATTTAACGATGATAAGCAGCAAACAGCTGTCCGATCATTTCCCAAATGGTCAATTCCTGTGGGGAGTAAGATCTCGCTGCACAAGTTGGACATTTTGACGGAGAGCCCCAGGCGTTTGAGGTGGGGAGCAAGCTTCTTATTGGCGGTGTCTGTAAAGATTAAATAGGGCTCACCCGTTTGTAAGCGTGTTTCAAGGATCTTTTGAAAGAGTTGACGGGCATTGATACTTCTGATGGGTTTATTGGTTTTGGGGCTCAATAAATCAAAGGGAGTATCGTCCATGACGGCTTGCATAAAGGTATCTGTAATATTGATTCCGTGGTGTAAATTCAAACTTTTGCGGTTAAAATCACCCGATGGCTTTCTGATATCGAGGAATTCCTCAATTTCAGGATGGTGAATATCTAGGTAAACCGCTGCAGACCCGCGACGCAGAGATCCTTGGCTAATGGCGAGGGTTAAGGAATCCATGACGCGAATAAAGGGAATAATGCCGGATGATTTGCCGGCCTTGCCAACAGATTCGCCGAGACCACGAATATTGCCCCAATAGGTACCAATGCCACCACCGTTTGATGCCAGGAAAACATTTTCAACCCATTTATCAACAATGCTTTCAAGGTCATCATTAATTGCATTTAAAAAGCAAGAGATAGGAAGACCACGGTTAGCACCGCCATTTGAGAGAATTGGCGTCGCTGGCATGAACCATAGTTTGGACATATAGTCATAAATCCGTTGAGCATGGTGCACATCATCGGCATACGCACAGGCAACCCGTGCAAATAGATCTTGGTAGGATTCTCCTTCTAAAAGATACCGATCATCTAGCGTTGCTTTGCCAAAATCGGTTAGTAAATCATCTCGAGAGGGATCGGTGGTTATTGCTGTTGGTGAAATCTTTTGAAAGGCTGTTTTGCTGGCTTTTTTGCGATAGAGGTCGCGTTCTTCAGTGTTTGTTGGGAATGTTACTAAATTCGTTTCTGTTGTGAAAGGAACTAAGTTTCCATGATGATCAAAATCATATGATAATGTTTGTTTGCTTGCTAGCATAGTACCCTCATAAAGTTATAAGGGCTAGGTTTATGGGGAAAGTAGAGGAACAGGCAACCATTCTTCTGGCTTTCAACCGGTGCACCCCGCCCGATGTTTAGCGTATCTGTGATCAGTGGCAAGTCTCCTGGCTTGTGGAAACAAAATCGTCTTCCCAGTACCTATTTTATGTACCAGTGACAGTATGATTTTGCCTTTGACCACATACAGTTGCGGGGGCAGCTTTGGCTTTTCACCAAATTCCTTTTTAAGAACTAAGATTAGTTCACCATAGGATCTATCTCCAGAGTACGAGGTGAATGAGAGATTCGCAAACAAAAAAATCTGTTAAAGTATCGCATTATGCTACACTGAAATTAATTCTTTATTTTCGGGGGTCGTTATGACAAAAAAAACAAAAGTTCTCATTATTGGGTCGGGGCCAGCGGGGTATACAGCGGCGATTTATGCGGCACGAGCAAACCTGAAACCTGTCCAAGCACTTGGATTACAACCGGGTGGTCAGCTGACGATTACGACCGATGTGGAAAATTACCCGGGATTTGCCGATGTGATCCAAGGGCCTTGGCTCATGGAACAGATGCGTTTGCAGGCTGAGCATGTGGGAACAGAAATGCTCATGGATATAATTGAGTCCGTCGATTTCTCTAACCGCCCCTTTGTATGTAAAACAGATGGTGGTGAGGTTATTGAAGCTGAAACCGTGATTATTTCCACAGGGGCTCAGGCGCGCTGGTTGGGAATCCCAACCGAAGATAAATTCCGTGGTTTTGGCGTATCAGCGTGTGCAACATGCGATGGTTTTTTCTATAGAGACAAAAAAGTTGTTGTTGTTGGCGGGGGGAATTCCGCTGTTGAGGAAGCCATGTATCTTACAAACTTTGCATCAGAAGTCATTCTTGTTCATCGCCGTGATAGCTTGCGTGCTGAAAAGATTGCCCAAGATCGATTATTTGCGAACCCAAAGATCAAGGTTATTTGGGATAGTGTGATTGATGAAGTTGTCGGAACTGAGGCTCCCTTGTCTGTCAATGGTGTTAAGTTAAAGAATATCAAGACGAATGACATCACAGACTTAGCTGTGGATGGTGTATTTGTTGCTATTGGGCACACACCGATGAGTGAGATCTTTAAAGGCCAGGTGGAACTGGATGATGAAGGCTATATTAAAGTTGTGCCAGGAAGTACGGCTACTAATATTCCGGGGGTTTTTGCTGCTGGTGATGTGGCAGACAAAGTATTCCGCCAAGCTGTGACCGCGGCCGGACTAGGGTGCATGGCAGCGTTAGAGGCTGAGCGGTTCCTGCAGCATTAAATTAACGATCTCTTCGATTTTGCGCATCATATAGTCCTTCCGGCGGAAAGGGAGATAGGGAAAACCATTTTTTCCCTTGGGGTTTTGAGCGTGTCTTATGCTATACTCAAACAAAATTTAATTAACTGAGATTCACTTATGTCTAGCTATCAATATGTATATGTCATGAAAAGCCTTTCCAAGATCTTTCCGGGAGGGCGTGAAATTCTAAAGGATGTGTGGCTATCCTTTTTCCCCGGAGCAAAAATCGGTATCATTGGGCCAAATGGTGCAGGTAAGTCGACCTTGCTTAAAATTATGGCTGGCATTGATAAAGAATTTAATGGTGAAGCTTGGGCGGCTGATGGGGTTAAAGTTGGTTATCTTGAGCAGGAACCACACTTGGATGAGTCGATGACAGTCATGGAAAATATCATGTCCGGTTTGGGCGAGATTAAGGATTTGATGGATCGTTTCGATGCAGTAAATACTAAATTTGCCGAAGAAATGACTGATGATGAAATGAATGCCCTGATTGCAGAGCAAGCCGAACTTCAAGAAAAAATTGATGCAGCTGATGCTTGGGATTTGGGTCGTAAGATCGAAATTGCCATGGATGCTTTGCGTTGCCCTCCGGCTGATTCTGATGTGACAAAACTATCGGGAGGGGAACGTCGCCGTGTTGCTTTGTGTCGTTTGTTGATGCAAAAGCCCGACATGTTGTTGCTCGATGAGCCAACCAACCACTTGGATGCGGAATCTGTGGCATGGCTGGAACGCTATTTACAAGATTACCCGGGGACTGTCGTTCTGATCACCCACGATCGCTATTTCTTGGATAATGTTGTCGGTTGGATCTTGGAGCTTGACCGCGGGCAAGGAATTCCTTATGAGGGAAATTATTCCAGCTGGTTGGAGCAAAAGCGTAAACGGTTAGAAGTTGAGCAAAAGCAAGAAACGAGCCGTCAAAAACAATTGGCGCGCGAGTTAGAGTGGATTCGCCAATCACCGAAAGCCCGTCAGGCAAAAAGCAAGGCGCGTATTCAGTCTTATGAAACATTGCTGGCTCAAGATTATGACCAAGGTAAGGGCGATGGAGCCATTGTTATTCCGGCCGGCCCTCGCTTAGGTGATACAGTGATCAAGGCGAGTGGTTTGAATAAAGCCTTTGGGGATCGTTTGTTGATTGAAGGTCTGGACTTTAACTTACCGCGTGGTGGGATTGTCGGCGTTATTGGGGCAAACGGTGCAGGTAAGTCTACCTTATTTAAGATGATTACAGGTGTCGAGAATCCTGATTCAGGAGACATCAAGATTGGTGAGACGGTTGTTCTTGGCTATGTTGATCAATCGCGCGATTCATTAGATAGCAATAAAACAATTTGGGAAGAAATTTCCAAAGGCCATGATGAAATCCAATTGGGTAAGAATAAAATCCCAAGCCGTGCCTATTGTGCCATGTTTAACTTTAAGGGCGGTGATCAACAAAAGAAAGTTGGTCAATTGTCGGGTGGTGAGCGTAACCGTGTCCACCTGGCCAATATGCTTAAGTCTGGTGCGAATGTTTTGATGTTGGACGAACCAACTAACGATTTGGATGTGGAAACGTTACGTTCTTTAGAAGAAGCATTACTCGATTTTGCCGGATGTGCCATTGTGATTACCCACGATCGCTTTTTCTTGGATCGTATTGCAACACACATCTTAGCTTTTGAAGGCGATAGCCATGTGGAATGGTTTGAAGGAAACTATCAATCCTATGAAGAAGACCGTCGTCGTCGACTTGGCGTTGCTGCTGATCAACCGCAACGCATTAAGTATAAGCCTTTGGTGCGATAACTATAGCTGAACCATTAAATTAGCTATGCGTTGCAGCGTCTCTCGTGTACTAACTGTACACATTGAATTAACTTATGTTCATCTGGACTGGTAAGCTTTTGCTTTTCCAGTCCGAAATATTTATATGCCCAAAGACCGGTTAAAATGATTTAAAACGATCCGACTAATTCGAACACTGTTTCGGAATAGTTGTGACTAATCCGAAATGGTGTTCGGATTAGTCGGATGGGCTCTTCATTCCCAGGCTAGGATCCCGCCTTCCAGATTATAGGCCTCAACGTCAGAATGTTCTTGGCTGAAAAAGAAGCAGGCGCGGGCACTGCGGGCACCGGATCGGCAGATAAAGATTACTTTTTTGCCGTGTTCGAAAGGGACTTCGCTTGGGTAAAATGAGCTTAACGGATAGAGGATCGAGCCAGGAACGGACTTTTCTGCGTATTCATTTTCTTCGCGCACATCAATAAGAATTGCTTCTCCGGATGACAGCCACTGCTTGGCTGTTGCGACATCGACGGTCTTAATCAAATCTGTCATTTTTCATTCCCTAACTTTTATTTAAATAGAACAACTTTTTGATCTCACGCTTTGTTGAGCTAATGGAACCCAGAATAATCCCTGTAAAAAGATTGAGAGCTGCAATCACAAAAATACCTGTAACGACAATCAATGTTGGCATTTTGGGAACTAAGCCTGATTCAAGGTATTGGCTCAGAATGGGAATAAATAATCCCGTGCCAACGATGGCAAAGAATAAGGAGATCATGCCAAACAGGTAGAAGGGACGAACTTCCTTAAGAAGGGATAGAATACGCCATAAAATCTTGAAACCATCTTTGACGGTACTCAGTTTACTGTGTGTTCCTTCAAAGCGTTCATGAAAGGGAGTCGGTATTTCAGCGCACGGTAAGTTAAGCTCTAAACTGTGAATGCTGATCTCTGATTCAATGTCAAACCCGCGAGTCAGTGCCGGGAACGATTTAACAAAGCGTTTGCTGAACACACGATAACCAGAAAAAATATCAGAAAACTTTCCGCCAAAACAGAGTTTCAAAATGAGGTTAAAGATCTTATTACCAAAGGCATGCCCTGCTCGATGAACTCCCTTGGAATCATCACGAGTTCCCACAACCATATCCAGATTATTTTCTTTAAGAAGATTAATCATCTTAGGGGCAGATGGAATATCATAACTGCCATCTCCGTCAATCATCAGATAAATATCAGCCTCAATATCTGAGAACATCCGTCTGACAACATTACCTTTTCCTTGTAGCGGTTCAAACCGAACAATTGCACCTGCCTTGGTTGCAGCCTCTGTTGTCTTGTCTGTTGAATTGTTGTCATAAACATAGATTTCCGCATCCGGCAGTGTTTTTTGAAATTCTTTTACAACCGAAGGAATCGCTGCTTCTTCATTATAACAAGGGATTAGAACGGCAAGTTTCATCATGATTTTCTTTTTAATAGAGAGGGGATATAAAGAAGGTTAAGCCCAAGGATCAAAATCCCAGGCCACATGGATATAGCATAGCGCATCAAACCTGCCTGGGTTAAGGCAATCAAAAGGTATGTGCCATTAATGGCAATGGATATAAATGCTATGTATAGCTGCGTATTATTAAGTCTTGATGGTATAAAGACAATGAGAAATGCCTGAGCCAGGGAATAAGCCATCAGCATGATCATGGCATACCTGACGATAGTGAGTAGAAGAGATGGAATAATATGTTGATTTTGAATGATTGCCTGGGCATAGGGTGTGGCTAATATCTGAGGGGAGTTTATTATCTTTGAAATTTTTGCTTGTTCCGTAGCTGTATTGAGATCCCATAAACACCAAAGTGCAGAGAAATTAAGAAGGACATCACTGGCGTAAACTTCCGGTTTAGCTTTAATAATTTCAATTGCCCGGCTCATCAGGTAGTTATCTTCAGATGTTTGATAGAGGCCATTTGTATCAAGCTCAAGGAGTTTTCTGTGTTCCGGATAAGATAAAGCCTGGTAACGGCTGTAATCATAGGCTGGCGCAAGGATCTTGAATTTTACAGGGGATATCGATAGGGTCTGATTTAATTCACGTATTGGTTTAAAGAGATCACGCATCATTTTTGCGGATTGTGGTGATGTCGTCTTAACACTTTCATCAGCAAACATGATGGCCTTGCCGTACAAATTATGCCCTAAAAAAGACTGGGTTTTAAATTCGCCATGTTTTACATAATATAAACTTGCTGCCACTGTTAAGACACTAACAATTGAGAGAAGGCTTGTGGCAATTGTCTGTACACCAATTTTCCGGGTTCGCCATAGGCT
This sequence comes from Candidatus Paracaedibacteraceae bacterium, assembly GCA_019636035.1. Lineage (GTDB taxonomy): Bacteria > Pseudomonadota > Alphaproteobacteria > Paracaedibacterales > Paracaedibacteraceae > Paracaedibacter. The sequence goes on from JAHBYI010000002.1 coordinate 31,559, forward strand.
TATCAGTAAGATAACCAGCGCGACGATGAGTGGGTAATTGCTAGGTCGAATTCCTGCGCCCGTTGCAACAAGGATCGCAGCACAGACCAGGTTTGTGGGGTTTCCAGTGCAAAGATAGCGGGCAATCACAGCCAAAACGCCACATAACACAGATACAGACAAAGATTCAGTCAGGACTTGAAGATGGAATTTAAAAATAGCCGGGTTCAGGATTAAAGCTGCAAATAAAAGCCAGCTCATTATTTTCTTGTTGAATAGCAGCCTTACATTGGCACAAAGGCTGCTGACAGCAATGCTGTAGATGATAAGTTGGATGATCGGAACGACGTCGTATGTTTTAAAGACAAAATTAACAGCAGCAAGAAAAGCCGGGTAAAAAGCGGTTCTGCTGGGGGCGAATAAAATGTACCCGGGTGAATCTGGGGACATGAAGTCATAATTAACTGTCCCAGGGATAACCCAACTTACCAGATAGGGGAACGTGAAATATAAAAGACAATTAATAACAACAGCCAAGGGCAGAAAATATTTTATTTGTTCGCGAGCATGCATGTTTATTTACCTAAAGGGCGGTTCATCAAAACCGCGTAGTTTTCTTGAGTGCAGGTTATCTACACCATTTTCTCGGAGTATTCTGACGGTTTCTAAGCCAACTTGCAAGTGCTGTGTGACGCGATCTCGGTAAAACTGGTTGGCCATGCCACGGAGTTTGAGTTCACCATGAATAGGTTTGTCAGAGACGCATAATAATGTGCCGTAGGGTACGCGGAACCGAAATCCATTAGCTGCAATCGTTGCTGATTCCATATCCAGGGCGATGGCACGGCTCATACGAAATTCTTCATAGAGCTTTTTGGTGCGAAGTTCCCAGTTGCGATCGTCAGTTGAAATGACAGTGCCTGTGCGCATGCTGTGTTTGACTTCACGCCCTTTCTTCTTTCCGATGTTTTCAGCTGCTTGCTGTAGGGCAACTTGAACTTCGGCAATGGGAGGGACGGGAACCCAGATTGGCAAATCATTGTCCAAAACATGATCATCTCGAACATAGCCATGAGCAAGAACATAATCTCCGAGGATCTGCGTTTGCCGAAGGCCTGCACAGTGACCGACCATTAACCAGCAGTGGGGGCGCAAAACAGCTAAGTGATCTGTAATGTTTTTGGCATTGCTGGGGCCAACGCCAATGTTAATAAAGGTAATCCCCATACCATCTTTACGTTTCAAATGATAGGCTGGCATCTGGGGTAAGGAAAGGGTAGCCGGGATGTCTTTTTCGGTCTTGCAAGATATGCCACCCGGCAGAATGAGTTCTGTATACTCTTTATCTTTTTTTATTGTATCGAGGCTGAATTTGATAAATTCATCAGCATATCGTTGATAGTTCGTTAGTAGGATAAAACCTTGGAAATGCTCAGGGATTGTTGCTGTATAATGATGTAAGCGGTGGAGTGAGTAATCCACGCGTTCCCCTGTAAAAATACTGATCGGTTTAATCATCCCTTGGGGTTTGTGGCTGCAATTGGCAATATCATCATCAATATTGGCAAGGTTTGGCAAAATGAACCCGGATTCTGTTTGCCAGAGTTCACCTAGATCAATGGTTTTTGTGCTTTTAAACTCGCTCGAAGAATCAATGGCAAAGGGCAGGGGGATTGGCCATGAGCTATTCCCAACGAAAACAGGAACCTGATGGCGTTCGATCAAGAGGGCGATTTGCTCTGTATAATAGGCTTTAAAGAGGTCGGGTCGTGTCAATGTTCCGCCGTAAATACCGGGTTCACTGACAACACCGTAGGCAAGTCTGCCATCAAGATTTAATTCCTTGCGCCCCACTTTAATGCCGAGGAAAGGGTAATTTGCCTCTTGAGTTTTGGGAAAATTATCTTTGTTTTGATCTTCCAGAAAATGTCCAAAGGCCTCTCGTATCTTGGCGATATTCTCATCATAAAGTTGGCAGATATAATCAACGGCAGCCGCTGCATCTGTAAATTTTTTGAGGTTACTAACTGCATAGAACGGTGTAAATCCGTTAGCATCTCTTTGATGTATCATGTATTTTAGATAAATTTTAAGTGTCTATACCGACTAGTGTACGGGCAAACTCTTGGGCTGTAAAGGGGCGCAAATCATCAACGGATTCACCAACACCAATGGCATGAACAGGAAGCTGAAATTTATTGCACAGGGATACAACAACTCCACCTTTGGCTGTGCCGTCGAGTTTAGTGACGATAAGCCCTGTGACACCGATCATTTCTTTGAATGTTTGAACTTGAGCATGGGCATTTTGCCCTGTTGTTGCATCTAAAACCAGCAAAACATTATGGGGGCAACCGGGGTCAATTTTTTGAATAACGCGGGAGATTTTCTTGAGTTCATCCATTAAGCCGGCTTTATTGTGAAGACGGCCAGCCGTATCAATAATAAGAATGTTACAGCCTTCATTCTTAGCCTGCATTAGGGCATCATAGGCAAGACTGGCAGAGTCAGCATTTTCTTGGCCAACGGTAAGGTGAACGCCGGTACGTTGAGCCCAAACTTGCAGTTGTTCAACGGCCGCAGCACGGAACGTATCGCCTGCAACAAGCCTTACTTTTTTCCCTTGGTCAGACCATTGTTTAGCCAATTTACCAATTGTTGTTGTCTTGCCGCTTCCGTTCACACCAACGACCAGAATCACCTGTGGTGCTTGATTTGTTAAGGTCAGCGGCAGGGCATACGGCGTTACAATCTCGGTGATTCTGTCGGCCAAAAAGGTTTTGATCTCATCGAGCGTAATGTCTTTGTCGAGTTTTTCTTTGGCGAGTTCTTGGGTTAGACGAGAGGCTGTCTCAACGCCCATATCGCTGAGAATCAATAACTCTTCGAGTTCATCGAGCGTTTCTTGATCCAGGCGTTTGCGGACAAAAACATTTTTGAGGCCGTCTTCTAATTTATCCGATGTTTTTTTTAGGCCACTCTTTAAACGTGACCACCAGCTTGTATTTTCAGTCATTTGTCCTTATCACCATTTTGGCATGGAATCCCCTGTAAGGTGATCTTGTGGATTAGTATGTCTAATTTTTTCTTTTATTTCAAGGTTGGACACGATACCCTGAGATCAACACATATTTCTGTAAATAGGTACCTCATGCGTTTAACTCAAAAAGTAAGAAAAATCCTGAATCATTATGAAGCTGACTCGATCGGTGTAAAGCAAAATCTGGCACGTATTTTGATGCACGGTAAGTTGGGCGGAACGGGTAAGATGATGATCCTGGCTGTTGATCAGGGATTTGAGCACGGGCCTCGTGCTTTTGCGATGACGCCGGAGGCCTATGATCCACACTACCACTATCAATTTGCGGTTGATGGGGGGATGAATGCGTTTGCGGCTCCTCTTGGATTATTAGAAGCAGGGGCTGATACCTATTTAGGTGCTGTTCCGACCATCTTGAAAATTAACAGTGGAAATTCATTGTTCGGTAAGGACAACGCACCGGATCAAGCTGTGACAGCAAGCATTGATGATGCTTTGCGCCTGGGATGTTCTGCTATTGGGTTTACGATTTACCCGGGATCTGACATGTCCTATGATCAGATTGAGGAGTTGCGTGACTTGGCATCCGAAGCCAAAGCTTGCGGGCTGGCGGTAATCGTTTGGTCCTATGCGCGTGGTGCTTTATCGAAGGACGGTGAAACAGCTTTGGATGTAATTGCTTATGGGGCGCATATGGCTTGTGAATTGGGGGCGCATATCGTGAAAGTAAAGCTTCCGACAGCTCATCTTGAAATGTCTTCGGCCAAATCCCTGTATGAAAACTATGTTGATGGTTCGACCCTATCAGCCAGAGTTAACCATGTGGTTAATTCTTGTTTTGCCGGGCGTCGTATGGTGATCTTTTCCGGTGGAGAATCAAAAGATGTTTCCTCTGTTTTGGATGATGCACGGGCTATTGTTGCCGGCGGTGGGTTTGGTTCCATCATTGGTCGAAACTTTTTCCAACGTCCGAAAGCTGAGGCTTTGGGAATGGCAAAGGAAGTGGTTGAGATTTTTAAAGGAAAAATGTAAGATAGTTTCAAATCATTTTGCCCTGTTATCAAAACAAGGGCTATTTTTTAGGGATGTTGGATCATGAAAATTACGGGCGTTGCTATTCGCGTTGGCAACATATTGGATTACAATGGAAAATTGTGGGTTGTCACAAAAACGCAGCATACACAACCGGGTAAGGGTGGTGCGTACATGCAGGTTGAAATGAAGGCTTTGCTCGAAGGAACAAAACTTCATGAACGATTCCGCTCTGCTGATACGGTTGAGCGTGTTCATTTGGACGAACGTCCGTTCCAATATCTGTATCCGGAAGGCGAAGACTTTGTTTTTATGGATCAAGATACGTTTGAGCAAATCACCATTGCAGGCGATTTTGTTGGTGATGCAGCTGCCTTTTTACAAGACAGTATGATTGTTAATATTTCCATGTACGAAGGTCGTCCTATTAGCGTTCAGCTGCCCGATACGGTTATTCTGACAATTGATCAAGCAGATGCTGTTGTTAAAGGACAAACGGCAAGCTCATCGTATAAGCCGGCAATTTTGGAAAATGGTCTGCGTATTATGGTACCACCGCACATTGAATCCGGAATGCGTGTTGTTGTAAATACAGCTGATTCAACCTATGTTGAACGCGCAAAATAATTAATTGAGATTAGACGAGGGGATGCGGATCGGTCGCGTCCTCTTCATTATTAAAAAGGGAATGGGACAATGTCAACGCAACGGATGCTGACGGGATCAGCTTTGATGAACGTGATGGTGGCGGCTGCACATAAGGCCGGTCGTGGATTAGTTCGCGATTTTGGTGAGATTGAACAGCTTCAGGTTTCACGGAAAAGTCTTGGAGATTTTGTCAGCACAGCAGATATCAAAGCTGAAAAGACGATTATCCAAGAGTTGCAAAAAGCGCGCCCGGGGTATGGTTTCATTGTCGAAGAATCCGGTGAGATTGCCGGGGAAGATAAAGACAATACATGGATTATCGACCCCTTAGACGGAACCTCAAACTTTTTGCACGGTATTCCGCAGTTTGCCATTTCTATTGCCTTGCAACGTAAGGGCGAAGTTGTCGCTGGTGTTGTTTATAATCCTGTGTTGGATGAATTATATTGGTCTGAAAAGGGTTCCGGGGCATTTTTGAATCAACGTCGCCTGCGTGTGTCTGGTCGTCAACATATTGATGAGGCATTGATTGCCTGTGGGACACCTTATGGTAAGCGCGGTAATTCTGAGAAATTTATCAACGGGTTCCGCAAACTTGTTGGTATTGTCTCCGGTGTTCGTCGTTTTGGCTGTGTTGCCCTTGATTTATGCTTTGTTGCAGCAGGTCGACTCGAAGGATGTTTTGAGACGAACCTTAAGTCTTGGGATATTGCAGCGGGTGCCTTGATTGTTAAAGAATCAGGCGGGTACGTTTGTGACTTTGATGGGGATCAAGAGTTTCTCGAAAAAGGGAATGTGATCGCAGGGAATGCAGCTATTTTCCCTGAGTTGAAAAAAGCAATTCTTTAATTAGGGGAGAGAGGCGACCTCTCCTCATATCCTTCAAAGGCATAGGCATTTAGGAATAAGCGGTCCCTCAGCAACGCATTATCAATAGGAGAGAGGGTTGCTTCATTGCATACTAAATCCCAATTTTCTTTGATAATGGATACTTGGGTGTTTATAATTTTACGGGCTTCAGTTTCGTCCAGCATAAAGTTTTTTGCGCTAGTAAGGCATGTGATCAAGCGACTGGAACGATCATTGCCGGCAATAATCATTGCTTGAGATGCTTCGCCACCTTGGCGCATTTGCGGGCAAATGTCATAGGCGGGTGTAAGAATCAAGTGTTTACCATCCCAAAAAGCTGCATGATTGCGCGCGTGATCATCTGTATTGCCACAAAGAATGTTGAACACGATACGCCCAAACATTTCGTGTAAAGTTGCTTTTGGGTTGGTAAAGCGGCGGCGAATTAATTCTGCCAGATCTTCATAGCTAGCATAATGGGGGGTCATTTCGTCCAGATCAAGAAGGGTTAATGCAGATAACATGAGTTTGCGAGCCCAACCATCATTTTTGGGTGTGCGATCAAACCGTTCAACCAGCAGAACATCTTTCCCGGATGTATTTGTTAATCTTACATTAGCTACATTTAATCCACATAGGCGAGCCAGGCGCATGGCGATAAATTCAGCTTTGATAATATTGTATTGATCTGTGCTGGATGAGAATTTCGCGATGAATTTTGTATGGTTGCTGGTAATTAACGCTTTGGGGCGTGCGCCGCCAATGGATGTGCCGTGATTAATTGCCTGTGCAAGCTCTGGGGTTAAAGGCATGCCTTTTTCGATGCGTTCTGAAGAAAGGAGTAGTTCTTCAAGGGATGCCTGATCTGCTAAACGAGGTTTGTATATCGTTGGTGATTTTTGAAAATCCAGCCCCCCAATTCTGTCTGATCCAGACTCAATCATATAGATGAATTCATCTAAGTCTCCGGGGTCAGCTGTTTTGCCTTTTGTACCTAACAGCTTATTAAGAATAACCCGTCGTCCCCAGGCATCGGGTGTGGCATCACGAATACAGCCGGGGATGGCTTCAGTTCCGAATATTTTTTCCTGTATACCGCTTTTAAGGGGGAGTTCTTCGTCGTAGATAGCTATAGCTTTGGGGTTGTCCAGATAGTTTTGACCATACGTAAATAAGATACGATTATCGCTTTTACTTAATTTTCCTGCAACAACAGGCTGGGTTTCATCTGGTAGCCATATCCATATAAAAACACTAGAAAAACTATCTTTAGAAGTCATCGTCAATCTCAATTGTTGCTGTTCTTGCTCGTCTTGGTAAGAGTGCTAATTTATCTTTAATAATTTTATTCTGGACGATCAGGTTATTATAGTCAGATTGAAACAACGTCAAGTTTAAGAGTGTGGCGACTTCAAAGACCAAGCCAATACCACACGTGGGATCGGCATGCTCAATACGATATAGCAGATCACGAGAAATACCAGCACGTTCTGCCAGATCTTCAGCGGTTATTTTGCGTTCAAGGCGCGTTGACTTTATTTGTCCGGCAAAAAGCCGAAGTGCTTCTTGGGTGTAGCGAGAATATGTGCGGTTTTCTTTCTTTGCCAAAATATCACCTATGTCTTATAAAACTGACGTTAGAGGCTTTAATGACTGATATATAAGACATTGTACCCTTGTTTAGGTTGTTTGTCAAATTTGAGAAATGGTGGTGCAGGGGGGGCGGGATATTTCACTGTTTCACTTTTTCATCTTTTTCCATAGCGGTATAAAAATCAAAACTGTGTTTTTCTCGGGCATCATAGATCATGGACATCATGGTTTTCGATGCTTGTTTTATTTCTTGGTCAAAGTTAATCAATGATTTTACTCGTTGCTCGTTAATTAAATTTTGTAGCCAATTATGGTAATGTTTGATTTTCATATAAGCGTGGACTTGCATAAGGAAAAAAATATAATCGTTGGATCCTATGGTTCTTTCTGCTAAATCACAGATGTTTTCTAAGTCAAAAAGGGCTCTCTTTACATCTTGAGCCGTTTTGTCTTTTGGAGCATAGAAATAATGGATGCGTTTTTCAGAAAGTGTGGTGTGGGCTGCTATGATGAGCCTGTGGAGTATTTGGAGCTCTTTATCAAGTTTTGACTGTGGAAGTTTAATATCAATATCGAGTTTAGAACAGACAACTTGGTTGATTTTAAAATCAATGTCACCAAGATCAACGTCTTGCCCAAAAACAAAACTATGGAGCGCAATTAAGCAGATATTCAAATTTACTAAGTACAACGACGGTATGTTTCCTAAAATTTTAAATAATATAATATCGTAGACAAAAAAGCTAAAAAATGTCTATACTGAATGGATAAAAAAGTTAAAAGTGTGAACCCCTTAGAGTTATGAGCGTCCAACCTGTGACTGTCAATTCCAATTCAACAGCAGCGATTAAGCTGCGTGTCTTTTCTGGCGAAGTAAAAGTTAAAGATAAACCTTGGTCTGCTGCCAAATCCTATGTCCATGTCTGTGCGTTTCTTGAGGGATCCGCTGATGCTATTCAGACGCTTGAATCCATTGGTTGGCAGTCTGTCAAGACGCTTGGGGCCGTGATTGATGTGTCAACACTTGCGACAACGTCTCATATTATTTTAGACGGTGACAAGAGTCTTGCTCAATTGGCGCAAGAATTTTATCAAATTCACATGCCGAATCTTATCGAGAATGGTTGGGATATCGATGTTGATGATAGCTTTCCCTTCCGCCCTATTGAAGTACAGGGGGAGTGGTATGCCAATCTTGATAAAGCCATCACAACAACAACAGATTGGTTTGATCTGGAATTGGGGTTGATGATTGACGGAGAGCGTGTCAATATTCTGCCGTTGCTCGTTAAAATGCTGAGAGAAGAAGGTGCGAAGGACAAATTAAAGGAAGCCTTAGCTGATCAAGAGGGGGGCGTTGTTTACGTGCCACTCGAAGATGGCAGGTTACTTCCTGTTCCTGCGGATAAAATACGCTTTATTGCTAAAACATTGATTGAATTGCATGATGCGGATTCCTTGACAGATGAAGGAAAACTCCGCTTGTCCAGCTGGCAGTCAACGCAACTTGTTGAAATTGAAGCGGCAATGCAGGCGGCGCAAATGCGTTGGTTTGGGGACGAACAAGTTCGCGAACTGGGGGCGAAACTCAAGGATTTCACTAAAATATCGCCTGTGGATATACCGAATTCTCTGCAATGTGATTTGCGTTGCTATCAAGAGCAAGGGCTTAGCTGGCTACAGTTTTTGCGTGAAAACAATCTTAATGGAATTTTGGCTGACGATATGGGGTTGGGTAAAACTGTCCAAGCTTTGTCTCACATTCTCAAAGAAAAAGAATCGGGGCGTATGGAGAAACCGATTCTCGTTGTTGCACCGACCAGCTTGATGGTGAACTGGCGTCACGAGGCGGCAAAATATGCGCCGAGCTTAAAGGTTTTGACTTTACATGGTCAAGATCGCAAGGATTTCTTTGATTTGATCAATGCTCATGATTTGGTGCTGACAACGTATCCTTTATTGTCGCGTGACAAAGACCATTTGATCAAACATGAATTCCATATGCTGATTCTGGATGAAGCCCAAGTTATTAAGAACCCGAATACCATGGCACATCGTACGGTTCAGCAAATCAACGCACGGCACCGCCTATGTTTGACAGGGACTCCGATGGAAAATCATTTGGGTGAGTTATGGGCGTTATTTTATTTCTTGATGCCGGGATTTCTGGGGGATCAAAAGAAATTTAACCAGACCTTCCGAGTTCCCATTGAAAAACATGGTGACGATGATCGCCGTGAGAATCTGGCGCGACGTGTTAAACCCTTTATGTTGCGTCGTACAAAAAGTCAGGTTGTCTCTGAATTGCCACCTAAGACAGAGATGATTCAAACCATTGAGTTAATGCCGGAACAACGGGCACTGTATGAAAGCATTCGCTTAACCATGCATGAACGGGTGCGCCAGGAAATTCAAGAAAAAGGCTTGAACAAAAGCCATATTGTCATTTTGGATGCCTTGCTGAAATTGCGTCAAGTTTGTTGTGATCCGCGGTTGTTAAAGTTAGATGCTGCACGCGGTGTTCTGGAATCAGCAAAGGTTCAATTCTTGCGGGATACATTGCCGGAGATGATTGAAGAAGGGCGTCAGATCCTCTTGTTTTCTCAGTTCACGAGTATGTTAGCCTTGATTGAAGAGGAACTGACCAAAATCGGTATCCCGTTTGTCAAGTTAACAGGGCAAACCAAAGACCGTGCAACGCCGATCGAAGAGTTCCAATCGGGTAAAGCACCGGTGTTCCTCATTAGCCTTAAGGCCGGTGGAACCGGGTTGAACTTGACGGCAGCCGATACGGTCATCCATTTTGATCCATGGTGGAACCCGGCGGTTGAAAATCAGGCAACGGATCGTGCCTATCGTATTGGTCAGGATAAACCGGTTTTCGTCTACAAATTGATTACCGAAGGAACCGTTGAAGAAAAAATCATGATAATGCAGCAACGCAAAGCAACGTTGCTGTCAGGTATTTTCGATGGCAAGCAAGATACCGATGGCTTGTTTAATGCAGATGACCTAGAGGCATTGTTTGAGCCTTTGCCACAGTAACATGACGATCGGATAGGCGAGATTGACCCGTTGTTGAGATTAATTTATTCAGCGGTGTTCTTGCTCTAAGGGGTAAAAAACTCATTTCTTGATCACATTTCTTTTCTTCCCTAATGGGGAAATATGCGATAGATTTATTTTAATGATTTGTTAACGATTGAAGAAGTGATGATCGAAACACTGCTTTCTATGGCACAGAATTTGTGGCCTTTCCTTGTTTTATTAACGATTTTAGTCTTTATTCATGAGTTGGGGCACTATCTGGTGGCTCGTTGGAATGGCGTGAAGATTGAGGTTTTCTCCATTGGGTTTGGCCCTGAATTATTCGGTTGGACGGATAAAGCGGACACCCGTTGGAAATTCAGCCTGATTCCGTTGGGTGGGTATGTCAAGATGTACGGTGATGCTGACGCAGCCAGCAAACCGGATGCTCAGGCTGCACAGGAAATGTCCTCTGAACAAAAGGCCTTAACCCTTCAAGGTAAGCGTGTTGGGCAAAAGATTGCTGTCGTTGCGGCAGGCCCTGCGGCTAATTATGTCTTAGCCATTGCAATTCTGGCGGGTCTTTATATGGTTAAGGGCGTTCCTATTGTTGAGCCGATTGTTGGATCCGTTGTGGAACAGAGTGTTGCCGGTGATTTAGGTCTTAAGGCTAAGGATAAGATTTTGTCATTGAATGGCAAATCAATCGAGAGTTTTGATGATCTCAGACTTGTTTTACCATCTTTGGCTGGAAAACCTATTGAACTCAATGTTGAGCGTGACCAAAAGACAGTTGATCTTAAAGGAAAAATGGAACGGGACGGACAAGCTACAAAATCCCTTGGGATTACGCCATTCTTGCCCGATCAACCGCTGTATAAAGATGCCGGTGTTGTTGAATCCGTTTGGATGGCTGTGGACTATTGCTGGGATATGTCGGTGATGACGTTAAAATCCTTGGGGCAAATGCTCATGGGGAATCGTTCTTCCGGTGAGTTAGGGGGAATCTTAAGTATCGGCGATATGGCCAAGAAAAGTGCATCGCAAGGGTGGATTTCCTTTATCTTGCTGACGGCTTTGTTGTCAATCAATCTTGGTTTGATTAATTTGCTGCCGATTCCGGTCTTGGATGGCGGGCATATTGTCTTTTATTCTATTGAGGGCATTATTGGTCGCCCTGTGAGTGACAAGGCGCAAGAGATTGCCTACACAGCAGGGTTAATGATTGTTCTGACATTGATGGCTGTGGCAACGTGGAATGATCTATCGCGGTTCAAGATTGTTGCGTGGTTTATGAAGTTCTTTAATTAATTCGGGTAAAAAGAGGGATAGAGGGTTATGATCTCCAAACAAAAAATACTAAGTATGGCTTTATTATTGGGCGTAACAGGGTTGATGCCGTCCGGGGTATGGGCAGAAGTTGCGAACTCTATACGTGTTCAAGGAAATAAGCGTATCGAATCGGCAACGGTTTTGTCTTATATTCCGATCAAGGCCGGAAAGTCCTATGATCAGAGTGATTTAGATCTTGCTTTGAAGGATTTGTATGCAACAGGGTATTTCTCTGATGTTCAGATTAACCGTCAGGGTGATGCGCTGGTTATTGATGTGATCGAAAATGCGATTATTAATCAGATTGCCTTTGAAGGGAACAGTAAGCTCAAAGACGATAAGCTTAAAGAAGAAGTTCAGCTTCGCCCGCGTGAGGTTTTGTCACGAACAAAGATCCAAAGTGCTCAGCAACGAATCCTTGATATTTACCGTCGGATGGGGCGTTATAGTGCAACCGTTGTTCCTAAGGTGATTAAGCAAAGTGACAACCGTGTCGACTTGGTTTTTGAAATCAATGAAGGGGATGTGACCTATGTCCGTAAGGTCAATTTTATCGGGAATCGCCATATTGCATCATCCCATTTGGAAAAAGCATTGCTGACTAAGCAAACCCGTTGGTATCGTTTCTTTGCCTCAGATGATACGTACGATCCGGATCGTTTTATTGCTGACCAACAGTTGTTGCGTGAATACTATTATGACAGTGGCTATCCTGATTTTCGCTTGATCAACGCGGTATCAGAGTTAAGCCCTGATCAAAAGGATTTGTTCTTGACCTTTACCTTGGAAGAAGGGCCTCGCTATTCGTTTGGTAAGGTAGAAATTAAATCAAAAATCGCTAAGGTTGATGCAAGTAAACTCTATGGATTGGTTGCTTACTCTCAAGGGGATTGGTTCTCCCGTAAGATGATTGAAAAAACCATTCAATCAATCACCGAAGCTGTTGGAACGCAAGGTTTTGCCTTTGCTCAGATTGAGCCTGTTATTGCTAAAAACAATGCGGCAAAGACGGTCGATATTACCTTTGAAATTTCCGAAGGGCCGCGTGTTTATATTGAGCGTATTGAAATCCGCGGTAATGATCGAACACGAGATGAAGTCATTCGTCGTGAAATTCGTTTGCAAGAAGGGGATGCGTATAATACGACCTTTGTTAAACGAGCAGAACAAAACCTCAATGATTTAGGGTACTTTAAAAAAGTTGATGTGACGGCTGAATCCGGATCGGCACCGGATAAGGCAAAACTGGTTGTCACCGTCGAAGAACAATCAACGGGTGAATTAGGATTGGCGATCGGATTCTCGACGCTTGACCGTGCCTTAGGTAACATTCACTTTGCGGAACGTAACTTTATGGGAACAGGTCGGACAATTCACTCAGACTTTACCTTGGCAAGTCGTCGTCAAGAATTTGATGTTGGTATTACGGATCCCTATTTCTTAGGGTATAACCTTGAAGCCGGGGCTGATGTGTTCCATGTTCGATCTAAGCGTATTTCCGCCTTTACGGAAAAGAATACGGGTGCTCGGACACATATTGGTTATAAATTAACGGACAATTGGTTCCAAAACTGGAGCTATACAATCCAAAAAGATCAAATTAGCGATATTCCATCTGCTTCATCTCTTTACATTCGCGATATGAAGGGGGGATATATTAACTCTGCTATTGGTCACTCTATCGGTTATGATCGCCGTAACAGTCGCCGTGAACCAACAGCCGGCTATACCGTTACGTTGAGCAACTCTTTTGCCGGTGTTGGTGGCGATATCGGTTACCTCAAGAACGCATTGGGTGCATCCTATTTTTACTCACCGCTTGATGAAGTCGTGATGAACGCCCGTATTACAGGCGGTCATATTTTGCGTGCGGGTAAGAAAATCCGTGTTGCTGACCAAGTCTTTCTAGGTGGCGATAGCTTCCGTGGATTTGAATTCGGTGGCATGGGGCCACGGGATGCAAAGACGAAAGAATCCTTAGGTGGTGCACGCTATTGGGTTGGAACGCTTGAGACCATGTTCCCAATCGGGCTTCCGAATGAATTTGGCGTCAAGGGTGCGGTCTTTACTGATTTTGGTAGCCTCTGGGGCTGTGCCTTGAGATTGCCTAAAACTGTTGTTGCGACAGATCGAATCAGTAGCAAGAGAATCCGAGCTTCTGCGGGTGTGGGATTGTCTTGGAACTCACCCTTTGGGCCTTTGCGCATCGATTATGCGATTCCTTTCAAAAAGCATAAAGACGATGATGTTCAAAGAATATTCTTTGGGGTTTCTTCTCGGTTCTAGTATAGACTTGATACCAAATGCCAGGTTAATTTAGACCAAGGGCATTTGGTCTCTTTTATGTGAGTGCGGTAGCTTTCATGTTTCAATCTTTATCTAAGCGGTTAACGGGTGTTCTTGATAAACTGCGCAGTCGCGGTTCCTTAACCGAAGGGGATGTGGTCGCGGCCTTGCGCGAAGTTCGAATTGCTTTGCTTGAGGCTGACGTTGCTTTGCCTGTTGTAAAACAGTTTATCGATGGCGTAAAAGAAAAAGCGATTGGTCAAGACGTTATCAAGAGCGTAACCCCAGGGCAAATGGTTGTTAAGATCGTTAATGATCATTTGATTGAAATGCTGGGGACGACGGCCGAAGAGATTAATCTGTCAACAACGCCTCCTGCTGTTATGTTGATGGTTGGTCTCCAAGGATCAGGTAAAACGACCTCAACCGGTAAGCTTGCCAAATTCCTGAAGGAAAAACTCAATAAAAAAGTACTGATGGCGTCTTTGGACATCTATCGCCCTGCGGCTCAATTACAATTGGAAACATTGGGTAAGCAGTTGACTGTTGACACGCTTCCGATTGTGGATGGGGAAAAACCTGAGGCAATTACCAAGCGAGCATTAAAAGCCGCGAAAGACAAAGGTGTTGATGTTGTCTTGTTGGATACGGCCGGGCGGTTGCACATCGATGATGAGCTGATGACTGAGGTTGTCGCTATTCGTCAGATTTCTAATCCCGTTGAAACCTTCCTGGTGGCTGATGCCATGACGGGGCAAGATGCGGTGACCATTGCCCGTGAATTTAATGAGAAAGTTGGCGTCACCGGGATTATTCTAACTCGCCTTGATGGGGATGCACGTGGTGGTGCGGCCTTGTCGATGCGATCTGTCACAGGATGTCCGATTAAATTTGTCGGTATGGGGGAAAAGCTGGATCAGCTGGAGCCGTTCCATCCTGAGCGAATTGCCGGCCGTATCTTGGATATGGGCGATATCTTGAGCTTGGTTGAACGGGCTGCTGAAGTTGTCGACCAGGAAGAAGCCGCCAAGATGGCCGAGAAAATGCAAAAAGGTTCTTTTGATCTTAATGATATGGAAAAGCAACTGGAAAGCATGATGAAAATGGGGGGCATGAGTGGGATTATGAACATGCTGCCTGGTGTTGGAAAAATTAAGGATAAGATGGCCGAAGTTGGGATGGACGATAGCGTGATTAAACGTCAGATTGCTATCATCCGATCCATGACAAAGAAAGAACGCCGTTTTCCAAAACTCCTCAACGGATCCCGTCGTAAGCGTATTGCTTTGGGATCAGGAACCGAGGTGCATGAGGTCAATCGTTTGATGAAACAGTTTGAGCAAATGCAAACCATGATGAAACGCCTGGGCAAGATGGGTAAGGCGGGCATGATGCGCGGCGGCCTGAAGGGGCTCTTTGGGCGGTGAGATTTAACGTCAGTTCGACGTAAGGAATAAAAAAATGTTGCCTAGATGCCTTGTAAGTGGCGGATTATCTCACCTCGCCCCTTGTGGGAGAGGTCGACCGCAGGTCGGGTGAGGGGAACAAATAATTCAATAAAAGCAATAAAAGACTGCTGTTTTCTTTTGCTCTACTGCTTATTATAGCCATTCCCTTTGACTTTTCTACAGCATCATTCGTTTTATGTATACGTTGCTCCTCATTCTGTGTATAAAAACCAACGGGAACAACGGTATCCGCAATTTGTAGGTGAATGAATTTCTCAATTCATAATTTTGGGATCTTAAGGTATAATGGGGTACAAGTTTATCAACCGTGATTAAATATGATGTTCTCCACATTTGAGCGATTGCTCGCTTTTCGGTATCTCAGATCCTCAAAACAGGAAGGTTTTGTTTCTGTTATTGCTTGGTTTTCCTTTATTGGGATAGCGTTGGGCGTTGCTACGCTTATTATCGTCATGTCGGTAATGAATGGTTTTCGCCAGGAATTGCTTGAACGGATTATTGGTATGAATGGCCATGTTGATATTACGGCTATTGACCGACCTTTTGATGATTTTGATACGGTCGCTACTAAGGTTCGTGCTGTATCAGGGGTTGTACACGCCTATCCGGAGGTTAACCGCCAGGCGATGTTATTGTATCAGGGGCAGGCACGGGGCATAGAAGTTCATGGGATGCGTGTTGATGACCTGATGAAACGTGATTTTATCAGGCAAAATATCACGGCCGGGTCTTTGGATCAGCTTGGGATCTTTGACGATGACGGCGTTAAGACAGAAACTATTGCAATAGGGCAATCCCTTGCTCGCATCTTGGGATTACGTGTTGGTGATCGAGTGAGCTTGATGAGCCCGCAGGGAACATCATCGGCATTTGGTACGTTGCCCCGGCAAAAATCATTTTTGATCTCGGCGATTTTTAAGGCGGGGGTTCATCAGTATGATTCTGCTGTTATCTTTATGCCGTTGGAATCAGCACAGAGTTTCTTTCGGATGGGCGACGGTGTGACGAATCTTGAGGTTTATGTGGATGACCCTGATCAAGTCGGGAAAATTACCTACAATATTCACAACACATTGGGTGACAATTTTCACTTGCTCAACTGGCAAAATTCCAACAACAGTTTATTTCAAGCTGTTGAGGTGGAACGGAATGTCATGTTTATCATCTTGACGTTGATTATCTTGATTGCGGCTTTTAACATTCTCTCCAGTTTAATTATGCTGGTTAAAGATAAAACCCGCGATATTGCAATTCTGCGTACGATGGGGGCAAGCCAAAAAAGCATGATGCGTATTTTCTTTTTAACAGGATCAACGTTGGGGATTGTTGGGACTGCTTTGGGGGTAACACTGGGGCTCGCATTTGCCCTTAATATTGAATCAATCCGCCAATTTTTACAATCTCTGACAGGGGCAAACCTCTTTAATGAAGAGATTTATTTCTTGACGCAATTGCCCTGTAAAATAAATTCACTTGATGTTATTATTACGGTTTCAGTTGCCTTAATCCTTACGTTTCTATCGACAATCTATCCGTCCTGGCGTGCTGCGCGTTTGGATCCAGTGGAGGCTTTGCGTCAATGACAACATTATCCTTAAAAGAGATCACCTGCAGTTTTAATCAAGGTGATGAAACATTACAAATCCTCCATGGTATTTCGTTTGATATTAACCCGGGTGAGATTGTTGCCTTAGTGGGGCATAGTGGTGCGGGAAAATCAACATTGCTGCAGATTGCAGGACTTCTCGAGCCACCAACTACCGGGCAGGTTATCATGTCGGGTCGTGATACTGCCGGCCTGTCAGAGGACGAGCGTACCGCCTTGCGTAACCAATATGTGGGGTTTGTCTATCAATTCCATCATTTGTTGCCGGAATTTTCAGCCCTTGAAAATGTCATGATGCCTCAATTGATTGCCGGTGTTTCTGTTGCTGATGCCAAAACGAGAGCCCATGACCTTTTGGCCAAGTTGGGTTTATCTCATCGCGTTGATCATCGCCCCAAAAAATTATCGGGGGGGGAACAACAACGCGTTGCCATTGCCCGTGCATTGGCCAATTCTCCTAAGATTCTATTAGCGGATGAGCCAACAGGGAACTTGGACTATGCAACATCCGATGTTGTTTTTGCTGAAATGATGCAATTGGTACGCGATACAGGTATGTCTGCCCTAATCGCCACCCATAACCCGGATTTAGCCAAACGCATGGATCGAATCATTGAGATCAAAGCCGGTAAGATGGTTTGATAATGTTGGATTCCCATTAAAAATAGGCTATAGATCAATCGTATCGATAAAATGTATAAGAAAGGGTGATCGTCTGCACATCATCCATGGCGGGGTCGTCGGCAAACTCTGGGTCTATATAGAACATGACAGGCATGTCAACCCGTTGACGCGGTTGTAACGTTTGTTCATCAAAACAGAAACAGGCAACCTTAAGAAAGTACTTGCCAGCTTTGTCCGGCGTAACATTATAGATGGCCATGCCTGTAATCGGGGTCGTTGCGGTATTATAGGACTCGTAAAATGCCATAGCATTTTGGCCAATGGTTACGGATATTTTTAATTGTTTGGGTCGGAATGTCCACGGGAGTTTTGGGTCAATGTTGGCATTAAAGCGAACCGTGATTTGGCGATCCCGAGCCCCTGGTGACGGTGCTACGGCGCGTCTGGTTGTGCCACCAAATCCGGTAACTTGGCAGAACATTTTATAGAGGGGAACAGAGGCAAAGGCAAGACCTAACATACCCAATGCAAGGAATGCCAAAATGATCCCAAGATTATCGCGTTTTTGAGGCATAAATTTAGTGCAATCCGGGATAACGAATAAAGGCAACGATGTAGAATACGATCGATAAAACTAAAAGAGTAATCAACATCGCTTTGTTGCGTTTTTTTAGATTGGCATCCATGGTTACCTCAGAAGTGTATCAAGCGTTAAGCCTAAGAATATAAAAAATAGATAGGCAATGGAATAGGCAAATAGTCGCATAGCAACTGTCGTTTCTTTGGATCGGTACACTTGAATTGATAAGCCTAAAAAGACGATTCCCAATGCACAGGCAAGGCCACCGTAAACCCAAGATGCTGTACCAAGAAAGACCGGAGCAAGGGTTAAGGCTATGGTGATAATACTATAGATAATAATCTGCCGTTTGGTTGAGTTAACTCCTGCAATGATGGGCATCATGGGAACCTGTGCTTCGATATAATCTTGATTTTTGTGCAAGGATAAAGCCCAAAAATGAGGCGGTGTCCAAAAGAAAATAATGGCGAATAAAATCCAGGCTTCAAGGGGGGTTGTTCCTGTTGCAGCAGCCCAGCCAACCACAGGGGGGAGGGCACCGGCTGCACCACCAATGACAATATTTTGTGGGGTCGATCGTTTTAACCAAGCGGTATAGACGACGGCATAAAAGAAAATGGTAAAGGCTAGCCACCCGGCAGTAACCCAGTTAACAGCAACACCCATGGTTAACACGGATAAGGCCGACATAATAATCCCAAAGGATAAAGCATTATCAGGATTGAGACGATGATCCGGCAACGGGCGGTTTTTTGTACGCGACATAACGGCATCGATGTCTCGGTCGTACCACATATTCAACGCGCCTGAGGCTCCGGCACCGAGGGCAATACAAACAATCGCAAGGATGGAAATAAACCAATGTTGTTGCCCCGATGCCATCAATAAACCACAGGCTGCGGTAAAGACAACCAAAGACATAACGCGCGGTTTTAACAACAAAATGTAATCTTCGAGTCGTTCTGATTCCGGGGTAGATTTAGCAAGTGTGTGCATCAACTTAATTCATGGGATGGCTTTACCTAAATTTGTAGCAGATGTGACGGCGGGCAGCAAGGGGGAACGCTTGCAAATTTCTTAAAATTATGCAGAAATAATGGGTGCAGGAGGAGTTAATATGCCCATATCACGTGCCAAAAATCATCAAGAATATCTTGAGTATTACAGACAATCATTAGAGAATCCCGAAGCTTTTTGGGCGGAAGAAGGGAAGCGACTCGATTGGATTACCTCTTATTCAAGAGCGATGGATGCCTCGTTTGATCCCGAGGATTATCATTTAAATTGGTTTGTTGGCGGGTGTCTTAATGTGAGTGCCAATTGTCTTGATCGTCATTTGTCTGACAAACCTGCCTTGATATGGGAGGGGGATAACCCTGATGAATCTATGGTCTTCACATTCAAAGAGTTGCACGAACAGGTTTGCAAATTTGCCAATGTTTTGAAGAAACAGGGGATTCAAAAGGGAGATCGGGTTATTTTGTACTTACCGATGATTCCTGAAGCAGCGATTGCCATGCTGGCCTGTACGCGTATTGGGGCAGTGCATTCGGCTGTGTTTGGTGGATTTTCACCAGAATCACTGGCGAGCCGTATTGCGGATTGTCAGGCTAAGGTCATCGTTACCGCTAACGTTAGTTTACGCGGTGGAAAGACCATTCCGCTCAAGGATAATGTGGATCAGGCCTTAATGTCTCCTGAGGCTCAGTGTATTCAACATGTGATTGTTGTTCAGCGAACTTTAGATGCCGTAACTTGGGCTAAGCGTAATCTTTGGTATCATGATTTGATGGCCGAGGCTTCGAGTGATTGTGTGGCTGAGGCTATGGATTCTGAGGATCCGTTATTTATTTTGTATACGTCAGGTTCAACAGGAAAACCTAAAGGGGTTTTGCATACAACAGCCGGATATTTGCTTCATGTCAACATGACCTTTGATCATATTTTTGCGCCGAACAAAGACTCAGTTTTTTGGTGTACGGCTGATATTGGTTGGGTGACGGGGCATTCCTATGTGGTTTATGGGGCATTGAGTCATGGGTGTACGACGTTGATGTTTGAGGGGATTCCGAACTACCCGGCATCAGATCGATTCTGGCAGGTCATCGATAAACATCACGTGACGCATTTTTATACAGCCCCAACGGCCATTCGATCCTTGATCCGTGCCGGTGATGAGTATCTTCAGACAAGCAAGCGATCAAGCCTACAGGTTTTAGGGAGTGTGGGGGAGCCTATCGACCCTGCTTCGTGGCAATGGTATTCCGATAAAGTTGGCCTTGGTCGTTGCCCTGTTGTGGATACGTGGTGGCAAACTGAGAATGGTGGGATCATGATTACACCATTGGCGGGTGTAACATCTCTAAAACCAGGGTCGGCAACTTTTCCTTTTTATGGGATTGAGCCTGCGTTAATGGATGCAGACGCTAAGGAAATAGCGGGAGAAGGTTCAGGGAACCTGGTTATTAAGCGACCATGGCCGGGGCAAGCAAGAACTCTTTATCAAAATCATGATCGTTTCATTGAAACTTATTTTTCAACCTATCCCGGAACCTATTTTACAGGCGATGGTTGCCATCGGGATAAAGATGGGTATTACTGGATTACAGGGCGAGTTGATGATGTGATTAATGTATCTGGGCATCGGATCGGAACCGCTGAGATTGAGGCGGTGTTGGATGAGCATCCTGCGATTGTTGAGTCAGCAGTTGTTGGATTCCCGCATGAAATCAAGGGGCAGGGGATCTATGCCTATGTCGTATTAGATCCGAATTGCAAAGATCCGGTCACTGATAAACAACTCAATGATTGGGTTCGAAAACGCGTTGGTGCCATTGCCAGTTTAGATAAAGTTCAAGTTGCAGCTCATCTGCCCAAAACACGCTCAGGTAAAGTTATGCGCCGTATTTTGCGGAAAATTGCAGCGGGTGAGGCGGATAATCTTGGTGATCTTTCAACCTTGTTGGATCCGTCCGTTGTCGACGATTTGATCCAAGGGAAGGTATAATTTTACACCTACTTAAGTATTGAGTATATATTTCATCTTGGAAGAAAATTTGAAAATGCGGTATGATTAAACTTAAGTGTATTTGTTCACCGAGGTAAAATTGATAAAAAAAATTGGTGTTTTAACAAGTGGTGGGGATTGTGCCGGGTTGAATGCTGCGGTACGTGCCATTGTCTATCGTGCAATCGAAGCTTATGGTTGGGATGTTTATGGCATTACCAATGGAACCACGGGGTTAATTAATCGTCCCTTACAGTATACAAAGCTGACGCGTGAAATGTGTGACAGTGCTATGTTACGTAGTGGTGGGACGCGACTTGGCACAACCAACAAAGCAAACCCGTTTGCTTTTCCAACAGCCGAGGGGCCTGTTGATCGATCTCAGGATTTTATCGACGGTTACCGCGAGCTTGGCCTTGATGCCTTAATTGGTATTGGCGGCGATGGGAGTCTTGACATTCTGAAGCGGTTGGCTGATAAGGGAGATTTTAAACTTGTTGCCATTCCGAAAACTATCGATAACGATTTAGGGTTGACAGAAAACGCCATTGGTTATTCAACGGCTGTTGAAGTTGCTATGGAAGCTTTGGATCATCTGCAACCAACCGCAGCAAGTCATCAGCGTGTTATGGTTCTTGAGGTTATGGGACGCGATGCAGGGCATATTGCGATGGCAGCCGGAATTGCCGGTGGTGCTGATGTTATCCTTGTTCCTGAAATTTCCTATCGTATTGACACGATTTGCGCAAAAATTCGATCATTGGCGGAAACGCAGGGGCGTAACTTTGCTTTGGTTATTGTTGCCGAAGCGGTTAAGGATGAGCATGGTGAGCCTGTTATTGTTTCTCAGAAGTGGGAACGGATTCGCTATGGTGGTGTCGGGCATTATATCGGTGACAAGATTGCCGAACGTATCGGGGCTGATGTGCGGGTGACATCACTCGGGCATATTCAACGGGGTGGTCAACCAAATGCTCTAGATCGGATTATTGCATCTGCCTTTGGTGTGCACGCGGTTGACTTGATTGCCCAAGGAAAAACGGATCGCATGGTTGCCTGGCAAAATCGCCGTGTTGTTGATGTACCGATTACGGATGCAATCCAAGGATATCAGGCGTTATCTTTGGATGATGTGCTTGTCCTTACCGCTCGTGGGTTGGGGATATGCTTGGGGGATCAGTAATGACGTATTGGATTTTTGCTGCCGCTTATATTCTGGGGGCGATTCCTTTTGGTTTAATCCTTGTGCGATTGGCAGGTAAAGGGGATATTCGTGATGTCGGATCCGGTAATATCGGGACGACAAATGTCTTAAGAACGGGGAGCAAACTTCTGGCTATCGCAACATTGTTAGCCGATGCCGGTAAGGGGGCTTTGGTGATTCTTTTAGCGCGCCACTATGGGTTGTCTGATCTTGATGTTGCCCTGGCGGGGTTCATTGTTGTTGCTGCACACATTTTCCCTGTTTGGCTGATGTTTAAGGGGGGGAAAGGTGTTGCTACGGCCTTGGGTGTTTATATTGCCATAAACCCCATATTGGGACTTATGGTCTTGGCAACTTGGATTCTTGTTGCTAAGTTATTTCGGATATCATCCCTGTCTGCCTTAATTGCTCTCTTTATGGCACCTATTTATACCGTCATTGTAACGGTACCCATTGAATCAACAATTCTGTGCATTGCTCTTTATGTCTTGATCTGCTGGACTCACCGCGATAATATTCGCCGGATTTTAAAGGGTGAGGAGAGTTTTATCGTATAGCCGACCCATTATAATTCGGCTATGCGTTGCAGCGTCTCTCGTGTACTAACTGTACACGTCGCTCCTCGCGCCTGTACCCGTATTAAATGGCTCTAGCTATGTATTCTACTATCTATGTAACTATAGGTAGGCGATAGGGATAGCTGTGACTGTTGCTGATAGGGGGATGTCTTTTTCAACAAAGCAGATGACGGCTCCTTCTCCAACTTTTTTCCCGAGTTTTTCTATAAAATGAAAATTTTTACAGGCTGTGAGGGATGGCGTTGCTGTCTTTTTAAATTCTATAGGGTAAAGTGTATCGCCTGTTTCAATAATTAAATCAACTTCTTTCTGATCAAAATCGCGGTAGAAGTAAAAACTGGGGGTTAATCCGTTGTGAAGATAACTTTTTAAGAGTTCCGAGATCAAGTACGTTTCCAAAATAGCACCGGACATAGCACCTGCTTCTAGTGAAGCCGGATCTGGCCATTTTGTTAGATAAGTACACAGCCCTGTATCTAGAAAATAGAGTTTTGGAGTCTTTGTTAATCGCTTCGTAATATTGGTATGGTAGGGGCGTAAAAGATAGATCAGACCGGACGTTTCAAGAATGGAAAGCCAAGCGACAACCGTCTTATTATCAATCCCAACATCTTTTGACACTTCTGTGTAATTTAAGAGCTGTCCCGTTCGTGCGGCTATTGTGATTAGAAACCGAGTAAACTTAGCGTCATCTGTAATCTTCAAAATATCTTGAACGTCTCGTTGGATATAGGTTTGGACATAGGATCGGTAGAAAATATCCTTTTGGGATGGATTAATCTCGTGTGCTCGTGGAAAGGATCCTAGCCAAATACGGTTATAGACATCGTGAAGAGATAACTTTCTTGTATTTTGTTTTGCATGGTGGATCCAGCTTTGTGTCGGTAAAAAGGGGCGCGATGATGAACCGTGTTGATTCAATTCAGATTGAGATAATCCCAGTAAATCCAGAACAGCAACGCGCCCTGCAAGGCTTTCTGTAACACCGCGCATGAGACTGAATTTTTGTGAGCCGGTCAACCAGTACATGCCATTTTCTTTATGTCGATCAACCATAATTTTAAGGTAGCTGAACAATTGAGGCGCATATTGAATTTCATCGATGATCAAGGGATACGGATATTTTTGAATGAAAAGACCGGGGTCATTTTGTGCTAAATGACGAACATCTAAATCGTCCAGCGTCACGTAATTGCGCTGCTCAGTGGGCAGATCTTGTGCGCAGAGCTCAAGTAGAGTCGTCTTGCCAACCTGTCGTGGCCCTGTGATTAAGAGGATTGGGAATGTTTTCGTGATCTCTGAAATAGTCTGACTGAGTGTTCGCTGATACATAACAATCTTCGTGTAATCTGGTAGTCTATTCCCAGATTACACGAAAAAAGTGGTTGTGCCAAAAGAAATCGATTGCTTTAATTTGGTTGGGTCTATACATAGGTGAGCAGGTCAAGTTTCGATAAAACCGTTTGGATCAGTTAAAAATGGCGTTTGGTATTAATCTTTTTTATCATTGTGACAACACCTGCACTTTTTATGCATCCCCATGATGAGGGCACCAAGAACAGCAGCTGATGCCAAGAAAATCATATGCATGTGCTCATGACCTGCTGCAAAGTACATCACAACGGCATGAACAACCCACAAGAACGCAAAATTTAAAATAGCCATCACAACGACGGCCAGCCAAACAGATTTTGTATGACACATACACATGCGCCAAGGACACATACAGGCCACGGTGCATTTGGATTCACATTTATCCTTCATCACATACCTCCTTGCAGGAGTTAGGTACCCCCCACACTAAAAAAGATAGAGTAAAGACGAGAAGAAACAAGAAGACCAAAGCTAGATTAACTATAGGATATGTTGGGCAACAATTTCTTGCGGCTTGAGCCCTAGGGGAGATTTTAATTGTTCTGTAATATTGATGATATCCTGTACCTGATATGGATTCTCAAAAAAACTAAGTGCTGCTTGCGCTAAGTTTTCCGGGGAGCATCGATCTTGTAAGAATTCCGGGATGATTTCGCGACCTGCAATAATATTCAAAACAGTCGCATATTTTACATTGGCGAACCGTCGAGCAATCCAATAGGTCACAGCGGATGTTTTATAACCGATTACGGTTGGTACTTGGTTTAAAGCAAGTTCCATCGCCACTGTGCCGCTGGCAGCAATGGCACCCTTGGCTTGTTTAAACGATTGGAACCGATCTTCTGTTGTTGTTAAAACTGTGGCAACAAACTGTTCTGATTGGCAATATTGCTGAATCAGAGGTTCTAGATGAGGGAGTGTTGGGATGACAACCTGTACAGGTGTTTGTTGTTGAATCTGTTTTGCGGCTTGGATAAAAACAGGTAAAAGCTTATTGATTTCCTGAACACGACTGCCGGGAAGGAGTAAGAGGATCGGCGTTGAGTCAAGGTCATGCTTATCATAGAAATGAGAATCAGTTTCTCTTTCGCGAAAAGCCGCAGGATGACCAACAAAATCTGCTTGAATGCCATGACGCAGAAAATAAGGTGGCTCAAAAGGAAAAATACAATAAACGCGATCATAAAGCTGTGCTAGGGATTTTGCTCGACCTTCTTTCCATGCCCAGACTGCCGGCGGGACGTAGTGATGCAACTTGCCTGTGTATCCCAGCTTGCGAAGGTGTTTAGCCATGCGACTGTGAAAACTATAGGCATCAACAGTGAGGACGGCATCGGGTTGTTCTTTGATGATGTAATCCGCGGTTTCTTTGATCCGTCTCAAAATTTTAATCGCGCGGGGAATAACCTCGAGAAATCCCATGACACTGAGTTCTTCCATGGGGAATAAGGACTGTAGGCCATGTTTTGCCATCTCAACGCCGCCTATGCCGATGAAGCGTGTTTCTTTGGGGCAGCATTGCATTACTTCGGCAGCAATAAGATCACCGGAAGGTTCAGCGGCAGATATAAAGATTTTCATGGGTGAACAGACGATGATTGTTTTTTTTATGATAGCATGAAGGGTACAGGTTCTGTGAGCAAAAAACTCAAAGAACCTGTATTGTACCTAACGTGAATTCACGGAACTTAGAGTTTCGTTGCAACAATACGCCCTAGCCAAGGATTATCATGAACACGACCAAGGATCGGGTCTTCGTAATCGCGAACGGATAAATTATCTGCTTCGAGTTGGAAGTCGATTTTGAATCCAAGACTCTCTAAGGACTGACAAAATTCAGCAAAATTGATGTAGCGACGATAGTGATTCGTTACGCCTTCATTTTTACCAACTTTTGATGATTGTTGGAACATTGGGTCTTTATCTGTTCTGAACTCGAGTAACAGTTTTCCACCTTGTTTCATTGTTGCTAGGAAATTTATGAACTTATGTTGTTCAACCTCACTAATTGAGTGGATAAAGAACCGAGCATAGAAGAAATCGTATGTTAGGTACGGTGCAAGGGATTGTTGATCATTAATGTCAACGACTTGGAATGAATCAGGTGTTGTTACTTTTGTTCTATTAATTTTAATTGCTTCTGTTGAGGCATCAATACCAACCGCATTCATGCCGAGTGTTAGGAAGAATAACGTATCGCGACCATTGCCTGTTGCAATGTCGACAATGGTTTTACCGGATTGAATAATCCCTTTATCAGCAAGAAATTGTGCAAATGTTGATGGGGAAACCGTTAGGTTTTGTTTACTGTAAAAATCATTCCAGAAACTATGGTTGTTTGCAGCAAGAGGAGCCGGTGCAATCCCTGTTTCATAGAATTGACTAACGCGTTCTTTTAAGGGGCCGGTTGGTTGTGCAGGCTGTCTGTCTAAGTCTGTTGTTGTCCAGAGGTAATTATGATCTAACTTTGTATTGTGTTTATGGGATACGACGATAAGATTTTGCCAGCTTGTTCCATAAAAAGGGGTAAGGAATACCGCGGGATTTACCATGGACCGAGCTGTTATTTGACCAAAGGGAACCAGATGTGTTGATTTAAATTCGGTTGTCGGAATAATGGCTTTGTGGAATAATTTGCGCCCTTGTGGGGGGAGAACCACATAAGCATCACAATCGCGATCATAACCGAACTCAAATAAATCAATAAAGGGAAGTATTTCTTCCCCTGTGGTTAACTTGATTTTTGTGCGTGAGTAAAGTTTAAACCCAACAATCTGTGATTCCCTGAACAAATCATATCCTAAGTCCCAGAACTTAGATTTCAATGACATAAGTTTATCACCATCAGCAGTGTCGATCATAAGATCAACATCATCATCATGGGGGATAATTCCTTGGTTACGTACTTGTCCTAATAATGTCCCAAAGGCGAATGAATAAGGGATTTCTGCTTTTTCAAGCATTTGAGTTGCATCATAGGTAATCTGATATAAAGCCATAACAAGATTGGAATCTGTTCTGATGGATTCACGGACTTGTGTCAGCTCAGCTTCTGTTTTTTGATCAAGATTAATCCATTGGTCTTGTGCTTGTAGGGGGGCTAACCCTAAGAATAATGATAAAGTTAACACTGATAGTGTTTTCATGGTTGTTCTCCTCTATAAAAATTAGCCTTCACTACCGAATGTACTGAGTGTTGTCCACGATGATAACCAGTAATGGGCTCCAAAGGCAATAGCCGGGACAGAATCCCTAGGCTTGATAACAGTGAGTTGGGGGTATATATCAACAGGTGTTGGATATATATATTGATGAGGCAAAATAACATCCCTTTCGTCACCCTGGCCGATTGTTTTTGCGATAGCTGTTGTAAATGCTCCCGGTCCGGTAATAAGGATAGTTGCAAAACCATCTGAATCGGGAATGTGTTTAATATAATCAGGGGCACGATGGGGATCGTAGTTACGAATAATTAGATCTTTTAAGGCTTTAATTGTTGGATGACCGGGACTGGTAGCAATAAATGCATTGCAGATAAAAGATGACATAGGCTCGCGTGCTGCAATGAAATTATACGATAAGAGCAGTGGCGTTAGAGAGTGATGAATCCGATAATCTGTATCTCGGTAAATTCCCCCCATGCGTTCCAGGATTTCAACTCTTAAGATATCGCTGGCTCGTCCAAATTTCTTTTTCTTAAGTTCCTCTTTCAATTTAACTTTAAGTTTGAAATCACCGAGTTTTTTGTATTCTTTGACCTTTATTCCCGAGTCTTTGAGCCGTTTGACGGTATGTGGCAAACGTTTTTTGCTTTGTACCCAAAGGATATGTTTATATCCTTCTTCTGTGGGGCATGCTTTGAATGAGTCTAAGGCGTATTGGATAAATTCTTCTGGAAATTCGATTGGTTTGTCTTTGTGGGTTAGCCAAATTGAATGAATGATTCCGGGGATCTTTGAATGCTCTAGGGTTAAAGGTACCCCTTTTCTAACAAGGCGATTGTATAGTGTCGGAAAATAATGCCTTTTATAAAGGTCGGTTAGGTGATCAAAGAATGCCATCCCATCAATGCCCTCGTGCCTAAATTGGCAGTCAATAATATAACGTAGGTTCCCATCATATTGGTCTTGAAAGCTTGGGGATAGGTTTGTTGGGATATTAACTGCACCGTACACAGGGCTATAAGGAAAGAGGAGTGGGTTCTTCCCAGCATCAGGTTTGAAAAAAACAGGCCTAAAGTCGGCATACTCAATAAAGGTTGGCCTGTAGGGGATTTCTGTATTGCTTAAAGAAACAGTATATTTTTTTGATCCTTGTTCAAGATTCATGAAAATAGCTTTGTCATAAAGTTTTATATCGACAAGGATATCACTTTTGTAGGTTACAAATGTTTGTCCCGGTAATAGTGTGTGTTTTTCTTGATAGCGTTCACTATCACCGATAAGGCTTAGTCTTAGTCTTACAGGATGTTTTGAGTCATTGCGAATTGGCGTTTTTGTTTGTCGCAATTTCTCTAGAAACTGTTTTACTTCGTGTTGGTTATGATTATATGGAACTTCTTTTTTATGAAAGATCGCAAGCTCTGTTGATACTGGGTTTATTGGATCACAATCTGGGTGATCGATCTCGGCAGAATGAGCAGCCGTTGCTAAAAAAGTGATAATAAATTTTGGAAATCTAAACATAAATTACCCCATAATCTGTAAGTATTTCGTCTTGTCATTGTTATGACGTACTTACAAGTTTATGAGATTATTTAGGTTAAGGGCAATTAGGTAAAATAAATGTTAATTTTATATTAAAATTTATATTAATGTAGGGGGTGAAAAGATTTGTATCTCTGTCCTAAGAAATATATCGATGCCAGAGATACAATGGCACAACCAATGATCCACAGAGCCGGGCTTGTTGCACCCCAGCTGTTAGCCATGGTTGCACAAATCATGGGGGATAGGCCACCAAATGTTGCATTGGCAATGTTGTACGTAATGGATACACCAGTATATCGATGTTCTGTTGGGAATAATTTTGAAATTAATGCTGATCTGGGGCCAAAACACATACCCAGGCTAATTGCAAATAAGGTGTGAAGTATTGCTATCAGGTAGAGATTATGACTGGTTATTGTGTGTAATAGTGTTGGATAAGCAAGGGCAAGGCTTGTCATGTATCCCATATATAAGATCGGTTTCTGGCCAATTTTATCAGATAAAAAGGCACTGATAAAAGTGGCTGGCATCATCGCGGTTATGCTGATAAGGGGTAAAAGAGTCATGGCATAGCCGGGCAGGGCGTCTATTATGATTTGTTTTGGAAGATAAATCACAAGGAAGTAATAACCAGCTGAATTTATGGCTAAAAATGTTGTGGCGATGATGAAGAGCTTAGGCGATGCTGTAAACGCTATCTTGACCAGTGCGCCAAAAGCAAGTTTTTCTTTAGCAGGTTTAAATTCCGGTGTTTCAGTTAAATCACGACGTAGATAATAGCCTAAGATGCCAAAAATAATGCCGCCAAGGAAAGGTAGTCGCCACCCAAAACTCTTGAGGTTTTCATCGGATAGATAAACGGTTAAAAGCAGGGACGTTAATGAGGCAAGAATCATGCCAACAGAGCTGCCTAAATCTGCCCACGAGGCAAAATAAGCCGGTTTATCTTTGGGTGCATGTTCTATCAGATAAACGATAGAGCCACTGAACTCCCCCCCCAAAGAAATCCCTTGAACCATACGGCATAATAATAACAATAAAGGGGCGATGACTCCAATTTGTTCATAGGTCGGAAGACAGCCGATAATAAAGGTCGGCATGGCCATGAATGCAATTGAGAGCATGAGCCCGCTACGACGTCCGTACAGATCACCGATATGGCCACTTAAAATGGCACCAAAAGGACGGATGATAAAGCCGATGGCAAAGACAGCATAGGTCATCATCATACTTAAAAAAGGAGAGGACGACGGGAAAAATTGCTGCGAGATGATGTGGGTCATAAAGCCAAAAATGGCAAACTCATACCATTCTAATAAATTCCCGGCAAAACAACTAAATAGGATTTTTTTTGAAGAGGTCATCGATCGTTACGTCTGATTCTTACTTTTGAGTAAGAATACCATATTTTTTAGGGATTTGAACATTTATCGTTATTTCATTTTTATGCTGTAATTTTGAATCAGGGTCATTGCTAGGAAAAAAATTCCTGTTGTTAACGGATTCTTTACAAAAGTAGGCATATTCTGACCATAGAATAGTAAAATTTTAAATAAAGGTCAGATAAATTGGACGGATTTTCACAAATACTCCGTAACCTTGGTCCTGTAAGGCTCGCTGCTATTGGCAGCGTGATGCTGGGCGTTATCGGATTCTTTATTTATCTTATGTCGCAAACATCAACCGGAAATATGACTGTATTGTATTCTCAGCTTGAGCCGGCTGAGGCTTCTCGTGTTGTCCAAAAAATTGAATCAATGGGGATTCCTGTCACCGTGAGTGCGGATGGAACAACGATTAATGTCCCTGCTGAAAAAGTGGCTCGGCTTCGTATGGATGTGGCGCAAGAGGGGTTAATTTCGGGCGGAGCTGTTGGTTATGAAATATTCGATCGTGGTGATGTTCTCAGTACATCCGGGAGTATGATCGATATTAACAAACTGCGTGCTCTCGAAGGTGAGTTAACAAAATCAGTTAAGACAATTAAAGGTGTTGCGTCGGCTCGGGTGCATTTAGTTATTCCTAAGCGTGAGTTGTTTTCGAGGGATAAGGTTGACCCGTCAGCGTCGATTATGTTGAAAATGAGTGGGATGATGAAATTATCTGAACAACAGATTAAATCCATTCAATACCTTGTGGCATCGGCGGTGCCGAATCTTTCTGTGGATCGGATATCGATCATTGATGATAAGGGTAACCTTTTAGCCAAAGAATCAGACAGTGATAACAGTATTCAGCAGTTAACAGCACAACAAGAAGTAACGCATGCTTATGAAACAAAAGCAGCAAAACAGCTTGAGAGCTTGCTTGAGAAAACTCTTGGTCCGGGCAAGATTCGTGCGGAAATCTCAGCAGATATTGATTTTGACCAAGTGGTGATTAATTCAGAAAAATATGATCCGGAAGGTCAAGTGGTGCGCAGTGCTTCTAATAGTAAGGAAGATTCAACACAAAGCAGTAGTGATGCTAGTGTTTCTGTTGCTAATGCATTACCTGATGCCAATAACAAAGCAACAGGTAGTAATGATAATCGTAGTAATCGTGCGGATGAAAATACCACCTATGAAATCTCACGCATTGTCGAAAACCACAAAAAGGAATCAGGCAATATTAAGTCCATGTCTGTTGCTGTGTTAGTTGACGGAACCTATACAAAGGACAAAGACGGTAAAGAAACGTATAAACCCCGCTCAAAAGAAGAAATTGATCAAATTACAACACTTGTGAAAACAGCGATTGGGTTTAAAGAAGAGCGTGGCGATAAGGTTGAAATTGTTAACATGCAATTTGCCAAGTCTGATTTTGAAGAAGCGGCTGTTCCGGAAAAGAACTCACTGATTCCGGCTATGGATATAACAAAAATTATTGAGTTGTTGGTTTTGGCTGCGGTTGGTGTCTTAATTTTGATTATGATTGTTCGTCCTGTTCTGTTACGTGTTATCGAATCAAGCGGCGTTGCCAACGAAGATAGCGAAGTTGCAGCACTTTTGGCCAATGCAAATGGTCGGGGGTATGCTCTGCCTGATTTTTCAAAACCCGAAGATGGACAGTATGATTTGATTTCCAACCTGGATGAAAATGAAGAGGATGATCTTTTGGATATCACCAATATTGACGGTCGACTAAAAGCATCATCGTTGAAGAAAATCGGAGAAATTATCGATAAACACCCCGAAGAAGCCGTAACAATTATTAGAAACTGGATGTATGACGAGCCATGGAAACAAGAAAAGACTACATAGGACTATCAGGCGTCGAACGGGTTTCGTTGCTCCTCTTAGCTTTGGGAGACGAACAAGTTCAGCAGCTCTTTAAGCATCTCGATGAGGCCGAAATCAGAGAGATTGCCCTGACAATGACAGCTTTGGGGAAAGTCCCATCCAATGTTGTTGAGGTTATGTTTGGCGATTTCGTTGATCAACTCTCAACAACGGGTGCGCTGATTGGAACACCGGAAAGTACCAAGCGATTATTGACAAAGGCTTTGCCTCAGGAAAAAGTTTCCCAGATCATGGATGAAATTAGTGGGCCTGCGGGGCGTACCATGTGGGACAAATTGAGCAATATCAACGAAGAACTGTTGGCCAATTTCTTAAAGAACGAATATCCCCAAACCATCAGTGTTGTCTTGACTCGGATTAAACCGGAACACGCAGCACGCGTTATGACCTTGTTGCCTGATTCTTTGGTGATGGAAGTCATTATGCGCATGTTGAAGATGGAGTCTGTTCGCCGCGAGATCCTTGATGATGTTGAGCGAACATTGCGGACAGAATTTATGAGCAATATTTCTAAGGCAGCAAAACGAGATTCCTATGAACTTGTTGCTGAAATCTTTAACTATCTGGATCGTCAGGCTGAGGCTAAAATGCTGGGGAACTTAGAAGAAAGTAGCCCTGATGACGCCGAGAAAATTAAGAACCTCATGTTTACCTTTGATGACATGATCAAACTGGATAGCCAGGGTATCCAAACGGTTATCCGTATTGCAGACAAAACGAAATTGGCCTTGGCTCTTAAAGGTGCCAATGATTCCATCAAGGAGAAATTCTTTGGCAATATGTCAGAACGTGCTGCCAAACTTATGCGTGAAGATATGCAGTCGATGGGTATGGTTCGTGTCAGAGATGTGGATGAAGCTCAGAACTACATTGTTGTGACAACCAAAGATCTATCAAACAGAGGTGAAGTTATCATTCGTAAGGGTAATGACGCCGAAGATGCTTTGATTGAATGAGGAGCGGGAAGGGATGAATAAATTTACCTTTAACCACGATTTTGAAAAACCGATACAGATTGACCCCAATGCGCCAAAGTACACGGAAGATGATGCTGCTTTGATTAAAGAGGCGGCCTATGCCGAGGGTGTTGCTGAGGGGAGAGCCATTCAACAAACCGTAATCGAGGCCGATTTAACGCGGGCGATGGAAGGTTTTGAGGATAAGCTTATCCGTTTTGCAGAGGAAGAGGCGACCAAACGCCATCTTGTTCAATCGGAGGCTGCTCATTTAGCCAAAGCAGTTGCCATGAAAATTTGTTTAGCCGATGTTGAAAAACATTCTGTTGACCGCGTTCTGAGTTGCATGGAAAAAGTGACAAAAACCCTTTTAGGTAAGCCAACGATGGCGATCCATGTAAACCCAAAAATTGCAAAAACATTAATGGAACGCGTTCAGGATCTGATCCAGAACGGGCAAATTATTATTCAAGCTGATGACAGCCTTGAGCCCATGGATTGCACGTTTTCGTGGGCATCGGGAGGGGCTGAGGTTTTGTTAAAAAATACATTGGATGAGATAGAACGTCTTATCGGCGAAATTAGTCAAACAAAGGAGCTAGACCATGAGTGATGAACAAAATACAGAAAACAATGAATCAACAACCCCAGAGGGGAATCCGGCTGAGTCCATTGATCTTCAGCCAACCATAGACAGTCTCGATGAAACCCTGGGGGATTCAAACGACCTAACTGCGGTTTATAACGTGCCGGTTACCATTTCTGCCGTGTTAGGGCGCGCGACTTTACCTGTCAGCCAACTCTTAAAACTAGGGCGTGGTGCTGTTGTTGAATTGGATCGCCGTGTTGGTGAGTCTGTTGATATCTTTGTCAATAATCGCCTTGTTGCCCGAGGTGAAGTTGTGATTGTTGATGAACGTCTTGGGATCACAATGACAGAAATTATTAAATCGGATAGATAAGGGGATAGCCAATGCGTGTTATGATTATCAGTGCCTTTGACGGTCAAGTTTCTGAAGCAGCGAGAATGGCAACCCAGAGCGGTGCCAAGGTTACGATGACTTCGTCAACCAAAGAAGCATTAGAATTATTACGCAAAGGGCAAAGTGCAGATTTACTGTTCATTGATATTATTCACGATGTCGATTCTGTTATTAAACAACTAGCATCAGAACATTTTAATGTGCCTGTTGTTGCTTGTGGGATTCAGGCCGATCCTGAAAAAGCAGCGCAAGCTATCCGTGCAGGTGCCATTGATTATATTCCGTTCCCACCCCAAGCTGAAATGATTGCAGCGATTCTATCGGCTATTACAAAAACCAAAGATGATATGATTTCCCGAGATCCGGCGATGATGCGTTGGATCGAAATGGCTGATAAGGTTGCGCCTAGTGAAGCAAATATCCTTATCACTGGTGAGTCTGGTACGGGTAAAGAAGTTATGGCGCGCTATATTCACAGTAAGTCAAACCGTTCTAAAAAACCGTTTATCTCCGTTAACTGTGCTGCTATTCCTGAAAATTTGCTGGAATCAGAATTATTCGGCCATGAAAAAGGAGCCTTTACCGGGGCTGTGGCGCGTCGCGTTGGTAAGTTTGAAGAAGCCAATGGAGGGACGTTATTACTAGATGAAATCAGTGAGATAGATGTTCGCCTCCAAGCGAAATTGCTCCGTGCTATCCAAGAACGTGTTATTGATCGTGTTGGTGGAACGTCGCCTGTTAAAGTTGATATTCGGATTGTTGCAACGTCCAATCGAGATTTGATGGTGTCGTGTAAAAAAGGTGAATTCCGCGAAGACTTGTATTATCGATTAAATGTCATTAATTTGCAATTGCCCGCTCTTCGTCAACGACCAAAGGATGTTGAGGCTCTGGCGCAGTTCTTTATCGATAAATTTTCCGAGTTAAACGGCCTGTCTCAGAAAACGTTATCGTCCTTAGCGCGTCAGGCTTTGGTGAATTATGCGTGGCCAGGCAATGTGCGTGAGCTTGAAAATACGTTGCACCGTGCTGTTCTTTTATCCTCGGGAACTATTATCGAAGCCTCTGATTTATTTGACGAAGTGACCCAAGAAAGTTTGAAAGTTACGGTTAAATCTGATGTGGAAAAGAGTTTGTTGATTGGGCGAACCGTTGCCAGTGTGGAAAAGGATTTGATTTTGAATACCCTTGATCACTGTAGTGGTAATCGAACGCATGCAGCTAATATTTTAGGTATTTCAATTCGAACATTGCGCAATAAACTCAAGGAATATGGCGATCATTCACATGAAGTTATGGTGGGTTAGCCCTTATATGAAAGGAAATCATCAATGGCAACACCTGCACTAACATCAGGGTTTGACATCTCGAGCATCAGCAAACGCACGGATATTGCTTTTGCTCTTGGTTTAGTTTCTGTTCTAATCCTCTTATTTATGCCTGTGTCGACAATTTTATTGGATATGGCTTTGGCATTGTCGATCCTTTTTTCCATTATGATTTTGTTCACAGCCTTATTTATTGAAAAACCGCTTGAATTTAGCTCTTTTCCAACAATATTGCTGGTTTCAACGATGATTCGCCTTGCCCTCGATGTGGCGGCAACGCGTATGATTTTGACCCACGGGCATGAGGGGTCTCACTCTGCAGGTAAAGTTATCGAGGCTTTTGGTCGATTCTTGATGGGCGGAAACTTTGTCATTGGGATCATTGTTTTTGCGATTTTGATTATCGTTAACTTTGTGGTTATTACAAAGGGGTCCGGTCGTATTGCAGAAGTATCGGCTCGATTCAGTTTGGATGCCATGCCCGGTAAGCAGATGGCTGTGGATGCGGACTTAAGTGCGGGACTAATTGACGAAAGTGAAGCAAAACGTCGTCGTAAACTTCTGGAAGATGAAAGTAATTTCTATGGATCCATGGATGGTGCGGCTAAGTTCGTGCGCGGAGATGCGATTGCAGCACTCTTGATCACCTTTATTAACATTATTGGCGGGATCATCATTGGTGTTGGTCAAATGGATCTGAGTTTTGGTGAGGCCTTGAAAACCTATACGATTTTGACGGTTGGTGATGGTTTGGTCTCGCAGGTGCCAGCATTAATTGTCTCAACAGCAGCGGGTATGTTGGTCTCCAAGGCTGGTGTTGAAGGATCTGCCGATAAAGCCCTAATTGCGCAGTTGAGTGCGAACCCAACTGTCCTTGGTCTCAGTGCCTTTTTGATGTTTATTTTAGCGATAACGCCGGGGATGCCGGGGTTGCCTTTCTTTATCCTAGCTGTTGGTTGTGGTGTCGGTGCATGGCGTGTTGCTGAGCGTCAAAAAAAGGACGTTGTGGAGGCAGAGCTTGCCGCTGTAGAAAAACAAAAGGCAAGTGAAGAGCAAGTATCGATAGGTGAAGAAACCAAAATCACACCGGGGCATATCGATCATTTGCGGATTGAGATCGGTTATGGATTGTTGAACCTGTTAAACGGGGAGCGTGGAACAAAATTAACAGATCAAATCAAAAGCCTTCGCAAACAACTCGCACAAGAAGTTGGTTTTGTTTTGCCGTCTGTTCGTATTCAAGATAATTTGCAGGTGGATGGTATGTCCTATGTCATCCGGGTCAAAGAGTTAGAAGCAGGACGAGGAGAGTTGCGACCTGATCATTTGTTGGTCATGAGCCCGAGCGGGAATGACATTTTGATTGAAGGTGAAGCAACGGTTGAGCCAACGTTTGGCTTGCCGGCACGGTGGATTCGTGAGGACAAGCGGGCTGAGGCTGAACGTCAGGGATTAACGGTTGTGGATGCCTCGACGGTTATGACGACTCATCTAACAGAAATCGTCAAAGATAACTTGGCAGAACTGTTGACCTATGTTGAGACGCAGAAAATGCTGGATGAGCTGGGGGACACCTATAAGAAATTATTAAACGACCTTATTCCGACACAAATTAGCCTTGGTGGAATCCAACGTGTTCTCCAAAATCTGGTGAGTGAGCGCGTCAGTATCCGCGATCTAGCAACGATTATTGAAGCAATTTCTGAGGGATGCGGCTATTCTCGGAATGTATCTGTTATTACAGAGCATGTTCGCCAGCGTTTAGCACGCCAAATCACCCACAGTAATCTGAGTGAACAGGGAATTCTAAAAATTGTCCCCCTGACGGTCAACTGGGATCAAGCCATGCATGATGCTTTGATTGGTGAAGGGGAGGTTAAGCAGTTAGCCCTCTCTCCAAGTCAGATCCAAGACTTTATCAATGATTTTAAAGTTACTTTTGATCGTATTGCCATGACGGGGGAGCATGCTGTTCTCGTGGTTAACCCAACACTAAGGCCTTTTGTTCGCGCTATTATTGAGCGTGTGCGTCCATCTGTTACAGTTATGGGGCAGAACGAAATCCACCCCAGTGCCAAAATCGAAAATGTTGGGCAAGTGTAACCCTATCACCTATAATTACTTTCCCTTTAATGATGCAATAACCATTTTTTCTTGGTTTGCCAGTTCATAGAGTATTTTTGTCATATCAACGTTTGTATGAGCTTGTGCCACTTGAGAACAGAGTTTGTTAAAACTATTGATGGCTTGGCTACTCTTTGCTTTGATCACGTCGGCTTTTTTACCTTTGCCGGCGCGCTCTGCTAGGGCAGGGGCATTCCGACCGATAGCAGAGCAAACTTTAGATGTGGCGGCGTGAATTTGATCTAAGAGAGTGTGGACTTTTCCGCTTAAATCTTGATTCGCCGCTTTTTTAGAGTTGGCAAGTTTGCTGAGTCCTTTTTGGGTCGAAATCAATTGTTTCATATCGCTTGCCATCTTATCTGTTTTTGACAACAATTTGCTTTTGGCAAGGACATACAGACTCTTGAGCATAACGCCGGCTTCGTCAAGATTGCGCGACACTTCTGTTGTGCTGAGGCCGCCGGATGCTGGTGAGGTCGTGTTCTGATTCAAAGAAGACAGATCTTTAACCATGTTGACGAATTGGGGAACATCTTGGGTTCCCTTGAGGTTAGAGCAGGTTTGGATAAACTTGCTGACATTGGTGGTGTTCGCTCTGCCGGCATTTGATCGCAATCCTTGCTTGAGGGAGCCCATCATCTCGGTGCAAGCGGACATAGCTGTTTGTTTAGTTATGCCCAATAGATTGTTATATTTTTCTTGGTCAAAACTGCTTTTTCCAAAGGTTTTATTTTCTAACACTTCGTGATCCGGTATGGATTGCAGATCGCGGCCATTACTGACGGCGTGTTCTAATTTTTCTAATTCCTCTGAAACCATTTGAATATTGGTGCCATATTTCGCATGAAAATTGCTCGTTTGAACAAGGTTTTGTGTTTCTTGAAGAAGGTTCCTAAGATTCCCAAACTTTGTTTTAATTTCACTAAAGGGAATTCCTTGCACTGGGGTTGCGGCCGGAGCAGGAGTTGATTGGTTGAATACGGGAGCAGGTCTGGCCGGGAGAGGTGGGGGCGTTGTGCTTTTTTTGTAATCTTGATACGGTTGTTTTGATCCTAAAGGGTTTGTTTGATAGGCATCACCATATCCTTGTTGTGCACCGACAAAATCAGCTTGTGCATAGGAAATGGATAATAAAAGAACCAATAGTGTCTTGTTCATCAGATCGTGCTCCGCAGTGTTTTACTGATGATTAGGATAGGTCTAATACTTTAAAATAGTGTTAAAATAGGTATTTATTTTTTGAGTGAGCTGATCTAGCTCAAACGGTGTATAGTCACTTGATACAGTGTTCCACACAGGATTTGGCCAGGCAGGATCCGTTGTATAGCGAGCAATAACGTGGATGTGCATTTGCGGAACAACATTGCCAAGGGTTGCAATGTTGAGTTTGTACGGCGAAAATAAGGACTGCATCATATGGCATGTTTGGTTGATTTCTGCCATCAAAAGATGTTGCTCAGGTTCTGTCAGATCGGTTAATTCAACACAATTATCGCGTTTAGGAATCAACAGAATCCACGGGAAAGCTGCATTATGCGATAGCCGAACCTGACATAAAGGCAGGTCGCAAACAAAAGAAGATGAGCTTTCAAGGTGTAGATCAAGATTCATGCCCTCATTATGGGGGAGATTTTGGCAGATGACAACTGTGAAAATACTTGCGTTGAGCACTGATTTTGTTTAATTATAGAAAATGATACATTTATAATATGTGCGCCCATAGCTCAGCTGGATAGAGCAACGGCCTTCTAAGCCGCAGGTCGGGGGTTCGAATCCTCCTGGGCGCGCCATAAAACTATTTACTAGAATTTGTGAGGATCCATGGCCCGCGTAACAGTTGAAGATTGCGTTGAAATTGTCCCTAATCGATTTGAGCTTGTGATGCTCGCTGCCCGTCGTGCGCGCGAACTATCAGCTGGTTCATCCATGACGATTGAACGTAAGAATGATCGCAACCCTGTTGTTGCCTTGCGCGAGATTGCAGAACAAACTGTTTCCGTCGATCATCTTCAAGATAGTCTTGTTCGCTCATTGCAACGCGTTTCATTTTCTGATGCGAGTGATGAAGAGTTGGAAAATGAATTTTTGGACGCCATTAGCGGATCGTTAACAATGGATGACGACGATGATGATGTTGCAACATCTCAGATGTTAGAAGCTGATGTTGAATCACAGCTAAACGTTTCCGAAGGCGAAGAAAACTTAGATTAATTCTTTTCCCTATTGTTGCTAGATGTTCTGTCAGTGGCAGAATCCATCGCCTCTACCCTTGAGAGGGAGAGGCCGACCGTAGGTCGGGTGAGGGGTAAAAACTAATGATATGGAGCGGTGCTATTAGTGCTACTGCAGTTCAGATGCAGTACTACTACTGGGTTCATATTCCTTTTCTGTCCACTGAATAGGCTTCAGGTCACTGATAAGGGCTTCCTTGAGCACGTCATCAGCAGAGGAAACAGGGATGATGGATATACCGGCTTTAACATTATCAGGGATTTCTTCCAAATCTGTTTCATTATCAACGGGAATCAACACTTTTTTAATGCCCCCACGATGAGCTGCTAGCAGTTTCTCTTTTAGTCCGCCAATTTGCAAAACGCGACCCCGCAATGTGATTTCACCTGTCATAGCAATATCTTTACGAACAGGGATACCTGTTAAGGCTGAGACAATAGAAGTACACATCGCAACACCAGCCGATGGGCCGTCTTTGGGGATTGCTCCCTCCGGAACGTGAATGTGAATATCTCGGCGTTCAAATAAAAGGGGATCAATGCCAAAGCGTGGTGCCTGTGATCGAATGTAGCTGACCGCAGCTTGAATGGATTCTTGCATGACGTCGCCCAATTTACCCGTGATCATGGTCTTGCCCTTACCGGGGACAACAACAGCCTCAATGGTCAATAAATCGCCGCCAACCTCAGTCCATGCTAGGCCTGTTGTGGCACCGACGGAATCTTGCTCTTCTGCTTGACCGTAATGGAATTTAGGGGCACCGGCATATTTGTGCAGATTCTTACTCGTGATGTGTACGGTCTTAACCTTATCAACCAAGATTTCCTTAATGGCTTTGCGGGATAGATTAGCAATTTCGCGTTCTAAGTTGCGAACCCCCGATTCGCGGGTGTAGCGACGAACTAAATCACGCAGCACACTCTCATCAATGGTTAACTCGCCTGATTTTAGGCCATGAATTTCCATTTCTTTGAAAATGAGATGCTGCTTGGCAATCTCTATTTTTTCATCTTCAGTATACCCGGGGAGTCGTATGATTTCCATGCGGTCAAGGAGGGGTTGTGACATCTTGAGTGTATTGGCTGTTGTGACAAACATGACATCAGATAAATCATAGTCAACTTCAAGGTAATGATCATTGAAAGTGCTGTTTTGCTCAGGATCTAAGACTTCAAGCAAAGCTGAAGCCGGATCTCCACGCCAATCTGATCCCATTTTATCAATCTCATCCAAAAGGAAAAGGGGGTTGCTTGATTTAGCTTTTTTCATGCCTTGAACAATTTTTCCGGGCATTGATCCGATATAGGTTCGTCGATGACCACGAATCTCAGCTTCGTCTTTAACACCGCCCAGGGCAACACGAATAAAATGGCGACCCGTTGCCTGAGCAATTGATTTACCAAGGGATGTTTTGCCAACGCCTGGGGGACCCACTAAGCATAAGATTTGTCCGCGAACACGCCCAACCCGAGCCTGTACCGCTAGGTACTCAAGGATACGCTCTTTGACTTTATCTAAGCCGAAATGGTCGCGATCTAGAATTTTACGTGCTTCGATCAAATCTTTTTTGACGCGCGTTACTTGTTTCCACGGAATTGTCAGCATCCAGTCCAGATAGTTACGGATGACGGTGGCCTCGGCAGACATGGGGTTCATGGCGCGCAATTTTTTCATTTCAGAAACGCATTTTTCATGAGCTTCCTTACTCAGTTTTGTTTTGCGAATCTTGCTGTCAAATTCTGATAGCTCGTCCTTTGCTTCTTCATTATCATTAAGTTCTTTTTGGATGGCCTTCATTTGTTCATTCAAATAGTAATCGCGCTGCGTTTTCTCCATTTGTTTTTTCACGCGCGTACGAATACGTTTTTCAACCTGCATGACGCTGATTTCACCCTCAATCATAATCAGCAGTTCTTCGAGGCGATCACCCGGGCTTGCCATTTCAAGTAATGACTGTTTTTCAGAAATCTTGAGGGATAAATAAGATGCAATTGTATCGGCTAACTTAGCAGGATCATCAATCTGATTGATGGTGACCAAAACATCAGGTGGGATTTTCTTGTTCAGCTTAATGTATTGCTCAAACTGAGTGATCAGGCTACGGGTAATGGCTTCGATTTCTTCGTCGGTTTGATCATTATCCTCGCTCAGCAATTCAGCATGAGCTTCGAAGTAAGACTCATTCTCAGCAAAGTTAGTCAAGCGTACTCGTTGTGTCCCCTCGACAAGAACTTTTACTGTCCCATCAGGGAGTTTTAGCAACTGAAGAATATTGCCAACCGTTCCGATCGTATAGAGATCGGTCGTATTCGGATCATCGAGAGCAGGGTTCTTTTGTGTTACCAGCAAGATCTGCTTGTCTTGACCACGCATCACATCCTCGAGGGCACGGACTGACTTTTCGCGGCCGACAAATAACGGGACAATCATGTGTGGAAATACAACAATATCTCTAAGCGGTAAAACCGGGTACTTTACGCTCGTAGTCATCTATTTTTACCACCCTTTTTGTTAGTTATCCGATCCTGTCTTATCAGCAGGTCTCTTTTTCGTGATCGATTTCAAAGGTTGGCCTTTGTTCTCGATAACTTCCTTGTTGATGATAATTTCTTCTACATTCTCATAGGAAGGCAGTTCAAACATGGTATCCAACAGGATGCTTTCAAGAATGGATCTTAGGCCGCGTGCCCCTGTTTTCCGATCAATTGCTTTTTCGGCAATGGCATGCAGCGCATCATCCGAAAATGTTAATTTCACATCTTCCATTTCAAAAAGGCGTTGGTACTGTTTGACCAAAGCATTTTTCGGTTTTGTGAGAATCTCAACAAGGACATCAGCTGTTAAGTCGGTCAGTGTTGCAATAATCGGCAAACGACCAATGAATTCAGGAATTAATCCAAACTTGAGTAAATCTTCAGGCTCAAGATCTTGTAAGATCTGTCCGGGAGTGCGATCATCAGGGCCACGTACATCCGCACCAAAACCAATGGCAACACCTTTACCGCGGCTGGCAATAATACGATCAATCCCTGCAAACGCGCCACCACAAACAAACAAAATATTCGTTGTATCAACTTGAAGAAATTCTTGTTGTGGATGTTTACGTCCACCTTGTGGCGGGACAGAAGCAATCGTTCCTTCCATGATTTTCAGCAAGGCTTGTTGTACGCCTTCGCCCGAAACATCTCGTGTGATTGACGGATTGTCGGATTTTCTGGAAATTTTGTCAACTTCGTCAATATAAACGATACCGCGCTGTGCACGCTCAACATTATAATCGGCTGCCTGTAAAAGGCGTAAAATGATATTTTCGACGTCTTCACCAACATAACCTGCTTCGGTCAACGTTGTCGCATCGGCCATGGTGAATGGAACATCGATAATTCGAGCCAGGGTTTGTGCTAGTAAAGTTTTACCACTTCCTGTTGGACCAACAAGCAAGATGTTTGATTTTGCAATCTCAATATCAGCGTTTTTCCCGCCGTTATTGAGGCGTTTATAATGGTTATGAACAGCAACTGACAGAACTTTCTTAGCCTGTTCTTGTCCAATCACATAATCATCTAGAACTTTGCTGATTTCCATCGGGGATGGAACACCATCACTGTCTTTTGAGAAGCTAGTGCGGGACTCTTCACGGATAATATCGGTGCAAAGCTCAACGCATTCATCGCAAATGAAAACCGTTGGCCCAGCAATTAACTTGCGGACTTCGTGCTGGCTTTTGCCGCAAAAAGAACAATACAGCGTGTTTTTTACGTCTGTTCCAGTAGTTTTACTCATTTGCGACTCCTAAACTTGCACCTGTGTTTAATTGACAGGTTCCCTATAATTTTAAGTATGGACAGTAAAGCCTAAGAAACCGTTAAACTTTTTCGATTAGCCCAATGGTTTGTTAGGTTACCACTTTGCCAGAAAGGTCAAGATATTCCAAGATTTTTCAGGCCGTATACCTAAATTTTACCGTGAGCGTGATTCTAAAGCCACCCCAAAAAAAACTTTCCTAAAAAAATGCCATTTCTTAACATAATCTTAAGCAGTTTAATGCATATTAATAGTCATGGTTGCCGGCTGGGAGTGGATAGATGCGGAAATTATTTG
Organism: Candidatus Paracaedibacteraceae bacterium; assembly: GCA_019636035.1. GTDB lineage: Bacteria > Pseudomonadota > Alphaproteobacteria > Paracaedibacterales > Paracaedibacteraceae > Paracaedibacter. Next base: position 75,501 of record JAHBYI010000002.1, read on the forward strand.
TGGTTATGGCCTTAGTCGCAAGTGCGGACGCAAGGTGCCCCAAAATGGGGGTGGATGCTTTTGCTGATATTCTTCACAATCACGCGAGTTCAACGATTTTTGCGGGACGCGATTATCGAGTTGAAAATCGTTCTATTCCTGATTTTGCTATTGAATCAAAAAAACGCCCACGAATTGTCGTTACTGATGGTGGTTATATCTGTCGCTATACCCGTAAAATAGGAAAGGTGGCCTTTGGTTCTTTTAGCTTGGTGAATCCTCGTCCTCATGACGTGATCATCGTCGAAAAACCTCGTCCTAACGTAGTCATTATGGAAGAACGTCGACCGGATATGGTTATTGTTGAGGGTGGTCACCATCATCGTCGTCATCATCATCGCCCATGGTAGAGGGAGTATACAATGCGTTATCTAATGCTATTGAGTTTGATTGGTTTTGCTTCGGCTGATTGTCCCCGGATTGGGAGTGACGATTTTCGAGATATCCTTAATAATGATGAACATAAAATTGTCTTTGACGGCGTAAAGTATCGGATTAAGGAGCGTAAGCGCGTGAAACATGGGATTGAATCATCCAAAAAACCACGCATTATTATTAAAGATCGCAAGGGTGACGGTGATCATTGTAAGTATACTCGTAAAATCGGTAAAAAATGGTTTGGATCTTTTGTCCTCAAAGAAGTCGGCGAAAAACATAAAAAATATAAAAAACACAAAAAAGTTATTGTGGTCGATTAATCCTCTAATTTATCCTGCATTGTAGATACACGAGTTGTCTGTAGAAATAATGAATGCTGTTTTAGGGCATGAGCATCCCCGTCTTTTTCTGTGGATCCCTGTTTTGATGGGGTTTGGGATTGTCTGTTATCAGCATTTGCCTGATCTTAATTTTTTAGGGTATGTCGGTTTTACCTGTTTTGCTTTGGCATTTTTGTTGAGGCGATTTCTATCCTTAACGTTGATCTTGTTGTCGCTCTCATTTTTCTGTTGGGGATATGGGGCACTTTCTTACAAAACAGCAACGCTTGAACACAATAATGTTCGCTTAATCCATAAAAAGGAAAAAGGTACGTTTACAGGAATGATCCTGGATCAAGAGTATTTACTGAAGAAAAATCGCTATGTGATTGGCTTGAATGATGGTCGGCGGGTTCGCTTAACGTCCAATGCGTCGTTAGAGATTGGCTCGATTGTGAAATTTGATGCAACCTTATTGCCCTTTTCGAAACCAATTTTACCGGATGGTTTTGATTATGGGCGTGCTGCTTTTTACAAGGGATTATCTGCAACGGGGAGAATGAACCATCCTGAGATCTTAGAGCACCCTAAGGCTTCGTCTTTTGAGAAAATCCGTTCTTTTGTGACAGCAAAATTATTAGAGATGATGCCCAATGAATCGGGGGCGGTTGCCGCAGCCCTTGTAACAGGGGAGCGAGGGCGCATTCCTGAGGCAACACGTCAAGCCTATGCTGATGCCGGTATTGCTCATGTGTTGGCGATATCGGGGTTACACCTGAGTATGATTGCAGGGCTTGTCTTTATGATGTTTCGTCGTGGTGGTGCCTTAAGTCTAAGGTTGGCAGAGCGCTATGATCTGAAAAAATTTGCTGCTGTGGCCACGTTTCCGTTCTTGTTAGGATATTTATTGATTTCTGGGATGGGTGTTCCTGCCATTCGTTCCTTTATCATGGTTGGGATTATTTTGCTGGGGGTTCTTGTGCACCGGCAGGCTATTTCCATGAGAACGGTTGCGATGGCAGCTATTCTGATTTTGACCATCCAGCCAGAAAACCTGACAACGGCAAGTTTTTCATTATCATTTGCGGCCGTTATTGCTTTGATTGCTGCCTATGAGCAGGGGTGGTCACCACTTCAAGACTGGGGACAGCAGGGTGGTCAATGGCGCAAACCAATTGTTTATGGTGTTGGTATTGTAGCTTCAACGGTTATTGCAACACTTGCAACGTTACCCATCACGCTTTATATTTTTAACCGAATATCTCTCCAGGCCATTATTGGTAATCTTGTGGCTATTCCGTTGATGGGGTTTCTGATTATGCCCTTGTTGTTGGGTGCTGTGATGCTCATGCCGTTTGGAACATTCTCGCCAATTTGTTTTATGCTCGATCAATCGATTCAGCTCATGACAAAGGTTGCCGTGTGGACAGCATCTTTGCCAGGAGCAGGAATCCAAGTGCCTAAACCGCCGCAAGCCTTTATTTGGTTGTCTATTATCGGCGGGTTATGGTTGTGTTTATGGCGAACTCGGGTTCGTTATTTAGGGATTATCCTTCTTGTGATATCGATCGGATTACTATGGGTTAAACCTAAACCATTTTATTGGAAGGCACCTGAGGGGCAGATTTATTGGTATGATGGTACGCACTTATCAACATTTGCTCATGCTAGGCATAACGATTTTACTGAGGAAATTCTGCAACGCCATCTTGGTTTACGGGATATTAGGTACGAGCCGGAAGACCTCGTCCTTGCTGAGTTTTCAGGACAAGATGTAGCGTTGTTAAATCAACGATTTTCTTGGCGGAAGCATCGATATTTATGTGATGACTGTGATGTGATCGTCTCTCCGTATCGATTGCCGGACAGTATTATGTAACCTTGGGTGAGCGACGAATTTAGCTATATCAAGGTTAAATGGGATAACTATATATAAAAACCTCGCTGTTGCCAGCGAGGTTTAAGCTTATGCGATAATCTTAATTATCGACGAGCTGGACGACGGTCAGAACTTTCTTCTTTTGGTCGTGCGATAGCAACGTTCATACGGCGACCGTTTAGATCTTGGCCGTTTAGCTTTTCCATAGCTGTTGATGCTTGTTGTTCGCTTTCCATTTCAACGAAACCAAAACCTTTACTACGACCGCTCATTTTGTCTGTAATGACTTTTGCTGAGACGACAGCGCCGTGGTCAGAAAAAAGTTGTTCCAGAGTTTGGTCGTTTACTGAGTAAGGTAAATTACTGATGTATAGCTTATTGTTCACAATGAACCTCCTTTAAAATTAAGCTCGGCGCACAAAGGGAGACGAAAAGAGGTCTTTCAGTTCCAATGACGCAACCGTATCACACTTTTATATTGTAGTCTGATCGGCTGTTAAAAAGTGGTTAAGAGCAAAGCTAAAAAAACGCAAAAAAACTAACGGACTTTTATAACACCTATCGCACAACGATACAATTGAACTATAGGCTAGACTTAATAGGAAAGTAAAGCGATAAATTCATTATACAGTCATTCCATTTAACCTTGATACAGCTAAACTCGTCGCTCACGTACTTTATCACCTCAGTTAACTGTATCAAACTTAACTGGAACAATTATATTTTAAATGCCTTTGATTTCTTTTGCTCACGATAGTTCCATTTCCTCACGAAAATCATAAGCAGCATTCCTATCCCGCGAGTAGCCGTAATATCCGTTCATTAATGCTTGAAATTTCATTTCTATAGCCCATTGATTGCCCTTACCAATCTCTATTTCAAGGAGCTCTCTCGCTGATTCTAAATCTTCTCTATAACCATACATTCCGTCCGCCATACCGTCAAATTGCAGTTCAATTCCCCATTGGGTGGCACTTGCTTCGTTATCAATAAAATCTCTGAGTGCATCTTGGTCTTGTTCATAACCGTAATATCCATTAGTTAACCCATAAAACTTCTTTTGTATCGCCCATTCGTTTTGTTGGGTTACTAATTCATCGATAAAATCTTTGGCGATACTCCAATCTTGTGTGTCGTCGCAAGATTCTATAATTGCTTGAAATGTTTCATCATATTGAATAACAAGTAGCTTATTTTCAGTGTCGCTACGGGTTTCCAGTAACTTATTCCTTTTTGCCGGAGGGGGAGGAAGCTCCGCGATGCTGTCATCTTGAGCATCGTCTATTGAGAATCTAGAGTAATCCATTGCTAAGGATATTGTTGTAAAACCAAGGCTTAGAAAAAGGGTGGCTATAAATAACATCATGTTGATATACTCTGTGTTTGCAAGAAATGTTGAACTGTACCTGACATAGTTATTTTTTGTTTAATATTCAAGCACAGAAAAACTGCTTTGATTGACCCGGTGTGAGGGGAGAGTGTGTTATCGAGCATCTATAAATATATTAAACTGTGGAGTTAAAACTCCTTGCTACGATGGTGTTGTACTGGGTTTGCGTTATGTATTAGTAGCAAAAACCCCCGTCTTTTACAAAGAAGGGGGGGTGAAAAATATTAGGTTTTAACCGGCAATTTTTATTTGATTTTTGTTTCTTTGAACAAAACGTGCTTACGAACAACAGGGTCGTATTTGCGGAATTCAAATTTTTCCGGTTTTTTACGAGGATTCTTCTTTGCTACGTAAAAGAAACCTGTGTCAGCGGTGCTGAGCATCTTAATCGCGATTGTTGCGGCTTTTGCCATGTTAATTCTCCATCAAGTGCCTGTTCAGCACGGTTCAATTTTAGTTATTTGTAACAAAAATCAAAGGGTGCGTCAATTGTTTTTTAAAGGAATAAGTGTGCCGATTCTCACTTGTTTTAAAATCAGCACTATATCATACCTCCATAAACACACCCAATTACACACATAAAAATAATGTTCCATCAATGAGATAAAATCGTATCTAAAATATCTTTTATGAAGATGGTAAAGTCTTTAATATCTCTTCCGGAGGATGCCAGCTCAAGGCTCGCCATATATCTGCTTCTTTGCTCCAAAGGATAGATCTAATGCTGTTCTTAACCGATAAGAAGATCTGACGATAACTTGATTATTATGTCTGACAATAACTAGACTATTATGCCCGACGATAACTTGATTATTGTGCGATTCTATAGTGCCTGTCACGTTTTAAAGAGGATCGTTAAGAACTCGGGGTTCTGTTGTCGGTTCAGGGCTGGTGTCGTCTGTAATGGATGATTCCAAAATTAAAAGGCTTGTCGATCGTTTCTCTTTTCGTTGATCTCGGATAGATTTTCTCGCTAAGGATGACGGCATTTCCGGAATTCTTACGGTGATTGTGCCAATCTTAATTTCTTTGTAAGGATTTGCAATGGTGCCAACTTGTTGAGTCATGAGTTTTGCAACCTTGTCGATGAACGCAATGAATTCAGGATAGATCTCTCTAAATTCCTTAGTTGTATCGATCATATGCCCCTGGGTAAGCAGTCGGCCGAGTTTATTGGCACCACTTGTTAAAACCCTCGTTGTATCAAGCGGATTCAATCGATGCCATTCTGATTTTATGTATTTGAGATAGCAAGGACTTAAGGCTTGTTTTGCCTTGATTATTTCAGTCCGAATGTCTTTGAATGTTGTCTTTCCTGTCTGTTTTGCATAAATATTAGCAAGCATTTCTGCTTTGTTGAGTTCTTTGGCAATATAGGTAAGTTTAGCTATTTCATCCTGTTGTGCTTTCCAAAAAGCATCGTCTGGGGATATCTTGACAATGCGATTTAAGTTATAGGCAGCATACCGTAGATCAAGCTCTGAAACGGTTTGCACTTCTTCGAAAATTCGGTAGTATTCCTCGAACGTATAAATGACGGGATAATATTCAACCCCGCGATCAACGGGGGCTAGAAGGGTAGGTGGTATAGCAGAGCATCCTTCTGGTAGGATTATTGATTCTATTGCGCTGAGGGCTTTGGCATAGTCCTGTTTAAAAAGGGCGACTCTGCTGAGAACTTGTTCTCGAGTTTCAGAGGTATCAAAGAATTGCCCCTCAAGAATCTTTCTCAGTGCTTTATTTTTGGCAGATTGTGTAATTCTATCCCAATAGGATTTATCTGTTTCGTTCACTGTTGTTTTGAGTGATTTGATATAGGCTGTTCGATAATAAATCCTGAGTTCATCAATTTTATTCCTGAGATCCCAAAGGCAATAGATGTGCCCGTTGATTCCTCGGTAATCAAACTGACTGCTATCTTTGTCAATAAAACGCCTGAATAAGGTATCATTAATTGCATACAAGGCTGTTATGGTGTCGTCAATTTGGTTTTGAGTATGGATTAATTGATCAACGGCTCGCTTATAATTCTCAAAATTACTGGCTTCGCGCATCCAGTTAAAGTTGGATTGCGGTGTTTCTGTACTCAAGGTAATCCATTTTGCTTGGATAAAATTATCTTCTGAAATGGCCGTCATAAAATCGCTGAGAGCGGTATCAACTGTTCTTGTTGTTTTGCGATGGGGAAACAGTTGGTCATAGACTTCCCAAGTTAAATCCAGAGCATCCCTGTAAACATCCAAGAAAGGCCGAGGTTGCCGTGTCTCAACGGCATCCAGTTTTGCTATACTGTCAGTTACGTAATCAAGGCCACGTTGGATATAGGGTGACCACCAAGACTTTGGTTTGATCTCAATCATGTGGTTAAAATAGGATGCCCGTAATTCGGCAAGCATCATATTAATTCGGTTATAGTTAAGGATAGCCTGATAGCGATAAGGTGTGGGTGTTGTATCATCTTGGCCTTTGAGGATCGTGCCGTAAAGGTTCAGTTGCATGGCAAGGCTGACATCAAGGATATTGACTTTTTCAGCCGTTAACCAACGATATCGCCATAATTGTTGTTTCGATGATTGAAGTTGTGTTTCTTTGTCAATCTGAGGGATTTTATTTCGGACGAAGAATAACGTGTCTTTATGGAAGGCAAGCTCACGATAAGCATCTGCTTTGGTGGCATGGTGCATCATGCGGAGGTAAGAAAATCGCGTTGCTAAATCAAAACGCATTTGATCGTTATACCCTAAGAATGCTCCTTCCATAAGATTATGCGTGATGTAACTGCCGATCTTTTTCCATGCCCATGTTGTCAATCTCCATGTCTGAGTAAGTGATTCTCGGTCTACGTCATCAACCTCTTGTTGATAGAACACAAGGGCTTTGTCTTTGGTTTGTTCTTCGATGCGGCGAACATGGGGGGTAGCATAAGCGATGGCTTGCCCTGCAATGGACGAGGTCGAGATCATTCGTGCTAAACCATTGCGCGTGTGGAAAATATGATCATGCCAGTTTTCTTGGACTTCTGTTGGAACGGTTTCGAGTTCAGCCGTCGTTAATTTTAAGTCTTCTAAATAAATAATAAGGGGTTCAGGCCGAAAATCAGGCGGTGGCGGCTTAAGCGTTGTCGTTGCTATACTCAGGCTTTGAATCGCACTTGTGAGTAACGTGAGGGCTGTGGATGGTTCAGCCATATTAATCTCGTGTCAGTTTTGCTGTCAATGCGGAATTGCCTGCGACGGTTGCGCTGTTCCGTACGATTTTTAAGAACCCGTAAAAGGTGTATAAGTATGAAGCAAACGTTCCAAAAGTTAGAACGACACTACCCGTTTCCATAAAAACGCTATAAGCACACATTGAAGCAAAGATAATTGATGTTCCCAAGAGTTTATCGGCAGGGAGTATCTTTCTATAGGTTGGTGCCGTTCGGTGGTCATGGGTCACGAGTGTTTCTAAGCGACGGATTGTTTCTGCTTGGGTTTGTGTTCTGTCTGTTAATGTTTTTACTTGTTGTTCCAACAACTCTAATCTTGATATTTCATCTTGGGCAGGGCAAGCGAGTGATAAAATCCATAGGGTGAAAAAGACTCTAATCATAATGTCTCCTCTTATGGGGGTTGCATTGGCGTTATGAATACACGCATATCCCATTAATACCAAAAAAAAGATCAATTACAAATAATTTTATTATAATTTGTAGTATTTTGGAGTAATTTTAGCAATGCTACAGTCAATCAAATTGAAGAAGTCGAAATTATGGCAAGCAGAAATCGGCAGCTTCAGTTTGGTTGACTATATTTGAGGGCAGTAAACTAGGCAGCCTTAGACGGCACACCTTTTGTTGTTGAGTATTCGAAGTGAATGACTTCTTCCGGGTAGAGGAATCGGCGAATAGAATGAGCCGCCTGCGCCCCTTCTGCGAATCCGGTCAGAATCAGTTTGAGTTTATGAGGGTATGTTGCGACATCACCAATAGCATAAACACCGGCTCGGTTTGTTGCGGATGTTAGGTGGTCAACTTGAATGTGGCTCTTGTCCATACCCAATCCCCATTCGGCGATAGGGCCTAAATTCATCGACAATCCAAAGAATGGCAAAAGGTAGTCTGCCTCGATATCTTTTGTTTCGCCGTCCATCGATTTTACGGTTACCGCATGCAGATTACGACTGTCGCCTTTGAGAGAATCAAGTTGATAGGGGGTCACAAGATCAATAACACCTTGTTGAGCTAAATCATTGAGTCGCGCTTCGCTTTCAGGAGCCGCGCGGAATTTAGGGCGACGATGGACAACGCTGACACGGCTAGCAATTTCACTTAAAGAAATGGCCCAATCAACGGCAGAATCGCCGCCACCGGCAATCACAACATTTTTATTGCGGTAAGCTTCACGATTTTTAATATAGTACTGAACGGTTGAGCCTTCATAGGTTTCAATGCCATCTAAAGGGGGGCGATTAGGGCCAAAAGCACCAACGCCTGCGGCGATGATAATGCTTTTACAGCGGATTTCAGTTCCTTTTGATGTGATGATTTTCCAGGATTTTCCTTCATTGTCCAACTGTTCAATTGTTGTAACCTGCTGACCAAGGTGGAATGTCGGTTTAAAGGGAAGGATTTGCTGTTCCAAATTATGAATGAGGTCCGCCCCGGTAACTTGTGGGTGAGCCGGGATATCGTAGATTGGTTTTTCAGGGTACAGGGCTGCACATTGTCCGCCAATAGAATCAAGAGCGTCAATCACATGGCAATCCAGTTTCAACATTCCGCATTCAAAAATAGCAAACAAACCGACAGGGCCGGATCCAATAATGACAACATCAGTGGTATGAGACATCGTGAACCTCGAATGAAATATAAAAGAGTTCATAAAAAAAGCCTCGCCTGACGGCAAGGCTTACTTTTAAAGTAAGGACAGCAAAAGACTTATGCAATAGCTTTTGCGCGCTTTGTCAAGCGAGAAACTTTACGAGACGCTGTATTGTTCTTCAATGCACCCTTTGATGCACCGCGCATAATTTCGCCTTCAGCAACACGAACTGCTTCCAAAGCTGAATCTTTTGATCCGGAAGCAATTGCTTCTTCAGCTTTACGAATGAATGTGCGAATACGGCTGACGCGGTCGCGGTTAATGATTGTGCGCTTTTCTGCTTGGCGTGCAGCTTTTTCAGCATTACGATGGTTAGCCATTATTTATCCTTTAATAACTATAAAAAATCTATTCTTGCATCAGTTATATCGTATTTGACTCAAAGCGTCAAAGAAAAAGTAGTGCCGTATGGTAAAAAAATAGGAGCACTCACCTTACATCCTAAAGACGCCGAACTTCATATCGTCGATTGGTTTATTTAATGATGCCGCAATCGATAATCCGAGGACGCGACGTGTGTCTTTGGGATCAATAATCCCATCATCCCACAGGCGGGCTGAGGCATAGTAGGGGGATCCCTCAGCTTCATACTTGGCGCGGATCGTGTTTTTAAAGGATTCAACGTCGGCTTCCGGCCAGGTTGTTCCTTTGGCTGATTGGGCTTCTTGACGGATTAGGGTTAAAACTGTGGCTGCTTGTTCTCCGCCCATCACGGAAATACGTGAATTTGGCCATGTCCACATAAAGCGTGGGCTATAGGCACGACCGCACATGGCGTAGTTGCCGGCACCAAAACTGCCGCCGATGGTGACGGTAAATTTTGGAACATTGGCGCAAGCAACGGCATGAACTAGTTTTGCCCCATCTCGGGCAATGCCACCTGCCTCATATTTACTACCGACCATGAATCCGCTGATGTTTTGTAAAAAGACAAGGGGGATTTTTCGTTGGCAACACAGTTCAATAAAATGTGCCCCTTTTAAGGCACTTTCAGAGAATAAGATACCGTTATTGGCGATAATGCCAACCTGATAGCCATAAATCTTGGCGAATCCGCAAACGAGAGTTGTTCCGTACAGGGGTTTAAACTCATCCAAACGGCTACTGTCAACGATGCGGGCAATGATCTCGCGAACATCATAAGGTTGGCGTACATCCGTCGGGATAATGTCATAGAGCTCTTCTGCATCATACATCGGATCTTGTGGTGTATCTTGGGGCAACCAAGGTGTCGAACGTGGCAGCGTGTCAACAATTTCACGGGCAATCTGAATGGCGTGCTCATCCGTGTTGGCGAGATGGTCGACAACACCGGATGTCCGGGCATGCAAATCGCCACCACCGAGTTGTTCGGCCGTTACTTCCTCGCCGGTTGCGGCTTTGACAAGCGGAGGGCCTCCTAAGAAAATTGTCCCTGTCCCCTTGACGATAATAGATTGGTCGCACATGGCCGGGACATAGGCACCACCGGCGGTGCATGATCCCATGACAACGGCAATTTGAGGGATACCTTTGGATGACAATTGAGCTTGGTTATAAAAGATGCGCCCAAAATGGTCACGATCAGGGAAAACCTGATCTTGCATGGGCAAGAACGCGCCGCCTGAATCAACCATATAGATGCACGGAAGATTATTCTCGAGGGCTATCTCTTGGGCTCTTAGGTGTTTTTTGACGGTAAGGGGATAATAGGTTCCGCCCTTTACGGTTGCATCGTTGGCAACAATCACGCACTCGCGACCATGAATGCGGCCAATCCCTGTGATAATACCGGCGGCAGGGATCTCATCATCATATGTATTTAGTCCGGCGAGAGTACCAAACTCTAAAAAGGGACTGCCATCATCGATCAAGAGGTCAATACGATCACGAGCCAGTAATTTACCTCGATCTGTATGGCGTTTTCGGGCAACGTCACCGCCACCTTGATGAACTTTATCCAGAATGCTGCGAAGTTCAGTAACCAAGCTAGACATGGTTTCACGATTTTCCGGTGCGGTTGCGAGTTTTGATTTTAGGGTCGGCATGATCATTGTGTACTTAGGATGACTTATCCCGATTCTACCGAAAAATAGACACACATTGAAAGAAGAAAGTTAGTTGTGTATTTTAGAAAATAAAGAACAGGTGGAAAGATAATAAATGCGTATTGCTTATGTCAACGGGGCTTATGTTCCCCATACCCAAGCGGCCGTTCATATTGACGATCGAGGGTATCAGTTTGCCGATGGTGTCTATGAGGTTATCTGCCTCGTTAAGGGGAAGTTCGTCGATTTTAAAGAACATCTGGATCGATTAGATCTTTCTTTGTCTGGATTGAGGATGCCTTCTCCGTTTGATCGACACCTTTTAACGCATATTTGTCACGAGGTTATTCGCCTCAATCGGATTAAGGATGGTATTGTGTATATCCAAATCACACGGGGTGTGGCACCGCGTTATCATGGGTTTCCTGATCATGCTGAGCCATCAATCGTTGTGACTGTAAAGTACAGCAATCAGCGTCAAGCTGCTGCTAAGTGTGCCCAAGGGCTTGTGGCCATTACGTTGCCGGATAGTCGCTGGGCACGACCCGATATAAAATCTATTTCTCTGTTACCTAATATTTTGAGTAAACAGCATGCTCTTGAGGCTGGTGCTTATGATGCGATCCTTTATAATTCAGATGGTTTTGTTACAGAATCAAGTACAACGAACGTGTGGGTTGTTGATGCTAAAGGACAGTTAAGGACACCACCCTTGTCGGGTAAAATTCTGGCGGGGATCACACGTCAAAGATTAATCACCCTCTTAACTGCTGAGGGTGTCGTGATTAATGAGTCTCTGCTGAGTTTAAGCGAGTTGCGTCAAGCCCAAGAAATTATGTTGTCTGCTTCTGTCTCAGGGGTTATTCCGATTGTTAAACTCGATGGACATCCTGTCGGTGATGGGCAAACCGGAGAAATGGCTAAGCTGATGGGGCGACTTTATCTTGACTATGCATCGTCACTTAACGCTGATGTCATTCCTATAGCAAAATGATCGTAATATCGGTATATTACTCATAACTTTATAAAATCAAAAGGATATACAATGGGATTTAACTGCGGGATTGTCGGTTTGCCAAATGTTGGTAAGTCGACCTTGTTTAATGCGTTAACGGCAACAGCAGCTGCCGAGGCAGCAAACTATCCGTTTTGCACGATCGAACCGAACACAGGTCGTGTCGGTGTGCCGGATCCGCGGTTGTTTGAGTTGGCAAAAATCGCCCAATCTCAAAAGATCATTCCGACACAACTGGAGTTTGTTGATATTGCCGGCCTTGTCCGCGGAGCATCTAAGGGCGAGGGGTTGGGCAACCAGTTCTTAGGTCATATTCGCAGTGTTGATGCGATTATTCATGTGCTGCGATGCTTTGAAGATGATGATATTACCCATGTGGATGGCACAGTTGATCCGCTTCGTGATTTAACGACCATCGAAACGGAATTGATGTTGTCTGATATGGAAAGCTTAGAGCGACGGCTGCCGGCACTTGAGAAAAAAGTAAAGGGCGGAGATGCCGAGGCCAAAGCTCTTTTGCCGTTGATGCAAAATGTTCTAAAACACCTCGAAGCAGGGAAAATGGCCAACAAGTTTGAGATTAGCAAAGATGAGCAATCTTTATTTGATCAATTACAATTGCTAACCTCTAAGCCGATCCTTTATGTTTGTAATGTCAGTGAGGAAGAGGCTGCCACGGGCAATTCCTATACAGCTAAGGTTGCTGAGTATGCTAAGGTTCATGGTGCACAATCCGTTGTTATTAGTGCTGCAATCGAAGCTGAGGTTTCTTCTCTTGAGTCTGACGAAGAACAGTTGGAATTCTTGCAATCCTTGGGACTTAAAGAAACGGGATTGAAACAAGTCATTCGTGAAGGTTACAACCTTTTGGGATTGTTGACTTTCTTTACGATTGGCCCTAAGGAAGCTCGGGCTTGGACAACCCATCAAGGGGCAAAGGCACCCCAAGCAGCAGGCGAAATCCATACCGATTTTGAGCGCGGCTTTATTTGTGCAGAAACCATAGCGTATGATGATTACGTTACGTGTGCCGGTGAATCGGGCGCAAAGGCTGCGGGTAAAATGCGCCTTGAAGGACGTGACTATGTTGCAAAAGATGGGGATGTCTTCCATTTCCGATTCAACGTCTAACCTCAATTAAGAATAAAATAATGAAACATAAACTTTACCCCAACCCGAGTGTTCTCTTCCATCTTTCAGCGGATGGGATCGTTGCTATTGATGCGTTGAGCAAAGATGAATTTGACTTAACAGAGACCTATTTTGCGCGTCTAAAATTTTGGAATGGCCAACGCAGCGACAAGTTGAATGATATCGATCGGGATTTATTGGAAGGGGGCTTGGTCTTAGAGCAACCTGCGGCTGATTCTGATTGGGGGGGCGATAAATTATCTGAACTCTGCCATCTGTCAATGCGTAACCCTGCATCAATGATGCCGTCTTTGTCCGAAGAAGAAAGTGCCCGCCAATTTGTTGAATTGTCTCGTGAAAAACCAAAGGAGTTGGCGCGGCTCCAGCCAGAGGTGATCTCGTGGGTTGATTTGCCTGAGCCTGATTTGGCACAGATTAAGCAGGATAGTTTATATTCAAGCCTGAAAAACCGAAAGACAACCCGTGATTTTGATGCTTCTTCTATAACGGCAGAGTCTTTGTCCACCGTTTTATTTGCTAGCTTTGGTTATATTCATGGCCAAAAATGGGATGAGTTAGCCGAAGATGATCTTAATCATGTCGCTGAGCGCAAATCGTCGCCATCAGGCAGCGGCGTTCAATCCTGCGATGCTTTTTTGACGATTGTCCATGTAGATGGGATTGAGCCAGGTTATTATTTTTACGATGCCAAAGACCATAAACTAGGATTGCTTGCTCACGGATGTGATGATGCTGCAATTTCCCATATTATGGTCGATCAATTTTGGGTTAAAGGGGCTGCTTGCGGCATTTTTATCACGGTTGATATGAACCGTGTTTGGTATAAAACACCTTTTGCTCGCGCTTATGGCTATGTCTTTTTAGAGGCAGGGCATATTTCGCAAACGGCTTTGTTGGCCGCAACCAGTGTCGGGTTGAAAACGTGGCTATCCGGATCCATGCGTGATGAATTTATTGCTCATAAGTTTGGTGTTGACGGAACGCGTCTTTTCCCGGTAACAAGTGTCTTTATCGGCAATGGCTCTGACAATGCAGTGCCTGCACGTGTTCGAGACATGGTCTTAAAACTACGGAACCGTTGAGGGCATCTGATTTTTCCACCTCGCCCCTGCGTGGGAGAGGTCGCTCGAAGAGCGGGTGAGGGGGATAAATAGTTCAACAAAAACAACTATATAGACCTCTGTTTCCTTTTGCTCGATTGCTTATTTTTGTACCCCTCACCCGACCTGCGGTCGATCTCTCCCACAAGGGGCGAGGTGAGGGAATCCGCCACTTACAAAGCATTACCCCCCTAAAACATCCAATTGAATCTGATCATAGCTTGGTGGTTGCGTTGGTTCGTGCCTAACTCGCCTTCATAAACCAAGGTGGCATAGACATCAGGGCTGAGGAAAGCAGTGGTACCGACACTTGGGGTCACCATGAAATGGTTGTTGTTGCGGCTGAGCGTCTTGTAACTACCCATTTGCCCAATAAAGGAGGCGATGGTTTTCTGGTACTTACCCACGGTTCTGCGATAGGTAACACCCAATTTAGCAAAGCTATAGACTTTTGTGCGATCATCCCAATCCCAGAGTTTGGCAACTTGCACGCCGGTGCGACCTTGTAACGTTGTACTGTGGCGGGATTTGACGGCTAGATTCTGGAAGGTTGCTCCTGTCTCTCTATATCTATTTTCATGCAGGTACAGGCCGGCTCCGCTGATATAAGGTGTTACGGTCACTGCCTGTGGCAACGTAAAATCTCGGCCAACTTCGACGAGACCAGTACCATGATCTCCTTCGTTTTTGTGATGGGCTACGGCAGGGATAACAGTCATGACACGGTTGGCTCTAAAGCGATGATGGCCGTAATAAGCCGTACTGTTCACGTACCAATTTTTGGTGGGTTCCCAGGTGCTGTACACGCCGAACCGTGTGGAGTTTGTAACGCCACGGTCACCATTGATTTTCATTTTGTGCTGGGTATAACTGTATCCCGTTGTCACGCCCACTTTCAAGGTGGAGGAAAGGGCATAATCTAGGCCTACATTGGTATCATAGCTGCTGGCATCAAGGCCTTGTGCTAGCTTGGTTGTTGGGCTTGTGATATTGGTTTGGCTGAATCGCCCTGCTGATCCTTGAATCCAAAAGGTAGCTTTACCCAGCTGGACACGGGCTGAGACAGGTAAATGTTTAGGATCCGTTCCTTGTGCCCCAATAAAGCGCGCGAGTTGATTCTGTCGCTTTGAGTTGAGCAGTTGGCTAAAGTTATTTTGGAATGAGGCAAGATTAGCCATTCTGACAGCTATGGAGCCAACACTGTTGGCCATGCGATCCATGCTTGACCAGGTAAAGGAGCTGTCCATGCTCGAGAGTTGCGTATGCGGAACCACTTCAGCTTGCCGAGAATTGTTGGCCGGACTGAGGTCATTGAGAGATTTTTCAAGCTGAGATTGGTTTAAAGTATCGTGCGCCTGTACAAGGGGGGATGACTGGCAATGGCAATCGAGATAAGAGGCCACGGATCCGGGATTGCCACCATTAACGGCCTGAGACATTGATATCTTGGTTACGGTTAGGTAAACATTATTCGCATCATAGGTTGCATCATAGTTAAAGAGTGCTGATATCCCTGCAACAGAAGAAAAAGTTCCGGCCACCCCACCACCGGACGTTAGGATGGTGTAGGTAAAGGATTGCCCTGTTTGGAAAGAACACGTAGGGATGACGTTGAGGGCACCACTGATCGTTGCTGTTCCTGTTATTTGGATGAGGTTATTATCTGTGCCGGCAACGGGGGCTCCTGCTACGGGGGAAACTTCACAATTATAGGTACCGCTTTGGGTGTAGTCACCTGCAACACTCAACGTCCCGATAGCATTGTTACCTGGTGTAATGAATCCGCCGTTATCAATTGTCAAATGTCCTGTTGTTCCATTACCACTGATGGTGGCACCGGACTGAACGGTTGTTTGTGATACGGGAGATAGGGATCCTGTTAAGCGTAAATTCCCTGCGGCAACCGTTGTTGCGCCAGTGTAGGTATGCCCCCCGGAAAGAGTGAGTGTGCCCGCTCCACGTTTTGTAACGGTTCCTGTATCTGAGATACCCCCTGCATAGGTACTATCATTGGATCTGTTAAAAACAATAGATCCGCGGTTGACAACATTGCCAACTAATGTGCCTGTTGTTCCGCTTGTTCCAATGTTGAGGGTGCCGTTGTTTTGGAGGGTGCTGTTGAGGGTGAGGGTGCCATTGTTGTTGAAGGTGCCGTTGTTGTCGAATAGGTTGCTGCTGTTGACGGTACCGTTGTTGTTGAAGGTGTCGAGGTTTCGGAGCCAGCCGTTGCTGTTGACGGTACCGTTGTTGTTGATGGTGCCGTAGTTTTCGAGGCCGTTGTTGTTGATGGTACCGTTGTTGTTGATGGTGCTGTAGTTATAGAGGGAGCCGCCGACGTAGCTGTAGTTGATGGAGCCGTTGTTGTTGAGGGTGCCGTAGTTGTAGATGTAGCTGACGTTGCTGTTGTCGATGGAGCCGTTGTTGTTGAGGGTGCCGTTGTTGTTGATGGTGCTATAGAGGTTGTTTCTGAGGGTGCCACTATTGTTGAGGGTGCCGTAGTTGTAGGTGTAGCTATAGAGATTGTTTTTGAAGAGGCCGTCGTTGTCGAGGGTGCCGTTGTTGTTGAGGGTGCTGCCGATGTGGGTGGTGACATTGCCATTGATGAAGAGGGTACTGTCGGTACTGTTTTTGAGGATACCATTGTTGTTGATGGTACTGCCGGTGTTGTTTTTGAGAGTGCCGTTGTTGTTGTTATTGACGGTGCCGTCGTTGTCGATGGTGCCATTGTTGTTGATGGTACCGCCTGTGCTGATGAGGGTACTGCCGGTGTTGATGGTACCACCGTTAAAATCACCTGAAGGATAATCACCTGGAATGTTTTGTGTCGTATTACTTGGAACATTGATTGTTTGTGCAGACATAACAGGTGCTGTTGATAACAAAATAGAGAGGAGGGATAGAGGGGCATATCGAACAAGATGGTTTATGGATAGAACATGCTGCTTATTAGATTTGATTGGATGAAGCACATTATATCTCCGTAACGACATGATTTCATTAATCTTATTATTATTTTGATTGGTTTGATGTACCGATGACAACCCCCTTGTGTAACGCTTAACAAAGCGTTAAAGCCAGTGTAGGTAAGGCGTCTAGATATTCTGTGACTGGCGGATTTTCCACCTCGCCCTTACGTGGGAGAGGTCGCTTGAGAGGCGGGGAGTTGGTTTTCCACCTCGCCCCTACGTGGGAGAGGTCGCTCGAAGAGCGGGGGAGGGGGATAAATAGTTCAATAAAACAACTATATAGACCTCTATTTCCTTTTTCTCGATTGCTTGTTTTTTGTACCCCTCACCCGACCTGCGGTCGACCTCTCCCACAAGGGGCGAGGTGACGGAGTCCGCCACTTACAAAGCATATAGACATTAATTTAACCCCCTAAAATGTCCAGTTGAATCTGAACATAGTTTGGTGGTTGCGTTGGTTTGTGCCTAACTCATCTTCATAAACCAATGTGGCACCGACACTTGGGGTATCACCGTTCAGCTATTTCTATGGGATTTACTGTGGGGAACCCTTGCTTAAGAAATTCTCAAACTCAGCAGGAGATATTGTTCTCATTGCTGTTTTTCCTTTTACGGGTTCTCCCTTAATTTTTGCCTCCAGAGTTGCCAGCTGCTCCGGGGTTAAGCTTGCTTGTGATGGTGCGCGTTGGTGGGTTGGTTCTTTCGTTGGCAGAGCGGATGAGTCACCGAGAGAGGGATTTTCTGTTACAGGGGTTTCAGCGTGCTGTGGCGTCACAGAGAACCCAAATTCTGAATTAGAATCCTGTTCAGCTCCTATTGTCGGGGTGATAACTATCAGCATGGTAACTATTGATTTAAGCATGATTTCCTCCGGTTTTATTAGTATATAGTTGACCCATTATCATTCGGCTATGTATTGCGCTTCACGCTTGTCGCCGTCTTAAATGAAACAATTATACTTAATTTTAACCTTTAAACCCAATTCCGACAACATACATTTCAGCAGAATCTTTGCGACTCGCAGGTGGTTTGAAGTGACTTACTTTTTGGAATGCTGATTTCAAGCGGTTGAGAAGTTGTGTTTCCGTGCCACCGCGCAAGACCTTAGCAACAAAAGATCCGCCAGGAGCAAGGACATTCTCGGCAAAGTTAAAGGCCTCTTCGACCAGCATCATAATTCGGATATGGTCGACATCAGTCATACCGCAAGCTGGGGCTGCCATATCGCTGAGGATGACGTTTGCTTTCCCGTCAAGAAGCTCAATCAGACGATTTTGTGTTGCTTCTTCGGTGAAATCACCTTGAAAGACAGTCGCACCCGGAATATCTGACATTGCGGTAAGGTCAACGCCAATGACACATGATTTTTCATGGGTCTGCGATTTTGATTGGCTGACGGCGACTTGTGTCCAGCCACCGGGACATGCCCCAAGGTCGATAATTTTTTGCCCGGGTTTCAGGATTCGATATTTTTGATCAATCTCAACCAATTTATAAGCCGCGCGAGAACGATAACCGTCAGCTCTGGCTTGATGAACATACGGGTCATTTAACTGACGTTCTAACCAAGCTCGCTGTGAGTTTGTACGCTTTTTATTGCTTTTGAGTTTTACTTTTAATCGATTCGTCATAACCTTAATCTTTTTTATAGTGCTTTTGTAATATAAGAAATAAATTCAACGATTACAATATTATAGTCAAATTAGCGTTTTGCAACTGTCGGGATCTCCCACCTCTCCCCTACGTGGGACTAATAAGCAATAGAGCAAAAGAAAACAGAAGTCTGTTAATTGCTTTTATTGAACTATTTTCCCCCTCACCCGCTCTTCGAGCGACCTCTCCCACGTAGGGGAGAGGTGATAGATTCCGCTACTTACAAAGCATCTAAGCTAACAATTTTTTGCATTCCTTACATCGAATTCATCTAATTTTACCATTATCATTTTTTGTTCAAATAGACCCATGCCCAGAAAAGGATTTCAGTAACAAAGGCAAGAACGATCTGACGATGTGCTAATAATGACGTCAGGATCGCTGTCAAGAAATAGAGGATACAGGCTTGTTGATCCGTTGACTTGTTCGGGATCTCCTGATTCTGTTTATGAATTTTTTGAATCAAGGTGCGATAATAAATCATATTTCCGGCAAACAGCATAACCAGGATATTAATGGGAATGACCATGACGATATAGGAACGAGGGAGAGTACTCAAGACCAAGGAAATCACGATATTATAGATAAAACCCGCGAGATACAGTCGACGATACAGCATCCAAGGGAGGGGGAAAAACGCACTGACAAAGTTTGCTTGCCACACTTGACCGTCAAGGATTTTGGCAAAAACCGTATCATAATAACGGGTATGGCGATCCGTTCCATCAGCTGTTTTATAATAGGGGTGTAATGCGCTTAAGGGTACAGGATCTGTCATGGTATTTATCTTTTGAGAAAGCGTGTGTTCTGATTTTTGGATGGGCTCATCTCTCTGATCAGCTCCATCAATAATCCTTCGCGTACACCGCGATCGGCCACACGAAGTTTGTCCACAGGCCAGAGGTCGCATATTCCCTCAAGGATACCTGTGCCCATGACGACTAAATCCGTTCTGCCTGCCCCGATACACGGGTGTTTGGCGCGCTCCTCTTGATTTAAGGCGAAAATCTCTGTGCTCATCCGATGAATGTCAGGGATCCCTAAAAACACACCATCAATCATGCGACGGTCATATTTTTCTAGATTCAGGCTAATGGCAGCAAGCGTTGTTACGGTTCCGGATGTGCCAATCATTTGCACTTTATGACGATCCATGGCTTGGGGAATATCATTTTTCTGGGAAAAATCCTTAAGTGACTCAAAAACATTTTGTCGAATTTCGCTGTATATCTTTGAATCGTAAGATTGATTTTGATATTGATCACATAAGGTGACGACGCCATAAGGAATAGATATACAATCGATGACTTCAATCACAGGAAAGCGTCGGCGATGCAGACGGCGTGGCTCATTAATCCGGAGCCACATGATTTCAGTGCTGCCGCCACCAATGTCAAAGGCAATAGCAAAGGGGATGCGGCTGTTTAAAACACCGGCACAGCCCGACAAGGCAAGTCTTGCTTCTTCTTCTGCGGAAATGATGGAAATCGACAAACCAAGTTCGTTTAAGGCTCGTTTAATCAAAATATCACTGTTTTGGGCTCGGCGACAGGCTTCGGTTGTGACGGCTCGTAGGTGAGAAACTTTGTTGGATTCAATTTTTTCCTGACAGATCCTTAACGCTTCGATTGTGCGGTCAATGGCTTCATCTGTTAGATTATTCGTTGTGTGCAAGCCTTCGCCAAGGCGCACCACCCGCGAAAAAGAATCGATAACACGAAAGGACTGGCCGTCAACTTTTGCAATTAAAAGGCGACACGAATTTGTTCCAAGGTCAATAGCGGCAATGGTCGGGCTATCCCAAACGTGGGACGTAGACGACGGTTTGCGATTGCGTGGCCTGAACATGCCATTTCCTTTAGTAAACGTTATGCGCATACCCTAGTTAACGTTCCGTATTGCCATAACGCCACGTCTTTACTAAGGTTAGTATAACTCTATATTTGACGCTACTATAACATAGACCCAACCAAAATGAAAATGCGGATTTCTGCCAGCGCATCTTTGGTCTCAATTTTTCGGTTGGCCTCTGTTCAAATCTGCACCTTTTCCGGTTGAGTGGATTTTTTTGCTTGGAAGACTATTAAAAATTGTGTAGATCTGGTATTATGATGGTCTAAACAGTGTGCCAATGATATTGGGGGATAGTTTAGCGGTAGAACTCCCGGCTCTGGACCGGGCAACTCAGGTTCGAATCCTGGTCCCCCAGCCAAACAAGATTTGTAGTCGTTGTACGGAACGGCTATCGTTTAGGAGCTCCCTACTTATGAATCTGTCACAATGCCGATACCGAGCCGTCGCTTGGATCATACTCTGGTCATCGATGTTCTCGTTGGCGATGGCTGTTGCCAAAACACTCAACGGCAGTGTTAATCAGGTTAGTTTGATCTTTTCGAGGAGCCTTGTCGGAGCCTTGGTTGCGATGCCGTTATTTATGCGTGTTGGGCTTAAGGCTCACTTTGGAACGACACGCTTAGGGTTGCATTTGCTTCGTATTCTCTTTGTTGCGGGATCCATGGGGTGCACGTACTATGCTTATCGCCATTTGCCCATTGCATATGCCGCAGCTATTGGTCAAACGGGCCCTTTGTTTACAACAATTCTGGCTATTATTCTGCTCCGTGAGCGGGTCAACTTATCAAAATGGATGGCTTTGGCACTTGGGTATGCAGGAGTCATGATTATGGTTCGTCCGACAGAGGGAGAACTAGATCCGGCAGTTCTTATTGCCCTCATGGCAAATCTATCGGCAGGTCTTGCTATCATCTGTGCCAAGAGCCTCACAAAAACAGATAGCTCTGAGACAGTTTTGTTCTATGCGACATTTGGTGTTTTAGCGGTCAGTGGTATTTCTGCCATTTGGTTTTGGGAATCCCCCTTGCCCGAAGATTTATGGCGTCTGGCTATGATAGGGGTTGCAGGGGTTTCGTCCCAGTATTGCTATATTAATGCGTTGAAGCGAGCCCCGGCATCGTTCGTAACTCCCTTTGAATACACACGTTTATGTATGAGCATTCCCATCGGCTATTTTATGTTTTCCGAAGTGCCCGACGTTTGGACATTATTGGGAAGCCTTGTCATCATCGTTGCTGTTGTCTGGCTGACCCTGAGCGACCGCGAGGAGCGGCCGTAGTTTTTTGGAAGGGGATTTTTAATCCCACTTTCCTTCATCATCAGGTTCATCAACATCATCTTGCGGATGTGGGGGAAGGTTCTCAATCATATTTTGTACTTGGCTAAAAGCGTCGGGTGTTTCTGTTTTGGATGCAGCCGGCTGTCCAGCGTTCTTTTTCAAAACTTTCCCTTCTCGTATTGCTGCAAGAAGATCTTGGTTTGCTTCGGGCTGAGGAACAACGGTTGGCAGTTGAACAGGGGCAACAGT
This sequence comes from Candidatus Paracaedibacteraceae bacterium, assembly GCA_019636035.1. GTDB lineage: Bacteria > Pseudomonadota > Alphaproteobacteria > Paracaedibacterales > Paracaedibacteraceae > Paracaedibacter. The sequence continues at coordinate 97,664 of JAHBYI010000002.1, forward strand.
TGGTGTCGGTTGCTGTGGCTTCATCATGGTTGGTGAGCGAACACTTGTATCTTTCCCTGTTTTGGCCTATACCAGACAAGATAAAAGAAAATGATTAATAAACCGTGAAACTTGATAAAAAAATCCCCCCGGAGATGGGGGGATTCGCAACGACTATAAGGGGTCGGTTATTAGGAGGATTAATAATCCATTCCCATACCACCCATGCCGCCCATACCAGGCATTCCGCCACCGGCAGCAGGTGCTTTCGGTTCTGGTTTTTCAGCAATCATGGCTTCGGTTGTAATGAGCAAGCTTGCAACAGATGCTGCGTCTTGTAGGGCTGTACGAACAACCTTGACAGGATCGATAACACCAAATTCAAACATATTACCAAAACGATCCTGTTGAGCGTCATAACCAAAGTTGCCGTCATTGGCATCTGTGATTTTTCCAACGATCACGGAACCATCTTGACCTGCGTTGAAAGCAATCTGACGGCACGGTGCAGACAAGGCTTGACGAACGATCTTGATACCAACTTCTTGGTCGTTGTTCGCTGTCTTTAGACCTTCGAGTTTACGCAAGGCATAAAGCAAAGCAACACCACCACCGGGAACAATTCCTTCTTCAACAGCTGCACGAGTTGCGTGCATTGCATCTTCAACACGGTCTTTGCGTTCTTTTACTTCAAGTTCGCTTGCACCGCCAACGCGGATAACGGCAACACCACCTGCGAGTTTAGCCAAACGCTCTTGCAATTTTTCTTTGTCATAATCAGAAGAAGATTCTTCGATTTGAGCACGGATTTGGTTGCATCGAGCATCAATTTGATTTTTGTCACCGGCACCATTAACGATGGTTGTATCATCTTTTGTAATGGCAACTTTATGGGCTGTCCCGAGCATATCCATGGTAACGTTTTCTAGTTTAATGCCAACGTCTTCGGAAACAACTGTGCCCCCTGTTAGGATTGCAATATCTTCCAACATGGCTTTGCGGCGATCACCAAAACCAGGTGCCTTAACCGCAGAAATTTTCAATCCGCCACGAAGTTTGTTAACAACGAGGGTAGCCAAAGCTTCACCTTCAACATCTTCTGCGATAATCAAAAGAGGGCGACCGGATTGAACAACAGCTTCCAAGATTGGCAACATTGGTTGCAATGTGGACACTTTCTTTTCATGGATCAAGATAAATGGATTTTCTAGATCACAAATCATTTTCTCAGAATTGGTGACAAAGTACGGGCTAATGTAACCGCGATCAAATTGCATTCCCTCGACAACATCAAGTTCTGTGTGTAAAGATTTTGCTTCTTCGATGGTGATAACACCCTCTTTGCCAACTTTTTCAACGGCCTTGGCCAACATTTCGCCAATTTCTACTTCGCCATTGGCTGAAATTGTTCCAACTTGGGCAATTTCATCGGATGTGGAAACTTTTTTCGCACGGGATTTTAGATCGGTAACGATTGTATCAACAGCAAGTTCAATCCCACGACGCAGATCCATCGGGTTCATGCCGGCAGCAACAGCTTTGATTCCTTCACGGACAATTGCTTGGCCGAGAACTGTTGCTGTTGTTGTTCCATCGCCAGCCAAATCAGATGTCTTGGAGGCAATTTCGCGCAGCATTTGTGCGCCCATATTTTCAAATCTATCGGATAGTTCAATTTCCTTTGCAACGGATACACCGTCTTTTGTAATGCGCGGTGCACCAAAAGATTTTTCGATAACAACGTTGCGACCTTTTGGTCCAAGAGTAACTTTAACAGCGTCGGCTAGAATGTCGACACCACGTAGCATGCGTTCACGGGCTTCTGCGCCAAAACGTACATCTTTTGCAGCCATATTTTTTCTCCTTTATTGGACTTAATTAGTTCATAATTCCCATGATGTCGGATTCTTTCATAACCAAGAATTCATCGCCATCAATTTTGATTTCAGTACCGGACCATTTGCCAAATAGAACGCGATCTCCGACTTTGACGTCGAGGGCGATCAATGATCCATCTTCTTTGCGCAAACCTGATCCAACAGCCATAATTTCACCTTCTTGCGGTTTTTCTTTGGCTGTATCAGGAATAATGATTCCGGACTTTGTCTTTTCTTCGGATTCAATGCGTTTTACAAGAACGCGATCATGTAGCGGTCTGAATTTCATTTGTTTCTCCATTAATTGCTATCAGCACTCACCATTGGGGAGTGCTAACTTTATCTCACAGATTTAAAATGCTGTCAAGGGGGATCGAATTTTTGTGTCAGAGATATGATTTTATTGAATTGGTGTCAATGGGGTAAAATCGCTGATCTCTCCTGAAAATAGAGGGATTAAATCTTTTGTTTTTTTACTATTATAGACAAAAATAAAAGAAAATGGTCGATTGACAGAAATTGTGATGGGAGGTGTCATTGGCATAGCGCGCATGGCCATTGCCATAAAGGTTGCTGCGGCTCCTTCAAATCCTTGGTTATCCCACTTAACAATGACTTTTTGTTTGAATGTGCCAACTTTCAGATCTTGATTGATGAGTGTTGTTGTAAAGAAAGTGTCGCTTAAAAGGATGGGGAGGGATGATTTTAACTCGCTTTTCAAATCAATTGTTGATTCCATCGAAACATAGGGAATGTGAAGTGTTGCTCGATTGAATTTTCCTTCATCAGTAAAGTACTGAACATCATTTTTTGTGATTGGTGATGGTTGATGGGATTCTTTGGGAAGTTTGATCAACAGTGAGAATGTATTTTTCTCTGTACCAATTGCAAAAAGAGTAAATTCATCTGTTTCCAGGATTTTTGTTTGGGCTGTTCCGGTAAGGGACTTTACCTGTGTGGTTGTTTCGTCTGACGTGAAATCAATTTTATCTTCGGTAAAGGTTTCTTTCCACGGTGTCTTGACGAAAAGGGTGTTGAGCAATCCCAGGGCTGTTCCTGGCTTTATATCTGCGGGCGTTATCAGATTTTGAATTCGATTTTGGGTGTCTGTAGCAACACGGTTGTTGATAATTTGAGTGGCATTTTCTGGTTGGGTAAAGTCAATTTCTATATTGGTTGCCCCGACATTTTTAAGGGTTTCAAGAGCCTTTCGGTTATAATGCAGGCCTGTCTGGGTATAGGCATAAACGTCGACTGTCATATGTTGGGTGAGTTCACTGGCCAATTCTCCTAAATCCTGAGGAGAGCCGTTAAAATAAGTATATGCCTTGATTTCTTTGATGAGTTTGTCTTGTTCCGGGGCAAGAATAGCCGCAAGACATTCCAGAGCATAGTTAACCCCAAAAGTGCTGACGACAGATGATGATGTGGTTGATGTCTTGAAATGAGGGACGTACAAGCCTTTAATAAAGCTGGATAGAGGCTGTTGTTTGTCATTAGCTACCAAAGGAGACAACAGCACAATTGTGAGAAAACTACACAGAAATTTTTTCATATCCAACTCCAATAGAACAATTATAGTTTTTTTATCTAAAACTGATTCTATTTTGCCAGAAAAGTGACAGAATAATCCATCACTTTTAACAGGCTATCCAAAGCTAAGCAGCAAGAGCCTTTGGTGTTCTTTTTTTCGGTGTATTACCAAGGCCATTACTTTTTGCGATAGAGCTCCGGCGTTTTGAATAATTGGGTGCAACCGTCGGATAGTCAGCCGGAAGTCCCCATCGCACCTTATATTCTTCGATGCTCATACCATACGCTGTGTTCAGATGGCGTTTGAGCATGCGGAGGCGGCGACCATCTTCAAGGCAGATGATATAGTCAGGTTGAACCGATTGGTCAATAGGAACAGCAGGTGTTGTCGGTCGATTATGCAGAGGTTTAATGGTATCGGATAAATCAATCAATGTTTGATGGATCGTCCGAATGAGATTAGGAATTTCTGTTGGATCTGTCTCTCGGCTGGATAGATGTGCTGAAACGATAGCTGTGGTGAGCTCCAGAATATCCGTTGTTTCTATTGTTTGATCATAGACTGATTCGAGTGACATGATGCTCCTTTAATATGAAAAAAGATAATGAATTATAGTCATAAAAATACGCTTTACTATTGCTTGTCAATAGCTTATTTAAGGATGGAAAATTGAAGAAGAATCAAATTCTTACATATATTACCATACCTTGTTTAAAGGTATGATTTTTTGAAATCTAATTCCAATTTTGATGGGTAGGAGGTAATGAAATGTCTTAAATTTTTTTTTGCATTAATTGGGCATCTGATAAAAAACCTAACGAATTTTTGTAATAATTTGGTCGATGCCCATAAACTTGAAAATTGAGTTTTTCGTAAAGGGTTATGGCTGGTTTATTGGATACATCAACTTCTAAAAATAAAGTTTTAATACCCTGTTTGTTGAGCGTGTCAAAAGAGTTTATCATGAGTTGCCTAGCAAATCCTTGACGACGATAATCAGGATGGGTTGCGATTGTCAAGATTTCCGCATCCTCAGCAACGATGGAATAGAGAATAAAGCAACTGAGGTTTTCAGCTGCAAAACCAAATACGGTCGGAAGAGCGAGAAGGGATGAGAAAGAATCTTCGGACCAAGCAGGGTCAACGCTTGCTGCATGTATTTCGTGCAGTACCTTAGCATGATGAGGTGATAGAGGAATCATAGGTCAGATTTCTTAGTCGCAAAATTAGGTGTTCGGATATAAAAGGGTTCTAATTTTGAGAAAGCATTTTTATCTTGGTAGTGATCATGAAATTGGATGAGTAACTTTGCCATCGGATCATCAAGGACATGTGTATCAAGTTGATCGATCGGTTGTGTTGAGGCGATGGGGGCTCCGTGTATAAGCTCTTTGAGTTGTTCAAGCGTTAAGATCTGTGTGTTAGCCTGATGGCGAACAAAGAAATCCCCTCGCAATGAATCAATGGCTGTTGTGTACCCTGTCAAGGCATGCAGTATATCTAAAGCTGTTGGTGCAAATATCTGTAGGGAAGGTGTTGCTATTTTTAGTCCTTGTGCTGTGGCAAGGCCTATTCTTATTCCTGTAAATGAGCCAGGGCCCGTTAAGGTGCATAGGGTCGTTACATCGTGGAACGATAGGCTATGGTCTTGTAGTAAGCCTTGAAGTTCGGGGATCAAGATCGCGGATTGCAAACTACTCCCCCCTTGGGGAAGAAGGCGCACATCGATTACCGCCCCCATCTTTAGAGCAATAGAGTCTTGGCGGCCGGTTGTATCAAAGCTAAGGATTATGGTATCTTTGGTCATGATTCATAAGGGAGTAAGCAAATGTCACTCGTTGAAATTACAGAAGTTACCCATACTATAATCCTAGATATGCGTTATGCAACAGAGAATAATTTCACAGGCAAAGCAATTTACGATTGTTCGCGTTGTTTTTTGCGTCCAGAACCTTTGGTTTTACTGGAAAAAGCAATTGCTTTAGCGGCGGATCAAGGATACCGTTTTAAAATTTTGGATGCCCATCGTCCGCAATATGCCCAAGAACGATTGTGGGATGTTTGCCCGAATCCCGATTATATTGCAAACCCAGCAAGTGGATCGCATCATACACGAGGGGTGGCGATTGATCTGACGCTTGTTGACTCTGATGGACAAGAATTGGATATGGGCACACCCTTTGATAGTTTTGAGATTGCCTCTCATCATGGAAGTTCATACATATCACCGGATGCTGCAAAAAATCGCTATACGCTATTGGGGATTATGATGAGTGCCGGTTGGGATTTTTATGGGAACGAGTGGTGGCACTATCAGATGTTTAAACCGCGAGAGTTTGAGTTAATCAAGAGTAGAGGGTAGAAAACGTTCTTCTCTCTACAGGTTAAACAAACTTCAACATCAAACGGCTGATCATCATCTGGAAAAACGAAATCCCTAAGATTAACGCTAAGGGTGATAGATCAATACCGCTTACGGATGGTAACAGCCGACGAAGAGGCGTTAAAACAGGTTCAACAACGCGGAATAAAAAGGCATTAATGTTGTATACCGCAGGGCTATAACGATTGATAACGTCAAAGGCCTCAAGCCAACTAATAATGACATAGATGACAACGGCCCACCAATACAGGTTCAGAATCACGTTGATAACGTACAAAAGGGGCAGAATAATAACGTCCATATTGTCCTCTCTTTATTAACTTGCAAGCATCAGTTTTTCACGACCCAATGCCATCAAAACAGTTGAGATGATCGCATCAGATGATAATCCTGCATCCTTATATTGACTGGTTGGATTATCATGGTCAAGTAATCGATCTGGCATATACATCGGGCGGAACTTTAGTCCTGTATCAAAAAGCCAGTTTCTTGCAAGGATATCGGTCACTTGCGCTGCGAAACCGCCAATGGATCCCGCTTCAATGGTTAATAAAACTTCGTGATTTTTCGCCAGTTGGCAAACTAAATCTTCATCAACAGGCTTGGCAAATCGTGCATCGGCAACTGTGGCGGTTATGCCAAATTCTGCTAGTTGATCCGCAGCCTTGAGACTCTCTTCCAGGCGGCACCCCAGAGACAGAATCGCAACTTTTGACCCTTCGCGGATAACTCGGCCAACACCAAGTTTAAGGACTTGTGCTGGTTGGCTGAGATCTAAACCAAGGCCATTACCACGTGGGTAACGGAAAGCAGAAGGGGCATCGTCGATGGCGTGGCTGGTGGCGACAGCATGCTTTAGCTCTAATTCATCACTGGGTGCCATAATCACCAAATGTGGCAAACATCCCAAAAAGGCTAAGTCATAGCAACCGGCGTGGGTTGCTCCGTCTGCACCAACAAACCCTGCGCGATCCATGGCAAAACGAACGGGGAGTTTTTGGAGCATAACATCATGAACAACTTGGTCATAGCCGCGTTGTAGGAATGTTGAGTAGATGGCTGCAAAGGGTTTTAGTCCATCACAAGCAAGGCCGGCAGCAAACGTAACCGCATGTTGTTCTGCAATCCCTACGTCAAAACACCGATCCGGAAACTCATGCGCGAATAAATCGAGGCCTGTCCCCGATGGCATAGCTGCTGTTACGGCAACAACCTTATCATCGCGGCGTGCTGTGTCAATGAGAGCATCGGCAAAGACTTTTGTGTAGCTTGGTGCGGATGCTGTGGTTTTATGTTGTTTGCCTGTATCAACATCAAATTGAACAACACCGTGGTATTTATCCGCAGATGCTTCTGCTGGGGCGTAACCATGACCTTTTTGAGTGACGATATGGATTAAGACAGGGCCGTTTTCTGTGCGGTCACGAATATTTTCTAAAACAGGAATAAGTTGATCCAGATTATGCCCGTCAAGGGGGCCGACGTAGAAAAAGCCCATTTCTTCGAACCATGTCCCTCCTGCAACCATCCCCCGAGCGTATTCTTCAACACGGCGTGCAGCTGTTTCTAAGGGTTTGGGAAGGTAACTGGCGGCTTCTTTGGCAATTGATCTAAAGGATTGGTAGGGGCGTGATGAAATCAAGCGGGAGAAATAATTGCTCATGGCACCAACAGGCGGAGCAATTGACATGTCATTGTCGTTTAAAATAACAATCAAACGGCTTTTCATTGCGCCGGCATTGTTCAAGGCTTCATAGGCCATGCCTGAACTCATAGAGCCATCGCCGATGACGGCAATGACGTTATGGTTGTCCAGGTTTAAATCCCGGGCGACCGCAAATCCGAGAGCAGCAGAAATAGATGTTCCGGCATGGGCTGCGCCAAAGGGGTCGTAATCACTTTCGGAGCGTTTCGTAAATCCGGAGGGGCCACCCTTTTGACGCAGTAGCGGCATGTCTTGACGTCGACCTGTCAAGATTTTATGAGGATAGGCCTGATGTCCAACATCCCAAATAACTTTATCGTTAGGGGTATCAAAAACATGGTGAAGTGCCACCGTTAACTCAACAACACCAAGGCTTGCCCCCAGATGCCCACCTGTTTTCGAGACAACGGAGATGGTTTCCTTGCGGACGTCGGCAGCTAACTCTTTGAGTTGAGAGCGATCTAAGGATTTCATATCATGGGGAGTATGCACGCGATCAAGTAACGGTGTAGTGGTCACGATTGTTATCCTTTATACTAAACGACTAAGAGCTTGTTCAATTTTGAATTTCGTTTCTTGAGCTGTTGCCAAACGTTCCTTAAACTCGTCAATAATTTCCGGTTTGGCCTTAGATATAAAATCGGCATTCCCAAGGCGAGTTTCAAGGGTTGAAATTTCTTTGGTTTGCGCTTCTATTTCTTTGGTTAAGCGTGCTGTCTCTGCCTCGATATCGATGCTTCCGGCAAGAGGCAAGACGATTGTTGTCTCCCCAACGATAAACTGAACCTCACCCTTTTGTAATGAAGGTGTTTCGGGCGTTGTTGTTAGCTCTGAAATGCGTCCCAATTTCTTAAGAATGATTTCGTGGCGACGAATGCGCTCTTCAATTTTTGGTGTTACATCAAAGAAACCTAACGGTGTTGGTGCACTCGGGGGGACATTGAATTCACTGCGGCGGGAACGAAGTTCGGTGACTAAGTTTACAAGCCATTGCATCTCTTCTTTTGCATCAAGATCAACATACAGAGGGTCAGCATGGTCACGACCATAGGATGGCCAAACGGCATCGAGTAACAGTCCGCCATCGCCAAAATCTTCCCACAGTTTTTCTGTGATAAACGGCATAATCGGATTGGCAATTCTCAAGAATTCGCCTAAAACCCAGCTTGCTGTTGCACGAGCTTCGGCCAAAGCTTCTGCGTCATCAACATTGGCAAAAATTGGCTTGAGGAATTCTAAGTAAAAATCACAGAAAGTACCCCACAGGAATCGATACAAATCATTGGCTGCATCGTCAAAACGGTAGGTTTCAATGGATTTATAAACGCGGCTGGCGAGTTCTGCCATTTCACTGATGATCCAGCGATTGACCGTTAGTTTTGCTGTTGTTGGAACAAAAGTTGCCTGACGGGTACAGTTATTCATTTCCATAAAACGAGCGGCATTCCATATCTTTGTCATGAAATTGCGTCCGCCTTCAACACGGGATTCCCCTAGTTTCAGATCTCGACCCGGAACAGCCAAACTTGACAAGGTAAAGCGCAAGGCATCCGTTCCGAATTTATCGATCAAGGTGAGGGGATCGATTACGTTACCCTTGGATTTTGACATCTTGGCACCCTTTTCATCGCGTACCAGCGCATGGATATAAACGGTTTTGAAGGGAACATCACCGATAAAGTAAAGTCCCATCATCATCATACGGGCAACCCAGAAAAAGATAATGTCAAACCCGGTATCCAGCACATCGGTTGGGTAATAGCGTTTGAGTAATGTTTCATCCTGAGGCCAACCGAGTGTTGAAAAAGGCCATAAAGCGGATGAAAACCACGTGTCCAAAACGTCTGTGTCGCGGGTGAGTTGAACTGTATCTCCCAGTTTAGCCCGAGCCTCGGCATAGGCTTGTTCTTCCGTTTCGGCAACAAAAATAGTACCATCTTCAGCAAACCAAGCAGGGACTTGATGCCCCCACCAGATCTGGCGAGAAATACACCACGGTTGAATATTGTCAAGCCAGTCAAAATAGGTCGCATTCCAGAATTCAGGAACAAATTTTGTCTTTTCTGAACGTACGGCTTCAAGGGCTGGTTGTGCTAGTTTATAGGCATCTAAGAACCATTGATCCGTCAACATAGGCTGAATCTCAACACCGGATCGCTCGCCAAAGGGGACGGCGTGCATGACAGGCTCGATTTTCTCAAGGATTTCAATTTCTTCTAAGTCTGCAAGAATAGTTTTGCGGGCAGCAGCAACGCTCAGTCCTTGATATTTCTCCGGAACGGTATCGTTCAAATGGGCACGGGTATCCATAATGTTAATGAGGGGCAGGCTATGACGACGACCAACCTCAAAGTCATTAAAATCATGGGCTGGTGTGATTTTTACGGCACCTGTTCCTTTTTCGCGATCGCAATAATCATCAGCAACAATCGGGATTTCACGGCCTGTTAGCGGTAGGCGAATCATTTTGCCAACAAGATGTGTATAGCGTTCATCTTCCGGGTGAACGGCAACCGCTGTATCACCGAGCATTGTCTCGGGGCGCGTTGTGGCAATGGTGATGGTCTCATCAGACCCAACGATCGGGTACTTAATGTGATACATATTCCCTTTCGTATCCTGAGGGATAACCTCAAGGTCAGAAACCGCTGTTTGAAATTTTGGATCCCAGTTGACCAGGCGTTTATCGCGGTAGATTAACCCGTCCTTATAGAGTTGCACAAAAACCTTGCGAACAGCTTCGCATAGATCTTCGTCCATGGTAAAACGTTGGCGTGTCCAGTCTGGTGATATGCCCAGGCGGCGTTGCTGGCGAACAATTTCTCCGCCGGAGTATTCTTTCCACTCCCAGATCTTTTTGATAAAGTCGTCTCTTCCCAGATCATGGCGAGTGATCCCCTCTTTTTCAAGGTTACGCTCGACAACCATTTGCGTTGCAATACCCGCGTGATCTGTGCCGGGCTGCCACAGAACGTCATAGCCACACAGACGTTTAAAGCGGATTAGGACATCCTGAAGCGTATAAGTCAGAGCATGACCAACGTGTAGACTTCCCGTGACATTCGGGGGGGGCATCATGATCGTATATGTTGGCTTATTAGAGAGGGGATCACAAGAAAATCGGCCGGATTTTTCCCACGCTTCATAGAGTTTTGGTTCAACGTCTTGTGGATTAAAGGTCTTATCGATCATGGTGCAAACTTATTATTAGGATGTTGTCTTACAATATATTCTTGAACCCTAACGTATTTTTGAAAATTTGTAAACGGTCGGGATCAGTTTGTCCCAGTTAGAATCTGAACCCAACTTGACATTACTTATCCTGAATTCTTTTATAATAAACGTGTCCCCCGGTCATGCCTCTACTTGTAAACACCCGGGGAATTTTTTGTCTTAATTTATGCCCTAAAAATCTATTACATAAATTGTTGAGTTTATCGAGAAACAATTTAGACCTATTATGTCAACTGTAAATTGTGGCGTATAAATGGAGTATTACTCTATTAATAGATAACAATAAACAACTCGCCTTCTCTTTATCTGAAGAAAAGTCATTCAGTGATGTTGCGAGTCTTACTTTGAGTCTCCTTGATAGTGGGGATTGTCTCTTTAAAATCATAAGGTTAACTAAAGTTGAGCGTTTTCTATCCGTAAGACTAAAGACGATGGTTAATGTTTAAAAAACTTCCCGTGCTTGCTATTTTTATGAAAATCGGGCAATTTAAACGTAAATACATTACATAATTAGGAATAACTCATGACCTCAGTATTCGCACCGATCCACAAAGATGGTGTTAAATTCGTCCTTATTTTCTTTGTTATCTCAATGCTGTTGTACGCCTTGTCTCATACGCTTGGGGTTATTGGCTTTATTTTGACAGCGTGGTGTGTCTATTTTTTCCGTATGCCAAAGCGTGTTACGCCGACACGTGAAGGGTTGATTGTCTCTCCGGCTGATGGCATGGTGAGCCTGATTACGGATGTTGTTCCTCCAAAAGATTATGGTTTGGGTGATGATAAGGTGACGCGCGTTAGTATTTTCTTGAACGTTTTTGATGTTCATGTCCAACGGACGCCGATTGCGGGCACGATTGAGAAAATCATTTATCATCCGGGTAAGTTCATCAATGCGTCCCTAGATAAAGCGAGTGAAGACAATGAGCGTCAAACAATTGTTGTGAATAATGGCAAGGTAAAAATAGCCTGTACTCAAATTGCAGGATTGATTGCCCGTCGTATTTTATGTCAGACCGCTGAAGGTCGTTCCGTATCTGTGGGGGAATTGTATGGTCTCATTCGATTCGGTAGTCGTGTTGATGTTTATTTGCCAAAGGGTGTTGTTCCTCTTGTCTGTGTTGGTCAGCGGATGATTGGCGGTGAAACGGTCATGGCAGATATGCACTCTAAAGAATCCGTCCGTGAAGGGATTAAAAGCTAACAATGACTGACCGCAAGAAAAAATCTCAAACAACGCAACAGACCGATAGTCTAAGGCGACGATTGCCGGAACGTATTCGGGCAACGCGTGATCGTATGTCGAATGTTAATCTGGTTATGTTATTGCCGAATATGACGACAGTCATGGCATTATGTATGGGATTAAGTGCGGTTAGGTTTGCCTTGCAATCTCGTTGGGAATTTGCTGTCGGGGCTATTTTTATGGCGGCTCTATTCGATGCTATGGATGGGCGTATTGCGCGAATGTTAAATGCGACAAGTCGTTTTGGTGCCGAGTTGGATTCGTTGTCTGACTTTATTAGTTTTGGCGTGAGCCCGGCTATTGTGATTTATCTTAGATCACTTCATGAATGGCAAGGGGCAGGGTGGTTGTTTACCTTGTATTTTGCGGTGTGTTTGGGCTTGCGTTTAGCACGATTTAACACGATCAGTATTGAAGGTCGTGAACCATCCGGATCTGAGAATTTCTTTATGGGATGTCCGGCTCCGGCTTGCGCTATTCTGGCTTTGATTCCGACCATGTTAAGCATTGAGTTTCCTGAATGGTTGCTTTGGTCATCGGCTTGGTTGGACGCGGCTGTTCTTTTTCTTGTGGGATCCTTAGCCATTAGTGTTGTCCCTATGTTTTCATTTAAGAAAGTTCAGATTGGTCGTCGATTCTTTCCTTTGGTTTTAGTTGGTTTAACTTTTGTTGCAGGTGCTTTGTTTACGGCACCATGGATTACTTTGTCCGTTGTTATGTTCGGGTATGTTTTAAGTATTCCGGTCAGTTACAAAGCATTCAAAAGAACTAGAGATTAATCGGTTTACGGGGGGGGATCAATGACAGAGGATATCAGATACGTTGATACGAAAGTTGTTAATTGCGACGGCAATGGTGTTGGTGATGGTTTAGGTCATCCAAACGTTTATCTGAATGTTGGAAAAGACGGTAAGGTCGAATGCCCCTATTGCAGTCGACGGTTTATTTATGAGGGGACGGGGGACGACCATCACTGAGTTTCCTCCTGTTGCCGGGAAAGTCAATATGAGACATTATAAATCTCTACTTTTTCTCTGGCTGATCTTGGGCGGAGCGGTATCCCAAGAGGCGAATGAGGAAACCTACTTGTTGTTGGTTCCTTTGACTAGTGACGTGGACGTTTATGATTCTTGTGCTGAACGTACAATAGATAGAATCATCTCCTTCTTAGCATCATGCTTTTGTTGTTGTACAGCACCTCTTGAGGAGCCCGATGATGAGCAATATATTACCTCTCCCTCACAAGGTGAGAGGTAGAGTAAACCACTGATATAGTCCTTCCATTTAGTCCTGATACAGCTAAATTCGTCGCTCACGTACTAATGTACGCTTCTCAGTTAACTGTATTAAACTTAACTGGAACAACTATAAAAATTAAAGACCGGATCGATACTGACTTACATAGGCATTGTGCTGGCCAAGAGATGAGCTGAAATTGTGCCCGCCGACACCATTAGCAACAAAGAACAAATCTTTGGTTGTCATGGGTTGCATGGCAGCCTCGATTGCGGCTTTGCCGGGGCAGCAAATGGGGCGAGGGGGTAATCCTTCGATCAAATATGTGTTATAGATTGTTTCCGATTTCAGGTCATTCTTTGTGATTTTTCGCCCTAATTTACTTTTGCCAAGGGTGATCCCATAGATAACGGTTGGGTCAGCTTGTAAACGCATCCCTTTCTTAAGGCGGTTGGTGAAAACGCCGGCAATACGTTTACGTTCATCTTTGCGACCTGTTTCTTTTTCAACGATGGAGGCTAATGTCAGGGCTTCGAGGGAGTTTTCATACGGCACATCTGCCTTACGTTTCGCCCATGTTTCTGCCAGAACCATAATCATGGCTGCTTCCATACGATTGACAAGGCTTTGTTTCGTATCACCATACACATAGGTATAGGTATCCGGTAACATAAAGCCCTCGGCCGGAACGTGAAGAATCTCTCCTTTAAGGATGCTAATTTTGTTAATCTCATCAACAATTTCATGGGCGGTCGATCCTTCGGGAAAGGTTATCTTGTGCACAATGACTTTACCACAGCATAAAATGCGAATAATTTCTGTTGGTCGCGCATGATCAGGAATCAAAAATTCACCGGCCTTTAGTCTGCCCCATTGGCGATCGAGAAGGGCGGCTACATAAAAGGCATAACGATTGCTAATGAGTTTTTTGCCGAGTAAAAGATCGGCAACATCCTTCATTCTCATCCCTTTTTCTATAATAATAGCTTCATCTTGGTGGTGACTAACAGGTGCATAAACACCACCCGTGCCATAAAACAACCAGCCTAATGTCATCGATAAAAGAAAAAACAGTACAATCATCGTTTTCTTGAACATACAAAATCCCTTATTTATTGATAATTTTTCTGCTCATATTTTTTAAATATAGGTATCACTCTTCGAAAATGCACGGAATATTTATTCCATTTGAGCTTGTAACAACGTCACTGTGTCATTTGTTATTTTTTCCTGATTAAAATGAAACAGTATCAAAATCCTTATTGTGTTGTCTGGAATGTTTGGTATCCTATTATCATCAAAGTCTATCATAAGAGGATGAGCATGGTGCCACAAGGAAGTGTTTCCCAGGATTTGTTCGCTACAGCACTCAGTAATCACGAAGGTGTTCTCGCCTCCAATGGTGCGCTTCGTGTCTTGACGGGAGAGCGCACAGGACGCTCGCCAAAAGATAAATATATTGTTCGAGATGCTGTAACTGAATCAAAAGTTAACTGGGGTGGCATGAATCAAGCCTTATCGCCCGATGTCTTTGAACGCCTTTGGCAAGAAGCATGCGCATCACTTTCGTCTTATCCTATTTATGAGGATCGACTTCAGGTCGGATCCCATCCAACGTATCATATAACTGTCCGCGTCCAGTGTAATTTTGCTTGGCACACATTATTTTGTCAGGATCTTTTTATTACGCCTGCTCAGCCTTTGCTCAAAACGGAATGGCACTTGGTGAATGCTGCCCATTATAAACCGGATGCTGCCCAATATGGTTTGAATGGTGAGGCTGCGATTGTGCTCGATTTTATAGGAAAACGTGTTCTTATTTGTGGAACGCATTATGCGGGCGAGATGAAAAAGGCTATGTTTTCGGTATTGAACTTTTTGTTGCCGGATCAAGATGTTTTACCAATGCATTGTGCCGCAAACAAAGGATCTGACGGGAAGACAACTTTGTTTTTTGGATTGTCCGGAACGGGAAAGACAACGTTGTCGGCTGATCCTGAGCGTCAACTGATTGGTGATGATGAGCATGGCTGGTCTGCAGATGGGGTCTTTAACTTTGAGGGCGGGTGCTATGCTAAGTGTATCCGGCTTTCTAAGGATGGTGAGCCTTTGATTTGGGATGCAATCCGCCAAGGATCCATCATGGAAAATGTTGTTCTTGATGGTGAGGGCGTGCCCGATTATGATGATGCTTCGATTACAGAAAATACGCGGGTTGTTTATCCGTTAGATTTTATCCCAGGACGAGCCATGGAGCTTGTGCATGGGCATCCCAATAGTGTCATCTTTTTGACGTGTGATTTGTTTGGAGTTTTGCCACCCGTGGCGAGGTTGAATCATGATCAAGTTATTGATTATTTTCTGGTAGGCTATACGGCGTTGGTAGGGAGTACTGAATTTGGGGCAGGTCAGGGGATTAAAACAACGTTTTCTGCCTGTTTTGGTGCACCGTTTTTTGCGCGACCACCCAAAGAATATGCGGCGTTGCTGGTTCAGCGTCTTAAGGAAACAGGCGCGGAGGTCTATCTTGTCAATACAGGATGGGGTGGTGGTTCCTATGGTAAAGGCGGTGAACGTTTCCCACTCAGAGTGACGCGTCGCATCGTTTCAGCCATAACCAGCGGTGAGATTCGCCAGTGTGCGTTTGAGAAACTCCAACCGTTTGACCTTGATATTCCTGTATCTCTGGATGGGGTTGATCGCAAAGTTTTGAACCCCGGATTGGTTTGGGATGCCGAGGCTTACAGCGAAACAGCAGGGGAACTTTTGAGTTTATTTGCTGCTCATAAAGGTTAATTTTGGGTGATTCTTACGCTCAGAGTATGCTAAACTAGGGGCAGAATCTGTATATTACTCGGTGAATAAATGTCTAAAAAAACAATCGCGGTGCTGATGGGAGGGTGGTCGAATGAGCGTGAGGTTTCCTTAACCTCAGGGGCGGCCATAGTCAAAGCTTTGCAGGATAATGGACATACTGTCAAAGCAGTTGACGTCACGCGTGATATTCTTAAATTAACCCAGGATTTGACCCCTAAGCCTGATGTTGCCTTTATTGCCTTGCATGGAACAGGGGGCGAAGATGGCGTCATTCAAGGCGTTTTGGAGACGATGCAAATCCCCTATACGCACTCAGGTGTGACAGCTTCGGCCATTGGTATGGATAAAATCATGTCACGTAAAATTTTTATGTGCGCCGGATTGCCGACACCTGTTTATAAGGTTATCAGCGTTGCTGATTTGAAAAAAGGCCATCCGATGACGGTGCCTTATGTGGTAAAACCCATTGCTGAGGGATCTAGTCGCGGTGTCTATATTGTTCGCGATTTGTCCGAACCTGTTGCTTTTGATCCTGCTTGGCCGGAGTCAAAAATAGTCCTTGTCGAGGAGTTTATAGACGGGCGTGAAATTCAAGTCGGTGTTGTTGGCAGTAAGGCCATCGGTGCCATTGAGATTTGCCCTGTCCAAGGATTTTATGATTACGAAGCAAAATATACGGACGGCAAAGCAATTCATAAAATGCCTGCTCCGTTGACGGATAAGGCTTATGCTCAGGCTTTGGATATTGGTCTTAAAGCGCATCAAGCTTTGGAATGCCATGGTGTTTCTCGGTCTGATTTGATGTATGATGAGCGGAAAGATCAATTTTATTTGCTTGAGATTAACACGCACCCGGGAATGACGCCTTTGTCCTTACTACCGGAAATTGCGGCACACAGTGGTCTGTCTTTTAATCAGCTGGTTGACTGGATTGTGGAGAATGCCCAATGCCACCAGTAAAACGGGCGCGACCGACCCGTCGTAAAGCGACTAAATTGTCTCTTGCTGCGGTTATGTCATCCTTTAAATCCTTGTGGCAAAATCCCAAGAAATTACGTGGTGGGGCAGACGTTCTCAGGCGACGATTGGCTATTGCCTCAGCTTCTGCTACGATTACGACGGTTGGTTATCTTTTATTAGCGGGGTACCCCGGTCTTTGGTGGGATGCGTTAACAACAGCTGCTGCTGATAAGGCCGGTAAGGTTGGGTTTACCCTGTCAGAAGTTTATGTTTATGGGCGGAATAATATTGAATCACAACGGTTATTAGAGCAAATCCAATTGAAAAAAGGGGATTCAATCCTTAAGTTTTCACCGGATGAAATCCGCGATAGTATTAAGCAAATTTCTTGGGTCAAGGATGTGTCTGTGCAACGAAGACTTCCTGATTCCATTTATATTTCGATTGAAGAGCGTGTTCCGATTGCGTTGTGGCAGCACCGCCAAAAGCATTATCTCGTTGATGCAGATGGTGTCATTATTTCAGATAAAAACATTCAAAATTACACTCATTTACCGGTTGTTGTTGGGAGTGACGCCCCGCGCCATGCACCGAAATTACTGACTCTTTTAAATCAACTTCCAGACTTTAAAAAGCGTGTTGCTGCGATCACATGGGTTGGTGAGCGGCGTTGGAATTTACTTGTTGATAAGACAATTGAGGTAAAACTCCCTGAAAAGGATCCGGAAGGGGCACTAAAACGCCTGATCAGCGTTTTGGCGAATGCTAAAATTGATTTTAATCAGGTTAAATCTATTGATTTACGCCATGCGACTCAGGTATCTCTAAGAATGACAAATGCGGGTGAAATTCACCTGAAAGAAAAAGGAACGGTGGCCTAAACCACCTTAGTAATCAAGAGGCTAGAAAACAATGCACGAATTTGATTTTGATTTAGGCGACATCGCTCAGAGTGTTCGCGATATGGTTCGTCAGTTTGCAGCAGAGCGAATTGCACCTCGTGCTGCTGCAATTGATGAAACCAATGAGTTTCCTCGTGATCTTTGGCCTGAATTGGGGCAACTTGGATTGCTGGGGATTACCGTTAGTGAAGAGTTTGGCGGTTCCGGTATGGGATATTTAGAGCATGTTATTGCTATGGAAGAAATCTCAAGGGCATCAGCATCGGTCGGCCTGAGTTATGGGGCTCATTCAAATTTATGTGTGAATCAGATATCTTTGAACGGTACGCCTGAGCAAAAACGCAAATATTTACCAAAATTGATCAGCGGCGACCATGTTGGTGCCTTAGCCATGAGTGAACCGGGAGCCGGTTCTGATGTTGTGAGCATGCGCCTCAAAGCAGATAAGGTTGATGGTGGTTATATTTTGAACGGGAACAAAATGTGGATCACGAATGGTCCAGATGCTGAAACTCTTGTGGTTTACGCGAAAACTGATGCGACAGCCGGATCCAAGGGAATAACAGCTTTTCTTGTTGAAAAGGGATACAAAGGTTTTTCGACGGCACAAAAACTTGATAAACTGGGAATGCGGGGATCAAATACATGCGAACTTGTCTTTGATTCGTGTTTTGTTCCCGAAGAAAACATTCTGGGTGAGCTCAATCGAGGCGTCAAAGTCTTGATGAGCGGTCTGGATTATGAGCGTGCTGTTTTAGCAGCAGGCCCCTTGGGGATTATGGCGGCTGCTTTAGATTATTGCTTGCCTTATGTTCATGAGCGTAACCAATTTGGCAAAGCAATTGGTGAATTTCAGCTCATCCAAGGTAAAATTGCCGATATGTATACAGCACTTAATTCCAGCCGAGCCTATGTTTATGCTGTTGCTAAGGCTTGTGATCAGAAAAAAGTGACACGCCAAGATGCAGCGGCGGCTATATTGTTAGCTGCTGAAAATGCAACGAAAGTATCCCTTGATGCAATTCAGATTTTTGGGGGAATGGGATATATCAACGAAACGCCAACAGGGCGGTTGTTACGCGATGCGAAACTTTATGAAATTGGTGCGGGAACTTCCGAGATTCGTCGGATGTTGATTGGCCGAGAGTTGTTCGCAGCCGGCAAATAGAGCAAAGCAGATGATAGGGGCTTTGGTATAAGGTCTCTATCATCTGATGCCTGATTGCTCTATACTATAGAGAAAGTCAAATTCAATATGATGATTACGGTCATCATTTTCAAGTTGATTAGAAAAGAGATGGAAAATAAGGATGACAAACCATATTCCGGGGAAAAATGATTTTTGGTTCCTACCATTGGGGGGATCAGGCGAAATTGGCATGAACTTAAACCTCTATGGCCATGATGGTCAGTGGTTGATGGTGGACTTGGGCGTTACTTTTGGAGATCGTTTGGGTGTTGATGTGATCACACCGGATCCTGAGTTTATTGTCCAAAACAAAGATCGTTTGGTTGGGTTGGTTTTAACCCATGCTCATGAAGATCATGTTGGGGCTATTCCTTACTTGTGGCCATTGTTGCGTTGCCCGATCTATGCAACTAAATTTACAGCTGAGATTGTCCGTCAAAAAGTTAAAGAATTCCCATGGGGTAAGGATGTTAAGATTATTGAGGTTCCTTTGTCAGGAGAACTTAAGGTTGGTAAGTTCTTAGTAGAATACATTACGTTGACGCACTCAATTCCTGAACCTAATGCTTTGGCTATTGCCACATCTCTTGGGACGGTTATGCACACAGGCGATTGGAAAATTGATCCGGCACCAATGTTGGGTGAAGCGACGGACTCTGAGCGGTTGAAAGACTGGGGTGATCAGGGAATTCTGGCGTTGGTTTGTGATTCAACCAATGTCTTTAACAAAGGCGTTGCCGGGTCAGAGGAAACTGTCCGCCATGAGATTTTTGCTCAAGTTGCGGCTCAGAAGGGCAAACGTGTTATTATCGCGTGTTTTGCTTCAAACTTGGCACGTGTTGAAACAGCTATTCTGGCAGCCAAGGCTTGTGGTCGTAAGGTTTGTCTGGTTGGTCGTTCTTTGCATAAAATGGTTGATGCTGCACAAAAATCGGGATATTTAAAAGACATTCCCGCCTTTATCGATGAAGACACGGCCATGAGACTGCCACCTGATGATGTTTTAATCTTGAGTACAGGGTCGCAAGGTGAACCGCGTGCTGCTTTGTCTCGTATAGCAGGGGATTCTCATCCTTTCATCAAACTTGACCATCGAGATGTTGTCTTTTTCTCTTCGCGTGTTATCCCGGGGAATGAGCGATCCATTAACTTGTTACAGAATAATCTTGTTCGTAAAGGGGTGCACATTATTACATCCCATGATGACGAAGGGATCCACGTTTCAGGCCATCCGGCTCGTGATGAATTGATGCAGATGTACGAGTGGGTTAAGCCACAAGTATTGATTCCCGTCCATGGTGAATTGCGTCACATGACAGAACAAGCTGAACTGGGATTGAGTTGTGGGATTCCAAAGGCTGTTATCCCGGAAAACGGTTCATTGATTCGTTTGGATGCTGAAAATCCTGCGATTATGGACTATGTTCCTGTTGGGCGTTTAGGCTATGACGGATCACGCATGGTGCCGTTGTTTGGCCCTATGATGGGGGAACGTGCTAAGTTAGCCACCAGTGGGGCTGTGTTTGTGTCTGTTGTTTTGGATCGATCCGGAGACTTAGAGTGTGAGCCGCGATTGTCCTTGATTGGGATCACGGTTGGTGGTGAAGAACAAGAGCAGCTGGAACGAGACATTATTCGTGCTGTCCGTAACTGCATCCATAATGGGTATCGGGATTTGGAGACCCTAAAAGAAGAAATTAGAGTCCACATTCGTCGTGTAACCAATAATTGGATTGGAAAAAAGGCACCGACTGAGATTCATATAATTCAAGTGTAAATTATAGTCGTTTCAGTTAAGTTGAATACAGCTAATCGACGAATTTAGCTGTATTCAGGTTAAATGGAATGACTATATACAGGAACCCAATCTTTTTCAATCTGATCGAGAGTCCCTGTTTCAATGCCTTGACGTACTGCGGTGAGCAGGCGGTTCATAAAGTTTACGTTGTGAATAGTAATCAGGGGATAAGCCAGTAGTTCACCTGCTTTCATCAAGTGATGGATGTAGGCCTTCGTGTAGTTCTTACACGTATTACAAGAACAGTCCGGTTCAATTGGTGTAAAATCTTCACGGTATTGACTGTTAGATAGGACAATGTGTTCGCGGGTTGGTTTCGGGTTATGTTCCGGGCGAACCAAGGCACCGCCATGGCGGGCGAGGCGAGTTGGGTGAACGCAGTCAAAGGTATCGATGCCATGACGCACACCATTGAAAATATCTTGAACCCCGCCAATACCCAGCAAGTGAACGGGGCGATCGTCGCGTAGATTTTCCATAGTCATGGCAACCACGTCATACATTTGATCTTTGCTGGCACCAAGCGAGCCACCAACGGCGTGGCCAAAGAAATCGTGGGTGTTCACAAAATCGCAAGCCTCTTTGCGCAAATCTTCGTAGACACCCCCTTGAAGGATACCATACAATTTTTGTGTTCCGTCGTCGTGACGTTTGAATTCATCCATACTGCGCACAGCCCAGCGGTGGCTCATGTGCATGGATCGTGCTGTATAACGTTTATCAACGTGGTAGGGAGTACACTCGTCCAAAACGACCACAAAGTCGGGCCCGAGTTCCCGTTGAACCTGTACGGATTTTTCCGGGGTCAGCATATAGGTCTGACCGTTAATATAGGACTTAAATTTTGCCCCTTCTTCCGTGATTTTGAGCATGGTCTTGGGGCGTGATGAATTCCGACGCCCTTTGATCTCTTCGGCAACAGAACCGTGACCGAGGCTAAAAATTTGAAAGCCACCGGAATCTGTCAACATAGGACCATTCCATCCCATAAATTGATGCAGGCCGCCTGCTTTTTGCACAATCTCAGATCCTGGTTGCAACATCAAGTGATACGTGTTGGATAGAATAAATTGCGTTCCCTCAGCTTTCATTTGTTCCGGTGTGACGCCCTTGATGGCTGCCTTTGTGGCGCAAAAAATAAAAGCTGGCGTTTCAACGGTACCATGAGGCGTTTCAAGAACCCCAAGGCGTGCACGTGAGTTTGGATTCGGGCGGCGGAATGTGAATTTAAACTGAGTCATTTGTTCTTAAAGCATTGATTAATTGTCTGTGCGATTATCTCATACCTTCAACACGATGGGAAATGAAAAGTGCTAATTCTCGAGATTACTGCCACAGCATGGGCAAAGGAATCGCCCATAGATTTTTTCCAAAGGGGATGATGTCTTTCCCTTTATAAAGGACAACTCCTGTTGAAAAATCATCTTTTGCAAGTTCTTGGAGCGTGATTAGTCCTTTGAAGTCAGAAGGTGTCACGGTCTCGCTTTTTTTCACTTCAATACCAACAATTTTGTTGTCTGCTCTTTCTAAAACAAAATCGACTTCTTTGTTGTCGTTTGTTCTGAAGTGAAAGAGGGAAACATTTGGGTTTCTAATGTTGATCAATTTTAACAGTTCAGAGGCAACAAAATTTTCAAGGACATGGCCAAATATATCCGGTCGTTTTGCCTCGAGTGTATCAATATCAAATTGTAAAAGATGAGATAGCAACATTGTATCGATGAAAAAACCTTTTGGGGATTTGACTAATCGTTTGCCTGTATTTCTAAACCACGGAGCGATTTCGAATGTTATAAAAAGCATCTTGAAAAGAGTTTTGTAGTTTTTGCAAGTCATGGGGTTTAACCCTGCATCCCTTGCAATCTCTGCGTCATTAATGAGTCCCCCTGCACGTGCAGCAAGAATTCTGAGAAGATTTGGGAGTGTGCTTAATTTTTCAATTTGTGCAAGAGAGCGGACATCGCGTTGCAAGAGAGTCGCAATATAACTTTCAAACCAGTCTTGCCGTATTGATGAATCAAGTGCGTGAATTTCGGGGTATGTTGATTTTTTCATGATTTCGAGAAAGGAGGCAGAATTCTGAGAAAAAGTGAAATTCTGATCAAAGAGGTTATGTATAAAATCCCCTTTACCTTTGGTAATTTCAACAGCTGAAAGTGGGTATAATGTCAAAACACTCATGCGGCCAACAAGGGATTGAGATAGTTCCGGAAACGCCATAATATTGGCCGATCCTGTTAAAAGATATTTACCATGGATCGCTGATTTTTGCTGGAATCGCAATTCATCAACGGCGATCTTTATTTCTCGAAACAATTCGGGAGCCAATTGCACTTCGTCAATAATAAGGGATTGCTTTCGTTTTGTTAAAAAGTCCTGGGGTGCATTGACGGCAGCTGCAAGCTGAGTTGGACTGTCAAGTGTGACATAGTCTGCTGAGAGGGCTGACTCATCCAGAGAACGAACAAGGGTGCTTTTGCCTGCTTGTCGGGGGCCATTAAGATAAACGACAGGATTGAGCAATAAGGCACGATAAAGGCGATCTTCGAGATATCTGGTAATCATGGGGCAATCTTTGCAAAAATAAAATCATACTATATAAATTATAAAAGTTACTTTTAGATTTGCAAATATTAATTTTTGGTATAGCCATAACCGCGATTGTTATTTTTGTTTCACCCAATAGCTTAGGTACATAACCGGGGTTGACGCAATGGCGATGAGGACGCGGGCAACGTATGTTCCCAAGATGTAGGTATAGATTAGCGTGTGCATGGAGACGGGGGTTGGTGATAGAATCACCCAGGCTAGCGTGCTAAAGATGATGTTATCGGCCAAGGCACCAACAATCGTTGAGGCACTTGTCCTCAGCCATAAAAATCGCTGATGTGTCCAGCGGTTGATGGCATTATAGAGTTGAATATCAATCATCAAGCTGATCACAAACGAAACTAAACTTGCGATAACCAAACGCGGAGAGGGGATAAACAGGGTTTCCATCGCCACATGCCCGGCATCACCGATAACAGGTGTGTGTCCTAAGGTCAAGACCATGAGGATTGTCACGATGATTTGGGCAGAAAAACTGATCCAGATGCTGCGCTGTGCGGCTTCTTTGCCGTAGTGTTCTGTGATCATATCGCTGACGAGAAAGATCGTCGCAAAGGTAATGGTTCCCAAGGCAACAGGTTCAGGCGAGAGAGAAAACTGGGATATTTTGAGGACTTGAATATTCGCAAGAATAGTTGCAATCACATTATAGGCATACAGGCCATGAAGTCCTAGATAGCGGAATAACCCAAGGATGGTGATGACGCTTGTGACAAACAAATAAACAGAGACAAGTTCGACACTTGTCCCTTGAAGATACTGGATAATGGATGCAACAATGGCTGTATCCATGGACTTAACAAGACTTAGCCAACTGGTCAAATTGTTTCAACTTGGTCAGTAAAGCTTCCATATCTTGAAGTTTGACCATGTTTGGCCCATCACTAGGGGCATTGTCCGGATCTTGGTGCGTTTCCATAAAGACAGCAGCAACACCAACGGAAACAGCTGCTTTCGCCAAAACAGGAACGAACTGGCGGTCACCCCCTGATGAGGCACCGGCACCACCCGGTTGTTGTACGGAATGGGTTGCGTCATAAACAACAGGATAATTATTCTTTGCCATAATAGCCAGAGAGCGCATATCTGATACTAACGTGTTGTATCCGAAGGAAACACCCCGTTCACATTGCAAAATATTGGTGTTGCCAAATCCTTCGACTTTTTTGACAACGTTAACCATATCCCAGGGCGCAAGGAATTGACCTTTTTTAATGTTGATGACTTTACCGGTCTCGGCTGCGGCTTGTAGCAAATCTGTTTGACGGCACAAGAATGCCGGGATCTGAAGGATATCAACGGCCTCTGCGACGGCTGCGCATTGTTCTGGGGAATGTACGTCCGTTACAACGGGGCATCCAAAGGTTTCTTTGATTTCCTTGAAGATGGGAAGAGCCGCCTCTAGCCCCATACCGCGGATTCCGCTAATGGATGTGCGATTTGCTTTGTCAAATGATGTTTTGTAGATAAAGGGGATGCCGACGCGATCAGTTATTTCTTTGAGGGATCCTGCCATCATAAGGGTATGCTCGCGACTTTCTAAAACACAAGGGCCAGCTAGCAAAACAAAGGGTAAATCGTTGCCAAATGTGATGTTTCCGATTTTAACATGATGAGTCATTTATTTTTCCTTTTATGATTTCAGATTTTCCATGGCGGCACCCACAAACCCAACAAAGAGCGGGTGAGGAGCAAACGGTCTGGATTTAAATTCAGGGTGGAACTGAACGCCGATAAACCAAGGATGGTCTTGTCGTTCAACAACTTCAGGAAGGTCGCCCTCAGGTGACATGCCGACGAATTTGAGTCCCGTTGATTCGATACGATCTTTGTAGGTCATGTTCACTTCATAGCGATGGCGATGGCGTTCAGAAATTGCTTGGGTTCCATATAGTTTGGCTGTTATGGATTGTGGTGACAGGGTGCAGTCATAGGCACCAAGGCGCATTGTCCCGCCCAAGTTGCCGTCTCCTTGGCGTCTTTGTAATGTCTCGCCGTCCATCCATTCTGTCATGAGCCCGATAACAGGTTCCGGTGTGTTGGCATCTAATTCCGTTGAGTTGGCTTGGGATATTCCCAGAACATTGCGGGCAGTTTCAAGAACAGCCAATTGCATGCCAAAGCAAATTCCCAGATAAGGGATCTTATTCTCGCGGGCAAACCGTATGGCTTCTAATTTTCCGTCAACGCCGCGATTCCCAAACCCACCAGGGACTAAGATCGCCTGAACGCCCCTCAGATGGTGTGCCACCTGATCGGTTTGTTCTGCGTCAATCCATTTTAAATTTACCTTAACATTATGGGCAATACCGGCATGTGTTAAGGCCTGGATAATCGATTTATAGGCATCGAGAAGCTGCATATATTTTCCAACGATGGCAATGGTAACCATGCCCTCAGGATAGTGAATGCGGCGCACAATTTCTTGCCATGTGGATAGATCAGGTGCTTTTGCGTCGATCTTAAAATACTTGCAAACCTCAGTGTCAAGGCCATTGGCATGATAAACAAGCGGAGCTTCGTAAATAGACTTCAAGTCACTCGCTTCAATGACGCGTTCAGCCTTGACGTTACAGAATAGACCTAATTTGCGACGAGCATCTTCGGGAATTTCGCGATCTGAACGACAGAGCAGTAAATCCGGCTGAATCCCAACACTTAAAAGCTCTTTGACGGAATGTTGGGTTGGTTTTGTCTTGATTTCGCCTGCTGCTGCGATATAGGGCAACAGAGTCACATGAATATACATGCAGTTCTCGCGGCCTAAATCATTGCCTAATTGGCGGATAGTCTCAAGAAACGGCAGACTTTCGATATCGCCGACAGTGCCGCCGATTTCGCAGATAACGAAATCTTCGTCTGTAATATCATTGGTGACAAAGGTTTTGATCTCATCAATGATGTGAGGGACGACTTGAACCGTTGCCCCTAAATAATCACCGCGACGTTCCTTAGCCAGAACGGCAGAATAAATTTTCCCGGTTGTAATGCTGTCGGTTTTTTGGGTGCTGATCCCTGTAAACCGTTCGTAATGCCCCAAATCGAGGTCAGATTCTGTACCATCGTCGGTGACAAAAACCTCACCATGCTGATAGGGACTCATGGTACCGGGGTCAACGTTAAGGTAGGGGTCAAGTTTGCGTAAGCGCGCCTTAAAACCCCTTGCTTGGAGAATAGCCGCCAACGCAGATGCGGCCAAACCCTTGCCTAATGAGGATACAACACCGCCTGTTACAAAAATAAATTTAGCCATACTGAAATCTCTGATACCAATTTTTTAGGGGGCCGTTGCCCCCTTGATTTGATTAGTTTGAATTGTCTGCGGGGATCGACGGTTGGGCAGGTGCCTCACCTAAGATCTTATCAACAGACTGAGTTTGATGTTTTGAAATCGAAGCCATCAAGATAGCATTCACAAAAAACAAGGTTGCAAGGACAGCCGTTGCACGCGTTAGAAGGTTTGCTGCGCCACGAGCGGAAAACATGCTGCTGGTTGGGTTGCCACCAAGTCCCATACCACTCCCGTCACTTTTTTGCATCAGAATTACGCCAATCAAGCAAACGGTAATGACAACGTGAATGAACAATAAAATAGTCATAGTTCGACCCCTGAAATTAATACATAGAATCAGATATACCACATCTTATTCTGAGGCGCAAATGATATGTAAACTACTCATCCTCCCGCTGAGGCAAAAGGATGAAGGATCAAAAATAAAAGTTAACACCTACGTATTTTATACGTATGGCATTCCTGATTGAACTGCCTAAATCTAGCTTGGTACTAAAATTATACAACCACGGAAGAATCAATATGATTAAAACAAATATAAAAAAATCATTGCTATTAGCATCAATAAGTTTAATAGGATTATCATCGGCATTTGCTAGCGATCGCATGCCTGACAAAGAAAATGTTGCATCCTCTTCTCTGTCTGAATCACCACAAAAATCATTAAGGGACATGCCGCTGGAAATTCTGGGGAAAATCGCCGATAATCTACCGCCAAAAGACCTCGTAAGGTTACAGAATCTGACAGGAGATAAACTCCTTGCGGATAAAACTCATAGCCCTGAATTTTATCGCCAGAATGTTAACGTTATGACGTTTGATATGTTGAACTTCAACGAGGCTAATGCGTTAATAATGTTCTTACAAGAGGCTCCTCAAGACGCCTGTACAAGCCTTAAGCTAGAAAATTTCACATTAGAGATGCTTAGAAGGATGTTACCTTATGGTAATAAGCTGGTATCCTTGGATCTGAAGGACAACAAGATCGGCGATGCCGGTGCGCAGGCCATAGCGAAATCTCAAACGTTGAGCAATCTCACTGCATTGAATCTTGATAGAAACCAGATCTGCGATGATGGGGTACAAGCCATAGCGGAATCTCCAAGCTTGAGCAAGCTCACATCCTTGTCTCTGAATAACGCCTTTATCAGTGTGACCGGAGTACAAACCATAGTAAACTCTCCAATCTTGGCCAATCTTACATCTTTGAATCTGGAGCACAACCGGATCGGTGTTGCCTGGGAACTAGCCCTAGCAGACTTTCGGATCTTGAACAAACTCACTGTATTGAATCTGAGTCACAACTGGATCAGCGATACTGGGGTGCAAGTCATAGCAAAATCTCCAGCCTTGGCCAATCTCACATCTTTGAATCTGGAGCACAACCGGATCAGTGTAAACGGAGCACAAGCCATAGTAAACTCTCCAATCTTGGCCAATCTCAGAATCTTGGCTCTAGCGGGCAACCAGATTGGCGATACTGGGGCGCAAGCCATAGTGGCATCTCCAACTTTGGTTAGCCTTACATCCTTGGAGATAGGAGCCAACCCGATCAGTGCTGCAGGGAGACTAGCCATAAAAACTCGATGTCCATTTGCAAGGATCTGAAAGGCGAAGATAAGAAATCGTGTGAATTTGGGTTAGAGGTTGGACTCTAACTCAAATCCAAATTCTCGCTTACGTATTTTATGCGGATGGCATTCCCGATTGAAGCGCATCAATCTAGCTTGTGTAAATTCAGATAGAAGTGAGATTTTGGTAAATGAAGGGCTTGTAAAACATGTTTAACATATTGTATCTTATAATAGATAGGTAATTAAAAAGGAGATCATTAATGGCTTCTCTTGGTGTAAGGCTTCCTGATAATCTTGATAAGAGGCTGAGGGATTTAGCAAAAAGAACCCATCGCTCTAAATCACATTACGTGATTGAGGCTTTGGAAGAATATTTGATAATAAACGAAGAGACTCTTCAAACCATTGCCAAATATGAAGAAGATAAGCGGAATGGTCGATTAAAAACTGTTTCTTTAGATGAAATAAAGGCACAATATGACCTCGACTAATTCGTGGTCTCTTTCCATGACAGCCGATGCATATAAAGCTTTCTTCTTACTGGATTTTTTGCCTTAACTTTCTTTTTTCTCAGTGGGAACTGCTATCGATTACCCAAGGGGGTTTTGAAATCCAAGATTGCCATTAAATCATCCGGTTTTAGACTAGCTCCGCCAACCAAAACACCGTCAACATCAGGGGTGGACATAATGGTTTTCGCATTCTCTTTATTGACTGATCCGCCATAGAGCAGGGGCGTGGTCGGGAGTAAGTGACGCAGGGCTGTATGCATTTCTGCGATATCACTTTCTGAGGCTGTGAGTCCTGTACCAATCGCCCAAATAGGTTCATAAGCCAACATGAATTTACCCGTGCCGGACGGGATCGATTCTTTTGCCTGATTAAGAACGGTCTCGATGTGATTTCCTGATTCTCTGATGGCGCGTGATTCACCCACGCAAATAATGGGGGTAAGACCTGCATCCAGAGCTGCATGGGCCTTTTCACGGATGAGCGCGTTCGATTCTGCGTGGTATTGACGGCGTTCAGAATGCCCTAGGATGACATAACTACACCCCATATCGTGGAGCATGCTTGCTGCAATATCTCCGGTAAACGCACCTGACGTGTGTTGGCTGCAATCTTGTGCGCCAACGGTAACACCGTGACTTTTCACTTGGCTTAAATAAGGATAGGGAGGGCAGATAATAAGCCTGTTATCTGTTGAGTTTGTAAAGGTTGAGAAAAAAGAGTGAATAAATTCACCTGATCCATTCATTTTCCAGTTAGCAACAATAATTTTTGACACGAGATCCTCCATTCTAATGTCTCCAATATAGTATACCCAAACAGGATAACTCAATATCCTTGAGTCTGAATCTGGGTTTTGTTATCCTTTATCAATGGATAAATTTTATGTTGGATTGTTATGCGTGTAGCTCCTCAGACAGTGCGTCAGCTTCATTTTGTTGGAATCGGTGGTATCGGGATGAGCGGTATTGCCGAGGTTTTAGTCAACCTTGGGTACGCTGTTACGGGGAGTGATGTCTCGGAAAATCCGAATGTTCAGCGGTTACGATCTTTGGGGGCGAAGATTCACATTGGCCACGTGGCCGAGAATGTGATCGGGGCTCAAGTTGTTGTTGTCTCAACAGCAGTTAAGGCCGATAATCCGGAAGTTGTTGAGGCACGTCGGCTGCGCATCCCTGTGATTCGCCGTGCTGAGATGCTTGCTGAATTGATGCACCTTAAGCAGTCCGTTGCCATTTGCGGAACACACGGTAAGACAACAACGACATCGATGACAGCAGCTTTGTTTGATGCAGCCGATCTCGATCCAACAGTGATCAACGGTGGAATCATTAATTCTTATGGTACAAATGCTCGGTTGGGGTCGGGGGATTGGATTGTCGTTGAGGCAGATGAGTCTGACGGTAGCTTTTTGAGGTTGCCGGCGACCATTGCCGTTGTCACCAATATTGATGCCGATCACATGGATTTTTATCCGGATTTTGAAACGTTGCGTCATGCTTTTGTCACTTTTATTGAGCGTACTCCCTTCTATGGCCTGGGCGTTTTGTGCATTGACCACCCTGTGGTGCGATCCTTGTTGCCGGAAATTACTGATCGTCGTTTGGTGACTTATGGTTATGCTGAAGATGCTAACGTTCGTGCTGTTAATATCCGTGAATCTCAGGACGGTGTGACGTTCGATGTTGATATTACACCAAATGCAACGTTTGCCCAGATTGATAATCAAGTGAGTGTGCTTCCACGTCGGATTAAAGATGTTTTCTTGCCGATGGTCGGTAAGCATAACGTTCAAAATAGTTTGGCAGTCATTTCAATTGCGCAAGAATTAGACATTAGTGACGACGCTGTCCGTCAGGCCTTTGCCGGATTCAAGGGAGTTAAGCGTCGCTTTACCCGAGTCGGTATTTCCCATGGTGTGACGGTTATTGATGATTATGCGCATCATCCTGTTGAAATCAATACAGTTTTAGAAGCGGGTCGTCAAGCAAGTCGAGGCAAAATCATTGCTGTTATGCAGCCGCATCGTTATTCACGGCTTCAGCATTTGTTTCAAGAATTTGCCGCTTGTTTTAGTCATGCTGATCATGTTGTTATTGCTCCTGTTTATTCTGCGGGTGAAAATCCGTTGGATGGTATCCACAGCAACGCTTTGGCCGAAGCTGTGCGGGCTCAGGGGAAAACAGTTTCAACAGTGACTGCTCCTGAAGAGATTGCGCCTTTGGTTGCAACCTTGGTCGAAGCGGGTGATATGGTTATCTGCCTTGGGGCAGGCAGTATCACTCAATGGGCAGCAGCCCTGCCGGGGCAGTTGGATGATATTCTGCCTTTGGGAAAAGACCTTAGCCCCGTATCTGAGAGTGTTGCATGAGCGATTGGCGTAGCCGACTCCCACAGGTGCGCGGGCGTTATAGTTTCGATGCGAGCATGGCTGATCAGACGTGGTTTCGGGTTGGAGGGACAGCCGATGTCTTGTACAAACCGGCGGACTTGGATGACCTTGTTCATTTTCTAAAAAACCGCCCCGCGTCTGTGCCCTTGTATGTTGTTGGTGCTGGGTCAAACCTGCTTGTGCGGGATGGTGGTGTACGGGGTATTGTAATTCGATTGGGTCGGGGATTTTCAACCATTGAGCGGGACGGCCTGTTTGTGACCGTTGGGGCAGCAGCCTTAGATCGGACTGTTGCTATGTCATGTGGTCAATGGGGATTGTCGGGGCTTGAGTTTCTTGTTGGTGTGCCCGGAACCATTGGTGGGGCGGTCAAGATGAATGCAGGGTGTTATGGCTCTGAGACCAAGGATCGCCTTGTCTGGGCAGATATTCTTGATTTTGAGGGCACATTGCATCGACTGACGCCGGATCAACTTGCAATGACCTATCGACATACAAATTTACGGCCTGACCAAATCGTTGTTGCTGCTCAATTCCGTTGTGATGAGGGCGATTCAGCGCAAATTTTGAGCCGGTTAGATCAATTGTTAGCTGAGCGTGAAGCGTCTCAGCCTGTCAAGGGGCGTACAGGCGGGAGCACCTTCCGCAATCCTGATGGGCAGAGTGCGTGGAAACTCATTGATGATGCCGGTTGCCGTGGCTTGATGATGGGGCAGGCACAAGTTTCTGAAAAACATACGAATTTTTTGCTGAATACGGATCGGTGCTTAGCTGCTGATCTAGAGTCTTTGGGCGAGCTTGTTCGCCGGAAAGTTAAAGAAACATCCGGCCATGATCTTCATTGGGAAATTGT
This sequence comes from Candidatus Paracaedibacteraceae bacterium, assembly GCA_019636035.1. Lineage (GTDB taxonomy): Bacteria > Pseudomonadota > Alphaproteobacteria > Paracaedibacterales > Paracaedibacteraceae > Paracaedibacter. Next base: position 129,755 of record JAHBYI010000002.1, read on the forward strand.
GCGGATTGGTGAGAAAGACTGATTTTGGCATTCTATAGCTAGCTATATCTCTATTGATTTGTCTGGCGTTTCCCCATAAACTAAAAGTTAGGTTTATTATAAGATTTAAGAACGGTTATGTTACAGACATTTAGAAAACATTCTGGTGGCATTTTTGCTAAGGTTTTATTCGGTTTATTGGTTGCCAGCTTTGCTTTTTTTGGCATTGAGGACATATTCAGCAGCTATACCTCTATGCAACCTATTGCAAAAGTTGGTGAAATTTCCATTTCTCAAGAAGAATTTATGCGATCCTATCAAAAAATTGTGACGCGTATGCAGACGATGGCCAAGGGTAAGCTTAAGCCTGATGATATTCGTCGCATGGGAATTGATAAGCGAGTGTTGGATGATTTGGTTAATTCCGCCGTTCTTGATAATGAGATTAAGTATTTAGGGTTACGGGTTAGTAATGCAGCTCTCGAAGGGTTCATTAAATCTGTTCCTGCGTTCCAAAACAAGGCCGGGCAGTTTGACCGTAATCAGTTCCGCTATCTCTTGTATAGTAATGAAATGTCTGAATCCGGATTTATCAATGAAAGTCGTGAAGGGCTTTTAAAGCAACAATTAATCGGGACGTTATCCGCGAGCGTTCGATTGCCAGAAAAATACAAAGAGATTATCTTTTTATCTCAAGAACAACAAAAGGTGTTTGATGCAATCTACCTACCGCTCGCTAAGGGGAAGGTTGACGCCGAAGCAACAGATCAAGAGCTAGAGCAACTTTATCAGCTACAGCAAGATACTTTTGCTCAGCCTGAGTTGCGGACTATTTCGGTTCTGATCGTTGATCCTGTGAAAGTTCAGGCTGGGATTAAAATTCCGGCAGAAAGACTTCAGCAAGAATATGAGGCACGTCGGGATTCCTTTAAAACACCTGAACTTAGGGATGTAATGCAGTTAACCTTCACCTCAAAGTCGGATGCTGAAAAGGCGCAGTCTGAGTTGGCTGCGGGGCAAACGCCAGCCGTTGTTCTTAAGGCGCATAAGGGGGATGCTAAAACCTATGCTAAGGCAGGTGAAGACAAGTTTTCAGCAGATCATGCTAAGGCAATCTTTGCAACAGCAAAAGGTGGCGTTACAGACGTGTTGTCTTCTGCTTTTGGTTGGGCTGTCTTCAAAATTACAGATGTTGAGGCTTCTCATGTCCTTAGTTTTGATAAGGTTAAAGATCAAATCGAATCCTCATTGAAAAATGATATTTACGCTGCTCAAATGACGGAACTTCAAAATAAAATTGAAGATGGTTTGGCTGGGGGAACACCTGCTGAGGAGCTTGCTAAGGAGTATCACCTTGAGGCGATGACATTCAAAGAGATCGATAATGCGGGCTTTGATGTTTCTGAAAAATCTGTTGTTCCGGAAAAACTCAAAGAGGTTGTGCTTGAAAACGCCTTTAGTCAGGACGAAGGTGTTGCTAGCTCTTTGATTAATACGACCGATGGCCGCAGTGTTGCTGTGGTTGTTAATAAAATCACACACAAGATGACACCAGCGTTTAATGATATTAAACCTAAGGTAAAAAAGGTATGGTTCGAACAACGTCAACGTGAAGCTGTTGCAAAGTTGGCTCAGGATATCGTTGCAAAGACAAAGTCCAAAGCAGATTTTGCAGCACAAGCAAAATCCCATGGGCTATCTGTTCGCACGTTGGCACCTGTCAGTCGTGTTAGCCTGGAAGAAGGAAAATACGTTGATGATAAAGTAACACCGCAAGCCTTACGGGTTGGCTTTGCTTTGGCTCCGACGCAGGCCGGTTTTGCCCCTGTTAAGGATGGTTATGTTGTTTTGATGCCTGTTAAGACACTTCCGTTTGACCTCGTTAAGAATAAAGAAAAACATGATAATTTTGACAAGGCCTTAAAACTTATGGTTCAACGAGATTTCCAAGAATCTTATATTGAGGCTTTGAAAAAGAAGATCAAGCTTGATATCCGTCAGGATGTATTGCAACGATTATTGGATCGATAAGATTACAACCTTGTTTTTTCTGTGAGTTTGGACGTATTGCATGACATTGCTTGTACTTTTACTTCTAAACTCACTATGAATAATGGTGTAACCGTTCCTTTAACTCTAAACCGTGTGGAAAAAAAGTGATGTCGCAACAACTACAACAATGGCAATCGGAAATCGATGCCACACAATCAATTCGTGATCTTGATGATTTGAAAGTCAAACTTCTGGGCAAAACAGGAGAGATTACTTCACTTTTAAAAACTTTGGGGACTTTGCCGCCAGAGGAGCGTAAAGACCGAGGCGCAGAGATCAACCAACTAAAACTTGTGGTTTCTGATCAGATGGATAATCGTCGTGCTATCTTGGAAGAACAAGAGCTGGAATCACGTTTAGCATCAGAAAAGATTGATGTGACGTTGTCCGTGCGCCCTGAAGCTGTGGGGTCGCTCCACCCCATTACCCAAGTTTTTGGTGAGATTATATCCTATTTTTCTAAGTTTGGTTTTGATATTGCAACAGGCCCTGAAATTGAAGATGAAGAGCATAACTTTGCAGCTTTGAACATGCCGGATCATCACCCTGCGCGTCAATCTCATGATACCTTTTATTTTATGCCGGACGAATCCGGAATTCGTAAGTTGCTCCGAACCCATACATCAACAGTTCAAATTCGCACCCTACGTCAGTCTCAACCGCCAATTCGGATTTTGGCACCAGGTCGTGTTTTTCGCTGTGATTATGATGCAACTCACACACCCATGTTCCATCAAATTGAGGGACTTGTGATTGATAAGGATATTAATTTTGGCCATTTAAAAAGTACGGTGATTGAATTCTGCCGTCATTTTTTTGAAATTCCTGATCTTAAAATTCGGTTTCGCCCAAGCTTTTTCCCGTTTACTGAGCCGTCAGCTGAGATGGATATCGGTTGTGACCGTAGCGGCGGCGGAATCAAATTCGGTAAGGGGGATGACTGGTTAGAAGTTTTTGGTTGTGGCATGGTTCACCCGAATGTCTTGAAAAATTGTGGTATTGACCCTGATGAGTATCAGGGATTTGCCTTTGGTTTTGGCGTTGATCGTTTTGCCATGTTGAAATATGGTATTCCTGATTTGCGTTCTATGTTTGAGTCAGATAACCGCTGGCTTGCTCACTATGGTTTCTCCCCGTTCGGAGGTAAATAAGAATGAAATTCACACTCTCTTGGTTAAAAGACCATTTGGACACAACGGCAACTTCTTCTGAGATTTGTGATGCTCTGGTTCGTTTAGGGCTTGAGGTCGAAAGCGTTGATAATCCTGCTGAAAAACTAAAAGGATTTGTCGTTGCTTATGTTAAAGAACGGGATAAGCATCCGAATGCTGACCGTTTAAGTCTTTGCCAAATCGATGATGGTTCTGGGCAGTTGCTTCAGGTTGTTTGTGGCGCGCCGAATGTTCGTCAAGGTCTAAAGATCGCTTTTGCACGGGAAGGGACTGTTATTCCCATTACAGGGCAAGCCTTGAAAAAAGGCGTTATTCGTGATGTTGAGAGTAATGGGATGATTTGTTCTTCTCGTGAATTGATGCTTGGTGATGATCATGACGGGATTATGGAGCTTGATGATGCTCTTATCCCGGGGCAAGATCTGGCTGAGGCATTGGGGCTTAATGATTGTGTGATTGAACTATCGATTACGCCTAATCGTTCAGATTGTTTTGGTGTTCGCGGAATTGCACGTGACTTAGCCGCAGCCGGGTTGGGAACATTGAAGCCATTGACTTACCCAAAACTGGTCGGCACCTTTGATAGCCCTGTGTCTGTCGTGATCGACGATTCAGCGTCTTGCCCTGATTTCCAAGGATATTATGTCCGCGGGATTAAGAACGGCCAAGCACCGGTCTGGGTACGTCGTCGTTTGGACGCCGTTGGCCAGCGTTGTATTAACGCAGCTGTGGATATGACCAATTATTTGACGATTGATCTGGGGCGTCCCCTTCATGTATTTGATGCCAGCAAAATTGGTACAACGTTGACTGTGCAAAAGGCTGAAGGTGGAGAGTCTTTTTCTGCGTTGAATGATAAAGAGTACACGTTGTCTGCCGGGATGACCAAGATTACGTCAAAGGGTGCCGTTGTATCCTTGGGGGCAATTATTGGGGGGGCTAGCTCAGGTGCCTCTGAGGCCACGACGGATTTATTGATTGAAAGTGCTTTGTGGGATCCCATTCGTGTTGCGACAACAGGGCGAGAGCTCCAAATCTTATCCGATGCACGAACTCGTTTTGAACGGGGTGTCGATCCGGACAGTCAAACTTTTGGTCTTGATGCGGCTGTTGCGCTAATTCTTGACTGGTGTGGTGGCGAAACGAGTCACCGTGTAGTGGCGAGCCATAAAAATGGAACCCCTCAACCACCTCAGAAATCTGCGATCACTCTGACGCAGGAACGGTTAGCGTCGTTGGCCGGATATGCCATTCCTTTGGAACAGGCAGCAACAATCTTGACGTCTTTAGGTTTTAATGTGATGGTGCATGCACAGTCGCTTGATGCTGTTCCGCCGTCTTGGCGTCCGGATATCGAGGGGAGTGCTGACCTGATTGAAGAAATTCTACGCATTATTGGCTATGATAATATTCCTGCGATTCCGCTTCCTCAGGTTGCTTCAAAACCGACCGTGCTCAGTAAACGTCATGTTGTTCAACGATCATTGGCCGCTCGTGGGTTAAATGAATGCCAAACATGGGCCTTTATTTCGGATGAGAAAGCTGCCTTGTTCGGAGGGCAAGCCAGTCATTTAAGTTTAGAAAATCCGATTAGTGTTGAGCTGAAAGTGATGCGCCCGAGTATTCTTCCTAATTTGGTCGAGGCTGCTCTGCGTAACCATAATCGCGATTTAAAAAATAGTCGTTTATTCGAAGTTGCTAACCAATTTTCGGATAAGGGGCAGTTCTTAATGGCGGCCGGCCTCAGAACCCATAAAAACCATGATCGCCATTGGCAAGAAACCCAACGAGATGTTGATGTCTTTGATGCCAAGGCTGATGCTTTTGCCGTTATGGCCTCATTGGGTTTATCGGAATCTTCGGTTCAGGTTGAACAATCAGCCGTATCTTATTATCACCCTGGTCGTAGTGGTACAATTCGTCAGGGGAATCGGATCCTTGGGTATTTTGGTGAGTTGCACCCGCGAACCCTTAGGTCGATGGATGTGGATTTTCCGGTTGTTGCCTTTGAGGTATTTTTAGATTTATTACCTGAGGTAAAAGTAAAAAAGAACATTGCGTCTTTATCCAATTTGCAGCCTGTGACCAAGGATTTTGCCTTTGTGGTGGATCGTGATTTGCCTGTTGAAAAAATTACTAATGCCATCAGCAAGGTGGATCGTAAATTGATCACAGACGTTGTTGTCTTTGATGTTTACGCGGGTGATAAGATAGAGGCTGGTAAAAAATCAGTTGCTGTTGAGGTTCGCCTTGAGCCGGTGAATGCGACGCTGACAGATGAAGAAATCCACGTCGTGATGGGCAAGATTATCGATCAAGTCCAAAAAGCAACGGGCGGGGAGCTTAGGTCATAAAAGAGGATAGTGATTGACCCTGTGATGCCTTCGCGATACTCTAGAATAATAATGTTTCAAAGGGTTTCGTGAACGTGCAGCCAGTAAAAAAAAGACAAGAAGATGTAAATTATTCGACTTTGGCCAATGCTATTCGATTCTTATCGGCAGATGCGGTTGAAAAAGCTAAATCAGGCCACCCCGGGATGCCCTTGGGGATGGCGGATGTGGCGACTGTTTTATTCCAAGATTATTTAAAGTTTAGCCCGAAGCATCCGAACTGGTTGAATCGAGATCGTTTTATCTTAAGTGCCGGTCATGGGTCGATGTTGTTGTATTCCTTGCTTTATCTGACGGGGTACAAGGATATTACGCTGGATGAGATAAAAAATTTTCGCCAATTAGATGCAAAAACAGCAGGACATCCTGAGCACGGCTATGCAGCTGGGATTGAGATTACAACGGGACCATTGGGGCAGGGGATTAGCAGTGCTGTGGGGTTTGCTCTGGCTGAGCGCATTATGAATGCCGAATTTCCTGATTTGTTTGACCATAAAACCTATGTGATTGCCAGTGATGGTGATTTGATGGAAGGGGTTACTCAAGAAGCAATTTCATTGGCCGGGCATTGGCGTCTTAAGAATCTTGTTGTTTTATATGATGATAATAGTATTTCCATTGATGGGGATACCAATCTTGCGTTTACAGATGACACGCAACGGCGATTTGAATCCTGTCATTGGGAAATTTTGACAATTGATGGTCACAATGTTGAGGAGATTCAAGCCGCTCTTGCTCGAGCTCAGCAAGCTAACCGTCCTATCCTAATTCGGTGTAAAACTCGAATTGCTGAGGGGGCTCCAACCAAGGTTGGTACATCGTCTAGTCATGGTTCTCCGCTGGGGAGTGATGAAATTCGAGGAATGCGTGAAAACTTGAAGTGGGCTTATGAGCCCTTTGAGGTGCCTACGGATATTTTGGAACCGTGGCGAGCTGCGGGGACTCGTGGTGATCAGATTGCGTCTGAATGGATTAAGCGTTATGACAGCCATGCAGATTCAAGAGAGATTAATCGTCGCCGATCACAGGCATTGCCTAAGAGCGTTAACGATGCTTTTAAGTCTGTTATTCTTGGTTATCTCGATATGCCTGTGTCCAAGGCTACACGTCAACTCTCTCAGGATGTGTTAGAGCGAATTGCCTCACTTATGCCGGAACTTATCGGTGGTTCGGCTGATTTAACGGGATCCAATAACACAAAGGCTAAGCCACAACGTATCATTAACCGCGATAATTTTGCAGGCAACTATATTCATTATGGGGTGCGCGAACATGGTATGGCCGCTGTTATGAATGGTTTGTCCTTGTATGGCGGGTTTCGCCCGTACGGTGGGACGTTCTTGATTTTTAGCGATTATTTGCGCCCTTCTTTGCGGTTATCGGCTTTGATGGAGCAACCTGTTATTTATGTTCTGACTCATGATTCCATTGGATTGGGTGAAGATGGGCCGACCCATCAACCCATAGAACAACTTGCATCTTTACGGGCAATGCCGAATCTCAATGTGTTTCGCCCTGCCGATGGTATTGAGACGGCGGAGTGTTGGCAGATTGCGCTGCAATCCCATGATCGACCGAGTATCTTTGCCTTGACACGACAGAATGTACGTCAAGTTCGCTTAAAGGATACGAAGGAAAGCCTTTCGGCTAAGGGAGGTTACATCGTTTGGGGGGATAGTGACAAGCGTGACGTTACCCTGATTGCGACAGGATCTGAGGTTGGCTTGGCTGTTGACGTGGCTGAATTGTTGTCTACACAAAATATCCATGCCGTTGTTGTCTCCATGCCGTGTACACGGTTGTTTGATGAGCAGACTGAAGACTATCGTCAGCAAACTCTGGGAACGGTACCACGCTTTGCCATTGAAGCTGCAAGTTCTTATAGTTGGTATAAGTATGTTGGTGATAACGGTCATATTTTTGGCATAGATACGTTTGGGGCATCGGCACCGGCACCCCAGCTTTACGATAAATTTGGCCTGACGGTTGATAAAATTTCAACAGAAATTCTCAGACGAGTTAAAGGATAATACATCAGAGGTGAAAATGACAAAACGTATAGCAATTAATGGATTTGGTCGTATTGGTCGTATGGTTTTGCGGGCTTTGGTTGAAAATCCGCGCCCCGAGTTTCAAGTTGTCGCTATTAATGATTTGGGGCCCCTTGATGCCAATGCTCACTTGTTTAGGTATGATTCTATCCATGGGCGTTTCCAGGGAACTGTGACAACAACAGCAGACACCATGGATGTTGGTTTAGGGATGATGAAGGTTATTGCTGAGGCTGATCCGGAAAAACTGCCGTGGAAAGATTTAGGCATTGATATCGTTCTGGAGTGCAGTGGCCGTTTTACCGATCGGGATAAGGCTGCTAAGCATATCATAGCGGGGGCAAAGAAAGTCATTGTTTCGGCACCATCCAAGGGGGCAGATGCAACAATTGTAATGGGGGTAAACCACGATGTTCTGACATCTGAACATCATGTTATTTCCTGTGGTTCTTGTACAACCAATTGCTTAGCTCCTGTTGCTAAAGCTTTGAACGATACCGTTGGTATCGATGTTGGGTACATGACAACCATTCATGCCTATACAGGTGATCAACGTCTTGTGGATACGCTACACAGCGATATGCACCGTGCCAGAGCAGCAGCCATGTCCATGATTCCGTCAACAACAGGGGCAGCCAAAGCCCTTGGATTGGTTTTGCCTGAATTACAAGGTAAGCTTGATGGCTGTGCGGTTCGTGTTCCAACGGCCAATGTATCCATGGTTGATCTGACATTTGTCCCGAAAAGAGCAACGTCGGCTACTGAAATCAATGACATTATGGCAAAGGCAGCGCAACAATCATCTGTTTTGTCCTATAACACTGAACCATTGGTTTCTATTGATTATAATCATGTTGCTTTCAGCTCAAACTTCGATGCGACTCAAACGCAGGTCGTTGGTGATCGCTTCTGTCGTGTGGTTTCTTGGTACGATAACGAGTGGGGGTTTTCTAACCGTATGGGTGATTTGACTCAACTTGTGGCTAATATAATGTAAGTGGTGGAATCTCACACCTCTCCCTCACAAGGGGAGAGGTAAAAAACCCGCCAGTTTCAAGACATATCAGCACTTTTTTTATCGATCATTTTAATAAGAGGAGATAAGATGTCTTACGCTGACCTTACCTTACCGAAAGCGGTTCTGTTTGATTGGGACAATACTTTGGTGGATACGATGCCGTTGATTGTTTTATCCATTAATCAAGCCCTGACTCATTTCGATATGGAACCCTGGACGGCTGAGGATGTGAAAAAGAAAACTCAGCTATCGGCCCGGGATTCTTTGCCTGTTTTGTTTGGTGATCGTTGGCAAGAAGCCTTGACGATCTATCGCGATTTTTATCATCAGAATCACTTAGCGCATTTGAAACCTTTTGATGAGGCCTTGCCCTTACTGGATTTGCTTGCCGAGGGTGGGGTAAAAATTGGGCTTGTGAGTAACAAGGTAGGGGATACTTTGCGCAATGAGGTGCTTTATTTGGGGTGGGAGGATCGTTTTGGTGCCATGATTGGCTCAGGTGATGCGGACAAAGACAAGCCCCATGCTGATCCGGCCTTATTGGCTTTGTCGCAATTAGGGGTGAGCCCTGCGCAAGATGTGTGGTTTGTCGGTGATGCAACTGTTGATTGGGATTGTGCGAAAAACGCTGGTTGTTTGCCTGTGCCAATAGGGTTTGCCCATGCCGATGCCTACACATATCGTTATGCTGTTGAAAGTTGCGGAGATCTGAAAAAAAATGTTAAAAAAGTTCGAAATGCCCCTTGGCAATAGAAAGAAATCATCGTATTCTTTAAGGTGAATAAAATTTAAATAAATTACGGAGATCTACAGTGGCGACAGACAAGCCCGTTAATGTTCAAGATGTTTTTTTGAACCATGTTCGCAAAAACAAGACACCCTTGACTGTTTTTTTAATCAATGGCGTAAAATTACAAGGTGTTGTAACTTGGTTTGATAGTTTTTCAATGTTGTTGCGCCGTGATGGTCATTCTCAACTTGTCTACAAACACGCTATTTCGACTGTTATGCCTCAAGGTCCAATTCAACTCTTTGAAGGCACGGGTAGCCACTCCTCCGAAGAAATTGTTGACTAGCATTAGCTAGTCTTTTTTTTAGATGGGATTCAGAGGATACGTTATATCCTCTGAATTGGGTATATATACACGTCGCTCCTCGCGCCTGTACCCATATTAAATGGCTCTAGCTATATTCCGGGAGATTCTGCTATGACTGCTTGTTTTCTCCCAGTTTGCTTTGAACATATTGTCTTAGCTCTCTAATGCTTTTTTCATGTCGTTCATCAGGCGACGCATCATCTCAAAGTAGAGGTCTTGACCAGGGGTGAGACCAACACCAAGGGCATCAATTTGGGCGTATGTTATCCCTGATTCCTTACTGATTTTTGTGAGTGTTTTCGTCTCAAATTGAGGCTCAGAGAAGATCGCGACGGCTCCATGATTGGCGAATTCATTGACGCGTTTTATGTCCGCGGCTGTCGGTTCACGATCAGCGTGAATGCGAATGGCTCCGACGCATTGGGTGCCATAATTGACATCAAAATATTGGGTGAAATCGTGATAGGTTATGTATTTTTTACCTTTTACAGATTTCATTTCCGTGTATAAGTCAGTATTCAGCGTATTGAGTTTTTCTATAACCTTTTTAGAATTTGCCAAATAATCCGCCGCGTGCTGCTGATCAAGTTCCGATAGAACTTTGGTAACCTCTTTGACAAGAGCTTTTGCATTTGATACAGCAAGCCATAAATGGCCATCTTTTCCTGATATTTCATGGTGGTGATCCTTGTGGTGGTCACAGTCGCAGCCGATCGGCAAATCAACAGGGCAACACATCTCTGGCTGATCTTTGAAGGTGCGTTGCGGTAGAAGATTGATGCCAGGTGTTTTGGTTAGGGTAATTTTATGCTGTGCCTTGGCGGCATCAATGGATCCCTTAAAGGTTGTTTCATACTCCGATCCGACCCAAACAATCACATTGGCATTGTTGAGTTTTGCGGCTTCTGATGGTTTTAAGGCGTGTCCGTGTGCTGATTGTTGAGCATCTAACAAAAGATCAGGCGAGCCTATCCCGTCCATAACTCCGGCAACAAGTGAGTGTATCGGCGCGATTGTCACAATAACCTTAGGCGGAGAGGGCAAGGTGTGCCCCTTATGAGCGTGGGTTTTTGCTTGTAGACCGGTGATGAGGACAAGGAGGAGGATGATGATCCGTTGCATGATGATGCTCAATGACATATGTTTACTTCTGTGCTTGCTTAATCGCTTCTTCGATGACACTTAAAGCACGATCTTTACCTTCCCAGCCGACAACTTTAACCCACTTGCTTTTTTCCAGATCTTTGTAGTGTGCAAAAAAGTGAGCAATTTGCTCGAGCTTAAGGGCGGGAATATCGGTATGGTTTTCGATATGAGCTGTCATTGGGCTAATTTTGTTGGTTGGAACGGCTAGTAATTTTTCGTCTTGGCCAGCTTCGTCTTCCATAATTAAAACGCCAACGGGGCGAACAGCAATGACACATCCGGGGATTAATTTTTCTTCACAATAAACGAGAACATCAACAGGATCACCATCATCAGAGAGTGTATTGGGAACAAAACCGTAGTTGCAAGGATAGTGCATGGCCGTATGCAGCATACGATCGACAAAGATGGCACCGGATTTCTTGTCCATTTCGTACTTTACAGGATCAACGCCTGCCGGAACCTCGATAACAACGTTAACTTCATGGGGTGGATTTTTGCCAATCGGAATTAGGTCTACTCTCATTTTTTTCCTGTGGTTTCAATTGAATTTTGATTCATTATAGCACATTTAGTCTGGATCACGAGTTTCTTTTTATTGACAAATTTATTTAAATTTTACAAAAATAAGTCATAGGTGGGTAATTAACTTAAACTTAAAGTAGTTCGTTTAATAATATTATTACTTTGTTTGTCTGTTAATGAGGTGAGAACATGAGAATATTAAGTATACTATTCCCGTTTATTATACTGGCCACGTATTCAGCTGAGCCAGAGAAAGTATCTGTTGATACTCCTCTCGTATCAGTAGACTCTGTTTCGGAACCGGTATCCATAACCTTAACCCTGGATCCGCAGTCAGTTCCGCCTGAGTTAGCTCATCTTCTAAGATACCTTAAATCCGATGGCGTTCAGTGTGAAGTCGGTCACTCCGATCCCGAGACTGTTGCTAAAATATGGCAAGAGTTGGAATCAGATTTTCAAGATTTTTCCTATTTATACAAGAAGACGGACGATAAAAAACCGTTTCGTATCTTATCCTTGGATGGTGGAGGGATTCGTGGACTGATTACCTGTATTTTTCTATCGCACTTGACCCATATCACGGGTAAACCCGTTCATGATCTATTTGATATGATTGTTGCAACATCAACAGGCACGTTAATCGCTGCCGGATTAGGGACAAAAAGGCCAGACAATTATAAAAGTCCTTCCTTTGACTCTTCTTTATTACCGTACAAGGATAGTATTACCTCTCCTTATTTCTCACCGGAAGAACTGGCGGGGCTCTATTTAGCTGATGGACAGACAATTTTTTCCGGTCAAGCCTGGTTTTCGGGATGGGGCGGTCCTAAATATACAGATGTTGGAATCAATGGCGTGCTCTTAAAGTATTTTAAAGATATCATTTTATCTGACTTGGCGATTCCTGTTGTTCTGACATCCTATGATTTACATAAAAGAACGATTCATCCGTTTTGTTCTTTTGGAGATCATTCTTCTGACCATGGTGTTTTTGTCCGTGAAGCTGTGCGTGCTTGTGTAGCTGCCCCAACCTATTTTGCGCCAGTGATGGTTTATAAAGATGTTTTGTGTGATGCCGGTATTGTCAAAAATAATCCTGCCTCCTTAGGGGTTGCCGTTGCAGCACAATACTTTGACATAGAACCAACGCGCGTTGCCCTTTTCTCATTGGGATGTGGGCATTGTGTTGATGTAAAACCACTTAGTACTTATCAAAAAATGGGGATAACGGGGTGGGCTGAGGAGCTTTTGTCAGGGGTTATGGATGGTCAAGTAGATCATGAAATTCTTTTTACCCTGCATAAATCGGGGGCTGGGCCGATGCACTACTTACGTGTCAGTCCGTTAATGGATCCTTTATTGATGAGTACGGATCAGACGACAAATACTATTTTTAATGGTCTATCCAAGGCAGCTATTAGTGAAATTCATCGACGATATAAGGATTTTGCACGGCTAGCAGAACATCTGACAGGCGAAAAGCCATGCGCTATTCTACCGGAAATGGAGGGCGTGAAACCTAAGGCAATTCCCATGTCGATCTCATTTCCTGTTCCGGCAGATGGGGATCATCCCCTTATCCAGCAACTCGAATCTTTACCCGTTTTATCCGGCGAGGATCCGCTTCAACCACTTCAAACTGAATTGGTAGTTTTGGATGATGGATCAACTCCCCTCGCACCGGAACTCGACCGGCCAGAGAGCTGACAAGGCCACCAATTGTTTCAATTTCGTCTTCCAGGTCTTCGACCATGAGGTCAAGCCCCATGGATTCTTCGATCTCTTCGAGGGCGAAACGGCCATCAGCAACAATAGATCCGTCTGGTTTCTTGTGTAGTTCTTCTTCCATTTCGACTTGATCATCATGGATATTCCCAACGATTTTCTCAACAATAGTCGTGAGGGATACCAGACCGTCGACACCGCCAAATTCGTCAACGACGATGGCAAGGCGTGACCCGTTCTGACGCAGGCTATACATGAGATCTAAGGCGCGCATGGTTGGCGAGATAAATAAGACCTCTTTAATCATATTTTTAATGACCAGTTTTTTGCCTGATGCTTTCCATGCCAGAACGTCTTGAACATGAAGAACGCCCAAGATCTCGTCCAAGGTATGGCGATACACGGGAATGCGTTGCATGCGTGTGCGGGTAAAAGTCGACAGCAGCTCTTCTTCTGTTGTGTCGATGGTTAAGGCCACGATATCAACACGGGGAACCATGACATCGGCTGCGGTCAGTTCGGTAAAGTTAACAAGGTTACCTAAAAGTTCACGTTCATCAGAGGGGATTGGTTGTCCGCCATCTTCAATATGCTCTTCGATCAGTTCTTCTAGTGTCTCGCGCAGATTACTGGGTTCGGTGGAATCCGTACTTTTTTTTCTGTTTCTAAACAACTTTTTCAATGAGCTATTAAATTTGGATAACAGCGACGGTTCTGGTTCAGGTGAGCTCGGCATAATTACTCCTTGTATGGATTAGGTATAGATTGTTTTGCTAAAATGTCAACCTCAAGGGTTTCCATTTCATCAGCTTCGGCATCTGTTTCATGATCAAAGCCTAATAAATGCAATAGTCCGTGAACTGTTAGGTGCAGGACATGGTTTTGCAAGGTTTTTTCTTGGTCATTGGCTTCGTGCTGAATAGTTTCATAAGCCAAAGCAATATCACCAAGATGGAAATGGGCATCATCGGGAAGATAGTCAAGGTCATCTTCAGTCATGCTGGGGAAAGACAGGACATTGGTCGGTTTATCTTTGTTGCGGAATTCTCGATTCAGAATTTGAATCTCAGCGTCATTCGTCAACTTGATGTTAACATCAACATTGCGGTCAAAGTCAAATTCACTAAGGACAACATGGGTAATCTCAGTTAAAACAGAATCCCAGTCAACATCAACGGCTTTCCATTGGTCAGCCCCATAGATGATGACTGGGGTAATTGAGATGCTACTTCGATCGGGCATGGGACTTTATATCGGCCGGTGTGTTGTGCATCACATCTGCGGCATAAGCTTTCACAATACTGGATACTAACTGATGTCTTACCACATCTTTTTCATCAAATTCAACAAATTTAATCTCATCGATGCCACGCAGAATGCGGACAGCCTCCCACAGGCCAGAGGTCATTCCCCCAGGAAGGTCAATCTGTGTTAAGTCACCCGTGATGACCATGCGTGAATTGTTTCCCAGACGCGTTAAGAACATTTTCATCTGAGCCGAAGTTGTATTCTGAGCCTCATCCAAGATAACAAAGGCATTGGATAAAGTTCGTCCACGCATAAAGGCAAGGGGAGCAACTTCAATTTCGCCGCTAGCCATGCGTTTTTGTACCTGATCGCCGGGGAGCATGTCATACAAGGCATCATAAAGAGGGCGAAGATAAGGATCAACCTTTTCGCGCATGTCGCCGGGCAAGAATCCCAGGCGTTCACCGGCCTCAACAGCAGGGCGTGACAGAATGATCCGCTCAACGGTTCCTGACAGGAGCAAAGACACGCCAATGGCCGCTGCAAGGTAAGTTTTACCTGTACCGGCCGGGCCTAACCCAAACACGAGGTCGTGGGTCTTTAAGGCTTGCATATATTCTGCTTGGTGATTTGAGCGAGGGAAAACCATGCGACGCTTGGTTGCAATCGACATGCTTTCATCCCCTTGCAGAATCTGATCTTCAGCAGAAAGGGGGACAGTGGCTGTTGCCATACGAACAGCGGCTTCGACTTCTTCGGTATCAACCGTAAAACCCTTGATCAATTGGGAATGAAGGTATTGTATGGCTGCTTTGGCATAGGACGCCTCAGGTTCAGGACCACTAATGGAAATATGATTTCCACGCAAGGCCAGAGAAACACCAAGGCGTTGTTCTATTCGCGTTAAATGGCGGTCGTGGGGACCAACTAGGGCTGATAATAGAGCATTGTCGGTGAATTCCAAATGGAATTTATGAAGATTCTCTTTCGTCATAAAGCCTCACTCTGTTAGTGCCTAGACAAGAACTTGCTCGTCTGTCAGAATTCTTGCCCTTATACCATTAGCATGACCCGATTCGATAACCACGTCAACTACTTGTCCGATCAAACGTTCATTTCCTTCGAGCGTAACCGATTGCATATAAGGAGAACGGCCACTGAGCTGGCCATCATGGCGGCCTTTACGTTCTATTAACATTCTCATGGTTTGGCCAACGCAGGCCTTGTTAAAGTCAAATTGATGCTCATTCAGGACAGCTTGTAACTGTTGCAACCGTTCGGATTTTACCTCTTCGGGGATTTGTAACTCCATCAATCCGGCAGGCGTTCCGGGGCGGATACTGTACATAAAGGAATAGGCCTGGGCATAGCGAACTTGTCTAACAAGATCTAGGGTTTGCTCAAAATCTTTGTCTGATTCACCGGGAAAGCCAACGATAAAATCGGATGATAAGGCAATGTCAGGGCGGGCAACACGTAATCGTTCCAGGATCTCGAGATAACTTTCACGGGTATGTTTACGATTCATGGCCTCTAAAACGCGGTTTGATCCTGCTTGGACGGGCAGGTGCAAATAAGGCATCAACTGTGGGACATCACGGTGCGCATCGATGAGTTCCTGATCCATGTCACTGGGGTGAGATGTCAGATAACGAATGCGTTCAATGCCGTCAATATCCGCCACTTCACGAATAAGGCGAGCCAAGTTCCAGTCTTTGTCACCCAGGGGTGGGATGCCGTGATAGGCATTCACATTTTGTCCTAAAAGAGTGATTTCTTTTGTTCCCATTTTGGCCAAATGACGGGCTTCCTCGATAACTTCTTTGGCCGGGCGTGAAAACTCAGCCCCGCGGGTGTATGGCACAACACAATAGGTGCAGAACTTGTCACAGCCCTCTTGGATGGTCAAAAAGCTGGCAGCGCGGCTAACTTCTGTGTTCGGCAGGGTATCGAATTTGCTTTCCGCCGGAAAATCTGTATCAATAACGCCAACACCTTTGCCTGTCTTCCCTTCTTTCATATCCTTGCTTCGCTTAGCACGAGCAACCATTTCCGGAAGACGGTGGTAGGCTTGAGGGCCAAATACGATATCGACATACGGGGCATTACGCATAATCTCGCCACCCTCAGCTTGGGCAACACATCCGCCGACCGCAATAATCATGTCGTTGTTATCCTGACGACGCTCATCACGGCGATCGCGCAGGCGACCCAGATCAGAATACATTTTCTGCTCAGCTTTTTCACGAATGTGACAGGTATTCAAAATGGCGAGGTCAGCGTCTTCTGGTGTTTCAGTCAGGGTATATCCCATCGGTGTCAAAATATCCGCCATACGTTCAGAATCATAAACGTTCATCTGGCAGCCATAGGTTTTGATAAAGAGTCTTTGCATTATTGTTTCCGGGAAAACTAGTTTTTCAATAGTTTATGAGGAAACGAGAGGGGATGCAACGACTTTGTTTACAAGGAGCGGCCAAGGATATTATTTTAGTACAGGGGATTATCCCCTGTACTGGGCTGTCAGTTCCTCAACGCGTGTGTCCTCGATTTTTTCAATCAGGCGCATTGGGTCAGCCAAGGCATGCCCTGCTGCGAATCCGGTAAAGTTTAGGCCAGCCTTGAATGGAGTACAGGATAGATCTGTTGTGTCATGCAGTAATCCTAAGATTTGTTGGGATATCGTTGGCATGACAGGATGTCCAAGTATGGCAAATAACCGTAACAGGTAGACACAATGGGTCAAGCAAACACCCGCTTGGTCAAGATTATCTTTGGCCGTTTTCCATGGTTCATTAACCGTAATGTATTCGTTGGCCACAACCCAGATAGCACGAAGGTGACCCATAGCCTGGCGGAAACGCATGTCTTTATGGGCAGATTCGTACTCATTGACCAGATGAGTCAGTTTTGCCATGAGGTCTTGATCAAGGCCATTGTCTAAGGTTGTCGGGACTTTTCCATCAAAATATTTGTGAATCAATGAGAAGCTGCGGTTGGCAAAGTTACCCAGAATGTCAGCCAGATCTTTGTTGATGATGGCTGCAAAATGACTAAAGGTAAAGTCTGCATCATCACTTTCAGGGCAATTAGCCATCAAGTAATATCGCCAATAATCTGCGGGGTAAAGATCCAGGGCAGTATCTGTAAAAATACCTCGTCTTTGGCTGGTTGAGAATTTTCCTTTATCATAATTCAGCCAATTGACCCCTTTGATATAATCCACCTGCTTCCAGTTTTGCTGGGTTGCCATCAACATGGCCGGCCAGAAAATACTGTGAAAGGGGACATTATCTTTGGCCATGAACTGAGTATAGTGAACCTGATCCGGGTTTTTCCACCAATCTTGCCAGGCATCAGGTTGCCCTATTGCTGCTGCCCAATCTTGGGTGATGCTGATGTATCCGTTCGGGGCATCAAACCAGACGTAAAATACTTTTTCATCATATCCGTCGAGGGGAACAGGAACGCCCCATTTAAGATCACGCGTGATACAGCGTGGTTGCAACCCTTCCTTGAGCCATTTTTTGGCTATTCCTTTGACACCGTCTGGCCATTCCGGGCGATCAGCGACCCAGGTTTCCAGGGGTTCATTCAGTTTATCAAGAAGCAAAAAGATGTGTTTTGTTGATTTAAGTTCGATGTCTTTGCTGCCTGAAATTGCAGAGTAGGGATCGTTCAAGTCTGTGGGTTCTAAAAGGCGCCCGCATCCATCGCACTGGTCACCACGGGCTTTTGTATAGCCACAGCTTGGGCATGTCCCCTCGACGTAACGGTCGGGTAAAAAGCGATGGTCAGCATGAGAATAATATTGCTGGATTTCTCGCTCTTCAATATAACCATTTTCCTGCATTGCCAAGAATAAGTTCTGAGTAAGCTTGTGGTTTGACGGAGATGAGGATCGCCCAAAATAGTCAAAAGAAATACCAAAACGACCATAAATATCTTTTTGGACGTCATACATCTCAGCACAGTAATCTTGAACGGATTTGCCGGCGGCTTCGGCTGCTATTTCAGCCGGTGTTCCATGCTCATCTGTTCCACAAATATACAAAACATCTTCACCATGTTGTCTAAGATACCTGGCATACACATCCCCGGGGAGCATGGATCCAACCAAATTCCCAAGATGTTTAATGCCGTTGATATAAGGAAGGGCACTGGTAATGAGATGTTTTTTCGTCATTTTTGAGTCTATATCGTTCAAGTGTTTGCTTAGAAATATAGCAGATCAGATGACCGATCGGTAGGATAATCTTCATCTATAGCTGACCCATTATAACCCGGCTATGCGTTGCATCGTCTCTCGTGTACTAACTGTACACGTCGTTCCTCGCGCCTGTAGTCGTATTAAATGGTTCTAGCTATAGTCGGACTCATTTGGCCTTTCTATAGCGTCATTCGTCACTCACGTACTTATGTACGCTTCGTTCCTTATTCCTTGTATAAAAACCAACTGAAACGACTATGTGAGTTTGACATCCTCTAGTGTGTAGGTCGTTTGTCAGCAGAAATCAAAACATAAAATGTTGGCACGACAAAGATTGTGAAAAACGTGCCAATGAGCATTCCTGCAACAATCGTAATCCCGATGCTGAACCGACTGGCGGAACCGGCACCACTTGCCATAATTAAGGGGACAAGCCCAACGACCATGGCTGCTGTTGTCATTAAGATGGGTCGTAATCGGATCATTGCTGATTTTACGACAGCGTTGCTTTTAGACAGTCCTTCTTCTTCACGGATTTGGTTGGCGAATTCAACGATCAAGATTCCGTGTTTCGTAATCAAGCCAATGAGGGTGACAAGGCCAATTTGTGAGTATATATTCATGGTGCTAAAACCGATAAACAGGATTAAGACAGCACCAAAAATCGACATAGGGACACTTAACATGACAATAAAGGGATCGCGCAGGCTTTCAAACTGAGCTGCCAGAACCAGGAAAATGATAACCAGAGCAAATAAGAACGTCTGCATTAGGGCATTACCTTCCTGGATATACTGGCGGGATTGGCTTAAGAAATCATAAGTAACCCCTTGTGGGAAATTATTCTTGGCATAGTCTTCAAGAAATGCAATCGCATCCCCTAATTTAATCCAGGGCATGGGAACAGCCTGGAATGTAGCAGAGTTAATCTGGTTAAACTGGGTCAGTTGATTGGGTTCAACAATGGTTTTAGTCGTGGCAATCGTTGACAAGGGGATCTGTTGCCCGGATTTTGTTGGAACATAAAAATCCATTAAGCTGTCAGCTGATAGTCGTTCATTTCGTGGTGTTTGCGGGATCACCTGGTAACTGCGCCCCAACAGATTAAAGCGGTTAACATAATTCCCACCCATGTAAATGGCTAATGTCGTGCCCAGGGTTTGCATGTTAATCCCCAAATCATTGGCTTTATCCCGGTTAATGACCAATTTAATGGCCGGGTTATCATAGGATAAATCGCTGTCAGTCACAATAAACAGGCCGCTTTTCATGGCTGCAAGCTTCATGTCTTCGACCAGTTTATAAATCATTGTATAATCACTTAGGCTTGTCACGACAAACTGAACAGGCATACCCCCGGAGTTCCCGGGCAGGGGAGCCGGTTGAAAAACGAATCCGCGCACGCCTGTTAGGGAGGCTAAGTCATTTTGAATTTCTTGCTGAAGTTTATGCGTGGAACGATCCCGTTCACCCCACGGTTTGACGATCAAACCGCTAAACCCGGAGTTGACCGTGTCCATGCCTGCGATGGAAAATAAGAGTTCTCTTTCAGGGTAGTCTTGTAATTTTGACGCGGCTTGATCGGCATAAAAACTCATAAAGTCAATGTTGGCATACTGCGGCCCCTTAGTTGCCATCATAACGATGCCTTGGTCTTCTTGAGGAGCCAGTTCTTTGGAGATATGGGGGATAAACAGGGTTGTCAAAACCATAATGACGCCAAACGTAAAGACGATGAACTTGCGATTGGCAATAACTTTGATGAGGCGTTGTTCATAGGCCTTTGCAATATTATCGAAATAGGCTTCAACCCGGTGGGCAAACTTGGTATTCATGGATTCTTTGTTCAGAATCTTACTGCACATCATGGGAGATAAGGTCAACGCAACAATCCCGGAAATAATAACAGAACCTGCCAGTGTCAGGGCAAATTCACGAAATAGGGTGCCCGTTAATCCCCCCATAAAGGCGATGGGCGTATACACAGCAACAAGGGTAATCGTCATGGAAATAACAGGGACGGCAATCTCTCGCGTTCCAATGAGGGCTGCCTCGCGGGGTGATTTTCCTTCTTGCAGGTGTCGGAACACGTTTTCAACAACAACAATCGCATCATCCACCACAAGGCCAATCGCTAAGACCATAGCGAGCAATGTCAGGATGTTAATGCTAAACCCGAGCATCAGCAGGAACGTTGACACACCAACAATGGATAGGGGAATCGTGACAATCGGGATAAAGACAGCCCGCATATTTCCCAGGAATAAAAAGATCACAAGAATTACGATTAAGCTGGCTTCGAGAAGGGTTTTGACGACTTCATCAATGGATGCTTGAATAAATTTTGTGGCATCATAAGCGATGTCGAGTTTAAGTGATGGCGGGAAGTTCACCGAAAAATCCATGAGTGTTTTTCGAACGTTTTTGACAACTGTTAACGGATTTGCTGTTGGGGTCGTTTTAATGCCGATAAAGACCGATTTTTCACCATTCATTTTAACAACGGAGTCATAGCTTTGAGACGCAAGCTCTATTTCAGCAATGTCCTGAAGTCGCAAGACAGCTGAGCCACTTGAGCGCAAAATGATTTTCTTAAAGTCATCAGCCGTGGTTAACCCTGTATTGGCATCGACGTTTTTAACAATAAAGTATCCCTTGGTTTGCCCGGGAGCCGACTGATAGTTGTTCTGTTGTAAGGCCGTCATGACTTCAGTACTTGAAATTTTGTTCGCAGCAAGCTTTTGAGGATCTAGCCAGATCCGCATGGCAAAGGTCTGTCCGCCGAGAATTTGTACTTCTGAAACGCCAAATACAGTTGCTAGCCGTGGCTGAACCTGCCGATTAATATAGTCTGTTATCTGTTCGTTAGACATATCCTGGCTGGAAAAACTAGCATAAAGGAGGGAATATGCTTCCCCTGTCGTTTTTTGAATAACAGGCGATTCAACTTCCCGAGGAAGAGTGCTGATAATTTCTTGAACCTTAGCCGAAACTTCTGTTAGGGCTGTGTCTGGTGGAAAGTTTAGGCGCATATAGGCACTGACAACACTGACGCCTTGGCGGCTGACGGATGTGACGTAGTCAACACCTTCGGCGGCGGCAACTGATTTTTGTACCGGATTGGTCACAAATCCCTGCATCAAATCAGCGGTTGCGCCGGGGTACGCTGTGGTTACGGTGATAACCGTGTTTGTCAGTTCCGGGTATTGTCGGACTTGCATCTCTGCAATGGATTTAAGTCCGATTAAAAAGATAAGCGTGCTGATGACACCGGCCAAGACAGGGCGTTTAATAAAAGTATCAGTAAATCGCATGGGGGGAATCCTATGGTTTTGGTGTCGTCTCAGGAATGGTCGGAACGGGGTCATCACTCAGGGTGATTGCTGCACCATTATTGAGTTTTAATTGACCAGCTGTGACAATAAGATCATCTTTGGTAATGCCCGATAAGATTGCAACGCGTCCTTTTCGATTTGCTCCTGTCTTTATAAAACTCTTTTTAACAGTCATATTTTTTGGATCTGCCTGGTCAATGATATAAACAGAGCTACCATAAAGACCGTATTCTATGGCTGTTTCAGGAATAGTGATTGTTGGTTTTTTGTCGGACAAGACAATGCGAATTGTTGCAAACATTCCGCTTTTGAGTTTGCCTTCTTTGTTTTCAGCAGTTGCCTGAATTGAAACGTTACGAATGTCTTGTGATATTTGCGGGTCAATGGAGGTAATATTACCTTCAAATTCTGTGCTTCCCATGGCATCAACAGTGAAATAGATCGTTTGTCCCGTTTTTATTTTATCAGCAAAGCGTTCAGCTATATTAAAGTTGATGAACAAATGATCATCGTTTGTTAACGTTACGACAGCGGTTCCTGCTTGTAGGTAGTCACCAAGATTGACTTTGCGGATACCGAGTACTCCGGAAAAAGGTGCCGTGATATTTTTCTTAGCAATCGTTGCCTTGGCTTGATCAACTAAAGCCTGAGCCTGATCCATGTTTGCTTTTTTCTGGTCAAAGTCAGCCTTGGATTCCACTTTCTGTGTTGATAGTTTTTTTGATCGTTCTAATGTTAGCTTGGCAATTTCTAGCTGAGCCAAATATCGATCAAGATCCGCACGTTCAGCAGAATCATTGAGGGATATGATTTTATCTTCATGAGCTATCTTTGCCCCGGATTCAAAATGAATGCCTGTGACTGTGCCGTTAACTTCCGGAGCAATTGTAATGGCTTTTGTGGCAGTGATTGTTCCGATGGCCTGCAACTCATCAGCCCACTTTTCTTCAAGGGCAGGTGTTGCCGAAACTGATGCTGCTGGTGGTTTCATGTTGGACAAAATAACAACCGGAATCAGTTTATAACCAATAGCCAGTCCAACAATGACACAAAACCAAATAATAGGTGTTTTGAATAATTTGAAATAACGTACGGCGCGTCGAATAAGAGATACGGCTTCTTTTTCTAGAGGAAAAGGCATGATGATCGCTTTCTAAGCTAACTTTACCTTAATTTAGCAAAAAAACGATTACAAGGCACGATAAAAGTTATTACTCAAATGAGGTAATAGGAGTACTATCCTTCTTGCTTTTTGTTTTCAGAAGGAGTGTTCGTTGATCTATTTCATTCATGATTTTCTCATAGAAGTCCATGTATCTCAGGTGATTTTGAAGTCGATCTTCAACGTTCTCTCGTCGTTTTTGAGCATCCTTTAGTGCACGATCTTCTTGTGTCAAAAGAGCACTAATATTACGTTTTAAGAAAACTAAGTTTAGATCGGACAACTGTGTCAGATCTTGGTTAACCATGGGATCGAGTTGAATCGGTGGTACTTTTGGTGTTTGGTCAATCAATTCCGGCGATGGCATTGGGGATTTGTTTGTCTTAGCTGTTCGGGGCGATTGGCGTGTCTTGAATTTCTTGCGCGTTTCATCCCAGTGTTTTTTATAGGTCGGATCAGCTTTTGAAATGTTTGTAATAACATTCTTAAGACTTAAGGCTTCCTTCTTTTTTTCTGATATCTTTGTTCTGGCTTCTTCTATATCGGCTTGAATTTTTTGCCAGAGTTCAATCATGGTATAGGCCATGTCAGGTGTGATGTCTAATGTAACGCGTTCAGAATTGAGTGTTCTTGGGGTGGCAACTGTCGGTATATTCGCAGTCGCTTGGCTGATTGATAAAGCCAAGATAATCGTTAAGGGTGTTTTCATTTCTTGTTTCCTCCTGCTTTGTAAAACTGTTCTATACAAGAAGAAATAGGCGAAAATTTATCTAAGAAAAATGAGCCGGTTTATTATCAAGCTTGGTTGGGGTGATTAACTTTTGTGGCTGCTGATAAAATAATTCACATCGATGTCTTTGGATAAAGCCCATGACCAGTTGATAGGATTAAAAGCTATTCCGGATATGTCATGAAGTTGAAGGCCTGCATGACGCATGTGTCCGCCAAGTTCACCGGGGGTTAGGAATTTTTTCCACTCGTGCGTTCCGACGGGGAGCCAGCGCATAATATATTCTGCGCCAAGAATGGCAACAGCATAGGATTTTAGGGTGCGATTGAGCGTTGAGAAAATAATAAGCCCATTGGGTTTAGCCAGACGATGGCAGGTAGCAACAAAACCGGCAACATCGGCTACGTGTTCGACGATCTCAAGGGCGAGGACAACATCATACTGAACACCGGTTTCAGCAAGGGATTCAGCGGTTGTGCAACGATAATCAATGTCAAGCCCCATCAATTTTGCATGGGATGTTGCAACGTCAATAGTTTTTTCACTGCCGTCAATGCCTGTGACGGTGGCACCAAGGCGAGCAAGCGGTTCAGATATTAATCCGCCACCACATCCGATATCAATGATGGATAGTCCTTGAAAGTTATGGGAAATATCCGTATTTTTAAAATAGCACTGAGCAATTTGCTGCGTGATGTATTTCAATCGTGTTGGATTCATATGGTGAAGGGGTTTAAAAGGACCGTTTTCATCCCACCATGTTGCTGAAATCTTAGAAAAACGCGCAATTTCTTCAGTGTCAAGCGTGTTGATTGTTGTGGATGACATTGTAAATCCCCAAGGGTGTTATTGTCTTTCGCTAAGAGGATAGCACACAATAGGATAAGTTTAAAGAGAGACTGCACCGTGCGCATAGTCATGAAATTTGGGGGAACATCAGTTGCTGACATTGCTCGGCTAGAACAGGTTGCCCTGAAGGTACGCCGACAGGTTGAGCAGGGGGATGATGTCATCGTTGTGGTTTCCGCCATGGCTGGCGTGACGAACCAGTTGGTTGGCTATGCTAAATCCCTCGGCGGATATGAATCTTTGCCTGAATATGATGCTGTTGTTGCAACAGGAGAACAAATCACCACAGGGTTGTTGGCTTTGGCTTTACAGCAATTGGGCTTAAAATCAAGATCCTGTATGGGGTGGCAAGTTCCGATTCGAACGAACGATCAATATGGCACAGCCACGATTCAAGAGATTGATCCAACGGTTTTTGAAGCCTGTTGGGCGCAAAAGATTGTTCCTGTTGTTGCTGGGTTTCAGGGAATTACGGACGATGATCGAATCACAACGCTGGGTCGTGGTGGTTCAGATACGACGGCGGTGGCTCTGGCTGCGGCTGTCGATGCAGACCGATGTGATATTTACACGGATGTGGATGGTGTTTATACAGCAGATCCGCGCGTTGTATCACGGGCGCGAAAACTCGATGAAATTTCTTATGATGAAATGCTAGAGTTAGCAGCACAAGGAGCAAAAGTCCTCCACCCACGATCTGTCGCAACGGCATTGATATCCGGAACGCCTGTTCAGGTTTTGTCCAGTTTTTCAGATCAACTCGGAACGATGGTGATTCCTCAAGAAGCAATCGCCCAAACCGGGATTAGTGGTGTTACTCACTCGATGGGCTGGTTAAAGATCTCGTTCACGGTTTTAGATAAAGATTGTCAGGAATTGCGAACCACACGTGAGTTTTTGAAAGAGGCAGACATTCAGCACGAGGCTATGGTAACGTCTTTACCATCATGCCATGTGATTGAAATGTTGATCCCTAAGGGGCAATTGACCCAGACCATGACGATCTTAGACGAGCAAGGAATAAAAGCGAATAAACTAGAGGTTGAACCTGATTTGGCTAAGGTTTCTGTGGTTGGTCGTGGGATTTTGGCTGAAGGGGGATATAGTCAACAACTTCCTGAAATGCTGAAAAAAATGGATGTCCCCTCATTTCTGGTGAAAATTACGGCTTCCAGAATGAGCATTGCTGTGCCAGAATCACAAGCGATACATCTTGTGCATTATTTACATACTTATTTTAATTTGGATCGAATCGATGACAACTCTAAACAAACTGTGGCAGCGCGGCTGTGATTTTTTAGGAACGGAATATGCTATCCTTGGCGGTGCCATGAGTTGGGTTTCCGAACGTAACCTTGTGTCAGCAATTTCTAATGCGGGTGGCTTTGGTGTTATTGCCTGTGGTGCAATGCCTGTTCATTTGTTGGACGCTGAGATCAAGGCGACCCAAGCAATGACAGCCAAACCATTTGGCGTCAATCTGATTACGATGCACCCTGACTTGATGAAATTGATCGACGTTTGCATTGATAATAACGTAACGCATGTTGTGTTGGCTGGTGGGTTGCCTCCGGCAGATGCTATTGAGAAAATTAAAGCAGCCGGCCTTAGGTTGATGTGTTTTGCCCCAACATTGACGTTAGCGAAAAAACTTGTACGATTGGGGTGTGACGCCATTGTGATTGAGGGATCCGAAGCAGGGGGTCACATAGGCCCTGTTTCGACGAGCGTGCTGGCGCAAGAGATTTTGCCCCACATTACCGATGTTCCCGTCTTTGTTGCCGGTGGTATTGGCCGCGGTGAAGCTGTTGCTAATTATTTATTAATGGGGGCATCGGGTGTTCAATTAGGCACGCGGTTTGTTTGTGCTACAGAATGCCAAGCGCATCCGGCCTTTAAAAAGGCCTTTATCCGAGCTAATGCCCGCGATGCAGTGGCATCTGTTCAGTTAGATCCACGGTTGCCGGTTATTCCCGTTCGCGCCCTAGAAAATGATGCTTCTAAGAAATTTGCTGAATTCCAGCGTGACATGGTTCATAAATTAGATGCTGGTGAGATTGATTTGAAAGAAGCTCAACTTCAGGTCGAGCATTTTTGGGGTGGTGCTTTGCGCCGTGCCGTTGTTGATGGTGATGTTGAAAGTGGTTCAGTCATGGCAGGACAAAGCGTTGGACTTGTCAAAGACGAACAACCGACACAAGTTATTATGGATGATCTCATTAATCAAGCGTCAGACTTTTTGGCGCGTCAATAGAAGGGTTAAACAATGAAGAAGATTTTATCAGCAGTTGCAGCTATTGCTTTAATTGGCGGTGGCGGATATTTTTATGCAACTCAAAAATTTGCAACTGAGGCTGGGTATTTGAAAGAAAATCTAGAGCAGGGGACAATTATTAAGGCTGATAAAGTTGAAATAACTCCTTGGCGATTTAAGATTGACATTAATGGCCTTAGTGTAGATTTTTCCGGCTTTCTACCCAAAGAGATCCAAGGTTTCCCTGAGTCTGTTAACCGCACTCTTATTATCAAGGATGAACGCCCCTACAAACTTTGCTATTCACCGCTATCTAAGAAAATTACGATTTCAAGCAATGTCAAGAATTCTCGTTTTATGATTGATCATTTTGGTCAAAAAGATTCATTTTCTTTTGCTAACGATAAGGGCGAAATGATTGTGGATTTAGCATCAACACCTCATTTAAAAGATATCACTTTTGGGCAGTTTGTCCGCCAGTATGTGGTGGGATGGAAATCAAGTGCTTCAGCTTTTGACCTCCGTGTGGAGGGGGCTACTGATCCTCTGTTGTCGGCAGATCATATGGAGGGTGGCGTGACAACACAACCTTCGGAACTGGGTACAAAAGCCACACTCTTTAGTAAGACGCAAGGTGCGACAGCAGATGCTGCGGCGTTATTTGATACTATAATTAAACTTCTTCCTGAAGGTGTTCCCGGGGTTAAGGAAGCCATAGGACAAATAAAACCGTCGGCTTTATTAAAAGGGTTAAAACGTGATAAAACAGTGACCTTATCTGTTGATACAGATTTTAATGCCATCATTGATTCAATAATAACTGCCTTTTCTTTAGAAGATGATGCTGCGCGTAGTGCAGAGTTGCAATTACTCTTAACAAAAATCAAAGGAGTGAGCTTCTTTATCGATGGCGAAGATCAGATGCTTGGGGCGCGTTTACATACAGTGATTGATGCGTCTGTCCCACCAACGATAGCAACGGGTCACCTCAAGGCTAAATTGGATGTTAGTGGCCAGTCATCCAAGGAATTCCAGGACAAGCTCCCTGATATTGTTGCTGAAACACTGCGTCAAAATTTGTCTGCGCTTCCGGAATCATCACAACAAGACGCTGAGAAAATGGTTCGGAAAACGAAAGACATGTTAACAAAACACGCACCTGATCTCGTCAGTATGGGCAAAATCGGTGTTAACATTGCTGTGGATGGTAAAGCGGTTCAACTTGAAGGGAATGTTCTGTTCGATCTTTATTGTGATCTCTATGGGGCAAAGCTGACTGTTGACTCAAATGAAGGCAACATCAAAGCTGTTTTGCGGGTGACAAATGCTGATCAGCTGTTTGCCGATTTCGAAGCGTATGCAACGAAATTAATAAATGATCCTGAGATGATTGATATGGTTTCACCTGAAACTAAAGCACAGCTTCCTCTGTATGTGAATTTAGCAAAGACGACCCTAAAGAGTATGGCTAAGGAATCAAAAGATTCAAAGGGCAACACTATTCTTGAGATTGAGCAAGTTATGCCATTAGCTGTGGCTGCTAGTTTTATTGGTGGTGCTGCACCTGCTACGGCGAGCGAATAGGTCGTGCCTCACAAACCAATAATCATCCAGTTAGTTCCTCGATTCAATAGTGGTGGGGTTGAACGAGTCACGATTGATACCGCTGGTTTCCTTGCCAACTGTGATGATGCACCAACTTATGTGGCATCACAAGGGGGGCTGTTGCAGCCTGAGTTGGAGGCCAGAGGTGTTCATCACATTACGTTGCCGCTTGCGACTAAGAATCCGATCAAGATTATTCTTAATGGTTTTCGTTTGGCTAAGTTGGTCAAGGAACTGGGGATCGATCTGATCCATGCACGATCTCGGGCTCCGGCTTGGAGTGCATGGTTTGCCTCTAAATTATCTGGAAAACCTTATATTGCAACGTATCACGGTGCTTATCATGTGAATGTGCCCTTAAAGAATTGGTATAATTCATCCATGGTGCGTGGAAAATGTGTGATTAGTATTTCTGATTTTGTCACACGATTGATTCAGGAACGCCATGGAAACTTGAATCCTATTATTCACAGAATTTATCCCGGTGTTGATGCTCATGGGTTGTTGAACCCGGAACGTTTCAAAAAAGAAGATAGTTTGACACAACGCAAAGAATGGCAGATCCCGGATGATGCGTTTGTCATGCTGATGCTTGGGCGTATTGCCAAGGCTAAACGATTTGATTTAGCTGTTCAAGCATTAGGGCGTCTGAAAGATAATCCAAAACTGTATCTGGTTTTGGCCGGATCAGATCAAGGACGGACAGAACTATCCCAATCACTTTTGGATTTAGCTCAGGATCTTGGGGTTGCGGATCGTGTTCGGTTGGTCAGGGATTTCAAGAATATTCCCTTGGCTTATGCTGTGTCAGATTTGGTTTTGTTTCCGACGTCGCATATTGAAACCTATGGCCGCATCACAGCTGAAGCCGGTGCGATGGCAAAAATCGTTATTGCCTGCGATATTGGTGCTGTTGCTGAGTTGATTGAAGAGGGCAAGACAGGGTATGTCATCCCTGAAGCTGATCTTGATGCGCTGGTCAATCGTATAGAAAAAGTCCTGGCAATGCCTGAGGCTGAAAAACAAGCTATGGAGCAAAATGCCCGTCGTCATATCCTTGCCCATTTTACGGCTGAGAGAATGTATGAGGAGACATTGGCACTATATAGCCAGATATAGCTAGAACCATTTAATTCGGCTATGCGTTGCATCGTCTCTCGTGTACTAACTGTACACGTCGCTCCTTGCGCCTATACCCGTATTAAATGGTTCTAGCTATGCGATGGCTGGAGGGGGAGGGACTATCGTCCCTTACGTCCGCCACTTGCAAATTTCTTGTTGCCACCACCATTGTTTGAGAATTTCCCACGACTGACTGGCTTTTTGCTTCCACGGTTTGGTGTATTGGCATTTTTCACCTTGTCTGCACGGGGTTTATCGTGGAACTTTCTTTCTGCTGCCGGTAATGCAGTTAAATCTTCTTGACGAGGTGCTGATGAGCGACGATGATCATTGTCACGGCGACGACCATCAGTATTGCGGTCACGGTTATCGTTATCGCGGCGACGACCATCAATATTACGGTCGCGATTATCATTATCACGACGACGACCATCAGTATTGCGGTCACGGTTATCATTATCGCGGCGACGACCATCAACATTACGGTCGCGATTATCATTATCGCGGTGACGGTTGCGGTTACGGCTCCGATTCCCACCACGATCATCTCGGGCATCTTTGCCAAAATCAAGAGCGTGTTTGTTGCGATCTTCCGGATGCATCAAGCGGCAAATTGCGCGCCATTTGCTGGCTTCTGGTGCGGAAACAAAGCTAATAGCTGTTCCTTCGGCACCGGCACGACCTGTACGACCAATACGGTGGATAAAATCTTCCGGAGCTTGAGGTAGGTCAAAGTTCACAACGTATTCAATATGTGGGATATCCAAACCGCGAGCAGCAACGTCTGTTGCAACCAAAATACGATTTTTCCCTTTGCGGAAAGCGTGGATGACATTGGATCGTCTGCTTTGGCGTAAGTCACCGTGGATTGCTTCGGCAGAGTGACCTTCGGCATTGAGGCGTTTGGCCAACTTTTCGGTGTTTATCTTTGTTTTAACGAAAACGATAAAGCTTCCTTGCTTTTCATTAAGGGCGTTGACAAGTAAGTCAAATTTGTCACCCTCGGTTGTTTTGACAACTTCTTGGGTAATATTGTCAGATGCTTTGATGGTTGATCCCACAGAAATACGTTGAGGATCTGTCAAATATCGTCCGGCTAGGCGTTCAATGTTCGGTGCAATGGTTGCCGAAAACATCAAGGTTTGACGTTTTTCCGGCATGTATTTTGCGATTTGTTCCAACTGAACCACAAAGCCCATGTCTAACATGCGGTCTGTTTCGTCGAGGACGAGAAAACCTGTTTTTTCAAGGCTTAAGGTGCCTCGTTCTAGGTGATCGTTAATGCGTCCGGGTGTTCCGATAATCAGACGAGGGCGTTTTCTCAGTTGTTGTAATTGTTTGCCCATGGAATCGCCGCCAATCAGCAAAGCCATCCAAATGCGGCTGTCTTTACTCATGAAACTGCGCATGCTGTCCATGACCTGCTGTGCGAGTTCTCGTGTTGGCGTCATGATCAAGGCTGTATTCTTTGGATTATCCATTAAATAGGACAAAAGCGGCAAAGAAAATGCTGCTGTTTTACCTGTTCCTGTTTGGGCAGATCCCAAAACATCGTGACCAGCCAAAGCCAAAGGAATGGTCTGAGCTTGAATCGGTGTTGGTGCTGTAAAGTTAAGGCGTTCTAATGAGGACAGGATCTCGGCATTAAGGCCAAGGGATTGAAATGTAGTCATTTTTTCTCTTTTTCATCGTTTGGTACCAATGATCCAATAAATAATAAAGAGGAGCTGCGAGCAGGACTGTTCATCTAGTCCAAGCTCGTTCTCTTCCAATTGCCTATTGTTCATACACTGGTATGCGTTAGTATTTGATCCACTTTACATCTGTAAAGTCATACTAATTCAAAACCAGACCGACAATGTCATTCATGAAAAAGTATAGAATCATCTTACCATGTTATGGGTGAAGAGAGGGAAAATGTCAAGGACATCTTTACGTGTTCCTGATAGTATTCTTGATAATCATCACGGTTGCTAAGGCTGCCAGTCCTTCGCTGCGGCCTGTAAAGCCTAGTTTCTCGGTGGTTGTGGCTTTGACGCTGACACGAGAGAGTTCCAGCAACAGAACGTCGCTGATGCGTTGACGTATGGTGTCACGATGGGGCGATATTTTAGGGGCCTCGCCAATGATGGTTACATCGATATTATTCAGTGTAAATCCAAGTTCATGCGCTAATTTCTGAGCGTGTTTTAGGAATACAGTTGAGTCTGCACCTTTCCATTGAGGGTCATTGGGGGGGAAATGCTGGCCAATGTCACCAAGGCAAGCCGCACCCAGAATTGCATCTGTTATGGCGTGTAGGGCAACATCGGCATCCGAATGACCAATCAAGGCAAAACCACACGGGATAAAAACACCGCCCAGCGTGATACCATCGCCTGCACCGATTGCATGGACATCAAATCCATTGCCAACACGAAAATCCATTAACGCCCCCTTAGATCGCTTGAAAAGGTGATTTTTACATTCTCGTCAGACCCTTGGACAACGGTGACGGGGATATTGCATTGCTCAAGCAAGGATGCCTCATCCGTAAATGAAAAATCAGTTGTTTGGTCAAAGCAATTCAGAATTGTTTTATAATCAAACCCTTGAGGCGTTTGAGCGCGCCACAAACTTTCACGGGGTAGGGTTTGCAAAATTTTAGCATTAGCGACGAGCTTAACCGTGTCTGTTACTTTAATGGCAGGAATGACGCCTTGCTCTGGTTGTAATCCGTTGATGACGCGACGGATAAGGGGGGCGTCAACAAAAGGGCGGGCTGCGTCATGCACCAAAACAAAATCAGGGGCAACATCACGTAAACATTTAAGGCCGGCAAGGGTGGATTCACCGCGTGTTGCGCCACCCAGAGCTGGTTCATGGAGGTTTAGGTCAGACAGTGCTTTTTCATAATATTCATAATGATCGGGATGAATGACAACGATAATGTCTTTGATCCCTAGGTCAAGAAACGTATCTATGCTGTGGCGAATTAACGGTTTGTTACCCAGTTGCGAGTATTGCTTTGGGATGCTTGATCCAAAACGCGTACCTTTGCCTGCTGCAACAATAATAACAGCTAATTTCTTGTTAATTCCCGTGCGATCCATCCGCCCCCCAAAACTCTTGTTCCTTCGTAAAAGACACAGGCTTGTCCTGCTGAAACCCCGTATTCCGGATCTTGAAACTCAACCAAAGCTTCTGAGGAAGACAGGCGTTTTACTGTTGCCGGAATACCAGGGTGTGTTGATCGTATTTTTACTACTAAATCAAGGGCATTGTCAAATCGGGACTCATTGTCCAGCCAATTAACGTCGTGTACGCGTATTTGATGTTTTGCTAGGGCTTCTTTCGCGCCAACGATAACCTGTTTTTTAAGAGGGTCAATCTGGACGACATATAATGGCTCACTAGAAGAAATCCCAAGCCCCTTACGTTGGCCTACGGTGTAGTTGATGATTCCTTGATGTTGACCTAAGACGTGCCCGTCTGTGTGAACAATATCGCCTGAATCAAGAGCTCCTGGCCGCAGACGCTCAACGACCGAAGCGTAATTTCCGTTGGGGACAAAGCAAATATCTTGGCTATCCGGTTTGTCGGCAACTTTCAGGCCAAAGCGATGAGCATGATCGCGCGTTTCTGTTTTAGGGATGCCGCCCAAGGGAAATCGCAAGTAATCAAGTTGATCTTGAGTTGTGGTGAACAAAAAATAGCTTTGATCGCGACTAGGATCAAGGGCGCGATGCAACTCGCTACGGTTTTGTCCGGTAAGGCGTTGAACATAATGCCCTGTTACAAGGGCTTGAGCACCGAGTTCACGAGACGTCGTCAGTAGATCCTTAAACTTAACTTTTTGATTGCAGCGAACACAAGGGATTGGCGTCTCACCGTTCAAATAGCTATCAGCAAAATCATCCATAACGCTTTGTTTGAAGATACTTTCATAGTCAAGGACATAGTGAGGAAAGCCCAGTTTATCAGCAACGGTTCGGGCATCATAGATATCTTGTCCTGCGCAACAAGCTCCTTTTTTATCGATCATTTGACCATGATCATAGAGTTGTAAAGTAATGCCAATAACTTGATAGCCGGCTTCGACCATCAGACCAGCAGTCACGGATGAGTCAACACCGCCTGACATTGCAACAGCAATCAGGGCACCATCAGGTATTCCATCGAGTTTAAATTTATTAGTCATTGTTTTTGTGCTGTGTTGTTTATCTTAAGATTAATATAGGAAATATCAAGGTTAAATGCCAATAAAAACGCCCTATATGCCGTGTATGAACCGTGTGTATAAAAAATTAAGCGATGCAGTTTACCCTACAGGCTCAAAAAATACTCAAGAAAGCCTTAACGAGGAGGATTTTTTAGTGCTTATACTGTTTCAGCATTTGGAATTTTCTCAATTGTTTTTATAGCGTCTCTTGAATTTGCTATAGACTTCGTCGTCATTTCGTTTTCCTACAAGAAAAATTTCTATAAGAGCTTCATTAACAGAATATATTATTCTATATTCTCCACAATCACATCTCAAATAAGGACTATATCCGGATAGTTTTTTACTATCGACTGGGAACGGATCATCTTTTAAAGAGTTTATTTTAGCTACGATCTGATCTCTATGTTTATTTTGAAGGGTTTCAATAATCTTTAAAGAGCTTTTATTTACTTTTAAATATCTCATTTATTTGCCGCCAAAGATAGCTGAAACCTCTTCATCTGATGCCCATTCATCATGCTCTTTGGCATACTCTGCGGCATTATGCCATGCCTGATCTTCCATTAATCTAAATAATTGGTATGACATAACAACAACTGTTGGTTCACCAGCTTTGTCTACGATCACAGGGTTTTGCAGAGCGTGAGTAATTGTTCGTCCTGTATGCTTGTTTAGTTCGCTTGCTGTAATGTGCATGTTAGTCTCCTTCTGATTACGTAGAATATATAAAATACGTACTTTACATATTATAAGTATGTCTAATCTTGATTAATGTCAAGTTAACAATTATAACTTATCGTCATAATAAGGTAAAAATATTCTCTGAAATTGACCGCAATCTACGTCTGATCTTGGACTAGATCAGGATTCTTTTTACCATAACTATGGAATTCATTTTTCAAACATCTCAGTCCCACAATTGTGGTGAAACTTTCTTTCGAATCACCTCAATCAGGGGGGAGCACTACTTCAGAGGTGACTATGTAGAGCGAGTATTTGATCTAAATAATGATCTTCCCCAAAGAGGCGTATTATCTAGACCCTTAATATACTTAAGACTTAAGAGGATTTTGCGGGCTAACTCATCTTTTAAGAGAACATTCACTATGGAGACGTGGCCATACTTGGAGGCAATGTGAAGAGGCGTATTATCATCTTTATTCTTAATATGCTCAGGACTTAAGAGGATTTTGCGGGCTAACTCATCTTTTAAGAGAGCCTCCACCACGGAGACGTGGCCTGCCTCGGAGGCAATGTGAAGAGGCGTATTACCATATCGATCTATAATATACTCATGACTTAAGAGGATTTTGCGGGCTAACTCATCTTTTAAGAGAACATTCACTATGGAGACGTGGCCATACTTGGAGGCAATGTGAAGAGGCGTATTACCATATCGATCTATAATATACTCATGACTTAAGAGGATTTTGCGGGCTAACTCATCTTTTAAGAGAGCCTCCACCACGGAGACGTGGCCTGCCTTGGAGGCAATGTGAAGAGGCGCATTATTACTATATAGATCTATAATATACTCAGAACTTAAGAGGATTTCTCGGGCTGGCTCCTCTTTTAAGAGAGCCTCTACCAGGGATTCGTGGCCTGCCTCGGAGGCAATGTGAAGAGGCGTATTATCAAATCGATCCCTAATATACTGATGACTTAAGAGGATTTCTCGGGCTAGTTTATCTTTTAAGAGAGCCTCTACTACGGATTCGTGGCCTGCCTCGGAGGCAATGTGAAGAGGCGTATTATCATCTTGATCCTTAATATGCTCAGGACTTAAGAGGATTTCTCGGGCTAGTTTATCTTTTAAGAGAACATTCACTATGGAGACGTGGCCATACTTGGAGGCAATGTGAAGAGGCGTATTATCATCTTTATTCTTAATATGCTTAGGACTTAAGAGGATTTCTCGGGCTAGTTTATCTTTTAAGAGAACATTCACTATGGAGACGTGGCCATACTTGGAGGCAATGTGAAGAGTCCTGTTGCTCTTTAGTTTCTTAATATTATCCGGGCTGAAGCAAATTTGGTGGGTTTGCTCATTTTTTAAGAGAACCTCCATCACGGATACGTGGTTATGCTTGGAGGCAATGTGAAGGATCTGATCAGTCATTAAAGATTTTAATGAATTTTTTGGCCAATTATTGATTATATAATCGATAAGTTTCGACGATAACGGTGTTGTAAATAATTCTTCAAAGTAACTTGCAGCAAATAGTGGGTTCGTTTGGATAATCTGTGGGTTAAAATAATTTAGTGTTTGTGTATAGAGTTTAGCCACGCGCTCTCCAAAGTCTTGTGACGTAATATCCTCAAATACGCTCTTATATTTAAACAAAAAAGAAATTAACATTCGATCCCCCGCTCTATCGTCTGTAGTAAATGATTTTCTAATCAACGTTTTTGTGAGATTTTGCAAGGAAGGATCTTCACTGTTCAAAGACAGAGCATTATCTAGTACTTCGAGGATTTGTTCATTTCCATTCATGGGGTTTCCAAACAAGAATTCGTAGGCATAACCTTTGATTCTCTGTTTTCTTTCATGATTGGATAGGTAATTTTCCTTGCTCACATTTCCCATATAAAAGGGTAGTAATAATCTTTTGAGAGAATCAGATAGAGAAGAGTTAAGGATATTTTCAAACCCTACGGCACTATTGAGCAGCCAGTTTACACTCTCATTCTTCTTCGCTATGGGATGAAAATTGAAATGACCAGGGAGGAACATCCACTCAAAAACCGGAATGCCATTAACCATAAAAGTAATGCTAGGGAAATCAGAAAGTTTTGTAGACCGGCCGGATTGTGACCAACTAACGTTGATATCAGGCCTTGCTTCGTTAAACTTATCAATAACGTACTGCAATTTCTTAGCGCGACTTTCTTCCTTTGATTTTAAGTCTATCTTTTTTAGTTCATCATCGCCTAAGATTTCTTGTAAAACGGATAACATATTATCAATACCGTCTCCCTTAATATTGCAACCAGGCTGACGATAACCAACTTTTTGAGGATCAAGGCCAGAGATGCTGTCAGCCCAAGCATTCTTATCTTTCTCGATTCCCAGAACATTTGTATAATTCGGCTGAGTATTTGTATAAAACTCGATAATTTCTCCTTTTATGCCGGGAAAGGCCTTGAGGAGTATCTCTCGATCAAACTTCTTGTCAACAGAATTACTAATCATAAAGTTAAAGAAATTTCTCAGGCTGGTTTCACCACAATCTGGGAATTGTATCTTGCGAGTCGATGAAAGGCTGAAAACGGCAATCCCAGAATCAAGCATTTTGGGATAACGATCTTCAAACAGAGAATAGCCAACGGTCATAAAAATAAGTTTCTCAGGATCTTGCACCCATTCTTTAAACCTCCAAGGAATAAGTTTATTGTTTTTGACGGCTTCCTGCTTCCATTGCCAATAGAGTTGTTCGGAAAAAGGAATAACTTTCTTTTTGACTTGTTTAGGGTCTTTAAAATCTTTGAGTGATTCGTTAATGAGCGTTAAAATTTGACCTTTGTTGCCTGTTTTTTTCCATGCATAGGCCAGCAAAGTGTACTCAATCAAATGAGCAGGATAGTAAGCCCTCTCCTCAAAAGCGTCTGTAAACATAGTGGCATAAATTTTGGGCAAATTATCTAGGTTAACACCTGCTTTTTCCCATTGTTCTAATAAAATATTATAGGCTCTCTTGTCCTGTTTTAAGCGTTTGAGGCGGTCGTCAAAGAACTCTTCAAACTTGTCAAAAAACTCTTGTTTATCTGGAACAATCCCTGAGGCTGTTTCGGTTTTTTCCATTTGTGTTATATATGAAACATATATTTGTAAAAGTTTACCTATGGCGTTGATATCTATGCGTGCAATAAGATCAAATTTATTCAGGGCAGGCGTGCGCAAAATTCCCCCGGCGGGTGAAGGGAAAAAGTGCTGGATAATAGCACTCGTTTGGTCTTGTGGCGAATCTACTTCGCTTGTGGGTTGATGGTCATCTGAAGGGTTTGTAATTTGATAGTGACAAAGAAATTTAGGATTATGTGGCCCATACCGTCCCTTGAAACGGACATTGACCAGGGTTTCGGGCAAAATCAACATTGCATTGCTTGGGGAGACGAATTTATATATATCTTGAAAGGAGTTGTACCAACCGCGGGTTTGTGTTTCAAGGGGCAATGGTATGGACGTTTCTGGAGGAACATCCATCGCAAATGCACTTGATCCTAATAAAGCCACTTGTGCCAACACTAATAATTTTCTTTTAAACATACCTGTTTCTCCTGCTATAGAAATCTTCTCTCATCACATAAGGATTCTTGCGCCGGATTTCAATAAAAACTGCGACACAACTGTAATTTAAGTTGATGAGGCTATCTAGTTATGTTATCATCGGTGCGTTATAATTATAATTTTCACTGCCTATAAAAGGGCAGGTTGGTGTTTTATGTCTTTCCATCATATTGCTATGGCAATCCTAGTCGCTGCTGTCTGGGGCTTTAATTTTATTGCTGTTAAGTCCGGCCTTAATGAGATGCCCCCTTATTTATATGGGGCTGGTCGTTTTGTTATTGCAGCATTGCCGGCATTGTTTGTTGCTAAACCTAAAACAAGTTGGGCCATGATTATTGGGATTGGGCTGACACTTGGGGTATTTAAGTTTACCCTGATGTTCATGGGGATTCACTATGGGATGTCAGCCGGATTGGCTTCATTGGTTCTGCAAAGCCAAGCCTTTTTCACGCTTCTTTTTTCCTTTGTGTTTTTCAAGTCAAAAATTAGGGCAAACCAGTTAATCGGTATGAGTATTGCTGCGGTTGGTATGATTCTGATTGCAACGGATACTCAAGACCAGAGCTCAACACTTGGTTTCGTTTTGATTCTATCCGCAGCGGTTGCATGGGGTGTTGCTAATATCCTGTACCGATTAGTGGGAAATGTGGATATGTTTGCTTTAACGGCATGGTCATCCATTATCCCGCCAATTCCGATGTTTTTGGTTAGTGTTTATGCCGAGGGGTGGGATGTGGTCATCCATTGTATCCAAACCATGACAACCACGGGCTGGTTGTGCTTGGCCTATACGGCTTGTATTTCGTCGTGGATCGGTGCAACATTGTGGGCTGTTTTGATCAAATCATATCCGCCTCATAAGGTTGCTCCGTTTTCGCTCCTTGTTCCTGTTTTTGGGATTACGTTTGCCTCTTTGATCTTGGGGGAGCAATTTTCTCAGACGAATATGATTGCATCAGCGTTGATTTTTCTGGGACTGATTATTAATCAATGGCGCGTTAAAAAAGCAGTTGTTCCTGAAAATGTCGAGTTAGACGAGCTTAAAAAAGCTGCGTAAATCTCCTTGGCTGATTTATTGTGTCTATGGTAGACTGAGGACAAGTTGCGGTCGTAGCTCAGCAGGATAGAGCGACGGATTCCTAATCCGTAGGCCGTGGGTTCGAATCCCGCCGATCGCACCACAGATGATGGATTTCTCATGGATTTAGTGACGCAAGGTATCCTTGGTGCCGCTGTTGGCCAGGCCGGCTTTCAGCATAAACTTGGCCGTAAGGCTGTTTTGTGGGGAGCCATTTACGGAATGGTTCCTGATCTGGATGTTTTAGTGAAATTCTCAGGCAATCCCTTTGCTGAACAATTGTACCATCGCGGCTTTACGCACTCTCTATTCTTTGCCCCTCTTATTGCACCGATTGTAGCTGTTGTGATGCGAAAGTCCTATAAAACCGGCGATTACTGGTCTTGGTTATGGTTGATTTTCTGGGCGTTGATAACACATCCGTTATTGGATGTTTTTACTCATTATGGAACTCAACTGCTTAATCCTCTATCGACTTATCGATTTAGCTTGGCGGCTATTCCTGTTGTTGATTTGTTGTACTCGATTCCATTGCTGC
Organism: Candidatus Paracaedibacteraceae bacterium; assembly: GCA_019636035.1. GTDB lineage: Bacteria > Pseudomonadota > Alphaproteobacteria > Paracaedibacterales > Paracaedibacteraceae > Paracaedibacter. Next base: position 169,536 of record JAHBYI010000002.1, read on the forward strand.
TTGCTGTGATTGTTGGTCTGATTATTCCAAAGGATAGATTGGCCGGAACCGTGACATCGTTCATGCTTTTACTAACGACAAGCTATTTGTTTTATGGGATTACGTGTAATTCAGCAGCTGTTGACCAAGCGCGTCAAGAGTTGGGTATTACCGATCGTATTGAAAGTTATCCGACCTTATTCCAGATTCATCTCAGGCGCGTTGTTGTGCATTTACCGGGGGAAGTGAAGATTGGCTTGGTATCGACTTATCCGGGTGCTAAGTATCCGATTCAGTGGTTTAGGTACCGTGATGATTTGCAAAACAACCACAATTTTCTTGAGTTATCGGATGTCCGGACTTACCTGTGGTTTTGTGCAGGGGATTGCCTTATTCAAAAAGACCGGCACTCAATAAAACTGTATGACTTAAGATTTGGTGTGCCGGGGGCAAATGAGCCGGGAATCTGGGGTGTTGAATCAACCGATGGCGGACATCATGTCAATCTGTTCAAGGCTCCGCTTTCCAGCGTGTATAAGGGGAATGTTTTCAGTTGGGCGTATGATGTGATGAAAGTCAGTTTTGGTAAAGACCCCCGTCAGTTATTGGAGAATTATCATGAGCAATAAAGTTCTGTTGTGTATCCTTGACGGATGGGGAATCCGTAATACGGTTGATCATAATGGTATTGCTCTGGCTAATACACCTCATTGGGATCGGTTGCTAAAGACTTATCCGCATAGTCTTTTGCAAGCTTCGGAGCTAAATGTTGGTTTACCGAAAGGGCAGATGGGTAATTCAGAAGTGGGGCACATGACGATCGGCAGCGGTCGTGTTGTCTTGCAGGAATTACCGCGGATCAATGAGGCTATACAAAACGGTCAGGTAACATCATTGCCTGTGTGGCAACGGTTTGTTGTTCAGGCAAAAAACAAGACTGTTCATGTGCTTGGGCTTTTGTCCGATGGCGGGGTTCATTCCCATCAAGATCAGATTGCTTTTTTTGCAAAAGAAATGGCGAAAGCAGGCTTAAGCGTTAAGGTTCACGGATTTTTGGATGGACGTGATACGCCGCCCGATTCAGCTGTGACGTATGTTCAAAAATTTATAGATGATTGCCATGGGTATGACATTGAAATTGTGTCGCTTGGCGGTCGCTATTATGGTATGGATCGGGATAAGCGTTGGGATCGGATTGAGGTCGCACTGGATGCAATTATCCAAGGGAAGGGTGTAAAATTCACGGATCCGATACAGTTTATTCAGGATAGTTATGCGGCTGGTGTGACGGATGAGTTTGTTGTGCCGGGGGTTCGTTATGGGTATTCTGGATTTCAAGCGGGAGACAGCTTATTTGTCGGGAATTTCCGTGCGGATCGGATGCGGCAGATTCTCTCAAAACTTGTTGATGATCAACGGTTAACACAGCTTTTGGGGCTTGTTGAGTATTCAGCAGATCTTGCCCCTAAGATGCTAACTCTTTTTCAGAAAGAGGAAATCTCAGCAACCTTGGGATCAATTGTTTCTGATGCAGGGTTAAAGCAATTCCGTGCAGCTGAGACTGAAAAATATGCTCATGTGACCTTTTTTCTGAATGGAGGGCGTGAGGATGTTTATCCTGGTGAAGAGCGGCAGATGGTTGCGTCACCTAAGGTTTCAACCTATGATCTTAAGCCTGAGATGTCAGCACCTGAACTGACGTCTGTCCTTGTTTCTGCGATTGAATCAGGGCAGTATTCATTGATTGTTTGTAACTATGCAAATCCTGATATGGTGGGGCATACCGGTGTACAGAATGCCATTGTTCAGGCTGTTGAAACGGTTGATGCGTGTCTTGGTAAACTTGAAGAAGCGGCAAAAGAGCAGGGATATGCCATGATTATTACCGCAGACCACGGCAATGTTGAGTTGATGATTGATCCTGAGACGGGCGGGGTGCATACGGCGCATACGCTCAATCCTGTGCCGTTTGTCCTTGTTAATAGCTCTGCACATCATGTCAAGGATGGTGGATTAAAGGATATTGCGCCGACAATATTAACCCTTTTGGGGATCGCAAAAACAAGTGAAATGACAGGCTCTTCGTTGATTTCGGACAATTGACGAATTAACTTTCTCAGACATCGAATGTGTTCACGACAATTTGAAAAAAAGGGGACATCAATATACTTAAAGATCTTTTCATATAAAGCCGTTGATTTATAAAGATCAAGCTATTGATTAACGATCAGAATTGCGTCATCCTTAGAATATGAATTAAGGGACAGAGAGGGATTCTGATGACTTTGCGTCAAACGGCGTTGGGGCTTTGCGTGCTCTCGTCCTTGTTATCCGCTTGTTGGAATGAGAAAAAAGGCAGCCAAGTCGTATCCTTTGATTGCGATCCCTTGTTTAAAGAGGTGATTGATCTTGTTGAGAAAAATTATATTGATCAACCGAATTTAGAGACGATGCGCATTGGTGCCTTGTCGGGGATGTTGTCATCTCTTGATCCGTATTCAGCTTATTTAACACCAAAAGCCTATGATCTTTTGACTGATTCGACAGATGGTGTTTTTGGTGGTATTGGTGTTGAAATGTGTCCGGCAGACGGTGGTGTGCGCATTATTAGTGTGCTGGATGATTCGCCTGCCTTTGTTGCCGGAGTGCAATCAGGGGATATTATTGCTGCTGTTGATCAACGGCCAACCTATAACATGACCTATTCTGAAATTGTTGGTGCTTTGCATGGAACGCCTAAAACGCGGCTGAAACTGCTTATTCAACGTCAAGATAGAGAGTTAAGCCTTGAGTTGATTCGACAGAAAATTACGGTTAATCCGGTTAAACTGATTATCAAAGATGGGGTAGGGTATATCCGAATTGCCTATTTCAGTGATCAGGTTGCTGATCGATTAAAAGAAATTATTGAAACTTTTGATAAAAGAGAGGAATCCCTGAGAGGGATCATCTTGGATTTGCGAAATAATCCGGGAGGGATTCTTGACCAAGCGATTCGAACCGTTGGTTTCTTTATCAAATCAGGTGCGGTTGTCAAATTCCAAGAGCGAGGGAGTCCTGAGAAAACGTTGACGACCTATGAAAAAGTGTCTTTGCCAACGGTTCCTGTTGTTGTTCTTATCAACTCAGGTTCTGCATCTGCGTCTGAAATTGTTGCCTCAGCCTTGAAATTTCATCATCGTGCTTTAATTTTGGGTAAACGATCGCATGGTAAAGGATCAATCCAGAGTGTTTTTCCTATACCCGGTGTTGGTGGTGTGAAGATTACCACAGCCAAGTTTTCAACCCTGGATGGTATTAGCCTCAGTGGTCGAGGTGTTTCCCCTGATGTTACGGTTGATGCAGATCCCAATATTAATAATATTAGTTTAGGCAATAAGAATTCCTTGAGTGAGGATGATGTTCAGTTGATGCGTGCTTTTGAGCTTGTCACAAGCCTCGTTAGCTTAAAGAAATGGTCTTAAATGATGGCCGGCATGATTGAAAAACTGAAAGATTTAATCAAGATTGTTCGGGCGTTTGTCTTCAAAGAGAAGCAAAAAACGGGTGTGCTTGGGCAATTGAAAATGGATGCCGATGCTGATCGGAAAGATCGATCGGCACAACGGGATATTCCTGCTATTGACTTGTCATCGTTAGAAAAATTCCCGATTAAGAAAATTGCTTTTTTTGTACTGTTGTTGCTGGGGGGGATTGCTCTTGCTGCTGTCCTCTTATGGACAAAGTTGACAACTTTTTCGCATAACTATAGCTCGAGCGAACCGTTGGAAAATCAGGTGCCACAGGTTGAGTCTGCGCAAAATGCAGGATTTCTGCCGGGCAAAAGTGTTCCAGTTAAACCAAAGCCGGAAGTCAAAAAAGAAGAAGAAATTCCACCTCAGACCGATCATAAGGATGAGCAAAAAGACAGCCATAACCCGGTTATTGAGCCTCAGGAAAAAAAGATTGAATCCGTGTCGAAACCGGAAACAAAAACTCTGGCTCGTATTATGCCGTCATCAAATACGGCGCAGGGGATTAGCCAAACAATTAACCCCCAGTATCTTGTCGAAAATCCAATTCTCAAAGTCCAGAAAGCTGTCCTTATTCTCAAAGGGTTTGGGCTTAACAAAATCCATGGTGACTCAATTCTGGATGAGATTTATGACGATATCGTTGTGGCAATCGATCCTTATACAACGGGGTTGCAGGATGAAATTGAGATATTGGCCGATTATGGGTTTGATGTGTTGGTTACGATTCCTCTGGAAGATATGAACCCTCGTAAAGATCAGGGACATTTGACTGTTAGGACAACGATGAAACCGACGGTGCGTGAGAAGATTTTGGGGTCCGTCTTGGATGTTTCTGCGTCTGCCCAAGGCATTTTATTCTCAGGGGGGCGAAAACTCTTAAAATCGCCGACTGATGTTCAAGCACTTGTCACTTACCTGTCGGCTCATGATAAGTTTGTCGTGTTGGGTGATGACGTTTTAAATAATAAATTTTTTAAAATTGCAGATGCTTCTTCTTTAAATTATCTGGTTGTTGCTGCTGATAATTCTCCGATGTCTGATGTTGATCGGATCCTGGGAATGGTTCGAAGAACAGGATTTGTTATCTTGAGTTTTGATATTCATACACCCGATGTTGTCGATAAAATTAAACAATGGATAAAAGTTTTGGATGAGAATAAGATAGATGTTGTGTCTATCTCAAATTTACTTAAAAGAAATGACTGATTCTTATTTGTTGCATCATGACCCCTATTACCGCCTTGGTGTTGGCATGATGGTTTTAAACCATCACGATCATGTTCTTGTGTGTCAGCGTGCCGATATGGCTCAGACTGGGTTAATGGATGCTTGGCAAATGCCACAAGGGGGGATCGATCACGATGAAGATCCTGAAGTTGCGGCGTTCCGGGAACTTAAAGAGGAAATCGGGACATCGAACGTATCGATTATTGCTGAATCGAAAGAGTGGTTGAGTTACGACTTACCGCGAGAGTTATCCGATACATTGTGGGGTGGGCGGTACATTGGTCAGCGTCAAAAATGGTTTTTGATGCGGTACAATGGTTATGAATCAGAAATCAACTTAAAGACAATGCACCCTGAGTTTGTTGCTTATAAATGGGTTCTGCCGGCAGAGTTGCCGGGTTTAATTGTTGACTTTAAACAAGATTTGTATACGAGAATTTTGACTGAGTTTCAAGAATACCTTGAGTAGGGTATACGATACATAATATTTAAAAGATGGTTGAAAATGGCTATTCCTGAATCTTTAAAACAATGGATAAAAGACAACTCAATTTTAATTGGCTCTGGCCTTGCTATTATTTTCCTAGGGTATTGGTTCTTTTGTATTCATGGTTTTGAATCAACAGACAATGCGTATGTTAAGGCCGATATGACTGTGATCAGCCCACGGGTCAATGGCTACATAACAGAGGTGTTGGTTGATGAAAACCAGTCTGTAAAAAAAGATCAGCTTCTTGCTAGAATTGATGATCGGGATTATAAATCGCGTTTTGAGCAAGCAGAAAGTCAGGTTCGTGTCATCTCGGCGCGGATTCGATCTTTGGAAAGTCAAGTGTCCCTGCAAGAGGCGATGATTGATCAAACCAAAGCCGGTATGGATTCAGCGAATGCCACCTATGAACAAGCATCAAAAGAGAATAAGCGAATTCAAAAACTACTCAAGGATGGTGCTGTTTCTCAACAAATGATGGATGCAGTGACGGCTCAGTATAAAAACGCTAAGGCATTGGTGGATAAATCAAAAGCAGAACAACTCGCTGCTGAGAATCAAAAGGCCGCCTTTGATGCTCAACTTGAGGAAGGCCGAGCTCAGTTGGTCAATGTTCAAGCACAAGCTGATCAGGCTCAGCGGGATCTTGCTTATACCGAAGTAAAAGCCCCGTTCGATGGCAAGGTTGGTCGAAAAGCTATGCAAATTGGTCAGTTGGTTCGCCCGGGAGTTGCTCTTGCTTATTTAGTGCCCAACGATGTTTGGATTGAGGCTAATTTTAAAGAAACACAAATTACCAAGATGCGTTCCGGAAACCGTGTCTGGGTTGAGGTTGATGCTTACCCGGATGTGAAATTCCGTGGTCGTGTTGACAGTTTAGCACCGGCAAGTGGCTCAGAGTTTTCTATTTTGCCACCGGAAAATGCAACGGGGAATTTTACAAAGATTGTCCGACGTATTCCCGTTAAGTTGGTTCTCAAAGGGGCTGATCTTGATAAGTTAAAACCCGGGATGTCGTGTTATGCAACGGTACGTTGCCGATGACGAATCAACGAGTGGACGAGATACCTGAACCAACCCGAGAGCAGTGGATCGGGTTTCTGGGGTTGGTCTTCGGCATGTTTATGGCTGTTTTGGATATCCAGATTGTTGCCTCGTCCATTGCTCAGATACAAGCCGGGATTTCGGCTTCTACGGATGAAGTCACGTGGGTGCAGACGTCCTATTTAATTGCAGAAGTCATTATTATCCCCTTAACGGGCTGGTTAGCTCGGGTTTTCTCGACACGCTATATCTATTTCACTGCAGCCTTTGGTTTTACAATCATGAGTGTTGCTGCTGCTTGTGCCTGGGATATTAATTCCATGATCGTTTTCCGAGCATTACAGGGAATCTTTGGGGGAATCATGATTCCAACGACATTCTCGGTGGTCTATACCATGTTTCCTAAGCGGTTACAGCCGACGATGACTGTTGTGATCGGAAGTGTCGTGACAATGGCACCAACGATTGGCCCTGTGCTTGGGGGCTATTTAACGGACGTTTTTTCGTGGCATATCTTGTTTTTAATCAATATTATCCCGGGGATTTTAGTTTGCCTGACAACTTGGATTTATGTTCATGTTGACAAGCCCCACCTTGAGTTGCTCAATAAAATTGATTTTATCGGAATTATTTATATTGCTGTCTGTCTTGGGTGTTTGCAATATGTGTTAGAAGAAGGGGTTCGTGATCAGTGGTTTGAGAGTAATGTTATCCGTAATATGTCCATGATATCGTTGCTTGCCGGGGTTTTATTTGTGTATCGTTCTTTGCGAATTGAGTCGCCTGCTGTTGATATCAGGGCTTTTCAAAATAAGAATTTTCGCCTTGGTTGTGTCTTTAGTTTTATTATCGGGTGTGGCCTCTATGTTATGGTTTATCTTTTACCCCTTGAGCTATCGTTAATTCAGGGGTTAAACAGTTATCAGATTGGTCTATACGTTTCTGTTGTGGGTATTTTCCAGTTTATATCAGCACCCATAGCTGCCCAATTATCGAAAGTTATGGATCTGAGAGTTATGATGACAATTGGGTTTGGTTTATTTGGTTTGGGTTGCTATTTGAATGGTGGACAGACTGCTGATTCCGGGTTCTGGGATTTTTTTCCGGCTCAGGCTGTGCGCGGATTATCCATGATGCTCTGTTTTATGCCGATTAACACATTGGCATTGGGGACGTTACCCTTAACTGAAGTTGCCAACGCGAGCGGATTATACAATTTGATGCGCAATTTGGGGGGGGCAATTGGTCTGGCTGTCTTTAATACGTTCTTATCTAATTGGCAGAAACAAAAATATTCGGTCTTGCGAGAGAACATCGATCTAACACGACAGCCCGTAACGCAGTTTTTGGATAATATAGCTGAGTATTTGGGATCTTTTGCCCACTTGGCCGATGCTGATCTGGGTGCTCTTACGATTTTGCAAAACCTAGCGCAACGCGAAGCAATCGTTATGACATTTGATGATTTATACTGGTTGATGGGAGCGATATTTTTTGTATCGCTCTGCATCATTCCATTTATGAAAAAAGTTGAGTTTGGCGAGCAAACCGCCGGGCATTAAAGGTTAGAATCTGCCAAGGGGTTTTCTGTTTCTGCATTTGATATGACCGTGTCACGAAAAACCATTAAAAGAAAATGATTGACGAGAGGATCTTTTGCATTTTCTATAATGAGAGGATGGGCAGCTTTAAGTCTTTCTGAGTGTGGTATTGAATTTATCTGCCAGTAGAGTATAATGATCTGATGAGCCCATTTACCGATGTTAGTCGTGTAAGGTTGAATGATATGGACATCATGATGCTGCAAAGCTCTAAAAAGTCGTTCCAGTGCTTGCACATCTTGTAACGAGTTTTCTTGTTGAGATGCTTGAAGGAGAATAGTGTCAAATATAGATATTAGATCCTTTTGATATGTTTGCAAGAGAATACCGTCAAATATATCGTCTTTACCGAGAGTTACCAGCTTTCGTATAATATTCTCAATTTCTGAAATCATGCTACAAAAAGTTATTTTCCCGTTGCTGTGTGATTCAATCTGATTATCTATGCTTGAAAAACAGTTCTGTTTAGCTATCTCAATTTCCTGGTATCTCATTTGTCTGAATTGCTCTTTTTGTCGCTTTTCTAATAAAGAGGCAGCGTACTTGTTTTCTCTATCTCTAAGAAAGGAATAATCATTTCTTGGGTGAAAGTTTTGCACTTGCGGTGAGTAACGAGGATCACGTATTTGTTTAATAAACTCATCTGCATTTATCCTATTTTCGTCTTTTTGTGGATTGCTACCATCTGCGAAAGTAGTATCGGCTAAGGTTGGTAATATGTGTATTGAATGCAAAGCAGTTACTATGATTTCATTGATTTTTGCAGAGGTAAGCTGTTGGCTTAGTGAATGAAGATGAGGTATATAAAGCTGATAATGGGCTGGGGAGCATAGGAAATCTCGGAAAGGATGTCCATATCCATTCTGACAAGCCTGATGATTTTCAGGGTGATAATTTACAAGAAGTTCAATGGCTTCTTGTAATGTTCCTGTTGCTTCGAATTCAGCTAAACGGATTTCTTTATCTTGCATTGAGCTGTTATTGCTACTGGTTGCCATATCTGTTGCATTTGTGAAATTTAAGGCAAAAAACGTTGCAGACATAATATATTTGAGCTGTTTCATAGGGGATGGTACCCGGTTAAGGTTAATTTCTTTTAGAAAGTAGAGTTATTTTTTATTGTTTTCAAGTGTTTTTATAAGTATTGTCAGGAACACATAAGTTTGCTCACTTGGCCGATGCTGATCTGAGTACTCTTACGATTTTGCAAAACCTAGCGCAACGCGAGGCCATTGTTATGACGTTTGATGATTTATACTAGTTGATGGAGGCGATTTTTTTTGTATCGCTCTGCATTATTCCGTTTATGAAAAAAGTTGAGTTTACAGGTCAGGCTGCTGAGCATTGAGGAATCTGACCAGCTAGTTTTTATTGAGAGGGATTTTCTTGCTTTGATCCTTTGGCATCTTTAAAAACCATTAAAACTAAGTGGCGAATATAAGGGGTGTTCATATTATCGAAGATTAAATTTGATGCTGCAGTTAGTCGTTCGGAGTATTTCACCGATTTAATATTCATGTACAGCATTATGATTTGGAATGCTCTGTCTCCGTTGGTTATTTGACCATTTTTTGTATAAAAAGATTCAAGATTTTTGATATCATCAAGGATATTGCTGCGTTGAGGGTCGGTGAGGGCTAATAGAATTGCGTCGAATATGCTATAGACGTTGTCTTTATATTCTTGAACTATGCTCTGATAGTGAATGTTAGCATTGTTCAGTGGTGTTAAAACGGATTGGCAAGTTGCAATGATTTCTGGAAGGGGGATCCAGCGACTTCTAAATGATTCGAGATCTTGATGGAGTTTCTCAATATTTTCGTTCATTTGCGTTATGAATAAATCCTTTTTCTTTTCTTCACGTTGGTTTTCGCCACGGATATTTTTTATTACCATCGCCTGTTTTGTTTCTCGATCTACAAGTTCTTGGAATTTCTCTTGAGAGAGGGGATCACTTTTTTTAGGTTGATAGTTTTGATCTATAATGTTTTTAATAAATCGTTTAGCGTTTTTTTTATTACACTCTTTTTGTAATTTTCCTGGCGCTGAATTGTCTTTAGTATCTGCATCTCTTAGTGATGGAAATATATTCAGATTTTTTAGCCGATCTAAAATAATGTCGAAAACTTTCTTATTATCATTAAGGGATTGAGCTAACTGGTGTAGATGGGGAATATAAATCTGATAGTTTTCAGGAGATTGTAGGAATGTGCCCATAGGATGACCAAAACCACTATGAAAATCGAGGGAGTTACCGTTATTATACGTTATCAGCAGATTGATCGCTTCTTCTAACGTTGTTGTCCTGCTAAGCTCAGAGACTCTAATATCGCCTCCTTGGACTACGTTTTGTACATCACTGCTGCTTGGGACGTCAGATGCTTGACTTGAATGAATTAAACACACTGTGATCAAAAGGGGTAGGGTAAAAAAATTCATGAGTTTTCTCCATTGTTTCAAATTTACTGCCAATTCGGTAGTGTAGATCTTTTTAAAAACATTGATTTTCTCGTCTTTTTTCTATTAATCTCCATAATCCTAAAAATCCTAGAAACCAGGCCAGGTTAATATAAGTTGCAGAAAGTCCCAGGATATGCCAGTTGGCTTGATCGCATCGAGCCATGGGTTTTGATTTCAGCATAGCGCGGAGCTCTTCAATGGATGTGGCTTTGCCGGAGGCTACACCATGGCAGGCAGCGGTTCCTTGCCACCAGTGTAGTTCAACACCAAGATGATAAAGCCCAAGACCGACACCGCTCAGTAAGATGAGTCCGCTAAGATTAAAAAATAGGGGGTGATTCCGGAAAAAGCCAATCAATCCTATGAGAGCGACTGCCCAGTAAACGTAGCGTTCATAAAGACATAAGATACAAGGATTAATATTGAAAAAATATTGCGCACTATAGGCAAAGGCAAGCGAAGACAATGACACGACAGCTGAGAAAAGTAAGAAATTGCGTCGTGTCATAGAGTCCGATAATGTCATAACAAGGCCTTAAGGATAAAGAAACCAACTACTATCACTAGGATACTCGTTATTGTAAAGAGTTTAAAGTGCCTCTCAAATAGTTTCTTTGCATCTTCTCCAAAATACCAAACGATACCCGCGAGCATCATAAAGCGAAACGTGCGGCTGATGACTGAGGCTAAGATAAACATGGCAAGGTTTAACTGAGAAGCACCGCTGGCAATGGTAACAAGTTTATAGGGAATCGGGGTTAATCCTTTGAGAGCGATAATCCAAAAACCATAGGTTTGAAATGTACTTTGGAACGACGTAAAAGCTTGCTCTAAACCATAGGTATCAATGACCCATTGCCCCAACGTTGACATAAAGAAAAAGCCAATGGCGTATCCTAAGATCCCTCCTAAAACGGATGAAAGGGAACAGATAGCTGCAAGGACAAAAGCCTTGGCACGATCAGCGATAACCATGGGGATGAGCATAAAATCAGGGGGAATAGGGAAGAATGAGCTTTCTGCAAAAGCAACACTCGCCAGGATCCAGCGTGCTGATGGGCTACTGGCTTGTCGCATAAGCCACTGATATAGTTTCGATTTGTTTTGTGTCATGGTTTTCGTTGTCATCGTTTCTAAAAATTCTGTCCAAAAAAATAGTTTTCTATTGACTTATAGCACAAAAACTATGTATCTAATATATATATCTTGTTGGTGCGCCCTTGTGGCGGAATTGGTAGACGCGGCAGACTCAAAATCTGTTGTATGTAGATACGTGGGAGTTCGAGTCTCCCCGAGGGCACCATTTGCGATTTCCTATGACCTTTCAGCTTATAAAATCTTCCGAAATAAAATACTGGTGCGATAAGTTTTCGACCCGATCTGATGTTGCCGTCGATACCGAATTTTCACGCGTTACGACCTATTGGCCAAGATTAGCGTTGATTCAACTCTCTGACGGTGTTGATACGGTTTTAATTGATCCGCTGGAAAAGGGGCGTGATTTATCGCCCGTGGATGATTTATTGGCAAATCCCGATGTTGTGAAGATTTTTCATTCTTGTCGCCAAGATCTGGAAGTTTTAAACAAAGTGTTTGGTCGGTTGCCTGTTAATTTATTTGATACGCAGCTAGCCTATATGTTTTTACATTTGGCTGATGAAATCAGTTTGGCACGGTTGCTTGAAGAATATGCCGATATCACCCTTAATAAGTCAAAGCAGAATGCCAATTGGATGCGCCGTCCCTTGCCACGATCTCAGCTAGAGTATGCAGCAAAAGACGTCTGTTATTTGCCGAATGTTAAGGACAAACTTGAGTCTGAACTCCTTGCTAAGCATCGGTTGTCTTGGTTGTATGAGGAGCAGCACCATTTGTATGTTCCGGAAACGTTTGACCCCACGCGCGATTACTGGCAACGCCTTGCTAAACGAGGGAACCATAAACCCCAGCAGTTGCATTATCTCAAAGGATTATGTGATTGGCGCGAGAAAATGGCGATTAAGCTAGATTATAATCGCCGTCGTGTTTTATCGGATGAGGTTATTCTAAAAATTGCCGAGACAGGAGAACTCTTGCTTGAAACTGATGATCTGTCCGAAGATAGTGTAAGGTTACTTGCATCAGCTTGGGATGATTTACAACAGGTTCCGGAAAGCAATTGGCCTAAGCGGTTGAGTCGTAAACCCATGACGCTTAAGCAACAAGAGAAACTTGAGTTAATGAAGCTTAAGTTAGTTGAAATAGCCAATGACTTGGGGGTTTCTGAAAAACTCATTGCTTCAACGTCTGATCTCAAAGCGTTTGTACGGGGTGAGGTTGATATCCCCTTTTTAAAGGGATGGCGTGCTCAAATCTTAGGACAAAAGGGGATCTTGAGCTAACTCTCTAATTGATTCGATCATATTTAGCTGTATCAAGGTTAAATGGAATGAGTAGGTTGTGTGAAGAAAATTAACCTTTCTACTCAAATTCTCTTCTTTTTTTCGGCAGGATTACCAACCTACCTCTGCGAATGGATATCGACTTTTTATGGCTGTGTCCCCTCATCGCCGATCCGGTGATCCTTCAGATCCAAGGAGGTGAGGTTTCTCAAGGCTTGAGATTTTTCTATGGCTTTCCGTCCGACATCGCCGATCCCGTTATCCTCCAGATCTAAGGAGGTGAGGTTTCTCAAGGCTTGAGATTTTTCTATGGCTTTCCGTCCGACATCGCCGATCCCGTTATCCTCCAGATCTAAGGATTCAGATTCTTCAGGATTGCTTGATGGTTGGGTAGTGCTGTCATGAGGTTCAACATCGGCTGATGGGGGGAGCCCTTGGCTAGGTACTCCAAACTGTGCTCTATCAGTGCGATCGCTAGAAAATGCCGACGATAGACATAACAGACTTACCGATGCTAAAATTAATGTTTTTTTCATTTTATCGTGCCCCTGAGATAATATTCTATTCTATGATATATCATAGATATCTTAATAATTCCTTAAGGCGTGTCCTTAATTTGGACGCCAATTCAAGTATGAAAGGTATTGACATTAATGCCTAATTCTTTAGCAGTGTGAGCAATGGGACGGCCTGATTTAATGGCTAGCTTGACAGCTGATTCTTTGAATTCAGATGGGTAGGTATTTAACTTTTTAGATGGCGTTTTGCCGGATTTCCTTCTTTTGAGTTTTTCTCATTGATACTGTCCGGTAAACTGTAGCCACATCACGTTCCTTTTTCTTTTTTCAAGTTGTTATAAATGATTGCCCATACAGACTTTTTTATGTGATACTTCATCTTGGTAATTCCTTGTTGTTTCTAAACAGAAATTACCATTTTTTACTCAATTTTTAAATTTTCTTCACACAACCTGTAGTCGATCCATTGGGTTAATAAGACCAAATCATTACTGTCTATCGTTGGGCCACACCAAATACGAAAAGAGGAGGGGGCAAGGAAATGATTCTTAATATCATAGGCAACCCCCAGATCAGCGAGCGTCTTAACGACCGCATCAACAGACCCTGCATAATTGATACAGACTGAGACATAAGATCGACTGAGCGGGTTTGTTGCCATGTGGCTCAATACAGAGTGATGATTCACCCATTCATTAATCACCTTAAAATTATTGAGGGTTCTTTGTGCCAGAGCCTTTCCCCCACCGATAGATTGAGCCCATTCTAAGGCTTGGATCATGTCTTCAACACACAGCATCGACGGTGTATTAATGGTCTTTGCTTCAAAAATTGTTTTGATCAGAGCACCGTCCTTTTTGAGGCGGAATAACCGTGGGATCGGCCAGTTTTGAGGTTGTTTTTCCAGCTGCTCTAAGGCGCGTGGGCTGACAATTATCATACCATGGCCGGCCTCACTTCCCAAGGCTTTTTGCCAAGAAAAACATGTAATATCCAGTTTTGACCAATCATCGACCGGAATAGCAAACATGGATGAAGTTGCATCGCAAATTGTAAGGCCTGATCGATCAGCAGGAATCCAGTCTGTGTTGGGAATCATGACACCGCTACTGGTACCATTCCATGTAAAAACGCAATCATGATCAGGGTTATATTGCCCAAGATCCGGCAGATTGCCAAAATCAACGACAAAAGGATGAGCTGTTACAGGAAGCTGTTCAACCGTGTCCGTGACCCATAATTTGCCGAACACATCCCAAGCAAAAACGTCAACGGGGCGTGTTCCCAAGAAATTCCATAAGGCCGTCTCAACAGCACCGGTTCCTGATCCGGGGATGATGGCAATGGCATAATCATGGGGGACATCTAAAATCTGTCGCGTTAGATCAAGCAGATACTGAACACGAGCAACACCATCCGGGGCGCGATGCGATCGGCTAATGAATGCATTTTCTAAGCATTGTGGTGTCCAGTTTGGGATCTTTTTGCAAGGACCGGAGCCAAAAAAAGGAGAACTTGGTTTGTGGGATGGTTGGTTGGGCATAGAGGGTTCATGCAGTATGTCAGTACTGTCTTCAGGATAACGTGAGTCATTAAGCTATTCAAGGTTTGAATAGAAGCCGATCCGGAATGAATCGGCTCTATCAGTGTTCTGTAACCCGGGTTGTTTTTAAGGTTTTTTAATAATAGACTGATATTTTTGGGTACTTTGAGCTATTTGTTCTCCTGTTTGTTGGTCTGTCACGCCAGTGCTGGTTGTGACCATATACGTATCATTGGGATTAACCCAAACATGAGTTTTATTATTGCTTAACGTAATCCTGTCCATAGCAATCGCTTTACTAATACTATTTTTATCAGATAATTCTTGGATTTCTTGTCCTGTCATAACTTTTTTGCGGATAATTCCCTTAGGGCCTGGCTTAAAAATCACTGTATACTGATCTTCTCTATTGAGTTGACTTATCCAAGGGAACGGGTCTTCTTGAGGGGCATCTGCAACAAGTTGCTTTGCTATAGGCTGTTTTGGCAGTGCATCAACGGGCTGATCAAGATGTTCATCCGGTGTTGAGCAAAATGCTGTTAAATCAGCACTACATTTTGTTTTACAACTCGAGAACCAATCTGAACCTGTCCAGGAGTAGAGATATGATTTGCAAGTGCTATACAGAGCACTCGAGTTTTGGTAACAGAGCTCCATTGAACTCTGTGCCTCTTGGCAAAAATCCCGTTTTGTAACAGATTGGTCAACCCTGTTAGAAAAAGCATTGGCATAATAGGTAAAACCTTGGATGATTCCTTGAGCCTGATAGTAATCATTACAAGCTTTCATGCACGGATCATCTTTTGCTCCATCATTATCAGCGGAAAAACTATGAGTTGCCATGGATATGATAATAGGCAATGTCATGATAGAGATGTTCATTCTAATACTCCGAAAAGAGGATATTCTATCAGATTATAGAGGATGAGAAGTTAAATAACCGTTAACGAGTAAATTTACTCTGGTTACTTAATTTGATTCAGCGGTCTTAATCACATTAGCCATCAGATTCATAATTGTCATGGGGCCAACACCACCCGGAACAGGGGTGATAAAGGATGCTTTTGTTTTTACGGCCTCAAAATCAACGTCACCAGTTAGTTTTCCGTTGTGGCGAGTAATACCGACATCAATAACGATAGCACCGGGTTTAACATGATCAGCTGTGATAAGGCCGGCACGGCCTGTTGCGGATATAAGGATGTCCGCTTGGCTTGTTATGGTTGCAAGATGGCGCGTTTTCGAATTTGCTAAGGTTACGGTTGCCCCCAGAGCAGACAACATCGGGACGAGGGGGCGGCCAACAAGAACTGAGGTTCCGACAACAACAGCATGAGCCCCCGTCAGATCGTCACAACACGATTTGATGAGCTGGATACACCCTTGAGGCGTGCAGGGAGCAAGGGTTGGTCGTCCTTGGAATAAGAGGCCTTGGTTGATTGGGTGTAATCCATCGATATCTTTTTGGGGGGCAATTTGAGATATGCTTTCTAATCGATCTAAATAGACGGGCAGGGGCAGTTGCAGCAAAATTCCGTCAATTGTTATATCTTTATTGAGGGTATTGATCAGAGCATTCAGCTCTGCCTGTGATGTCGTTTCCGGAAGGATATGGGGGCGACTAGATATCCCCATCTCAGACGCCTTTTGCGTTTTCTTGGACACGTAAATCTGGCTTGCCGGGTCGTTACCGACAAGAATAACAGCAAGACAAAGATCACGACCTAATTTAATTTTGAGGTTATGAGCTTTCGTTGTTAAGTCTTGTTGCAGCTTTGCTGCGAGTAATCGTCCATCAATAAGGTGTGCCATTTTAGTGTTTTCCATTATTCTATAGCCATTTATTCACCTCTCCCCTACGTGGGAGAGGTCGCCTGAAAGGCGGGTGAGGGGGGGCAATAAGCAATAGAGCAAAGAAAACAGCCGTCTGTTCATTGCTTTTATTGAATTAGTTTTTACCCCTCACCCGACCTACGATCGACCTCTCCCACAAGGGGAGAGGTGTTAGATTCTGCCGTCATTGACAAGGCAAATAATCACACCATGGGAGAGGTATTAGATTCTGCCACTGACAAGGCAAATAATCACACCATGGGAGAGGTATTAGATTCTGCCACTGACAAGGCAAATAATCACACCATGGGAGAGGTATTAGATTCTGCCACTGACAAGGCAAATAATCACGCTTCTAACAGTCGTCTCCAAAAGCCACGGCGGCGCTTTTTTCCATCTCCTGTTGGTTCACTTTCATCATGTGTTACCTCAGGTTGATCAGAATCCACAACTTTTAAATCACTCGATTGATTCGAATCATCCCCTTGCGTTCGGCCTGGTTTGCGACGACGGCGGCGATTGCGTCCTGTTTTTTCTGATTTATCACCGGTTTCAGTTCTTTCTTCTGTAACAGGCGTTGTTGTCTCTACCGGCGATTCAGTATTCCCTTGGTCAACACGCTCTGTGCGGTTGCGGTTTCTATTGCGATTACGACGACGGCGATTGCGTGACGGTTTGTCTTCACTTGACGATTCATCACTCTCGGTTGTTTGAGGAATGCTTTCTTCAGGTGTCGTGGCTTCTTCTTGTGGTTGATCCGGTCTATCTCTGCGATCCTTACCGCGACGACGTTGGAACGGATTGCGACGACCGCGTTGCTTACGTTCTGTCGGTTCATCAGACTCAATCGTTACTTCTTCTGTCTCGTCGATGACATCATCGATAATCTCGTCTTCAGGCTCAGATTCAACTAAGGTTTCCGTCGGTTTAATACGTGCTTTTGATCGTGCAACTGTTGTTTCAATCTTAAAATCAGGGGCGACTACCTTGTTGTCTCGTTGGATCATGACAGACATGTCATAGCGTTGTTCTAAGGTCAAAACAGTGCTGCGTTTTTGATTCAAAAGATACAAGTCAATATCGGCCGGAACGGTGACGATAATGGCATCACTCTTGCCCGCAACACCTGCGGATTCAATACCACGCAAGACAAACAGAGCCATGGATTCAATGGATCGAACCATACCTGTACCATGGCAGTGGCTGCACGGGCGCATGTTGGCCTCGACAATACTTGGGCGCAAGCGTTGACGGGATAGCTCCATGAGGCCAAACTGACTGATCCGTCCCATTTGGATGCGCGCGCGATCACCCTTGACGGCATCTTTTAAGCGTTTTTCCACTTGCTGAATGTGTTTTGAATCCGACATATCAATAAAGTCAATGACGACTAATCCGCCTAAGTCACGCAACTTAATTTGACGGGCAACTTCGTCTGCAGCCTCAAGGTTTGTCTTAAGAGCTGTTTCATCAATGTGCCGTTCGCGTGTTGACTTTCCTGAGTTCACGTCAATTGCAACTAATGCTTCTGTTGGATTAATGACGATGGATCCGCCGGACGGTAGGGATGCTGTTGGCGTCATGATGGCATCAATATGAGCTTCTACCCCAAACTTTTGGAATAGGGAAATCTCGCCTTTATGTTGTTTGACGCGCTTAACATGGCTTGGTGTCAACGTCTTCATCATGGATCGAGCTTCTTTATATCCCTCATCACCATCAATCCAAACTTCATCAATATCTTTGTTGTAGTTGTCTCGAATGGAGCGTTTGATAACGTCGCCTTCTTCGTAAATCATGGCCGGTGCCATAGACGAGAGCGTTTTATCGCGGATATCACTCCATAGACGGACGAGGTATTCAAAATCACGGCGAATTTCTAGTTTATTACGATCTTGGCCGGCTGTGCGAACGATGAGGCTCATACCATCGGGGATGGGTAATTCATTGAGGATATCGCGAAGGCGTTTACGGGTATTGGCATCTGTAATTTTGCGAGAAATACCGCCACTTCGATGGCCGGCGTTGGGCATTAAAACACAATAACGACCGGGGATTGATAGGTACGTTGTTAGCGCAGCCCCCTTGTTGCCTCGTTCTTCTTTGACAACCTGAATTAGCATGATCTGGCGGCGTTTGATCACTTCTTGAATTTTATAATTAAACTGTGGTCGATGGGCTGTAATGCTGTCTTCGTCATCATTAGCATCCGCAATCAGCGGAGTATTCGGAAGATCCGTTTCAGATATTTCAGGCAAAGCCTCAGCAATTGAGTCTTCTTTATCTAACGACTCATCCTTTTTAATTTCGATGGGGCGGTCACCAACAGGGATACGATAATAATCCGGGTGAATTTCTGCGAAAGGCAAGAACCCATGACGGTCATTACCATACTCAACGAACGCAGCCTGAAGAGAGGGTTCTATTCGAATAACTTTGGCAAGGTATATATTGCCTTTGAAATGTTGTTTTGTTGACGTTTCTGCTTCGTAATCTTCTAAGCGATTCCCATCAATAATTGCGACGCGTGACTCCTCGGGGTGAGACGCGTCGATAAGCATCTTTTTAGCCATGTGGCATTAATCTCCATAATGTAATGCCTCGGCAGTCTGGGATCCTGAGTTTTATGGGTTCCATATAAGTAAAGGAGAGACTGAACCAGAGGACTTGAATTTGTACGATAAAAAATGTGGGTCGGGAATATAAATAACCTCCGACCAGCGGACTTAGACAGAGCTGCAAGAATATCAGTTATAACTGTTAGGATAAAACTCACCATGCTGATAGCCCTAGCATCCTGTCAAAAATTTCATTCAAATACAGTGTATCGTTTTTGCAAGTAGGATGCCAAGAAAAAAATAAAGGTGTCCTCTGTTTGATTGCGAGAATAATTTCTTGATTGTTTCAGATTTGTCCTCATATATGAGATACATTGACACCATATGGAGTATAAATATGATTAAAAAAATGTCCCTAGTATTCGCACTATTCATCAGTATTTTTCAAGGAACGGCTGCGGATCTTACTGATCATAAGGGCGCGTCTCAAAGTTCCGGTTCTAACTTTATTCGGCATGATTGGGTCGATGCTTTGATTCAAAGTCAGAATGAGGAAGAGAACAACGTAGCTGCTTTGACGTTGGCGGATCTTGTTTCTAACGGTAATTCTTGGGCAAAAATGAGAATTCGTGTTATAGTTCGAAGTCGAGACGTGCACAAACAATATGTCGTGGTCGGTGCTCTGGTGCATCTTGCCTTAAGAGGAAATGATTGGGCAATGGGTTGGACTCATGCTTTCTCTCAAAAATGGAATAGGCAAGAACGTGCTGTCGCGTGTGATGTTTTTGTGCGTCTTGCCTTGTATGACAATGTTTGGTCAAGGGATCAGATCAACGCTTTATCTCAAAGTCAGGTTGAGCAAGAGCGCGATATCGCGCGTTATGTTTTTGTGCATCTTGTCTTGAATGACAATGTTTGGTCAAAAGATCGGATTAATACTTTTTCTCAAAGTAAGAATCGGCAGAAGCATGACACTGCAATTTCTACTTTGATCGATCTTGTCTTGTATGACAATACTTGGGCTAAAGATCAGATTTGTGTTTTGACTGACAGCCAGAATGAACGCGAGCGACAGGCAGCAGCACTTGTTCTGCTTAAGCTTAGACAATATGGTAGTCCTTGGGCGATCGATTTTATTGATGCTTTGTCGAGTGTTTAAACTTACTCATTTTTAAATCTAGAGCTAGAGCCATTTAATTTAGCTCTAGCTAAAATTTTTTTAAAATATTGCTTTTATCTGCGTTTTATTTTTACCATAAACCATGTAATATTTAGTAATGTTCTTGGTGAGTTCGGAGAAAAAACGTGAACAGCAATTTTTTTAGCTTAATCCGTGATCGTGGCTTTGGCCCTTTGTTTTGGGTTCAATTGCTTGGTGCTTTTCATGATAATCTATTTCGCCAAGCTCTTGTGATTATGGTGACCTATGGCATTGGGATTAAAATTGGTTTTAGCCATGCCTTGTTGATCCCAGTGGTCAGTGCGGTTGCCATTTCTCCGTTCTTTTTATTTTCGAGTCTTGCCGGGCAGTTGGCTGATAAATATGACAAAGCTAAATTAACCCAGATTATTAAGGGCTGTGAGATTGTTGTTATCTTTTTTGCAATCTATGGTTTATTCTCTGAATCCTTTGGCGTTTTGCTGTTTACCTTATTCTTAACCCTAACTCAGTCAACATTTTTTGGCCCTATTAAGTATAGCTTAATTCCGTCTTTACTTAAGAAAGATAAGATTGTTAATGCCAATGCTTTGGTTGAAGGAAGTACGTTCTTAGCCATTCTTGCCGGGACATCTTTTGGGCATTTCTTGGTGGGGATCGATGGTAGTGGGCTTAAGATTCTGGCCTTTTTTATGGCACTTTCGGTTTTTGTTTCTTTCTATATATCGCTTAAATTGCCCCCTGTGCCGGCAGCTGATCCTAATATATCCGTGAATAAAAATGTGGTTGAAGAGACATGGGCTCTTGTCAAAGAGGCATCTAAGGATCGGTTTATCTTCCTGAGTATCATGGGAATATCGTGGTTTTGGGTTATTGGGATTACCATGCTAACCCAGATTGCGTTATACGGAAAAGTTGTCTTGGGAGCCAACCCCAGCGTTGCAAATTTCTTTTTGTTTTTGTTTGCCGGTGGTATTGGTTTGGGATCATATCTCGCAAATCGACTGATGGGGAGTCATATTGACACCAGAGTTGTCCCGTGGGGGGCGATTGCCACGACACTCTTTATCTTGGATTTGGTCTATATAAGCTTTAGTCTTCCGTTTACTCAAGATATTGGTGTTGTTGAATTCTTACTGAAAGATTATAGCTTTAGAATTTGTTTTGATCTTTTGATGATTGCAACCTCGGTGGGGATTAGTCTTGTTCCTCTTTATGCTCTGATTCAAACAGAATCTGACCCTAAAAAATGCTCTCGGGTTATCGCGGCGAACAATGTCGTGAACGCCTTTTTTATGATTATTTCCTCAGTGACAACGATGCTGTTGATGGCATTGGATGTGACGATTGTTAACATCTTTTTGATTGTGGGGTTGTTGAATCTTTTTGCGATGCACAAACTATCGAGTCTTGTGCCTGAGTCTGTTCTACAGCTTGTTTTTCAGGCTGTTCTCAAAGTGTTATTTCGGGTTGAGGTAACGGGAATGGAGAATCTTAGGCTTGCCGGGGATCGTGTTCTGATTATCGCAAACCATGTCTCCTTTATTGATGCAATTCTGTTGTTTGCATTTATCCCGGAGAAACTAAGCTATGCAATCTGGAGCCAATATATCAATCGTTGGTGGATTCGAATCATTAAGCCGGGCGTGAATTTATTGCCTGTGGATCCGACAAATCCAATGGCGACTAAGAAACTCGTGGAATTGATTCGCCAAGGCAAAAAATGCGTTATTTTCCCTGAGGGCAGAATTACGGTTACTGGGGCTCTGATGAAGGTTTTTGATGGCCCGGGAATGATTGCCGATCGCTCGGGGGCTCAAATCTTGCCAATCCGTATCGAAGGGGCTCAATACTCACTGTTTTCGCGGTTGCGGGGAAAAGTGAAACGCAAATTGTTCCCTAAAATATCATTGACTGTTTTGCCTCCGCGTCACGTTGAGGTAAACGCGAAATTGCGAGGGAAAGTACGCCGTAAAGTTATTTCGAATCAGATTTATGACATTATGGTTGGTATGATTTTTGACACATCGCCGTACCACCAGACGGTTATTCAGTCTATCTTTGATGTGGCGCGAATCCATGGAATGAATAAAGAAATTGTTGAAGATATTCAACGCCAACCACTGACGTATCGCCAAGTGATTATGCGCAGTTTTATTTTGGGGCGTTGGATTGAATCTCAGACTGAGTTCAAGGAGCGTGTTGGTGTCTTGTTGCCAACCAGTATCGCCTCAATGATGTGTGTTACATCACAAATGCTGTTTGGGCGTATTCCTGCTATGCTCAATTTTTCGCTTGGGGCAAACGTGTTGATCCATTCCTGTAAACTTGCTCGGGTGAAGTTAGTGCTAACATCCCGTAAGTTTGTGGAAATGGCTCGGTTAGAAAATACAGTAAAACAACTCCAAGATCATGTGCGGATTTTTTATCTTGAGGATTTAGCCACAGAATTGAACATTATCGATAAGGTGATCGGTGCGGCTTCAAGCTTTGTTCCGGAGTTGGCCTCGAGAACAATCCAACAGAAAATTACAGAAGATGATCCGGCTGTTATTTTGTTTACCTCAGGCTCAGAAGGGTTGCCTAAGGGGGTTGCTTTAAGCCATAGCAATCTTAATGCTAATCGTTATCAATTAACATCGATGATTGATTTGACGGCGCAGGACGTCGTTCTGAACGCTTTGCCAACATTTCATTCTTTTGGGTTAATGGGTGGGGTTATTGTGCCGCTCACCGCAGGTATTCGGGTCTTCCAATATCCATCGCCACTCCATTATCGCATTGTTCCTGTGATGGCTTATGATATTAATGCGACAATTTTCTTTGCGACTGACACTTTCTTAAGCCGTTATGCTGTCTCGGCACACCCCTATGATTTTTACTCCATGCGTTTAGTTATTGCCGGTGCAGAAAAACTGAAAGAAGAAACACGCCGTATCTGGACTGAAAAATTTGGTATCCATGTACGTGAAGCCTATGGAACAACAGAAGCATCGCCGGCTATTTCTGTTAACACACCGATGTTGAGTAAAACGGGGAGTGTTGGCCGCTTTTTAACAGGGATACGTTATCATTTGCGCCCCGTTGAGGGTATTGAGAATGCCGGTCAATTAATTATCAAAGGCCCCAATGTCATGCTGGGGTACATAGATCCGGCAACAGGTGATATCATCCCTGCTTCTGCCAGCTTTTTTGATGGTGAGGAACCGCAAACGGAATGGTATGACACGGGGGATATTGTTTCTGTTGATGAGCATGGGTTTGTGACCATTAAGGGGCGTGTTAAACGCTTTGCAAAAATTGCCGGTGAAATGATCTCTCTGGGGGCTGTTGAAGAAGCTTTACAAAAATTTTATCCCGAAGATAGTCATGTTGTCTTAGCGGCACCCGATGACCGTAAGGGTGAGCAGCTTGTTTTACTGTCAACGGCAAAGGTTACCCGCGAGGATTTGATTGCCCACTTCAGAGCCGGCGGATATGCGGAGCTCATGATTCCAAGAAAATTCTTTGTGGTTGAAAAAATCCCTGTCTTGCCGACCGGTAAGACCGATTTCGTCGGGGCAAAGGCGATGATGGAAGAATTTCTTAAGGCGTAATCATTTTACTCACCTCGCCCCCAAGGGGTGAAGTAAAAATACTCTTTCATAAAGTACCCTTGCATTTTAGCCAAATAAATCATCCATTTTTTAATAAAAGTATGATACAGTGGTGCCTGATTACTTGATAAGGTACACTGTGAAATCAATTGTTTTTTGCTAAACAGTCGTTTTTGTTTGTATACCTTAGCTTTAATTAAACGGACTTCATCGTGTGCTTGATAAAAAATAAAAAAACACTTGCATATGAATAAAAACAACCTATCTTCATGTAAGGAAGTAAACTATTTAGGAGATTTAAACCATGGTATATAAAATTTTATCTGTAACTTTGTTATTGGGGGGTGCGTCGTATGCTGCTGATAACGATGGTGTAAGTGGTATCGTTCGTGATACTAACCTCGGAGCCTGGAGTCCTCATGAGAACGTGATGTCACGCGATCGAACCGATCGTTGTGAGAATGGGGCTAACGCAATATATGATGCTTTAAAAATGGCAGGCTTGGATCATTTTGATACAGATTCATGTATGAATGAGATTCGGGACTATCTAAGAGATTTACGGAGTGAGCCGGATTATCAAAGGAAATATGCTCGTAGTAACCTTCTAAATCGGAATAAAGTCGATGATGCCTTGCAAGGTTTTGATCGTATTAGTGGCTTAGCTGGGGGTGGGCTCTGGGCTAATGAATTTAGGGGACGGATTGACGGTCGTCAGTATACTCTTCGTGATGTTCTGGCAATGGTTTGGACGGTCTATAAAAACTTTGATGTATTTTATTATGGGGCAGATCTAGAAAAAGAGAGGAAGAATCTAAAGCTTGCGATTTTATCTAATATGGCCGACTTCTTGGAAGATGATGGTCATATGGTGTGTGATGTAGGCGTTTCTGCGCGAGTCGTAAATATGCTGCAAGGGTACCTTGCTGGTGTCAGTATTACGGCAGATGTCGATATATATGCAGCAAATACGAATGCCAATGATGGAATTGCAACTGTTACGCCTCTCCAGTTTATTGATTATGCGAACGGGCGACTAACAGGATTAATGCAGAGCAACACTATTCTCTCTAGTTACCTACTAAATTTTGTATTTCCAAGTGAAGAGATGAAAACAAGTGTTATTAATAAAATGAAAGAGATACGTCAGTCGTGGATTGATGGATTCAGTCGAAAATATCCAAATGAAGCGAGTAAGTTAGGTTCATTGACAAAGATTTTTGATGAAATTATTCGCCCTATGGAAAGCGCGAATAATGTTAAGACGACTGATGCTGATCTTGTTCGAGATTTTGGAGCGTACAATGCAGGCGATTTTGCTGATTTATTCTATACGGATGATAATACTCAAGGTGCAACTTCATCAACGACCCAGTCATCGAGTAATCCTCAGATAAGTGCTTTGCTCTCTGCTTCTCTTCCTCAAGCACAGAGTTCTCCGTATTCTCAACCGCTACAGTCATCGTTGACGACGCAAAATCGTAGTTCTCTTAGTTCAAATTCTAACAGTGGATTGACTAGCTCTTATGCTCCTCAACCAAGTACTTCGTATCATCACGCTCAACAGCAGAGTTCTCCGTATTCTCAACCACTACAGTCATCGTTGACGACGCAAAATCTTGGTTCTTTTGGTTCAAGTTTCAACAGTGGATTGACTAGCTCTTATGCTCCTCAACCAAGTATTTCGTATCATCAAGCTCCTCAACCGACATACGGTTTAGGTTATGGTGGTAGCCCATCTAACTATTATGCTCAGCCTCAACAGTATCATTGGGCTCCACAACCGCAACCGCAAGCTCCGGTCATTGTTGCTCCACAACCGCAACCGCAAGCTCCGGTCATTGTTGCTCCACAACCGCAACCGCAAGCTCCGGTCATTGTTGCTCCACAACCGCAACCGCAAGCTCCGGTCATTGTTGCTCCACAGCCACAACCACAGCCGCAAATTGGAGATAAAAAGACCATAAACGGTAAGTTACATAAATTTACGGTAAAAGGCTGGGAACGTCTTTAGTTAATGTTCTCTTGTTCTTGGAAAAACCACGCAATTGCGTGGTTTTTTCATAGGGTAACATTGCTTATCTAATATTTAAAATTTAAAATAGAAAATATTGAATAAGTTCTGGACAGTACTATAGATTTATGCTATACACGAACCTGGATTAGGTTTATTTTTTTAAAGAAGGAAATTTAGAATGAATCAAAAAGTTTTAACTAGTATTTTAGCAGGTTTATTGCTGTCTAGCTCACCTGTGTTGTCTATGGATGTTCTTGAAGCTCTTAATGATAACGGAGGAGTAGGGCAAGATCAAGTAGATGTTCCACAACCGCAACCACAAGCTCCGGTCATTGTTGCTCCGCAACAACTAGATGATGACGCTAGTAGTAGTGATGAAGAAGGTGCTAACGATGATCAAGGTCAAGTAGATTCTGAGGATGACGCTAGTAGTAGTGATGAAGAAGGTGCTAACGATGATCAAGGTCAAGTAGATTCTGAGGATGACGCTAGTAGTAGTGATGAAGAAGGTGCTAACGATGATCAAGATCAAGTAGATGTTCAACAGCTACAAGCTCCGGTCGTTGTTGCTCCACAACCGCAACCGCAAGCTCCGGTCGTTGTTGCTCCACAACCACAACCACAAGCTCCGGTCGTTGTTGCTCCACAACCACAACCACAAGCTCCGGTCGTTGTTGCTCCACAACCACAACCACAAGCTCCGGTCGTTGTTGCTCCACAACCGCAACCACAAGCTCCGGTCGTTGTTGCTCCACAACCGCAACCACAAGCTCCGGTCGTTGTTGCTCCACAACCGCAACCACAAGCTCCGGTCGTTGTTGCTCCACAACCACAACCACAAGCTCCGGTCGTTGTTGCTCCACAACCGCAACCACAAGCTCCGGTCGTTGTTGCTCCACAACCGCAACCACAAGCTCCGGTCATTGTTGCTCCACAACCGCAACCGCAACAACAGGCGAAAATTGGAGATAAAAAGACCATAAACGGTAAGTTACATAAATTTACGGTAAAAGGCTGGGAACGTCTTTAATTAATATTCTCTTGCTCTTGGGAAAACCACGCAATTGCGTGGTTTTTTTATGCATAGTCAATTAAGTTGAACAAACTACAATTTATGATAAAGTATAAAAAACCGATAAATGTTGTGTGCGAGTATGAGTTATTCCGTAGATTTAAGAGAGCGTGTTGTAAAGTTTATTGAAGAAGGTGGTAGTAAAAGTTCTGCTGCGATTTTGTTTTGTATAGATCGCAGCACAATATTGGGTTGGCTTAAGAAATAAGAAAAAGGAAGAAACGGGAAGTCTCAAGGATTCCCTCCTAAAAGGTATTGGAAAAAAA
Source organism: Candidatus Paracaedibacteraceae bacterium (assembly GCA_019636035.1). Lineage (GTDB taxonomy): Bacteria > Pseudomonadota > Alphaproteobacteria > Paracaedibacterales > Paracaedibacteraceae > Paracaedibacter. Next base: position 196,795 of record JAHBYI010000002.1, read on the forward strand.
TAGATCTCATTACTCTGTCTGATTGCATAAAGCATAATCCTGATGCCCCCCCCTTACTGAATATGCTCAGTACTTTGGTGTCACTTCAATCGCAATCTATTTAGCTCTTAAACGGCTGAAAATTACTCGAAAAAAAAGATAACCCTCTATAAAGAAAGGGATGATAAAAAACGTGCGCTATTTTTGGAGCAGATAGCACGTTATTCTAAAGAATCTTTGGTTTATGTCGACGAAAGTGGCATCGATTGTTACGTTGGTAAGTCTCATGGCTGGGCACCACGAGGGAAAAAAATCATTGGAGAGATTTCTGGAAAATGTTTTGCAAGAGAGAGTTTCATAGCCGCTAAATGTTGTGACAAAATCCTTGCCTCCTATGTTTCCAAGGTACCCTGTAATACAGCTTTGTTTGAGATATGGGTTCAAGACCTCCTTGTTCCCGCCTTAGTCCTGGGTCAAGTTGTCATCTTGGATAATGCAACGTTTCATAAATCTGAGGCCACACGAAGATTGATTGAAGATTCGGGGTGTCATTTGTTATTCCTTCCGCCATATTCCCCAGATTTTAACCCCATTGAAAAATTCTGGGCATGGTTCAAGGCAAAAATTAAAACCATTATCAACAATTTCAAACCCCTTCAACAGGCTATCGATTACATCTTCTCTCTGCAGGATTTTCAACTTAATTGACTATACTATAAAAACCGCTAACCTTACTTTTTTTAAACTTACTGTCAGATGTTAAAAAAACACGCGTAACCGCGTGTTTTTTTCTTTCAAAGAAGTAATCTTTGAAGATTAGAATCGGTATGAAACACCTAATTTAACTTGGTGTTCATTATTGCTTATTTTTGAGGCTACTGGAGCGAGTAATAGATTGGCATCTGTTGAGGATATGGACTTCTTCGTACCTTGTGTGAAGGCATAGACAAGGCGGAGTGCAACAGAATCATTAGCCATCAAGTTTTCAAAGCCAGCTTGATATGTTGGGCGAACTTTACTACTTTTAATTGCAAAAGTTGCAAGATGGTTGTCGTCTTGAGAGTAATTATAGCGAACTTTCATTGATTTAATACCAAAACCAACAAATGCAAAGGTTTTAGGGTTAACTAGAGCACCAAATTTAGCAACAAGATCCCAATCGAAACCGGAACGTTTTACTGTATATTTACCAGTGTTGACACGTGCAAGAGTGTCGTTTTTCTTGAAGTTAAAATCACCACCGAATTCAAGACCGGCTGCTAAGCAGTTTGCAAAAACCTTATTGTAGCCTAAGAACAGACCAAGGCTTGTACCAAACTTATGGGCGTGAACGTTGTGACCCACATTAATGCTGGTCTTTTCGTATGACTTCCATGTGGTGTTTAGATTGGATAGACCCAAGTCACCACCAACATAAAAACCGTTGAATCCTTTTGCGTCTGCTGCTGTGATAAGAGCTGCAGCTGCGATAGCTGTAGATAATAATTTCATTTAATTTACTCCGTATGTTATTACGCTATCATTATAACAGTGAAAAATAGCCTTAGGACTATAATAATAGTCATTTTAAAATCCATTTTTTGAGATCTGTAGCATAAAGGCAACACATGAGTGTAAAAACAACTTGATAAAATTTAATTAAATCTGTTATCTATCGGATTATGACACACGATTTAATTTCATGGATGCGGCTGGCGTTCACTAAAAATGTTGGCCCTGTCAATTTTTGGCAGGCTATATACCGTTTTGGGTCAGCACAGGGTGCTTTAGATTGGTTGCATTTTCAGGGGCGAGCTGATGCGGTTCCGCCGAATGACTCTATTATTAAGGTGATAAAACAGGCTGAGGCCACGAATATAAGGCTCTTACCGGGATATGATCCTCAATATCCGGCGCGGTTAAAGATCCTGCGTGATGCGCCGCCCGTACTTTATTGCCGCGGTCAGATTGACCGGTTGAGTGGTGATTGCATTGCCCTTGTTGGTGCGCGGAACTGTTCATTCTCAGGAAAAAAACAAGCTGGTGACCTTGCGTCAAAACTTGGCAAGTGTGGTTTTATCACCGTTTCCGGGTTGGCACGGGGCATTGATTGTGCTGTGCATCAGGGAAGTTACGAGTCGGGGACGATTGCGGTTCTTGCCGGTGGTGTTGATATTATCTATCCGCCGGAACATGAAGAGCTTTATAAACAAATTCAAAAAAATGGTTGTGTCCTGAGCGAAATGCCGATCGGGATGAAACCATCTCCCAACCATTTTCCAAGACGAAATCGAATCGTTTCAGGGCTCAGCCGTGGTGTTGTTGTGGTCGAGGCTGCCTTGAAGTCCGGATCGTTGATTACGGCAAAGTATGCCGTTGATCAATCTCGGGAAGTTTTTGCGGTACCGGGATCTCCGCAAGATCCACGATGTCACGGTAGTAACCTGTTGCTGAAGCAAGGGGCGCATTTGATCCAACATGTTGATGATATCATCGCTGTTTTAAAACCGGAGTTTGATTTGACTCAGATTAGTTCTCCTGAACAAGAAAATTGCGTTATTGATATTCAAGATTATCTTGTCCCCGAATCGTTGAGGGAAGAGATCTACCAAGGATTAAGTCGTGTTCCTGTCGATATTGATTTTATTGCTCAGGATAAAAATCTGTCTATCCAAGAAATTATGACAGTCCTGCTGGAATTGGAGCTTGAAGGCTTGATTGTTCGTTATGCTAATGGTACAGTTTCAATCTTAGATCAGGCTGCATAGTGTGTCATGATAGTTATGGATTGTTTAAAGGAATTGTAAAAGATGAAGAGTGTCGTTGTTGTTGAGTCTCCTGCCAAAGCTAAGACCATTAATCGGTACTTAGGCAACGACTATGTGGTCTTGGCGAGTTATGGCCATATCCGAGATCTACCCTCTAAGAACGGATCTGTTGATCCGGATCATGATTTTGCCATGGTTTGGGAAATGCAGGATCGTGCAAAATCCAAAGTCAATGACATCTATAAAGCAGTCAAAGATGCAGATCAATTGTTGTTAGCCACTGACCCTGATAGAGAAGGGGAGGCGATTTCTTGGCACGTTCAGCAAGTTTTAGAAGAGAAAAAAGCCCTGGTTGGCAAAGAAGTTAAGCGCATTGTTTTCCATGAAATCACTAAGGGAGCGGTGCAGAATGCGATCCAGAATCCCCGTGAGATTAATCATGAACTTGTGTCTGCTTATTTAGCGCGGCGTGCTTTGGATTATCTCGTTGGTTTTACGCTATCGCCCGTTTTGTGGCGGAAACTTCCCGGTGCGCGCTCAGCCGGTCGTGTCCAATCGGTTGCTTTGCGTTTGATTGTTGATCGTGAACGGGAAATCGAAGCCTTTAAAACGCAAGAATATTGGTCCATCGAAGCGGACATGTTGAACCCTGCCGATCAGGGCTACAAGGCACGCCTCACATATTTGAACGGTAAAAAACTTGATAAACTAGACTTAAAATCCGAGGCCGATGCAACGGCTGCCCGTCAGGCGATTCTCGACCGTCAGTTTACGATTGCCAGCGTTGAGAAAAAGCAGGTAAAACGTAACCCGGCCGCACCCTTTACCACATCAACCTTGCAGCAGGAAGCGGCGCGTAAGCTTGGGTTTAGCGCGAGCCGAACCATGCAGGTTGCGCAAAAACTGTATGAAGGTATTGAAATCCAAGGCGGATTGACGGGTTTGATCACCTATATGCGTACCGATAGCATTGCCATATCGAATGATGCTATGACTGAAGTCCGAGCCCATATTGGTGATGCTTATGGCGATAAGTACCTGCCGTCAGCACCGCGGACGTTTAAGAACAAAAGTAAGAATGCCCAAGAAGCGCACGAAGCTATTCGCCCGACATCCGTTTTGCGTCGTCCTGAAGATGTTCGTACCTTTCTGGATGATACCCAGTTCCGTTTATATGAATTGATTTGGAAACGGACGGTTGCATCGCAAATGGAAACAGCGTTATTTGATCAAGTTGGCGTTGACATTATTTCAGGCGACAAGCTGGTTACGCTCAGGGCAACGGGATCGACCATGGTCTTTGATGGTTTTATGAAGTTGTACCTCGAAGGTAAAGACGATGTCACAGCCGATGACGATGATGAAAAATTGTTACCGCCTTTGCTCGAAGGTGATGTTGCGCGCGTGACAGACGTTACACCGAATCAACATTTTACCCAACCACCACCGCGTTATTCCGAAGCTAGCCTTGTGAAGAAACTAGAAGAGTTGGGGATTGGTCGCCCGTCAACCTATGCTTCTATCATTCAGGTTTTGCAGGATCGTGATTATGTTGTGCTTGAGAAAAAGCAATTTATTCCCGAAGATCGTGGGCGGTTAGTGACGTCCTTTTTGACGCATTTCTTTAGCCGATATGTGGAGTATGATTTTACGGCGAACCTCGAGGAACAATTGGATGATATTTCTAATGGTCAGCTGAATTGGCGTCATGTCCTTGCGGAATTCTGGAAAAACTTTAAACAAACGACAGATGCAACGCAAAGCCTGACAATTACTGAAGTCATTGATAACCTTGAGAAAGATTTGAATCATCACCTATTCCAAGGAGATGAGGCCGCGCGTGTTTGTCCGCAATGCCAAAAGGGGCGTTTGAGCCTTAAGCTTAGCCGTTATGGTGCCTTTCTTGGATGTTCTGATTATCCGGCCTGTTCCTATACGAAACCCTTGAGTGTGGATTCATCTTCAGAAGGGGGAGAGACCCCAACAGCGATCGAAGAACAAAAACTCATTGGCAAAGACCCTGAAACGGGTGATGACATTACCTTGCGCAAAGGGCCTTATGGCCCGTACTTGCAGTGGGGAGAAGCTAAAGTTTCAGAAGAACCCCCGGCCAAGGGTAAGAAAAAACCCGCGGCAATTAAACCAAAACGTGTGTCTCTGCCGGCCGGTGTGACACCGGAGTCTGTGACCTTTGAGTTGGCCATGAATCTGAAATCTTTACCAAAGGTTCTGGGGACTCATCCAAGCACAGGTGAGATTCTGTCCGTTGGTCTTGGACGTTTTGGCCCCTATGTAAAATGTGGCAGTGTTTTTGCCTCTATCCCGAAATCTGAGGATATGTTTACGGTTGCTCTTGAGCGAGCTGTCGAACTCGTCGAGCAGAAAAAGGCACGACCGCCGTCGACGCGTGGTAGTTTTGGCCGCAAGAAATAGTATTAACGTGAGTTTGATTGCGCCTTGAAACTGGCGGATTCTTTACCTCTCCCACAAGGGGCGAGGTGGTAGATTCCGCCGCTTACAAAGCATACCGAATAGGCAAAGAGGGGCTTTTTTGCTCACCCGAGCATCCCTTAACACGCATTCAAAACATCGAACAGACAGAGAAAATCCACACAATACTCCTCCCTTAAGGGCGTAAATAATAAATTTCTGAAAAATTTTAGTTTTGTTAAGCGTTTTTTAAGTGTTCTCCCCCAATATTAGATGTAAAGGTACACTTCTACCCAATGTATTGGAGGGTTAGTAAAATGGAAAGTATTCAACATAAATTAGACAGGGTGCGTCCTCCCCGAGTGCAAATTACCTATGACGTAGAAATTGGTAATGCGATTGTCATGAAGGAACTGCCGTTCGTTATGGGAATCTTGGCGGATCTTGCCGGGCATCCTGAAACAGATCCGGTTGCCCTTAAGTATCGTAAGTTCGTCGAAATTGACCGCGATAACTTTAATGACATTATGGAAAAGATTCGTCCACGCTTGACACTGCGTGTTGACAACAAGCTAGCCAATGACGGTAGTCACATGAGTGCTGAATTATTTTTCCATAGTATGGATGATTTTCAGCCGTTGAATGTTGTTAAGCAAATCGCACCGCTTTGCAAACTTTACGAAGCAAGAACAAAGCTCAGAGATATGTTGACTAAACTTGATGGTAATGACGCTTTGGATGAATTGCTTCACGAAGTGATTTCTAGTACAGAACAACAAGCTGCTTTGAAGACAGAGCTCGGCATCCAAGATGCTCCGGCTGCTGATCAACCGGCGAGTTAAGAAAGGATAAGGGAGAGAGATTATGGCAGATGAAACCCAAAACCAAGCTCCGGAACAAGTAACCCTCGATCTATTGTTGACAAAGGGTAACCTTGCAAAGGATGATACCCAAAAGCCTTTTGCTCGCGATTTGGTCGAAGAATTTGTTAAGCAAGTTATTGAGCAAGGCAATACATTAAGTAATGATTCAGTTACGTTCATTACGCAACGCATTCAACAGATCGATGATTTGATTGCTGTTCAGTTGAATGAATTCATGCACACCGAGGAATTTCAAACTCTTGAGGGATCTTGGCGTGGCCTCAATTATTTAGTGATGAATTCTGAGACAGGTACGCAATTGAAGTTACGCTTGATGCCGGCCACCAAGAAAGAACTTCTTGATGATTTAGAAAAAGCTGTGGAATTTGACCAAAGTGCTTTGTTCAAGAAAATTTACGAAGAAGAATACGGCACCTATGGTGGTCACCCTTATTCTTGCTTGGTTGGTGACTATGAATTTACGCGCCATCCTATGGATATGGAATTATTGTCCAAGTTATCGCAAGTGGCAGCGGCAGCTCATGCTCCGTTTATTTCGGCAGCACACCCACGTTTATTCGACTTTGATACTTTTGAAGATATGGGTAAACCACGTGATTTATCTAAGATCTTTGAAAGCCTTGAGTTGATCAAGTGGAATTCGTTCCGTGATAGTGAAGATTCACGGTATGTGGCTCTTGTTTTACCACACGTCATGACGCGCTTACCGTACGGTGCAAATACTCTTCCTGCCGAAGGATTGAACTTTGAAGAGGATGTAGCCGGTGCAGATTCTAAGAAATTCTGCTGGACGAATGCCGCGTATGCTATGGGAACCAAGTTGACTGATGCTTTTGCTAAGTACAAGTGGTTAGCTGCGATCCGCGGTGTCGAAGGTGGTGGTTTGGTTGAAGGCTTGCCAGCCTATACATACAAGACTGCTGATGGTGATATTGCTCTGAAATGTCCTACCGAAGTGGTAATTACGGATCGTCGTGAAAAGGAATTGAGCGATCTTGGTTTTATTTCTTTGGTTCACTGTAAAGGGACAGACTATGCAGCATTCTTTGGCGGGCAGACGACCCAACGGCCAAAGGTTTACAATCTGGATGATGCAACGGCAAACGCATCGCTGTCCGCTCGCCTACCGTACATGCTGAATGCTTCTCGTTTTGCTCACTACATTAAGGTGATCATGCGTGACAAAATCGGTAGCTTCTTGACGGCTGATAATGTGTCTCAGTATCTGAATACTTGGATTGCTAACTATGTTCTGCTGAACGACGATGCACCGCAATCCGTCAAGGCGCGCTATCCGTTGCGTGAAGCTCGGGTTGATGTCTACGATATTCCAGGTAAGCCCGGATCCTATAGATCAGTGGTTTATATTCGTCCGCATTTACAGATGGAAGAATTAACAGCATCGATTCGTTTGGTTACAACTTTACCAGCCCCAGCTGGTTGATAAAGGTTAGTCTTTCGAGTTGACCCTCTGAGTCAGAGAATCAACTTGAAAGGCTACTCGATCTGGGGGAGTTCCCCCCTGATTTAAGCATGATAGCTTAGGAGGAAGACACGATGTCTCATAATTACACACAGTACGGACATATTCCGTTAGCCACCGATCCAAACATCAGTATTCCTGTTGTTGATCCGCGTATTAGACACATTAATAACGTTACGACCCCAGAATGGATGATTTCTATCGATAAGTTCCTGACATCCAATGTCGAAGGATACGAAACCTATACAGAACTATTCGGGTGGTTTGCTGAACAAGCTCGTTTGACCAAGGGAAACACAGCGACACAGTTGTTTTCCACGTCAGCCGTGCAACATTCAAATATCATGGTTGTGATCCCGAATGGTATGTGTTTACCCTTGCTCGAGACCGTCATGAATTCCGGATCAAATGTTGGTTCCGTGAAAATTGTTCGTTTAGCCAATATTTCTGATTTGAAAATCCCGATTCAGGAAGTTGACTATACAAACTGTAAGATTGATACAATTCAGCAAAAACTGGATGAAATCATCATGTCAATCCGCCCGGAAACACGGATGAACACTGTCATTCAATATGCACAAGACGGCAGTAAGTTAGGGCAAAACGTTAGCTTCTTTGATTATGTTACAGGGAAAGCAAGCTAACATGAGGATACTAATTTCTTGAGCATATCTTTTCCCTATTTTGGACTAGAAAAACCAAGGATTTCGTAGAAGTTCTTGGTTTTTCTTGACCCAAGTATCCCTTAAACAACCTCCTTACGACAGCTGATTGATCAAATCTTGGATCTGTTCATCTGTCAGGGCGTTTATCTTGAGCGTTGAGTCTTTTTTGTCAAACAATCCACTGAGTTTACACATCAATTCAATCGTGCGAACGGCAAGGGCATAGTCACTGTCGGCTTCTGCTGCATGATAAATTCGCTCTAGATTGCTGATCACTTGGGCTGGGGTCATCATCTCAAAATCTCCACTTATGTATTGCAGTACTTTTTTACTAGATCACAGATGAATATCTTGTGCCTATTGTGGTCAGATTTTATAGACGTCCCCTTATAATCCGGCTATGTGTTGCAGTGTCTCTCGTGTACTAGACCCAATCAAATCGAAGAAGTCGACTTCTTTCGTTTGTTTAGGTATACTACAAATTATAATAATTTTTATTGAGTTTTAGATTGACGCTTGCTCTATTTTGGAAAATCTTTGGGTTTGTTGGGCAGCTTTTGTTTGGCGGGCGTTTTCTTGCGCAGTGGTTGGCAAGTGAAAAGGTCAAAAAAAGCATCATTCCGAATAGTTTTTGGATCTTGAGTTTGTCTGGTGGTCTCGTATTATTTGTCTATGCGATCCACATCCAAGATCCTGTGTTTATTGTTGGTCAGGGGTTGGGGCTTTTTATTTATGCCCGAAACTTATTTTTTGTTAAGACCAATAGAGTTCCCTAGGATACGCCCTAATATACAGAGACATTTAATCCGATTATTTATACGGATGGAATTTGTCTAACTGGCCGTGTTTTGATGTCGTCTGGCAATGGCATTTTTGGTCTAAGCCATTGTCGTTCCTGTTTGATGGGGGAGGCGATATTTTGAAAGGGTGTATCAAAAATATCCTTCATGATTTCATCGTGCCTTTTCATAAGCTCTTGTGCTGGGACACGGAGCCATTTTTCCATAAACTGTTGTTGGATACTTTCTGAAAGGGTTAGGAATTTCTTGCAGGCATTTTCCCATTGTAAAATTGCATGAATATCAACGGACGATAGCATGCCGTTATAGTCGGCCGGTTGGAAGGTAATGCCGGAATGCCGCCATTTCTTCGAATTTGTCAAGGATGGATCAAGGCTTGAATCCTTTGACGCACTGGCGATGTCGTGTACCACATTAAACATTGATTTGTATCCGGGGGCAGATTGTTCTATGCCGATCAGTAACACTGACTTAGGGTTATCTGTTTTCTTGAACGTTTGGGCGTACATATACACGTGACCGTGTTGAATTTTACTGGGGATTGGCTTTCCATTTTGATCCATGGGCGTACCATCTGCACCGATGCGGTAACTCTTATTCCGAGAAAAATTCCCATAACCACCAAGCGGAATATCAACGCCTAAGTGACGCCCGAGTAAGCCATAAAACAGGGCATGTCCGGATTTCAAGCCAGAGAGTTTTACTTCAACAATCTGGCCATTTTTTGTTATGCTGGCTCCGTGGCTTGCGGCACTTCTCTTTTTGACGATCTTTTTTCCGCCTGAGAGGAATTTGACAAATTCCTCAGAAAGCATGCCGCTGATATCGATCATCCAACGACGTCCTCGCATCAAATAGCTGACGCTTTGTGTTTGAGAATCGTATTGCGCTTGATCTAATTCTGCTTTTTCAGGGCGAAACTTAGGCGGATTGAGAAGGAGCAATAAATACAACCGTTTAACAAAATTCTGACGGTCAATCGCTGATGCGTTTTTTGTTTGAGCTAAATCAGAATGCGGAAACATGGTGGCAATCATAACCATGAAATCAGCATCCAATGATTCTTTGATATCAGTCTTTTGCTTCCATGCAAGATCTGGGTCAAAGGGGTTGCGGGGTTGCGCTGCGAATGTTGTTGTTCCGATGATCAGAGCGAGTATAGCGTGAATCATGATTTATAGTCCTTCTATTTAACCTTGATACAGATACAAATAAATTCGTTGCTCACGTACTTTATGTACGCTTGGTTTCTCAGTTAACTGTATCAAACTTAACTGAAACAACTATATCTCCTTGGGTATTACTGTAAGGCTAAAAGATTGAAATATAGTTAAAATAAATATGAATTATTCTTTTGTGCCTAAATATTGCGCACATGATATTTGTGTAGTATAGTTAGCCATACTCAATCAAAATTAAAAAAACATGTTAACCCCTAATGTATGAAAAAGATTAAGTCGATGGCTATTAAGATTGATACAATTGAATTGGAAATGCCTGTGATTCTGGCACCAATGTCTGGTGTAACAGATATGCCGTTCCGACGTTTGGTAAAACGCATGGGGGCGGGGCTCGTTATTTCCGAGATGATTGCCAGTCAGGCGATGGTGCGTCAGGTTCGTCAAACCATGAAAATGATTGAGAAATCACCCGAAGAGTTGCCGATGGCTGTTCAGCTTGCAGGATGTGAACCATCCGTTATGGCCGAGGCTGCAAAGCTTAACGCTGATTTAGGCGCGCAAATTATTGATATCAATATGGGGTGTCCTGTTAAAAAAATTGTGAATGGCCATGCAGGATCATCCTTAATGCGAGATGAAGTCCTCGCGGGGAAGATTATAGAGGCAACCGTCAAGGCGGTTAATGTCCCTGTGACCCTTAAGATGCGGACAGGATGGGATGATGCGAATAGAAATGCACCGAATCTAGCCCGAATTGCCGAAGAGTGTGGTGTTAAGATGATTACGGTTCATGGACGTACGCGGTGCCAGCTCTATAATGGTCGTGCTGACTGGTTGTTTATTCGTAATGTTAAGAATGCTGTTAACTTGCCTGTTATTGGGAATGGTGATGTTGTTAGCGTTGCTGATGCTGTTTCTTTGTTGGAGCAGAGCGGGGCTGATGGTGTTATGGTTGGGCGTGGGGCTTATGGTCGTCCTTGGTTTATCAATCAGATCGGACATTATCTAAAGACAGGTACGCATCTGCCTGATCCGGCACTATCGATTCAGCATGAGACTGTAAAGCAACATCTTGAGGATATTTTGTTACATTATGGTGTTTCAACGGGAATCAAGATTGCTCGTAAGCATGTTGGGTGGTACAGTAAGGGGCTGACTAATTCGACTGATTATCGTGTTGAGGTCAACAAAACCGAAGATCCAAAAACAATGCACAATCTGATCGATGAATTTTATAAACAACAGGTGTCTGCTCATGCCGTCTAAGTCAAAGATAATAACATCAAACCAAGGTGGATTATCCTCAATCGTTGAGGAATTTATTGACTCTTATTTTGTGGCACTTGAGGGATCTTTGCCTGCGTCCGGCTTGTATGATCGTGTTATTCAAGAAGTGGAACGTCCTCTGTTAAAGGCAACGCTGCAATCTGTTCGTGGTAATCAAAAGAAAGCAGCTGAAATTCTGGGAATTAATCGCAATACGTTGCGAAAAAGGTTAACAGAGTTGCAAATAGATCCGGCTTTGATTCATGATTAAATCATGACAGAAACAGGGTATATTCAACAGATAACAAGCTGGATAGGCAAGGCCGTTCAGCGTGATATTCTTATGCGTCGTGCGGGATTAATCCTGAGTATTGCTGCTATTTTATCAGGTGTTGCAACGTATGTTGTTTTAACAGGAACAGATGATTTCGCTGATAAGTCGAGCCGGGTTTTGCCCTTGATTTACCTCGATGTGATGCTCATGCTGATGCTATCTGTTGTGATTGCTAAGCGTTTACTCGATATTTGGGCTGAACGTCGCAAAGGAACGGCTGGGTCGAAACTTCATGTGCAGATTGCAGCCTTGTTTGCTTTTGTTGCCATTACACCGGGGATTTTTGTCACTGTCTTTTCAGCATTATTCTTTAATGTAGGCTTAAAAGCTTGGTTCAGTGAGCCTGTTCGATTAGCTTTGAGTGAAGCTAAGTTTGTTGCGAATGCATATTTATATGAGCGGGCAAAGGGGATCGAAGAAGATGCTGTTGCCCTTGTCAATGAGCTGGGGCCAACAATTCAAGCACGATCAAGAATTCCGGAGCAACTGTCAGAATCCTTAACAAAATTGACGCGTGAGCGAGGTGTTGACGAAGCTCTTATTCTTGACGAGGAGGGGAATGTTATCGGGCGTGCTTTTTTAACATTCGCTTTGGAATTTGAGAAAGTCCTTGTTGATGCTTTTCAGCGGGCAAGAAATGGTGAAATGGTTGTTCTATCCAGCGATAAGGATGATCGTGTTCGTGCACTGACCCGATTGGATTCGGCGGGGCATTTCTTTTTATATATCGGTAAGGTCATCGACCCGGATGTTCTACGCCATGTGAAGCAGACGGACAGTGCTATTTCTGAGTATGAGCGTTTGGATGCACAGCGATCTGGCTTGCAGATCACCTTTATTTTGTTTTTCTCGTTAGTGGCGTTATTGTTGTTGCTTGCCGCTGTTTGGGCGGGATTAACCGTTGCTAATTTGTTTGTCAGACCGATCAGCCGTTTGATTACAGCGTCCGATGCTGTTAGTCAGGGAAACCTTGAAGTTCAGGTCGAAGCCCAAGGCTCAATTAATAACGAGTTGGGGATTTTAGCCGAGGCCTTTAACCGTATGACGGTTCAATTGAAGAACCAACGCCAAGAATTAATTAATGCAAGTTTGCAGATTGATCAGCGACGTCAGTTTATGGAAGCTGTTCTATCGCGTATTTCAGCCGGTGTGATTAGTACTGACTCGAGTGGTGTCATTAGTTTGATGAATAGGCGTGCGCGCGAGTTGCTCGATATTCGTGACGAAGGTTTTGTTACGAAATTAGCTGATGTTATGCCTGAACTTGAAACGCTGCTTGCGGGTCTAGCGAGTGCTTCAGACGGTGTTGTCTCGTCGCAGGTCTCAATTATGCGTCGGGGTGTTCCTCGGATTTTGCAGGTTGTTTTGGTTGCGGATCATTCGGGGCGCAAAAAATCAGGTGTTATCTTAACGTTTGATGATGTAACACCGTTGATGTCAGCTCAACGCAAGGCTGCATGGTCGGATGTGGCACGTAAGATCGCCCATGAAATTAAGAATCCATTGACACCGATACAGTTATCCGCTGAACGATTAAAACGCAAATATCTCAAAGAAATACAGACGGATCCCGACGTTTTCCAAAGTTGTGTCGATACGATTGTCCGCCAAGTTGGCCAAATTGGGCGTTTGGTCAATGAATTTTCGTCCTTTGCCAGAATGCCGGAGCCTATTCTGGTTCGAGACAATTTAGTCAGTATCGTCAAGAATGCTTTGGATTTACAAGTTCAAGCCCATACCAAGATTCAGTTTATTTTTGATGTTGATCCGGATGAAATTTTTGTGAATTGTGATGCTGTCCAGATGACTCAGGTGCTGACAAATCTTTTGCAGAATGCTATAAATGCAGTATCCTTGGATGAAATCGCAGGGAAAGCTAAACCTGATAACCCAATAATAAAGACATCTTTGAGTTTAGTTGATAATAAATGTGTTGTGAGTGTAGAAGACAATGGCCCAGGACTCCCGGTTAACGGTCGTGAACGGCTGACAGAGCCATATTACACGACTCATTCAAAAGGGACTGGTCTTGGACTGGCTATTGTGGCTAAAATTATAGAAGATCATCGAGGTCGACTTGAACTTGGTGATAGCCCCTTGGGCGGAGCGCGTGTGCTTTTTGAAATACCGACAGTAACTAAATAATCGAGTGATTTAATGACACAAGACATTTTGATCGTAGATGATGAAGCTGATATTCGTGAATTGGTCTCGGGTATTCTTAGTGACGAGGGGTATGGTACCCGCGTTGCTCGGGATGGGGTTGAGGCCTTGGCTGCGATAAAATTCCGTCAACCAAACCTTGTTGTTTTGGATGTATGGCTGGGCGATGGTGAGCGAGATGGTATTCGTATTCTCGAGATGATCAAGCGTGATCATCCGCATGTTCCTGTTGTTATGATGAGTGGGCACGGAACAATTGAAACTGCTGTGTCGGCCATTAAGCGTGGTGCTTATGACTTTATTGAAAAACCATTCGAATCTGATCGATTACTGTTAATTATCAGCCGTGCCCTTGAAACTGCAAAACTCCGTCGGGAAAATGAAGAATTAAAAGTTAAGACGGATGGTATGGAGCTTATTGGCTCGTCCGTGCAAATCTCTCATATACGTCAGACGATTGATAAGGTTGCTTCGGCCAATAGTCGTATTTTTATTGGCGGGCCTGCCGGTTCCGGTAAAGAAGTTATCGCGCGCCTTATTCATCAAAATTCACGACGATCAAATCTTCCCTTTGTTAGTGTTAATTGCTCTACGATGAATCCCGATTATATTGATGCTGAATTATTTGGAACCGAAATTGTTGGGCATGATGAATCTAAACCGCGCAAAATTGGATTGATTGAGCGTGCTCATGGCGGAACCCTCTATATTAATGAGATTTGTGATTTACCCCTTTCCGTCCAAGCCAAACTGATTCGTGTTCTTCAAGAGGGCGGATTCTGCCGACTTGGGGACAGCCAAAAGATTGAAGTTGATGTCCGTATTATCGCATCAACATCCATGATTGTTGCCGAAGAAATCAAAGAAGGGCGGTTCCGTCAGGATCTTTATGATCGGCTTAGTGTTATTCCGATTCAGGTGCCGGCCTTGACGGATCGCCTGACAGATATTCCTGATTTAGTGGATCATTTTATGATGCGAGCCAGCAGGGCGCACGGTCGTCCGGCGCGAACAATATCCACAGAAGCGATGATTATGTTGCAATCCTATCCGTGGCCTGGTAATGTTCGCCAGCTCAAAAACATTGTGGAGTGGGTTTTGTTGATGGCAGGCGGGGATAGCCGTGAACCTGTAACCTGTGCGATGCTGCCACCGGAAATTCGGTCTGATGTTAAATTACCGAGTGTTGGCAATACGTCAATCGTTGTGATGCCCTTGCGTGAAGCTCGGGAAGCCTTTGAGCGTGAATACCTCTTAGCGCAAGTTAACCGATTTGGCGGTAATATTTCAAAGACGGCTCGCTTTATCGGCATGGAACGTTCTGCTTTGCACCGTAAGCTCAGAGCTTTGGGTGTTCATGAGGGGCGTGATGATGATGATTTATCTGATAAGGAAATACATAGCGCATGAAAGTAGTCATCCTAGGGGGGGGACAAGTTGGCTTTAACATAGCACGTTACTTGTCGGGTGAGGATAATGACATTACAATCGTTGATCAGTCGGCTGAACTGTTACGTCGCCTGAGCGATTCTATTGATATTCAACCTATTGTTGGGTACGCTTCGCACCCCGATGTTCTGGAAAAGGCGGGGTTGTATGAAGCTGATCTTTTGATTGCTGTTACAGCATCCGATGAAGTGAATATTGTGGCCTGCGAAGTTGCTAATTCGCTGTTTAAGGTTCCCAAAAAAATCGCGCGTATTCGTAATCAAAGTTACCTTGATCCTAATCTGCAATGGATGTTTGCAGCACAACGGATTTCGATCGACCACATTATTTCCCCTGAAAAAGAAATTGCCTTAAGCATTGGCCGTAGCTTGTCTGTCATGGGAGCCTTTGACGTTAAATCGCTTGAGGGAAATGTTAGTGCTGTTGGTGTTCGGTGTGACCAACCTTCACCCATTTTGAACACCCCTCTGAAGTTTTTGCCGACGTTATTGCCAAACCTTGAGTTTATGATTTCTTGCATTTACCGTGATGGTCGATTCTTTATTCCATCCGGAGACGATAAACTCTTGCTGGAAGATGAACTTTATTTTGTGGCTCATCAAGATGTTATCCCTGTGGTTATGCAGCAATTTTATCATGATCCGGATTATACACATACAACATTGATTGTCGGAGCCGGGAGTATCGGGCTTGCTTTGGCTCAAGAAATCGAAGCCTCATCCCATCATAATGAAATCAAAATTATTGAGAGAAATGCTCAGCGAGCAGAAATAGTTGCACGCCAACTCCGTAAAACTGAGATTTTATGTGGCGATGCTTTAGATGGTGAAATTCTGAGCGAAGCCAATATTAACGAGACGGATACAATTATTTGTGTTACTGAGGATGATAAAGTTAATATCCTGGCGGCTCTCTTAGCAAAGAAAGAAGGGGCAACACGTGCCCTGATCTTGCTGAATAATATGGATTATGCTCCGTTGGTTACTTCTCTGGGGATTGATGCGGTCATTAGTCCGCATGCGATAACAGTTTCATCCATTTTGAAATACGTGCGTCAAGGGCAAATCCGCTCTGTTCATTCATTAAAAGATGGTGAGATTGAAATTATTGAGGCATTGGCAACAGAGACAACCAGTATCGTTGGCCTTCCTATTGAAGATATTATTATCCGTGGTCAAATTGAAGTTGCAGGCCTATACCGTAATGATCAATTCTATATCCGCCCAACAAAAACATCAATTCGTGTGGGGGATCGCTTAGTTTTGGTTGTGGCTGAACCATCCGTTGCCAAAATAGAACGCTTGTTTGCAGCGCGCCCCGGATATTTGTAGGGGGAGCTACAGAGCTAACCTCTTACCCAATCGAGATAACTTCAGGTTTTTTCGCAACAACCAAAGCCGGAGTTGCTGTTGTAAATTCTTTGTCACATTTTAACTTAACATCCTGAAACAGATTCAGTTCCTTTTTGTTTAAACGGACAGCAGGGAGCTGTTTTACGGACAGAGGATTAATTTTTTTGCCATGGGAAATGACTTCGTAATGCAGATGAGGGCCTGTTGATCGGCCTGTTGTGCCAACAGAACCAATATTCTGGCGTTGACGAATCTTTTGGCCAGGTTTGACGCTGATTTTACTTAAATGAGCATAGGCAGTAGAGTACTGATTATTGTGCCTAACCTCAACATAATTCCCATAAGCACCGTTCCAGCATGCCTTGACAACAACACCATCGCCGGCAGAGGAAACGGGCGTTCCTGTCGGAGCACCAAAGTCAACGCCCGTGTGCATTTTGGAATAGCCTAGGATCGGGTGGTTGCGTCGGCCGAACTTAGAGGTAATGCGCATACGAGTTGGATCAATCGGGGTTGCGAGAAGTGATTTAACAACACTTTCGCCACGGTCATTGTAGAATCCTGTTCCGCCATTTGTTTTAAACGCATAAATACGTTTCCATGTTCCTTGGGGAGCAAAAGCTGCGTACTTTAGTTCACCTGTACGGATAACGTTACCGTTCTCATCCTCAAACACCTCAAAGAGTACCTTAAATTCATCGCCTGACTTAGGATCATGTTGCCAGTTGATATCATAACTCAGGGCGGAAATTGCCTCTTTGACGATGCTGGCCGGCACACCACGCTTTAAAGCAGCAGAATAAAAGCTAGAGTTAATGGTTCCTTCGACCTTACGGAGAGATTTAACAAGCTTGAGCTCGAATTTCTTGGCTAAGAATTGCTCATTCTCATAGGTAAGTTCAATCGAATTGCCCCCGGATGTTTTAAAATTCATGGCCTTTAGTCGAGCCGGGTGGACATCATCAGCTGTGATGAACTGAACGGTGATCGTTTGCCCTTGTTTAATGGCTCGTGGGTTGTAAACCTTTTTCAACTCATTAATGGCGTGTGTTGCATGTTTGCGATCGAACCCAAGATTGGTCAAGGCTGTTAGCAGGGTTTCATTCTTACTGATCGTTATTGTTTTTTCAGCATCTTGTGCAATTTTCGCAACAACAGGCATTGCAATGGCTGAGTTTATATCGCCGGTGGAGATAACTTGATCAATTTGTTTTTCAGGAACGCTGAGAACTGTGCCACTTTGCTCAATAAGGACGTTGGTAGTAGAGTCGGTTATATAACTGTGCACTGCGATAGATGACGCAAGGGCGATGGTCGATATGCCAACAAAATTCGTCTTATTAAATTGCGCCAACTGTTCCTCCCAGAGAATAACAACCAAAAAAATATTAACAAAGGATTAACTTCTCTAATGTGCCAGATCCAAACCATTCTTGTCAATAAGTGTGACAATAAAATTACAGTCAATGGCTTTTTCGTTGTTGTTCTTATGCTGATTTCTTAACTTGTTTATGGTGGGCTGTTGATACTTCGATCGGGCATGGTCTCGCAAATAAGTAGCCTTGCCCCTGTACAACGCCCAATTCTTTTGCTTTATCTAGAAGATGTCGCGTTTCGATCCCCTCACAGACAACATCGACGTTAATTTCATGAGCCAAACTAACAACCATCCCTAAGATGAAATTCGAGTTTACTGTATCCGACTGCATCAGTGTTGTGTCGATTTTAATTTCATCGACTTCAAGCTCTGCCAGTGTTTTTAAGGTATTATAACCTGTCCCAAAATCATCAAGGGATATTCTAATCTTTTGACGTCTTAGAAAACTAAGGGTTCCCGTGATTGTTGTGTAGTTTTCTATTTTCTGTGTTTCTGTTAATTCTAGTGTTAGGTGCTCAGGTGGGTATTTGTATGCTCTGACAATCCCCATGAGACGGATCGCAAAATCAAGAGTTAGGCTTTTGACTGATACATTAATGGAGAGTTGGACATCTTTTGTGATTTGTTTGAGGCATTCCTCTAAGAGCCATAACGTAACGGGGGTGATGATGTTATGTTCTTCAGCAATTTTAACCCATTGATCTGCGGAAATGAGCCCATGTTCTTGATGTTGCCAGCGCAGCAAAGCTTCGTAGCCAATTGTTTTATAGTTATTGAGGTTGACCTTAGGTTGCAAAAATACTTTGAGTTGGTTTGTAATCAAGGCAGATCTTAGGTCTTGGGCATTTATTTTTAATTGCATGATACACATATTTTTCTAAAACTTTCGATTTGCATTATAAAATGATTCTAATTTTATTATCAACTATAAAATTTATGATGTGTCCGTTAAATTCATTTAAAAATTTACGAAAATAGTTTTGTGTATTGATCTATGATGAGCGTGAATTTCAATTTTATCCCATTTCACATTTCCGTTTGATGGGATATACTGTACTAGAATATATTTTTAATCTGTTCTTAAAATTTGTTTGCTTTATGGTCATAAGTTTAAAAAAAATCTTTCCTAACCTCTTAACGGCTCTACGGTTATTAGTCGTTCCCTTTACCCTGGTCGCTATTTTGAATGATAAGTTAGCGTTGGCTCTGGGTTTATTTACGTTTGCAGCGACGACGGATTATATTGACGGGTTCTTGGCACGATTATGGTCTGTTGAATCTAAATTCGGGCGTATTTTTGACCCCATTGCCGATAAAACGTTGATGATCGGGAGTTATGTTACTCTCGCGTTAGCGGGGTACATACCTGTATGGTTGATGTATTTAATTGTGGGGCGTGACATTTTAATTTTAGCGGGTGGTTTGTTGGTCTATCTTTTAGATTTACCTGTACGACTTTCCCCCTTTTTTCTAAGCAAACTGAATACGTTTTTTCAGTTGTTATTTGTCTGGTTGGTTTTACTCTTGAATATGGGAATTTATCAAATATTGACGCCGGATCTTTATCATCCGATGATATGGCTATTGATCTATATAACAGCGACAACGACGATGTTATCTGGCATCGAGTACACGGTGTATTTTGTGCGCAAGAACCTTCGCAGCCTTTTGGAGAATGATAAATGAATAAATCTGTTGCCTTTTGGATGATCGCTTTAGGGGCTGTTGTTACTTATTATTTCGTCCGGAGCTTAAGTGCAATTTTCTTTCCCTTCTTTGTTGGTTTGATTGGGGCGTATGCCTTAAATGGAACCGTTGCCAGACTTCGAAAGATTCGAATTCGGCGGAGTTTAGGCAGTGCCTTGGTTGTTTTAACAGTACTCATCAGCTTTGTTCTGTTATTGATGGTCTTTATTCCGTTTATTCAGAATCAAATTGTTATGTTGGCTATGAAGGCGCCTGAGCTTGCAGATGGGTGGTTGCAGACCTTAAAGCCATGGTTAGCAGATGTCAGTCAAAAATTTGGTGCAGCAACGTCACCTGATGATCTCAAACAAAAAATATCTGAGCATGTTGGTGATATTTTTGGTTGGTCGCTTAAGATCATCACTAATCTTTTATCCAATGGTATGGCGTTGGCCAACATTATATCGTTGGTTATCTTAACGCCTGTTATCATGTTTTATCTATTAAAAGATTGGCCACGTGTTGTCTCTAGCATTTATGACATGATTCCGCATCGATATCGCGAGACTGTACAACTCTATGCCGGTCGGATTGATCATACTTTGTCTGACTATGCAAAAGGGCAAATCTTAGTGTGCCTGACGCTGATGGTTATGTACTCAATTCTGTTGTGGATTGTTGGCGTAAAACAACCGTTTTTCTTAGGGTTTATGACAGGATTTATGTCTGTTATTCCCTACGTTGGAACCGTTTTAGGGCTGTTGGCTACACTGGCGAATGGTTTTGTTCATTTCGAGGGCTGGAACCAAATCATGATGATCATCGGCGTTTTTATCATTGTTGGTTTGATCGAGGGGAACTTTATTTCTCCGCGCTTGATTGGTGAGCGTGTCGGGCTGCATCCTGTTTGGATTATCTTTGCCTTATTAGCCAGTGCGACATGGTTTGGGTTTGCCGGAGTTTTAGTGGCTTTGCCGGTTGCTGCGATTGTCGGCGTTATTATACGAACCACAATTGAGTGGTACAAAACGACCAAGTGCTATTTGGACTAAGTAATGCAATTAGCGATTTCTCTTCCCGATCAGATGCCAAATGATCAAGACAGTTTATTGCTCAGCCCCTCAAATATGGATGTTTGGCAATGGCTGTCGGCATGGCCTCATTGGCCGTTGCCACAGGTTGTCGTCTGTGGTGCACAGGGAAGCGGTAAGACCCACATGGCACAGTCACTATCGGGAATTTACGTGTCACCTAAGAATTATCGGCAATATGATCCCTTGACGCTTGCTCAGTCTCGGTCATTACTGATTATTGATGATTATGATCAATTTGATAATGAGTCATGGTTGTTTCATGTGTACAACCTGATCAAAGAACATCAAGGGCAGGCTGTCTATTTTGGACAGAAAACACCGCCTATTTACCCCTTCAAATTACCTGATTTGGCGTCTCGCCTCCGTAGTTTGCCTTGTTTTACGCTGCAAGAACCCGATGATGATTTATTCCGACAGCTCTTTAAAAAAGAGTTGTATAACAAAGGGATAATCTGTGGTGATGAGATTATGGAGTACATTTTTAGACGGTTTGATCGATCCTATGAAACAATCCATTCTCTCGTTCGATTAATTGATGAAAATACATTACAGCATCAACGATCTTTGACATTACCTTTTTTCAAAGAAATGTTGGGGGAAAATTAATTCCATTTTAACGGATATGCCTTATCCTTGTTGTATAGTCGTTCCCGTTAAGTTTGATCCCTATAAAGTACATGAGCGACGAATTTAGCAAATGGGGTGACTATATCAAAAGGAGTGAGCCATGCGTATTATTTTCTGCCTTGGATTTTTGATTTTTACCTCTCAGGTGCAGGCTATTTGTTTGACAGATTGCCGTACAGATCGTTGTGCCAATCTTGACTATTATATGAAAAAATGTAATGTCTGCAATCCACGGTTTGTTAATACCAAATGTAAGCAGAGTTTCTGTAAGGGGCATCCTGAATTATGTGTGAATGGTCAACCGCTTCGGAATTTGTCTACAGCTGTGCCGGATGTAAGGCCTGATGCTAATAATCAGGATCGTCAGCATGCGATTTGTTATGCTCCCTTATTTAAGGAATGGACATTCGAAGGCAATGATAACAGAACGATAACGCCGGAAAATTTAAACACGTTGACGATTGCATTTTTTGAGCAAACAGGTGGAAATGCTCAAGCACGAAACATTGGCTCCGTGCGCAATGTGTTGGCGAGTTATTTTGCCGATCTATATCCGGAACTAAGGGACATGGATCCGGCCAAGGCTTCAGATCAAGTGAACATCATGATTCGAATGAAATTTGGCAAGTCCCTCGAGCAATCGAATAATCTTGATTTCCATAACATAATCGAACGTATCCGTCAGGAAATCTTTAAGAAAAAAGGAATTCCTGTTGATAGAGTTATTGAAAGTTTTAAGGGTAACACGTACCCTATCACAATTGCCAAGATGGGATGTGAGTCGGAAAGGCTCTTTCAACCTACGCATTAACATTAGATGAATAGTCTCGCATCCGTTGTGGTAACACATCAGCGTACAGATCAACCGGCAGTAACCCAAATGATAGGATACCGTCATGGAATGCTTGAAGCGTAAAGTCATCCCCCATTTCAGCTTTGAGTTTATCTCTTAGATCCATAATCTTAATGGCACCATACCGATAGGATGTTGCTTGCCCGGGAATCATGAAGCTATAGCGGTTTGCTTCTGATTTTGCCATGCCTGCATGTCCAATCTTTTCTGTGACAAACTGAACAATATCATTATATCGGATTTGTTGCGTGTTAAGCTGTGGATCCAGAAACATACGACCGATCCGCAAGAGTTGATCTTTAATGGCTGAAAGTTGAGCTTCCTTGCTCATGTATGGTGTCATTAAATACTCAACATAGTGCGCCCAACCTTCAGCATTGGCCGAATTGCTAGCGATCACAGCCTCAATTAGGTTCATCTTTCCGTGCAAATAGGACTCTAACATGCGTGAGAACTGGAGGTCATGCCCGGGGCGTCCCTCGTGAACAATAAGTGGGTCTGCTGATAGAGGGCTGGAATTATTGACAAGATCACATAAAACGAATGTTGGCCAAACGGTGCCTGTGTTGCCAATAAAGTTGGGGGTACTAACATGAGGGACAGGGAAACTTGCTTCCTCAGCATCTGTGCCGGGGCGCATCTGAATGGCTCGTTCCGGTAGTGTCATCAGGCGATCACGTTGGATAATGTCCTCCATTTTAGCCTGGGCATCGCGGTAACGTTGCATAACAACATTTTTGTCCGATGAACCACTCTCTTTTTCAAGTTTATCAATTAACTGAGCCGGATCTGTGATATCCAGGTCATGTTCTTGGGCAACTTCAAGGGCTAGATCCTGATACCTCTTGTAGTAAATTTCCCAGTCACGTTGGGCACGTTCAATCAGTTGTTCCGGGGTATCAAAAACGCCATACAGCCGTAAGTAGGTTAAATAAAGTTCTCGGGGTAACTGACTTTCTTGTGGCGCGTATGGGGTTATCTTTTCAGCAATAAAATCTTGGTATTGTTTGATTTGTTTAGAAAACTCAGCAATCAATTCGCCATGCCCATCGCCAATTAACGAGGGGATCTCTCTTAAGATTGCATCAATTTTATTCTGATCAACCATATCATTGATTTGGCGAATAGACGGGTATAAAATATCGCCTGATTGACCGTACAAAGCAATGAGCCATTCGAGTTCAGCGATAGCTCCTTGGATAAATCCGTGATTTTCATCATTGCCAACATAAAAGGCAAAACGTTGGGCTGCTGTCTCTTTTGAAAAACCCTTGGTAATGAGGTTATTAACATTGCCGAATATGTACCCGACCACATCCATGGCATCCTGCGGATCTACCAAGTTTGGAGGCATGAACAGGCATAGGCGTCTGTGCTTGGCATTAAGATTTAGCATGGTTCTATAGTCATTCACGATAGCCCTAACCAAATGAATTTGGCGTTCTGTCATCGGATCATCAGCCATCGTATTGAATAAATCCAAACTATTCGATAATGTGTCTAAGGTTTTATACCATTTGCTTGTATAACCCATGGCAATATTCGTTCCGGTTGGTGCAAATTGCTCGTATCCGGCATCACATTGAACCTCAAAAGGCATGTTGGCTAGAAATATTTCAGCAACTTCATTGGCAAATAGAGCATTTGCTTGGGGTATACGTGTTTCAGTGTTGGGGATGTCTGCTGCAATAGAGTGGGGGGATATCATGGTTGTTCCTAAAAGAGCTAAAAGGATAAATTTATTCATTGTATTCTCCGTATGTTGATGGCCTGCAACCATGGTTAAATCGAGATTGAACATAGGGGAGAAGTTGATCTTCTTGGGCGATATAACCCGATGCGTAGACTTGTTTATGGACAATATCCGTTAAGCAGAAACTAAAGGGCATGCTATAGATTAAGGTCAGTAGGGGTTCGAGATTATTTGTTGATGACGACGATGATGGTGACGGTGATTCGTTCATGCAAGGATCAAACTCAACAATATATTTGTTGCGAATGAGTCCAAATGGTGTTTTTGTTAGAACACAATCAGTTGAGGGTGTTTTAAAATCCTTATCTGTGTGGATCAGAAAATGAGGAAGGGTTATTTTACAGATGTCGATTTCTGTTGTTTGGCAAAAACTCCAAAGATCTGCTATTTCTATAGGGACTTCACCATGCCTGATATACATAAATTTTTGATCCGATGTCATCAGCCGAATCATACCGTTTGCATGTTCACAAGGGCCAATACCTGTTGATCCGCGTACCTTGATATCACCAACAAAATCTAAGCAACTAAACTTTGACTCAAAAGGAAATGTTGTTGAAATATGCAGATGGTAAAATCCAAAATAAGCTGTTTTAGTCTCGTCAATCGTATCTAATCCGTTCAGATCATCGCTACTGAAATGATTATCCGTATTTGTTTGAACGAACTCAACAAGTTCTTGTTTATTTTTCGGGGTAAAAACTTTGCGTCGTGAGGATGTTGGAGGAGAGCCGGAAACAACAACAGAGGTAAAATCTTGTGGTTTTTGAGGTGTTGTTTTTTCTTGGCCAATCAACGTTTCTAGCTCGCAGACAGCATAAGATTCTACGACGGGAAAGGCGCATTCGGTGGCGGTACTGTTGAGTGTTGAGAGTCCTTGTAATGCAAGGAAAAGTGAAGTATTTATAATTTTTCGCATGATAATCTCATAGCCGGAAGGTAGATCTAATCTTAGGGTATTGTAAAAAGCAACTAAAATAAATATAAAATTGTTTGTAAATAAACTGGTAATGAACTGTAATTTAAGCCATAATTAGTGATTCTGTTTAATTGAGGCGTATCGATGAAAGCAAAAATAGAAACAATTGGTATTGATGGTGATGGCGTTGCTATTGTTGATGATCAAAAATACTTTATTCCGTTCACTGCACCGGGTGATGTGGTTGAGTTTGATGTTATCAAAGGAAAGAAATATTCCCGCGTAGAGGTTACCGGTTACCCTGAGCGATCATCGTTAAGGCAAGATCCGGTTTGTGTTCATTTTGAGTCATGTGGGGGTTGTAAACTTCAGCATTTAAATCCACAAACGTATGCTGATTATAAAGTTGGCTTACTGAAACGAGCCTTGGACTTCCACGGCGTTGTATCGATAGAGTGGCGCGATCTTCATATCATTCCTGCGCGTCGTCGCCGCCGCATTTCATTGACATTTGCCCATCGCAACGAAGGTCTGATGATTGGGTATATGCGCCGTGGAACGAAATGGATCATTGATAACCAAGAATGCCATTTGGTTCTGTCTGAAATTGAAGTACTGATTCCCAAAATAAGAGAAATGCTTGCCGGGATGTTCCAACAACGCGAATCGGGGACCGTTGATATTTTGGCAACCAAAGTTGGGTTGGATGTCAATCTTAAGTCAATGCATTTTAAAAATCCCACTCTTGAGCAAATTGAAACGTTAACTGAATTTGCTCGCCAAAATAATGTCGCACGACTGTTGTTGAACTATCGGTCCTTTGTGACATTCCGTGAGCCTGTTGTTAATTTTTCCGGTGTTGATGTGGCCGTTGAAGCCGGTAAGTTCTTGCAAGCCAGTGACGATGCGGATGATTTTATGTTGTCGCGTGTATCGGACTATATGCCCGAAAAAGTATCCCGAGGTGTTGACCTTTTTTCAGGGCGTGGCACCTTTACATTCTTAATGGCGCAAAAGGGGCCAACTGATGCCTTTGAATGTGAGAACGATGCTATTAATGCCTTGCAAAATGCCGCTAATCAAGCTCAAGTTCCCATCACTGTGACAAAAAGAGATTTGTTTGAAAATCCGTTGTCTGTTGATGAACTTGGTCACTATGACTTTATCTTTGTTGATCCGCCACGTGCCGGGGCTTTGGCTCAGGTTCAATTGATTGCGCAGTCAACCTTGCAGCACGTTGTCTATATTTCATGCAATCCGGCGTCCTTTGCCCGTGATGCTAAGATCTTGTGTGATGCAGGATTTGTTTTGGATTCTGTGACGCCGTTGGATCAATTCTTGTGGTCAGAACATCTTGAGGTTATTGGTAAGTTCAGACGCGGGTAATCCCTTTTTCACTCCCCTCTCGGTAAGAGGGGGGACTATAATTTTACCAAACAATCCCTGTTAATGCTTGATCAACAATCTTTTTGCCGGCGTCTGTTACCGGAACCATCGGCAGACGAACACCTGCTTGGCAGAAACCAAGCTTAGAGACAGCGTATTTCACAGGGCTAGGGCTTGTTTCAACAAACATGGATTCATGAACTTGCAACAACTTATCCCGTAATTCAGCAAATTTAGGATAATCTTTGATTGCCCAAGCATTCATTAATTCTTGGTTGAGGCGTGGCATGACATTCGCACTGACCGAGACAACACCGTCGCCACCGTGTGCCATGTAGGCCGTTGCAATGGGATCATCGCCGGATAAAAAGCTAAAGTTTTTCGTGATGCGTTGGCGCATTTTAATGACACGGGTCAAATCATCACAGGAGTCTTTGATCGCGACAACCATAGGCAATTCAGCGAGACGAACGACCGTGTCAATAGAAAGGCCTGTTACAGCGCGACCGGGATTGTTATAGAGAATGATCGGAAGGCCAATATCATTCAAAACGTTAAAGTGTTGCCATACACCTTCCGGGGTTGGTTTGACATAATAAGGTGTCACGACGAGTGCAGCATCACATCCGATTTCTTTGGCCTCAATCATCATGGCTTGAGTCTCATGGGTCGACGGAGCACCGCATCCTGCAATAATAGGGATCCGTTTATTGGCTGTGGCAACGACCGTCTCGAGGACTAATTTACGCTCAGGTTGAGTCAGTAACGCAGCTTCGCCTGTTGATCCGCAAGCAACGATTGCTTGAGTGCCCTCAGTAATATGCCAGTCTACCAATTTTTTTATAGCGTTTACATCAACTTCATTATTGTTAAATGGCGTGATAAGAGCGACAATAGAACCTGAGAGCTTCATTATTAATCCTTTGGTTGTGTACTGTTAACATGTTTCGAACACTAGGCGCGTCTGCACTGATTATATCATATCTTCAAGCCGGAGAGGCAGCAAAATGTGCTGTTGCTCTAAAAAAGGCCGTTCGAGAGAACCCTGAAAGTGTGACTATTGATCGGTCGGCTTGTCCTTTGAGTCATCGGACCTTAACATGGTTGCAGGTTCAAAAAGATGCGTCGTTCCACAGGGCAAAATCTTTTATGGAAAAACATTCCGATTGGCCAAGGATTTCTTTGATTCAAAAGCAAGCTGAAAAGGATTTGTATGATAATCCAATCCCGGCTGCGCAGGTTATTTCTTGGTTTCGTAAATATCCGCCTATTTCTGTCAAGGGCATGAAAGCGTTTGGATCTGCACTGTTGTCGATGAAACAAAAAGATGATCGTAAGTTTCGGGACAGTTTTGCTGAGATTGATTTTTCGCCGACTGAGTTGGGTGATATCCTGCGTGAGTATCGCGCGCTTTTGACAGAGGATGTTTTGGTACAAAAGGCGCACGTTTATTTGAATAAAAAACAAAATGCCTTAGCAGAAACAATTGTCCTTTATTTATCGGGTGAAGATAAAAAATTGTTACAAACGCGGTTGGCCGTTATAAAATCCGGGCGAGCAGGGGGCGACTTTACAACGCATCCGGCCATACGGTTTGAGCTGGCAAGGGGGCATCGCAAAGAGAGGAATGATCGTCAGGCTGCTCATTTGTTGGCTGAACTTGATGATTTCAATGACCCGGAGTCAGCCTGGCCAGAGCGTAATCTGATCGCGCGACGTTTACTTGAGGCTAAACAATACGATTTAGCCTATCAAACAATTAAAGGTCATAATTTATCCCGAGGGGAAAATTTTGCGAATGCGGAATGGTTAGCGGGTTGGCTTTCCTTGCGTTTTCTCAATAATCCGGATCAAGCACGGGAACATTTTGAAAAACTTCATGATAATGTCTCAACACCGATGAGTTTAGCGCGGGCACAATATTGGTTGGGTCGGGCTCATGATGCATCAGGGGATAAAACGCAGGCTCAATCATGGTGGGCAAAGGCCGCGCACCATATGGCGACCTATTACGGGCAGTTGGCTCATAAAGAATTGCATGGCAAGATCCCGGCGGTAAAACCAAAAGTTGTATCTGCGGATCTCAGTGTTCGGAAGGCTTTGGAGTCACGAGAACTGTATAAATATATTCGTTTGCTGTTGGATGCGGGCGAGTCTTCATTGGCTGAGGTGTTTGTGCTTAAGTTGGGCGAGCAACTCAAAGACCCTCAGGAACAGTCGTTGTTGACTCAGATGATTTATGAAAAAGGGCATAAATATCAGGGGTTAAAGGTCTATAAGAAAATTATGAAAACAGATTACCCTGTTATTCAGGCTGCTTATCCGCGCATATCAGTACCCGGGAAAACAGTGGATCCGGCTTTTGCTCATGCGATTATTCGCCAAGAGAGTCGATTCCAGCACGACGTTGTGAGTTCAGCCGGTGCTACGGGGCTTATGCAGTTGATGCCAGCCACAGCAACGCGGACAGAGAAAAAACACAAAATCAAAAAGCAGCGACTTACCAATCCAGATCACAATGTTAAGGTTGGATGTCATCATCTAAAGGATTTGATGCAGCAATTTAACGGGTCGATGGTCCTGTCTGCGGCTGCTTATAACGCAGGCGATAAACCTGTGTATGAATGGATCGAACAGTTCGGAGACCCACGATCGGCAACTGTTGATTTGGTGGATTGGGTTGAGCTTATTCCTTATTCTGAAACCCGTAACTATGTCCAGCGTGTCATCGAGAACTATCACTGCTATCGTTAAGAGTACCAGAGAAAGGAAGCTCTTCGGCCAATTCTTGTTCTGATAGTAATTGTTTTTCTGGCAGTGATTTAGGTATTTTTCTTTCTGGGTCGCAGGAGTCAAGAGCATCCTTCACTAATTTTTCAAAAGATTCTCCATACAGCATACGTCCGTCATATAGCGATTTAAGCTTCTCTTCTGTTGGTTTACCAACACTGTTGCTATAACGTAATTTTTCTGACTCAGCATCACAGTGCGGTATAAGTGATAATTTTAGAGAGATTTTATGCGATGGGTAGTTATTATCTGGAGTGACGGATGTATAATAAAAAAAGTCTCCTCCTTCATGAAATTTTTCGGGGATTTCCTCTAAGTTGAGCTTAATTAACTCAATGATGGGGAATTCTGGGAATTGACCTTGATCTTTACTATTGCTTATTTTCTTATGCTCTAAACTATTTTCTATTTTCCCATACTCTAATTCCCAGTCTTCGTATTCATGCCTGATGGTTGTCTTAGGTCTACGGGTAAAAATACTGCATCCATAGACGTTTTCGCCATTAAGTGCAATCATTCCAACCGTTTGTGTTGTTTTTACTTCGTTGTCATTGGGTAAGATATTTGTTTTTTCTTCGTTGTCATTTTGTGTTTCATTTACTTCGTTCTCATAGAGTAAGATATTTGTTATTCCAGAGTTCTTGAGGGTAGGTGAGACAGCAACAGTTTTATATTTTTTATCATCACCATCTTCTATGCTCAGTTTATTGCAGATTCCTGATGTCTTTAATTGCTTAGCAATGATTGGTGATTTACTTAATTGCTCAGCAATACTGCTCATGCTGTTAACATTATCGGCACAGTACACTGTTGTGTGAAGAATCATCGTAAAAAAGATAAATTTCATCATAAATCTACCTCTTAATCTTTCCACAAGTATAGTTCATTAACGTTAATTTTCCGTTAATCTACACTCAATTAAACTGAAACTTTGTTGACAGAAATTTGTAGTTTCATTTGGTTGGGTTTATAGATTGGTACAAAGTTATTCCGCAACCTTTGATTCTCTGCTATAGTCTAGGAAAACGGGAGAGGGGGAAGATCCCATGGGATTTAAGTCACTATTTGAGAGCCAGGATCTGACTGAATCAGAATCGCGCCGCAGCTTATGGGCTGTATCGTGGATGAGCTTTTTCTGGAGTACATCTTCTCTTATGGTGTTTTCTCTTTTGCCGATTTTCATTATTGATGTGCTGGGTGCGTCTCGTGCAAAGTTGGGGCTGATCGAAGGTGTGGCCGTTTCTTTGGCGTTCTTTTCTAAAGTGTTTTCTGGCGTAACCAGCGATATCTTTAAATCAAGAAAACCACTGATTGCTGTCGGATCGCTTCTTTCTATTTTGGTTAAGTTTATTTTTGCTGTGGCATCAAGTGTTACTTGGATTTTCGCTGCACGGTCAATTGATCGCTTGTCAAAGGGGATACGATCCTCGCCAACGGATGCGTTAATTGCGGATATCTCTCAGAATTTACACCGTGGGCAGAGCTACGGATTGCGTCAAGCTTTGTATACTTGTGGTGCTGTTTTTGGATCGATCATTGCAGCTATTCTTGTGTTCAAAACAGACAGTAACTACCGTTTAATTTTTTCGTTATCGGCGATTCCCGCGCTGATTGCTCTCATCTTATTGCTTGTTTTTGTTAAGCAACCCAAGATTTCCCATGAATTGCCAAAACAATCAATGAAATGGCAGTTTTCAGATGTTAAATATCTGCCATCCAGTTTCTGGTCTTTATTAATTGTTGCGTTTGCCTTGATGTTAGCGCGGTTTAGTGAGGCTTTTATCAATATCAGAGCTAAGGATGTTGGTTGGCCTGTTGAGTATTTACCCTTGCTTATTGTCGGAATGGACTTAGTTCATGCAGCTGTTGTTTACCCGATCGGTAAAATGGCAGGTCGGCATAATCTTAATCAACTGCTGTTCCGTGGCGTTCTTGTCCTTGTTCTCACCAATATCGTCTTTATCATGACTCATGACATTGTTGGTGTTGCCATAGCTTCAATGTTAACCGGATTGCACATGGGAATGACCCAAGGTATTTTGTCAACGCTTGTTGCGGAATCAACGCCAGCAGAACTCCGCGGTACGGCCTTTGCCATTTATTATTTTTCATCAGGGATTGCTGTTTTAATTGGGAATTCCTTGGCAGGGCATTTGTCTGATATCTTAGGATCCACAGGATGCTTTGTTGGTGGATTATGTTTTACGGTGATTGCAAGTGGGTTGCTTTTCCTTCGGATGGCCAGAACTATACCGGAAGCCCGATTAACTTAGACAATGGTTTTGGTATGACTTGAAAAAATAGAAATAAGTCTATATATTTATAAGGCAAGTATCTTGCAAAATCTAAAATAGAAAGGGGTTGATTTTAGTGGAAGTTACAGTTCGTGATAATAACGTGGATCAAGCTTTGCGTGTTCTTAAAAAGAAAATGCAACGTGAAGGCATCTATCGTGAAATGAAGATGCGTCGTCACTTTGAAAAGCCATCCATTAAAAAGGCACGTGAGAAAGCTGAAGCTGTCCGCCGTTTCCGTAAATTAATGCGTAAACGTTTGGAACGCGAAGGCTATTAATTCTCAAGCTTTCAATAGAATGACCAACAAAGGCTCCTAAATTAGGAGCCTTTGTTCTTTTTTATGTTGGTTGGGTGGTCTACGGGAAGTAATCCGTTATAGTTATTGTCGGATTATTCCCCCTCAAGAAATCCTCATTAACCTAGGTGGTTAAGCAGGATCCCGATTTTAGCGTTCAATTCCTTGCGTGGTACAACCATATCGATCATACCGTGCTCAAGCAAATATTCTGCCTTTTGGAAACCTTCAGGGAGTTTTTGGCGGATTGTTTCTTCAATGACGCGGGCTCCGGCAAAACCGATGATTGCCCCGGGTTCAGCAATAGAAATATCCCCGAGCATAGCAAATGAAGCCGAGACGCCACCTGTTGTCGGGTCTGTCAAGAGGGTGATATAAGGCAAACCAGCTTTTTTGACTTTCTCAACAGCGATAATTGAGCGTGGCATTTGCATGAGGGATAGGATACCCTCTTGCATACGTGCGCCGCCTGATGCCGGGATGATAATGAGAGCACATCTGGATTTTACAGCCAGTTCAGCCGCTGTTAAAATTGCTTCTCCGACGGCCATACCCATGGAACCACCCATAAAGGCAAAATTAAAGGCAGCAACAACGGCTGATTTTCCACCAATTTGACCATAAGCAACGTCGATGACGTCTTGTGATCCTGTTTTTGTGCGATATTCCTTGAGTCGGTCTGTATACTTTTTTGTATCTTTAAACTTCAAGGGATCTGTCGCAACGTCAGGGACGGGGACTTTTGTAAAAGCACCATCATCGAATAAATATTCTAACCGTTTCGCGACACCAATACGCATATGATGCCCACAGTGATGACAAACGTGCATATTGTCCGCTAAATCACGGTGAAATAACATGTGGTCGCAGGATGGACACTTGGCCCATAAGTTATCCGGCACTTCTTCTTTTCGCATTAATGCCTTAATTTTCGGACGGACAAAACTTGTAAGCCAATTCATGGATAAAACTCTAACTTGCGTTTAATAGTTGCTTTA
Organism: Candidatus Paracaedibacteraceae bacterium; assembly: GCA_019636035.1. GTDB lineage: Bacteria > Pseudomonadota > Alphaproteobacteria > Paracaedibacterales > Paracaedibacteraceae > Paracaedibacter. The sequence continues at coordinate 229,604 of JAHBYI010000002.1, forward strand.
ATTCTTTGCCAGCTTTGAAGAAAGGGACTGACTTGCCCTCAACAAATACGGATTCACCCGTTCTTGGGTTACGTCCAGTTCGTGGACTCCGATGGCGGAGTGAGAATGTTCCAAATCCTCTGAGTTCCACGCGACCCCCGTTTTTTAATGTTAACGCAATATCATCAAAAATCTGAGTGACAATTGCATCAATTTGTTCTTGAGTTAAATCACGATGTAGATTTGACAATTTAGAAATTAATTCAGACCTTGTCATTTGGGGGTTCTCCTCGATTATAGTTTATATTTATCAGAACTTTCAACTTCAACTTAAGGTACTGTTGATTTCAATGAAAATCAATAGTCTTTTAGCAATAAACTCAACAAAAAAGCGCAGCATTTGCTGCGGCTCTTTGATGAAACTCTTATGAAGTCTGATGCTTCATCCCATAAACGGAGAATATCCCCACCAATAGATAGAAACGAAAAGGAATAACCAAACGACGTCAACAAAATGCCAGTACCATGCCGCAGCTTCGAATCCAACATGAGCCTTTGGTGTAAATTCATTTTTGTAGGCTCGGAACCAGCAGACAGTTAAGAAGATCGTTCCAATGATAACGTGTGCGCCGTGGAATCCTGTGGCTAAATAGAACGTTGTTGGGTAAATTCCGCCATTCAAGGCAAAGGCTGCGTGTGAATATTCGAGAGCCTGAACACAGGTAAAAATTAACCCCAGAGCAATGGTCAGTCCTAATCCTTGCAGAACGCCCTTGCGATCGCCTTCGAGTAAAGCGTGGTGTGCCCATGTTACGGTTGTACCAGAGGCAAGGAGCAACAGCGTATTGAAATAAGGAAGGTGGAAGGGATCAATCGTCTCAATTCCCTTAGGAGGCCAAACGCCGCCTGTTGCTTCTGTCGGAGAGAGGGATGCATTAAAATAAGCCCAGAAGAAGGCGACGAAAAACATAATTTCCGAACAAATAAAGAGAACCATGCCGACTCTAAGACCTGTTCTGACATGATCGGTATAAATTCCCTTGGTGTTCGATTCTTTGATGACATCTCTCCACCATAAAGCAGCAGAGGTAAGGAGCATCAGCAGGCCGATAATCATCGTCAACGGTGAGCCGTCATGGAAAAAGTGAACAGCTCCGAACGTTACCAGAAATAAGGCTAGCGACGTTGTCAGAGGCCATGGGCTTGGGTCAACTAGGTGAAACGGATGCTTGTGTGTGGAGGAATTATTAGCCATAACGTCTGTACTCTTGCATTAATATAGTTGTACAACCAACCTTTATCATTTAGCTCTATGCTACGCCATTGCTTCGGTACGTTGGGTACATTTTGCAGTGCGTTTTCTAGGCTAAATCAAAACAACATAGTTACAGATTATACTGAAATCAGTTAAAATTTAAATACTTTTTATGCAGTAAGAAAAGATTTTAACGCATTTGGTGTGGCGTGTTGCATTAATGAATTTGAAATGGTTCTTTGATATGCTGAGATTATAAAGAAGGAGAGGGCAGTGGCGAGTTATTCTGAATCTCAAGAGAATATGAAAACCATGTTGATTGGTGCTGTTGGCGTTGTTTTTGGCGATATCGGGACAAGTCCGCTTTACACAATAAAAAATTGCCTGAGCGAATCTCATTATCCGATGGATCATGTTTTGGTTATGGGGATTCTTTCGCTGATTTTCTGGGCGATTACAATCATTGTTACTTTAAAGTATGTTTGTGTTGTATTACGAGCAGACAACAATGGTGAGGGTGGCGTTTTATCTCTTCTATCCTTGAACTTGCGTTCGGCATCTCATAAAACCAAAGGGGTTTTATTTGGGTTGGGTGTTGTTGGTGCAGCTTTGTTTTACGGCGATGCGGTGATTACACCTGCAATTTCTGTGCTGAGTGCGGTTGAGGGATTAACGGTCGTCTCTGATGTTTTGACACCTTATATTCTCTTTATTGCGATTATAATTTTGGTTTTCTTATTCTTTTTACAGGAAAATGGAACCGAGAAAATTGGCAATATGTTTGGGCCGACCATGCTGTGTTGGTTTGCGTTGTTGGCGGTTCTAGGCGTGATTCAGATTATTAAATTTCCATCGATTTTGTTGGCCTTAAACCCTTTGTATGCCTATCATTTTTTTATGGATCATGGATTCCATTCCATGGCTATATTGGGCTCTGTCGTTTTGGCGATCACAGGAGCCGAAGCTCTCTATACAGATTTAGGGCATTTTGGTAAAGAAGTGATTCGTCGCTCGTGGTTATGGATTGTATTTCCTGCGCTGATTTTGAATTATTTTGGACAGGGAGCCTTGTTGATTCATAATCCGGAAGCCGCTTCAAATCCCTTTTTCTTTTTAGTCCCGTCATGGGCAACGTTACCGCTCGTTTGTGTTGCAACACTTGCAACGATCATTGCCTCACAAGCCGTTATTTCAGGAATATTTTCAATGACGTGGCAGGCTATTCAGTTGGGGTACTTGCCACGAATGCTTGTCAATCATACATCGCGACAAACAATCGGACAGGTGTTTGTTCCGACGATGAATTGGTCGCTTTTGCTGTGTGCTATTGTCCTTGTACTAACGTTTAAATCGTCGACGAATTTAGCTTCGGCCTATGGTATGGCTGTGACCGGTATCATGGTTATTACAACGATCCTGACAGGTTATCTTGCCCGAAACACATGGGGATGGTCATGGGGACGTATGGCTGCTGTTTTTGGTGTACTGGGTTTTATTGACTTCAGTTTTTTCAGTGTCAATCTCTTAAAATTCGCTGATGGGGGATGGATTCCCTTTACCATTGGTATTATTTTGTGGGTTGTTATGACGACTTGGACGCAAGGCAAGGCTGTCCTTAATAATCAGATTTATGATTCAGGTAAGACGCTTTTAAACTTTGTCGATCGAATAAGAGATGATCCGCCGTTGCGGGTACCGGGAATAGCCGTTTATATGTCATCAAGCCCTGATAATGAGCCAACGTCGCTCACGATTAATTTTAGGCATAATAAAATTTTGCATGAAAAGATTATTTTATTGTCAATTTTGACTATGGACGTGCCGCGTGTTCCTAAAAACGCCAAAATATCGATTGCAGATTTTGGTATGAATATTTATCAAGTTATTGTGCATATTGGGTATATGGAAAAACCGAACATTACGTCAATCTTTGAGCAGTGTGATGAACTGGGGCTTTGCTTAGATATGCAAGAAACTTCTTTCTTCACAAGCAGAGGGATTCCTATCTCGAGTACAACAGCGCATATGAGTGCTTGGCGTGAGAAATTATTTATCTGGCTCGCTAAAAATGCCATAAACGCGACTGAATTTTATAAGATTCCCTATAAGCGTGTGGTGGAGTTAGGGGTGCGACTAAAATTATAGTCATTCCATTTAACCTTGATACAGCCAAATTCGTTGCTCACGTACTCTATGTACGCTTCGCGCCTCAGTTAACTGTATCAAACTTAACTGAAACGACTCTATAATAGGATATCCCTAAACAAAATCGCGACGTCTTTATCTTATTTGAGGATAGATGAGTCTTAAAAATTTGAAATACCCCCTAGTGTGTTTGCCAAAACCGTGTTAACTTTTAACAAAGTCTTAACTATTTAGGGCAGGGGTATGGGTAGTGCACAACTGGCGTTTGTCGCCGTTTTTTCTCCATTGGCTGGGTTTTTGTTGTCATCGTTAGGGATCAAGCCCTTAGGCGATCGTTATTCACAGATCATTACATGTTTATTGATGGGGATGGCTGCGATTGCAGGGGCTTTATTGTTCAAGCTAACAGCTTTTGACCATCTTACAGGGACTTATCCTCTGTTAAGTTGGATTAATGTGGGTGATTTTAAAGCGGACTGGGCTTTGAAGATTGACACGCTTAGTTCGACGATGATTTGTGTTGTGACCATCGTTTCGTTTTTGGTTCATTTATACTCTGTTGGGTATATGAGTCATGATAAATCGATTCCTCGGTTTATGGGATACCTTAGCTTTTTTACCTTTACAATGTTGATGTTGGTGACATCGTCGAATCTTGTGCAGATGTTTTTTGGTTGGGAAGGGGTTGGCCTTGCATCCTATCTTCTTATTGGTTTTTGGTATGAAAAACAGAGTGCCGGGGCTGCTGCGATGAAGGCCTTTATCGTCAACCGTGTTGGCGATGTTGGTTTAGCTTTGGGTATTGCAGGGATATTCCTTTTGACCAATTCTGTTGAGTTTGATGCCTTTTTGCCGGCGTTGACTCAGATGTCTGTTGCTGATCGCCCTGAATTGGTCTTTTGGGGGCATTCTTTTGATGCCATAACGTTGGTCGGTGTCCTCTTATTTGTCGGAGCTATGGGAAAATCTGCGCAATTAGGCCTGCACACGTGGTTGCCTGATGCAATGGAGGGGCCAACGCCGGTTTCTGCGTTGATCCATGCGGCGACCATGGTGACAGCCGGTGTCTTTCTCGTCTGCCGTGTTTCACCCTTATACGAAGTCGCACCGATTGCACGCGATTTGATCACGTTTGTTGGGGCGACAACGGCCTTTTTTGCAGCGACGGTTGCTTTGACGCAGACCGATATTAAGCGTGTTATTGCTTATTCAACCTGTAGCCAGTTGGGGTACATGTTTTTTGCAGCAGGCTGCTCTGCCTATAGCGCAGCGATGTTTCACTTAGTTACCCATGCGTTCTTTAAAGCATTGCTCTTTTTAGGGGCAGGTTCGGTTATTCATGCCTTATCTGATGAACAAGATATGAATCGCATGGGGGGGATTTATAAACTGATCCCAACAACCTATGCTGTGATGTGGATCGGGAGTTTAGCTTTGGCTGGAATTCCTATGTTTGCCGGTTATTTCTCTAAGGATGCAATTATTGAATCTGCCTTTGCTACAGGGACGGGTATTGGTGATTATGCTTATTGGATTGGTGTTATTGTTGCCTTTTTGACAGCATTTTACTCTTGGCGATTATTGCTCTTGAGTTTTCATGGCAAGGCAAATGCGGATGACAAGGTTATGGCTCATATTCATGAATCGCCGATGATCATGTTAATTCCTTTATTTGTCTTATCTCTGGGGGCGATCTTTAGCGGATATCTAGCACATTCCTATTTTATTGGGGATTTTGCCTCAGCATTTTGGAATAATTCAATCGTGCTTCCGGCAAGTACTCATGATCATACTTTCCCGCAATGGGTGATTTATGCGCCCCTTGTTGCTGCTGTTAGTGGTATTATCGTGGCTTATCTGGTTTACGGGGGCAGTCGCAAATTAGCAGATTCCTTAAAATCAGGCTTATCAATTCTGTATACGATTTCGTTCAGGAAGTGGTTTTTTGATGAGGCTTATGATGCTCTCTTTGTTAATCGAGCTGTTGGCGTTGGTCAGCTGTTATGGAAGCGTGGGGATGCGGGATTGATTGACCGTTATGGCCCTGATGGTGTAACGCAAGCCTCAATTGGTGTATCTCGAATTTTAAGTGCGTTTCAAAATGGATTTGTTTATCAATATGCAACGGTGATGATCTTGGGGATACTAGGGCTCGTCAGTTGGGTAATTTATACAAGTATGTAAGGGCTAATAATGATATCTGAATTGCCAATCCTGTCGTTAACGACTTTTTTTCCTCTGATCGGTATCTTATTTATTCTGTTAATCAAGGGAGATGCAGCAACTGTTGCGCGTAATTCGAAATACGTTGCTTTGTGGACAACTATTCTAACATTTATTCTAAGCCTTGGCATTATCATCGAATATAATCCGAATCAAGTGGGCTATCAATTAGTTGAGCAACATACCTGGATTAAGAACCTGAGTATCGTTTATAAAATGGGGGTTGACGGCTTTTCCGTGCTGTTTATTTTGCTCTCCACATTTTTGATGCCTTTGTGTATTGTTGCAAGTTGGTCGAGCATAACAAAACGTACCCGTGAGTATATGATTGCCTTTTTGGCCTTAGAAATCCTAATGGTTGGTATGTTTTGTGCTTTGGATTTAATTTTGTTTTACGTCTTTTTCGAGGGAGTCCTGATCCCAATGTTCTTGATCATTGGTATTTGGGGCGGAGACCGACGCATTTATTCAAGCTTTAAATTTTTCCTCTATACCTTTTTGGGTTCAGTTTTGATGTTATTGGCTATGATTGCTATGTATATCCAAGTCGGAACCACAGATTTAATGATGATTGAATCTCATACGTTTGGAGTTCACCTCCAACACTGGTTATGGCTTGCCTTTTTTGCGTCCTTTGCTGTGAAAGTTCCTATGTGGCCTGTTCATACGTGGTTGCCTGATGCTCACGTTGAAGCACCGACAGCGGGATCTGTCATTCTGGCTGGTGTTCTCTTAAAGATGGGGGGCTACGGCTTTTTACGTTTTTCAGTGCCTCTCTTCCCGGACGCGACGATTTCTTTTGCTCCCTATGTTATGGTGTTAAGTGTTATAGCTGTTATTTACACATCCCTTGTCGCCCTTGTACAAAGCGATATGAAAAAACTGATTGCTTATTCGTCTGTTGCGCATATGGGGTTTGTGACATTGGGGATTTTTGTGATGACACCACAAGGGATGACGGGGGCAATGATTCAAATGCTAAGCCATGGGTTAATTTCGTCGGCCTTGTTCTTGTGCGTCGGTGTTGTCTACGACCGTTTACATACGCGAGAGATTTCACGCTACGGTGGTCTTGTGAAAATTATGCCTTTTTATGCGGCTTTCTTTATGTTATTTACCATGGCGTCTGTTGGTTTGCCGGGGACGAGTGGTTTTATCGGAGAGTTTTTGGTTATTATTGGTAGCTTTAAAGTCAGTACAGTTTTTGCAACGTTGGCCGCAACAGGGATGATTTTGGGGGCTGCTTACGCCTTATGGTTGTATCGCCGTGTTGTTTTTGGCGAATTGATCCACGAAGATTTAAAGAGTTTGTCAGACCTGTCGGGGCGTGAGAAATATTCATTTGCTTTGTTGGGATGTTTGGTGCTTTGGATGGGGATCTATCCGACAACGTTTACGGATATCATCAATCCGGCTGTTGAAAATTTACTAGCGAAACACAAAAAGCAACTTGCAGCTAAGGACGCGCTGCTTAAAATAGCACAAGCTGATTCAAACAACGAGGTTAAGTTATCATGATCTTATCTAATCTTATTTACTTAACGCCTGAGATTTTTGTTGCGATTGGCTCGCTCTTAATGTTGATGTATGGAGCTTTTAATAGGCAGTTATCTGTGATCCGCGCGTCAAATCTGACCGCAATTATCCTATGCTTTGCCTTAGGGATGACCTTAACGTCGGTTCATCAGGTTGCAAGTTTATTTTCAGGGCAATTTATAGCGGATTCTTTTAGTCAGTATCTTAAAATTGCAATCCTAGGGGGGGCTGCTCTGGTTTTGCTGAGTACGCGCTCGACCCTCTATCAAGATCATATTCATCAAACGGAATACACCTCTTTAATTTTGCTGTCTGTGATCGGGATGATGCTCATGGTTTCAGCAAACAGTTATCTTACGCTTTTTGTTGGTTTGGAACTACAGAGCTTATCTCTTTATATTATGACAGCTCTCAAACGGGATGATGTCAGAGCTTCTGAGGCTGGGGTGAAGTATTTTATCTTAGGGGCACTGTCAACGGGGTTACTCCTTTTTGGAATTAGTTTTATTTACGGCGCGACAGGGAGCCTGCTTTTTGGTGACACCTCAGCGATGATTGCTAAAGAGGGGATGACGCTGAGTTTATCCATAGGGTTGGTTTTTATCATTGCCGGGCTGTTATTTAAGATTTCCTCTGCTCCGTTTCATATGTGGACGCCCGATATTTATCAGGGAACGCCAACAAGTATTACAACGTTTTTGTCAACGATACCAAAGTTGGCTGCTTTTGCTCTCATCAGCCGTGTGTTGATAACATCCTTTGGTGAAGGGCATGCTTTTTGGTCGCAAATACTGATGGTTTTGTCGATTATAACAATGCTTGTGGGATCTTTGGCGGCATTGGTGCAGAAAAATATTAAGCGATTCCTTGCGTATAGCACCATAGCCAATGGCGGGTATGCCTTGATTGGCTTGATCGCAGGGGGGCAAAGCGGCGTTCAGTCCATTTTAATCTATGTATCTCTTTATATTGTTGCGATGCTTGGCGTATTTTCATGCTTGTCTAACCTGAATCGTCGTGGGTTTGATGTTGAGGATATTCAAGATATTGCCGGTATTAATCGTGTCTTTCCGTCGACGGCGTTTGCCATGACGTTCTTTTTGTTTTCTATGGCGGGTGTTCCGCCATTGGCCGGGTTTCTGGGGAAATTGTACGTTTTTAACGAAGCTATCAAGGCTGGTCAAATAAGCCTTGCCGTTATTGGTGTTTTAACGTCTGTTATATCGGCGGCTTATTATTTGTGGGTTATCAAAGTTATTATGATGGATCCATTGGATGAATCTCGGTGGCGGGTTACGGAATCTTATAAAAGAGATTCAGGGTCATCCATGGTGATTGCCTTATCTGTCATCTTTTTGATTTTGTTTTTTATTAAGCCTGGTGTCTTTATTCCTTATTATTCAGAGGCAGCTTCATCGCTGTTTATTCGTTAATGACCTATAAGTTTTTTACTTATGATCAAGTTGAAAGCTCTAATGATGAGGCTCGAGAGCTTTTTGCTGAGCAAAATTCTGGTGATGTTGTTGTGATTGCCAAATCACAAATCAAGGGACGGGGGCGTCGTGGGCGTCGTTGGTATTCTCCACCGGGTAATCTGTACATGACGTTTACTAAAACCCCTCCTGTGAACCCGGCATCATTAGGGCAAATATCCTTGGTTGTCGGATTGGCTGTTTACAAGGTTGTTCGGGGAATTGTCGGTGAAAAGGGACAGCTTGCTCTGAAATGGCCTAATGATGTCCTGATCAATAAAATGAAGGTTGGTGGAATTTTAGTTGAAACGGAACAATTTCCGGGGCAAGAGCATTTAACCTGCATCATTGGTGTTGGTGTCAACTTCATGTCGTCTCCGGAAATGGTTATTTTTCCGGCCTGTTCTTTGTATGAATTTACCAAGGAACTTCCTGACTTAGAGGATTTCACGCGTGATGTTCTGACAGAATTTGATTCGTTATATAATATTTGGGTCAACGAAGGGTTTGAAAAAATCCGCAATGAATGGCTTATCGTCTCTTATGGTTTAGGGAAACCTGTGTCTGCTCGGGCAGAGAATGGATTCGAAATATATGGCCGGTTTTTGACCCTAAGTTTAGATGGTGCTGTTGTTGTTTGTGACGATTCCGGGAATGAGTATTTAGTTCGTAGCTCAGAGATCACTTATTTATAGTCCTTCCCTTTACCCTGATACAGCTATAGTTGTTTCAGTTAACTGTATCAAACTTAACTGAAACGACTATATCATGCAAATATTCTAATAGGGAGAGAAAATCCCTCTGATCCGACTATCTTTACCCGACAATGACTGAGCAAATACGATCAACAGAAGTTTTCAATTCTTTTGCAACATCGGCTGGATTTTCATCATTTTTAATAACTTTGGCAAATTGTATACCAGTACAATCATAGGGGCCGGAAAAATAGCGAACGTACACGACTTCGCGCTTACAATTATACATATGAACCATTGCAAGTTCGCTTGTTTGATAAGATTTTAATTCTGTTACGGACTGAGATAATACTTCTCCGTTACAATAGAGAGAAAGGTTTTTTCTTAGGCCATCGACCATATTCTTAGCTGTTAGTGATTTACCCACGATAAGCTGTGTCGTGATGATTTCACTACGACTAGCCGCCATTTCTCCTTGAGGGATAAACTCACAGATACTGGTATCCTTTTCATTTGAAAGAATATCGATAGGTTCACCCGTATGCACGCTGATTCTTGTGTATGTTCCTGGGATTGTTATGCTCAAACTTATTTTGGGTGTTGTCATATGGTTGACGGGCTGAATAGAAACAACGTCTGCTTTCTGTGAGGTGGCTGTTGGTACAGGAGACGCAAGCGTTGTTGAGCAGGTGGTGCTGAGTAAAATCAGGGCTAAGGCGATATTGTTCATTGAGATAATCTTTCGTCTGTGAGTATAACTGGCGTGCCGATTAAGAGAACCAATTCCATGCGCGAGATACGACATTGCTAGCTGCGTTATATGTGGATGATGCTGCGCTATAGAGGGCACTGCCTGTGGCTTGTGCTCCATATTTTACACCATCATATAGACCGCATCCGGCTTTGCCTAAACCATAACCTAGTGCGCTTGATGCGATACCGAGTGTTCCTTTGACAAGGGATGAGTTTGCAAATTGAACGCCTGCATTGATAGCTGCCGGATGTGTCACAAGATAATATGTGGCTAAACTTTGATTAGGTACCATGTAGTTTGCTAAAGCAAGGCTACCTTCGTAAGCCGCAGTAGCAGCAAGCGCGGATCCATAAAAGTAAACTACGGCTGCCCCCACAGCAATACCACCGGCAACAAGGCCATATTTAATGGCTGTATCGAGGTAACTGGCCTGTTCCACAACATCACTTTTCAGTTCATCTAATTTTTGATCTGCTGTTTTTTCTTTTTTTTCTGCCACATCAGACACAACATCAAGGATGTTGGCTAATTCTGAAGCTTCTTGTATCTGTACAACGGGTATTACATTCCCGCTTGATTCTGCAACATCTGTTGCCATTGATACACTCATTAATAGTGTTGCAAGTGTTACTGTTTTTGCGATTGAAACTTTTGCCATCATCCTGAAATCCCTTATAAAATTAACTGTAGTTTCTGACTACAATACACATATAAGAATCAATTTTTGGATTTCAATAGAAATATTTATCTAAATTTTCAGACAACTAACGAATTAATTTCCCCAGACATTTTTACGTGTTCCTAGCATTTATAATTTATGTTTTTTCTTTGAACGTTTGTTCCTGAGCTGAGTTAAAAGAAGTTCACAGCAGAGGACGAGTTGGCGACAGATCTTGTATTCTTTCAGTCGAGAAAATAAGAACTGCACGTGCTATGCTTAAAGATCAGAAGAATTATCCTTTTATTTTTGATATCATTAATGTATTAGGAATTGCTAGAACTACTTTTTATCGGTATTTTCCAGCAGATGAAATTTAGAACTTACGAACCACAATTTTGCAGGACTAGCCCAAAATGAAAAATCGTAAAAAAATAACTCAGTCAATTAAGTTAGAACTTATAAAAAAATCAAAAGAAGCGGCATTATCTGCCATACAAATTTTTAATAATCCTGCCATAACATTTAAAGCAGAAACTTATATTGTACTCATGAACATAGCTTGGACATATTTGTTACATGCTTATTATAAAGATAAGAATATTGAATACCGCTATTATAGAAAGAACGGAAAACAACGCAGATTTGATAAAACTAAGCATGGAGCTTTCAAATATTGGGATTTAGAATATTGTCTAAACTCATCAGATTGTCCTATTGATAATCACACGAAGAATAACCTTAAATTTCTAATAAATATAAGGCATGAAATAGAACATAAAATGACATCAAAGATAGATGATCTTCTTAGCGCCCGTTTTCAAGCGTGTTGCCTCAATTACAATGATTATTTGAAGCAGTTTTTTGGTAACAAACATGGTATTGAGAAACATCTTAGTTTTAGTCTACAACTATCTACTATATCTGAACCCCAAAAGAAATTATTAGAAGATCAAAAAGATCTACCCAAAAATATTCTCGGCTGTATTCAAGATTTTGATGAATCGCTCTCTGAAGACGAATATAATAGTCAAAAATACGCATATAGAGTTATTTTTATTCCTAAGCTAGCAAACCATAAAGGATCAGCAGATAAAGTAATTGAATTTATCAAGAGCGACGATCCAATTGCGCAAACAGTTGCAAAAGAACTTATGGTTATTAAAGATGGAGAGAAAAAAAAATATATACCGTCACAAATTGTTTCTTTAATGAATAAAAATGGTTTTCCGAGATTTAGCATGCATCGCCATATCCTGCTATGGAAAGAACATGACGCAAAAAACCCTGCTAATGGATATGGAGCAGATATAGCCGGCAAAAATTGGTATTATTATCAAAATTGGGTAGACGTAGTAAAAGAACACTGCGAAAAAAATGCCAATATATATAAATAGGGGGCTAGACCTTAAACCAATTACTCTTGCATATTCACTATCGTTGTGATTTGGATTTCTCCTGTTAAGGCACGGTGAACAGGGCATTTTGATACGATTTCTTTATATTTCTCTTGTTGTTCAATCGGTAAATCTTTATCAAAATACAGATCACGGGTAAATATGTGGACTGTTTTGCCTGTATCTGGATCTATCTGTTTTGTTAGATTAACTTTGACTTGGAAAAATCCTAATTCTATGTTTTTGTGGCGAGCATAATATCGTAAAGTCATTGCTGTACATGCGGCTAAGCTTGAGGCCAACAGATCATAGGGATTCATGCCGTGATCGTTCCCGCCGGATTCAAATGGCTCGTCCGAAGGGATAACTTGACGGTGAGTTTCCAGGATAAAGGAAAAAGGTGTTGCATCATGCATTGGCGTTGCTAACGCGTCACCTTTTTCCAAATCCTGACGGCGGATCATTATTGTTCGCCTGCGTCGGCACCAGCATCATCAGCCGGGGCAGGAGGAGGAGCTTCTGCCGGTTGATCATTATCCGTTGGCTGACTATCTGTCGCTGCATCCGGAAGTGGCTCTTCTTCCTCAGCTTGCGGTTCGACAGGTTTCTGGGATCCCATGGTCAAGACCGGTTCATTTTCCTTTTGCATGATGCTGTCAGGAAGATCGGGTGCCAGTGTCGGGAACGGCGGAATACGGATTGGCTTCCCGGATTTTTTACCTTTGGACGGAGACAGGATCGTCACACGAACAAAGGCAAGGGTTTTATCCTCAGGGCCATTTGGAATTTCGTATTTGAGGATATATGGTACCGGTTCTTGTAGTTGACTATACTCACTTTGCAAGGCTTGTTGTTGGCGAATCATCCAGAACAGAGACCAGCGACCCGGGTATTTATAGGTCACAGTTCCTTCTTCAACTTCCATATTGGCTTGGTTTGGATCCTTGTACGGTTGCATCCGTGATGTCGGTGGCCAGCGGAAACTAACTTGAATTTCGTTACCAAAACTCCATTTGCCGGCTTTTGATTTATCGTGATTGGTAATGACGGCTGTATCGTTTGGTGTCAGTGTCCAATCAATAATCACGTTGGCGCGTAATTCCTTTTCACGATTAACGCGGAAAGCTACATCCAAATCAAAACTTGGGACTTCGGCCGGAACGGGGGAGTTTAAGAAAGCCGAGAAAAAGCCTTTTAGTTTTTCCATGGCCGTCAAGAAGGCATAAGAATCATCCGATTCTGAACCCAGTTGATAAACCTGGTCATAGATTTTCTTAGGGTCATTTCCGGCATCTTTATACAGGCGGAAAAACTCTTTGATATCATCGGGTTCGGCCTCAGGGGAATCCGGTTGTGGATTGGCTAAGAACGGGAACTTATCGCGAATATTATCGTTAAAGTATTGTGCTAGTTTTTGGTAGTTTTCAATGCTCTGTTTGCGGCGAATCACCTCGCATCGAGACAGAATTTTACGTTTGAGTTGATCTCGGCGATTTAAGAAATAATCACCTGAACCTGTCCGTAAATCCTTGAGGGGGATTTTTGTAAAACATTTATCCAAATCAATGTCAGCTAATTCTTTGGTAATTGCATCTTCCAAGGTGTGTAGAGAGTTGCCTGGTTTCTTTTTCTCATACCCATCTACATCATCAATCAGGCGTTTCCACTTAAAGAGCAGATCATCTTTCCCTTGGTATTCTTTCATAATCGGAGCAGCTAAGAATTGAACCATAAAAGCGGCGTATTCATTGGATAAACGATTAATAAGGGCGCGTTGTTTTTCTAAATAATTATTAAGATCGATGGAATCTTTGACATTGTACCCTTCGAAAATGGGGGAATTAACGCCGGACCACCAATCAAAATTGTCATCTTTGACTTTGTATAGGCCATAACCTTCAAGAATTTCATCAACTTGCTCAAGAAGTCGGGTTGATAGCATCCCTAGCAGGGTTCGCAAGTCAACAAATCCCGTCCCCACATTACCATCATCCATAATTTCGAGTAGTTTTAAGAATTTAGGGACAATCGTTTTAACATCATCGATTTTATTCCTTAAGGTTTCTTCGGCAGAGGCTAACGTTGATGACGACATGGGGCGTGGTGTAATTGTTTGTGCTTTGGCAATTAAACTCACGATGTTTTTCTGTAAGTTCGCGCGAATTGCTTCCTTGAGGGTGCCGCGAATTCCAGGGGGAACGTCATCTAAATGCTTTTCGGCGAATTGTTCATAGGCTTTGACTTCATCTGTTGCCATATCGATGAGTTTTGAGTTCCAAAAAACCACATGGGTTTCAGGGATTTTTGAGACAAACATCTCGCCCGATGGTTCTGCCATAAAATTTTCATTAAACAGAACCGTTAGGCTTTTTTCTAGATTAAAGAGTCCATCCGACGGATAGGATTTTTTAGGGTCATTGACTGCTTTTTTCGGAGCCAGCAATTTATTCAACTGAGTCAGACTTTGCTGGAATTGGCGGAAAGCTGCTGCGGTTTCTCCGGCAAACAAATTAACCATGTCAGAGCCAAAAAGTTTAAAGCCAGAAATCTGTCCCATGACGTCAGAGAAATCAGCTCCTGCATCAAAATACTCGCCATCAATCCATGTTTTTCCGGGTTCCCCCATTTTTGGAACGGCTTCGTGGAGGCTGTTAACAATTTTACGAAGAGGATCCAGATCGGGAATTTTTTCATCAGGGCGATTGCCATATTCCTTCATCAAGAAATTTAATTTGCCGATGATTGAATGTTCATTCCTCGGGGAAAACAGGTTTGTACTAAAGTGATCAAAGAGATGCGACAATGTCTGTCTAGCCGTTTGTTCATAAGGGTTCAAATCAATTTTTGGGTAAATCACATCCTTAAGATCGCTTCTAAAATGCGAATAGTCTTTTAAAAACTCTTTGGGTAATTCAATGCCCAATGTATAAATCACCAATTCCTTTAACAGATCGGAGTCAGAGCTGTCTTGCAGTCTGTTATATTTGTCAATATTATTGCTTAGGTCAATAAAGCGTTGTACAAATCCCTTGAATAATTGATATTCAATCGTGTTGGTCGGAGTGAGCATTTCCCCTAAATCTTTGGTATAATCATCGGCACCAACTCTGAATGTCAAAAGATCTCTGGCTTTTAGCAGGAGATCCATATAGATGGTTCGAACGATAATCTGGTTATAGGAAACTTTAAGAGATGTTCTGAGGTTATCATCAATAGGGCTGAACCAAGATGAAGGCATAAAGATGGAAAAGAAATTTGCCTTATGCAAATTATCCATCATATCCAATAATTCTCGTGTTTGTTGGTCAAACATTTGTGCTGTGATGCGGTTTTGATCCATGCGTGTTGCCGGAATCTGATACAGGATAGAATTAACTTTCCCTAAGACGGGAAGGAGATAATCTCTGTTTTCCTTGAAATTATCATAGGTTTTGAGGATGCCGTACGTGCCAATACCCAAAAAACCAATAATTCCAGCTTTTGCATAATTAAGATTGCGGTTTGCTGAAATAAGGCGTTGTCGAATCGGTTGAGCCAGCCCTGTTTCTTTGAAGACTTTATCCGTTAGAATGTCTCGGAAAAAGAAGATTGGGCTTGGGCGTTCTTCGTGGATTGGGTCAACTTCCATATCGCCAATCTGAGTTTTAGCCATGGCGTCTGTTTGGTGCTGGTCAATGGCGGACAACTGATCAACCGATAGCTTTGATCCGCTATCGCCGCAAAAGTAAATTCCGCGCAGCATTAAAGATTCGTCATAGGACGTTATCTTAAAGATCTGATTCATATAAAGCGAAAGGGATTTTTGCAAATGCATTAATTCAGAAGGAAAAACAAAGACACCGTCCCTTGATAGTTCATCAACACCTTGGCCGAGAACCTCTAGTTTTACGCGGGTTAAGGCATTCTTGACATGGCCAAACGCTTCGTTAATCCATGACGAACTATAGGCTGTACCTGGGGTATACGGGGACGACCAACCAATCATGTTGTTGCGATTATCAAAGGGGATTGACCCACAGAAATTTTTGAATCCGGGAATGATGTCCGTTTTTGTGACGACAACATAAACCGGGATGCGTAGTCCCATGAAATTTTGTGTTGCAATGAGTTTTTGGGCAAGGAATCGGGCGCGGTCAGAAATTTCCTCTGGCGATAATTTATTTCTGCCATAGAGTTCCGTTGCCGGAATCGTCAGAATGATACCATCAATCGGGCGGCGGTGACGATACCGCGTCAGCAAATTAATAATGGTTTGCCATCCTTTTTCATCTGCATCTGTCCCCCGAGATTTAATCAAAAAATCCCCGCGAATATCCAGGATGACACCTCTGTTCAAGAACCACCATTTGAGGCCAGGGTTATCTTCGTTGATGCCGAACGTTGGTTTTCCAATCGGCAATGGGATTTCAGATCGCTCAATTAAGCTCGTTTTACCGGATCCTGAGGTGCCGATCATTAAATACCAGGGAAGAAAGTACTTGTAGTTTAGGGTATCGAGGCGATCCCGTAACAAGTCGAGAGCCCTTAGGAAAATAAGGCTCAAATCACCAACTTTAAAATACCCCTTGAGTGTTAAATAGCGTGACAGTAAACCTCCCCATGGTGGTGTCTGGTCTTCAGCCGGGGGGAGTTTTTCCGGTTCTGGTGTATTTGGTGGAACGCGTTTGTCGATTTCCTTTTTCACACGGCTTGATGTGTAGTAAAGGAAAATCAGCATCAAAATCAGGGCAATAATTGACCCGGCAATCACGATGATGTGAATGTACGCATTTAATCCAGAGATAAAGTCCATAATGGTCTTCATGATAAGCCTAACTTTTGTGCTTGAGTCAAAATTTGTCCAAGGGCGTCATCCATATCGCGAACGAGTTTAAACCATAAAAAGGATGATACCGTTATGAACGCGAACAGAATTGCTGCGAATGCGGTTACCCAGCTTCGAACATCAGGAATCCCTTTGCCTGCGGGGATGGAAATAATATGATCATAACATTCAGGGATGAGGTACTCACGACCCGTTGTAAAGAGGAGAGGGGCATGCCGATTAATCATCTTATAGAGTTCATGGCGATACCAATCGATGTGTTGATCTTCCCCGAGATCTCGATAGCGACCTTTGAACCCGAGAGATAGGATCATCATGTAAATGTTGGAGACGTCATTTCGGAGCGGGTCATTATTTTCAAGCAAATCATCAATTTTGCGAAAAACGAGTTCTCCTGCAATTTGTGTATGGAAGAATTGCTTTTCAATGAGGTTATTTTCCCAGCGTGTTTTTCCAACCCAACTAAACGACAGAAATGTTTCATCCAGCAAGGCAACCATGGCGTACAGGGCATCTTGGAAGTGACTGACAGCAAATTCACCGACCTGATTCTGAGCCTCTAAGGAGAATCGTTCAAACATACTGCGAAAATTATGCTGAATCGTATCTGTTAGGGTCGTAATTTCAAAGGATTCCAGATCTTTTGTTGATTGAACTTCGGCTTGATTGTCGTCAAGAATCGTATTGATGGTTGTTTCAGCATCTGCCTGAGGTTCAGATGGCGGTGTAAAGGCAACGGCAGACTCAAGGGTTCTGAGAGCAGTCTCTTTTTGAATCAAAAGCTCCCGGTAAAACTCTTGAAAGTATTGCATGAGGAACGTCGATGTAGCAACAGAAGCATCAATAGCCATAGTTAGTCATCTTTCTTAAGGGATTCAACAACAGAGCTTTCCAGTTCCGCATGGCGCAAGTACAAAACTGCTTCCATAGGGCGTTTATCCGGCGTATCGGCGGGGTTAAAGATATACAAACGTTCGTCCGGTTTGATAAAAGCATTATCGGTTTTGATGGCGAATAAGCAAACACCGCGCCCCGACATCAGGTCTGTGGTTTCCGCTTCATCCATCAATCGGCGAGGTGCCCCCGTGATGCGTCGCACGCGAACGGCTTCGAGCATGGATTCACTGACGATAATGGCGTCTTTCATCCAGTCGATCATCTCAGGCTCAGTCATGGTTATACTCGTCCTAAGGCCAATCATGATCCGTTGTGTTGTAATTTCGGGCTGGAGTTTTACCGAGAAATACCCCTCTTGAAATGAAAACATCAAGACACTAAAGGCCTTTTCAATACTGTCGGTAATGAGGTGAATCCAATCAAGCATTGGTAGACAAGAATTCATAATATCGTTGTGGTTGTAGATCGGAAAAATTGGGGGAACTTGCCCCAATCGTAACGTCGACATTTTTCCGGCAACCGTACACAACAAGTGGTGGATTTCCGAAGGGTGTGCTTTTCCTGAATGGAAAATTGGTTCCAAAATAGGTAGACTTTCAACAATTGGCCTTAGCTGTTGAGATGTCTCTGTCAAAAGAGGAGTTCCGATTTTTGTTTGCCATTTTTCGGCTAGAAATCCGGCTTTTTCTCTAAAACGACGTAGCATTTTGAGCATTTTTTCAGCTAGCGGTGTGTTGCCGTGAACCTCAAAGCAAGGGGGCATAAACGAAACGAAGCCAAAGACTTCATCCGTATATTCAAGTTTAGCAATCGGGATAGATGTATATCGTGGAGGCGGAGAATCACTCAAAATCAGGGATATTTTAGGCTGAAGGCGGGGAACATGGATGACATTATCAGCAACATTATCGTCTGTAACATCGTCTCCGTCTGTTGCGACGTATCGTTGCCAGTCACCTGTTATGGGGGATGTTCCTGAAATCAATTCCGGAACACAGAGGTACAAGGTATGAACGTGATTTTCCATGGCATCAGCATAGGGCGTCAGATCGAGGCAAAGAGGCATTGTATCCGGCGTTTGAACATAATCAACGATTAGTCCGTCAGGCATAATAACATGAGCTTGAAGAATAGTGACAAGGCCTGTTGCCACGGTTACCTGATCAAACTCAAGACTGATCACGCCCCAATGATTTTGTGACAGGGCACGAAGATGAGTCGTTAAGAGTTGTTGAGATCTTAACTCAAGCTGCTGAAAATGTTGTGGAGACAGCAGCATTCCTTCATACCATTGGATTGCTGGCACCAAACGAAGATTTCGCGACATGTTAAAATCCTCAAAAAAATTAATTAAAAATTTACGTTTCCTTTTTAGTATGCAAAGATTAATTAAAATGCACAAGAGGAAAAGATCAATGGCTAACATGGTTACGCAAACGGCAACTCTTCAGTGTTCTTATGGGGCGTCGACGTGTTCTTTGATTTCTACGAATGTGACCACTACCCAAGGTGCCAATAATTCAGCGGCGAATATTCAAACAGATACGGCGTACTCCGAAATTTCGGGGTTTTCTACATGCTATAGTCCATCGAACCCTGTTATATCGGGGAGTGGCGGAACGATTAGCTCAACAGGGTGTACACCAACATTTGGATCACCTTGGAGTCCCGGGTCAACTACCGTTCAAATTAGTAACAACGGTGCTTTAAGTAGTTCCTCGACCCTGACGTGCAATTATGCTTCCGGTACTATTTCTATTACCAATTCTGGCGCAACAACAATTACAGTGGGGTCATAATGTCTGATAGTCCTAATCGTAGCGGTTTTATGGATGTTGATGCTCTTATTCAACCGATTGCCGGTGATAATCCTTGCGGGATTTCGTTGCGGTATGAGCCTATTTATGATCAAATTCGCGATGCGCGGCGTGAAGATGATGACACTATATCCTATGGAATTTGGCAACATGATCTTAAACGGGCTGATTGGTTTAAAGTTGAAAGTTTGTGTTGTGATTCTTTGGCGAGTAAAACCAAAGATTTGCAAATTGCAGGATGGCTTACCGAAGCTTGGATTCAGTTGGATGGCATTGATGGTTTATGTCGAGGGCTCGACTTGATTGCCAAACTTACCGATAGGTTTTGGTCCGGGATTCATCCGACCATTCGATCCGGAGATTTGGAATATCGTTCTCAATTTTTTGATTGGATGAATAAATCTTTTGCTGACCGCCTTGTTAAACTTCTATTCATCCCTAATGAATTGGGAGAGGGGGTTAGTTATGCTAATTGGTTAGCTGCTCAACGTCTTGACACAGTCAAACGAACGCCTAATTCAGAGCGATGGGTTAAGAAAGCAGAAGAACGGGGACAAATCTCATTTAAGCAATGTCATACCTTGTTGTCGCGTGTTACCACAGAATTTGGTGATAATTATCTCGAGAGTATCTATTCTGCGCAAAATACATTGCACGATTTAAAAGGGATTTTGGATGTGCATTATCCCGATAACACGCTGGCCTTTGATGAATTGGGGAACTATCTTGATGATATGGCGCGAATTTATAAGGCTGAAATGTCAGGCAGGGAACGCTCGCAGGACATGATTTCTGATGAATCACTTATGTTATCCGTTCCACCGCAACCCGCTTTGCCTGTTGAACATGCCGATGGACAGGAGGCTGTTTCTTTGGAGAGGGGCATTTCAGAGGGAGAAAAAGCTTCTGTTTCAGTGAATAATGCTCCGGATCGTGATCAAATTTATCGCCAACTGGGGGATATTGCCGATACTTTGGACAAACTTGAGCCCCATAGTCCTGCTCCTCAGGTTATCAGGAAGGTTATTTCTTGGAAAGATAAGTCTCTGATGGACATTTTTAACGAAGTGGGATCATCACCAGAGGATCTTGTTGCGTTGATGCGATTTTTAGGCGTTGGGGGGAATAGACCCGCTGCCTGAGTTTATAAAGTCATAAAGAAGGAGTAGCTATGAAAATAGGTGTACCAAAAGAAATTAAAATTCATGAGTATCGTGTTGGAATGACGCCGTCTTCTGTTAGGGAATTAACATCCCACGGACATACGGTTTATGTTGAAAAACAAGCGGGTTCGGCTATTGATTTTACCGATGAGGCCTATATCAAGGCTGGTGCACAAATTTTACCGTCAGCCAAAGATGTTTTTGCAGAATCAGAGTTGATCGTTAAAGTTAAGGAACCTCAGGAATCTGAGTGGACAATGCTCCGTCCAGACCAAACGCTCTTTACGTTCTTGCATTTGGCACCGGATCCGGATCAGGCACGCGGATTAATGGCTTCGGGATGTACAGCTATTGCTTATGAAACGGTTACAGATAAATTCGGAGGGTTGCCTCTGTTGGCACCCATGAGTGAAGTTGCAGGACGCATGTCCATTCAGGCCGGAGCTAGTTATCTTGAAAAAGCAAAAGGTGGGCGGGGCGTTCTTTTAGGAGGTGTTGCCGGCGTTGATCCTGCGAGTGTTATCATCTTAGGGGGCGGTGTTGTTGGTGCTAATGCTGCAAAGATGGCTGTTGGTTTGGGTGCAAAAGTTACCATTTTTGATAAGAATTTACATCGTTTGAATGAACTGGATTGGCTTTTTAATGGTCGTGTTCAAACGCTCTATTCAACAAAAGATGCAATCGAAGATGCTGTTACTCAGGCTGATCTTGTGGTTGGTGCCGTCCTTGTTACGGGGGCTGCTGCTCCGAAATTAGTTTCTCGGAGTATGCTTAAAAATATGAAGACAGGATCGGTTCTTGTTGATGTGGCGATTGATCAAGGCGGATGTTTTGAATCCAGTCGACCAACAACCCATACAGATCCCGTTTATATAGAAGAGGGTGTTGTCCATTATTGCGTGACCAATATGCCGGGAGCTGTTGCGCGAACATCAACGTTAGCACTCAATAATGCGACCTTGCCGTTTATTGTTGCTTTGGCTCAAAAGGGGGCGGTTCAGGCGATGCGTGATGATGTGCATTTGCGCAATGGTCTTAACGTTTTTCAAGGGCAGATTACTCATCCTGGTGTGGCGCATGATTTAAATATGATGTTCTTAGATCCGCTCAAAGCCGTTGCTTAGATCGGCATTTTTTGCAATTCTTGAATGGCTCCGATGACTTTATCGCGAAGAGCCGTGATCGTTGTGATTGCGACATCGAGCTGAGCTGTGTCCGTTGTTAACCGTGTTAAATCTACGTTATCAACAACGTGCTGTTTGGCCAATGATTCATTGACTCGGACGGAATCGGCTGTATCTTTTAAGGTGCTCGATAAAACGTCTTGAAAACCAATACCTTTGGTCTGATTTTGCTGTGCCATGCCGGCGATTCTGCTGTATTGACCGGCTGCTGAGGTTGCTCCGAGAATACTCATTTTAATAATCCTTAGTTATTGCGTAATAATCCAATTGTATCTTCCATCATCTTCAGACCTTTTTCATAGGCTCTGAGGTTTGCTTCGTGGTTTAGGCTTGCTTCGCGCATATCGACCATCTCCATTAAGGGGGCAATATTAGGCATTTTCACAAAACCATTTGTATCAGCTGCTGGATCTTTGGGGTCGTAGACATCTTTGAATGGTTTTGGGTCAGTGGAAATTTTTTTAACTTTAACAATGGATGTCCCTGTTCGTGAATCGGTTTCAGGTGACAATACAATCGTTTTGCGTTTGTAAGGCTCGCCCCCTGGTGTTGTGGGTTTTGTATCCGCATTGGCAAGATTTTGCGTAATGACGAGCAATCGCTTGTTTTGTGCCATAATGGCAGAAGTTGATGCTCTTAAGGATTCAGAGAGGGTACTGGCCATTATTCATTATCCCATTTTTCCAATAACTGTTTTTAACAAACCAAAATATTTTTTGAGTAAATTCAGATTTGCTTGATAATTTGACGTATTTTCACTGAGTTTGAGCATTTCCTCTTCCCGAGATATTTCAGAACCATGACGCGTACTTTGTACCGAGAGGAGGGTGTCATTATGCAAAGGCGATGTTTTGATGGATTGTTGAAACGGTTTGATGTCCAAACGTTGATAGCCAGGAACATCATAGTTTGCTATATTACTCGAGATTCTCTGTCCTCGTGCAATATTCCATGTCATTTTTCCGACAAGACTATTGAGTGTGTTATTTGGTAGTTGCATGGAAATCCCCTTAACTTAGTTCCAGAATAAAATAATTCACTTAATATTTAATTAAAATTATGGTAAATATAAGGTAAAGATAGAGGACAAGAGGTTCGTGATGTTATTTTTGACTAGAAAAGTTGGTGAGTCGATCATTATTAATGATGACATTACCCTGACTGTCTCTGAAATACGGGGCAGCATTGTTAAGCTTAGTTTCGATTATGAAAAATCGAATCGTATCCTTCGTAAAGAGATTTACGACCGTATCCAAGACGAGAATAAACAAGCAGCCTCTCAATCCGATTTAGTCAAAGAGCTTATTAAATCAAAGTCTGAGGAAAAACCTTCAGACTCGGAAAAGGGAGCTGCGTGATCATTACTGATCGCGTTTTTCTTTTTACTCCCGCCAATTATGCGCGAGGTGTAGCATCAGTACTCGCGATAAAGAGTAATCGTATCCATCTATAACGGGAACTCTTCTGCGTAATAAAACCGATCCTCGAGCATCTTATGAAGGATTTCACCTGGTTGATCTTTGCCGTGAATGACTACGTGATGGTCTTTTCGTGGAATAGGCATGACGTTCCACCATTCATTCTGGCCATTGAGGCGTAAAAATTGAACATGGTGTAAGTCCCATTCTTCACTACAGTCAATTGTATCTTTTTTAAGGGGAGTCAGATTTGGCATTTTTTGATGATTATAATAACACCAATCCGCTGCAATCATCATTTTTCTGCGCTGGAATAATTTGCGGGTATAGGCTATTTCTTGCGGTGATCTGCGATAAATGTCAGCCATATCAAAATGATAGATAATATTTTTAACTTGATGCCGCTTAAAACATCGTCCGCCGATGTCTTCTATCTGTTGGAGATAATTCTTGAGATGATAAATTTCGGAGCTTGCCAATCGTCTAAACGTAACCGAAGCAATAATGGGCTCTAGGGATTGGGTGTTGCTTGTAAAGATAAGCAACATTAATAAAGGATAGGTATACTTAGAGTGCTTTATTGGCCCCATATAGTACTAGAAATAAAAAACCTCTAGTACTATGGTTACATGTTATGCAGAGATGGGCAACTTCTCTTTTGGGGAAATTTTCTTAGCGAACATCAATAGAGCAACTAAAGCAACGCTGCCTATAGCGAGTGAGGCTATAAAGGCGTAGCGTTCCCCCATTGTTTCTGCGATAAAACCGGACCCTGCATTTGAGATAAAAACAGATATGGCGCAGATAAGATAAAATACACCGAACCCTGTACCGCGCAAGTCTTTGGGGACACTATCCGCAATTAGGGACATAAAAATACTTTGTGTTATTGCCATCTGGGCACCACACATGGCAATACCGATGAAAACCATCCATAAGTCCTGAGCTGCACTGAGGAGTGTATCCCCGATGAGAAGACATAAAAAGCCAACAATGAGCATATTAATACGGCCAATTCGGTCTGACATTTTTCCTGCCGGGTATGAAACACTAGAATAAGTGGAGTTATAGACGATCAAAATTAAAGGAATATAACGACCCGATAGTTGGAAACTTTCATGAGCGTGAAGCACAAGAATAGGTTCCCCTAATTGAGCAATCATGAAAATTCCGACAACAATCATGAGCATCCAAAAGGGTTTTCCTAGCCTTGGAATATCACTCAAGTGCATAGGGTGACGACCTTTTTTCTCGTCTGTTGTGGTTGCAACAGGTTCTTCTATTGGTTTTGGTTCATCAACTTGAGTTGCAAGAATAATAACTGAGAGAAGAGCCGGAATCGATGCCAGCCAGAAAACCATTTGATAGTTTTCACCATGCCAGAACATTAACCCAAGAGCAACAACTGCACCGGCAAAAGATCCTGCTGTGCCAAGGCTGATTCGTAAACCATAGCAAGCCCCGCGAATAGATTTAGGAGCAAGATCACCAACGAGTGCATCGCGGGGCGAAGCTTGGATACCATTGCCGAGCCGATCCAGAAAGCGTGCACTAACAACAGCTTGCAGATTGCCAAAGGCTGCAATCAAGGGGCGACTAAGGAACATGAAAAAATAACCTAGGATAATGATGAATTTACGGCGACGCAAATAATCACTGTAGACACCGGACATCATTTTCATCAAAAAAGAAAGCATCTCAACGATACCTTCGATGGTACCGATCATACCGGATCCGGCACCCAAAATCGTTTTCATGTATATAGCAGAGATGCTGCGAACCATGACAGAAGAAAGATTTGTAAAGAAAACGGCTAAGCCAATAGCCCAGATACCTTTAGGAATAGGAGGGGTGTCATCATTATTGTTTTTATTAACGACGCTCATGGTAAAAATCCTGATGTGGTGTGTTGGAAAGGAGTTGGGATTTGGACGAGGCAATTCCACCATGAGAAAAATAAAGAACTAAGATTTTTTTGCAAAAACCTGATCACAATCTTACCAAATTTAGAGGAATTAACGTCTGTAAATTAACCATCTCATTCTCGATTAAGATTGTCAAGAATTGAGTATCTTTTTACAAATAAAATCGTATAACCCGCCGTTACCGTGAGAACAATGATTTTAGTCGGCTTGGCGAAATCTGCCGCGTGCCGACGCCCAAGATTAAATAGAGAGCAGCCCCGCAAAAAACTTGTCCTAAGACATAAGACAATTGTTGTAAGAAGGACATTGCGGCCACATCAAAATTTCGATCGATGACCCATAATGTTACCCCCATAAAAGCTGCAATCAATGAGACAACGGATATATTCTTATAAAAATTGATGTTGAGACTGAACCAATCACGTCGTTTTAAGAGCAGATAGAGCAGAACCGTGTTTGCCCATGCCGATAGCGACGTCGACAGAGCCAATCCAACATGAGCCAAATACTGAACAAAGATAAGGTTCAATGCTAAATTCAGAAAAATACAACCGACAGCAATTTTAACGGGGGTTTTTGTGTCTTGACGAGCAAAAAAACCGGTGATGAAGACCTTATTCAAGACATAAGCGGGAATGCCAATGGCAAAAGCAGACAAAGCCATGGCTGTTGCCCGTGTGTCTACTTCAGGAAGGCCGTAAATTAAATGAATAATCGGGTAACTGAGAATCGCAAGGCCGACGGCAGAAGGCAAGGTCAACTGTAAGGCAACCTCTGTTGCTAGACGTTTGTTACTCAAAGCTTTCACGTGCTCACCGGTCTTGAGTTGCCGTGAGAGCATTGGCAAAAGAGCTGTTCCAATTGCAATGCCAAGGATTGAAAGGGGGAATTGATTCAAGCGATCTGCGTAAAAGATATAGGACACAGATTTTTCCGGTAAATAAGAGGCAATGATTGTATCAATGAAGATATTAATGTTCATGACACCCGCACCGATGGCACCTGGTAGCATTAGTTTAAGAAGTTCCTTAACTTCGGGCGTAATCTTTGGGCGACGGAAACGAATTCTAAAATCCATACGCCAACAAGCCATATAAAGCCAAGACAGTTGGATTGTGCCGGCTAAGGCTACAGCTATGGATAATCCTTCCCCAAAGGTAATGTCGGTATAAGGACAAATAAGAAGGGCAGAGATCATGACGGTGTTTAAGAGAATTGGCACACCGGCCGCAGCAGCAAAGCGGTCAAAGGAATTTAAAACGCCGGATAAATGGGCGGCTAGGGAAATAAATAAAATATAAGGGAATGTTATTCTTGTGAAGGTGACAGCCAATTCCATCCGTTCAGGCGTTGTTACAAACCCCGGTGCTAAAACATGGATGATGGATGGCGTAAAGATAACCACCAGTGCGACAAAGATAACGAGAAAAGTCATCATAACTGAAAAGATTTGTTCTGCGAGTTCCTTTGCCCCCTCACGGCCATCCGAAACAAGTTTACGTGAGAAAAGGGGAACAAAGGCAGCGTTAAAAGCACCCTCAGCAAAAATGCGGCGAAAGAAATTGGGAAACTTAAAGGCAACAAAAAAGGCATCTGTGACAATGCTGGCACCCAGCAAGTGTGAGATCATGCTTTCTCGAACCAGTCCAAAGATTCGGCTGATCAGTGTAAAACCGCTGATGGTTGCTATGTTGCGAATAATGCGCATTTAGTCACCCTTAAGGATACGTGATTTCTCACGATTCCAGTCCCGTTCTTTGATGGTCTCACGCTTGTCGACGACGTTTTTACCCTTGGCCAAACCTAGCTGGACTTTGGCGCGCCCCTTGTCATTGAAATAGATGGACAGGGCGACCAGCGTCATTCCTTTGCGTTGAATAGCCCCGATCAATTTATTGACCTGGCGTTTATGAAGCAATAGTTTGCGAGGGCGTTTGGGTTCATGATTGAACTGGTTTGCTTGCTCGTATACCGGGATATTCGCGTTGAATAAAAAGATTTCCCCGTTCATTTCACCGGCATAGGTCTCATTGATGGATGCACGACCTGCACGCAATGACTTAACTTCGCTTCCGGTCAATATGATCCCTGCCTCCATTTCTTCGATAATGAAGTAGTCGAATCTTGCGCGACGATTTTGCGCCGCAAAGCGATGGGCATGTTCACGGGTCATGGTTATTATCTGGTGATTCTTAATATTAATTTCCACTGTACTGAAATAAATTCCATATGTCGAGTGGGACGAACCGTAAAACCAGGGTCACCGTGTAATAAATAAGATAAAAAGGGGAAAGCGACAATGAACGATAATCGCAT
The DNA here is from genome assembly GCA_019636035.1 of Candidatus Paracaedibacteraceae bacterium. Classification (GTDB taxonomy): domain Bacteria; phylum Pseudomonadota; class Alphaproteobacteria; order Paracaedibacterales; family Paracaedibacteraceae; genus Paracaedibacter. The sequence goes on from JAHBYI010000002.1 coordinate 257,263, forward strand.
CAAATGATGTGACGTCTATAGTTAGAACCATTTAATACGGGTACAGGCGCGAGGAGCGAAGCGTACAATTGTATACGAGAATGCTGTAACGTATACCTGGATTATAAGGGGGCGGCTATATCTATGGGGTGTGGCAATTTTCAGGGTGAGAGGCTGTTTTCTTTGATTTGTTTCTTGAATTTGATCCGTCATTTCCCTAAACTTGTGACATATCATATGAAAGAGGGGATATTATGCACATTAAATTTTCTGCCCCAACCATGCCGAATTCAGGTGTTTTGGTTGCTGTTGTTTCATCGAATAAACTCGATTCTTTTTTGAGCGATCTGGACGTTAAACTCAATGGTCAGATTACCGGGTTGATTTCGTCCAAGACATTGGATATTGACAAGGGTGGATCTGTTTCTATTCTGTGCCCTGTCGGTCTATCTGTATCAAAAATCCACCTGGTTGCCATCGGTAAGATTGACTCTCACTTGGATTATGAGATCTTGGGTGGGAAAGTCTATTCAGCCTTGGGTAAAGAGCAATCTGATGCTTGCGCTGTCTATGTGCCTTCTTTGCCATCCGGGGATTTAGCCGGGATCGTTGCCAGCGGTATCTTTCTTAAGTCATGGGATTTTCCAAAATATTTTACTAAGAAAGAAGCAACTGATTTTTGTCAAGTTAAGACTGTGACGGTGATATCTGAGCAAGCTGCGGATGCTGAAAAGAAATTCCGTGAACTTGAGCAGGTTGCAGAAGGCGTTTTCTTAGCACGCCATGTTTGTTCTGAGCCACCGAATGTAATTTATCCTGAGACCTTGGCCGCAGAAGCTAAAAAACTTGAGTCCTTGGGGCTGAACGTTGAAATTTTGGGGGAGGCTGAGCTTGAAAAATTAGGGTGTCATTCTTTGTTGGGTGTCGGACAGGGGAGCTCCAAAGAATCTAAGCTGGTTGTCATACAATGGAATGGTGGCAAGACAGGGGAGGCACCTGTTGCCTTTGTTGGTAAGGGCGTGACGTTCGATACAGGTGGTATTTCATTAAAGCCTGCCCAAGATATGGATGATATGAAATGGGATATGGGCGGAGCCGCTGCTGTTCTTGGTGTGATGCGGGCTTTGGCTGGTCGTAAGGCTGCGGTTAATGCAATCGGTGTTATGGGATTAGTTGAAAATATGCCTGATGGAAATGCACAGCGTCCCGGTGATGTTGTAAAATCCATGTCCGGTCAGACGATTGAAGTCTTGAACACGGATGCCGAAGGACGTTTAGTCTTGGCTGATGCTTTGTGGTATACGCAGGATCGTTTCAAGCCAACTTATATGATTAACCTTGCAACGTTAACAGGGGCGATCATTATTTCTTTGGGGGATGAATACGCCGGCTTATTCTCTAATAATGATGAATTAGCGTCAAGCTTGAATGATGCTGGGCTCAAAGTTGGTGAGAAATTGTGGCGTTTACCGCTGGCTAAGGCCTATGATAAGCAGATCGATTCTGTTATTGCTGATGTGAAAAATATTGGGAATGGGCGCAGTGCCGGCAGTATAACCGCCGCGCAATTCTTGCAACGCTTTGTCAATCAAACAAAATGGGCACACCTTGATATTGCTGGGACAGCCTGGAATAAAAAAGCCGGAGACTTGTATCAAGCCGGCTCAACAGCGTTTGGCGTGCGTTTATTGAATATGTGGGTTAAAAAACACATTGAAAAAAGATAAAACAACGTTAGTTCGACGTAAGGAAACAAAAAATTGTTGCCTAAACGCTCTGTAACTGGCCGAATCCCTCACCTCTCCCACGAGGGGAGAGGTGAGGGATTCCGACAGTTGTGGGGTGTATCCGTGCCTTTTATTTTATTTCTTATATCGAATTCACGTTAAAACAGGGGCATACCCAAAGGAAAAATTATGGACGTCGCGTTTTATCATCTCACAGTGACCCCTGTTGAAAAGGCTTTGCCAAAACTTGTGGAAAAGATTTATTCCTCGGGTTTGAGAACGCTTATTGTGTGTGATAATCAAGAGCGTATGGCCTCCTTGAATAGTATCTTGTGGACATTTTCCCAGAATGCTTTTATCCCTCATAATTTTGAAGGAGATCCGGCGCGTCATCCTGTGTGGTTATCATTGGCATCTGACAATGTTAACCAAGCAGATGTTGCCCTTGTCTTGAATGGTGCAATGATCCCTGCTGGTCAGTTTTCCAGAGTTATGGATATGTTCGATGGTAATGATGAAATTTCTGTTATCAAGGCTCGTGAGCGGTATAAAAGCTATCGCGATGGCGGTTATAAGCTGACCTATTGGAAACAGAATGAAAAGGGTGCCTGGGCAAGCCAGTGAATGTGGCGGAATTACTCACCTCGCCCCTTGTGTGGGAGAGATCGACCGCAGGTCGGGTGAGGGATCAAAATAAATAATTCAATAGAGCAATTAGGAGCTAAATAAAAACCACCGCTTAAAGCGGTGGTTTTTCAGTCTAACTCTATTGTTATTTTGAAGGGAAAACTACTGACTGAAGCAAAGGATCTTGTCCATCTCCTGTTGAGTGAGTTGCCATGGGCACCCCATCTTTATGGACAATGGACTCAAAGTTAACGGTTCTAAATCGATTCTGAAGATCATTGATGTTATCTCTTATATAGATTCCGATTTTTTCATCTACAGAAAATTTCTGTCTCGCTGTTTTATAAAACTCATATTCCCAAAGGAGCCATCGATCGGTTGTCCATTTTGTTGTTTTTGCTTCATCTTCGTATCCAATCTCTAAGGCTTCACGATAGATTTGACGGATCGTTGATAACTGTTTGAGCACTTTTGTTGGAACATCGGGTTGAGGAGAGACTGCTGGTAAAGAGGTATCATCATCTGAATCAGACCAATCTGAATTATCTGAACTCGTGTCATCGTTGGATTCTATAACACCTGCTCTCCTTTTATCCATAGCACTTTTAATCGCGTCAAACATAGACGGGGCTTCAGATGATGTATTTTGTGTTGATGCACTTTCTTCTGGTTTCCAAAAGATAGACACGTACTTTCCTTCTGTAATTTCTTTTTTTATTTGAGCTAATTTTATCTGTTCATCTGCCGACAACGGAGATTTTGGTTTATGAGTACCTCTTCCTCTGATCTGATCAAGAAGGGTTAATTTAGGTGCTTTCGATGCTGCTAAAGGTGTTTGCTCATCCTTTGGTTTCAACCGAGCAGTTGTGAGATCCGCTGCTGATAGTCTCTGTTGAGTGCTACTTGATGTTTGAGTTTCTGAGTTTGCCTGTTTTTTACCTGGTTTAGGTTCAGCCGCTGAATCCTCTCTCACGATTGGCATAGGCGGAGGAGGGGGAGGTGCTCCTAATGGTGGTTGGAGTGTATTTTCTGAAGCTTGTTGTTCAGGCACTACTCTGGGTGCTGAGAATCCAGCGTGTTGAGCTTCTTGTAACCTGCTTACTTGTTCTTGTAGTTGAGTAATGAGCAATAGATCACCTTGATGTCTTACTTCTAGTTGATCTTTTTCAGTTCTAGCTGTGTCTCTTTCACCTGTTAGAGCTGCGATTTGTTGGGCTATGGCTTGTGCATCACCTGCTGCTTGACCTTGTTGTGCTTGCAATGCAGCGAGCTGTGTTTCTAGTCGATCTTTTTCAGTTCTGGCTGCTTCTCTTTCACCCTTTAGTAATTCGATTCGTTGGGTTAATGCAGTGAGCTGTGTTTCTAGTCGATCTTTTTCAGCTCTGGCTGCTTCTCTTTCACCCTTTAGTAATTCGATTCGTTGGGTTAAGGCTTGTACATCACCTACCGCTTGATTTTGCTGTTCTTGCAATGCAGTGAGCTGTGTCTCTAGTTGAGTTTTTTCAGCTCTGAGTGTTTGTGTTTTTGTTTTAGATCTTTCTGATTTTGCTTGAAAATAATCTCTTTCACCCTTTAGTAATTCGATTCGTTGGGTTAAGGCTTGTGCATCACCTACCGCTTGACCTTGCCGTGCTTGCAATGCAGTGAGCTGTGTTTCCAGTTGAACTTTTTCAGTTCTGGCTGTATCTCTTTCACCTGTTAGAGTTGCGATTTGTTGGGCTATGGCTTGTGCAGCATCTGCTTCTCGATTCTGTGAAGCGATAAAACTCACAGCCTTTTGTTTTAGGCTATTAACCGATTCACCAGGGACGACCGTAACGCCATTGTTCTGTAAATAAGTATGGAGTTGTGCTATCTGAGCTCTGGTGCTTCCTGTTAAGGCGTTAGGATCAAAATGCTCTGCGCTAAAAACTGTTGAGCAAAGCAATGTGGTGTACAAAATTGTTTTTATTTTCATTATTTTATTCTACCTTGGTTAAAAGAAGTAGGAAAGTCTGATCATTACTGTTGATGTTACGGGCTTAACTTTTGCTGTTACTGTTTCCTGGTCAGGACCGGATACAATCGTTCTGGATACTTTGATGGCATTATAGGGGGCAATGCGATATTCCAGATTAATTCCAACGTTATCGGTTTTTTTACCAACACCGACGCCAAACACAGGGGTATATTTCCATTTTGCTTTCTTAAACGTCTGAGCACCTGAGATGACGTTATTGGCAAAGTCAATGTTCTGATAAGTATACGTATATTTAAAGTGGCTTGCATCGATACCAACAATGCCGTAAGCACTGTAGTTATCCTTGATAGTAGCACCAACTTTAACAACGAGACTTGTATTCATATCGCGTTTTAGCTTTGGGTTGAGATTGCGCAAGATGAGTGGATGATAGTCATTGTCAGGCACTTCTTTATCAAGAGCACTGCTGATAGAACCTCGGCCAATTTGAAACTCAGGGGCAATGAAGAGAGGAGAATTCTTAAAGTTATGAATCATACCAACGAATAGATAACCGTTTATTTGATTGGCGGAGAGAGATCTTCCTTTTGAAAAAGTCACTGTATTTCCCGCTTCATTTTTCAATGATTCGGAGCGTTTACCACTCAGGTGATCCAGTGCCAAAGCTGCCCCTACATAAGGTGTATTTGCATGCGATAATGCAGAAGAAAGTGCTAGGCCGGAAATAATAACTTTGATATTCATGTTCAATTTTTCCTTATAAGTCTTATTTTTAGGCGATTATAATATATTTTATTGAATAATACTAATTGTTTGTTTGATTTAATTATTTTTTAACATCAAGCTTCTATAATCATAGGTAAGTTAGGGACTATAATCCGAGGAATTGCCATGAATAAGCTATTGTTGTTATTGGGTATTGCAAGTTTTGTTCAAGCTGAAGACGCGCCTGTTGAATTGGATGCACCTGCCCCCGTTGAGGCAGATGCTGAAACTCCGACGGCAGGGGGCGATGATATTAGTAATCCATCCCCTGTTGAGGCTGATGCCGATGCTGATGCGAAGCCAGATGTAAGTGGTGATCCTGAGAAACCGGCAACAACTGATGAAAAATTTGACATGGCTCTGTCTAATATACAGGCAACTCACCCTGAAAAGGCAGGCGAATTTGAACAAGCCTATCACGCCGGCAAAGACAAAGAAAAAGTTTTGGCTGATTGGAGTAATACAGCCATTGAATCACAAGACATGCTTGATGCTGTAGATGAATTGCATGCCATTTATCAAGTGATGAAAAACATATCGCCAGAGGCATCCGTTGAGTTTGAGCAAAAAATTCGCGATGAAAAAGATCCTCGCCATTTGTTGGAATATGCGCATCAACTTCTTTTAAAGTCTTTGAAAGATCGTAAAGCACAAATTGAAGCCGCCAAAGAAGAAATGAGTGCCGTGACAACAATTCTGCAGTATGTGGATATTGATGCAGCCCATCAAGTCTTTAAGGATGAGCAGTTGGCCGAAGACCCACGGACACGGGTAAGCGAGGCCTATGACAAGTTGCTTGAATCTCTTGAAAAGGCTCATAAAGAAGCTGGTGTTGCCTCCATGTCATAATTACGGGCTTAAATTTAGGCTGACAATCGTGTACACTGGTTAAAAACATAACTGAATTGAGTGTACACGTGTTGCCACAACGTCGAGATGACTTTATCGCTGATCATTTAAATTCCCCGCAACGCCGTGCCGTTGAAACCACAGATGGGGCTGTTCTCGTCCTCGCGGGTGCAGGGACAGGCAAGACCCGTGTGCTGACAACGCGCATTGCCCATATTATCGCTAGTGGCCTTGCTTTTCCTAATCAAATTCTGGCTGTTACTTTTACCAATAAAGCCGCGGCTGAAATGAAAGAGCGGGTGGCCTCTCAGATCGCAAGACCCATTGAGGGGTTTTGGATTGGTACATTTCACTCTCTGGCGGTTCGTATCTTGCGGCGTCATGCTGATTTGGTTGGCCTGACAAGTGATTTTACAATTTTGGATACCGATGATCAGCAACGGCTCTTAAAGCAAATTATGCAGGCTCAGGGGATTGATGATAAGAAGAATCCTCCAAAGATGGTGGCGAGTATTATCAGCCGTTGGAAAGATCGAGGATTGCTTCCCGATCGGGTTAGTGCAGCGGAAAGCTCTGGGAATCGGATGTTACTGGCCATTTATAAAGAATACCAGGAGCGGCTGCGGATTTTAAATGCCGCTGATTTTGGGGACTTATTGCTTCATAATCTAACGATTTTCCAGGCGCACCCACAGGTGTTACAATCCTATCAGCAACAATTCAAGTATATTTTGGTCGATGAGTATCAAGATACGAACATCTCACAATACCTATGGTTGCGGATGCTGGCCATGGGTCATGCTAATATTTGCTGCGTGGGGGATGATGACCAGTCCATTTATGCTTGGCGTGGGGCAGAAGTTGGTAATATCCTGCGTTTTGAAGAAGATTTTCCCGGGGCAACTGTCATACGTCTTGAACAAAACTATCGCTCAACACCGCATATTCTGGGGGCAGCTGCGGGTTTGATTGCCCATAACTCCGGGCGATTTGACAAAACGCTGTGGACAGATGTTGATCACGGGGAAAAAGTTGTTGTGCGTGGAACCTATGATAGTGATCAGGAAGCGCGTTTTATTGGTGATGAGATTGAGCATCGTCAGCGTCAAGGTCAATTGCTGTCGCATATGGCAATTCTCGTGCGAGCAGGGTATCAGACGCGTGAATTTGAAGACCGATTACTTGTGCTGGGTGTGCCGTATCGTGTGGTTGGGGGGCAAAAATTCTATGAACGGATGGAAATTCGCGATGCTCTTGCCTATTTACGACTGGTTGCTCAACCGAGTGATGGTTTGGCTTTTGAGCGCATTATTAATACCCCGCGACGGGGAGTAGGGGCAACGACATTACAGGTGATTCATAAGGAATCGCGCGCTGCCAATCTATCGCTGGTTGAAACAACCAAGGGATTGCTTGATGAGGGGATGCTTAAAGGTACGGCTAAAAATGCGTTGCGGGATTTCTTGACGCAGCTGGAATCTTGGCGTGATCGGTTGCCCGATATGGAGCCGGCAACCTTTCTAGAGATGATTCTTGATGAATCAGGATACACGGCCATGTGGCGTCAAGACAAATCAGCAGATGCACCAGGGCGACTTGATAACTTAAAGGAATTAGTGCGTGCCATTCGTGAGTTTGAAACGGTTCAGGCCTTTCTTGAGCATGTGACGCTCGTCATGGATACAACGTCGACGGTTAACGCTGATATGGTTAATTTGATGACATTACACGCGGCAAAGGGATTAGAGTTTAACACAGTCTTTTTACCGGGGTGGGAAGAAAATATTTTTCCAAATGCTCGGGCTATTGATGAAAATGGGATAGAAGGTTTGGAGGAAGAACGCCGCCTTGCCTATGTTGGTATCACGCGAGCACGGCAAGAAGCGATCATTACCTATGCTCATAATCGCCGCACTTTTCAAGGGTGGCAGTACTCAACACCGTCTCGTTTTATTACAGAGTTGCCGGCTGACCATGTGCGATCAATCCAGGCCAGCGGTGCCGAAGCGTTACATGGCCCTCGATCCCTGTCGGGGCAACAGCGTGTTCAAAGTCGAGCCGGTATCTTTGATGCAGAGTTTACGGTCGAGCCAACGCATACTTTTGTCAAAGGGGTGCGTGTGTTCCATCTGAAATTTGGATATGGAACAGTTTTGGACGTTGATGGTGATAATATCAAGGTCGAATTTGAAACATCCGGTATAAAAACCGTTGTTGCCGACTATCTTGATGGCGCGAGTTAATCTTTTCTTATGATCTATAGATCATAACTTGACAATATGATCTGTAGATCATATATTGTATTTATGATCTGTAGATCATATTGAGAGGAAACTATGCTTCACTATGCACGTAATGCAAAACAATTAGGGCACGCACTCAGAGAGTTACGAGTTCAAAAGGGATTTACTCAAAAGCAACTTGCTGAACGGGTTGGCGTTTGGCAAGAAACTATTTCTAATGTCGAACGAGGTTCAGATGGGGCAAAGTTAGAGACAGTTTTTGCTCTTCTTAGTGTTTTGGACTATGAGATTGAAATTATTGAACGTCGAAAAGGTTCAATCAATGAATTTGAGAGTATATTCTGATGCACCATGGATCTATTGTGCCATTAAAAAACCCCGCTATTTGCGGGGTTTCCTGACTTCTGCCAAAACAGCAAGATTTTAGAGAATCCAAAAAATAATATATTATATATCAATATGTTATAAAAACCCTGGCGTGTAAAACTGCAGTAATAAGCAGAAGTCAGGAAAAATTAACATCTACGTATTTTATACGTATGGTATTTCTGACTGAAATGCATAATTCTAGTTTGGTTGTAATTAAACCAATATAAATAATCAGTTAATAGATTTTACTCTGATATACATACGGAAGGTATAAATATGTTTCAAACAAATACAAAAAAATTACTGCCCCCCTTTTTTCTAGGATGCTTACTATCAACAACTTTAGTTCAGGCTCATGATTCTTTAGATTCTGAAATAAAAAGCAATACTCCATTCCCACTTCAAGAACTCCCCATAGAGTTACAAATTAAAGTGGCTAATTATTTAGATAAAAGTGCTTTAGACACACTAGCGGAATCTTCCAAATACGGAAGAACACTAGCCTTGACGAGCAACCGTGATGAGTTGCAATTAAATATTACCGGTGATGTACATCCAGAGGCTCTTCAACGGGCGTCGGTCATAAAGTTTGATCTACCAAATGATAATCTTATTCAAGCAATCAAACATCTTTTAACAAATAATATGCCAGAAACACTGGAGCATGTTAAAACTTTGTCCATTAGTCATGGAGATATAAACAAAGACTTTATTTGTGAGCTTCTAAATTTATTAGACCAAACTCCTTTGCCAAATATTGAAAACATCTATATACAGACTTCAAATAACGTCCCTAGGTATTGTACTGTTAATGGTGTTGCCCAAGGGGTTAAGTTTCAACAAATCACATTCTATTATGATGATGAAGACGATGGGAGTAAATCATTAACGTGTTATTGCACCAATTTAACAGATGCCAATCGGCTTGGCTTAATTCAATCATCATTTATTAAAAGAGTAACAGATCTATCTATCTTTGAAGATATAAGTCTACCAACAATCACGGAATTGGAGAACCTCGACCTTCCTTTATTAAAGGTGCTAAATGTTCCTGGAGATATTGAACTGCGAGACGTTTTAGATTCACGATTAGCTTCTAAGCAATATAAAATAAGTACTATAGGAGCATAAACTCTAGTTCGGTAGATTAGATGATTTTAGTTCTTGAATACAGCCTCTTTCTGTGTGAGAGAGGCTGTTCAGTAATCGGTGGAATTTCCCGCATTGAAAAGAGCTAATGAATCTAACCGTTACAAGATATCCTGACTTCTGCATGGATCTATTATGCCATTAAAAAACCCCGCTATTTGCGGGGTTTTTTGCTTTAAAAGCGAGCTTACGCTTCGGCTGCAACAGGTTCTGCATCAGAATTTGTGTTTGCTGACTTTGCTTTTGCAATTTCAACAACAGCTTCTTCTTCAGAACGCGCAACAACGACGCCAACGTAAACAGATACTTCCGGGTGAAGAACAACGCGTGCCTTGTGAACACCAAGTGTCTTAATCGGAGCATCCAATTGAACTTGGTTACGGGCAACGCCATATCCGTTTGTCTTAAGTATATCTGCGATGTCCATGCTACGAACGGAACCATAGAGGTGACCTGTTTCAGAAGCTTGACGAATCAAAGTAACGGAAACATTGTCCATTTTCTTGGAAACAGCTTGGGCTTCGTCACGACGCTTTAGGTTTTCAGCTTCCAAATGTATTTTTTGGTTTTGGAAAAACTCTAGGTTAGCTTTGGATGCGCGAAGAGCCTTTTTCTGAGGCAATAGATAGTTACGAGCATAACCGTTCTTAACTTCGACGACATCACCCATTTGACCGAGTTTCTCAACTCGTTGTAATAGAATAATTTGCATTGATATCTCTCCGTCTGGATTAGTCGTTTACGTAAGGCATAATTGCCAAGAAACGAGCGCGTTTAATAGCGACTGCAAGTTCGCGTTGCTTCTTTGTGGAAACAGCACTGATGCGACTTGGCATCATCTTGCCGCGTTCGGATACAAACTTAAATAATGTCTTTGCATCTTTGTAATCAATCTTCATCGCGCCTTCGCCTGTAAAGGGGCATGACTTGCGGCGACGGAAGAATTGACGACGTTGAGGTGCGGAACGGTCTTGGTTGTTATCAAAATCTCTTGCCATTATGCATTCTCCGCTGTTTCTGTAACGACATCATCAGAATCATCATAGCTACGGCTACGGTCTGGATTGTAATTTTTTTGTTGCATCAAAGCTGATGGATTCGGATCATGAGCTTCAACACGAACGGTCAAGTGACGCAAAACGTTTTCGTTCAATTTCATTTGACGTTCAACTTCTTTAACAACATCGGATGCTGCTTTGATGTTCATCAAAACATAGTGACCCTTTGCGTTTTTCTTAATCGGATAAGCCAATGTGCGAAGACCACAAAATTCAGTCTTAGCAACATCACCGCCATTATCGCGGATAATTTTTGTATAATCTTGTGTCAATGTCTCAACCTGATTAGCGGTCGCATCTTGACGTACGATAAATACTGTTTCGTACAGTTTCATTGTTACTCCTTATGGATATAAACTTATTGTTCAAAAACAAGCTACAGCCACCATTAACAAGCTTATTTGTCCCATTTGTGGGTTACTTTCCAGCCCGTGTACTCAACGTACACGTCACAGTAAAGGCCTGCAAATAAACCAAATAATCTTTGTTGCTGATCACGTGGCAAGGAGAATTTTAGATTCGAGTGAAAATAAAAAACTCTGTCCACAATATACTATTAATTAACTTAAAACGCAAGGGGTTGTTTGGTTTGCAGAAATTTGTTCAAATTTAAGAGAGAGACATCAAAGGAGTGAGGTAACAATGCCTAGATTATATGTGATGGAAAGTGCGCTTGCGCGCTTTATGGAAAGCAAGATCGTCCATTATGTTATCGGGATTTTGGTTTTGGTTAATGTTGGGGGCTTGTTGGCGTTAACCTATTATCAACCACCATCGGAAATTCATTCGATATTGGTCAATCTGGATCATTTCATTTTAGGTATTTTTATCGTTGAAATTACGCTCAGATTTTTGGCAAATGGGCGGTTGTTCTTCAAATCACCCTGGAACGTCTTTGATTTCATTATTATTTTTGGATCAGCCTTACCGTTGGGTTTGAGTGCTGAGATTATGCGGTCATTGCGTGTCCTTCGTCTGTTCTATTTTATTGAGATTTCACCTAAGATGCGCCACATTGTGCAGGGATTGTACAAATCGTTGCCTGGCATCGTCAAGGTGACGATTATGCTGTTGATTATCTTTTTTACCTTCAGCATTCTTGGTGTTTTGCTGTTTCCGGAATCTGAGCGTTTTGCCGATGCGGGTATTGTGATGCACACACTGTTCCAAGTATTGAGCGGTGATGACTGGTATAATGTCTTACGTGATGTGCAGAAGAACTATAGCTATGCTTGGATTTATTTTTACTTATTTTATATCGTCATGGTTTTTGTTATTTTGAATTTGTTCATTGGTGTTGTTGTCGGTGCCCTACAAGCAGCTGAAGAGAGAGACGATGCACCCACTGAGGATGACCAAACGAAAATCTTGCAAGATATTCAAAAACGGCTCAAGGCTATTGAAAATAAGCTAAAATAACCTTAGATTATAAGAGCTGCCCGGTTCGACAGGTTCATGAATCCCCGGACCACAATTGATATCTCATAGGGTTGTCCCTGCTTTGGCCGTGGCCAGAGTATTACGACTCTAACCTGGTTAACAGGTCGCGAGAGGATCATATATACACCATCGGCCAGGGCGGCTCTCCTATAGCCGACCCATTATAATCCGGCTATGCGTAGCGTCTCTCGTGTACTAACTGTACACGTCGCTCCTCGCGTCTGTATCCGTATTAAATGGCTCTAGCTATATAATAATGTTATAATGTAGCGAATTGCTGATCAGCTTACCATACGGCAACAGGCGGCAACGACATCAGGATAGCTTCAGTGTTACCATTTGTTTGCAGGCCAAACTTTGTGCCACGGTCATACAGCAAGTTAAACTCAGCATAACGCCCACGCTTTTGAAGTTGTTTTTGTTTGTCTTCTGCTGTCCACGGTTTCTGGAAATGACGACGCACAAGTTCAGGATAAATCTTCAGGAAGGTGAGGCCAACATCACGCGTAAAGGCGTAATCCGTATCGAACGATCCCGAATCAACATAATCGTAGAAAATTCCGCCTACACCTCGGGCTTCGTTGCGATGGGGCAGATAAAAATATTCATCGCACCATAATTTGAATTTTGCATAATAATTAGGATCGTATTGATCGCAGCAATTGCGAAAAGCCTGATGGAAATCTTTGGTATCTTCTTGGAATTCAAATGTTGGTGTCAGATCTGCACCACCACCAAACCATGATTTTGATGTCACAATGTGTCGTGTGTTCATATGAACAGCGGGTACCAACGGATTGAGAGGGTGAATGACGAGGGATATGCCACATGCCCAAAAGGTTGGGTTTTCAGAGGTTCCAGGGATCTCTTTTGCAAATTGTTCCGGGAACTGACCTTGGACACAGGAAACATTGACGCCAGCTTTTTCAAATACTCGTCCTTTTAAAACTGACATTGTCCCACCACCACCATTATTATCTGGCTGTGTCGGGTCGTTGCGTTGCCAAGATTCGCGGCGGAATTGACCAGGTAACAGATAATCGTGATCGTATTCTTCTTCAATTTTCTCTAGCTCAGAACAGATATCATCACGAAGTTTGATTGTCCATTTTTCGAATTCAGCTTTTTGTTCAAGTGTAGTCATGTTAATCTCCTAAATTGTCCTTATCTTAGCATGACTTCGATAAATTGTTGCCTAGATGATGTTGTAAGTGGCGGATTCTCTCACCTCTCCCCTTGTGGGAGAGGTCGACCGTAGGTCGGGTGAGGGGGCAAAACAAATAAATCAACAAAAGCAATTAGCAGACTTTTATTTTTTATTGCTTATTAGTACCCCTCACCCGGTTGTTAGCCGACCTCTCCCACAAGGGGAGAGGTGAGAGAATCTACCAGTTGCAAGACACATCAGCACCCTTTATTTCTTATATCGAACTCATGTTATCTAATACAGTTTGATCTTAACATGACTTGATCTGAATAAAAAATGATAGGATGTCGCAATCTAGCCTTGTTCCTGGTATAAAAAACAACCGGAACAACTATAATATTTAATTTTAATAAAATTACCCATACTATAGGTAGGTAACAACGGAGGATACTATGAAAACCATTGCGATTATATCGATGATCCTAAGCTTAAATGCGGCGGAAATAAATGTTTCTGATAAACTTTCACAGTTTAAGTTACCTGAAGATACAACCTTGTGGGCTGATTCAATTATGAGCTTGGTTCGTGAAGTGTTACCTGATGATAAGGATGCACAGGATAAGTTTCAGGAACTTGTTAACTGGTCCTGTGGTGAGCATGCCGATTTAAAAAGCGCGGATCCTCGGCGTCGTGAAGAGACAATTCGCCTTTCCTTAGATCGCCTGCTCGCTATGTCAACCTCAAGTGCACGGGTTTCTTATATTGGTGTACAGTTAGAGCGCCATAAAAGGTATGTTCCTAAAGAAAACCTTACCTCTTAACAATAAGAGGTAAGGCTCTTTTCTTATTTAAGTTTTTTGGCACGCCACATATCACCTAATCTCATGCGATCCATAAGGTCACCAATTTCTACTGCGTTTGCTCTTTTCGGATCAGAGAATGCCGTTCCGACAAGGGGGGTACAGTACGACGAACAATGGTTGTAAACTTTCTCAACTGTGCTGATGCGTTTGCCGAATAACCCTCTTAATTTACTTGTTAAGGATGAGTCTGCACTGACAAAGAAATTTTTGGCTAAACAGCATCCGCATGATAATTCATCGAGATCAAGAGGGTGCATTTGTGCAGGATTTATCTTTGTGGATTTCACAATGTTATTTTTACTACAGGATGTTGAGCGATCAATTACCATAGGAACGTTTTGTCCTGTTGGCAATTCATGTTTATAGGACAGTTGTTTTGTGTCAGCACCTGCCAGTTTTGGATCTGATTTTTTACCTTCGCTATAGCGTGTATCACGGATTTGTTCGTAGTTTTGTAGTGTATTTTCCCCTTGAAGTTGCTGGCTGAACTTTTCTTGGGTATCCCTCAACATTGCAAGAATATCACCGACAAGAAAAGGTTTTAGCGGTAGAATAGCTGTATCTCGACCTCTTAAGAATGTTCCCATATCATCGAGGGCTGAGATTAGGATGGTACTCTTAAGGAGATCTCTTGATCGCAGATAAGTGTTGATTTCACGTGCTTTTCTGTTCAGCAAATCTTCCCAGTTTGTTGCCAGAAGATTGGCGTATCGATCAGAACCATGGTTACTCCAAGGGTTTAATTTATCCCAAGTTGAGGCTATGCCATCACGGTCAACCAAGGGAATGCTTGTTCCTATGTGAGCATATCCAAGCAATGTCATCAGTAATGATCGTTTGAACACTTTTTGATTTTTTAAGACGATACTAAATGTTGAGACGGGATCGCCTTCGTTCCAAACGCGAATGATATTTTGTTTGCCAAGCCGATCTTCTGCTTTTTGGGCAAAATCTTTAGCAAATATCGGTGGTGCTCCAAATGTGTAAACAACAACATCGATGTTGATTCTTCCTTCATAAACAGGTGCGATTTGATCTTTGATGAGGAGAGCCGTCAACATAGCAAGACCGCCACCTAAGCTGTGTCCTGTAACGGCAATTCTCAATGTTGGAATTTCGCCATTGGGTTTGATTGGATGGGTTTGGATATAATCGTGGAACCATTTCTTACAGTTTGTGCCCATGTAATTGAGTGTTTCTTCCAGAGAATCCATAATCCCTTCATGAACTCTATAGCCAACGGCCAAAGAATGATCGGCTCGACCTTGGGATCGTTTAGTGTTGAAATTATGAAGCCAATCTTCTTCTGAGTTTGATCCGGAAAAGGCTATGATCAGTTGATCAACATTTTTATCACTATCGGCTGATTCAGAATTTCTGTATAAAATAACACCGGACACCTCTTTTTCTCCAAGATTGCTATTATCCCTGCTCTTAGATTTTGCAATTCCGGATCCGATCCGTGGTTTTTTATAGGATGTTAATGACCGATACATGATATCAATGGGGGAAAATCCTTCTAGCGTACGATTGAAAACTTGCTCAACTTTGACCCAATAATCCCTTGCAACAGGATCAGCTAAAATCTTAAGTGTACGCTCTATATCGATTAATTCATGTTTTATTTTGGTCTCGATCATCCCAAGCTTACCTTCTATTTCATAGAGCGTAGCTGTGTCTGGGTTATCGATTTTTATTTGACCATCTGTAATAGATCGGTTGAAGTTTTCGGCTTGTGCTCTAAGGACATCAGGAGCTAGGTTCTTAACTTGAATGTCCATTGTCTCTGTTCGCTGAGCTGCTGTCTGCCCTTGGTCTTGCCCTCTGGACAATCCTTCGCTCTTACTGCTGCCACCAAACTGCTGACTGAAGTCAACATGACCTTCTGTTTCACTGTGTAAGCCAAAAGCTTGTGAGTGCTTCCCTTGAGAACTATCAACTCTTTGATGTTTCTGATCTCGTATTTCTTGGCTTTCAATGCGCCGCTGTTCGACATAACGAATAATATCAGAACCAAAGATTTCATAGAGACGATCCCTAAATCGCTTTAAGTTGCCTAGACGTGTGTTTAGAGCTACTATTTTCCCTTTGAGATCCCCCATTTTTTTATCATAAGAGGTGGAAATATAGTTCGGTGTGAATTGACGATCATACTTGTTGTAATAAACTAAGTTACTTAGAGTAAACATCAACCTGACTGTTTCGGGATTGAGACGCGGGAAGAAATTTTCCGCACTTTGTGGATTGGGTTTGTTGTCTGATAACGCATGTTGGGTTACAGCTTGGATAATGTCTCGATCTGTTTCAGAAAAACGCTTTAAATCAACTTCGGATTTTGTTTTTAAGTATGTCATCCATTTAGTTATACTATCTAGTACAGTTGATATATTTCCAAGAGGGGTTACTTGATTTCCTGAGCTTAAATTAGCGCACGAAATACCGGTTTGTTTTATAATGGATTCTGGTTGTACTCCTGATATTCCGTTTTCGAAGAGGAGGACATCTTTATTACACTTTTTGACAAGTTCAGGGGCAGTTGGTCTTAAGGAGCGAATATCTGACGTACCAATATCGATTTCCTTTGGCACCAGAATGACTGAGCCTCGGCGTGGTGCATCTGTGGATGGGCGTCGTACCAATGGTTGCTTTTGAGCAGACACCAAAGACTTTTCTGATCTCATCTCTGTTATAGGGAAATTTTGTTGCTGTTGTGCTACTTGCTGTTCTGCACAAGCTAAGCTAAAAACTGACATGGTTAAGAATAAAATACGCATTGCTATTGACCATTAGATATTGCCTCTATAGTTGATAATAGGGGATTATCTTTAATAAATGGTAAAGATGCGTGTAATACCTTAATCCGGGGGGCTACGCAGCCAGATATTGCCTTGTTAAGATCTTACCTTCTTCGACGGCTGGTTGGTTAAAGGCATCTACGTCAAGAATGCTGGCCATGGTTAATGTTTCGATGACATAGTGCATCATCAAATAACCTAAGGCGTATTCATCAACAACATCTAAGTGAATATGGCGGACGGGACACGCATTATTTTTAAGGGTATCAATGGTTGCGCGTTGTTCTGCTTCCATGAGATCGCCCATGGTATGTCCTTGATAAAGACTGAGCCCAGCAGCATCATAATTAACCGTGAAATCATCATTTTTATCATAGGATGCTGTGATAACTGTAAAAAATTTATCTTTTGCCCCGTCGAGAAATAGCTGAAGCTGAGAGTGCTGATCAACGGTACCGAGAGCTGCAACAGGGGTTGTTCCTTTTCCGTTTTTCCCCAGACTTTCAGCCCACAACTGGCGATACCACAAAGCAAATGTGTTCAGTTGGTCGATATACGGCATTAAAACAGATATCGTCTTGCCTTGACTAAGGAGATTCTGTTGAATGAGGGCACCTTGTACTGCCGGGTTTGACGATATGTCACCATCTAACTTATGAAGGCAACTTTTTGCCCCTTTTAAGAATTTATTGACGTCAACACCGGCAATCAATGCAGGTAAGATTCCAACCACTGTAAAGACAGCAAAGCGACCGCCGATATCTGTTGCATGGTCTAGACACTGGATTGAATGGTCTGCTGCTAACTGACCAAGAGTATTGTTTATGGGTTCCGTGATGGCCACAAAATGGTTTGATACATTTAGCTGATGGCTTTTCCAATGGTCAAGGCAGACCATGAATTGCATTAAGGTTTCTGCTGTGCTTCCTGATTTTGAAATGACGATAACGCCGGTCGTTGCCGGATTGATTGTCTTGAATAGCTTTTTGAATGTCTTGGGGTCAATGTTATCGCAAAAATGCGTTGTCGGTGCTGAATCAGCAGCAAATTCACATAATGATTTCCCTCCCAGGCTCGATCCGCCTGTCCCCAAAATGATGATGTCTGAAAATGATTTAAATTTAGAGACGATGGTTGTCAGTGATTCGTCAATGTCAAATTGGCGGACGTGATTGAAAAGGGGCAGGGTATCTCGCAGTACGCTGATCTCATTAAGTGATTTTGCTGTTAATTTTTTTGTGAGAATTGACGAGGAAACAAAGTGAATAGACATTCAAAAACCCGTGTTAATTTATGTTATCTACAAGATAGCGATTGGAAAGGGGATATTCAAATAATTTTCTTGCTCAGTGTTCACAATAAAGTTGAAGCCTTGTGATGAAAGAGGTAAAGTAAGGATAACTTGGATTTTAAATGGATTTTCTTAAGTGTTATCGGGTCCCAGTATTCCGCCAGAAAATGGTGGTCAGACAAGACAACTCGTTGTTATTCTGCATGGATATGGTGCGGATGGGGAAAATCTAATCGATTTAGGGCAATCTTGGTCAGAGATGTTACCCGATGCTGAGTTTATTGCTCCTAATGGTATTGAGCCTTGTGAAATGGGGATCGGGTACCAATGGTTTGGGCTTCGGGATTATGCCCCCTTTAATATACGTGCCGGTCTTGATCGGGCAACTCCTCTTGTTGCAAAATGGATTAAGGCTGAATTGCAAACGCGATCGCTTCCTCTTGAGGCTTTGTCTCTGGTCGGGTTTTCCCAAGGGACGATGCTATCGCTTGATCTCATGTTTCATTTGCAGGGTATCAAAAATATCTTAGGTTATTCCGGGGCCTTTTATCCGCCTGTTGCTAAGACGTTGTCCGATCCGCGTCCTAACGTTATGTTAGTGCATGGGGATATGGATATGGTAGTTCCCTATCTGGCATTTAACGAAGCCTTAAAGAATTTATGTCACTATAATTTGAATCCGGAAAGTTTAACGTGTTCTGGTCTTGGTCATGGCATTGATATGCAAGGGCTTCAGGCCGGGGGACACTTTTTGAAGAATGGGTATGCGTCAGCAGACTCGGTAATTATCGCTTAAGTATGAAGGAAAGGCCAATCATGTCACGTCGAAAAATAGCCCTTGTTGGTAGTGGAAATATCGGTGGAACACTCGCGCATTTAGCGGCACTCAAAGGATTAGGTGATGTTGTCTTAGTGGATATCGCCGAAGGTATTCCGCAAGGAAAAGCTTTGGATCTATCGCAAGCCATGGCGGTTGACGGTATTGATGCCCGTATTGAGGGCAGTAATGACTATGCCTCGATGAAGGATGCAGATGTGGTGATTGTCACAGCCGGTGTTGCTCGTAAGCCGGGGATGAGCCGTGATGATTTATTGCTGATTAACTCTGGCGTTATTCGTACCGTTGCGACAAACATTAAGAAATACTGCCCGAATGCGTTTGTCATTGTTGTCACAAATCCATTGGATGTGATGGTTTGGGTTATGCGTGAAGAATCAGGATTGCCTCACAATAAAGTTGTTGGGATGGCCGGTATCCTTGATAGTGGTCGTTATAAGCATTTTATCGCCGAAGCGATGGGCGTTTCATCCCATGATATCCAAGCTTTTGTCTTGGGTGGACATGGTGATACGATGGTGCCATTGCCTCGATACACAACAATTTCCGGTATTCCTTTGACGACGTGGGTTGAGCGTGGAGCGATTTCTCAGGCTAAGGTTGACGAGATTGTTGACCGTACACGCAATGGTGGGGCAGAGATTGTTAATCTCTTGAAAACAGGGTCAGCGTTCTATGCGCCGGCTGCTTCTGCAATTGCTATGGCGGAATCCTATTTGCATGATCAAAAACGTATTTTGCCGTGTGCTGCTTGGTTGACGGGTGAATACGGCGTTAAGGATTTATATGTTGGCGTTCCTGTGGTTATTGGTCACAAAGGGGTCGAAAAAGTCGTTGAGTTAGATCTAACGCCTGAAGAAAAAGACGGATTTACAAAATCTGTTACGGCGGTTAAAACGCTCATTTTTGATGTGCAAAAAATTACATCTCAAGCAAGCTAAAGGAAATATAGGTTATGAATATTCATGAATATCAAGCCAAGGACGTTCTGAAGAAATATGGAGCACCGGTGTCTGCCGGTAAAGTTGCTTTTACTGTGGCTGAGGCAACCAAGGCTGCTCAGGATTTAGGGGGGCCTCTTTGGGTTGTGAAGGCACAAATTCATGCCGGTGGTCGTGGTAAAGCGGGTGGTGTTGTTCTGTGTCGGAGTATCGATGACGTCACAACCGTAGCAACACGGTTAATGGGATCAACGCTTGTAACTCATCAAACAGGCGCAAAAGGCCAAATGATTCGCCGTCTTTATATTGAGTCGGGCTGCGATATTGAGCGTGAGTTGTATGTGAGTCTTGTCTTGGATCGCAATACAGGTCGCGTTGCTATTATCGCGTCTCAGGCTGGTGGCATGGATATCGAGGAAGTCGCAGAAAAAACACCAGAGAAGATCGTTCAGTTTTCTATTGATCCTGCGGCCGGGTATCAAGCGTTTCATGGCCGTAAATTAGCTTATGCTTTGGGTCTTGAAGGTGAGGCCAATAAGCAGATGGTTAAACTGACAGAATCTTTGGTCAAAGCTTATATTGAGCTTGATTGTACGCAGATTGAAATCAATCCCCTTGTGGTGACGAAACAGGGAACGCTGATTGTTTTGGATGCCAAAGTTGGATTTGATGATAATGCCTTGTTCCGTCATCCTGAAATCGAAGCACTGCGCGATTTGGATGAGGAAGATCCAGCAGAAACCGAGGCGCATAAACATGAATTAAATTATGTAAAACTCGATGGCACAATTGGTTGTATGGTTAATGGTGCCGGACTCGCGATGGCGACGATGGATATCATTAAACTACATGGTGGTGAGCCTGCAAACTTCTTGGATGTGGGTGGCGGTGCAACCAAAGAACGTGTTGCCGAAGCTTTTAAACTCATTTTAGCCGATAAGAATGTGAATGCTGTCCTTGTCAATATCTTTGGCGGAATCATGCGTTGTGATGTCATTGCCGAAGGCATTGTTGCTGCGGCTAAGGAAATTCAATTGACTGTTCCGATGGTTGTCCGTTTACGAGGGACAAATATGGATCAAGGGCGCAAAATTCTTGATGAATCAGGGCTAAAAATCATCTCAGAAGGCGATCTAACACAAGCAGCCGCTCAGGTTGTTGTTGCATCCAAGGAGGCTGCATAATGTCTATTCTTGTTGATAAAAATACTAAGGTTATCTGCCAAGGTTTTACAGGGAAAAATGGTACGTTCCACTCAGAGCAAGCGATTGCTTATGGAACAAAGATGGTTGGTGGTGTGACACCGGGAAAGGGCGGAACAGAACATCTTGGTTTACCTGTCTTTAACACGGTTGGTGATGCTGTTAAAACAACAGGGGCAAATGCCTCGGTTATATACGTACCTGCGGCCTATGCGGCGGATTCGATTCTAGAGGCAGCCGATGCCGGGATTGAGTTGATTGTTTGTATTACCGAAGGCATTCCTGTTTTGGATATGGTTAACGTTAAACGGTCTTTGTCCGGGACAAATGTTCGGCTTATTGGGCCAAACTGCCCGGGCGTCATCACGCCGGATCAATGCAAAATTGGTATTATGCCAGGATTTATTCACCAAGCGGGGAAAATCGGAATTGTTTCTCGTTCAGGAACATTGACTTATGAGGCGGTGGCTCAGACAACTGCTGTTGGCCTGGGGCAGTCAACTTGTGTTGGTATTGGTGGTGATCCTGTGCGCGGTATGAATTTTACAGATGTATTGGAATTATTTTGGGAAGATAAGCAAACCGAAGGGATTTTGTTTATCGGTGAAATTGGTGGAAATGATGAACAAGCTGCGGCTGAATACATTGCCCATCAGTATGCCAAAGGTCGTTATAAACCGGTTGTTGCCTTTATTGCGGGTGTAACAGCACCTCCCGGTCGTCGTATGGGGCACGCCGGTGCGATTATTGCCGGTGCCGGTGCTAGTGCTGCTGAGAAAATGGAAGCATTGCGTAAGGTTGGGGTTGACGTTGCGGATTCTCCGGCAACCTTAGGTGAGACGATGCTCAATGCGATGAAAAATGGTAAGGCACCGAATCTATCAAAGGCTGTAAACGGATAAGAGGGCGTATTTCTATGGGATGTCGGAGGGGTTTCTATTGGATTTATGGGGCTATTGTCTTAGCAACAAGCGGTTTTACCTATGCAGAAAGTCCCTCCGCGACTCAACAAGAGTCTAAATCTTTAGAACGGCAAGATGTGATCACCGTGGTTGATGATCTGGCTAAACGCTCCAAGAAACTTCATGAAGATGCTCTAAGAGTTTGGAAATCCTATAAAACCGGAGATAAACCAAATTATTCTTATTATTTTTGGGCGCGAAATATTGTTTTTGCTCTGAAGAAAAAATATAAAGTTGCTCTTAATTCAAAGGATGATGTTGCTGCTGTTTTTAAGATTATGGCGGATGAGAAGTATATCTCGGAAGATGCTGTTGATGTTTTATCCCATTTTGTTTGGGAAAACTTAGAGCGTCGTGCGGGGATGTCTCCTTTGGAAAAAATTATGCCTGATGTTCGGCGTGAAAAAGAAAACATCACAGTAGATCAGTTAACTCAAGAAAAACAGGAATCATAACGATGCGTACTATCGATCCGGAAAGCTTTTTAAGTGGTGGAAATGCCCCTTATATCTTGGACTTGTTTCAAACATATGCAACCGATCCAAATTCTGTTGATGCGAGTTGGCGTGAGTTTTTTGATACGCTCGATCCGGCTTTGCGGGCAGGGTTGATTCAAGATGATCGTCCGCCTCAGTGGAGCAAGTCAAAGCCAACCCAAGCGTCGTCGGGGGGCAGTGTATCGATTACCCCTGAGGTTGTTCGTGATTCTATTCGGGCACTTATGTTGATCCGTTCTTTCCGCGTTCGTGGTCATTTGATGGCAAATCTAGACCCGCTTGGTCTTGATCATCGGGCTGATCATTCTGAGCTTCTTCCTCAAAGTTATGGGTTCACATCTGCGGATATGCAGCGTCGTGTTTTTGTTGATAAAGTGTTGGGGATGGATAATCCGACCATTCAAGAAATTTATGACAAACTCCGTGCGGTTTATTGTGGTACCGTTGGTGTTGAGTTCATGCACATCCAAGAACCTGATCAGAAAAGTTGGATCCAAGAACGTGTTGAAAACACACCGCCGCACCTACGGGTGGATGATGCTGATCGTCTTGAAATCTTGAATAACCTTATTGCAGGTGATTCGTTTGAACGATTTTTGCAAGTCAAGTATCCGGGTGTTAAGCGTTTCGGCCTTGAAGGTGGTGAAAGCTTAATCCCGGCCATGTCAGCTATGGTTGATCGTTTAGCGGATGAGGGTGTTAATAAAATTGTGATCGGAACGGCGCATCGCGGGCGTTTAAATGTTCTCTCTAACATTTTGAAAAAACCGAACGAAGAGATTTTTGCTCATTTCCAAGGGGGCGAGGTTGATCCTGAATCTTTTCAAGGATCGGGTGATGTAAAATACCATTTGGGATATTCAATTAAACGGCAGGTTCGTGGTCACGAAATGCATTTGTCGTTGATGCCAAACCCATCGCATTTAGAAGCGGTTGACCCTGTCGTTCTCGGTAAAGTTCGCGCTGAACAAGACACGCACGGAGATACCGAACGTCGTCGCACGGTTGCGGTTCTCATGCACGGTGATGCAGCGTTTGCAGGGCAGGGCTTAGTCGCCGAAACCCTTGATCTATCAGGATTGAAGGGATACACAACAGGCGGGACGATTCATATCATCATCAATAACCAAATCGGTTTTACGACGAGTCCCCCTCATTCACGGTGTTCTCCCTATAGTTCTGATGTTGCCAAAGCTGTTCAGGCACCCATTTTACATGTCAATGCGGACGATCCGGAATCTGTTGTTTGGGCGATGCGTCTTGCTGTTGATTTTCATCGTCAATTCTCTGTTGATGTTGTTTTTGATCTTGTTTGCTATCGTCGCCATGGTCATAACGAAATTGATGAGCCAAGTTTCACGCAACCCGTTATGTACCGTCGAATTGCTGAACACCCGTCAACGGTTAAGTTGTATGCGCAGCACCTTGTTTCTTCGGGCGTCTTGTCAGAAAATCAGGTAAAAGAGCGTGTGGATCATTATGAAAATCAGTTGCGCGAAACCCTAGAGACACTGGACGAACATAAAACAAAAGCCTTGATTTCCAAGCCACAGTGGTTAGATGGTGCTTGGGTTGGCGTAAAATCACCGAAACTTGTGACGCCTGAGAGTGATATGACACCCCTGACAGGGGCATCTGTTGATAATCTGGAAAAGATTGCGGTGAAACTTACAGAAGTTCCTAGCGATTTAGCTATTAATCTTCGATTGCAACGTGTTCTTAAGGCAAAACAAGAATCTCTTGAAGCAGGGGATAATATTGACTGGGCAACGGGAGAAGCTTTGGCTTTCGGTACGTTGCTTCTCGAAGGAAAGAAGGTACGCCTGAGTGGTCAAGACGTCGGTCGCGGGACGTTTTCTCATCGTCATGCGGTTTGGACAGATCAAAATACTGAACGAAAATATATTCCCTTGAACCATCTTTCTGAATCTCAGGCTCAATTTGATGTGATTGATAGTCCTTTGGCCGAAGCCTCTGTTTTGGGGTTTGAGTATGGTTATAGTCTTGCTGATCCACATGCTTTGGTTTTGTGGGAGGCACAATTCGGTGACTTTGCGAACGGTGCACAGGTGATTATTGATCAGTTTATTTCAGCAGCTGAGCATAAATGGCAACGGTTGTCCGGTCTTGTTATGCTGTTACCGCATGGGTACGAAGGGCAGGGGCCAGAGCATTCTTCTTGTCGCGTTGAGCGTTATTTACAGCTTTGTGGTGAGGGTAATATGCGGGTTATCAATTGTACAACGCCTGCGAACTATTTCCATGCGCTACGACGCCAAGTTTTGGGTGAGACACGCAAACCCCTGATTGTTGTCGCACCAAAAACATTGTTGCGTCATAAAATGGCTGTTTCAAAAATCGACGATATGTTTAAAGGGACGACATTTAAGCCTGTGATTGATGATCTCGATGTTAAAAAAGATAAGGTCAATCGTGTGGTTTTGTGTAGCGGTAAAGTCTATTATGAACTGTTGCAAGAGCGGAATAGCCAAGGGCTTGACGATGTGGCATTGATTCGACTTGAGCAATATTATCCGTTGCCGGAAACACATCTGGCTGAGGCTTTGAAACCCTATGCGGGTCGCGCTGAGTTCATTTGGTGCCAAGAGGAACCTGAAAATATGGGGGCATGGATGTTCTTGGATCGTAAACTTGAAAAGATCCTTGAAGGATTGAATGCGCGTGCTCCACGGGTTTGCTATGCAGGTCGGGTTGAGGCAGCATCACCTGCTACGGGTAATGCGGCTCGCCACGAATTTGAACAAAAAGCACTGGTGCAACACGCACTTGGTTTATCATCGAAATTAAAAGAAGTTATTTAGTTGGGAGTAGAGGGAATGTCAGAACAAAAAGAGATTAAAGTTCCACCGTTAGGTGAATCCGTGAGTGAGGGAACGGTTGCTCGCTGGGTCAAAAAGGAAGGTCAGGCTGTTATTGCGGATGAAATTCTGGTAGAATTGGAAACGGATAAAGTAACTCTTGAAGTGACTTCTCCTGCATCGGGTGTCTTATCCAAAATTCATCACCCGGAAGGAACCAACGTTGAGGTTGGGCAAATCCTTGGTCTTGTTGATGTCGGGGCAGAAGCGATTGCCGAAGAGATCAAACAAGAAATCCGAGAGGAAGTTAAGACCATCGAAGCAAAAGTAGAATCCGTTGCTGAAAAACGTGTTGACGTTGCTGCTCAGCATGGCCCTGCTGTTCGTAAAATGGCAGAAGAAAATAAAATTAATCTATCGGCTGTGTCAGCCAGTGGCAAAGATGGGCGTGTTACAAAAGGGGATGTTTTGGATTTTATGGAAAACCCTGTTGCAGCGGCTCCTGCTCGTACAGTTGAGGCTCGTGAAGAGCGTGTTAAGATGACCCGTTTGCGTCAACGTATTGCTGAACGCCTCAAAGGGGCGCAGAATACCGCGGCAATTTTGACGACGTTCAATGAAGTGGATATGACCAATATCATTGAAATGCGTAATCGTTATAAAGAATCCTTTGAAAAAAAACATGGCGTGAAACTCGGGTTTATGTCTTTCTTTGTCAAGGCCGCGATTCAAGCTCTCAAGGAAATCCCTGAGGTCAATGCTGAAATTAATGGTGACGAGATTATCTATAAGAATTATTACGATATCGGGGTTGCTGTTTCTGCACCACAAGGGCTTGTCGTCCCTGTTGTTCGTGATGCTGATGCGATGACTTTTGCTGATGTTGAAAAGGAAATAGCGCGCCTTGGTGGACGTGCCCGTGATGGAAAACTTGGTATTGATGAGATGACAGGTGGTACGTTTACGGTATCAAATGGCGGTATCTTTGGATCCTTGATGTCGACACCAATCCTAAATTCACCGCAAACAGGGATTTTGGGGATGCATAAAACCCAAGATCGCCCTGTTGCGATCAACGGTCAAGTTGTGATTCGCCCCATGATGTATATCGCATTATCCTATGATCACCGTTTGATTGACGGTAAGGAAGCTGTAACGTTTTTGGTTCGCATTAAGGAAAACATTGAAAATCCGGAACGTTTACTTTTGGATATGTAATGTGATTGTAATAACTGTTAAGGGTCAAGGATAAAAAATGTCTCAGGAATATGATTTGGTTGTCATTGGTGCTGGACCAGGTGGATACGTTGCTGCAATCAAGGCTGCTCAGTTGGGCATGAAGGTTGCCTGTGTCGACAAAAGAGAAGCTGCAGGTGGTACTTGCTTAAACGTTGGCTGTATTCCGTCAAAGGCATTGCTGACATCATCTCATAAATTTTATGAGGCTCAGAACCATCTCCAAAATCATGGCATTACTGCGGATGTCCGAATCGATGTTAAGAAAATGATGTTGCGCAAAGAAAACGTTGTGACAGAATTAACAAAGGGCATCGGATTTTTGTTCAAGAAGAACGGTGTTACGTTTATTAATGGTCATGCTCAAATCCGTTCTGCCCATGAAATTCATGTCGAAGGGCATGATCCTCTTATTGCTAAAAATATTTTGATTGCAACAGGATCCGTTTCGTCGACCCTGCCTGGGATTGAGATTGACGAAAAACAAATTGTTTCATCAACAGGAGCACTGGAATTCGACAAGGAACCAAAACATCTTGTTGTTATCGGGGCTGGCTATATCGGCCTAGAGCTTGGCTCTGTCTGGCGTCGTTTGGGGACTGCTGTAACGGTTGTTGAATATGCGGATCGTATTGTTCCGATGATGGATCAAGAGGTTGCTAAGGCGTTTCATAAATCCCTTGAATCACAAGGTATCGTTTTCCGATTGGGGCGCAAGGTTGTTAATATTGTGAACCAAGGTAAAGAGCTTGCCCTTCATGTTATTCCCGCATCCTCTAAGGGTGAAGACATGCCTGAGATTATTACCTGTGATAAAGTTTTAGTGGCGGCTGGCCGTAAACCGAATACACAAGGTCTTGGTTTGGAGAATGTTGGCATCGAGCTAGATCCGCGTGGATTTATCCATGTTAATCAGCACTTTCAAACAAAATACCCTCATATCTTGGCGATTGGAGATGTGATACCGGGGCCGATGCTTGCCCATAAGGCTGAGGAGGAGGGCATTGTCGCTGTTGAATTTTTAGCGGGTCAGTCAGGTCATGTTAATTATGATGTGATTCCGGCCGTTGTCTATACTCAACCGGAGGTTGCATCGGTTGGGATTACAGAAGAACAGGCAAAAGAACAAGGACATGCCTACAAGGTTGGTAAATTCCCATTCCTGGCAAACAGCCGGGCAAAATCGACAGGTGACACGGTTGGTTTTGTTAAGGTGATTGCTGATGCAAAAACCGACCGTGTTTTGGGTGTTCACATCATTGGTGAACAAGCCGGAAACATGATTGCAGAGGCAGCCATAGCAATGGAGTTTTGTGCTTCATCCGAAGATATCGCTCGTACATGTCATGCGCATCCGACCCATTCCGAAGCTCTCAAGGAAGCAGCCATGGCAACCTATGGCAAGGCTATTCACGTATAGCTGATTTTTTGATCATCCGACGCGTTCGATGAAACTGCGGGCACGTTCGGATTGAGGGGATTCAAAAAAGTCCTGAGCGGATGAATCCTCGATCAACTGACCGTTTTCTAAAAAGAGCACGCGGTCAGCGATTTTTTTACAGATCTTAAGTTCATGAGTTGCCATGATGATAATTCTGTCTGGGCTTCGTAATCCGTCAATCAAGTCGGCCACATCATCAACCATTTCAGGATCTAACGCTGATGTTGGCTCATCAAACAAAAGAATCCGCGGTTCCATCATCAAGGCACGGGCAATAGCAACACGTTGCTTTTGTCCACCCGATAAAAGGTGAGGCTGAACATCTGCTTTATCGTCAAGGCCAAAACGTTTTAGCATCTCTATGGCTTTGGGATTGCATGTAGCATCTGTCATCAGGCCAAGATGTTCAGGAGAATAGCATAGATTCTCAAGAACCGTTAGGTGTGGAAACAGGTGGAACTGTTGAAAAACCATGCCGATATCGGTAGGTTTTAGGGCTTGAATCGGAATGCCATCCATAAGGATGGCTTTTGGATTTGTTGGTTCTAGTCGTGCAATACATCGCAGAAGAGATGTTTTCCCACTTCCCGATGGACCTAAAAGAGCTGTAATTTCCCCAAGATTAAAATTGCAGGTTATTTTGTCTAAAATCTTATTTCCATTGGATGTGAGCGTTAGTTCATCTAGTTTAAGCATACTTAAGCCTCTTTTCGAGTTGTTTTGCTCCGAAAGCAATGATCATCACAATTATATAGTAACATGCTGCCGCAATGATTAATGGTTCAAAATACATATATTTTTCACTGGCAACCTTTTGAGCTTGCCTTAAAAGATCCGCTTCACCTATGGTTGAGACCAAAGTTGACTCTTTTAAAAGGTCAATCATTTCGTTAACTAATGCGGGCAATGTATTGCGAATAGCCTGAGGCATAATAATGCCGATAATGGTTTGTCGACGGCTAAGCCCCAGCATTTGTGCTGCTTCCCACTGTCCTTTATCGACGGATTGAATACCGGCACGGATAATTTCAGAGGAATAGGCTGCTGAATTGAGGGCAAAAGTTAAAATCCCTGCTTCAAATGTTGAAATGGTATAGCCCGTTAATTGTGGTGTTGCGTAATAAACTAGACCCAACTGAACCAGCAAGGGAGTTCCACGGAAAATCGATGTATAAGCATGAGCAAACCAACGTAAAGCAGAGCGATGAGAAAGCTTGGCCACAGCTAAGAAGATCCCCAGCGGTAGACCACACATTAAGGATAAGCTTGTAAACTTTAAGGTTACCAACAACCCCTGAAGGATTATTGGTAAGGATGGCAGAATTGCCTCAAAATTAAGGTTCATTTATTTTAGCCACGTTAGAATGAGTTGATTCAACGATCCGTCTTTTTTCATTTCTGCTAAGATGTCATTGACCTTGTTGCGGAGTTCTGATCCTTTGGGAAAAGCAATGGCTATTTCCATTTCGGAACCGGCAATCGGAATAACTTTGAAAGCAGTCTGCTGTGTGACCAATAGATCTCCTTCGGTTTTGCCCATCAGAATACAAGCAATCCGACCACTTTTCATGTCTTGAATTAAGTCCGGTACTTTCGGTAGAGTTTTAACAACCATGTTGGGCACTTGTTGTATCAGGTCATTGTTGGCATAGGATTCGTAGATAGATCCCGATTGCAACCCTATTGTTTTATCCCTTAAATTAGAGGGTGTTTTTATCTCTGATTCTCTCAAACAGACCATAACCATGGATCCTGAATAATAGGTATCACTAAAATCGACAGCCTTTTTACGTTCTTCAGTAGCAGAGATAGCAGAAACACCAACATCAATTCTTTTTGATTGGAGGGCTGCAATAATGCCATCAAAGTTCATATCTTTGAATTCAATCGTTATCTTTAATCGTTTTGCGATTTCGTTCAGTAATTCAACATCAAATCCGATAATTTTACCGTCTGAGAAATATTCGAAAGGTGGATAATCAGCGGACAGACCAACTGTTATCTGAGGTTCAGTTTTCTTTTGTTCATCTTTGCATGAAATCATGGCCAATGCTGTGCAAGCAATGCTTAAGAATTTTTTCATTGTAAAATCCTATTTTTTACGAGGGGTAATTTAGAATCCAGTCAAGGTCAAATGGGATGACTATAGATTCGTTTTAGGGTGAGATCAACCTAAGGGATGATAAGGGGTATTTTCAATGTCAGCGGCGTCGCCGCGTCGTCGGTGCTGATGAATATAATCTAGTGTCTTGGCCAAGACAGGTGTAATTCCCTGTTTTGACGCACCGCTGATTGTGTAAATATTTTGATGAGATACAACGGACTTGAGTTGTTCTAATTTTTCAGCAATATCTTCTTCGCTGAGGGCATCACATTTGTTGAGGGCAACAATCTCGGGTTTCTCTTCGAGTCCGTAGCCATAAGCTTCAAGCTCATGACGAATGGTCGTATAAGCCTCAGCAACATTTTCGTGTGTGCCATCAATAAGGTGTAGAATAACACCACAACGTTCAACGTGTCCTAGAAAGCGTGTTCCAAGGCCGGCTCCCTGATGGGCATTCTCAATTAATCCCGGAAGATCAGCCAGGGTGAATTCTTCTTCGTGAACATAAACGACACCCAATTGTGGGGCAAGTGTTGTGAATGGGTAATCAGCAATTTTTGCTTTTGCGCGAGAGACAGACGATAGAAACGTTGATTTTCCAGCATTAGGTAAGCCAACAAGTCCGGCATCCGCGATTAATTTAAGGCGCATCCAAACCCATAATTCAGGGCCTTCCCAACCGGGAATAGTCTTACGAGGTGCTTGATTTGTTGCGGTCTTAAAGTGAGCATTGCCATAGCCGCCATCGCCACCACGGACAAGTGTAAACCTCTGTCCTGGTTCGATTAAATCAACGATCAGTGTTTCCTTGTCATCGTCTAAAATCTGGGTGCCGACGGGAACCATAAGGATTAGATCGTCGCCGTCGCTCCCTGTTCTATTGCGACCCGATCCGCCTTGGCCACCTTGGGCACGAAAATGTTGTTGATAACGATAGTCAATGAGCGTGTTTAGATTGTCCGCAGCCTCGAGAATAACGCTGCCACCACGGCCGCCATTACCACCGTCAGGGCCACCATATTCAATGAATTTTTCACGACGAAAGCTGCAGCAGCCATTGCCACCGTTTCCTGCTTTCACATAAATTTTTACTTGGTCGAGAAATTTCATTATAAGGCTACCTTTTATACATTCGCCGATTATGGCTGATTTATTCATCACAAATCAAGAAAAATATACATTAGATGCGCCATTATCGTTACAAATTTAAACAAAAAGGCTCGTATCTTTAGGCGTTTTTTTATATCCTATAGAAAATGATGGAGGAGTGCGATGGGGTTATACACGGGATTTGTTACCTTTAGCGTTATTTGGTTGGTTTTGCTTTTTGTTGTTTTGCCGGTCGGTTTGCATATTCCGGAACACACTGAACAAGGCATGGCAACAAGTGCTCCTAGCAATCCGATGATAAAAAAGAAATTTCTCATCGTGACACTTTTAACAATTCCTGTGTTCTTCATTGCAAAATGGATGATTGAGACAAACGTTTTGAATATATAATTAATTTTTTGTCCACATTTTGAGGTGTAAACTGATTTTAGTGAACATGATGACTATCGACTTAGTAGGTGTAAAAGTGAAACTTCAAGCGTCATTGCAAGCCACTGCAAAGCAATTCGGGTTATTGTTAATCTCGTCGATGGTGTCCTTTGGGAACTGCCAAGTGAATTTCTCACCGTCTTCGCTCTTAGGCTATATCGGTAGGGGAGCCATCGATGATTATGTCTTGTCACCCTATGATATGGTTTATGATTCGGATCGCCCGGCGGGAATGCCTAAAAATTTCAGAAGTCCCGTTTTCTATAAACCTGCTCAACCTCAAGATTTAAATAATACCGGGTTCAATCAACTAACAATCTCCGGGAGTGCACAATATTCGTGGCCGGAACTGCAAGAGATGGTTAAGCACGTTCACAACCGTCATAAAGTTCCGTATGATCATATTTATGTCTTAGATCTGCGTGAAGAGCCCCATGGTTTTTTTAATGATGCTGCGGTTTCTTGGTATTATGGTCCGTTGTCTTATCAGCAAAATAAAGAGACAGATGCTGTTATTGCTTCGGAACTAAGGCGGATTGAGCAAGTCCGTTCGTTTCCCAATACATTCGTCTATAAGGCCAAAAAAACAGAAAGAGGTGTCGCAGGGGGTAAGTCTGTTTCTATTGAACCTGTTCGTATCCTTATGCGTGAGCGTGAAGCTGTTTTGAGTCTGGGGGCACAATACAAACGATTGCCTGTAACGGATCATTTTCGGCCGCAAGCAACAGATATTGATGATTTTGTTGATTGGGTTAAGACGTTACCTCAAAATGCTTGGATCCATATGAAATGCCGTGGAGGGAAGGGGCGGACAACAACTTTTATGGCGTTATTTGATATTATTCAAAATCCTAAGGTTCCTGTGGATTCTATTTTAGAGCGTCATAAATTATTAGGAGGGGTTGATCTTTCCCGTAAGAAGATTAAAAAAGGGCAAGAGTGGAAATTGCGCCTTAATAACGATCGAGTTAACATCATTAAACATTTCTACGCGTACCGAAATGCCCCTGAGAGTTGGGGAAAAATTCCCTTTTCGACGTGGATTATCAAACAAGGAATTTATCTGGGATATTTAGGGGAAAAAACGGGCGCCGATTAGATTTTCAATTTTTTCCCATCATGCTGGATTGTTACTGATCGTATCTCAGTTTTATAGGGAAGTTTTGCCTCGAGAATGTGACTGATAGGGCTCTCTAGGTTAGAGATTCCCGCTTCAGGTTTTTGTGCTTTTAAGTCACATGTTAAATTGGTCCCCGTGCTCACACAGTTAATGAGTCTCGGCTGGAGATATCCTGTCGGTATATGAGCACGTAGGGTTACAGTGGTGGAATCTTGGGTATGAGAAACGCTTAGTTTTTCAACGTTTACTGCGGTTGCTAAGCTTATAAAAGCCGTATAGGCAAGTATGAGTTTTGCTCCCATTGATTCCTCCGAATTTGATTGTTTGTATGATTTTATTGTGGCCCAGTGTTTCTTAATGATAGGTTAACAAAAGGGTTGACAAAGGGTTAATATGTCTTGGATGCAACACCTGAAGTCAATAAAAAAAATTTTTAAAGAAATCCATTTCGAAAATTACTTAACAATGCTATTAATATAAAATGTTATGACTCTTTTAGTGGGTAGCTGATTTTTATTATGCCAAATTTAGACGGAATTGATCTCCAGATTTTGAACGACCTCCAAGAAGATGGACGCTTGACCAATGTGGAATTAGCTCGTCGTGCGGGTATATCAGCCCCCCCTTGTCTTCGCCGTGTTCGTAGTCTTGAGGAACTTGGCGTTATTAAGGGATATCATGCTGATGTTAATCCTTCTACCTTGGGTTTCGGCGTTTCTGTCTTTGCTCAGGTTGGTTTGCATAGTCAAAATGAAAGCGATTTACGAGCCTTTGAAACCCAGATTTCCGGTTGGCCTTTAGTCCGTGAATGTCATATGGTTGCTGGGGATGCTGATTTCCTCTTGAAAATCGTTGCTCGTAACTGGGATGAATACCAACGTTTTTTATCCAATGAATTAACCTCGTTCCCCAATGTTCGTAACGTGAAAAGTAAACTTGTCGTACGGACATCAAAACATCTTCCGGGTGTTCCGATCGAAGAAGTTAAGGTATAAACCAAGCTCCACGGTTTTATCGGCACGCGACTTAAGCTCACCTAATCTATTCAGAACTGAAACAGTCTATTTCTGCCTACGCGTCTATAGCCGACCCCTTATAATTCGGCTATACGCTTAATGGCTCTCTATCGTTTTATCCGCGTAACACACTCGCGTCATCAACTTGGATTGTTTGTTTGTTGCGGAAAAAGACGACAAGAATTGCCAATCCAATGGCGGCTTCTGCTGCGGCAACTGTTAAAACAAACAATGTGAAAATTTGTCCCGATAAATCATTGAGATAGCTTGAGAATGTAACAAAGTTGATGTTAACGGATAACAGAATTAATTCAATCGACATCAGCATTAAAATGATGTTCTTACGGTTCAGGAATATCCCCATGGCACCGATTGTGAACAATAACCCTGACAAGATTAAATAGTGGTGGAGTGTAATTGTAAAGATTTGATCGACCATTAGAGTTTTATTCCTTTGCCAGATTCAATTTTATTGATGGTGAGTGTATCCGCTGGTGTACGTCGCATCTGAGCATTAATATCCTGACGGCGAGTCTCTGGTTTAAAGCGGAGAGTCAACGTAATTGCACCGATCATCGCAACCAAAAGGATAAGGCCGGAAACCTGAAAAGGGAGCAAATAATCCGTATACAAGACAGAACCAATCATTTGAGTATTTGAGATGGTTGGGGTTACGACTTTTACGGTTTGGGTCGCTAGTCCCGTTGGTTTCCAAAGGTAAGCAACCATCGATAACTCAGCCCCCAGAATAAGGCCAATTAGAATTGAAAAAGAAGCATGACGTTTTGCCCCCTGGCGTAAGGTCGCAAAATCAACATCTAACATCATCACGACAAAGAGGAAGAGAACAGCAACGGCACCGACGTAAACAATGGCAAGGATCATGGCTAAAAGTTCAGCATTTAAGAGCAAGAACAGTCCCGACCCATTCATAAAGGCTAAGATTAGAAACAACACAGAATGCACGGGATTGCGCGCTAAGATTACACAGCTGGCTGACGTTAATAAGGTCAGGGCAAACATGTAAAATAAAATACTTTCACCAATCATTTAAGGATTCCTTTTATCTATACGGTGCATCTTTTTTCAAGTTTTCAGCGATTTCACGTTCCCATCGTTCACCATTGGCTAAGAGTTTTTCTTTATCATAATAAAGTTCTTGATGGGTAAAGGTCGAAAACTCAAAGTTAGGGCCTTCGACAATTGCATCAACAGGGCATGCTTCTTGGCAGAACCCACAGTAGATACATTTTGTCATATCAATGTCATAACGTGTTGTGCGACGACTGCCATCGTCACGCTCTTCGGCCTCAATCGTTATGGCTTGGGCTGGACAAATGGCCTCGCAAAGCTTACAAGCAATGCACCGTTCCTCGCCATTGGGATAACGGCGGAGTGCATGTTCACCACGAAATCGAGGGCTCAGACTTCCTTTTTCATAAGGATAGTTAATTGTTACCTTGGGGCGGAACAAATAACGTAGGGTTAACCACATGCCTTTTGCAATTTCAAACAAAACCCAATGGCGAATTCTTTTTAATAAGACCGACATGTCTTTCTCCTAAAACTTTGGCAGCCAACCCATAAACAATAAGAAACCGGATGTAAGAACAACCCACAGTAATGTCACAGGGAGGAAAACCTTCCAGCCAAGCCGCATGAGTTGGTCATAGCGATAGCGTGGTAATGTTGCGCGTACCCATAGGAAAACAAAGAGGAGGGCACATATTTTGACGATAAACCAGATAACACCGGGAATAGCGTTGAATAGGGGAATATCCAGCGGCGGAAGCCAGCCACCCAGAAATAAAACTGTCGCAATCGCGCTTTGTAAAATCATATTGGCATATTCGCCTAAGAAAAAGAGCGCAAAAGAGAGGGATGAATATTCAACGTGATAACCGGCTACAAGTTCCGATTCAGCTTCGGGTAAGTCAAAGGGATTGCGGTTTGTTTCGGCTAAGGCTGAAATAAAATGGATGACAAACATGGGGAAAAGAGGGATAGCAAACCAGAGTCCCTTTTGAGCTTCAACAATTTTGGTCAGGTTTAAGGATCCAACGCAGAGCAAAACAGTAATAATAACAAGCCCAATGGACACTTCATACGAGACCATTTGTGCGGCTGAACGCATGGCACCAAGGAAAGCGTAGCGTGAGTTTGTTGCCCAACCTGCGATAATGATACCGTAAACACTCAAGGATGAAACAGCAAAAAGGTACAAAATACCAACGTTTATGTCGGCAAAGACCCAGCCATAATCAAACGGAATGACCGCCCAAGCTGCAATGGATAAGGTAAACGTAATAACGGGTGCCAAAATGAACAAATATTTGTTGGCCATATTGGGGATAATGGTTTCTTTGTGCATCAACTTCAGGGCATCAGCAATGGGCTGAAGTAATCCAAACCAACCTGTGACGTTTGGCCCTTTGCGCATTTGCATCAAGCCAATAATCCGTCGTTCAGCATAGGTCAGATAGGCAACGCCAAGGATTAACGGCACAATAAGCAAGAGTGATTTTAACGCGATCATCACCATGTCTAGTCCATAAATGAACAGTTGGTTTGTTACCGTTGAAAAGTTCATTTTATCCCCCTATGCACATTTCTTGCCACAGCCAGATTGCCCCAGAATTTCCGTTACACACGCTGCCATAATTGATGAATGTCGGCTGATCGGATCACTCATATAGTAATTATCAATCGGTGATTTAAAGGCAATATGGCTTAAGGTTTCAGGATATTTTGATGTTATTTTAACCCATTCAGCAGGCACAATTTGATTCAGATGGCTAAAAATAGGATTAAGCTTAACCATTAAGGCAAGGACATCAGATCTTGTTTTTAGAGTAAGGTTAATCCCACATTTTTGCGCCAATTCAGCAATTAACCACCAGTCATCTTGCGCATCACCAGGGTTTGCGACGGCTTTTTGAGTTTGCTGCGGCCGACCCTCGGTATTAACGTAGGTTGCAAATTTTTCTGTATAGGCAAGTCCCGGTAGAATGATGTCAGCGCGATGGGCACCTTCATCACCATGATGTCCGATATAAATAACAGCTGCTTCACCAAAGCTACCACCAGGGATTGTATCAACGCTGTTCAGGATGATTGCCTTGATTTGACCGCGTTGACAGCCAGCAATGATATCGTGGGTTGATAAGCCATTCTGTTCGGGAACAAAGCCCAAGTCTAAGGCACCGACGCGACCTGCTGCATAATGGAGAACATTAAAACCGTTCCACCCGTCTTGGATCATCTTATATTTTTCTGCAATTTCTTGAGACAACCTTAGGATTTCACGGCTGTCACGACGATTCAAAGCACCTTGGCCAATAATGATCATGGGACGTTGTGCTTGGTTTAGATCTTTGCAAATGGCATGGGAACCATCGGCAATTTCCTTGAGGGTTGTCGCTTGATCTCCGGCATGAACATAAGGGTACGATAAATCGTAATCCGTTCCAACAACGGCGATTTTTAAGCCATTCTGCAAATAACGTTTGCGGATTCGCGCGTTAACAAGAGGGGCTTCATGACGAACATTTGAGGCAACAATAAGGACAAAATCAGCCTCTTCAATGCCGGCGATAGTCGTATTAAAAAGATAACTTGAGCGATTGGTTGCATCATGAACAGACTCATCAACACGACAATCCATATGCGGTGAGCCCAGTTTTGTCATCAATGTCTTAAGGACAGCGACCGATTCGCAATCGACCATATCGCCGGACAAGGCTGCTATTTCTGTTGGTTTGTACGATTTTAGAACCCGTGCACTGGTCTCAAGAGCTTCTTCCAGCGGGACTGCTGTGAGTTTTCCGTCTTTTCGGACATAAGCCTTATCCAAGCGTTGACGAGCCAACCCATCGTAGGAAAAACGCGCTTTATCGCTAATCCATTCTTCGTTGATATCTTCGTTCAATCGGGGCAGAACCCGCATAACGTCTTGGCCACGCGTGTCAATGCGAATATTGGATCCAACCGCATCCATAACATCGATAGAGTCTGTTTTTGTGAGCTCCCACGGGCGACCATGGAACGTATAGGGTTTATTCGTTAAGGCACCTACAGGGCAAATATCGATCAGATTTCCGGAAAGTTCAGACGTTAATGCTGATTCTAAATAGGATGTAATTTCGGTATGTTCACCGCGATGTAAGCCGCCCATTTCCGGCGTTCCTGCAATTTCATTCGAAAATCGGACACAGCGTGTACAGTGAATGCAACGTGTCATAATTGTCTTGATCAAAGGCCCCATGTATTTATTCGGAACGGCGCGTTTGTTCATGTCAAAACGGCTAGTGTCGGGGCCATAGCCCATTGTAATATCTTGAAGATCGCATTCACCACCTTGGTCACAAATCGGGCAATCAAGTGGATGGTTGATAAGCAATAACTCCAGAACACCCTTGCGGGCTTTTTCAACAAGGGGGGTATTTGTCCGAATGACCATACCATCAGCAACAGGCATTGCACAACTGGCCACAGGCTTGGGTGACTTTTCCATCTCAACTAAGCACATGCGGCAATTGCCGGCGATGGATAGCTTAGGGTGATAGCAGAAATAAGGGATTTCAAACCCTGCTTGTTCACAGGCCTGTAAAACAGTCAGGCCATTTTCAACGTCGATTTCAATGTCATTAATAGTCAGCTTTGGCATATTTTTGTTCCTCTAAGCTGCGTTTTTCTTAGCATAAGCATGAATGCGGTCTTCAAGCTCAGTACGGAAGTGGCGAATCAATCCTTGAACCGGCCACGCAGCAGCATCACCCAGTGCGCATATTGTATGGCCTTCGATCTGCTTTGAGACCTGCTCCAGTTTATCAATATCGCTAATGTCAGCCTTGCCAATCACAAGGTTTTCCATCATGCGCCACATCCAGCCTGTCCCTTCTCGGCAAGGGGTACATTGCCCACAACTTTCGTGCTTGTAGAATTTAGACAGACGAGCGATCGCCTTGATAACATCGGTTGATTTGTCCATAACAATCACAGCCGCCGTTCCCAGACCGGATCGTACTTCGCGTAAAGCATCAAAATCCATCAAAACCGTATCGCAAATATCCTTGGGTAACAGGGGAACCGATGATCCGCCGGGGATGATGGCTTTGAGGTTATCCCAGCCTCCACGGACGCCACCCGCGTGCTTTTCAATGAGTTCGCGTAAGGGAATACTCATCGCTTCCTCTACGTTACAAGGGGCATTGACATGGCCTGAGATACAATAAACTTTGGTGCCAACATTATTCGGGCGACCAATGCTTGAAAACCAACTGGCTCCACGGCGCAAGATTGTTGGGACAACGGCGATACTTTCCACATTATTGACGGTGGTTGGGCAGCCGTATAATCCTGCCATTGCCGGAAAAGGGGGCTTTAGGCGAGGAAAACCTTTGCGTCCTTCGAGGCTTTCAAGGAGAGCTGATTCTTCTCCGCAAATATAAGCACCCGCGCCACGATGGACGTATAAATCAAAATCCCACCCTGATTTTGCTGCATTTTTACCAAGGAGTCCTGCTGCATAAGCTTCGTCAACAGCACGCTGTAAAGCCTCAGCTTCACGGAAATATTCACCGCGAATGTAGATATAACAGGCATGGGCTCCGATAGCAAAGCTGGCGATTAACGCACCCTCGATCAGTTTGTGTGGTTCATTGCGGATAATATCCCGATCTTTACAGGTACCGGGTTCAGATTCATCGGCATTAATCACCAAATAGGACGGGCGTGGGTCATTTTTTGGCATAAACGACCACTTCATTCCCGTGGAAAACCCGGCACCACCGCGTCCCCGTAGTCCTGATGTTTTTACTTCCTCAATAATCCACTCACGACCTTTGGCGAGGAAGTCTTTGGTTCTATCCCAATCACCCCGTTTTTTGGCGGCGGTTAAGGCTGAGGGTTCATAGCCATAAAGGTTGGTGAAAATTCTGTCTTTATCACTCAGCATCTTTTACCTTCCTTGTGCGCTTTTTAGGGGCTTCTTCTAATGGCTCCGGTGTGGCTTTTTTTGCCGGAGGCGTTTTTATTTTTGTCTCAGTTATTGGTTTTGTTGTGAGAGTCAAGGCCGGAGCTGAGCATTGTCGCCCTGTTGCCGAGCCTGTTTTGGCATCCTTACCATTGGCTAAATCATCAATAATCTGAGTAAAACTTTCAGCTGTCAGATCCTCGAAATAATCATCATTAATTTGAACGACAGGGGCATTAACGCAGGCTCCTAAACATTCGACTTCCATGAGGCTGAATTTTCCATCTGCTGAAACGCCACCTTCACCAATATTCAATTTCTTCATGCAGGCTGATTTGAGGTCTTCTGCCCCTCGGAGCATACACGGTGTCGTTCCGCATAACTGAATGTGATACTTGCCAACAGGTTTAAGGTTGAACATGGTATAGAACGCAGCGACTTCATGAACGCGAATTGCCGGCATACTCAATAACCGTGCAACCTCCTCGATAACATCCTGAGACACCCAGCCACCATTTTGCCGTTGCCCGAGGTCAAGTAGCGGTATCACAGCACTTGCCTGACGACCCTCAGGATATTTTGAAATATAATGATTGACCTTTTCCAAATTTTCTTTTGTAAAGGTGAAGCCTTGTTTGAGGTCTTTTTGTTGTGCAGTCATAGAGGTCACCGGTCAATTTCTCCAAATACAATATCAAGCGAACCGACGATTGCTGTGACGTCCGCTAGCATGTGGCCTTTTGATAGGAATTCAGTCGCTTGCAGGAACGCAAACCCAGGGGCGCGAATCTTGCATCGATAAGGTTTGTTGCTGTCATCTGAAATTAAGTAAACACCAAACTCACCCTTTGGTGCCTCGACGGCAGTATAGCACTCGCCGGCAGGGACTTTAAAGCCTTCGGTATAGAGTTTAAAATGATGAATCAGGGATTCCATGGAATGTTTCATGTCTGCGCGCTTAGGGGGCGATATTTTATGGTCATCGGTGACAATTGCTCCTTGTGGCATATGGTCGATGCACTGACGGATAATTTTCAGTGATTCTCGCATTTCTGCCATACGCACCAAATAACGGTCATAACAATCGCCGTGCTTACCTGTGGGGATGTCAAAATCCAGTTCATTATAAACTTCGTAGGGTTGCGATTTGCGAAGATCCCAGGGCAAACCAGAAGCCCTAAGAACAGGGCCAGTGAATCCCCAATCGAGGGCATCTTGTGCTGAGATCACACCGATATCAACAGTTCTTTGTTTGAAAATACGGTTTTCTGTCAGCAATTCTTCAATATCATCGATGATTTTTGGGCATGTTTCGGTAAAGGCATAGATATCTTGAATTAACTCTGGTGTCATATCTTGATGAACACCGCCGGGACGAAGATAAGCCGCGTGCAATCGTGCCCCGCAAACTCGTTCGTAAAATTCCATGATTTTTTCGCGTTCTTCGAATCCATAGAGCAGAGGAGTGATTGCGCCAACATCCATGGCAAACGTTGTGATGTTAAGCAGGTGATTGGTGACACGACCAAGCTCGGAAAAGAGAACGCGGATGAATTGAGCACGACGCGGGACATCAATATGAACCAATTTCTCAACGGCCAAGATATAGGCGTGTTCTTGATTCATGGGGGCCACATAATCAAGCCGATCAAAATAAGGCAATGCTTGAAGGTAGGTTTTGTGCTCGATTAACTTTTCTGTCCCACGATGCAAAAAACCAATATGCGGATCAGCCTTATCGACAAGTTCCCCGTCCAGATCAAGAACAAGGCGTAAAACACCGTGTGTTGCCGGATGTTGAGGGCCAAAGTTTAGGGTATAGGTACGTTTATCACTCATACTGAGGCCTTTTCATCACCGGGAAGTGGCTGGGATTTTCTCAAAGCTCCTTCCCAAGGGCTGAGGTAATCAAAGTTGCGGAAATCTTGTGGGAGGTTCACCGGTGTTTCAACAACTTTTCGCTGTTCTGAATCATAAGACACTTCCAAATATCCTGTTAATGGAAAATCTTTACGCAAGGGGTGACCTTGAAAATTATAGCCTGTCAAGATGCGTCTTAGATCAGGGTGGTCTGTAAAGACGATACCAAAGAGGTCAAACGTCTCTCGCTCATTCCAGTTTGCGGAATTAAAAACGCCTGTGACCGTGGGAACTTCCATATTTTCAGGGATGGCGATCTTGACTCGAATACGTTGGTTTAATTCAACACTCACTAAATGGTAGACAACCTTAAACCGCTTAGGGTTATCGGGATAATCAACGCCACAAACATCCAACAAAATGCGAAAGAGGCATTTTGGATGATCACGCAGAATTGTTAGAACGCGAACGATAGAGCCGGCATAGGTTTCGATGGTTAACTCATCCTGTTGAACAACAGCATGGATAAGGTCGGGGCCAAGAGCTTCTTGGGTTATCGCTATAAGGTGGTCAAGATTTTCCATGTGATCCTCTTCCTATAGAACGATGTTGCCACGACGGCGAATTTTTTGCTGGAGCAACATCAATCCATACAGCAATCCTTCGGCTGTAGGGGGGCATCCCGGAACGTAAACATCAACAGGAACAATCCGATCGCAACCGCGTGTTACTGAATAGGAATAATGATAATATCCACCACCATTTGCACAACTTCCCATGGACAAAACCCAGCGTGGTTCCGGCATTTGGTCATATACTTTGCGCAAGGCCGGAGCCATTTTATTGGTCAGCGTTCCTGCAACAATCATCAGGTCAGATTGGCGCGGAGAAGGGCGGAATAACATGCCAAAACGATCCATGTCATAACGACTGGCGGCTGTGTGCATCATCTCAACAGCGCAGCAGGCCAACCCAAAGGTCATAGGCCATATGGATCCGGCCTGTGCCCAGCTCACAACCTTATCGACTTGGGTTAGGATATATCCTTTATTATTGATCTCATCATTGAGTGTTTGGAAAAGCAATTTCTCATCCTGCATATCCGCCGGAAGATGAGGCCTTAGATCGTCAAAATTTACTTGTGATTGATTTGTCATTCCCAGTCCAGTGCTCCCTTTCGCCACTCATAGATAAAGCCGACGGTCAAGATCGTTAAAAAGATCATCATAGAAATAAAACCGAATAGTCCCGTATTTCCAAGGGTAATAGCCCACGGAAATAAAAAGGCAATTTCCAAGTCAAAGATGATAAAAAGGATGGCAACAAGGTAGAATCGTACGTCAAACTTTGTGCGTGACTCACCAAAGGGTTCAAAGCCACATTCATATGACGATAATTTTTCAGGATCAGGATTATTAACGCCACGAATCCAAGAAATAAGGATCAAAGCCACAGATAAGCCCGCAGCCAATCCTAAAAACACAAGGATCGGTAAATAATTCTGGAGATATCCTTCCATTTCCCTCAAACCCTAGAAAATCCCACTTATCAAACAGTACCATGCTTTCTAACCTTTTGCACTATGGTATTTAGAATTTTTTCTATTTTAAAGAGCACTTGCCCAAAACATCTTTTTCCTGAAGGGTGGTGTTGAATAAATAACGAGGGGGGCTGATTCTACCCCCTCAATCCTTTGTAAATCATCATAGCAACCGCCTCGCTGATGCCATCGACAGCCATGAGATCTTGAAGGCTGGCGGTAGTTATATTACGAACACTACCAAAATGATGGAGGAGAGCTTTTTTCCGTTTGGGGCCGATGCCGGGGATTTCATCAAGTTTTGACTTGGTCATGGATTTCTGACGATCGGCGCGGTGGGATCCTATGGCAAAGCGATGGGCTTCATCTCGTAAGCGTTGTAAAAAGTGCATGACGATTGAATTATGAGGCAGGGTAAAGGGATCTCGCTCAGGCATAAAGAATCGCTCGCGTCCTGCGTTGCGCTGTTCACCTTTTGCGATTCCGACAACGGTAATGCCTTGGATATCCATCTCCTCGATAACTTCAAGAACGGCATTGAGTTGCCCTTGCCCCCCATCAATCAGCATAAGATCAGGCAATGTCCAGCTCTCTTGATCTGCGCGAGCAAAACGGCGTTTCATAACTTCACGCATCATCCCATAATCATCGCCTCCAAAACCGGGTTGTGCGGTTTTGATCGCAAATTTGCGGTACAGTTTTTTGTTTAAACCGGATTCATCTGCAACAACCATAACGCCATAGGGATGTGTTCCTTGGACATGACTGTTATCATAGATTTCAATGCGGGAGGGGCGATTCTCCATGGAAAATAAGGTAGCGATTTCATCATAAATTTTTGACATTGCTTTTGAATCGCTTAGTTTACGATTGATCGCATCTTGAGCATTGCTTAGGGCGTGGTCAATCAGTTCTCGTTTTTTCCCGAGTTTTGGTAATTCCCATTTTATGGATTTGTGGTAATGTTCTTGGCAACTTGCTTTGATAAGATCAAATTCATTAGGCTCGTCACTTAAAAGGATTGTTTTAGGCGGTTCTCGGTCTGCATAAAATTGATTGAGAAAGGCGGCTAGTTTTTCGTGCTCTGTTGATCCTTGGGTATGAGAGAGGAAGAACGATTCTGTCCCAAAATTGCGACCATGTCTGAAAAAGAAAACCTGAATACAAGTTTGTCCGGAATCTTCAAGAATAGCAATGACATCACAATCGCTGATTCCGTCGATATTAATTCGTTGATGGGCAACAAGGCGCGTTAACATTGCAATGCGATCACGATATTCAGCGGCTTGCTCGTACAGCATTTGGTTGCTCGC
Source organism: Candidatus Paracaedibacteraceae bacterium (assembly GCA_019636035.1). Taxonomy (GTDB): domain Bacteria; phylum Pseudomonadota; class Alphaproteobacteria; order Paracaedibacterales; family Paracaedibacteraceae; genus Paracaedibacter. The sequence continues at coordinate 301,927 of JAHBYI010000002.1, forward strand.
ATCCATCATTTTTTGCGATAGAAACTCTTGGACGGTTGAGGATTTACCTGTAATGAAATCAATCGCTTGTTTTATGGTCTCGTCATAATTGTTCACGGATATTTTTCCAACACAAGGTGCAGAACATCTTTTGATATGATACTGTAGGCAAGGCCTGGTGCGCGCTGCAAAGTAACTGTCAGTACAGTTGCGGATCTGAAATATTTTTTGCAGCAATAAGATTGATTCATCTACTGCAGAGTTACTCGCAAAGGGGCCAAAGTATTTACCGGCTATATCCTGAGAACCACGGTGTTTTATGACGCGGGGGAAGGGGTGATTTTGAGTGATGAGAATGTAGGGAAAAGACTTATCGTCTTTTAAGAGGATGTTGTAGCGTGGTTGGAGGTTTTTGATGAGGTTACTCTCGAGGAGCAGAGCTTCTACTTCACTGTGTGTTGTGACAATTTCCATACGAACGGTCTCAGCAATCATGCGTTGTAGTCGTATCGGAAGTTGCTCCGGTTTTGTATAGGCCGTGACGCGTTTTCTGAGGTTCTTAGCTTTGCCGACATATAAAGGGGTGTCATGGGTGTTATACATGCGATAAACACCAGGTTGATCAGTCAGGCTGCGAACAACCTTTTTGATGACTGAGACGCCACATTGAATTGATGATACTGTCATGCCTCATCGTAGCTAATAGGTTGATAAAAATCTATACCAATAGTTTGGTTGAGTTTATCGCATTAGTTCCGAGAAGATTGGATTTGCATATCGTTTCACATCGTAAAGAAACTTAGGGTAACTAATTGCCAGAAATCTATTTTTAAAGATCTTACGGATTGTTAAGGGTGAGTTAAACATGTCTTTAAGTTCTTTTAAAACAGTTATTTGATATCGTTCAGGCCAGTTAGAGACATAGCCTTGTAGGAATGGTTTGAAAAAGTATTGGTGCCATTCTTTAGACGTTAAATCATGGGCGACCCGTTGACTTGTTTGAAGGTGTGACGTTGCAAAACCATAAAGCATGAATAAATCTACGGCTGGTGTTGACGGAGTATTAAAAGATTTAACAAAAGTTTCGACGTCGATCAAGGTCACTGTTTTTGACAGTTGGTCAACAAAGATGTTGTTGCTATGTAAATCGCCATGAACAAGGGTTGAACCCAATAACTTTTTGCCGTCCGGTTTCATGAATTCTTTGTGAAATGCGCCAAGTTTTTCGCCAATTAAATAACTTGCTTGGCTGAGTTTTTCTAAATCTTTGCTTTGAATGATCTTGGCAAAGGGGGTACCGGGGGCTGCATCCATTAAAAGCATATAATGTGGATTGTGAGCACTATCAAGGTAAGTAAATGATTCTGTTGGAAAAGCAACAGCGGGGAATCTTAGATTTCTGTTTGGTTTCTTGATGTCAAATGCAATAACAGGGGATGCCATGAGGGTTTGTAAGTTTTTGACTTCCAGAAATTGCTTTGTTTCTTTGAGAATCCATGATCGTGGTTGTTCGCGGTGGAATCCCATGCCGCAGCTCTTTAAGCCTGATACTAGAAATATTTGAAGCGTTTGTTTGCCGCCATCACCAAGGGATTTTACATCCGTACATTTTGCATCTTGTAGGTAAGCATTGGTGTCAGTATTCTTGAATCCATTTTTTTGTGCGGTTGATGTCAAAAAATCTTTGAGCCCGTTAGGACTAAAAGCACCGCCTATTAATGATGCTAGTGACACAGCAAGATTTTGGTTTTGCAGGTGTTTTTCTTTTAGTCTTTGTATGAGAGTTAGAGGATCATTGGTTCTTGTCTGTTCCATGAGATTTGCCATAGCAGCATCAGAACAATCGCTTTGAGTCGTGCAAAGGTGCGTGAGGCCTTTGTCTGTAAAATATCCGTCTTGATTATTTGTTAATAAGCAGCAGATACAGCGGGCATTAGCGCGTTGACCTGCAAAGGCTGAACAGCTTTGGATGGATTTAACCGGGGATGAAAGATCACCTATTTGAAGAATGGACGATGCGTTTACAGGATGGAGAAACATAAACATCATCAGCAGACTCAACCCTACTGGGTATAATGCCCACTTGTTGGCGTTTAGAGAAATAATGTTTGACATCGCAACGCTATAGCCCAAAAGGAATGATCTTAGTCTTGAGTATAGGTTGTGAGGATAAATATTTTCTTAATTTATTGGAACTTTATCACGACGAGATTCGGTTGAGAAAAATCAAAGATGACCTTTGTGTCGAGTTGATCAGCAAGCTCTTTAATAAAGTATCCTAAGACGGACCTTGAATCTATATCGGATAGGGTGAAACGTCCCTTAATTGCATCAAGAACGGATTCCGGGAATTTAACAAGCGATCCTGTGACGGTTATTGAATAGTCTTTATTAAGGGTAATGCTCCCCCCTCGTGGTAAGGCATCGGATGCCAAAATCATCAGAGCATTATAAAGCCGTGCCGGTGTTCCGTGAACAGAATCAATGCCATCTGCAAGCCATGTTATTTTAGTTTTTTCAGGGTCAATGCACTTGTCCAGAACGGTTCGGATATCAGACAAAGTTGGTTTGTTTTTGTGGGTTGCATAACCGCTTAAGCAACGGATCAGCTCAAGTTTATTCATAGCTGACTGAACACTGTGGAGTAAAAGTGCTTGCGGACTATCGGGTGCGGGATTTTCATCTAACATCTCAAGGCCAATCGAGATCGCCCCAATAGGGGCAGCTAAATCATGACAAAATTTTGAGCACATAAGATACATAATCTGAAGATCTTGAGACATTGAGGGGCATCCATTCACTGTTTTGATTATCTTAACCTGTAAAAATAAATAACAAAAGGGCTTGACGATAAAATTTTAATATTATTAGACTAATACGTGGATACAAACCATTTTTGATCAATATATGGAGTTTTAAATGACAAAATTATCTCTTGCTGCTTTGTTGGCACTATTTTCAACAGTAAATGCATCTGAACACGGTGCTGCTGGCGATGCTAAAAAAGAAGAAACAAAGGCAGAATCAAAGGCTGATGCTGACAAAGCGAAAGCTGATGCTGATAAGGCAAAAGCCGATGCTGACAAGACAAAAGCTGATGCCGATAAAGCAAAAGCTGACGCTGACAAAGCAGAAGCTGAAAAAGAGCTTAAAGACGCTAAAGAAAAGCTGAAAGAAGCTAAAAAAGAAGAAAAAGAAGCTAACAAGGAAGAGCACGCTGCTAAAAAAGAAGAGCACAAGGCTGACAAGGAAGAAAAGAAAGCTGAAAAAGAAGAGAAAAAGGAAGAACACAAGAAATAATAATCTTGTGATCTTGATTTCTGAAAACCCTGCTGTACGGCGGGGTTTTTTGATGGCGTTAATCTGGTTTTTGGTATTGCCGCCAACAAGAGGGGGATGAGGATTGCTATGTGCGAATTAATTGCATCTTAACTTAATTACAGGTATTTTAGGGTTAGTAAGTTAATTTTAATGGGATGGACATAATGTCGAAAGCTCAGGAAAAGTCATTGTCTCAATCCGGCAATCTGGCTGTTGATCCGGAAAAATATTATAATAAAGAACAGTTGGTCAAAGCCTATACTCAGATGTTGCTGATTCGTCGTTTTGAAGAAAAAGCGGCTCAACTTTATGGAATGGGGCTTATTGGTGGATTTTGCCATTTGTACATTGGTCAAGAAGCCGTCGTTGTTGGCATTCAATCAGCGATGCAACCCCAGGATACGGTTGTCACTAGTTACCGTGATCATGGCCATATGCTGGCCTGTGATATGGATCCGCGCGGTGTTATGGCAGAGCTAACCGGCCGAGAAGGGGGATATTCCCGCGGCAAGGGGGGATCTATGCATATGTTCAGCCGTGAAAAGAATTTCTTTGGCGGGCATGGCATTGTCGGGGCACAGATTCCGATTGGTGCAGGGATGGCATTTGCCCATAAATACAAGGATGATAAGGGTGTATCTGTTTCCTATATGGGCGATGGCGCATGCAATCAGGGGCAGGTGTATGAAGCTTTTAACATGGCTGCACTTTGGAAACTACCGGCGATTTTTGTGATCGAGGATAACCAGTATGGCATGGGAACATCAACAAAACGTGCCTCTGCCTCAACAGAATTTTGGCGTCGAGGTGAGCCGTGGGATATTCCTGGACGTGTTGTTGACGGCATGAATTTGTTTGCTGTGCGTGAAGCTGCGGAATGGGCTGTTGATCATGCCCGTTCAGGAAAAGGCCCTGCCTTATTGCATATAAAAACCTATCGCTATCGTGGCCATTCTATGTCTGATCCGGCAAAGTATCGCTCAAAGGATGAAGTTGAGCAAATGCGCAATGAACACGATCCGATTGATCAAATTCAGACCTATCTGTTGACTAAAAAAATAATGACAGAAGATGAGCTCAAAGCTTTGGAAAAAGAGATTAAAGCACGGGTTAATGATGCTGCGGAATTTGCCCAGACATCGCCTGAGCCACAAGAATCCGAACTGTATACAGATATATTGATTGAGGGGTAAGAGATGACACAAGTTTTAACTGTACGCGAAGCCCTTCGTGATGCGATGGCCGAGGAAATGCGCCGTGATGATAGCGTGTTTTTGATGGGTGAAGAAGTTGCTGAATATAACGGTGCCTATAAAGTTAGTCAGGGATTGCTTGATGAATTTGGGGCAAAACGGGTTGTTGACACGCCCATTACTGAACATGGTTTTGCAGGACTTGCTGTTGGTTCAGCCTTTTTAGGATTGAAGCCAATTGTTGAGTTTATGACTTTCAACTTTTCCATGCAGGCCATTGATCATATTATTAACTCGGCTGCTAAGACATTATATATGTCTGGCGGTCAGATGGGATGCCCTATTGTATTTCGTGGGCCAAACGGGGCTGCGGCTCGTGTTGGAGCACAACATTCACAATGTTATGCTAGCTGGTACGCCCATTGCCCGGGGCTCAAGGTTGTTTCTCCTTATTCTGCGGCAGATGCTAAGGGATTGTTGAAATCAGCGATTCGTGACCCGAATCCCGTTATTTTCCTTGAAAATGAATTGATGTATGGTCGTTCTTTTGACGTGCCAACCGATGATAATCATATTGTGCCCATTGGTAAAGCCAATGTTATTCGCAACGGAAAAGACGTTACCATCACAGCCTTTTCGATTACCGTTGGTATGGCACTGGATGCCGCTGAAATCTTAGCCGCTGAGGGAATCGATGCTGAAGTGATTGACCTTCGCACCATTCGCCCCCTCGATAAAGAGACAATCGTTCGTTCTGTCATGAAAACGAATCGACTTGTGACCGTTGAGGAAGGTTGGCCTTTTGCGGGTGTTGGCGCAGAAGTATCGATGATGATCTGTGAAGAAGCTTTTGATTATCTGGATGTGCAGCCGATTCGTGTTTGCGCTGAAGATGTCCCCTTGCCATATGCGGTCAATCTTGAGAAACTAGCCTTACCCAGTGTAGAAAAAATTGTCAAAGCAGCTAAGGCTGCTTGCTATCGATAGGAAGAGACATCAATGCCAATTAAAATTTTAATGCCTGCTCTTAGCCCAACAATGACCGAGGGGAATCTTGTTCGCTGGTTAAAATCCGAAGGGGACATGGTTAAGCCAGGTCAGGTGATTGCCGAAATTGAAACCGATAAAGCAACAATGGAAGTGGAAGCGGTTGACGAAGGAAAACTTGCAAAAATCTATGTACCGGAAGGGACAGAAGCCGTAAAGGTTAATACGTTGATTGCGGCTATTCTTGAGGAAGACGAGGATGAATCGGCTTTGGCGGGGCTTGGGGATGATGCTGTTAGTGTGGCTCCGGTTGCAGTTGGGATAAAAGCAGAAGCTGTGTCCAATGTCGTGGATATGCCAAAATCAGCACCTGCCCACAGTGGTGAGCGTGTTTTCGCCAGCCCATTGGCTCGTCGTATAGCTGACCAAAACAATGTTAATATCGCAGCTGTTGCCGGCAGTGGCCCCCATGGCCGTGTTATTAAATCTGACGTTGAGGCTGTCTTGGTTGGTGATGCGACAGCCCGTGCAATTACGGCTCAACCTGCTGTTTATGGGGATGCTGCTTATGTTGAGATGCCCTTAAATAACATGCGGAAAGTGATTGCAAAACGCTTGACTGAATCTAAGCAAACTGTACCGCACTTCTATTTAACGGTGGATTGCAATCTGGATGCGTTGCTTAAACTGCGTTCGGATATCAATGCGCGCCTTGAAGATGCTAAGATTTCTGTCAATGACTTTATCGTGCGTGCAACAGCTTTGGCCTTGATGAAAGTCCCGGCATCCAACGCGTCGTGGCATGATACCCATATTCGCCAATATCAAGGTGCCGATGTTTCTGTTGCTGTCGCCTTGGAAAGCGGTTTGGTAACGCCTGTGGTTCGCAGTGCCCACTTGAAGTCCTTGAAAGACATTTCCGCAGAAGTAAAATCATTGGCTGAACGTGCCCGTGCCGGTAAATTAATGCCCGAAGATTACCAAGGGGGATCCTTTACCATTTCCAATTTGGGGATGTATGGTATCAATCAGTTTGCCGCGATTATTAATCCGCCACAGGCTTGTATTATGGCCGTTGGTGCCGGTGAACAACGGGCTATTGTCAAGGACAGCCTGGTTCAAGTCGCAACCGTAATGACATGTACCTTGTCGGCAGATCATCGTGTTGTTGATGGGGCAATCGGTGCAGAATTCCTTAAGGCATTTAAGGACTTTATCGAAGATCCGATTCGCTTGATGATTTAGTTTTATTAAAACGTAGACACAAAATGAAAAACAAAAAAAATATCAAAATAGCCGTTGTTGGCGCAACCGGAAATGTTGGTCGGGCATTTTTACAAATCTTGGCTGAACGCGGCTATCCGGTTGAAAACATATCCGCTGTTGCATCCAGCCGATCCGCAAAACGGCCGATTTCTTATGGTGAGAATGATATTATAACCGTACAGTCTTTGGATAAGTTCGATTTTTCCGGATGTGATTATGCACTCTTTTCACCGGGTGGGAAGATCTCTGCTGAATATGCGCCAAAAGCAGCGACTCAAGGATGTGTTGTCATTGATAATACCTCCCATTTCCGTATGGATGAGGATATTCCTTTGGTTGTCCCTGAGATAAACTCAGACGCCTTAACGGATTTTTCGAATCGTAATATTGTGGCGAATCCTAATTGTTCGACCATTCAAATGGTGATGGCTTTAAAGCCACTCCATGATGTGGCTAAAATCAAACGCGTGGTTGTTAGTACTTACCAATCTGTGTCTGGTGCCGGACAAGAAGCAATGGACGAATTGACACAGCAAACCAAAGGGTTGTTTACAGGATTATCTGTCCCACCTGCTAATTTTTCAAAACCGATTGCCTTTAATGTCATCCCGCAAATTGATGTTTTTATGGAGGGTGATTCAACTAAGGAGGAGTGGAAAATGGTGGTTGAAACCCAAAAAATTCTTGACCCGGCCATTCAAGTCACTGCAACGTGTGTGCGGGTTCCTGTTTATATTGGGCATTCGTTATCCTTGAATATTGAATTTGAGCAAGAACTATCTGCGGATAAGGCGCGTCAGCTTTTACGTCAGTTCAAAGGGATCACGGTCATGGATAATCCTGATGACCTGTCTTATGCAACGCCATTAGACGGAGCAGGTGAAGATGATGTTCTGATCAGTCGTATCCGTAAAGATCCAACTGTTCCGTATGGTCTGAATATGTGGGTTGTGGCGGATAATGTCCGCAAAGGAGCCGCCCTTAATGCTGTCCAGATTATGGAAGCTTTGCTTCCGATTCGTTAAAAAAAGAGGCTTTAAGCCTCTTTTTTTTATTCCTTAGTCTTCAGTTTCTTAATCCGATAATCTTGATTTTGGAAATAGGCACTGCGGAATGTTGCATACGGATCAGCAGAATTCGCCACCACATCATCAACTGTTTCAAGAACAAGGTTACGCTGATGAACAGCATCAACACCTGAAATGGCTATTGGTACCCAAGAATCACCATGATGGCTATCACCGTTAAAGTAATAATTATAGGGTTGCATGAAGTAATCACCACTCATGCCAACAATACCGCGGGCACTTGATGGGCCAATAATAGGAACAATCAAGTATGGCCCGGAGTTCACACCCCAAACACCGAGTGTTTCGCTGAACGATGTTTCTTCCCCTGGAAGACCGAGTTCTGTTGCTGCATCAAAAAAGCCCAAAATCCCGAGCGTTGTATTCATGACGAATCGCCCCAGAGATGTAAAGGCACGACCTGGCTCACCTTGTAACAGATGGTTTGTAAAGGTAATCGGTGATTTTAGATTACGAATGACGTTGCCAACACCATCACGGACGGGCTCAGGTAGGCCTAAGCGATAAGCAATAGCAAGGGGTTTGACAACAATGCCATCAATAACACCATTAACGGCATAGATGACTCGGTTAAACGGTTCTAGCGGATCATTAATTTCAGTTTCTTGTGTGGTTGTGGTATTGTCATTCTCTGCCAAGGCCGGGCAAGATAAAGCGCAAGATAAAAGTAAGATTTTAAGATGAGTCATGTCGAAACCCTAAAATTATAGTAATACTTTATTTTGTATCGCTTTAAAAACTGAATTGCAAGGAGAATGATAGGAGAGCTTAGAATAAAACAGTACTTCTCTTCCTGAGTAAATCTTGATACGCCAAGATAAACTCCTGAGGCAGGAAGCTGCTGCTCATGAGGCTATCCCAGCTCTCTAGGTGTTGAGCAATATCGCTCAAAATAAGGGACGTTATGATCGGGCTAAGCTTAAGCCTTTCTAACGCGAAATAATCAATAAAGTCTGATTTCGACAATTTATTTTTTTTGCCATTAAGGGGAAGGGCTATTTCTTCAGAGGCTTGTTTTCCCATGGCAATGGTGGTGTTCAACAGGTCATAGCAGGGCGATAATTGAGTTGTGCCATCAAGGGTAATCAGGGAATAATTTTTAAGGTGCATATCCTCATTGCCCACAAGGTAGTTAAAGACGGTCAGTTTAAAGAGTTTTTCCCTTTCTAAGGCTGGAAACGTACAAAATTGATCAATGATCTTGATGATTTTTTCCATAGTGCTGTCGTATTTTGTGTGGCGTGTCGCTCCTGAGAGTTGTGCAAAATCTTCGAGCGGGAGTTTGGTTCTTAAGGGGGATTTTAGATTGGGTCGGTCAAATCGACGAATAAAATAACTCCATGATCCGTCCTTACAGCGCAACAAACCATGAATCGGGACATTTAGCCCAATGGTGCGTGCTAAGCGCATGGTTAAATCTTCGTTTTCAGGAAGATGAGGCCACATGAAGTTTTGAGGTTTGATAATAAAGGTACCGCCACGATCTGTTACTTTAAAGGTATTATGGGAGACATCAAGACTTGCGCTGAGCTTAGGTTGCACCCCTTGAATAGACATTTTCGCAGCCATTGTCCGCGCCTGAATGATTTGTTCTTCTTGTGAATAAGGAAAATCTCTAAGTGTTGTCAGGTTTCGGGATAAAAGGGATAGCCCTTTTTTACTGTACGTGTCTTCATCGGGCATCAAAGGCGCATAGGTGATTGGGCAGCGTTTTATCATGGGATAATCTCGCTAACGGTTACAGCACCAACTAAATCGTCACCAACAGCAGCCAGTTGAGACATGCAATCATAATAATCAATTTTTTTGTGACGCAGAAGGGCATCCAGTTGCATTCCTTCGGGCAATAAACCATCAAAGAAAGGAGGGAATTCATCGAAGTTATAGGGGGCAGGGCGTACCGGCAGTGTTAATGAGATGCCTGATCCTTTATAGTCGGGTAAATAGGTCAGGCGGTAATGTGTCAGTTTTTCGACTTCATCGAGAATGGCGCAAGGAATATTTTGGAATTTAATGAGAAGTTTCTTCATCAGGATGTACAAGGAGGTGATGATTAATATAAAGGCCAATGTTCAAAAAACTAAGGACTTTTAACAAGGTTTCAAGTTTAACAGTTTCTTTTCCCTTTTCAAGAGTTTGAATCGCGGTACGACTCAGGCCGCAGCGAATGGCTAGATCGGACTGACTTAATTTAGATCGTTTGCGTAAATCTGTTATGTGTTTTGCAAGATCAGTGCTTGATGAAATACGGATCATTTGATTTCTGTAGAACTCATTTTTGCCCATCTATCCTTATAGTGACATAAAAAATATTAAAAACAAGTGAAAATGATTTTCTTAAGAATCATTTTATGTGTTTTTACGGATATTATGTAGTTTTTACCTTATTTTGAGTGCTGTAGAAGTCACGTGACAAAATTATTGACAGTTATGGTGCAATAGGTGATCCTAAAACATGAGTGATTTTAATATATTTTTAATAAACAGGCGGAGGATGTCATGATGGTCTCAGGTCTAAACAAAAAAATAGCAACAGTCTTAATGTGCGGTGCCATGGTAACGGGTGCTCAGGGGTTTGGCGGTTTTTACGCCGGTGCGGATGTTGGTATGGGATATGACTCATCAGAGCATGATTACGCAGATTTGACCGGAAAAGGTAAGAAGAACCAAACGGCTTTTGGTGCTGTATATGGGGGGCACGTTGGTTATTTGTATGAAATTGGGACATCCAAGACAATCGTTGGAGCAGAGGTTTATGGAAATTTGTCATCCATGAATCCGAGTTATCAGTATGGTTCTGATAATTTGCCAATTCAAGGAGAAGTCAAAATTCAGCGAACCAATGCCATTGGTTTTGGACTTGTCATCGGTAAGATGTTCAATATGAAGACTATGATTTACGGCAAAACAAGTTATGAACGTGCTACGTTTAAGCATGAATATAAATTTAGGACAACATCATATATTGCGCAATATGCCGGTAAAACTATCCGTAAGAACGTTTCTATTATGGCACCTGTTATCGGTTTAGGTATAGCCTACAAACCAACACGCATGATTATTATTGGTGGTGAATATCAGTTTGCAGGAATGTATCCTAAGAAAAAGATATTTAACGAAACCAATATCGTAACAGAGACATCACCCGTTGAGCATCGTCTTATGTTGAGGGTATCCTTTACCTTTGGCTAAGCTATAGCCGCTCCTTTATAATTCGGCTATGCGTTAGCGTCTTTGCGAGCATTCGCAAAGACGGACTTTTCTGCTTATTTGTTGCTTTTGTTTTGACGATGAAGTTCTTTTAACTCTGACGCAGCCCTGTTTTCCTCAAATTGCTCGATTTTTTGCTGGATCATACTTCTAATCAAGAATATTCTCTTGTTTCCAGGCAACCTTTTTAGCAAATTTTTTCCGAGTGTTATGACCTCTTTACTATCAGCCCAATCGGGAAGGTTCAGGTAATCTTGAATTGCCGTTGTTTGTTGTTCAGTTAATCCGGTATTACTTAGGTTAGAAAAAGCTAAACCTAGCTCAGGTTGAGGTGCAGGAGGGTAAGGAATTTGATTTTCTATTCCCCCTGTAACATCAATAAAATCTTCTTCAGCTGCCTGGAGGTGTGTCGTTAGGGTTACGCCTAAAACAATCTTCATCAAAATTAAGGTCATCATCAATCCTTTTAACATTATTTTTCGCTAATTGTATCTGAAATATTTTGTTTTTAAAAATGGAATTGTGCGTAAAATAATTATCTTGAACAGATTCATTAATGATAATATCGATAATATAATAGTTAAGAAGAATACTATAGTCGTTCCAGTTAAGTTTGATACAGTTAACTGGGGAGCAAAGCGTACATAAAGTACGTGAGCGACGAATTTAGCTGTATCAGGGGTAAAGGGAATGGCTGTAATTATTATGTCTGTTTTTAGTTCCTTTCTTATCATGTTTTTTTGTGTTGTTTCTGCACAAGATGGTAATGAGCGACAAGAGGTTGCCTTGGATCGTGCTAACTTTGAGGAATCCGTTGTTGAACCCTACATTAACTCTCCACCGTGTCAGGAGGCACTTGATGCTCTTGAGGCCTATAAAAAACAACAAAAAAAGGATGAGAAACGTAAAAGTGGGAAATGCCAAATATTGTGAGATGGACAAACTTGATTAAGTTGGCTAAATTTGAAGGAGGTCCTACTTCAACAAAGCTTTACCTATGATCATTGACTTTTTTGCTTCTGTTGGCCGTGTCTTTATCAATTTTATCTTATCTGCCGGGCGGTTGGGACTGTTTTTTAGTGAGTCGCTGATCCGATTATTTCAGCGACCAATCTATTTCCGTCAAATCCTTGAGCAATTCCTCCATATCGGTTATTTTTCCTTACCTGTGGTTGGGTTAACAGCGTTGTCATCAGGTATGGTGCTGGCACTACAAAGCTATACCGGTTTTTCTCGGTTTTCTGCCGAAGGTGCTGTTGCAACTGTGGTTGTTTTATCAATTACGCGTGAGTTGGGGCCTGTTATGGCTGGGCTGATGGTTGCTGGGCGTATGGGGGCATCTATGGCCGCTGAGATTGCAACGATGCGGGTGACGGAGCAGATTGATGCCCTAACAACGCTTTCGACTAATCCGATTAAATATCTTGTGACGCCACGCGTTTTGGCTGGATTCTTAATGTTACCCTTGTTGGTTCTTGTGGCTGATGTGCTTGGTGTTTTTGGCGGATATATTGTTGGGGTGTATCAACTTGAATTTAATGCCGGTACTTATTTACAACAAACACTCAAGTATCTTGAATACAAAGATGTGCTGTCGGGATTGATCAAAGCCGCAGCCTTTGGTGTGATCATTACCTTAATGGGGTGTTATCATGGATATTATTCAACGCGTGGTGCCGAAGGTGTCGGGCGTGCAACGACTAATGCCGTTGTCTCTGCGAGCGTTCTAATCTTATTTATGAATTACGCTCTAACCGCATTATTGTTTGATAAATAAGGGGCTGTGATGATTAAAATACAGATACGGAATTTGAAGAAATCATTTGGCTCTAAGGTTGTTTTGGATGGCATTGATCTGGATATCAAGGCTGGGGAGTCTTTTGTTGTTATTGGCGGATCAGGGACGGGAAAATCTGTTTTGATCAAATGTATCTTAGGTTTGCTAACGCCTGATTCCGGTCAAATCCTGATTGATGGTGAAGATGTAACGCATATACCCGCTAAGAAGCGCGCAGAAATTATGGCAAAGTTTGGCATGCTTTTTCAGGGGGGGGCTTTGTTTGATAGCCTTCCTGTTTGGCGCAATATTGCGTTTGGCCTGATTAATAATAAGGGACTTAAACCATCCGAAGCCCGTAAAATTGCGCTGAAAAAACTAAAAGAAGTTGATCTGACGGCCTCATCAGCAGATATTTATCCTGCTGAATTGTCAGGGGGGATGCAAAAACGGGTCTCGTTGGCTCGGGCTATTGCAACAAATCCCGAAATCGTTTTTTTTGATGAGCCGACAGCAGGTTTAGACCCTATTGTTAGTGGCACGATTAATAATTTAATTGTGCGTAATGTCCGTCAACTTGGTGCAACGGCTTTGACTATCACCCATGACCTGAATTCCCTGCGCCATATTGGTGATCGGGTAGGGTTACTCTTTCAAGGAAAATTTATTTGGACGGGGTCTGTGGCAGAGATGGATAAAACAGATAATCCGTATGTTCGCCAATTTGTTGACGGTTTACCGGATGGGCCATTTACGAATGCCTAAAAAATATTCTTGTAAATTTATCTTGAAATCGACACGCTGAATATGTCATAAATAGCACATCTTTGGTCGCATAGCTCAGCGGTAGAGCACTACGTTGACATCGTAGGGGTCACAGGTTCAATCCCTGTTGCGACCACCATCTTCAAAACGACTAATCCAGTCAATATCATTATCTGAATAGCCAAAATGATGGCCAATTTCATGGATCATCACATGATGCACGATTTCTTCGATTTTTTCATTGTTTTCGCTGGCATATTTGATGAGTGGGCAGCGATATAAATAAATAATATCAGGCAGATTGCTTGAATTCGGGGATGCTTTGAGGGGAAGCGGAACACCACGATAGAGGCCAAGCAAATCATACTTATCGTTGAGACGAAGGTTTTTTACTGTATCGTCATCGGCAAAATTTTCAATGCGAACCAATAAATTTTTGACAAAGGGCTTAAACTTTTCAGGTAATGAGGATAGCGTTTTATAAGCTAACGTATAAAGATCAGCTAAATCAGGCATTTCAGCCATCGTATTTCGTCCACCCACAACTCTTAGTTTTGTTTTCTTGCCAGCCATCTGGCTCTCCCTCTTGAATTTGTTTAAAAAACAGTGCAATCTTGTTCTTAAGGTTTAGTCTAGAGAACAAAGGTTAATAAATGGTCGATATTATCGAAAAAAATCGTCTTCCTGTTGAGCTCGACTCTCTTGATGGGTGGCTGCTTACCGAAGATGGTTCGGCCATTCGTAAAAAATTCAACTTTAAAAACTTCTCAGAAGCCTTTGCCTTTATGACTCGGGTTGCCTTGTTGGCGGAACAACACAATCATCATCCGGAATGGTTTAATGTTTACAATCGTGTTGATATTACGCTCACAACCCATGATGCCCAAGGCATTACAATCAAGGATCTTACCTTAGCAAAATTAATTGAAGGAATTTTACGATGAAACACTTTTTTGGCGTATTGACCTCAGCGATCGTCTTAGCAAGTTGTGCACCGGATGCGGTTACCTCAGCGGCAACCCTATCGACAGCGAAAGTATGGTTGCAGGAAGTACAGTTTAATGTGGCGCAAAACATGAATGAAAATGCACCTGTATCCGTTAAGGTGGTTATTGTGCATGATGCTGATTTGTACAAGAAAATGGGGAAATTGACAGCATCGCAATATTTTGATCAAGAACCTAATTTGCAAGCCGATCATGCCGGTCAGTTTGAAGTTTTTAGTGCAGAAATTGTCCCCGGGCAGAAAAATGATCCGCTTCCCATTGATCCATCAGATGTGAATGCCGTTGGTATTTGGGTCTTTGGACGTTATGCTTCACCGGGGCCACATCGTCAAAAGATTGCGACGGATCGAATTGTTCAGCTGGAAATGCTCAAAAAAGACTTTAAGGTTAAGACAATTAAGCCTTAACCATAGCGGATGCGACTGAAATTTGTTGCTTCCTCTGTTTTTGACGGATCACCCAATTTCAGGAGTTTTGTGAGGTTGGGATCCATATTATAAGCGTCCGGACTGAAGTGGGGGCGTCCGTCATCGGACATCCAGACGGTTAGATAAGTGAAATAAACAGGAACATGATCTTTGACATTGACGGTTATGGTCTTTCCTGAATTAATTTCTTTTTGTATGCGATCTTCATCCCAGCCATTTTCATCTTGCAGAACCCACGCAGCGATTTGATTGGGATTTTGCATCCGAATACAGCCCGATGAGAAATTGCGACGCGGTTTGTCAAAAAGCTTTTCCGTCGGTGTTCCGTGTAAATAAATTGTGTATGGATTATCGATATTTAATTTGATCCGCCCTAATGCGTTTTGGAATCCCGGTTTTTGGCGAAGGTTAATACTGGATCCAACACTTTCCCAATCAACGTGATAGGGGTCAAGGCGTCTGCCTGAGCTATCTGTTACGGTGAAACCGGCGCGTTCGGCATAGCTTGGATCATCCATTAATTTAGGAAGTTTATCGCGAAGTAGGATACTTTTTGGCACGCCCCACGATGGGTTAATAATGATGTTTTTGAGGGGGGCGTAGAACAGAGGCGTTTTCCTGCCAACTTGCCCGACAATGGCGCGCATACGTACATCAATCTTATCATTTTTTACAGCCCAAATTTCGTATCCCGCTACATTAACAATGATGTATTTTTTCCCCATCTCATCGGGAAACCAACGCAGACGTTCCATATTAATGATAATCTGGTTGATCCGTTGCTGTAAGGAGATGTTTAACTCTTTGGCTGTATCTGTGCCAATGACACCATCAGCGGTTAAGTTATTGTGCCGTTGAAAATCAATCAGAGCATCAGAGGCGTCTTGATTATAAGCCTCGGTATAATCACTGCCTTTATAATAACCATGAGCTGCCAGGATTTTTTTCAAAGCCGGGATATTCTTATCAGATTGACCGACTTTTACTTTGGTTTTTGTGACCCGTGGTAATGTCCCCCAATCGGCTTGCATCTTTTTGAACAAAATAAGCAGTTTTTTCAAGTTCTGATAGGCTTCAACTTCGGGGGCCATTTTTGTCAGGCTCACGAAATTACTGGATGAATCTTTGAGCGCATCTGTCAGATATTTGACAGGTTTTGTTCTAGGGGATGTTAACTTAATTGTGCGGGCTGTATCTTTTGCAGGAACGCGACCAACACGTACATCGTCGATGAATTTAGTGAATGTCTCGGTTAGTTTAAGCTCGGCATTCATCCAGTCTGTTTTAAAATCTGCCTTCCAAGCTTCTTTATAGTCTCCGGGATTTAACCCTTCGGTGTCAGATGTTTGTAAAACGGTTTTGGCTGCTTTGGCGGCGATACTTTCTTCACCCTTTGGGTACCAAACAGCAACGTAATCATGGTTTTTATAGAATTCTTTGGCGTCTGAGCTCAGACTTTTATGGGATTCGACATATGATTTTAAATCTTTATCATCGGCATAAACACTTAATGCCATGATAAGTGTAACTGTGCAAAGTTTTGAAATCATCCTGAACCTCTAACAATGAACCATTTGCTTATAGAGTATTCAAGAAAAATTAAGATATCGTTTATTGTCGCGTAATTTTCCCGCCACAGACAGGAAATTTGCATCCTGTTGTTGACGGAAAAGACGTCGGTAATCCGCGCTGAACACGAACGGCAAGATAGGCAAAAGCTTGTGCTTCGATCATGTCTGAATCTTCTAAGATTGCACAAGGAGCAAGCCCTTGGACGATGGTTTTGTTTTTAGCCCCTCCGCCACACAAATAAACAGCTTTAGGTGGTTTAGGGAGCAAGCTAAAGCTACGACGGATGGATTGAATGGTGAATTCTGTTAAGGTTGCAATTGCTTCTGTTCCTGATAGGTACTCTTTGTTTTTTGAAAAATGATCTCGGTCGAGCGATTTAGGAAAAGGCATAGAAAAGTAGGGATCCTTTAACCACTCTTTTAGGAGTGCTGTGTTAGCGTGATTCTTTGCGGCAAGGGCACCATCTGTAT
The DNA here is from genome assembly GCA_019636035.1 of Candidatus Paracaedibacteraceae bacterium. Classification (GTDB taxonomy): domain Bacteria; phylum Pseudomonadota; class Alphaproteobacteria; order Paracaedibacterales; family Paracaedibacteraceae; genus Paracaedibacter. The sequence goes on from JAHBYI010000002.1 coordinate 318,990, forward strand.
CATAAGGTTGATCGAAATCGCGGATCATAACATCATTAATGAGAGCATTCCCAGGGCCAATGTCCCCTGCAATTAGGACATGATCGTCAATGTAGGTGAGGTTGGACACACCGCCAATATTGATGACAATAACGGGATGATCTGTTTTTTGCATCAACGTTTGGTGATAAAGGGGAACGAGGGGGGCACCTTGACCACCGGCTAAGCAATCATCAACCCGAAAGTCATGAACAACAGGAACACCAATTGCATCAACGATGGTTTGTGCACAACCAAATTGTACCGTTTTGGGCGGAGCGTGGAAAATGGTTTGCCCATGGTAACCAATGATTTTGACAGGATGGCTTGTTTTATTGAGTAAGGCTTGAACAGCATTCAAATGGAACTGTGTAGATTGCTGAATGATTTCAGGGGGGGCTGTTTCTTGCCCTAAGACGGATCTTAATTGGTTTTGGAACTCACCGGGGTAGGGCATATACAGGCTGTCCCCTTTGTCATATAGGGTTATGCCGTCGGTTAGAATGAGGGCAGCATCAATACCATCCAAGGATGTCCCGCTCATTAATCCCATTGCCCAGATTGGTTCCATTTGGCTTCCTTGTATAAGTGTGGTACAAAATTAATAAGATAAATTAAGACAAGTCTATACTCATGAAATCAGAATTTCTATCAATACTCAAGTCTCGTGGTTTTATTCATCAATCCACGGATATGGATGCTTTGGATCAGTTGATGGCCAAAGAATCTATTTCAGCTTATATCGGTTTTGATGCGACGGCGAATAGCCTTCATGTTGGCAGCCTTGTGCAAATCATGATGTTGCGGTGGTTACAAAAGTGCGGTCACAAACCCATTGTTTTAATGGGAGGCGGGACGTCTAAAGTCGGTGATCCCTCGGGCAAGGACGAAGCGCGTAGTTTGATTACGGATGAGGCCATTAACGATAATATCGCCGGAATCAGTACGGTTTTTGCTAAGTTTTTGACATTCGGCGAGGGTTCTTCTGATGCCGTTATGGTTAACAACGATGATTGGCTCAAGGGGATTAACTATATTGCTTTTCTGCGTGACTATGGTCGCCATTTTTCGATTAATCGGATGCTGACGTTTGATAGTGTTAAGCTTCGTCTTGAACGGGAACAGTCATTATCTTTCCTTGAGTTCAACTATATGATTCTCCAAGCTTATGACTTCATGGAGTTGAATCGACGTTATCGTTGTCGTCTGCAAATGGGGGGATCGGATCAATGGGGCAATATTGTCAATGGGATTGAACTAACGCGTCGTGTTGATGATCGGGATGTTTTTGGTCTGACGTCGCCCTTGATTACAACCGCAAGCGGAGCCAAGATGGGCAAGACCGCCAATGGTGCCATTTGGTTGAATGAAGATCGTTTGCCGGCTTATGATTATTGGCAGTTTTGGCGTAATACAGAAGATGCGGACGTTGGTCGTTATTTGCGATTATTTACAGAGTTAGAACTTTCTGAGATTGAAAAACTTGAGAATCTTGGCGGGGCTGAGATTAACCATGCTAAGAAAGTTTTGGCAGATGCCGCAACGACTTTGGCGCATGGCGACGGTGTTCTTCCGCAAATTCATGCAACGATTGCTCAATTGTTCGAGCAGGGGGGTAGTGGTGATTTATCAAGCCTTCCGACCATTGATGTTTCTGAGGCTGAGCTTTCTGTCGGTATCTCTATCATTGATATTTTTGTTCAGTTGAATTTGGCGGCTTCTAAAGGTGAGGCGCGACGTCTGATTCAAGGGAATGGGGCAAAATTAAATGATCAAGCAATTACTGATCCTAATCTTCTTGTTGATCAGTCTCATCTGTCTGATGGTGTTGTCAAGGTATCTGCGGGGAAGAAGCGTCATGGTGTTATACGACAGACTGAAATACCCCGTTGACCTCTGCTTGTTGTTCTGTGGATGGCGTGTTACTCTAGAGTTAAAAGGAAGACGTTATGCACAAAGATAATACCCGAGACCAGCTTAAAGAGTGGATCGTGAGCCTCATTAACAATAGTGATCATCCCTTAACGAAGAATGAGATTGCAAAACAGCTCAAACTTAAGGGAGCTGATCGGATGGCTTTGAAGGAAATCCTTAAAGATCTTCAAGGCGAAGGGGATTTGATTAAGGGGCATCGGCGAAAACTTGTCAGTGCAAGTAACCAGAAGTTAGGCAAAGGGCTTATTGCTGCTGAAATTGTTGATGTTGACGAAGACGGTTGTTTATTAGCAGCCCCTCTTGATTGGCCAAAAAACGAAACGATTCCTACGTTTCGAATTATTGATATGCGTAAATCCCATATGCAGGGGGCTGATGCTTTGGGGCTGACGTCACGCATTATTGTTCGTGTTGTCAAGCGATTGGATCATGAATGGCATGTGAGCGTTGTTAAACGGTTGATGAAAGATCCCAAGAAACATTTGGGAATTTTCCAGCCGAATCGACAAGGCGGGCACGTTTCATCCATCAATCGCAAAGACACATTTAATGGTGTTCATGTCAACGCCGAAGATGCACAAGGGTTAGAGGCCGGCGATATCGTTCAGTATAGCCTTGATCACGGACAGCACTTTAATTTTATCAAGGTTTTGGGGAAATTCGATGAACCCCGAATGTTTTCTGAGATTGCAATTCACAATCATGGTATTCCCTCAGAGTTTTCCCATGAAGCGATTCAGATTGCAGAAAAGGGGCGTATTCCCGTTTTGGGGACACGAACAGATTTTCGCGATGTGCCTTTAGTCACGATTGACGGAGAAGATGCGCGTGACTTTGACGATGCCGTTTGGGCAGAGGCTGATTCAGACGAGCGGAACAAAGGAGGCTGGCGCGCTCTTGTGGCGATTGCTGATGTGTCTTATTACGTTCGGTCAGGAACCGAGCTTGATAAAGAAGCCAAAGAACGGGGCAATAGCGTCTATTTTCCTGACCGTGTTGTGCCAATGTTGCCGGAAGCATTATCCAATGACATGTGCTCCCTTCGCCCTAATGAAGACCGAGCTTGTATGGCCATTGAAATGATTATCACGGCTCATGGTAAAATTAAATCCTACCGTGTTAAGCGTGGGTTGATGCGTTCAGTTGCGCGCCTGACCTACACTCAAGTCCAGGCTGCTATTGATGGTACCCCTGACAAAACGACAGCTCCCTTGCTTGAATCTGTCATCAGGCCGTTGTATGGCGTTTACAAAAGCTTACTCAAGGCACGTAATCAACGGGGGACGTTAGATCTTGATATGCCAGAGCGTCAGATTGTATTTGATGCAAAAGGGCGTATGATTGATATTAAACTGCGCGAACGGTATGATGCTCATAAACTGATCGAAGAGTTGATGATTGCAGCAAACGTCTGTGCAGCCAAGACATTGATTGCTAAAAATTGGCCGTGTATGTTCCGCGTGCATGACAAGCCTGATCCTGTTCGTGTTGCCAATTTGCGCCAATTCCTTAAGCAATATAAATTACAATTAACGAAATCAGCGGCACCAACACCGGCGCAATACAATGATATTCTTCACCAAATTACCGGTCGTCCTTATGCGCGTACAGTTAGTGAACTTGTCCTTAGGTCAATGGCGCAGGCACAATACAGCCCGAACAATCTGGGGCACTTTGGGTTGAGTTTAGGGCAGTATGCTCATTTTACCTCACCAATCCGCCGTTATTCAGACTTGATTGTGCACCGGAGCTTAATCGCAGCCCTTGATCTGGGTGAGGGTGGTTATGAGAAACGCCCTGATGATCTGGAAGCCATTGGTCAGCACCTTTCGGAAACTGAGCGGCGGGCTGCAACGGCTGAACGGGAAGTTACAGATCGTTATACGATTGCCTATGTGGCCGATAAAGTTGGTCAAGACTTTGATGTGGCCATTGTTGGTGTAAATCGTCATGGACTGTTTGTTGAAATCGAATCGTCGGGGGCTGAGGGTTTTGTTCCGATGCGATCGTTGAATTGGGATTATTTCACTTTTGATGAAGCGAATCATCGCCTGGTCGGACGCCGTACTAAGGCATCCTATCAATTGGGGCAAAAGGTTCGGGCTCGGCTTATGGATGCTGATGTTCAAACGAATAGTTTAGGATTCAGCTTGATCCCGGATGTGCCGGTCAAAGCCGATAAGGCAGGGGATCGTAAGTCAGCTGCCAAAGAGAAACGTAAAAAGATTAAGTTTAAAAAGAAATAGAGACTGATCAATGCCAGTTAGATTCCTTGACCAAACACTTATTAATCAGATTGCCGCCGGGGAGGTGATTGAACGCCCTGCATCTGCTATCAAAGAATTGGTTGAAAATGCCATTGACGCAGAGGCAACGCGAATTGACGTGGTTGTGCGAGATGGCGGTAAAACGCTGATTTCTGTAACGGATAACGGGAGCGGAATGACGCCGGATGACTTGGCTTTGTCCGTTGAACGTCATGCAACCTCTAAGATTCCGGATGGGGATTTATTCAATATTCGCACACTCGGGTTTCGGGGGGAGGCACTTCCATCCATTGGTTCCGTTAGTCGGTTGACGATTACGTCACGCCCTAAAGATGGCGATGCATGGATGATTGTTGTTGAAGGCGGACAAACCAACCCGGTGGAACCATCGTCGGGGAGCCAAGGGACAAAAATCGAGGTGCGGGATTTATTCTACGCAACGCCGGCGCGGCTTAAGTTTTTGAAAACAGCAACCAGCGAATTAAACCACATTACTGATATCATTTATCGACAAGCCTTGGCTAATCCACAGGTGGATTTTACCTTGCGCCATGATGATCGATCGGTCATCAACTTTACCATGGGGGCTGATCGCCTGAATGCAATCTTAGGTAAAGATTTCAGGGATAATGTCCTGGATGTTAATTTTGTTCGCGAAGAGTCCAAATTAACGGGGTGGGTGAGTATTCCGACATATAACCGCAGCAACTCAACGGATCAGTATTTGTTTGTTAACGGTCGCCCTGTCAAGGATAAACTTTTTGCAACAGCCTTAAAAGTTGCCTACCAAGATGTCTTAGCCGGCAATCGTTTTCCTTGTGCGTGTTTGTTTCTTGAGTGCGATCCTGAAGATGTGGACATTAATGTTCATCCGGCCAAGGCTGAGGTGCGTTTCCGCGACCCCAATCTGATGCGAGGCTTTATTATTGCCGGCGTGCGCGAGGCCTTGACCACAATGGCAAGCCGTACATCAACGCATTTAGGGGATAAAGCCATCATGGCGTTTGATCGCCCTGTTGATCCTGTGGTTCGTGATTTTCCGCGTATGCCTACGCCAGTACAAGGATTTGTGTCGACGCAAGGGCAACAGCCACGCTTGAGTATGCCTGTTCGATCTTCTTATATGCCGTTGGCTGAGCATAAGCCGTCTTATGTTGCACCTAGCCCATCACAGATCGCGACTGTTGCTCAGCTTATCCATCAACAAGAAGAAAACCGCGAAGACCATCCTTTGGGATATGCCAAAGCACAAATTCATGAGACATATATCGTGGCAGAGTCATCAGAGGCGTTGATCTTAGTGGATCAACATGCGGCTCATGAACGGCTTGTCTATGAACGGATGAAAGCGGATTTAGCCAGCGGCATTGTTAAGCCGCAGGCTTTGCTCATCCCGACAATTATTGAAATGACCCAAGGGCAGCATCAGGCCATAGAATCTGTGTTGCCGTCTTTGACTCAGTTTGGTTTTAATGTGGAATCTTTTGGTGATCAAGCCATTGTTGTGCGTGAAGTGCCTTCTCTCATGATCAAGTGTAATATAAAGCAACTTATGGTTGATTTAGCAACCGAAATTATGGAATGCGAAACAACGACAACCATCGAAAATGCTTTGCATGATATCTTGGCTGACAAGGCTTGTAAAAATAGCATCAGGGCAGGGCGTAAACTCAATATTGAGGAAATGAATGCGTTGTTGCGTGAGATGGAAAAAACGCCGTCATCGAATCAGTGCAATCACGGACGTCCAACCTTTATTAAGCTGAGTAAAATGGATATGGAGAAGTTATTTGAACGCGCCTAAATTATCCAAAGAAATAGAATCTATGATCCGTGTTGATCAGGCAGGGGAATACGGTGCAACGCGTATTTATGCGGGACAGTTGGCTGTGTTGGGGAAATCTCCTATTGGTGATACGTTGCGTCATATGCTGAGCCAAGAGGAAGTTCATCTAAAGACTTTTAACGATATGTGTGTTGAGCGTGGTGTGCAACCGACCCTCATGCAACCGCTGTGGCATATCGGTGGATTTGCCATGGGTGCCGTCACGGCATTTATGGGAGAGAAAGCCGCCCACGCCTGTACGATTGCCGTCGAAGAAGTTATTGCGGATCATTATCAAGATCAGTTAAATAGGTTGGATGAGTCGGAATCAACGCTAAAATCCATTGTGCATCAATTCCGTGAAGAAGAGCTAGAGCACAAGGATCATGCAGAGCAAGAGGGTGGGCGAGATGCCCCATTGTATCAGGGGATAACCTCTGTCATTAAAGGGATAACGCGCGCTGCCATTTGGGTGTCTGAGCGGGTTTAGTATTTGTTATTTCGGTAACCTGAGTTTTGAGGTGTAGGGCTCATGCTTCATGGTTTGCTGAGATTTCTGGTTCGGTACTAGAAAGGGTAGATCCAAGATTTAGCTCTACCATTTTAGGTTCTTCAATGAGTGGAATACGACACTTTGCAACGGTTCCTTTGTCTTTTCCTGAATCAATATGAACGGTTCCTCCATGCAGGCCGATAAAACTTTTGACCAAGGGTAACCCGATGCCTGGTCCCTTGAGGCGTGTTCTTTTTGACTCAAACAGTTCTTGAATTTCAGTGCACTGTTCTGCTGATATGCCAATGCCATTATCGTGGACAGTGAACACTAAATTATCACCATCTTCATCGCTCTCTATATCGGCGATAATCTCAATCAGCCCACCGGAAGGCGTGTATTTTATGGCATTCATGAGCAAATTGAAAATGGATTGTTTGAGCCTGCGTTCATCAGCCAAAAACCGTTTAATTTTTGTGTTGTTGTGACAGATGACTTCTAAACCGTGATCATTGGATCGATTGAAAATGAGAGCAACAAGGCTATCCAAAAATGAATCTAGCTCAATGGGGTGAATTTTTAAGCTGAGTTGGCCTGCTTCAACGCTGGCAAAGTCAATAATATCATTGATCAGTGAGAGCAAGCGTTGTGAAGAGTCATTGATGCCCTCGCAATAATCAACCTGTCTTTCATTTAAGGAGCCAAAATATTGCTGAAGCATAATCTCAGTAAATCCAATGATTGTATTGAGGGGGGCTCTCAGTTCATAAGATACGTGCGAAATAAAATCAGACTTAAACTTATCAGCTTGTTCAAGAGCCTGGTTCCTCTCCTTGAGGGCTTCTTCAAAACGCCAACGATCTGACACATCAACAAAACCCAGCATGTGCGATCCGTCCGGAAGTGGGACATAAGAGACTTGAATGACCGAATCATCGGCCAAAATGACACGCTCTATTTGGGGTTGGCGATGATTAAAGAGTTCCAAAGCTTTTTGCCTAAAGCTATCCCACTGTGTATATCCTTTAAAACGATGACGGATTTCGTAAAGAATTTCACCGGCGTGTCGTTCGGGAGCAAACTCAATGTTTTCAATTTGCCATATTCGGGCTGCGGCTGAATTTGAGAGGCGCAGGCGATTATCACTGCCCAGAACAATGATACCTTCATAGAGATGATCAAGCGTTTCTTTTTGAACGGCAATCAAGGTATTGTAACGCCGTTCCATAGCCAGTTTGTCCGTTACGTCATCAAAGAGAAAGAGCAGGCCACCCATAGGGTGGGGAGAGATCATCATTCTTAAAATCTGACCATCAGGTAGATGAACCAGTTCTTGAATAGGGGTTATAAGGGTATTAAACAATCCCAATTGCGAATTTCGATAGGTAATGAAATCAGAGACTTCCGGTAGTTTTCGGCGTTCGCGGAGATCTTGTAATATTTCGCTAAATGTGGGTTTTGAGTATAAAAACTTCTCATCAAAATCAAAAAGTTTTTCATAAGCCTTGTTAAAAAATTCCAACCGTTTGTCTGTGCCGTAAACAACAATGGGTGTTGACAAATTATGGAGGATGTCTTGATGGGCACTAACGTGCTTGGCAAGGATTGCGTGCACTTCTTCCTGTTCAGTATAATCCATGGCATAGCCGATTGTTTTATCCGAAACAGGGGTTTCACACACTTCAAGAAGGCGTCGGTGTCCATCAATAACCACATGGGTACGCTTGGATTGAGGCTGTTTGGTGAGCAAAGCTCGGTTTGCAAGATTATAAGGGCTGGAGGTTCGGGATCGATCGATCAATTCTCGTTGATTGTGCAAGGCATCTTCGTTGGTTGTGTCCAAGACACCGCTATAAACAAGATTGCAATAGGTTAGATTCTTATCCGTGTCTCGTCCCCAAATCGCAATCGGAATATTATCAAGTGCATCTTTTAAAAAGTTTCTCTCATTGTAAAGCTCAGTTACCTTACTATGCAGGCGATCCAAGAGAAAATCTTCCTCTGATATATCAGAAAAAGCAAGAACACAATATTGCTCTTCTTTTTCGGTAAACGTATATCCGACAACTTTTACCTTAGAACGTTCCTCGACCAGCGTCAGGGTTAACTCAAAAGGATTATTTGATTCCCTTAGATTTGTTATGTTTTGGTCTAATTTATATGCATCATCTGCAACAAATTGGTTGATAATATCTTGTATAAAAATATGATTGACAGGGTCAAGTCCCAGTAATTCGATCAGGTTATAAGAACATTCGAGATTACCACCATTTTTTGGCCACCAGCATCGAGATTCAACGGCACTATCAATCAAGATTTTATATAAAACATGTCTGTCTTTGAGAAGGTAAACCCGGGTTCGTAGTTTTTGGATATATCTGAACGCTAAAACAGCAACAAACAATGCCCCGATGATAATGCCCGCCAAGGCAATTATAAGAGGTTCAATCTCATCAATGCTGATCCAGTATAATAAATTATCAAGCATATTAACGTTCCGGTTGACACTGAATCTAACGTCAGTTTGACATAAGGAATGATGATTTGTAAGTGATGGAATCTTCACCTCTCCCCTTGTGGGAGAGGTGATAGATTTCGCCAGTTGCAAGACGCATCAGCACCTTTTATTTCTTAATAACCATCCCCGTTAACCTTGAGACTGTATCAAACTTAACTGGAAGAGCTATAACTATATCAAAGATAACGTGTATTTAGCATTATTGCATTAATTTTTTACACTTTTGAAATAAATTGGTGTTAAAGTGAAAGCATGGTGTGTTCCTATGAATGGTTGCTTGTATGACTAAAGAGAGAGAAACAAATAAATCTTCGGATAAAGCTAAAAAAAAGAAATCTGTAGATTCTCCTAAAGCTGTAAAAGTAAAAAAAGAGGCTTCTGCTAAGAAAAAAACACCAGTAAAGAAGAGTGTGCCTAAAGTTAAAGCAGAACATCCATGGCTAAAATCTTATCCTAAAAGTATAAAGTGGGATATCAAAATTCCGGATAACCCCTTGTGGTCTCTTATGGATGATGCCGTTAAAAATGCAGCCGATCGCCCTTGTATTGATTTTCTGGGTAAGAAATTTACCTATGGTGAAATCGGTGGTTTGATCGATAAAATGGCGCAGGGGCTACAAAAAATTGGTGTAAAAAAGGGGACTAAAGTCGGAATTTTTATGCCAAATGCTGTGTATTACGTTATTTCTTATTTTGCGATCCTAAAAGCAGGTGGGATTATTGTTAACTATAATCCGTTGTACACGGATAAAGAAGTGACGCACCAAATTAATGATTCCCAGACTGAGATTATGATCACGCTTGATCTTGCGATGCTATGCGATAAGCTTGTGCCGTTGATGGGCAAGACGTCCCTCAAGAAATTGATCGTCTGTTCTGTTGCTAAGAGTTTACCCTTTCCAAAGAATTATTTATTTAGGCTCTTTAAATCCAAAGAAATTGCAAAAATTCAACTCTCTAATAACATCATTTCCTTTGATGATTTGATTGTTGGAGACGGTCAGTATAAACCTGTAACCGTTAAGCCAAAGGAAGATGTGGCGTTGCTACAGTATACGGGCGGAACAACGGGCGTTCCCAAGGGGGCAATGCTGACCCACAGAAATGTCTACGCCAATGCCTTGCAGGCTCAGATTTGGTTTGAAAAAACAGAATATGGCAAGGAACGTTTCCTTGCGGGATTACCTCTTTTTCACGTGTATGCCATGACTGCTATTATGACCTTGGCGATCCGTAATGCTGCGGAAATGGTGATGATGTTTCCGCGTTTTAATGCGCACGATGCCATGAAAATGATTCAAAAGCATAAGATTACATTTTTTCCCGGCGTTCCGACAATGTACAATATGATTTCCAGCCAGCCTAATGTTTCTAAGATTGACATGACATCGCTAAAGGCGTGTTTATCCGGTGGGGCTGCACTACCTCAGAAAGTCAAAGAAGAGTTTGAATCACTGACAGGGTGTAAATTGGTTGAGGCTTATGGCCTGAGTGAAACATCACCTGCAGCGACATCAAATCCAATATACGGCTTGAATAAAACAGGTTCCATTGGATTACCATTCCCAGGAACAGAAGTAGCCATTTTATCGCTCGAAAATCCAAAATTGCGTTGCCCTGTTAATGTTAATGGACAGATTGCTATTAAGGGGCCTCAGGTAATGCTGGGTTATTGGAACCGTCCGGAAGATACAGCCAAAACATTCGAGGGCGAATACCTTTTGACGGGGGATGTTGGGTATATGGATGAAGATGGGTATACGTTCTTGGTTGATCGTATTAAGGATCTGATTATCTGTAGCGGATTTAATGTATATCCCCGTATGATTGAGGAAGTGATCTATAAGCATCCCGATGTTTCTGAGGTCACGGTTATTGGTGTGCCTGATGAAAAACGTGGAGAGACAGTCAAAGCGTTTGTTAAGCTTAAAGATAAACACACTCTTACTGAGCAGGAATTAACGGATTATCTTAAAGATAAGCTATCGCCGATTGAGATGCCAAAATATATCGAGTTCCGCGATGAGTTGCCTAAAACAATGATTGGTAAGCTATCCAAGAAAGAATTAAAGGCTGAGCAAAACCGTCAAACATAATAAGTTCTAGCTATAGAGCTAGAACCATTTCATGGGGAATAAGGTTATAGATATTGTATTAACGTGAGTTCGATATAAGAAATAAAATAAAGGGTGCTGATACGCCTTACAATTGGCAGATTTTCTACCTCTCCCACAAGGGGCGAGGTTAGGGATTTCGCCATTTACAAAGCATCTCGATAACAATTTTTTGTATTTCTTACATCGAATTGACGTTATTTAGCACAACTTGCACAACAGGACATTATCGACGCATTAAAACGGGCAGGATTCACAATAGAATCTGACCTTACCAAAATCAAGATGGTGAGTATAATTCCAATCACATGCACGCCATCCAAATTATTGCAGTAAAACCTGAGTAATTTATTCTTGCATTCAACTGTCATGGTGCATTGGATTTTGAAGCTCATAACCTCATCTGCCAAGGCAGAGAAACTCCCCATTTTAAAACTAAAAAAAGCCCTTCGTTGGAAGGGCTTTCTTGTTTGCCAATAAGCTTAACGCTTGGAGAATTGGAAACGACGACGCGCTTTTGCCAAACCGTATTTCTTACGTTCGACAACACGGCTGTCACGAGTCAAGAATCCGCCGGCTTTCAATGTACCACGAAGTTCCGGTTCAAAGAATGTTAAGGCACGGCTGATACCATGGCGCAACGCACCGGCTTGACCGGATAATCCACCACCTTTGATGGTGCACCAAACATCATATTGAGCTGCACGATTAGCAACACCAAATGGTTGTTGAATCAACATGCGCAAAACCGGGCGAGCAAAATAGGTATCAAGATCGCGACCGTTGACAAGAATTTTTCCTGTCCCTGGCTTTAACCAAACGCGAGCAATCGCATTTTTACGCTTACCTGTTGCGTAGGAACGACCCTTAGCATCAAGTTTTTGCTTGTATGTTACTTTTTCTTCTGTTGTTCCAGCAGGAGCTTGAACCGCAGACTTTAGATCTTCTAGACCAACTTTATCTGTAGTGCGTGCCATTATTAAATGCTCCTTGCATTCTTGCGATTCATAGCTGCAATATCCAAAACTTCTGGGTTTTGTGCTACATGTGGATGATTAGAACCTGCGTATACGCGCAAGTTGCCCATGATTTGACGACCCAACGGACCGCGTGGAACCATACGCTCAACAGCTTTTTGGATAACGCGTTCTGGGTGCTTTCCGGTGATGATTTGACCGATTGTCCGTTCTTTAATTCCACCGGCATAACCTGTGTGCCAGAAGAACTTCTTTTGAGCAAGCTTATCGCCTGTCAAGTGAACTTTTTCTGCATTAATAATAATAACGTTATCGCCACAATCAACATGAGGCGTATAAGATGCTTTGTGTTTACCGCGTAAACGGTTTGCAACCAAAGAAGCTAGACGACCAAGAATCAGATCTTGTGCGTCAATAAGAATCCATTTCTTTTTGACTTCACTTGGTTTAATAGACAATGTACGCATGACATTAAACCTTAATTTCTATAATTAAAACTGACCCTAATATCCCATAACAGACTCATTCTGTCAAACAAAATAATGTGGTATTTTGATACCGTTTCTAGATAAATCGTTCACCTTGTTATTTTAATATATTTAGAGAATACAGATAGTTAGTTTTATGAAATAGTTTGAAATATTAAAAAGTCTTGCCCATATAAGAGTAAATTTGGTATTTGTTAATAATACCGTTTAGGGAGTCTGTGGATGGGACTTGACCTTAATATAATAACTAACCTTTTAGGTGGTTTATGAAACATAATACAGATGTCGCGGGAACAATAGGTTCTGTTGCAATGTCAAGCGGTGCTAAATCTTCTGGTAATTCAGAATTGTATCGCTATTGGCAAGTCCGCATTCTTTACTCATTGACATTTGGTTACGCAGCATTTTATCTCGTGCGCCAAAATTTCAATTTTGCCTTGCCTGTCCTTGTTGAGGAATATGGTTATTCGCGCATGGAATTAGGCTACATCATGTCATTTTGGCAGGTTGTTTATGGTATCGGTAAGTTTGTTAATGGCTATTACAGCGATCGGTCGAATGCTCGTCGCTTTATGAGCATTGGGTTGCTTTTGTCGGCACTGACATGCTTAATGATGGGATTTGGAACGGCCTATTGGTTCTTTGCTGTGGTTTGGGGGATTAATGCTTGGGTTCAATCCATGGGGTGGCCTCCGGTTGCTAAGCTTTTGCCGCGTTGGTATGCACCGACAGAATTAGGGACAGTGTGGGGCATTGCCAATATTTCCCACCAAGTGGGGGGGGCTGTGATTGCAGCACTGTCCGGTTTTATTATTCCGATGTATGGCTGGCAGAGTTTCTTTTTCTTACCGGCTGTGGCGTCATTAATTATGGCAGGGTTTTTGTTTGAGCGTTTGCGAGATACCCCGAAATCACTGGGATTGGAGTCAATCGAAGTGCATCGCGGGTTGGCTCAATCCGAAGCTGAAGTTGAAGACAATGACGATGGTAATGATATTACGCCGTTGGAAGTTATTAAAACCCTTGCGCAGAGCCGTAACCTTTGGTTTGTTTGCCTCGGGAACATGTTTTTATACATTGTTCGTATGGGTGTTTTGACGTGGGCACCAACCTTTCTCAAAGAAAGTAAAGGGGCGGCTTTTATGGCCTCAGGCCTTCAAGTTATGGGTTTTGACCTTGCTGGAATGGTTGGCGGTATTACAGCTGGGTATTTGTCGGACAAGGTTTTCAAAGGGCGTCGTGGTCCTGTTAGCTTTTTCTTTATGGTTGCCCTTGTTGGTGCTTTGATTTATTTCTGGACAGTCCCTGCTGGTCATGATTATCTCAATGCGATTGCTATGGTTTTGGTTGGATTTTTTGTGTATGGCCCTCAAGTCTTAGTTGGTGTGGCTGCTGCTGATTTTTCCACAAAGAAAACCGTTGGTATGGCCGTTGGTGTTACAGGGACTTTTGCCTATGTTGGTAGTGCCTTAAGTGGTATTATTGTGGGGTGGCTTGCTGACCAATATGGCTGGAACGCAGGATTTATTTTCTTTATTGGCTCTGCTGTGTTATCCTGTATCTGTTTTGCCCTGACATGGACAGCACGGGCTGCTATATTAGACAAGAATAAAGTTTGACAAATTTTATGAAAATTGTTGGTTATTGTTAATTTATTTTGTTAAGATTGAACTACTATGAAACAAGAAGCACATGCATTTAATCTCGTGAATCCTTCTCAATTAAGCTTTAGAGCACCAAAGACAATCGTCCTTGTTGGATTAATGGGGGCAGGGAAGACGAGTATTGGCCGTCGTTTGGCAAAGCGTCTTGATGTTGACTTTTTTGATTCTGATCATGAAGTTGAGGTTGCGGCCGGATGCCCGATCAAAGAGATTTTTAATGTTTATGGCGAAGATGCGTTTCGTATTGGTGAGTTCCGTGTGATTAATCGCTTGCTTGACCAAGATACCCATGTTCTTGCAACAGGCGGTGGTTCCTTTATGGAAGAAAATACACGTAACGTAATTAAAGACAAGGCTATTTCGGTTTGGCTAAAGGCGGATTTGAATACTTTGGTTGCTCGCGTCTCAAGAAGAACGGATCGTCCTTTGCTCGAAGATGCCGAGGCTCATCACGATGTCTTGGCTGATTTAATTCAAGAACGGTATCCCGTTTATCAAGAGGCTGATGTGGTTGTTGATACATTCGATGAACCAACCAATACAACTGTTGATCGTGTTATTGTTGCTCTGGCTGAATATATTCGCGATCGTTTTCCAAAAGATTACGTTTTAAAATCACTGTAAGTTATTGATGAGACACATAGAGGTTTAAATGAAGTTCTCAAGTCGTGTTCTATTTTACGTGGCTGTGTCTCATTCTACAGTTATGGCTGAAAATGCACCTTCTGGTGGTTTTTTTGAGGGTGTTAAGAGCTTTTTTGTGCAAAAGAAAGCTGAGACCGAATCTAAACCCCAGGTTCAAGAAACTGCTGCAACATCCACTCTTAAAGATGATTCTTCAGCTACAGCACCAACTTTGGGTGTGTGGGGGACGCTGAATCGCTTTTTTCAAGAAAAAACATCCGGTGTAAACACGGCTGAGACTATCAAAACGCAATCACCTGTGCCGGCAAAAGCAATTGCCAGTGAGGTTGAGCCAATACCTGCCGATCAGGTTTTTAAGGGAAATAATAAATCGGACGCTATCAAAGCCGAACATTCTGCTGAGATTGCTTCCCACAAAGCTAAGTACACAATTTCCCTAGAGAAAAATTTTGGTGATGATGTGTCAGATGCTTCCGGTGAAATGCTAATCAATGTTTATGATGCCGGGGATGGTTTTGTTTTTGAGCAGAATTCATCCTTGACCATTTACAATGGAGATGGTGAGGGGGAGCAAATCGTCACGAATTTGGTGACATGGCAGGATTATGAGGGGAATCGATATCGTTTTACCTCTCGGACAGTTCGCAACGGTGAAGAAGAGGAGCTGATTAAGGGAGAAGCGGTGAAAGACTCATCGGCTCATCAAACTGTCATTAAGTATACAAAACCCGGTGAATCTGAAGTAAGAACATCATTTGATACAATTTTCCCTTTACATCACTTGATTAATGCTCTGAAAGAAGCAAAATTGGGTAAGGCAGCCGTATCAAACGTTGTTTTTGATGGCAGCAGTGAAACCCATGAAGCTGTGTCTGTTGATACATTGCTTGGGGCACCTAAGAAATCAGATTTAAAAATTAAGTCAGATAAAGATATTTCGACTTCATCCGTTTGGCCGATGCGTTTGGCTGTTTATGCCCCGGGAAGTAACGGTTCAGAACCGGATTATGAAATGGTTCAGAATGTTTTCGATAGTGGCGTCATTAAGGACATGACCTTAGACTACGGATCATTTCAGGTTAAGGCGACTTTGAGCGAAATTGATTTTTACGATACGAAGTGATGACGGGTATTGTCAAAAAATCGGTCGACTTATTTGGCCATCAGACTTCTGTTTCTATGGAAGCAGAGTTTTGGGATACTCTTAAATCTATTGCGTCTGAGCAAAATAAATCGATCCGCCAGATTATCCTTGATGTGGATACTAAACGTCTACAGGAAGGATCTACGTATAATCTTTCCGGAAGCCTACGCGTCTTTATCTTAAATTATGTTCTAGCTAGAACCCTTTAATCCAGATCACTCACCGGTATCTGCCTGAGCGGTACCCACGTGCATTCCTGAATCGCCTTCGCCTTCATCCGTGGTGCTAGACGAGCTGCTTGAACTGCTTTCACTGGATGCTAAACTTGAGGACGATGAAGAAAGATCATCACAACTATCGGGGGAATTTGGATAATAAAATAGATAAACCTTTTCCGGTCTATCTTCAAAGGCTGCTGTTACTTCATCCATGTTGTATAAAGCGTTATCAACAAAAATGATATTATCAGGTTTTTCATTAAGAAAATCTTGATCAATCAAGAGTTTCATCGTTTCGCCTTTGACTTGATTTCCACCTGAAAATACAATCTGGTTAGACATAATTGCCTTTAGCTCTCGGCCTGTTCCTGATTGTGCCATGCTACCGGCAATAGTTAGCTCTGAGAGATTATTGCTTTTTAAAGCACCATTTTTTAACCAATCAGGGCCTAATTTTTTGCGCATTTCATTAACCTGATCAACAATAAGGTCGTCTATTTCCTCTTTTGGATAGTACCTTCCATCGGTTATTCCTCCTTCGATACCCACACCTTTTAAGCGTGCTGTTAGGATAAAAGCCTTAATTCTCTTGGTGTGGAGGTCTATAATTGCTTTTGTTGTCTTAAATCCTTCACGAAGCTCGTAGTTTCCTTCTTCAGAGCTTATTGTTTGATCCCAATCTAAAGCAGCTATGGTTTTTTCTGATGGGTCAATCTTTGAGATGGCATCTTTGATTTCTGTTATGCTCCGTATACATTGTGCCTGAACTATTTCTGCTTGAGATTTTGTAAGCCCTGTCCCAATTAACATAGCTAGAATAAGTGATATTTTATTCATCACAATCCCTGATCTATAGTAAATATACAATACAGAATAGTATAGATCAGTTAATATATAGTTAACTTTAGAGGGATTATGTCAGCATAGTTTCTTAGCAATATCAAAGGCAAAATAAGTTAAGATTCCTTGTGCTCCTGCGCGTTTAAAGGCGATGAGAGATTCAAGGACAACACGATCTTCGTCTAACCATCCGTTTTGAGCAGCCGCTTTAATCATAGCGTATTCACCGCTGACCTGATAGGCGAGGGTGGGAATGTTGAATTGCGTTGTTGCCCGTTGAATCACATCGAGATAGGGCATTCCGGGCTTGATGATAATCATGTCTGCTCCTTCCTGAATATCTTGAGCGATTTCACGCATGGCTTCATCACTGTTGGCGGGATTCATCTGATATGTTTTTTTGTCTTTTAGACCGCCCAAAGTACCAACGCCAACGGCTGTTCTAAAGGGGCCGTAGAATCCTGATGCGTATTTTACAGCGTAACTTATGATCAATTTATTGTGGTGCCCGTGATCGTCCAAATAATCGCGAATGGATGCAATTCGACCATCCATCATGTCAGACGGAGCCAGCGCATCAGCACCGGCTTGAGCTTGGACATAGGCTTGTTGCTGAAGAATTTCAATTGTTGCTTCGTTATCAATCTGCCCGTCAAGGATGATTCCGTCATGGCCATGATCTGTGTAAGGATCCAAAGCGACATCGGTAATAACGCCCAAATTAAGATCCATGGATTTAAGGGCACGTACAGCTCGGCAAATAAGATTATCCGGATTC
This sequence comes from Candidatus Paracaedibacteraceae bacterium, assembly GCA_019636035.1. GTDB lineage: Bacteria > Pseudomonadota > Alphaproteobacteria > Paracaedibacterales > Paracaedibacteraceae > Paracaedibacter. Next base: position 336,914 of record JAHBYI010000002.1, read on the forward strand.
AAGGCTTCTGCACCGTCGTGACTGCGCAAATGTGGGGGCGTTGTCGGGAACAGAGCTATGGCAGGAATCCCAAGGTCGGCTGCTTGTTGTGCGGATTCAACTAACTCATCAATCGTTAAGCGTTCAACGCCAGGCATGCTTGTGATTATCGGCGATGTTTCTTCCTCACGAACAAAAACAGGCCAAATTAAATCACTGGGGGTTAGGTCATTTTCCGAACAAAGGTCGCGCACCCAAGAAGCTTGACGGTTGCGTCTTAAACGGGTTGCTGGATAACGACCAATAATCATAAATTCCCTCTTTTCTTGTGGCAGAATAACGGTTACCCTAATCCTATAGAATTTTATCGAAATTTGCACTATGGATTTTTATCTGGATTCTGAGCAATCGCAAATCAAAGAGATGGCAGAACAATTCGCCAAAGAACAACTTGAACCTTTCGCCGGGCAGTGGGATGCCCAAGAATATTTTCCTGTTGATGTCATGCGTCAAGCTGCTCAGTTGGGGTTTGCCGGTCTTTTTATCCGGGAAGAATTTGGCGGCTGCCATCTGTCTCGTTTGCATGGTGCGCTTATTTTCGAAGCCCTTGCTCGAGGATGTGTCGCGACATCAGCATATTTATCGATCCATAATATGGTTGGTGGGATGATTCAGAAATTTGGATCAGCAGAGCAACATACTCAATGGTTACCAAAACTTGCAAGCCTGGATTGGTTATCCAGTTACTGCTTGACGGAACCCTCCAGCGGTTCTGACGCTGCATCTCTAAAAACCCGGGCTGTACGTGATGGCGATCACTATGTTCTTAATGGTTCCAAAGCTTTTATCTCAGGGGCAGGGGTCAGCGATCTGTACGTCGTCATGGTGCGAACAGGGGGCGAGGGGGCAAAGGGAATTTCGGCTGTTGTCATTGAAAAAGATACCCCGGGTCTATCTTTTGGAAAGCCTGAAGAAAAGATGGGATGGAAATCGCAGCCAACCTGTATGGTGAATTTCGATAACTGCCGTATTCCGATTGCAAATCGATTGGGAGCAGAAGGAGATGGTTTTAAAATTGCCATGTCCGGATTGGATGGTGGGCGAATCAACATAGCATCTTGCTCATTAGGCGGGGCTCAGCGGGGGCTTGACCTTGCAAAATCATATATCAAGGAACGTCAGCAGTTCGGCCAAAATCTTGCGTCATTTCAGTCTGTGCAGTTCAAAATTGCAGATATGGAAACGCAGCTGTCTGCTGCTCGGCTCATGGTGCATCGCGCCGGTTTTATGTTGTCTAAAGGCGATCCTGATGCAACGCAATATTGTGCTATGGCAAAGCAGTTTGCCACCGATGTCGGTTCGGCTGTGGTTAATGAGGCTCTCCAGTTACATGGTGGTTACGGATACATCAAGGAATATCAAGTAGAACGATTGGTTAGGGATTTGCGTGTTCATCAAATTCTTGAGGGTACAAACGAAGTTATGCGTATGATTATTGCGCGTAAAGTATTAAGTTAGGGGGATAATATGTCAGCAGCAGTTCAAGCAGAAACGCAAGAACCGGAAGTTTTGTCACGGATAGAAGGACGAGCTGGTGTCATAACCCTGAATCGCCCGCGTGCTCTTAACTCTCTTAATTTGGAAATGATCCGTGAGATGATGCGTGCCCTTAAGGAATGGGAATCTGATCCTCAGGTTGATTTTGTCCTTGTCGAGAGTGGTAGTGACAGGGCTTTTTGTGCGGGCGGTGATATACGATCCGTTTATTTAGCGCGTCTAGAGGGGAAACGGGATTATAAGGATGCTATTTTCCGCGAAGAATACCAGCTCAATTATTATATTAGTCGCTATCCAAAACCCTACGTTTCTTTAATTAATGGGATCTGTATGGGCGGGGGTATGGGGATTTCCATCCACGGTCGTTATCGTGTCGTGACAGACAAGACTGTCATGGCCATGCCGGAAACAGGAATAGGTTTTTTCCCTGATGTCGGGGGAAGTTATTTCTTGAATCGATGCCCGGGGCAAATGGGAATGTTTATGGCGATTACGGGCGAGAAAATAACCGCAGGGGATGCTATGTATGCGGGTCTTGCAACCCATTATGTCCCATCGAGTAAGATTGATGCTCTCAGATCCGCTTTGATTGCGATACAGGATACCGCTGAGCTAGAAAATGTTTTGAATCGTCATAAAGAGGCCGCTCCGCCATCCGATTTATCGGCGGTGCAGCCGTTAATTGATGACATTTTTGATGGAAAAACCGTTGATGAGATTCTTGAAAAATTGTACGCAGCTAAGCATCCAAAGGCCTATGATTGGTTGCGCAGCCTTGCGAAGAAATCTCCGATGAGTATGACTATTGCTTTTACTTTATTAAAGAAAACAAAAGAGATGTCTTTAAAAAAATGCTTACCCATTGAGTATCGCTTAAGCCAGAGATTCGTTGAGCATTATGATTTTTTTGAAGGCATCAGAGCTTTATTGGTTGATAAGGATAATGAGCCCAAATGGCAGCCGCAACATGTTTCTCAAGTCAAAACAGCAGAAGTGCGGGAGTATTTCAAGAATCTTGGGACGCGAGAGTTAATCCTTGGGTCTTAAAGTTGCTTGCGCAACCAATCCCATGGAAATAGGGGACCCGGATCAGTTTTAAACGTACCGTCCGGTCGTATCGGTGCAATGTCGCTGTGCCCAACGATATTGTGGAGAGGGATCTGATGCCGATTAATAATATCGTTGATTAAGGCTGCTCCTGTTGCCATTTGATCTTGGGTATAGGGAGCAAACGTGTGGGGTATTGTTGTGTCATCATAACCCGGGGCATGAAATTCAATGCCGATAGAACAGGGATTTAATGTGTTTTCACACCCTGGAAGAGTATTGAGTTCTTGCCACCAGCTTTGCCCGGCATGCCAGGCTTTATCTTTTTCATGGACAAATTGAATGACTGGAATTTTATCGGGATACATCAGATTGTAATGCGTTCCTATTTCTGTTGCAAAATTTCGCCCGCTTATCTGGGGGATAAAATAATGAGACGAAACACCCAGTCCGCCATTTTGAATGCTTTGCGTCAATCCGGTAATCACATCGATTAATGGTAGTCCTATACAATGCACAACTAAGGCCTTAATAGGGCATCCCTCACGACTAGAAAAATTAAGAGATGGGATTTTTATGCAATCATAGGTCATCTTAAATCGTTGGTACAGGATAGTGTAATAAATGTAAGGTGTAATCACTGCGTTCAAATGAATCAATAACATCCTCATTCAGGTATGAGCCGAGAGCATTTGCGCTATCATCGACAATAACTAAATGACCTTTTGGCAGATTAAGGTGTGGTAAGATCATCAACAGAGCAGGGCCTTTTTTGTGGCCAATAAAGGCAAAGCCATCATGGTAAGAATATAAACTATGCCCGTCATCAACAATGATATGACTTTTTATAGCGATGTCTTGACCACTGATGTTAACACCGGACATACTCGACATTGTGTTAATTTTGCTTCGAGTCAGCTCGAGGAGTTCATCCTGTGGCATTTGTGATAAAATGGCGTATACACCTCTATGAATTTCATCATAGTCGATTAAATCAGGATTATCTGTTTTACGAGCATCCATCAAATTGGCATGCAATCCCTTGTTTTTTGCGAGTTCCTGCAATGTTACATCAATAATGGGTGGCCGTGCTGTGGTTACCATGAACGGAACGTCCTGAGAGCGAATACGGTCGATGATTTGTATTGTTTCGGGATGGCGCAATTGATCATCGACTTCGTGCTCTAAGCGGAACCGTTTGGTGTGCGGGCAAAACCAACTACCATTATGATTTTTTTGCCACCAAGCACCGGGTGTTTGATTGAGGGTATCATCCCAATCACTTAAGACTGAGACGTTTTGCGAACGTCCGCGTAAGAATTCTACTCTTTCAGCAACTTCATCATAACTCTTAATTGTCATAAAGGTGTGGCTGCGCCCTATGAAAAGCTTTGTTGCTCTTGATGCTAAATCCTGAGCCAATAACTGCGATGTTATTGCCATCAGAATAAAAGTGATGTTAATTAATTTGAAGTTCATACTCTATATCCTCGTTATCTAAAAGATTGGGAACATCTTTAACCATAAACCCACAAAAAGACAATATTTTTTGTGATGCTATATTGCGAAAACGCATACATGCCCATAAATTAATGAGCTGTTTCGTGCCGGGAAGTATTTCTGTACACAGTTTATTGACAGCAATCTTGCCATACCCCTTTCGTTGATAGTTGGGGTGTACGACATAACTTATTTCTATCTTACTGGCGTCAGTAAAAGGACATAGCATGATGAGCCCCGTAAAAATACCTTCAGTTAAGATGATTTGATAGGTCGTTATGGGGGTATTAGAAAGTTGTTCCCTCTGGATTCGTTCTTTGTGGTGCTGAAAAAATGATTGATTGGGCGGGGCTGAAAGTCCGATAGCACTGAGAACTTGCGGATCATGGTATATTTCGATAACGGATTGCCAATGGTCAGCAAGGTTTATCGGCTCAATATGGATTTTATTTTCTTGGGCAATAAGGGGAGTTAAGATCATGATAAATAACGCTATTATAACCTGTAACATCCCGTAACACTTAACTTCTAAGACTGTACTTGATATTAGTATGAAGTGTTTAGTATAAGGGAATAAAGTAATATTTTAGAAAAAATCGGAGAATTTATTGTGACCAAGGCCTTTCTTAAAAAATTAGAAACTGAGCAAGTCCGTTTCGTTGATTTTCGGTTTACCGATATTCAGGGCATTTGGCATCATATGAGTTTTCCGGTCGAGGCTGTGGATGAGAAACTGCTCGCCGAAGGGATTTATTTTGATGGGTCATCGATTCAAGGATGGCGACATATTCACGAGTCAGATATGCTCATGAAACCTGATCTAGATTCTGTTCATTTAGACCCATTTTCTGTGCAAACAACGATGATTGTCATTTGCGATATCTATGATCCAAAAACGCAAGAACCCTATAATCGTGACCCTCGTTCTATTGGAAAAAAAGTTGAGGCTTATCTTAAGAAATCCGGGATTGCGACCAAGGCTTATTTTGGCCCGGAAGCTGAATTCTTTGTCTTTGATGGCGTTCGTTTTGGAGCGGAGCCAACGTCAACGTTTTTTGAATTAGAATCCGAAGAGTTTCAGGCTGAAAACCGCCGTGAAATTACCCCAAGTAGTCATGGCCACCGTCCTTTAGCGAAGGGCGGATATTTTCCTGTTGCCCCTCTTGATTCCTTGAATGATATTCGTGCCGAAATGGTGACTGTGATGCAACGGATGGGGCTTGACATGGAAAAGCATCATCATGAAGTTGCACCCGCACAACATGAACTTGGCTTTAAATTTGCTGAACTAACGCAAACAGGGGATAACCTTCAGATTTATAAGTATGCTGTCCGTAACGTTGCCCATAGCTATGGCAAAACAGCAACCTTTATGCCGAAACCAATCTTTGGTGATAATGGTTCCGGGATGCACGTTCACCAATCCTTGTGGAAAGGTGATAAACCATTGTTTGCAGGCAATGATTATAGCGGTTTGTCTGAAACTGCCCTCTATTATATTGGGGGAATCTTAAAGCATGCTAAGGCAATTAATGCCTTTACAAACCCAACGACAAACAGCTATAAACGGTTAGTTCCGGGGTATGAAGCACCTGTTATTTTGGCTTACTCTGCGCAGAATCGCTCTGCTGCTTGCCGTATCCCGACCGCGCAAGATGAAAAAGCTAAACGCATCGAAATTCGTTTTCCTGACCCATTGGCTAATCCATATTTAGGGACAGCAGTCATGTTAATGGCCGGCCTTGATGGTATTCGTAACAAAATTCACCCAGGAAAAGCATCCGATCATAACTTATTTGAAGAACATGACATTGCTGCAAAACTACCTCATATGTGTGGATCGTTGCGTGAAGCTCTGGATGCATTGACTCTGGACTATGAGTTTTTGCTTGAGGGTGATGTCTTTACCAAAGATTTTATCGAAGACTATTTGACCATGAAATGGCAAGAGGTCAAGGATTATGAACGTACACCACACCCACTTGAATTTTTGAAGTATTATTCGTTATAATTGGCAGAGATTGTTTTTTATAAAATCTAAGGTTGTCGTAGTATCGTCGTTCCCGTTAAGTTTGATACAGTTAACTGAAGAGCGAAGCGTACATAAAAATTTAGCTGTATCAAGGTTAAATGGAATGGCTGTATGGCGAAAATTACCTTAAAATATGTCTGTCAGGACTGCGGTACTGTTCATTCTAAGTGGGGTGGCAAGTGTGAAGGGTGTGGTGCGTGGAATACCATGCAAGAGGAAGCCATGGCTGTCACTAAAAAGCTTGTCAAGTCAACGAAGTCGACTCTTGAATTTGTTTCAATCGAAGCAGAGGAAAATAATGATTGTGAACGTCTGTTAACCGATATCAATGAATTTGATCGAGTTTGTGGTGGTGGTCTTGTTCCGGGGGCTGTGCTTTTAGTTGGCGGCGATCCGGGAATTGGTAAATCAACCCTCTTGTTACAGGTTGTTTCTCATTTTTCAAAGAATTATCGTTGTGCTTATGTTTCAGGTGAGGAAGCGGTTGGCCAAGTTCGGATGCGTGCTAAACGTTTGGGCGTTGCCAATTCTGATAATTTACATTTAGCATCAGCGACGAACGTTAGCGATATTTTATTGGCCTTAGATAATCTTGACCATCCTGTGGACTTGCTGATTATCGACTCTATTCAAACCATGACCAATATGGATGTAGACTCGGCACCCGGCACGGTTTCACAAGTCCGAATTTGCACGCAAGAACTCATAACTTTTGCTAAAACAAAAGGTGTTTGTGTGATTTTGGTTGGGCACGTTACAAAAGAAGGTGTGATTGCAGGCCCTCGTGTTCTTGAGCATATGGTTGATACGGTTCTGTATTTTGAAGGGGAGCGTAATTATCATTATCGTATCCTAAGATCGGTTAAGAACCGTTTTGGCCCAACCGATGAGATCGGTGTTTTCGAGATGACCGAGCAGGGGTTGCAACAGGTTCCGAATCCATCGGCTTTGTTTCTAAATCAACATGATTTTCCTGTCAGTGGCTCTGCTATCTTTGCCGGAATCGAAGGGACACGGCCAATTTTAGTGGAAATTCAAGCGTTGGTTGCGCCATCACACTTGGCAACGCCGCGACGAACCTGTGTTGGCTGGGATAACAACCGTTTGGCGATGATTTTGGCTGTGCTTGAGTCCCGTTGTGGTTTATCGTTTGCTAATCGAGATGTGTTCTTAAATGTGGCGGGTGGCCTTAAAATTACAGAACCTGCGTCAGATCTTGCGGTTGCTGCTGCTTTGGCATCCGCTTTGAGTAATAACCCTGTGCCTGTAAAGTCTGTTTTCTTTGGGGAAATTGGATTATCCGGAGAGGTGCGAGCTGTCAGTCAGACAGAACTCCGCCTTAAAGAGGCAACAAAACTAGGGTTTGAAAATGCCTATTGTGGGAAAAAGATAAAGTCCGGAAACGATGTTGATATTTCTTTATCATCTCTTAACTATCTGATCGAGATGATGGACATTTTTCGTAATCCGCAGCATAGTAAAGTAAGAAGTCTGTAGACAAGAGAGAGAGAATGAATTCGATAGATTTAGCCGTACTTGTTATTATGGCCTTATCCTGTTTAGTTGGGATTATTCGTGGTGTAACTAAGGAAATTCTTAGTGTGTTTACGTGGATTGGCTCTGCTTATGCTGCCTATACTTTTTATCCCATGGCCTCTCACTTTGCTCGGGGGTATGTGGCAAACCCGATGATTGCTGATGGCATCACAGGGGCTGTGCTCTTTATTCTTTTCCTCGTTTTATTTGGGATTGTCACGGTTGCTATTTCAAATGCTGTCAAAGATAGCATGGTTGGCGGGCTTGATCGATCTCTTGGCTTAGCTTTTGGTATTTTCCGTGGTGTTTTTATCATTTGTGTTATCGAAATCGGTTTTAGCCTTTTTGTCCCGCGAGAAAAACAATCAGAGCTTATTCAAACAGCGCGTTTTACGCCGATGGTTCGCAATGGATCTGATGAGGTTGTGAGTATGCTTCCGCTCAGCGTTCGGGATATGATCATGTCCCAAACACAAAAAATTCAAGGAATTGCCCCCTTGACAGGAACGGTTCAGGATCTTGTTGTTCCTCAACCTAAGCCACTACAACAACCGGATGTTATGAATGATTTGGCTCCGATGCGTCCTCAGACCGTTATGCAGCCAGCAGCACCGCTTGATGCGGAAAAAGCTGCCGAAGGATTGTCTATGTTGCGCCCGCAAGTTCAGCAATCCAAGGCTGATGGTTATGATCGCCGTCAACAAAGCGAGTTAGATCGCTTAATTGAGACGTCTGAGTAATCCAAAAATAATGTTGGATAATATCATTCTTAATGAAAGTAGTTGATAGCTTTTTATTTTTATAGTATAGGATAATATTTATACTATTCTATATGGTTTTATTAATAAAAATTATTGTTAAAATATTTTTTCTATTTTTTTGTTTATTGAGCAGTATTCGGGCTGCAGACGATTCCGGGTCATATCCTAAAATAATTGCAACCATAAGTGCTCTGGGTCTTGATTATAATCTGTTAGAAAGTTCTATAGGTTCACTGAATGTTAAAGATACATCTAATGGTTATGGTGTTATCGCGTCTTCCGGATTTACCACTTCAGCCTTTATAGATCGGGTTTATTCACAGGAAAATCCTTTGACAGTTTTGGAAATTGGCCCGGGTGATGAACGGGTTCTTATCCAATTGTGCGAGGATTCGCGTAATAAGGATAAAAGTTTTACTTATCATTTTATAGATTTAAATATGAGCTTAAGAAAGCAATTCCAACAAGCATTTGACATGCACAGCAAGAATTATAAAAACCAGATAGGCTGTGCAACTGAACGGCACAAGGGGCAGGTATTATCCTTCTTAGCAGGAAAATCAGGTACTTATGATGCTATTCTGATGAATAATGTAAGTCATTATTTATCACCGATTGAACAGCTTGATCTTTTTGCAAAAATATATGCTTCATTGAAGAATGGCGGGATTTTATATATGTGCCAATGCAGTGTTATCTCTGCTAACATCTGGTCTACAATGCCTTCGAACCCGTTTGCTCAGGACATGTTTATTACGTCGTTTAATGAAGCAAAAGAACAAGGCGATTTATGGCCTGGGTATTTTGTACGAGGGCAAGTTGCTAGGCTTATTCTTGATGTGACCCGACTGTGTAAAAAAAATAAAAGTGCTGGGGATTGGATGCATCCAACATTTCATTCAGCATCAACATTATCATTATTACTTCAACGATTTGGTTTCGAGATTATATCGTGCATGGATTTTGTTGATATGCCTGAAAGTATGGTAAAGCAACTGCAAGGCACTAACATAGCTTCTATCTCCTCAGTTCGAGTTGGGGCAATTGTCAGGAAAACAGAACAACTACACTTTTCGGGTGATCTTGATACATATAAAATAGCAGCACAATCTAAAGTGGATGAATTCGAGAAATTAACTCAAATATATACAGATGAAAACACGAAAGACGTAACACTCACACGCAATACTGAACAAACGCTGCTTAATATTCTCAGAGATCAGGTTAATCAGATGCTTTCTGGCTCTCTTGGAGATGATAAAGCGAAATTTCTGTCTATTCTAGTGGATATTGATGCTGCAGAAAGAAGCAGGGATAAATCCGTTTTTTTACATAGAATTACCGAAAATTTAATGAGCTTAGGCGCATCATAAGCTTAAATCTCACCCCTAATGAGATTATCCAGAGATATTATATCAGAGATCGTGTTAATACGATGAGGTTTGGCTGATTCCAGAATGTCATAAATAACTTCTGGAATCTGGGTAAAATGGATTTCATTATTCATGAACTTGTTGAAGGCAAGTTCGTTAGCAGCATTCATAACAATCCGATGAAATTGATCGGCGCGTAGGCAATCTTCTGCAATTTTGAGGCAGGGAAAACGCTGATGATCAGGGGCTTCAAAGGTCAGTGTTGCGAGTTTAATCAGATCAAGTGTTGGAACGTCACACGTGGTTCTTTCCGGATAGCCCAAGGCATAACTGATAGGGGTGCGCATATCAGGCAAGCTCAGGTGGGCTAATGTTGTTCCATCGACATAACTGGACATACCATGGATAATGGATTGAGGGTGAACAATCGCCTTGACCTTATTCGCAGATAAATTAAACAATAAGGCGGCCTCAATAATCTCAAGCCCCTTATTCATCAGGGTTGCGCTATCGATCGTATTTTTAGGCCCCATTGCCCAATTGGGATGTTTCAGTGCCATTTCTTTGGTGATGCTTGAGAATTGCTCAATGGGCAAAGTTCGAAAAGGGCCACCGGAGGCCGTAATTGTAACAGATTCCAGGTCGTCAAGTTTGTCTGATCTAAGGACTTGAAACACGGCACTATGCTCAGAATCGACAGGGATGATTTGTGTGCCGCATTGTTTAGCCTTGGCTAGAATTTGCTCTCCGGCTGCAACAATCGATTCTTTGTTGGCAATGGCTAAGCTTTTGCAGTGACTCAGAGCTGTGTAGGTTGGGCGAATTCCGGCCGATCCGGTAATGGCTGCTAAACAAACGTCAACGTTAAGGGCACTGGCTTCAAGAACACCTGATTCACCTGCAAAAACAGTTGTATCGGTTGGCAAGGCTTCTTTGAGTGCTTTGTACTGCGTTTGATCTGCAATTGCAACATAAGGAATGTTCATTTCTTTTGCAAGTTGGACTAACGGCGCAATTTTTGAGCCGCCAATGAGAACCCGGAGGTTAAATCGATCAGGATGGCGTTTGATAATATCAATGGCATTCAGGCCAATACTGCCTGTTGCTCCATGAATAGAAATAGATTTCATTTAGAGCCCCAAAATTAAAAGTAAACCGGCAGCAAACGAAACAAGTAACAGGCTGTCAAGTCGATCCAAAAAACCACCATGACCCGGAAGGAATGTCCCTGAATCCTTGACCCCGTAATGACGTTTGAGATAGGACTCTAGCAAATCCCCGGAGTGGCTAACCAGCGACAAAACAAAAGCAGTCATGGCCAGGGCAGTGACGGAGGTGTAGAATTTTTGCAAGTAAGGACCCGTTAAAACACCAATTACTGTGGCTGTTAAGCATCCACCAAAGAAACCGGCCCATGTTTTGTTGGGGCTGATGGACGGGGCTAGTTTTGGCCCACCAATACTTTTGCCCGTAAAGTATGCCCCTGTATCGGATGACCAGATAATCAATAAGATCCATAAAAAGAACGCTGCTAGCCCTTCATGAATTAAATGAATCAAGATGTAGATCGACCAAGACAAATACAACGAACCAATGATAAAAATAAGATAATCTGCTAAATTTCTTTTTTTAACGGCGTGGTAGGCTAGTCCCATCCCGGAGACAATCAGAGCAAAAAGAATGTATTTTTTATGATTCAAATCCGTATAGATCAGAGATAACATAACCGCGGCCAAGAGGTAACCAACTGGAAAATTAGGCGATTTCAATGTCATGGATGACCACTCTCGGATCATTGCTATGAGGATAAATCCTGTTAAGAGGTCAAAATAAGGGCTGCCGAAATAGACGGCACCAATCACAATCGGCAAAGCAATCAGAGCCGTAAGAATGCGTTGCTGTAAACTTGTTAGTTTGTTAATTCCCAATTCGAGCACCATATCGTCTATCTCGTTGTGCATAATCGTCTAAGGCAGCATCCAGGTCTTGTGCTGAGAAGTCTGGCCAGAGTGTGTCGGTAAAATAAAGCTCAGCATAGGCCAGCTGCCACAAAAGAAAGTTGCTAATCCGTTTTTCACCGCTCGTCCGAATAAATAAATCGAGCGGGGGGAGGGACGGCATTAATAAATTCCGAGAAATCATGTCTTCTGTTATATCGGATGCTGTGAGTGCGTTCTGATTGACAATGTTTTGAACTGCATAAACAATTTCGTCTCGTCCACCGTAATTCAAGGCAACGGTCAGCGTAATGCCTGTATTCTTTTGTGTTGCGGTTGTCAGATCATCAATTAGTTTTATGATTTCGGGGGTGAATTTTTCTTTTCGTCCTAAAAAACGAAACTGAATGTTATTATCGATAATTTCTTTAGCTTCATTTTTCAAATAATACAACAAGAGTTTCATGAGGTCGTCAACCCATTCCGGCGGACGGTTCCAGTTTTCGGTTGAAAAAGCAAAAACTGTCAAATGCTTTATCCCAATTGAATCAGCATAGCGCGTTATGGCTTTCAGAGCCTTTGCCCCTTGGCGATGCCCAGCAATTGCCGGTAATCCTTGACGTTTTGCCCATCGTCCATTTCCGTCAAGAACAATAGCGACATGTTCTGGGGTGAATTTTTTAGCTGTTTCCATAAAGATGAAAGAATGAAATTACAATGTTTCTCATCATATCAGTTTTGATCTATTCAAGAAAGAATTTTAAGCAGCTTCTTTCGTTTCTTGTTTTTCTTCAAACCGTTTTATTTTTGATTGTCGTTTAGCTTGGATTGCCTTGGATACCATAACGACAACATTGCCTGTGACAACCAAAAAAATCCCAATAAATGTTTCCATCGTCCATGTGAATTGTTCGAATACGGACGAAACTGTCAAAGCAATAACAGGAATTAAGACGAAAGCGTATCCTGCCTTGCCGGGGCCGATATTACGCACTAATCGCATGTAAAGATCAAAAGCGATAACCGTTCCAACTATTGAAAGATACAAAAGTGAGCCAACGTATTTATTGTTAAAGTCAAACGTTGGTATTTCGCCAATCACAACGGCTCCCAGGGCTGTATATAGGGCACCATAGGTCATGCCCCACGCATTAGTTTCCAAAACAGGAAGGTTACGGGATAAATTCGCCGTTGCAACAATTTGCCCTGTTGATGCAATTGCTGTTCCGATAAGGCAAATGAGGAAACCTGTGATGATGAAGGACACATCTTTATCGAGTAAGCGTAGAAATTCTGATTGAAAAATAACCGCAAGCCCTGTTAATCCAATAGCACAACCGGCAATTGCACTTTTGGACAAAGGGATTTTTAAGAAGATACGCCCGTTAAAGATATTGAACATAGCGACGGATGCAAAGATAACAGCAACAATCCCACTGACAAAATACCCTGTTCCCATGTAGTAAAAGAGGTAGTTAAGGGAGAATAGCAATAACCCCTGTAAAGCAAACCATTTGTGATCGTTTTTCTTGAATTTGAGGCAGCTTCCTTTTAGGTAACACAAAACCATGAGGATCCCAGCCGATATAGCAAAGCGATAACAAACTGACCACAGGGGATGAACCATCCCTAATTGAAATTTAATGGCAAGCCAAGTCGTCCCCCAAATAAAGGCAGTGGCAAGAAAGAGTAATGCGTTTGTCATGATTGGCACCTAAGCTGTACACAAAATACTATACCAACTTTATGGGAAGAGCTAAATATAAATTCAATGGTAAATTTTATCTAGCTCTAGCATATACTCAACCAAACTAAAATTGAGTACAGTTATTTCTGCATGACATGATCCGGATCTATGGCAAGATCATCCAGGATGAATTTTGCCAGTTGTAGCCGGTAATAATCAGGAATCCTATTGCCCCAATCTTGAGGTGCGATCCAAATTTGTCCGTTTGGAGCAGTGATTTTTTGATGAACACCTTTACCTTGATTCGTATCAAGTGTACATCCAAGGAAACATAAAAGTTTTTTTACATCTTGTAAGGTAACTTTATAATCCACGTCAACAACAAGGCCGTGAAATGTTCCGTAGACATTTTTATTTAAAACAATAATTTCCGGGGCTTGATCTGTAGGTTCTGCCTCATAAGTTGGTTCAATTGATGACGTTAACGGTGGGTTAGAGACGCCATGTGTTTTCACTTTTACCCGTTTGACCGGAGGCGTGTACTTGTCACTTGATGATGCGCCAGATGCGTCAGATGTGTAGGACGTAGAGCTATAATCCTGCTGTGATGATGGTTTTGCTGTTGCTTTGCTTGGCTGCGGAACATACTGTTGTTTTGCTGATGCTTGCTCGGCTAGTATTTGTTGTTCTTTTATTTTCTTAAGTATTTTGGCAATTCGTTGTTTGCGATAGAATTCGCGAATAGTTTTTGGATTGCCTCTTAAATAATCTAAGTTAGCAGCGATAAATTGGGATTCTAAATCCGGATCATTGCTAAATTTACCATCGTATAAAAAGGTTCTGTAGAGTTTTTCTGCTTTTTCTGCATCTGTGCTAGCGTTTAAGATACCACAGTTTAAGGATACAATCATTTTTTTGAAATCATCTAAATTAATCATTGTCGATGATAAGGCTATTTGTGCGTGTTGGTGACGTTGTCCTTTTTGTTTTTTGCCCAATTTGCTCGAAGAGGATATGATTTCGATGGTTGGCTGAGTTGAGGGTATGCTTTGGCATAGACTCATTAATGTGGTCAATTCATCAAGGACGGCTGATTTCTCCGCTGTAGTCGTTGTTGTATCGCCAAAAAAACCTTGGTAAGCCTCAAGTGCCTTTCTTACAGCTAATGCGATTGTGCCTGATGATTCTATTTGAAGGGTCGGATCATCTTTAAGGTGTAAGGACGACTTCAAATCATTCAGACCACCTATGAAATATTGGATAGATTTGTGAATGTCTTTTTCTGCCTCTTCTAAGTTAATAAGAGATACCGCTCTTATATTTAAGATTCTTGCTAAATCATTTTTTGCGCGTGCTGTGCTTTCATCATCGTTGTCTTGAGTAAAGATCGGTATACTACGCTGTAGTGAGTCAATTGCTGTTGTTGCGGAGGCAACTGTGGCCTGATGGTCTTTTTTGAGGAAAGCAATTTCTGCTAAATTAGTAAAGTTGCATCCGTATCTATAGAGACTTACAGAAAGAAGGGTTGCTGCTAGTTTATGGGGAGTTTTGGTTACGGATAAGTGTACATCGATTAACTGGATAACATCTCCAAAAAACTCTGCTTGTCTCGTAACAAACTTCGAAAATACTCCATGGTTCTTTTTGTTTTTTCCTATCAATTGATCCAACGCTTGTGCTGCCTCAAAGGCTTTTCCTGCGAGAGGAATAATCTTGTCGTATGTCATTACGAGTATAGTACCCTCTTTTGAAAGTAAATCTGTAAAAGCATTAGATAGCCTTAACATTTGGGGTGATCTGGGAGAAATATCCTCTGCTGCAAAGCAAGCATTTTCAAAAAATAGACTCAAGAGAGATATATAAACAACGCGAATCATAATGCAACCTTTTTTATTTTTAAAAATTATTATCTACATACTTATATTCAATTTGTCAAGTTATTGTTTAATATAGAAAGTGTTCTCTCAATTAAAAGAAAACTATGATGAGCACGAGGGGGTAACATTGGAGTATTTTTATTTCAACTCCGGATATAGTTTTTTGCATTGAGCGCGCCGTTCGTCTTCGCTTGTGTTGCTAAGCGATTCACCGTTAATTCGAATTTTATCGTCCTGCATGTCGATAACGCCTGTATAAATCTTTGAATCATTGACTGTTTCATTAACAGCAGTATTCGGGGTTGCTGTATAGCCGGCAGCATGATTTTTCAGCGGTGTATCAAGGGGGATAATCACGTGTTTTCCTAAACCAAAATCACGATTTTCCGGTAGATCTGCGGGTTTTGTTTTTTGACCTGATGCGGTTGTTCCTGCCTTGTAAGTCACAGAATCATCTGCTTGGTGGTTCACGATGCCTTGTCGGCATTCAGCCAGAGTGGGATTGTCTTCGCGAATGCCCGCAGCGTGACACATCATCATAAGAGCAACGATAAATTGCATGCTTACCTCAAATACACTTGTCATCACAATGAATCTTCATCTAAGGTGAGTATAGAACACAAAGATATAGATCACAAATACTGTATGAAAAATGATTGATATAACTCTATCTCCTAAGCACCAAAAACAAGTCATCGGTTTTGATGAGCAGTTTGATCGCCTAAAAAAACTAGAGACGAATAATACGTTACATCCCGCATGGTTATTATCGGGGCAGCGTGGTATCGGTAAGGCGACATTTGCTTATCATTTTGTGCGGTATCTTTTGGCGGATTCAAGCGATAATCCGGCATTTCATACAATGCTGATTGATCAAGGATCTCATCCTAATTTATTGGTTTTAGAAAAAGCTATTGATGACGATGGTAAACCGGAAACCGAAATTAAAATTGATCAAGTGCGTAAACTTGTGGATTTTGCACGGCAATCACCGGCGATTCCGGGATGGCGTATCGTCGTTATTGATTCAATTGATGAAATGAACCGTAATGCGGCAAACTCATTACTGAAAATCTTAGAGGAACCGCCACGCCAATTTTTATTTTTGATGGTTTGTCACTCAATGGGAAGCCTTTTGCCGACTATCCGTTCGCGTTGCAGTGTTCTGACTATGTCGCCACTATGTCCCGATGATCTTAAAAAATCAGGGATAGAAATCGATCCGATGATCCTTCAGGTTGCGAACGGAAGTTTAGGGCAAGCTTTGGCATTGCGCTCTCTTGATCTCGATGGTTTTTGTAGGCAAATTCAGGAAATTCTACATGATCTTCATCGGGGAAGTATTGCTAAGTTAACGGCGTATATCGCAAAACTGGATAAAAAAGATCCGCATATCCGTACGATTCCTAATATTATCCAGTGGTTTGTACGCGAGGCAGTTTTGTGTGCGAACGGAGTTAGTGTCAATCCTCTTATTAAGGGAGAAACTCTAAGAAATCCCAATCACTGGAATCGAGTCGAACAAACGTTGAATCGCTACTTCCACTTAGCGAAGCAGACTCATCCTGATCCGGTTCATCTTATTCAGGGGGCATTACTGCTGATGAACAAGCCTGAAATCGTTCATCCGGATGACTTAATATAAAATCTGACCTATCCGAATTTAATTGCCAGATACTCGGTAACGGATTGTTGGAAATATTTTCTGTGGGAATAAGTTCAACAAACACCGTTATTATGGGGTGATCATCCTCAGAGAGTTTTGCGTAACTAAGCGTATGGGCTTTCTCATACAGATCAGGATCAGGATTGTTTGCTTGGTAGATGAAAGAACGCCCGATCATTGGTTCTGGGGTTGAGATATAAAGGTTATTCAAGTCAATCGTACACTCAAGTTCATCATCATCGAAAGCTATCGTGTAGGGAGGCATAAAAGGGAGAACCGTTAAATGAAATCGGATGCGATAAAAACAATTCTGATCGAAAAGCAAAGCATTATGGAGATTGAGGAATTTGATGGTTTTTATCGCTTTAAATTGAGGGGCTTGGGTAAACGTATTATCCTGCAAAATTTTCTTAACCCGTTTAGTAAATTCTTTCGATGGTTTATCGATGATGAGCATGTTTTGTATATTGGCATAAATAGTGCAAATAGCATCATCATGAATTGGATAAGTCGCCAAAATGTGCTGTGCTATCTTTGTGGCCTGAAAATAGGAGGCTAAAATATAAATTTCATTACACAGCTTTTGTGTGTGCAATCGTAATTTATCGATTAATTTTTCGGTATAAGACGTTTTTCCATGTTTAAGAGTGATAAAGAAAAAGGTAAACGCCATATCTTCGTCGATGCTGTTTGCGTAATTGTTGAGGATAAACATAAAGGGGAGGGTGTCATCCTTATCGAGTGTTGAGAATAAGATTGGTGCTAAGAGGTGAGGGATTTCTCTTATGATAACTTTTGCATAGCGAATATACCGTATTGGATTATTCGTTTCGTCAAGTGTCCTGAGTAATCGTGAGTCACTATACCGCACATGGTGATTGAGTGTATCAAATAGATCAATGTGTTCCGATGAGACGACCTTATCGTAAATTGCTTTCCACAACCGACGGTTAAGGTTGCATTGATAGTGTTCTATAACTTGAGTAAAACCATCGACATCCTGATCGGTAATATATCCCATCATAGCCCTGTATTCTGGAGGAATATTGTACCTTGCATCAGAGGTCTGGTTAAAATCATAAGCATATAGGGAGGTTCCTATACTGATGAATTTGAGAAAAAATTTAATCATATATAACCTTCTTATTGTAATTCTTTATGATTTTAATAAGTTTACTCGCCAAATGGTATTCTTATTTTTTCGCAATCGGGAATAACCCGTGTAGATTCAGGTCTTTAAGCAAAAGTTAATAATCTCTTAATTTTTATCCACCGAACCTGTGGATAACTTTGTGGATATGCTGTTGGGATTACGGGAGTATGCACGGATTCCTTGAGGGTAAAACAGGTTGCTGCATTTTTGAGCATGATCCTTGAATGGCGCGGATTTGTTCAATTTTCAAGATAATTTTAGCGTTATACTTCTTTTTGTGAGGGGAAGTCGTGTCAAGAAAAAAATCATGTGAATAAGATAAAAAATATATTGACTCTTTTGGTATAAAAACAGGGTGGAAAACCACCCTGTTTTTCTGATTAGGGTCACAAAACTATCGGCGACCTTCACTCTTGATAAGGTCAGACCAGAATGTTTCTAGTCGTACTAAGGTTTCATCCAATAGCTTAACGTGGTCATCTTGAATGCCAACTGTTTTTAGGTTATCAGCGTGCATTTTAAAGATACCATCGAGCTTTGTGTGCAGCTCAAGACCTTTGGAAGAAAGCTTCACGTGGCTTGAACGACGATCATGTGCTGACGGTTCTTGGATAAGATAACCATTTTGAACCATTTTCCTCAGGTTATAAGAAACATTTGATCCCAAATAATAACCACGGTTCGTTAATTCACCAACAGTGACTTGACCTTTGCCAATATTGTAAAGAACCAAACATTGTACGTTATTGATATCGCGGATCGCTAGACGATCTAGTTCTGTGCGAACGACGTCGAGAAATAATCTATGCAGACGTTCAATCATCACAACTGATTTAAAGTAAGAGTCCTTCATGGTACACCTATTGCCTATTGCGTTATAATTCCATATTATATGGAATTTGTTAAAATTAATTTAATCAAAAGCGAAAAAAATAGGTTTTTTTTGTTTTTAAATTATCTAAAAAACGCTATCTTTATGTAAGCGTATAGACTTTAGTAAGTCTAATTTTCACACATTATTATTCACTTTTTTTGAGTCTTAGCTCAAATATTATTGTTAATATACTGATTTTTATAGATAAAGTAAAGATTTATTTTACTTGCATCCTTAAATATTTAAAGGAAATTACGATGATTAGGATACTTCTTGTTGGATATGGTCATATGGGCAAGGCTCTTGCTACGGATTGGATCATCGATTCAGAGCTTGAGGTTTCTATTGTTTCCCCTGAATTAGACCGTGTCGGGACGTGCTATACAACTGTGGATCAGCTCCCCGCAACCTATAGCCCGGATGTTATTGTCTTTGCTATAAAACCACAGATCATGCCGGATGTTTTATCTGTCTATAAAAGACTGTGTACGATTGATACATTGGTCATATCCATCGCAGCAGGGTTTAATATCAAGAGAGTTGCTGACGTTCTGACGGGGCGCGTTGTGCGCGTTATGCCAAATCTTCCTGTTACGACGGGGCTGGGCATTTATGGTATCTTTTCTCATGATGCAACGCATCAAGATCGTGTTTTGATTGAGAAAATGTTATCGAATAGCGGCACCATCTTATGGCTTAATAATGAAGATCAAATTGACAGGATAACAGCAATCAGCGGCAGTGGACCTGCCTACTTTTACTTCTTTACCGAAGCCCTTCAGCATGCAGCAAAAAAACTAGGCTTTGATGATGAGCAGTCTATCTTGTTGGCTCAGGCAACATTTGTTGGTGCTGCTGAACTTCTTAAAGTCAATATGACAACGGCTGAAGATCTTCGAATACAGGTTACAAGTCCGGGAGGGACAACGGCTGCTGCTTTGCAATCCTTTACAGATAATAAGATTAATAACATTGTTTTAGAGGCTGTAGACTCAGCCTATAACCGTGCTAAGGAACTTTCTCAATGAACAAAGAACAATACGACCATATTATTGCAAGCTTATGGGTGATCCTTGCCCGGGAAGAAGTCTTGGCCAGTGTCGATTGCTTGGCAGAATGTGCTGATGTTGATGTGGCGCGTTTAAGGGAAATTTTTCCCACCCCTGAAAAGATTATTTTGGCTTTAATTGAGGACGTTTGGACTAGACTGTCTTTGCCTGATAAGACAGAAAAACTTACCTCTAGGGATCAGATTTTTGATGCCGTTATGATGGCCTTTGATCTTGTCGCGCCATATCGATCCGGTCTTAAGAAGATGACTCAAGATCGTTTGCTATCGCCATCAACCTATCTTGATATTGCCCCGAGGTTAACTCGATTTGGTTCTGATATCGTAAAGCACTATTATGATGATGATGGTATTTTTGCCATCGGTGTAACTTTGGCGTTTAATGCTGCTTTTGCAACGACCTTTTGGACGTTTTTAGAGGATGATACCTTTGATTTATCAAAAACAATGGCGAGCCTGGATGCTTCGTTAAAGACTGTGTCATCCGTTCTTTCTTACTGTCCGGGAAGCGTAAAATTCGAGTGACAATATCTGACTAATTTGCTAGGAATTAATTATTGAAAATGAACAGGAGGAACTGTAATGTCTCATTCACTACCACAACTACCCTATGAAATGAACGCTCTTGAGCCACATATTTCTGCAAACACGCTCTCATTTCATTATGGGAAGCATCATCAGGCCTATGTCACCAATTTGAACACTCTTTTGGCCGGGCATAAATTGGAATCTGCCTCTTTGGAAGAAGTTATTATTGCCTCTGCCGGCAAAGCTGATATGGTTGGCATCTTTAATAATGCAGCCCAAGTTTGGAACCATACATTTTATTGGAATTGTATGAAACCAAATAGTGGTGGCGAGCCATCTGCATCCTTTAAAGCAAAAATCGAAGCTGCATTTGGCGGCTGGGATAAATTCCTTGCTGAATTCAAGCAAGCAGCCGTTACTCAATTCGGAAGCGGCTGGGCATGGTTGGTTCAAGATTCTGATGGATCCTTAAAACTCCTGAAAACAGGGAATGCAGATCTTCCTATGGCGCATGGCATGACGGCTTTGCTCACCTGTGATGTTTGGGAACATGCTTATTACCTTGATTTCCAAAACCGACGACCTGACTACGTTGATACGTTCTTAACGCACCTCGTTAACTGGGATTTCGTTGAAAGCCACCTCAGGTAGATATCGCTTATGCATGTAGATTTTCTTAAAGCGTTCATGCAGAACAAAGTCCCTGTGACTAAGGCCATGGGGATTTCTGTTGTCAAATCTGATGATACGGGCGTTGAGTTTCGTGCTTCGATTGATGCGAATATCAATGACAAGGGAGTTGCCTTTGGCGGCAGTTTATTCAGCGTTGCATCTTTGGCAAGCTGGGCTGTTGTGGACTATCTTTTAAAGCAAAAAAATGTTGAAGCAAAAATTTTTGTCCATACAGCACAAACGAAATTTTGTTCCCCTGTTACCCAGGATTTTTCAGTTGTATGCTCTCAACCATCAGAGGTTGATGTTGCAAAATTCTTAGAGATGGTTGCGCAAAAGGGGAAGGGGCGTCTGACGGTAAAAGCAGAAATTCATGAAAATGGTATTTTAGCCTTTGAATCAACAGCAACATATGTTGCTGTTTGTTAATCAACGCCACGCAATCCATTAACAAAATGAGTTAATCCGATTTGTCGCGTCCGTCGCAATCGTTCAGCTGTGATAATTGACTGAACCTGTTGAACACTTTTATCTAGTGTTTCATTAACGATGACGTAATCATATTCAGCCCAGTGGCTCATTTCTTGGGATGCTTCGGACATGCGGTGATGAATAACGTCTTCGCTATCCTGCGATCGTATGCGGAGGCGATCTTCTAGTGCTTGGGTCGTCGGTGGTAAAATAAAAATACTCACTAAATCTGTCCGTGCGATCTGTGCTAACTGCTGAGTTCCTTGCCAGTCGATATCGAACAAGACATCCTTTCCATCAGCCAGTGAGTTAAAAACAAACTCTCTTGGCGTGCCATATCCATGTCCAAAAACTGTGGCATGTTCCAACAGTTCTGCTTCCTCAACCATTTTTTTGTAACTATCTTGGGCAATGAAGAAATAATCCTCACCATCAATTTCCCCCGGGCGTTTTGGTCGCGTCGTAACAGATACTGATAACGTTGTCTGGGAGTCTATCTCGAGCAAGCGACTACAGATGGAGGTTTTCCCCGCGCCTGAGGGAGACGATAAGCACAACATAAAACCACGACGAGGGATATTCATTGACACAGACCTTAGACTACTTTTAGCTATAGTATAACACTTTTTATTCCCATGACAAATACTCACAAACATAAGTTGGGCTAACACCATAATTTTTAAATAATCTTTTATTATTAAGGCGACTTGCTGACCGAAATTCATCTTGATGGTAACCGGAAGTCACGAGTAAGCTATCAACACCGATATAACTGGCTGCGGTTATGTCTGTCACAAGGGAGTCCCCGATTAACAGAATCGACTTGGCATTATGTAAGTTCATAATATTTTCAAACATCACAGGATGAGGTTTGCCAATCTCAAAAACTGTACCGCCCAATGATCGGTACAGATCAGCTAAACTGCCCACACGTGCCAATTTAATATCATTTTTTACAACGTATTTGTCGGGATTGCTGCAAATGTGGGGGATGCCTAGGGCTATGGCATTTTCAAACAAGGGAACAAAGGGCGTTGGCGTATGTAACGTTTCATCCATATGAATCGATAGGATTAAGTCTGCTGTGTGGATATCAGGCACAATTTTTAGATTGGCGGCATCAAGCCAGTCACATAAACCAATGTCATCAATAAGATAAGCATTCAGCGGGTGTTTTCTACCCGGCATTAAAATACCGGAGTTTAATAAATCAAGCGTTTTCTGGCCGGCACTAATGATATTGCTATAATAATCGGAAGTCAGACCTAGACCGGCAAGCATTTGCCCGATTCCACAGCTTGATCTTGGATTGTTCGTAATAAGATGAATCGTTTTACCCTGGCGCATCAAATTCCCTAGAACATTCTTAGCGGTATCGTAAACATGATGGCCGTTATAAATAACGCCCCACAGATCTATGATATAAGCATCATAATGATCAGCAATAAGCTCTAGACCGGTAACTTCATATCCGACAAATGTATTCATATTTTCTAAGTCAATAAATCCTGCCATGCTAATAGATTAGAGAATACACATTAACAAAAAATGAACTCTCTTAAGTATTTTTTAAAGACTCTAGATGTATCTTAAATTAGGTAAATCTTATTTGTTATTAAAATGAATTTAGCTCAGATTATAGATAGTTCCTCTCACCTCAGTTCTATTCACCCCACACAAAGGGCGGAAATTGTCAGTGGGAGTGAGCGCGTGTATGTTCCTAAAGATACAGTAATTTTCACAGAGGATGCTATTGGTAGTTTTGTCTACTTTATTGCCAATGGCGAAGTTCTGCTTGGTAATGAAAGGGGACAGGTTGTCAAAAAAGCAGGTGAGAGCTTTGGGGAAGAGATCTATTTAGGATCAGATCACTATATTTCAACCGCAAAGGCTTTGAGTGATGTGACCATTTATATGGTGCCAAAAATATCACTAGAGCAAGCTAATCTCCGTGAAAACAAAACAGCTGATGGTTTGTTTTCTTCCTTTTTAAGGCAGTACATTAAAATGCCTCTTATCAACGAGCGACCAAAGAAGGTTGTTACTAAAGATTTTGCTGGTTGGGGAGATATATTCGGTTGGATTTGTACTATCCTTTTGCCATTGGCGATTTATTATGCTTTGGAAAAATTTGCTATAACCCAAGATAGCCGCCTTTTCTTAAGTTTTTTGGGATGTTCGATTTCTATGTGGATGTTTCGGTTATTTCCGGAATTTATCCCGGGTGTCTTTTTGCTCATGTCGACGTTGATGTTTGGTATTGCTCCGGCAAGTGTTGTTTTAAGCGGATTGTCGTCTGAGACGTTTTTGCTGATTATGGCCGTGTTTGTTATCAGTTTGCTGATTACGACATCGGGGCTGACGCATCGATTTATTTTCTTTTTTACTCATATGGTTTCTAATTCGATGTTGGGGCTCAATATCGTTATCTTTATGATTGGTACGGTTCTAACGCCTATGGTGCCATCAATCGTTAGTCGATGTGTCCTTGTTACCCCCCTTGTTGCAAAAATGGTTCATAATTTAAACATCAATAATAAAAGTTTTCTAAGTGTCCAGTTTGCAGCTTCTGCTTTTTTTGGATGTTCAATTTTTGCCAATGTTATTCTCTCAAGCTCGTTGATGAATTTCGTTATTTTAGGGTTGCTTCCTGTTCAAGAGCAAGATCAGTTTCAATGGTTTGGATGGCTAAAAGCCGCTGGTGTTTACGGTCTCATTGTTGCTGTTGGATATTTTATGTTTATGTTCGCAACAATGATGATGAGCAAAAAAAAGGAAGTTAGGCATAGTGTTTTCAGTGAGCAACTCCAAGCATTGGGCGAATTAAGGCGTGAAGAAATAACAGGTATTATTGGGATGGTTTTCCTCACGATTGGTCTTTTGACCAACAGTATCCATAAAATTCACCCGTCTATCGTGACTCTATTTATCATGTTTTGTATCTTTGGTTTTGGTTTTATTTCTAAGAAGCAATTCCAAAGGGAAGTTGACTGGCCATTTCTAATTTTTATGGCATCAGCTGTCAGCATAACAGCAACAATTAAGTATCTGGGGATGGATTTATGGTTAGCTCAATACCTCAAAATACTAACATCCAGTGGCAATAATGCTACGCTATTTCTGACTTATATTTGTATCTTAACGTTAATTATACGGATGTTCTTGCCCATTGCGCCTGCTGTTGTTCTCTTGAGTACGACGTTTATCCCTTTGGCCTCGAACGAAGGTGTTAATCCATGGCTTGTTACGTTTATTATTCTTGTTGCGGCTGATATGTGGTTTATTCCATATCAGAATTCATTTTACATCATTTTCGAGGAAGCAGGATTATTGAATAATCAGTTATTTTATGACCGAAAGAAATTTATTTTCTTTAACATTTTTGTTGGCATTATAAAACTTGGTGCATTCTATATCTCAATTCCTTATTGGAAATCTTTGGGTTTGATGTAGGAAGGGGGAGGTTATGTACAAAATATATATTCGAAACTTCCTGTTTTATCTTTTTATTATCGGATTCATCACGATATCCCTCATTTATAACATTGATAAACCGATTATTCTCGTTCTCAATAGCTATAATACGGATTATTCATGGACACGCGATGTTAACGAAGGGCTCAAGAAAGTCTTGACAGCTACGGGATCTTATAATGTTCGTTGGCATTATATGGATACCAAAAACTATCCTTCAGAAAGCCATAAACAACGTGCAGGGTTACTGGCAAGGCGTGTTGTTGATGAAATTAAACCGAATATTATTATCGCTGTTGATGACGATGCTCAGGAATATGTTGCTAAATATTATATTGATCGCCCTTATATTGATATTGTTTATTCAGGTGTTAATGCGTCACCAGAGGCCTATGGTTATGAGAAAGCATCTAACGTGACAGGGATTTTAGAACGACTACCGCTTGGCGGAATCCGGGATACGCTTCTTGCCATTTTAAAGGATAATCCTAGTTTGCCTGAAATCAAGATTTTGCACTTGTCTGATGACTCCGGAACTGTTCAGGCGGATGACGAGTTTCTGCACAATTTTGGTAAAAATTGGGATCCGATAAAGTTACGACCTTCTATCTTAGTTCATAAATATTCAGAGTGGAAAAAAGCAGTTCTGAACGCCGATCAAGAAGTTAATTGCTTGCTTATTTCTAACTATAGAAAAGTTTATGATGAGAATGAAAAATTAGTTCCTGCTGCTGATATTATGAAGTGGACTGTTGAAAACTCAAAATTACCGATTGTCGGCGTCAATGGTTTTACTGTTGAGGATGGGGCGAAATTTGCTGTTGCCACATCACCGTTTGAACAGGGAGAAGTTGCTGCAAAAATGACGCTCCAAATTTTAAGTGGTAAAAAAACAACAGAAATCCCAATAACACAAAGCAAGCAGTTCATTATCTACATGCGTGACAAATTTGAATGGTCACTTCCTGCGATCTATGAAGCTTTTGCTCGCGCTGCTAATAAGTACTGGGAATCCTCAAAAGAAGACTAATACCACAGCCATTTTTAACTGATCCAAACGCCTAAGTTAATCTGGCGTTTGGTATAATTATGGTGTTCCTGTTCGTGAACCACCTTTTGTTGAGATCTTGCCAAAGTTACTGAACACTTCACGAAGTAAACCTGACTGATGACCGGCTGATGGTGTTTCACGTTTTACAGGGGTGATTTCACGGACATGCTCACCTTTACGTTCCATAACTTTAGAGACAATACCGGCATCATTAAAGATGACTTCGTACGACAAAAGGTCTGTTGTTGTCGGTGTCAGGAATGCTTTTGTTTCTGTCTGTTTCGAGATGTAATACCATGTCTCGGGTCTGAAAGCACTAATTGTTGACGGGCTGCCAAAGTTTTCTTCGACATAGTCACGAGTCGTCTGTCCCGGAATAATCTTAGTAAAGTCTCGGTTATCGTTTTCATACCCTCTATTATCGACGGTTGGGCTGCAACCCGTTATAAATGAAGATAAAATAACTGTAGGAATAAGAATGCGATTCATCGTATAGTTAACTCAAAATTGATATGGTTATTCTTAACCTTAGAATTTGCACGAGACGACACTAATGTCAAGTATGGAGCGATAATGTTTTGGAAAAAAACAGATTCTTCTGAGAAAAAAACGGCAATAAAACTTTATGCTGTCTGTGTCGAGATGGCAAGAAAGCCGTCGCATTATCTTGATTTTGATATCAGGGATGAGATTCTGGGGCGATTCGAAGTTTTGTCAGTTTTTTTATTTGTCATGCTGCGTCGATTAAAAGAAGAAAAAACCGCTGAAGCATCCACCGTGAGCCAAAAGATGGTTGAGTTATTTGTTGAGGATATGGATCACAGCCTACGTAATGCTCGTTTGAGTGAAAAAGGTATCGATCGGAATTTCAAACGGTTTATTGAAGGTTTCTTTGGTCGGCTAACGGCCTATGATATGGCTCTTGAGGATGATAGTTTAGATAGAGCACTTTACAAGAATGTTTATGACAGCAATAATGACTGTATGTCGCAATCGTCTCAATTGGGAAGCTATGTAAAGGCTCAATTAGATCATTTAAAAATACAAAAAAATATTCACGAACTTTGTTTTATATAGGATTCAATGATGACACCAGAATTTAGTAGACTATTTAACTTAGATAAAGTCGGGCAATTGCCCTATAAATACGACATAACAGCAACAGCCGAAGAATTGACGGAACTTGCTCAACGGTTTGATTTGCTGAGAATTGAGAAACTGGTTGCCACCATTGATATTCGAAAGTCTGATCATACCAAAGATTTTGAGGTTAATGCCAGAGTTACAGCTGATGTGATTCAAGCTTGTATTGTGACATTGGCTGAAGTTCCTGATTATTTAGAATTCGAATTCAAGCTTAGCCTTGTCGAAGGAGATGAAGATCGTTTCCACGATGATATGGATTGGCATACAGAAGCTGAAAAAGAATACGATCTTGAATTTTATCAAGATAATGAGGTTGATTTTGGTGAGATAACGGCTCAGTATTTATCTCTTGAGATCAATCCTTATCCGCGTGCTGTGATGGATGAGGGTCAAGGCGAAGAGGTTTTGCCTGAAAAATCAAACCCATTTGCCGTACTTAATGCTTTAAAGGAACATAAGTAACCGTGAATAGCCCTGAAATTCAGCTTTTGATTCAGCATCTGAGTAAACTTCCCGGCCTTGGCCCTCGATCAGGGCGACGTGTCGCTTTGCATCTTTTAAAGAAACGAGAGAAGATTTTTCGCCCCTTGATTCAAGTGATGCTTGATGCAGAGCAAAAAGTAAAAACATGCCAAGTCTGTTTTGCCCTTGATGCAACAGACCCTTGTAGTTTGTGTACGGATCCTAAACGTGATCCTCAACAACTTTGTGTTGTGCAAGATGTGGCTGATTTATGGGCAATGGAACGTGTAAACACCTTCAAAGGGCTGTATCATGTTCTGGGTGGCGTTTTATCGGCTATTGATGGTGTTGGCCCTCAGCAATTGGCCATCCAAAGTTTAATTGAAAGGGTTGCCAAAAGTCAGATAACAGAGGTTATCTTAGCCTTAAATGCAACTGTTGATGGGCAGACGACGATTCACTACTTGACTGAACTTCTTAGACCTATGGGTGTTACTGTAACCACACTTGCGCACGGCGTCCCGATTGGCGGAGAGCTGGATTATCTGGATGAAGGGACGCTCTTTACAGCCTTCCAAGGACGCAGGAGTGCCTAATGACCAGACTTCATGTTGAAGGAACCCTTGCTACGGGGGAAGTTTTATCCTTAGCAGACGAACAGGTTCACTATTTACGGAATGTTTTGCGATACGCTGTTGGCGATAGCATTAAGCTCTTTAACCAAGATTATGGTGAATTTATTGCAACACTTTGTACCCTGACCAAATCTAAAATAGACGTTCTTATTGGAGAGCAGCTCAGAGTACCTGAGATTGAAAAACAATTAATCCTTTTGTTTTGCCCGATTAAAAATGATGCTCTGCACTATCTGATTGAAAAATGTACAGAGGTCGGCGTGACAGAGTTTCAGCCGGTCATGATGCAGTACGGGAATATCCATAAGATCAATCAGGAAAAACTTCAACGTATTGCAACCGATGCAGCACAGCAATGTGAGCGATTAACTGTCCCGATTATTAAACCTTTACAAAGGTTGGAGCAGATTTTATCGACATGGGATCATCGACAAAAACTGTATGTTTGTTTTGAAAGAATGTCGGTATCATCTATGCAAAATTTTGTTAATGGTTCGGCCGTTTTGATTGGCCCGGAAGGGGGGCTGCATCCCAGCGAAGTTGATCTTTTACAACAGCAACCCTTTGTTGTGCCGACGAGCCTTGGTACAACTATTTTAAGAGCTGAAACCGCAGCTGTTGTTGCAAGCGCATTGCTTTTAAGTCGATAAATCGGGTACAATTTTAGTAATTATAATGACGTGAGGGTGTCATGACAGATATTGGAACAATTCTTTTTACGTGGTGGTGCGGCCAACTTATTGGCGAAGATGAATTTGGTAACAAATATTACCAAGATAAAAAAAAGAATGTTCGCGGGATTTTTCGGCGTTGGGTTATTTATAAGGGAGACGTCGAAGCATCTAAAGTACCTGCCGATTGGCATGGTTGGCTCCATCATACAAACCCGGAACCACCACAGCCGCGCAAACGGTATTACTGGGAAAAACCTCATCAACGCAATTTAACGGGAACCGTTTATGCGTACCGTCCAAAAGGGTATTATAAACCAATTGAAAAGAAAAGCTATGAAGCGTGGACACCCCGTTAACAAGAAATGTCTTTTGAGGGGCAATTTCAATGGTGAATAGACAGCTTGAAGAATTGCTGGATAAGGTCATCCAATCAAACCCAACGGTCGATCAGGAAAAACTGAGGCGTGCCTATGAATTTTGTATGCAAGCGCACGGTTCTCAACTGAGAGCATCAGGAGATCCCTATTATACACACCCGCTTGCGGTTGCTGAAATCTTAGCTGAGCTGAAACTTGACTTGGCAACAGTGATCACAGGCCTATTGCATGATACGGTCGAAGATACGCTTGTCACGCTAGCAGACATTGAAAAAGAGTTCGGTACAGACGTTGCTAATCTTGTGGATGGTGTGACGAAACTTTCTCAGCTACAACTTCAATCAGAACATACCAAGCAGGCAGAAAACCTCAGAAAACTCGTGCTGGCTATGTCGACAGACATTCGAGTTTTAATTGTAAAATTGGCTGATCGTCTGCACAACATGCGCACCCTGCATCATGTCAGTTCTGATGATAAACGTCGACGGGTTGCTCGTGAAACGATCGAAATTTATGCACCACTAGCAGAACGTATGGGGATGCAGTACCTCAAGGATGAGTTTGAGGATATTGCTTTTGGTATTATTAATCCGGAAGCTCGCGAATCGGTTCAAAGCCGCCTCAGTTTCCTCTATGAAAATGCGGATTATACTGTCGACGCTATTATTGAGGATATCCAGAAGGTTTTGTTATCATCAGGGTTAACCGGATTTCAAGTCAATGGCCGTCAGAAAACACCGTATTCCATATGGAAGAAAATGCAGCATAAACGGGTTGCTTTTGAGCAGCTATCCGACATTATGGCCTTTCGGATTGTTGTTGATTCAATTCCGGCTGTTTACCAAGCATTGGGTGCTGTTCATAATGCCTATCTTGTCTTGCCAGGGCGATTCAAGGATTATATATCAACACCAAAACCAAACGGCTATCAGTCACTTCACACAGGCTTGATTGGCCCCTACAACAGCCGCATCGAAGTTCAGATTCGCACTGAAGAAATGCACCGAATTGCCGAATATGGTATCGCATCCCATTGGCAATATAAACAAGGCGCATCCCATGAAGGGCGTCAGTATGCTTGGCTTCGCGGGTTGTTGGATATTTTGGATCAAGCCTCTAATCCGGAAGAGTTTCTTGAAAATACAAAACTTGAAATGTTTCAAGATCAAGTTTTTTGCTTTACCCCCAAGGGGGATCTTATCCAATTACCAAGCGGTGCAACTCCGGTTGACTTTGCTTATGCGGTACACTCAAAAGTTGGTGATCATATAACGGCTGCTAAAATTAATGGCAGGCTGATGCCCCTTAGGACGATTTTAAATAACGGGGATCAGGTCGATGCGATTACATCAAAAACCCAAAATCCGTCGCCAACATGGGAACGATTTGTTGTTACAGGTAAAGCTCGATCGCACATCCGTAAATTTATTCGCCAACAGCGTCGTGAGCAATTTAGTGAACTGGGTCGGAGTATCCTTCAAAAATCATTCAAGCAAGCTCATCTTGAATTCGGAGAGAAAATTCTTAAGCCGGCAATTGAACAATTAAAGCAAGTTGCACTCGAAGATTTGTACGCCAGCATCGGTGAAGGGACACTCTCTATTCATGACGTTATTCAGGCATGCTATCCGACATTTAAGCAAGAGCAGAATGAACCCAAGCCAAAGAAAGAAAAAGAATCTCCTGAACAATCGAGTAGCTTTTCTATCGAAGGTCTCATTGACGGCATGGCTGTTCGATATGCCGGTTGTTGCCACCCCTTACCGGGAGATCATATTGCGGGGATTGTCAAAACAGG
Source organism: Candidatus Paracaedibacteraceae bacterium (assembly GCA_019636035.1). Lineage (GTDB taxonomy): Bacteria > Pseudomonadota > Alphaproteobacteria > Paracaedibacterales > Paracaedibacteraceae > Paracaedibacter. The sequence continues at coordinate 368,250 of JAHBYI010000002.1, forward strand.
GAAGGGGATCACGATTCATACAACGGATTGCGATGTCTTAAAGGCATTCTCTGACCCGAATCGGATTCTGGATTTGAACTGGGGCAGACAAAAAGTTGATGAAAAGTTCGTGGGACGCCTTAAGGCAACATTCTTGAATAAAACGGGCAGCCTGTCTGCCTTTTCAACAGCCATATCAAAACAAAATGGCAATATTGTTAATATTAAGGTTACGAACAGAACAGCAGATTTTTGGGATATAATCGTTGATGTTGAAGTCAAAGACACCGCTCACCTGAACACAGTGATTGCCAGTGTTCGCACTTTGTCAATTACCAATCAGGTAGAACGGCTCTAACTCTATGGAATTTGCTTTATGTCTGCAACGATTAAGAACATTATAACATTTGTCGCCTCTGACAATCATACATCTTTGTCTGTTCATTTGGACACAAAGGCTGAGACGGTTTGGTTAAGTCTTAATCAAATCTCTGAGTTATTCGAACGTGACAAATCTGTAATCTCTCGACACCTAAAAAAGATCTTTGATGAGAGAGAACTCGATCGAGATTCAACTGTTGCATTTTTTGCAACAGTTCAAGATGAAGGCGGTCATCAGGTCAAAAGACATATAGAATATTTCAACTTAGATGCTATTCTCTCTGTCGGTTATCGTGTTAACTCCAAGCGAGGTACCGAATTTCGACGTTGGTCTTCACAAATACTAAAAGATTACCTCTTGATGGGATATGCTCATAACCGTGAGTATCTTCTTAAATCAGGCCTTAATGATGTTTCACGCTCTCTTGATATTCTCAAAAAAAGCCTATTAGCTCATGGTTATACGGATGATATCGGTCATGCAGCAATTGATCTAATTCGATCCTATTCTAAGTCATGGCTTTTATTAAACGCTTTTGATGAGAATCGGTTGACTTATAACAACAAAAATATAATCTATCATGAGAATTTCACCGAAGATTTTTGCGCCGCAAATATCCTCAGTTTCAAACAAGATCTAATGTCTCAACAAGAGGCCTCAGAGTTATTTGGAAATCAAAGAGAGCATGGACTGTCTCAAATTCTTGGGAGCATTCATCAAACTTTTGCAGGAGAGCTTCTATACCAATCTATCTATGAACGAGCAGCTCATTTGTTTTATTTCACACTCAAGGATCATCCTTTTGTAGATGGGAATAAGCGCATCGGCAGTTTTCTCTTATTGCTATACCTTTCAGGCCATCACATTCAATTAGACCATATAACAAACGAGGGTCTAGTTGCCTTAGCACTTCTAGTTGCCCAAAGCGATCCAACTGATAAAGACATCATCATAAAACTGGTTCTGAACTTATAACAAAGGATTAATCGCGCCTGTACCTGTATTAAATGGCTCTAGCTCTATCAGATTAAATCTTTTGCAGCCAAGAGTTTTTCTATACCAAATCCTTGGAATTGTTCGATACCGCACTCAAGGCCTGCAAGAATTTCCCTTTCAGTTGTGCATTGATGCAGGATGAACTTATAGGCACCAAAATGTTTAACGAGATCCCTGAGTAAATCTTGATTCTCTACAAGCCCGCTACTCCATTTTATCTTAAATAAACTGGCGGGAATTTTCTCAAAATTTAAGAGTGGTATATGATCCGAGGTAATTCCCCCCAGAATTAAGCGACAATCTTTTTGGCGAAGGAGTTCTCGAGCAAAAATCATTACTTCCGGATGAGCCATATAATCAACAACATCAACACAAAAAGATAAGGGTTTTTGTTTCTTGTAATAGTCGAAAAACCGGTAAAAATTTGACGATATGATGGTTCTGAGGTTGATGTTCGCGTGAAGACTTTCTATAGATTTTGATTCTAAAAGGTCTCTCATTATGGTTAATGTTTGTTTATCTAAAACAGTTGTTAGATGTTTAAACAACCAAACATTTGCCGTTATTGACTCAGTAATCGCTAGTTTTTCTTGGATCTTTTGAATCGATAAAAAGAGGTGGCTTGCAATTTTATGCGGTTTTTCTTTCCCGTCGTACCAAAATATAGATTGTCGTTTTAGGTAAGGGCGAAGGTCAGAGGCACTGATAATCCTATCAAGGCTGGTTAAGGTCTCACTATCAATTCCACGATCAATCATGGTGACTGAGTTACCATCAACATCTTGCTTGCGAACTTTGAACGATGGATCATTTTCAATATCTTGAATAATGTCATCAATTTCACGCCATCTGAGACCAAGGTCATAGATCTGACAGAACGTATCTTTCTTTAATGAATCAGATAGAATCGGGTCAGCTGGCAATGTCCTTTTAAATTGAGAGATAGAACGTTCAATCGAGATTATGGGTTGCTTCTCAACAAAACAAACAATGTTATGATTCAATAATTTATAAACTTTGCCTTGTAAGGGGATAAAAACTCGATTGACTTCACTCAAGGCAACGTCTATTTTCCCGGGTTCACGATTAAAGGGAAGAAGCTTGGACATATTAAACATGACCGCATGAAATGCTGCTCCGGCAGGTTTTATCCTACGTAAATAATCAATGACGTTTTCCTGAATATCTAAAGAATCAGATGTGGCGCAAACATCTTTAGTCATCTTGACTGTATCCCCTTGTTAGATCTTCAATGTATCAAATTCGGGTTAATAAATGTTTAAGACCACGTATAAAATATATAGCCGACCCATTATAATCCGGCTATGTGTTGCAACGTCTCTCGTGTACTAACTGTACACGTCGTTCCTCGCGCCTGTACCCGTATTAAATGGCTCTAGCTATAGTTTAAAGATCACTCCTCAAGATAATCACGAAGTAACTCGAACTGGTTGCAGATTCTGAATTGTTGATTGACGCGATTATCATCCAACAAATCGCCATACTTTTCGGTTAATCGGCGAAGTTCTTGTTCACGCTCAATGTGCCCCTTTTTTCCATAATGCAGCAGGTTTTGCCGCCATACTGATAGAATTAATGCTCCCAAGTCGGGGTTTCCGGAATCCAAAGCTTCCATTTGTTCCAAAGCCCGCTTAAATTTCCGGGTATCTGATGAATCTGCACCGTATCGATTATCCATGTAGCATTCAATAAGAAAAGCTTGAGCCTTGCCATTATGATTTTTGGCTAAGAATTCTATGGCGTTCAATTCCTTTTTATCTCCTTCAACCGTATACCACCGGCCATTCTTACCCTTAACTCGTTTAAAGTACACTAGCTTCGATTTAAAAGCCAAAAGGTTATCTTTCATTGCCTGAATAACAAGATCACCAACCCCCGGAGACATTAAATGATTCAAAGCAAAACGTTGTACTCGTCTCAATTGAGATTTTTTCTTAATACTAATGCCAAAATACCCCTCCATATAACTTTCGACAAGATATCGATGGACAAGGGGATTGCTCTCAGCAAATAACCATAATAGCCGTAAACGCTGTGCTTGATTCCCTTGATTTGTCCAAAGCCCCAAGTTTCCGTCAATCCAACAGTTAACAAGTAATTCTTGGGCGTAAATATTGCCCTCAGTTGCCAGTCGGTTAATGATTGTAACGGCCTGTTTTACCTCCGCCGAAGTCAGATTCTGACCGAGTAATTGCTTGATCGATTCCTGGTTGCCTTGTGTTAAACCATGCCATGTAAAAACAGCCTCATCTTCTAGGGACGGGCTGTTTGGTCGAGCGATAATTCCTAATTCGGCATCAGGCGGCGATGATTGATCGGGAAGGGGATCTATTGTCAAATCTTGTGCCAGAGAAACGGTTGTAGAAAAAAGTAATAGCAATAATTGTTTCATTTTTATCCCCTTTTTGTAGATCATATTAAAATCGTAGCACTCCTCTATAGATTAATGCTAGGCCTTAACGAGTCTTAATAAAATCATAACACTGCACATCATCCGCGCGCCAAATCGTTATTTTTCCCTTCTCTGATAAATTGACTTTTTTATTTAAAGGGGCACCTTGAGTCTTGATTTCCAAGACACGTCCTTCAGTAGATTCATGAAGTTCATATTTTTTAGCACTGTTTTCATGAGTACACAGAGAAAAATCACGGGGAGTTTCTGAGGACAAAGCGTGACCAATTATTAAAATTTTAAAAAATGAGAGCATCTTAAAACTTCCGTTCAGTAACCTATTCTTAACAGTAATTTAATTTTAACCAAAACTAAAGGAATTGTTTTCTTGAGATTGTTAATTGATTCTTAATGGGATTCAATTTAAAATAATTTTAGATATCAGTATCTATGGAGGATCATGTGACTTTGCCCCTACAAAAGAATGAATCAACAGCAAGAGTTACCTATAATGGAAAGACAGTTGAGCTAACGGTTTTGCAAGGGTCATGTGGCCCCAGCGTCATCGATATCAGGGCCCTGTATAATGAGACAGGGCTTTTTACTTTCGATCCGGGGTTTACTTCAACGGCTAGCTGTGAGTCAAAGATAACCTATATTGACGGGGATGAAGGTGTCCTGTTGTATCGGGGATATCCGATCCAAGATCTTGCTGAAAAAAGTGATTTTATGGAGGTATCTTACCTTTTGCTGTACGGAGATTTACCGACACAGCAACAAAAGGAAGAGTTTTCTAGCAATATCACACTGCACACAATGGTTCATGAGCAAATTCCGTCTTTTTATCGCGGTTTCCGTCGTGATGCGCATCCCATGGCGATTATGGTTGGCGTTGTTGGGGCTTTGTCTGCCTTTTATCATGATAGTTTGGACATTCAAGATCCGCGCCAACGGGAAATTGCAGCCTATCGTTTGGTTGCCAAGGTTCCGACGTTAGCCGCAATGGCTTATAAATACTCCGTTGGCCAGCCGTTTGTTTATCCCAAAAATGACCTTGATTATGCAAGTAACTTTTTACGGATGATGTTTTCTGTCCCAACGACCACGTATGAAGTTAATCCGATTCTGGCCAATGCTATGGATAAGATTCTGATTTTACACGCAGACCACGAACAGAACGCTTCAACCTCAACCGTTCGGTTAGCAGGGTCAAGTGCCGCTAATCCGTTTGCCTGTATGGCAGCGGGGATTGCTGCCTTGTGGGGGCCTGCGCATGGTGGGGCGAACGAAGCTGCTTTGGCCATGTTGCAAGAAATCGGGGATCCGAGCCGAATTAAGGACTACGTTAACAAGGCTAAGGATAAAAACGATCCGTTCCGTTTGATGGGATTCGGGCATCGTGTTTACAAAAATTATGACCCGCGTGCTAAGGTGATGCGCGAAACCTGCCATCAAGTGTTAAAGGAATTGAATATCCAAAATGACCCGCTCTTGGATATCGCTATGGAATTGGAGCATATTGCGCTGAATGATCCATACTTTATTGAGAAAAAACTTTATCCTAACGTTGATTTCTACTCAGGCATTATTTTTAAGGCCATGGGAATCCCGACATCAATGTTTACAGTGATTTTTGCCCTTGCGCGAACCGTCGGTTGGGTTGCTCAGTGGAAAGAAATGATCGGGGATCCGCTACAGAAAATCGGACGTCCACGTCAGCTATACACAGGTGTTAGTGAAAGACCCTTTGTGGACATCAAAAAACGAGGCTAAATAATGGCTAAATCTGATTCTCGTAAACCGTTATCAACGGAAAAGAAACTCTCTAAAAAGTTACCAACAACAAAAGAGATTATGATTTCTTATGTCAATGATAACGTTCCGAGTTATTTTTATTGGTTTACAAGGATTCTGGGATTTAGTATTGTTTTTTACATGATTTTTGAACTTGCTCAATTCTGGTTTTAGGGCGTGTCCTAATAACAGGATAATCGTTTCAGTTAAGGTTGATACAGTTAACTGAGGAGCAATGCCTAGTTTATCCTAGGTGAGCGGCGAATTCAGCTGTATCAAGGTTAAATGGAATGACTATAGCTTCGTTTTTTACACTTTTTGCTCTAACAACATCGACTGCTTTAGCTGCATCAGGAACGGATGAGGGCATTAGCTTAATGTACCAAGGAAAACCGGATGAGGCTTTGACTCAACTTAAACCCTTGGGTGATAATGGCGATATCAAAGCAGCGTTTTACGTTTCTCTTATCCTGCTATTTGGCGATAAAACAACGGTAACAGAAGGAATGGCTTATCTTCAAAAAGCCGTTAATGCAGGATACGGCCCAGCATTAGACACCTTAGCAGGGCTCTATTTGCATGGTGATCTTATTCCTCGAGATATTCATAAGGCTAAGATGTATTATGAAATTGCTTCCCAGCGGGGATATGGCTCCAGTCAGTTCAATTTTGGCATTATGTCCAAAAATGGTGAGGGGGTGCCACAGGATTTAGAGGATGCCTATGTTTATTTATCCCTAGCAGCCGATAACTATGATGACCTTGGTGATTTGACACAGGACGCTGAAAAATACCGTAATGAGGTACGAGCACAACTCGATCAAGATAATCTTGATCGTGTCCATAAAAAATATGAGCACTTAAAATCCGAGATTACGTCCAAACAGATTGATAATAGTTAAGTTCTAGCCATTTCAGTTGACTTTTCTACAACGTCATTCGTCACTCACGTACTTTATGTACGCATCGCTCATCTTTTCTTGTATAAAAATCAACTGAAACGGCTATAGCTATTAGTCTAACTCACGCACGATCTGTCGATGAACAGTTTCAATATCTTGGTTAGCATCAATCAACCGACACCGTTCGGGAAAAGTTTTGGCGATATCAAGGTATCCGGTACGCATACGATTGTGGAAGTCAATCTCCAGTTTTTCAAAACGAACTTCACTGGTGCGGCGAGACAGAGCTCGGGCAATACCTATTTTAGGATCTAGATCGAAAATGTAGGTCAAATCCGGCCATACGTTGGGCAAGACGGACTCATGTAAATTTTTCAAGAACGTGACATCTAAACCACGGCCGTACCCTTGGTATGCAATGGTTGAGTCGGCAAATCGGTCGCAAATCACCCAAGTTCCTGTAGCCAGGGCAGGGGATATAACTTTTTCCCAGTGATCCACGCGCGCTGCATTGAGCAAAAGTGCCTCAGTCACCCCTGACCAACGATTAACATCGCCTGAAACGAGAAGGGCACGGATCAATTCTGCGCCATCCGTTCCCCCCGGTTCGCGCGTGATGATAACGTCGCGCCCTTTGAGCCTGAGGTATTCAGCTAAAAGCTGGCACTGGGTTGATTTTCCTGTTCCTTCACCACCTTCAAAGGTTATGAATTTTCCTCGAGTCATGATCGACCACCAAAAATATGAGCAATGGAACGCCAGATTTTCTTAAAGATCCCCGCTTGCTCAACGGCTTTATCCGCAACAAGGTCAAATTCAAGGGGTGTTCCATACATAGGGGCCGAGACCGAAAACTTGCCGAGTACTTGTCCTTGGGCGATTGGGGCTTGCACACTGTCATCAAATTTTATTTCATACTTAATCTGATCTTTCATGATGGCTGGCACGGTAACGTAGGCATCTGTTGATACGCTAACGGGTACCATGTTTTCAGCCCCTCCATAAACGGGGGCATTCTGGATTGGCGCATTTTTCTTTGCCAAAAGGACAGAAGCAAAGGCCTTTTGTACCCAGTTAGCAAGTTTCATCGACTCAGTCGCACGGATATTGCCGGTTTTGCAGCCATTAACGATGATGATATAACGGCTTTGATGGCCATTCTGATCGGCTGAGGCGACCGATGAAACAACACCATAGCCACCAAGATCAGTCATTCCCGTCTTAAGGCCGTCACATCCGATATTCTTATCAAGCAACGGATGACGGTTAGGTTGAGTTATCCCGCCATAGGTATAGGATGTTTTGGCAAAGAGAGGATAATGATCCGGATAATCACGAATGACATGATAGGCGATTTTTGCAAGATCTCGTGCTGTCGTTTTATGATCAGGGTCAGGCAAGCCACTTGCATTTTTAAAAGTCGTTTGAGCACAACCAAACTCATGAGCCTTTTGCGTCATTTCCGCTGCAAAAATTTCCTCGGTTCCTGATAATCCTTCGGCCAGAGCCACAGATGCGTCATTTCCGGATTGGATGATCACGCCATGCAAAAGCTCATCAACGGTTGCTTGGGTATTGACGTTCAAGAACATCCGCGATCCGCCGGTCCGCCAAGCCTTTTCGCTAATCATCACGGGTGTTGTCGGTTGAACCTGACCACGTTTCATTTTATCAAAGGCTAAATACGCCGTCATGATTTTAGTCATGGACGACGGATACATCGGCACGTCCGCGTTCTTTTCATAGAGAATCTTACCGGTATTATAATCCATAATAATGGCTTGATCGGCCAAGGTATCGATCCGTAAAGAGGCCGCAATTGCAGCAGGAACCCCGGGAATTTCAGGGGGAGGAGAAGCCGGTTGTACTTGCTCGACAGCCTGAGGTGTTTCTTTCTTTTTATTTTTCTTAGGTCTTGCTTCGACGGTTGTTAATAAACTTGCCATCATCAAAGACAAAATAAATGTTCTTGTCACATCTCTCTCCATTTTCCTAATTCATAATAAGTTTTGCGCCGTGATGCCCCTCAGCAGAAATCTGTCTCAGCATTTTCTTTGCTTGCTGGCTGGAATAGGGACCCATTTTCACGGTATACATGTTTCCGGATTTTTTATCTTTCGTCACGGCCGTTTTGCCATGTTTCCTGAGAGCATGGCCGGCCTTATCAGCATTTGTCTTTTGGACATAATGACCAACCTGAATAAAATGCCCGGTATTTGATTTCGGCGATTTTTTGCTTAAATCTTCGATGATCACGTCATCATCACTATATCGAGGGAGGGCTTTTTTACTCTTAGCCTTTGGTTTAGGAGCCAACATATCCTCAAAAATGTCTTCTTCTTTCTTGGTAAAGGTTAGATTCTGTACATTGACAGCCTGAGTTGCAGGTTTATACACAGCAGGTTTAAGCGTTGGCTGATGCGCGCTATCCGATCGCAAGACTGCATCATGAATGGCAGGATCGTTATCCATAACCTCTTGGCTTGGTGTTTTCCCGGCGATTTCCTGAAAATAAATATCGTCCCATTTACGTCCGGACGGATCAATGCCATAGCGTCCATATTGCTTGAGATAAGCAGCCAAGGCTTTACTTTCTTCGGGCATCGCACGGACGCGTACCTTGCCTAGCCCTCTGTTGTGGGTACCTAGTTCTTGTGCCGCACGTTTAGATAGGTCAATAATTCGATCATCAACAAAGGGTCCGCGGTCATTAACAACGACAACAAGGTTTTTCCCATTATCGAGATTGGTCACTTCAACAACGGATGGAATCGGCAATGTTTTGTGAGCAGCCGTCAACGAGTGCATGTCATAAATAGAGCCACAGGATGTCGGGCGTTTATGAAAACCGGGGCCATACCAAGAGGCAACGCCATGTTCTTCATAGTCATAGTGCTCTTGAGGGGTATACTTTATCCCTTGAATGGTGTAGGGTCTCTTGGTGCCGGAACATAAATCCTTTGATGCCTTTGTCTTAGGCGTCGAACACCCGACAAGCAACGCCAACACCCCAAATCCCCACAACCTTTTCACAGAATATCTCCACCCGAATCTTTACCTAATAGTAGCGTCTTCGACATAAGAAATACAAAAAATTGGATGAACCTCTCACCTCTTCCCTTGTAGGAGAGGTAAAGAATCCGCCAGTTGCCAAACGCATCAGCACCTTTTATTTCTTATATCGAACTCACATTAATAGTAACTGATTGAACTTTTTTAAACAAGATATTCAGCATCATTATAGACCGTATTTTCCACATCCATCACACGGAGAAAAAGGGGGGAAATGCACAACAGAATCAAAGGCAAAAAATTCCCCATAAGCCTAAATTTTTACAAGTATTTGTAATAAAAGAAATAATAGAAATCATGATGAATAATTATTCATTATAAATTTTATTATGTGTTTTTTGGGGGTTTTGCAAAAAAGTTGAAAAAAAGC
>JAHBYI010000003.1 GCA_019636035.1 Candidatus Paracaedibacteraceae bacterium
TAAAAAAGCTGATGTAAAGCCGCAGTATGGTCACACTCTTCATGCCCCAAACTATATGAAAAAATATCTAAACGGGGCGTATGTCAAATCCCATGGCAAATTAAAACTAGAGACTCCCGAATCCGATGTTTTAGTTCACTATGGGCAAGTCTTATCGGTTGGTGGAATTGAGTTTGTTGTCAAAGATCTGATTAAGAACCTATCCGGGGTTATTATGTCGCATGATGACATTATTTTACGTGGTAAGCGTTATCTACAAACTAGGCCTGATCTTATGCAATTTAACGCTAATATCTATGGTGAGTGGCACGATCAAATTTATTATTTAGAACAAGCAGATCCCGCTGATTTAACGACAATGGGCTCTCTTTTTCTTTTCCTAGAAGAATTTGAAAATCAGTACAGTGATGTTTTAGTTGCCAAAAGTCTTTTTTGGGATAATCGGGAGATTCCCATAAAAGGTGGAACCACAGCGTTAAAGAATATTTCGCGTGATCAATATTATACAGAAATCTATTCCTATAAAGTAGGGAAACGTCGGAATAGAAGTTGGCGAGATGACAAATTAGTTAAAAACGTTCATGCCACCGTTGCCACCATGAAAGTCGGTGAAGACTTGGAGATTTTTGGTGGCAATGTCGATAACTCAGGTGCCATCAATGCGCGGACAATCAATCTTGATCTGGACTCATTTACCTCTAGCTGTTTAGGTGGACGTAGCACAGGACATCGATTTGGCACGTTGCAGTTTGACATCAGCCAAATGATCGAAGACGCCAAGAATGACCCTGCTGCCGCAGCCTTTATGGGCGAGACATGTCTTGAAGGTGATGAAGCCAAAGAGGCTTTTGGCGGATTAAGTCCCGATTATCTCATCTACAAGCTTGTGACCAATGTTTGTGGCAGAGCTAACTTGCTCTTGACGGATGGAAGTACCGTAGCTGGGATGAAGATGATTCAGTTCCTTGAAAAAAATGGTCGCAAAATTGCCCAAGGCCTCAAGGATCAGATCACGGCACTCTATTGGGAACAGACTGAAATTAATAAGCGTTTGCAACCGCGCCTTAAGCTCTATATTGCTCCTGACGATGTGAACCCACACCACGGATCAGGTGATGTAACCGGAGAGAAAATCCACATTAGAACAACAGGGGATCAGACCTATAACGGTGGAACGGTTCATGCCAACACAACAACGGTTCTGGAAACAGAATCGAATATCAACGCATCCAACACGGACATATCCGGTGATGATGGTGTTGCTGCCAAAGCCAAAAACATCAAGGCAGAAACGTTGGCACACCGTATTTATCATGAAAATGGCTATACAGATGTTGTTAGAGATGAAATGCGCTTTACCAGCAAATACGGCCCTGCCTTGCTGATTAGCTTTGCCAATATGGTTCTGAACGGAACCTTTGTTTCTGCTGCTAGTACTGGCGTAAAGGTCGGTGGAAACAGCGAGTTTGGCACAACTGAATTGCATTCAGAAAGCACAACCTATTGGAAAAAGCATACCTTCCATAAGGAAAGCACGGATCATCACCGAACACGTTTGCATGCCCACGGTAATACGCGCCCAACGGCACCACAAACAGGACCTCAATCTCCTCAACCTCAGCCATCCCCATCGCCTAATCCGAACAGGACAGTCTACGAAGATGGTGTAACCATTGAGGATGAGGAAGAAACGCCTCCTGCACGCAAACCCTATCATCCAAAGCCGGAGTTCCTCAGGACAACAGAACCTGATGGCTACCAATGGGATGAATCTGCGTACCAACGAACGAAAGCACCGCTTCGTAGTGCCATGAAAGATCCTCGTCGCCCAACCTCAGAACAGGGCACAAAAAAGACCGTCAGATTCGCAGAAGAATCTGCCCATGAAGAACAGGATATCTTTGCGGATAGTGCAGAGCTTGGCTGTATTGATATTGAGACTGAGGGTAATTCTATTGGCTACGGTGTGGAAAAGAAAGCGGTAAACAAATCGGCTGCCATTAGCACCCCTTCAAGCCATTGAGCCGCCGTCTGTATCAACGCGCCCTGCATTTGCGGATGATAAGAAAACGAAGCGTTTCGGTGGTGATAAAAAAACTGTGACAAAGCATACAACGGGCACAGCCAATGTCTGTAAAACCACAGCCGGTGATGCCATTGTCAAGGAAGGGGACGAAGGTCTTACCTTGTATGGCAGCCATATGAAGGGCAAGACGATTAGTCTGACATCCAAGCAAGGCGTATCAATTTGCTCACGGCCTTGGGCTATGACTATGTCTCTATGAAAAAGCAATCGAAAGATGCGGCGTGGCAATCTACATCTCAATCTGTTTCATATGACGAAAATCGCAGCTATTGCCGATTTGAGACTGATGAAGAAGAAGGCCTAATTATCAAAGCCGCCGATGGGATTTATGTGGAGTTTGTTGTTGAACGCTATTCCCACACCGAAGCAACTGACGGTAAAAAACCCCGGACAAAAGAACACAGCCGCTTGAAAGACCTGCCGACAGCACCGGGTTACGAATGGTTGCATGAAATGGACAAGCGTGACGACGTCATCAAGATCTATGTCGATGAACGCCACGACACCATGTACATGCACCAAGAAGGCCTGTCCGCCGTTGCCAAGATTGTCATTAGTATTGTCATGAACTATCTGACGGGCGGAGCTTTTAGCCTCTTGACCACCGTCATGACCAGCCTTGTCACGAACATAATCGAAGCCCGTGGAGATTTTGGCCAAGGCATGAAAAAAACGCTTCAGTAAGGAAGGCCTCAAATCAATCGGTCGCTCTCATGTCGGGAAACTCCTGATCGGTGGTGATTGTGGTAGCGTGAGGGTGGGGAGCGGCTTGCGAATCTGCAATGCCTTTGGCGGAGTCAGCAACACTGCCATGGTGACTATTCCCAGGGCGCGGTATCGGTGACGGGGATTGGCGTGTCGTGCTCGTCGTATCAACTGGATCTGCTGCAGTACAGCGTAAGTTCGGTGCCAAACAAATCAGGAATTGGCGCAAAAGGCTTCGGTCTCGATGGTGACGTCATGGATTATGTGAATCGCAAAAATCCACCGCGATGCCTTCGCTCTATGACCATGTCTGCGGCGACAGCGCTTTTATGAATCAAATGAAAGGAGCCGACCGCAAAAAACACATTATGAATTATATATGATCTGCATCTTGCTAGATCATCAGCGAATACATGATCATAGGCATATTACAAGCATTGAAGGTAAAGCGCCTGAACAGATCGGGCTTTGGCAAGGGCTCCCAGAAAGCTATGCTGACTTACAGGGCTGAACTCATGCGGGCAGAGCTGCCATTAAATCAGATGTTTCACTCAACGCTCGCCGTTGCAGCCTCCGCGAAACCCTGCGCTTTGACTTGAGTGCCGCCATGTTCGCCGCTAATAATGCGTTGGAGAATAATTTTGCAAAAGTCTTCATCTCATTAGGTAAATCCTTGATAAAAAAGGCTGCAAATCAAGCGGGTAAACAAGCAGCGAAAGAAGTAGCTCAGGAGACAGTTAAGGAAACAGCCAAAAACTCATCAAAAGGAATTGCGAAAAACCTTAGGCCTGCTAAGCTAAATAAAGCAAGTGCTGCGAATGGGAATAAAAGGCCGCATGGAAATTCTTTAAAATATAAAGGGGATACTCATGTGTATTCGATACATCGGTTTTCTGATAAACGTGCTGTGAAGGTAGGAGAAAGCACAAGAGGGGTAAGAACTCGCGATGGTGCATCAAAACGTGCTGAATCACAAGCACGAAAATTAAACAGGGAAACCGGAGAAATGTACTATACAAGGATTAGAAAAAATTTTAATGAAAAAGTCAGCGCCAAAAAATACGAAGCTAACTTAATTCAGAGATCAAGGAACATTAATGGTTCTGAGTCTTTGCCCTTAAATAAAAATGGTCACTAGGGGTGTACTATGCATAATAGAAAATTTGTACCGGGAGTAATATTTTGCAAAAAAGGCCATTTAATCAATTTGCAAAAAACAATAATCATTCAGGATTTAATCGAAGGCATAATTATAAATTCTTCTATTTTAGAAACTGCGCCATTTAAGTGGATTAATCTCATGTATAGGCTAACCGAAAGAAATAAGCTTAAGCCTTATTTCATGAAAATCAATCAGAAATACGGAGATTTGCCTATTGCTGTGGAATTAGATTTAGACTTATTAAAATGGGCTGACAACACAGACCCACAATTGCTTATTGATATATTCATTATGGCAGGACTTGAGGCTCTTTTATATGTTTGTGATAAATATCAACTCCCTAAAGAAAGGATTGTTTCAGAAAGACAAAAATATCCAGACATACAATTTTATATTGATGTCAACAGACTAAAGTGTTGTAATCCATTATATTTAATAACCTCAATCAAGTGCCGAATCTGTCAGCGAATACATGATGCATGACGCCATTGCAAGTGTTGAGGGTAAGCTGAATGAGTCGGGCTTTGGCAAAGACTCCCAAGCCTATGCTGACTTACGAGCTGAACTCATGCAGGCAGAGCTGCGTCAAATCAAGATGTTTGCTCAACTCGCCGTTGCAGCCTCCGCCGAAACCCTGCGCTTTGACCTGAGTGCTGCCATGTTCGCTGCGAACAATGCGTTGGAGAATAATTTTTCTCAGGTGTTTCTGAGTTTGTATGCGTTTGGTAAGGCTAAAGCGGATGAGGTCGACGACGAGGCCGACCAACAAGCCTATGGCAAGGCTCGCAAAAAAGCGATCGATGCCGTAACGCCAGAACTTGTTAAGAAGTATGGTGCTAAGATCGCCGATTATGCCGGAAATGTTATTTTTGGACCCGATGGATATGCCGATGAGATGATCAAGGTTATCAGGGAAACCACAGGTCTAAATGATGTCTCCCCTGAAATACGCCAAATGCTGAAAGAAGCAGCAAACACAGCACTGAAAGGTGTCGGTGTAGCTCTTGATGCTCCGGGGGAAGGCACAGAATACATTCTACTCAAAGCTGGTGTTGATCGAGCGACAGCTCGTAACGTTCACCGCGCCATTAATGACTTTATGATGGTTGCTGGTGCTGCGGGTTTGGCCAAAAGTGCAACACAATTCGGAGCACGCACCGCGAGTAGTAGCAGTAAAGCCGGAACTCGGACGAGCCTTGATGGATTGGGGCTGGAGGGTAGAACTGGGAAATCCACAAAACCCGTCCGTGATATGTCCGACCGAGAATATGTGCAAAGCCTAGCTGATCGTGCCGACAAACGTTTTGATGGTAAAGGGTCAAGGGTGGGGACACAGAAGCATAAATATGCTGAGCAAGTGCATAAGCGGTATCAACGTATGACAGGTGAACGTAGACATATGGAAGCGGAGAAACGGTTCTCTGAAGGACGCCCATGGGAAGAAGGTCAAGGAGTCAAAGGAAGTTCCCGCGCAGATATGTATAACCGACGAGCCAATGAAGCATATGACTACAAGTTTGGAGATGCTAAGTTGTCGTCTGGACAACGTCAAAAATATGAGGCAAACTTACCTAGAAATGGTAATGACTCTGCTAAAGTTCATGAAACAAAACCAACATCATCGAGGTCATAGACATGAAAAATCTTGTAAAAATAGATTCAAAGAAAATTACTCAGATATCAAATTACATTCTTGAACATTTATTTGGATATAAAAAAAGCAGATTAAAACAAATTGCAAAAATTTATGGGTGTTTAAAATTATCAGTTGGGTATGCAGTTGACTGGGGAACAGATATTAAACTAGGAACTTCAGTCTTTAATCTTGCAAATCCACTAGATAACAGTTGTGCTAACTTAGGTATTACCCCTCAATCCCGTCGCTATTCAGTAACATGGAAAGAATTCGAAGAAGGAAAATTCCTAGAGGCCATTAATGAAATAAAAGAACTAGCAGCAATTCCGTTAGAAGGTGATTTGACATTGTCTCAAATTATCAATGGTTATAAAAATTACACTGGGTTTGTGTATGAGGAACGCCATTATGAAGATCCTGCTTTGATAGCGGCTTGGGCAGGGCGTCCTGAAGTGGCTAAAGACTGCCTAGAATGGGGATTAGCTGGTGTCAAAGAAAAATATGGCAACAATGGCATTTATAAAAATGGTAACAGTATGACTATCGATGAATGGTATGCTGATATGCAGACTAAAATCGCAAATCCCGATAAACTACACCAAGATGTCGAAGACCAAATTATCCACCACAAACTGACCAAAGTCCCTCGCTACGATATCATTATTGATATGTAAAACCTTGCTCGCTCTTTGACATTGTGAATACTCATCTCAAGTTTCATTTCTAAACGCATTCTTATGTGCGTTTGGATATGAAATCGTAAAATCTTCCATGGGTTCCATGTGGAATCGCACCAGCATAATCAATGAGCAGCACCGCACCTATGCTCAGTCTAAAATCCTTGGCAAGATGCACGTGCATTCCAAGAAAACTCTGATTCAGCTGGTCGAAGGCCAGTCCACCGAAATCCTTGACCTCATTGAGGTCGAAGGTGGGCCTGTGGTCAAGCAATTCCTCAAGGAGATGCACAAGGTCGATCGCAAAGTCATACAGGGCCCCGGCCAAGCCCTGATGGCACTTGTTGCGGTTGCCTTAACAATCCTAACCCAAGGAGCCGGTGCTGCTTTGGCAAGTCAAATTGGATTGGCCGGCAATGTGGTCGCTGAGGCAGTTCTGGGGGCGTTAGTCAATTCTGTGGGTGCGCAACTCACGAATGGCATGCTGCAAAATGGGGGAAATCTGGGCAAAGCAGTTAAAACTTTGGCTGATAAGGATTTCCTTAAAAACCTGGCAACACAATTGGTTGCGGCCGGGTTATCTGCGGGGATCATGGCTCACTTTGAGATCAAAGTCCCATCCGGTGCGGATACGTCAAAAATGTCCTTTGCTGATCTTGCGACACAGCATGCCAAAGTCCAAACCGTACAACAAGGTGTGTCCGGGGCAACTCGGGTGGCGCGGGGCGAGAAACTAGGAACCGTTCTGAAAGAAGGGATTGTTCAAGGGGTGGCAAGCTCAGTTGCAGCGGCGGCGGCCAATAAAGTTGGCGCAATGAAGTCTGATGGTAAACTCGACAGTGCTGGCCATAAAATCCTGCATGCGGGGATCGGAGCCGGATTAGGGGCTGCGACCAGTAAAGACCGAGGCAAAGGAGCCTTAGCCGGGGCAACCGGTGCTGTTGTCGGGGAATCAGTTGCCGAGATGATGGGGGATGATGCCGCCACAACCCGCGCCAAAGCCACTGAGGATGTGAGGCAGTCCGGCCAACCGATGACGGACGAGAACATCGGCAAAGCCTTTAGGTCACGTGTTGAAACAGCCATGAATTGGGGCAAGTTCGCCGCCGGATTCGTTGCCTTTGCGGCCGGCATGGATGTGTCCACAGCCCTGTTCACCGCGGCCAATGCTCTGCACAACAACTACGCCACAACCGCAGAACGCGAGGCGAGTAAGGAAGAGCAGGCGAGTTCGAGTGATGGTGACAGATCTGCTGATCCTGAAGAACAGAAGTTTCTCGACGAGATTGATGGATGTCAAACAGGCGGGTTAAAACGGAGCTCATCAGCCGAAGATTTACGTCAATTAGATGAGATTGCTTTGGCTGAAAGTGTCGAAGATGAATTTCGTGATCACGCCTTAAATCATGGAACGATTTGGGATAAAGCCCTGTATTGGGGAGCCTATGCCGTTGAATCCATAGAGGGTAATGGCGCAAGTAGTGTTTTGCGGTCTCGGCGAGAGATGCGTCGTGTTGCAAAGGATACACCAAAAGTTGTCAGAGACGGCTTAAATATTCTGTATGATATGTATCAAGGTGAGTCTATTGATGATTCCAGGCTTGATGGATACAAAGAGCTTGTCAATAACTGGGGGCCAAACTTCACTGGTGTACTTTCCGGTTTTGTTGGTGCGCGCAGTGGATCAAAAGGGACGGCATTTAGGTCTCATATGACGGGTCGAGGTGGCCAACATCCGGCAAGATCTGAGCGTGCCTCATCATCCAATCAACGCTCCGCTCCCTATAGCCCGCATGCCTGGCAATCTTATTTGCAAGAACAGTATGGCAGCCAAAATGTCTGGTCAAGCACGTTCCAAGCGAAAGGCACACCAGGGAGTAAGATGGCGGGAATGCGTAGCGTCAAATCCGGTGTGACTTATGATACTCGCGGCAATCCTGATTTTACAAAATATATGAAGTATGAGACCATGTTGTCACCACAAGAATTTTATGGGTTAAGATCCAGGGATCATATGCGACTTGCAACACAAAAACTTAGAGCTGATATCCAAGCTGGTAAAGTTGATGCTAGTAAATTTAGCAGTCATCAGTTGGCACAAATTAATGCCGGAAAAGCTAAGATTGATGACTTAACATGGCACCATGACCAACAAGCAAGACGCATGCAGCTGGTTATATCAAAAGCTCATGCAAAAACATCTCATACAGGATCAGCCAGTCTAAATCAAATGCGAGAAGGAGAAACAAAATGAAACCTTTTGATGATAATTTAGATTTTGTAATTTCTTGTAAGTATTCAGGCGCGATTTCTCATGAAGAATTAGAAACTTGGTGTTATAGGTGCATAAAAATTCAAGAAAATATCCCAATCCTAGTTTTTGATTTATTAGATGTTGGAATAGATGCTTTCAGAGAACTAAAGAACGAAGTCTTTCTCCGTGATCATGGTGGAAAAAGACTGACCAAAGGTGAGGATAATGCAGTTCTTGCTATTGGCTATCTACGAGGAATAAACACAGAAGAAGAGCTGAAAGATCTTCGTACCAGCTCTCAAACTGTCCTCAAAGCCCTTGAGAAAAATCCGCATATACTAGAACGATTCAAAGAAGTATTTCCTTTTATTGAGTTGGATTTCTAGAGCTTAAGTCGAGCCCATCGCTACGACATCATTGTAGAACGGGAGGCGAGTAAGGAAGAACAGGCGAGTTCGAGTCATGACGCAGGTTATGACACCGATGAGGAGGCTGATCAACAAGCGTACGGTAAGTATCGCAAGAAAGCGATCGATAAGGTCACGCCAGAGCTTGTTAAGAAATATGGCCAAGCGGCAGCAGAGTATGCGCATCACTTGAGTCTCGGGCCAGACGGTTATGCTGAGGCAATGATCGAGGCTAATACAGGTGGACGTGAGTTATCTCCGGATGTGCGTCAGGTGTTGCTGGATGCCTATTCTGAGCATTACTTTGACATGCTCCATGCTTTTAACATGATGCAGGGTATCGGTGCCATTGGAGATGCACTTGGAACGGGCACAGAGTATGCCCTTCGTAAAGCCGGTGTTGACCGTGCCACTGCCCGCAACATCCACCGCGCCATTAATGATGGTCTAACAATCACCGGTGTTGCTGGTGCAGCCAGAGGTGTTGCTAAGGTTGGAGCACGCGCAGCAAGCAGTAGTGCTAGCAAAGCTACGGCTCGGACAAACCTGGATGGGTTGGCGTTGGAGGGACACTCTTACAACAACACAGTCATGGGACATAAAGGAAAAGAAATCCATACCGTAGCAGGGACAAATAAACCAGCTATAATTAAAGATAGATTTTATTCAGGTCATGCTTTAGATCGAATGCAAACTAGAGGGTTAACTTCTTCTGTTGTTGAAGATATAATCAAAAACGGGACAATATCTCAAGGAAATAGAATTAATAGACTATGTCATTATGATGTAACAAATAACATCACCATTGTTACAGAAAAAGGTAACGTAGTAACAGTCAGATTTGGGAAAGCATCATGAAAGAGATCAGTATAAGACATCTAAACTGGATGATGGAAGATATTATAAAGTACGAATCAGGCAAAATATATTTTTCAGAACTAGTTGATAGCCTTGATATACTAATAAGTTCAGGTGAGTTTACTCCCGATCTGGAAGATAACTTTTTATCTAAATGGGGAATTCTAGAGGATACGTATTCTTTCATGCTCTATGAAGAACGAAATGTTTTAAATTCTGAAGATATACATTTGACTTCTGAAGCTCTAAAGAACATAAAAGAACTGATTTTAGATACGTTAAATATTAAAGGTTAATTTGATTTAAACACTTATAAGTCTAAAAGCAGAAAGAGCATTTCTTGATAATTTACTAGAACAGCTTGAGTAAACTAAAATCCTGCATGCGGGAATTGGGGCATGGATGTGTCCACAGCCCTGTTCACCGCAGCCAATGCTCTGCACAACAACTACGCCACAACCGCAGAACGGGAGGCGAGTTCGAGTCATGACGCAGGTTATGACACCGATGAGAAGGCTGATCAACAAGCGTACGGTAAGTATCGCAAGAAAGCGATCGATAAGGTCACGCCAGAGCTTGTTAAGAAATATGGCCAAGCGGCAGCAGAGTATGCGCATCCGCCCAAGGTCTCAGGGCCAGACGGTTATGCTGAGAGGCGTGATCAAGCTGTCAGTGGGGCGTAGGGATTATCTCCACGGATGTGCGTCAGGGAGTATTTGCTGTTTGTGGATGCCCTATTCAAGCATTACTGACATGCTCATGCTTTTCTGGCATGTTTGCAGGGTATCGGTACCGTCAAGGCGGAGATGCCTTGCAGGAACGGGCACAGGTATGCCCGCGTAAAGCCGGTGTTGACCTTGTGCGCCACTGCCACGCTTATCCACCATATTAATGATGGTCTAACAATCACCGGTGTTGCTGGTGCAGCCAGAGGTGTTGCTAAGGTTGAGGCACGAGCAGCAAGCAGTAGTGCAGGTAAAGCTACAGCTCAGACAAACCTGGATGGGTTGGCGTTGGAAAAACCGAAAGTTGACAAATGGATCCGAACACCATCATCATTACAAGATGAAATGGCTATGAGAGCAGCTAAGGCTGGGGAGGGTAATTGTCTTCCTATCAAATTAAATGATCCTAAGTATGCTGGTATGATGAAGATGGAATATAGGGTTAAGTCTTCTAATGGAAAAGACACCGTCATTCATTATGTTTATGACCCAAAAACTGGGCAAAGAATGGACTTTAAATTTAAGAAACGGAGTGCTGAATAGTGGATAATATAATTAAAATTCACGGGCAATACTCAAAATTAGAAGATGTAACTAATCTAGTAAAGTCTCAAAGATATACGGATAGATACTCTAAGCTAGATTATGATCATTATATAAATAAAGCACAAACTTATTTTTGCTTCAGCATTCTTGTACTAGAACATGCGATCTATTATGTTTTTTTAGATGATGGGAGAAAATATCTATCCTATGCTCCAGCAGAACTTTTTTCAGATAAAGAAATAATAATTCCTAAAGAGTGGCGTATAGTTTTGCATCCAGAAATTGAAGGGCGTCAGATTCTTCACCCAAAACTGGCTGCTCATCTTGATTGGTGGTCAAGGTACCATGATGATGATCCTCAGATCCTTGCTATCATTGATGAAATCATATCCGATATTGAGGCTAAGAATCCTAAAAAAGATCCATTTGACGATTATTGGGGACTATAATGACGAACTTTCTAAAAGCAACGGCTATTAAATCAGAGCAGGGTTTAACGTCAGATACTCTTTACCGTATCGTAGGGATGGATTTTGAAACTGAAAAAACGTTTTTTTATGTTGTTACCTCTGATTCTCCTTTGGATATTCAGCGTCTTGATGAAATGTTTTTTGCAGAACAAGATTTTGTCGTGCCTGCTGGGTGGAGCTTTAAAGTTAATCCTCATAACTCGACTCAACGTGAGATTATTCTAACAGAATTAGCCCTATTTGATAACTGGTATGATTTATACCAAAAATCCGACCCACAGGTTATGGAAATACTAGCCAAACTGGTCTAAGCAGGAATCAGTAATATCGGTATGCAGGGATCGGAGCAGGATTAGGGGCTGCGATGTTCGCATGTTTGGAGGCAGACATTGACGCTTCAAAGGACTAAAGCTCTCATGAATACTGGCGCAGAGCTTCTGATAAAACCATGGCTCCTGCGATTGCAACATTGAGGGAGCGTGCCCCTGACTGCATAGGAATAACAACCCGATCAGGAATATCATCAAAGACAGAACTAGGAACGCCGACGCTTTCTTGCCCGAGCATCAAAATATCATCCGGTTGGAATCTAAAGTTACAATAGGGCACTTCTCCCTTCGTATCAATCAACACCAAACGATGGGGCAGGGCGTCACGAAAAGCCGTATAGGAACTATGGCGTTGTACATTGGCGAGTTCAATATAATCCATTCCAGCCCGTTCCAATTTTTTATCATTCCAAATAAAACCACAGGGTTCAATAATATCCAGCGGGACACCAAGGCATGCTGCTAGTCGGATAAGCGTCCCGGTGTTTTGAGGGATCTCCGGTTGATATAGAGCTAACCTCATTGCTTAGCCCACCACCACTCAGGTACATTGAAGCCAATTTCAGGATCATATTTGGGAAAATCAAGCTTATCTTTCCAATAAGCAATGCACGTTGTATTGTCATAAACACCCGGAATTTGGTAATACATTCCCATAACAGCACGATCTAAACTCTTAGTTGCAATCATTAAATCTTTGTCAGATGTGGCATTAGTAACTTTATTTGCTAAGCTATAAATTGCTTCATTCTTGATGCCAATGTAGTTAGAACTTCCTGCTCGATCTGCCATGTTGGGGTCAAAATAATAGGTTTGCTCAATCCCCGGTGACAAGGAGTTTGCCCATGTATGTAGAATGACATCAAATGTTTTCTCAACGGATTGTTTTTCATACTGGGTTGTATCAATCTTAGCAACATTCATGATAATGCCCAAGGGTTTTAGATTTCGTTGAAGTTCTAGGGCAACGCCTTCGATTCGCGGATCTTTTAACGTAAAGGTAAACGTCAATGGTTCCTTAGTTTCTTTGTGAACGCGTTTCCCTTGCTCAATAATCCAGCCAGCCTCTTTGAGGAGGTTATCGGCTTGCTTTAAAGCTGCGCGACGATCCGTTGATGAGGGTTGGATTGCATTTTCTAAGATCTCTGCATCCAATTGATCTTTTAGAGGTGTGAGTATTTTTAACTCATCCTCAGACGGTTTACCATGGGGTTGGAACTTAGTATTGGCGAATAAACTCAAGGCTTCTTTGAATGATCCATGGTACTGGGTTTTATTGATTTGATTAAAGTCAAACGCTAAGGCAATTGCTTTTCGAACACGACGATCAGAGAATAATGGTTTCTTCATGTTAAAGATAATCATTCGAACAGCAACAGGACGCTGATGTTCCATTTCTAGCTTAACAACCCGGCCATCTTTGACGGCAGGAAAATCATAGGCTGTATTCCAACTTTTTTGGTCAGCCTCCATGTAAAAGTCAACCTCACCAGCCTTTAAGGATTCACGCAAAGCATGATCTGTCTTGAAATATTCGATGGATATTTCATCAAAGTTATAGGTTCCCTTGACAATAGGAAGATCGCTTGCCCAATAATCTTTGACCCGTTCATAGACAATTTTGCGACCAAATTCATAAGATTTAACTTTATAAGGGCCAGATCCAAGGATTGCCTCTAGGGTTAGTGCTGAAAAATCTTTTCCTTCGAGTTTATGTTTGGGAAGGACAATAAGATTCCCCATGATAATCGGCATTTCATTGTCGTAATGACCTTTGTCATCCGGGGCAAACGTCAATTTAATGGTTCTATCATCAATGATTTTTATTTCTTTTATGCTCGAATAATATTTCTTATAGCGTGGTAACCCTTTATCACGTAACGTTTCGATCGAAAATTTTATATCCTGCGCCGTAATAGGTTGGCCATCATGGAATTTAGCTTTTGGATTGATAAAGAACGTCATTTCAGAATTGTTTTTTGCTAAATCAACCTTTTCAGCAATAAGGCCATAGCAGGAATGAGGATCATCAACAGTCTTTTTCATCAAAGTATCCAGTGTCATTGACATCCCCTCGGCCGGAAACCCTTTGATAACCAAGCGATTTAGAGAATCAAAACTGCCCACAGTTGCCATGCGTAAACGCCCCCCCTTGGGAGCATCAGGATTAACATACGGCATATGCTTTTCATCACCTTTGTGTTTTGGTGATCCAAAGCGTGAGATAGACGATTCAGGCCTTGCAAAAACAGAGGTAATGAGCAAGGACACGATCAGAATTTTTTTCATGATGATAGGGCGGTTCTTAAAGAGTTTTGGCCATCCTAGCACGGATGCACAATCATTTCCAGGGTATCAGAAACCGGAGATACTTTATGCCTGTTTAATTTTCTTATCAAACTTAGGAATGATAATTTGGGAAGAGGGGACAATAAGCTTAAGGATTTCTAAAAGATCGTCCTTGGCAAAGGCTATGCACCCTTCGGTAGGCGTGTAACCTTCCCGTGCAACGTGAATGAATATAGCACTGCCTAAATTGGGGATAACAGGCATGCTGTTGTGTGTTGTGACAACAATGATATCGTAAATATCATCTTCACGCCATAACTGTTCATGGCTGGCTAAGTAGGGCAAGCGAATATGATTATTATAGCGCGGATCCTTAGGATCATCACACCAACCATCATTTTGATTGATCTTACGGCAGGTTAGGCTTTTTGATGGTTGCGTCTCAATTTTATCAGGCCGATAAAAAACATATCGCAGGCCAAATATCCCAACAGGCGTTGCTTTATCGCCTTCGGTTTTGTTATCCTTAATTCCACCTGCCCCCGTAGCACAGCGATATTCTTTTTTACCAAAGGTTAATGTTGTCGGAGAAGTCAAAACGAGATTTGTCATATAATTCTCCATAAAAATAAAAGAAAAAGAGAGGAGGGGGAGCAAGCTCCCCCTCTATAAGATTAGTCTTCGCCGTGAGCTTTGGAATATCCAGCAACACCATCAAAGACGTTCAATTTTTCAATGTGCATCCAGCGATAATCCGGATTAACCAGAGAGACAAGTTTCATGATATCGCTATCATTAACATCAGCCCCATCTTTTGACACAAAACGACAGCGGAAGCAATCTGTTAGATCCGGTTCAGTTCCATGGTCGTTTGGATAAACCTGAACACCCCGATTGGAAATCATCTTCAGTTTCAGATTAGCAGAACCGGCGAGGTTTGTCAGTTTGCGTCCCATACCGTCAAGGTCATTATGGGCCTCAATAAACAGGTCTATCCCATTGACACTGCGTGTTTTAACGCTGATCGATTTTTGTGAATTGGTCAATTGAGGCATGTTAATTGGTTGATAGGCGCGTTCTTGCCATTCAGGGTGTTTACGTCCAAAGTTAGCAATGATTTTGTCTGTAAACGTTGTTGTTGAAACAGAACCCGCATCACCCATAACGTCGCGTGTATAAACTTTATCAATACCGAGTGTAACAACAAGAGCTTGCTCGATTGTCTCGGCTGCTTCAAACTCACCGATATGGCGCAGCATCATAACACCTGACAAAAGAACAGCTGTCGGGTTGATTTTATTTTGACCGGCATATTTTGGTGCAGATCCGTGGACGGCTTCAAATATTGAGAAATGATCACCAACGTTCGCCCCAGGAGCAAAGCCAAGGCCACCGATAAGAGCAGAGCCCAGATCACTAAGGATATCGCCATTCATATTCGTTGTAACAATAACGTCAAATAGTTCAGGCATCTTAACAAGCTGATGGGCACAGTTATCAACAATAATATGTTGAGCTTGGATATCCGTGTATTCTTTGGCAACTTCTTCGAAGGTGCGTTTCATCAGGCCTTCGGTAGCCTTCATAATATTCGCCTTGGTTGCACAATGAACCATCTTACGCCCTTCGGAACGAGCAAACTCAAAGGCCAAACGAATGATTTTCTCACAGCCGGATCTAGAAATAAGCTTTAAACATTGGGCAACGTTAGGCGTTTGCATATGTTCGATCCCCGCATAGAGATCTTCGACATTTTCACGAACAATAACTAAATCAACATCACGACCTGAAAATGGCGTGGCAACCCCCGGGAATTCACGGATTGGGCGGATGTTACCATAGGTCTCGAACATTTTACGAAGTGTAACGTTTGCAGATTTTTCACCATGCCCAACAGGCGTTTCCAAAGGGCCCTTGAGTGCAATTTTATTGCGGGTAATGGAGTCCACTGTTTCCTGAGGAACACCGGTAGACAGGCCTTTCTTAAAAACCTGCGCACCTGCTTCACAAATTTCCCAGTTAATTTTAACACCGGTTGCATCGATAATTTTACGCGTTGCGCCTGTTACTTCCGGACCGATTCCATCACCTTGAATCAATGTGATTGTATGGGTTTTTGACATTCGAACGTTGCTCCTTTATTAGCTAAAACTTTAGAGAAATGATAGCATCCCTAACATGGTTCTGCACGATTTTTTTTTAAGCGTATAAACTGAATAAAAGGAATGCCTGAACAGAAATCGATTGATTCAGTTTGTTTGAGTCTATAGCTATCCTATGCTATAAAAGTAAAGACAGCGTTAATTTCATAGGTTAAATTTGCCAATCATCACACAACAAGAACTATTGCCGTTATCGCTGACTAAATCTCGAGCGATGGGGCTTGACATTGGGAACAAGACAATCGGCGTTGCCTTAAGCGATCAAACCTGGATGATTGCATCAGCACATAGCCTCATTAGGCGACAAAATCTATCTGTCGATATATCGGCTCTGGTCAAAATTATCAAAGAGTATAATGTTTCCTGTATCATCAGTGGTTGGCCTGTCAATATGAATGGTACAGAAGGGCCTCAGGCACAGGTTGTTAAGAAACTCATCGACACCCTGTTGCAACACCATGATATTCCTGTATTTTTGTGGGATGAACGCCTGAGCACTGTTGCCGTGACGCGAACTTTGCTTGAGGCGGATATGAGCCGTAAACGTCGATCTGAGGTTGTTGACAAAATGGCAGCAACCTTTATTTTGCAAGGTGTTCTCGACCTATGCCGCGTGCATAAAGGATAAATTTGCAAAGACTTGATGAAAGTTCGGAAAGCTCGAAGAAATACAGTCTGCCCCTTGGATAATAATCGGATTACGAGCAATCATCCCCAAGACGTACAAAGCCATAGCAATACGATGATCCTTAAAGACATTGACCGTAATTCCACCAAAAATAGGGCTCCCCCCAGTTCCTTTGATAATCAACGTATCGTCGTCTGCCCTAACATCGATGCCACAATTCAAAAGATTTTTAAAGATCGCCTCTAAACGGTTGCTTTCCTTGTACCGAAGCTCTCTCAATCCCTTAAACACGGAAGTCCCGTTGGCCGCAGCAGCAGCGACGGCGATTGCCGGATATTCATCAATCAACGAGGGAGCCTCGAATGCTTCTAGATTGACAGCGTTTAGGCTTGCTGCTTCTATTTGAATGTCTGCAATAATTTCACCGCAAGACATTGATTGATCGAGTACGGTAACTTTTGCGCCCATCTGTTGCAATACTTCATAAGCTCTGCGGCGATAGGGGTTCCAGTTTAAGCCACGAATAGTAATGTTAGATTGAGGGGTTATTGCCGCAGCAACAGCAAAAAAGATAGCAGCAGAAGGGTCACCCGGAATACGTATATTCTTTGCCTGGAAGGGCTTCTTTCCTTGAATAGAGTAAATAACTCCGCCTTCTTCGGATGCGATCATTGTTAATGGAATCCCAAGGTATTCCATCATCAGTTCTGTATGATTTCTTGTTTGTGTTGGCTCGTACACGGATGTAACACCGTCAATGTTCATGCCGGCTAGCAAAACACATGTTTTTATCTGGGCAGATGGAATGGGAACTTTATAATGAATCCCAACAGGTGCACTGGTTCCTTGAATGGTTAACGGCAAAGTCTCGTGATCATTTGTCTCAAAGGTTGCGCCTAATTCTCGCAAGGGCGTAATCATACGACGCATCGGACGTTGAGACAATGAAGCATCACCATAAAGAGTAACGCGAATGGGGAAGGGGGCAACAAATCCGCCTAATAGACGTGTTGATGTTCCTGAATTTCCTAAATACAAAGGATTTGTCGGTTGCAAGAGCGATTTTCCGGCAAGTCCATGAACAATCTTTTTCTGAGGCGTCACATTCTCAATGTGGATACCCAGTGATTCTAAGGCAAGCTGAGTGTGTTCAACATCTTCGCCTGTATTTATTCCCGTAATTTCCGTTGTTCCTGTGGCTAAGGCAGATAAAAACAGAGCCCGGTGGGAAATTGATTTATCCCCGGGAATATCCTTATGGGCAAGCAAGGTACCTCGTAAATGGCTTTGCCTATAGGAGATAAGGGTATTTTTTGCAACCATATTCGTTTACTTTTTCTCTGTTTTATTTATTGATATTAAATGCTAAAATTTTACCTTAAGCAATAGTTTTTCTTTGACAAAAGCACCGTTGCATGTCAAAAATATTCACAAGATTTTAAGTTATTAATAAGGAGTATTCCGTGGTTAAACTCGAATGGGGAACCAAGCGTACGTGTCAAAGTTGCGCATCCCGTTTTTATGATTTGCAAAAATCACCTATTATCTGCCCAAAATGTGGATCAACTTACGAGATCATCACAACAACACGCCGTGGACGTAAAACCGTAGCAAAAGTTGCTGTTGTTGAAGAAGAAATTCTTGATGATGATATCGAGCTTGACAGCAGCGATGACACACTTCTGGATGATGAAGACGATCTTGATTCTGATCTCGATGAAGTCGATGTCGAAAGTGACGAAGACGATAACTAATAAAAACCCCGCGAAATGCGGGGTTTTTTAGTTAGAGAGTGTGTGAGAGGAGACTTTACATAAAATTGTCTGTGAACTTCTTTGTCATTTTGCAAGGCTAAATACAAAAGCTTAAAAATAGATCCCTCATTGGGAAATACGGCTCTGTTTTTAATGATTTTTCTTAATAGCCCAAGAAAGAGATGATGCCCTGCCAATTTCGTTACCAAGATTGTCCTATGGTATTAAGACAGCTGAAAAAACCTGGCGGCGCCTTGACGGTAAAAATCGGTTGCCAAAAGTTGTCAACTTCTGTGTGTATGTGAAATCATCGCCAATGATGAACGAGTTTTTGCTTAATTAAATATTTAATTTTCTAAGTAAATTAAATTTAAATTACTATTGTAATTTTGAATTATGAAACCTATCTATTTCCTAGGAAAGATTAATATTCATTTAAAGGAAAGTATAAAAGTGATCTTGCGAAATTTGTTTAAATATGGTTTGATGGCAATCTTTATTTTGCAAAATGCTATAGGAACAGAATCTGATAGGGTATTAGTAATCGGATGTCGCCCTTGGGATAATAATATGCAGGGGTTTAGTGGCTTAAAAACAGCTCATTTTGTTGATCGCATGATTATGGGGGCTCCTACAGCAATACCTTCCAATTTTTATCACCTTGATATAGATGATGAAGGAATGTATTCATCTGGCAAATTCAGCGATTTTGCAAATGATAATATTGGAAAGTATAAAACGATTATTGTTGATTGGGCAACTTATCAGCATATTCATCAAGATATCGCATGGACTAACTTTGCAAAACTTTTGGATGCAAATGGAAATTTGATCGTTCCTGTAGCCCGTATAAGCTTCGTAGAAAATTCTATCTCATTTAAAACGGCTCAAGCATTGGTGGATGAGAGAAAGTTAACTAATTTATTTAATCCGGTTAATATTCTCAGTTATGATAAAATCTCCCAGGATACTTGCTTTGATTTGCTCCGTCGCCCTAATTTGGAACCAGGACGACTTGAATCTTGTATCAATATGGAACCAGCGATTATCTTAGCTACAAAACAAAGCAAAAACGCGGAAGATACAAAGAACATAGGAGTAAATATTGATACAAATACGCTTACAGTTAGTAATTCTATCTCAGGCAGTATTAACCTTGAAAAAGTAGAATTGCCGCCCGTCGTCAATCTCTCTGATGGAAAGTCTAAAGAGATTAAATTTCCAAATCTTGCTCAGATGAAAAAAGGGCTGATTGAAGGAAGATCTACTCTTTTTAGCGAAGAGGGTGATGCTTTTTCGGTTCAATCTATTGGGGGAAGCTTTCATGGATTTCGGTCTAAAGCTATAGAAAAGGGATTTGATATAAAATTGAAATATGTAGGTAATTATGTAGACCACAAGGGCATCAATTATCTTTCTGGAGTGTTAGACATTATCCCTGAAGATAGAAAAATACCCATACAATTATTTCTAAGATCTTTGGCTGGTCAACGAAATAAACATATGATTTATGGTGGAATGCAGACCCAGAGCTCAAAGTATTATGGGGTTCTAGATCAGATAAAGATCTATGTAGAACGAGATTTGTACAAGTCTAGCACCTCGAAAGGAACGAGAATGAATTCAGTGGGGGATCATCCTACCAGAACCAGCCAACCAAAAAGTGAGGTTTTTCAGGCATCTACAACCGTCATTGCTATAAAAAATACACCAGAAATCGAACATAGGTATCAAGAAAGATATAATAGAGAGAGATATGAGGAGTCCTTTGCACGTTGTTTGCGTGTCTTTGCGAAGCGATATGAAGAACAGATAGGCAAAAAAGGTTCTGTACCAGTTAGCTCTATCCGTCCTACGGCCTATATAGAGGAACATGGAAAATACGTAAAATTGTTGCACGATAATGTGGAAAGAAATAGGGGAGTAATGGATTGGATCGATGCAGAATTTAGATGGTGCAAAGAAACAGAGTCTCTTGATTTCTGGGCTTTGCAAGCCATACGAGATACATATATAAAAGTTGATTATTATGCTCAAGTAGCCACAAATCCAAAAAGGAATATTATGTATGCCGAGGAGGATGATATTGCCTGTAAGAATGCTAATCAATACATGCTAGAGGAAATTGAGGAGTGGATAGATCAGGAATTGATGCAAAAACTAGTTAAAAAAGGTTTTGCTTGGCAATAGCCATCTGACAGAATAATGAAGAGGTTCTATCAAAATCGATACAATCTCTTCATTATTCCTTACGTCGAACTCACGTTCTTAAACAATTTAACATAATATCGATTATGCGACTTTTGGGTGTGTTGTAAGTTTGGCACTTATCTCTTCTTACTGCTGCGGTTCGCCGTCGGGAAAAAGAGATAAGAGCTCCTCCTTTTTATCCTTTCTTTAACTTCTTCGCTTTTTCTAGCTCTAACTCTGGGATACTTTTATCTGGTGTTGGGAGATTTTCTGGCATAGTACTCCCTAATTCTTCTATGGTTTCCCTTACTTTTTTTCCTACTTCATAATGAGTTCTATTAGCATTAGTTTTCCCTCTAATACTATCTCTGCGTAGTTTTTCTTCAGTTTGGGTTGCGCGAAACAAATTAGCGGCTAACTCTGTACTTCCCATATTATCGAGAATCTTTTGATTCTTCTTTAATCCCTTGCGTGCATGGATGTCTTTAGCTCCTAATCCACCATATAGACCTTTATAACCATGGTCTTGGAATATTGCATAATCCAAGGATGTCACTACTCCAGATTCTTTTGCAGCAGCACTTAACGCTTTGTTATGGTGAGATAATTCTTCGCGTAGCATTAAGCGACGGTTATCCTCGCTGAGATTAGCAAAATTAGCTTCATCTTGCAGTTCCTGACGACGTGTTTGGACAGCAAAGTAGGTTTGCCCCTTAGCAATGACAGGCTTACTGGAGTCACCGTTCTGAACAGCCAAATAGCAAGCGTAACGTGACAGCTTAATATCTGATAATTCTCGCATAGCACCTGAGCCAATTAAGACCATACCGAGGATATCCTCGAAATGGTTGTCAATTGAGTTATGGCTATTAACACATGCCTCTTTTGCCTTAGAAATAACAGGCAAAAAATGTCTGTATTCTGAATATTCTAAAATCCTAGAAAGCTCCCTCGCTAACCAATATTCATTCCCCTCTTCATCAATATGACGAATATCTTCAAAGGTCTTTTGCTCTATAAGATCGCTCATTAAATCCTCTACTGTGTTGGATTATCCCTATAATTCTTGATAGTAATACGTATTTTTGCCCATTTGTTTGGCATAATACATAGATTTATCCGCATGTTTGTAAATATCAGAAATATTATTGTATTTTGTTGCACAATTGGATGCACCTATGCTGAGATGAATATTGGCATCTGTGTCTGTTAATCTGTAGGACGATAAAGAAAGTTCATGCAATCTCAATAAGATTGCTTCAATTGTAAAATCAGGCGATCCATGAATTAAAACGGCAAATTCGTCCCCTCCGTACCGAGCAACAATATCTCCGTTTCTGATGGATTGCTTAATTCGCTCACCGACTTTTTTCAAGACCTCGTCACCAACTTCATGGCCATAGGTATCATTAATTGATTTGAAATCATCAACATCAATAATAGCAATATGGAACGACTGACCATCTGAATACAATGATTCAACCATACCGTCAAAAAAACGCCGGTTAGGGAGCCCCGTAACCGGATCATTAAACGCAAGGAAACCCAACCCTAATGTTTCTGTCTTCGCCTCATACTCACGCTTTCGAATAAGGCTTTCCAGGCGAATAATTTCTTTTTCAAGGGCAAGCAAGTTGGACTGCAAGCTGCAATCTAAATAGGTTGTATCGATAGAAACCAGATTTTTGGTTGTTTTTTTTATGGTCTTTAGAGAGCTCAAGAGTTGTGTCGCGGTTTTATTCACAGAATGAGAAACATTAATCATTTCTTGCTTGCGAAATAGCTTACGCACAAGTCCTTTGCCACGCGAAATGATCCTGTTCTTTTGGAGGGGAGTCCCCTCTCCTTCTATCAGATCCAATTTCACCTCCTATAAAACTAGATCATACTCGACATTACTCGTTTTGTTTAAAGCATGTAAAGTAGAATTATCATAAAGATTCCCATTGTTACTGTCGCCCAGATGGCAGCCAGAATATCATCAATCATTACCCCAAATCCGCGCCAAGCAACGGTCTGAGCTAATTTTTCATCAAGTACATTAATTGGCCACGGTTTCCAAATATCGAATAATCGGAATAGAACAAAGCCGATCAGCAAAGATAGAAAGGTTACCGCGTGGATAATGTTAAAATGTAAACACAGAGCCATAGTCATGAACATCCCGGCAATCTCATCAATAACAATATACGATGGATCAGGATCACTAGCCGGGTCATGAGTTAAGTGCTGACTGACATACCAACCAACCAAAAAAATTATCCCTGTTACAAAGAATAAATTGATATTGAGGGCGTCGCAAATGATAATCAGAGGTAAAGCTACTACTGTTCCCCATGTCCCGGGTGCCTTGGGCAGATATCCCGAATAAAACCCACTCGCTAAAAATCTGATCATGATCCGCCTCTTCCTCGTCCTAAAGCTTTCTGTAGGTCAGAATACGTTATCCCAAGATTTGCCTTTGATTCAGCCAGATGTGACTGTAATCCATAAAACGTGCGTTCAACTTCTAATGTTTCAAACAATGAAATCAGCCCCTCCTCATATTGCTTTTTAGCAATATCACGCGCATGTCCTGCATTTTCCGTGGCCAGTTTTAAGTGTGTATATCGTTTTTGCTCATTGTTAAAAGCGACACTCAATGTTTCAATTTCAGCAATCGCAGAAAATACCGTTTTTTTATAGTTGAACAAAGCTTGCTGCTGACGTGCATCTGCTGCATCAACTTGCTTTTGCAACCGACCAAAAGAAAACAACGGAAGATAGATCCCACCTGCAATTGTGAATGATTTATTGGCCGACTCCATCAAATTACTCTGGAGTGTAGACATCTGCCCTAAAAATCCCTGAATTGAGATTTTAGGGTACATCTGCGAAATAGCGACACCTGTCATATATGTTGCTGCGGCTAATTCTTGCTCTGCAATAATAATGTCAGAGCGAGAGCGAATAATTTCCAACGGAGAGTCTAGCTCTAGCTTAAGATTTCCCAAATACGGAGTAGCCGTGTCCAGCTTTGTTAAATCAGGTTTTTCCCCTAACAAGACCATTAATTTCTGTCGTGCTTGTTCTGCTGCTGTTGCATATTTAGGAGCGTCTGCCGCTGTTGCATAAGCTTGAGCCGCAGCTCGATGATTATCAAAAACAGAAGACCCCCCTGCCTTGAGTTTTAGCGAAACAAGGCGCGCCGTTTCGTCCTGATTTACAGTTGTTTCAGCTGTAATTTTTGATAACTCTTTGAACTCTTGGTATTGAAAATAGGTTCTAATAACTTCAGACACTATTATTTGCTGAGCTGCTTTTAGTCCCCATTCTGCTCCGATAGCCTGAGCCTCAGCCGCTTCTATAAGGCGTCTATTGCCACCAAAGATATCAATTTCCCATGTCGTATCATATCCAGCTTTCCATGTGTCATAGGGTTTCTTTAATCCAAATGCAGGAAAAACATTGCGATCTCGCTGGACACCTGACTCTAATCCAATCGTCGGTAACCAGCTGGCTAATTGTGCGTCATAACCGGCGCGCGTTTCTTTGATTTTTTCAACGGCAATTTGAAGATCAAAGTTAGCCGCTAACGCCTGCTCAACTAAATTAGTCAAAACAGGATCTTGATAGTTTTTCCACCACAGATCGGGATGTTTTTGTACATCATCAGAAGGAACAGACCATTGTTTAGGTAGATTAACCTCTGGTCGCTCATAGTTTGGGCCAATAGAACAACCACTTAACAACAAAGATAAAAGAAAACAGGCCTTAGATTGTTTCATTGATCTAACGATAGACACGAAGTGAATCAACTTCGACTTCAAAGTAAGGTTGATCATGAATAATTTCAGATTGGCTAATCCGGCGGTTAACACGACGAGTCACCTGCTTAGGTGTAAACCCTTTTATGTCCCCCACATAAACAGATGGCGAGAAATTCCCCTTGCAATTCGCTGAAAGACGGTATTTCTTACCGCTCGGGGGCGTCGCTGATTCAATGGCTTCTGATAGGCTATCGCGTAAGCTATACATATCGTTATAGATATAATCGCCAACCATCATAACTTTCTTTCCCTTCAGAACCTCGCAACGGGCAATATCAAATTTCACTCCCCGAATGTTTTGCCCATTTGCAGCAAGCCATTTTGTCATGACATCTGCCATATAGGCTACATCCTTGTCATCAATGTTAGAGATAGAGCCAAGCTCTACCGTATAATTTTTATAAGGGTATTGATCTAATTTTGCGCCACTATTTTGCACAAATCGTTCGTGCATATTATAGGCTGACTTTTCAGTTAAAGCTCCCTTAACAGCAAGAGTTGCCGCCATAGAGCTGGACATTAAAATAGCTGACAAAAAAACAAAGCGCATCGATTTTCTCCGAATAGATCCTTTTATTTGACTATAACTCAGGCTATAACTAATTTGAATAGTATTTTAATGTTTGAGGGATTTATGAATAAAATAGCACACCCAAACCGCGCTATAACGCTTTGGTTATTTGGCACCTGTCTTCTAATCTGGCTGATGATTATGCTTGGCGGAGCCACACGGTTGACCCATTCCGGACTATCTATTGTTGAATGGAAACCCATTGTCGGAATTATTCCCCCTTTAACGCAAGAAGCATGGCTCCAAGAGTTTGCAAAATACCAGCAGTTCCCGGAATATCAACTTGTTAATCAAGGAATGACTCTTTCCGAATTCAAATTCATTTTCTTTATGGAATACGCTCATCGCCTCTTAGGTCGCCTGATGGGGCTATTCTTTTTCCTCCCCCTCATCTGGTTTTGGGTTAAGGGGCAACTATCATTAGGCATGAAAAAGATGTCTCTGATTGTCGCCCTCATCGGCATGGCACAAGGATTCATGGGGTGGTACATGGTTAAAAGCGGTTTGGTAAAGGACCCATCCGTTAGTCACTATCGCTTAACGGCTCATTTGATGTTGGCTCTCGTTCTTTTTGCCACGCTATTTTTTGCAGGATTACGTCATGTTTATCCTCATGAAAAACAAATCAGAGGCATTAGAAGTACCCCTGTTATGCTCACTCATTTTTCAGCACTAGCCATTATGATCACCATTACTTATGGTGGTTTTGTTGCAGGGCTAAAAGCAGGAAAGATGTACAATACCTACCCGTTAATGGGCGGAGATTTTATCCCCTATGAGTGGAATCACTTGACGCCTGTTTGGTTAAATTTCTTTGAAAATGCTGCAACTGTGCAATGGACTCATCGAACGCTTGCAATTCTGACCATGACTTTAGTTTTGCTTGCCATGACAGGGCTCGTTCGATCTGATTTTGGTAAGTCCGTAAAAGACGCAGCAAAATTAATGATTGTCGGGGTTGTGTTTCAAGTCATCCTCGGTATCGTTACATTGCTGCATGAAGTCCCCGTCAGCCTTGGAACGCTTCATCAGGGCGTTGCCGTTATTGTTTTAGCATTGATTCTCAATGTTATTTTTAATATCCATAGGCGGCCATATAACCATCAATCATAAACTTCTTTTAGATAGTATTAGCTATTATTTTTTCAAGCTAATTAACTGTAATTTAAATATTTATCCCAGACAATAAGGAGATTTAACTTATCAGGAGTATTCAGGATGAAAAAACTCGCTTTATTAAGTCTTATGTTACTTGCATCACAAGCAAATGCCGCAAGCAATGAAATAACAACTGTCTTAAAAATTAAGGCATGGGGTGGTGCCACACCAGGCTGGGACGTTTCAGGGAATCGCAGTTGTATCCACAACATTTCCTACCAACCGTCATCAGAGGCAAAGTGGTCAAATATCGGAACACCGACAGAACCCCCTCGCTATAACTTCGAAATCAAGCATAAGCCTGGCTGCAACGCCATCATTACATTCCATTGGGATGGATCACCAAATGATAACGATCAACGATCTGATTCATTTGCTCGTGTTGAAATGAACCAGTATCGGTAACGCAATAGCCACATAGATAGAGTTGTTTCAGTTAAGTTTGATACAGTTAGCTGAGAAGCAAAGCATACATCAAGTACGTGAGCGACGAATTTAGCTGTATCAAGGTTAAATGGAAGGACTATAATACTTCTTCCTTAAAAGAAGAAGCATCTATTGTTGTTTTTAAAAACGATATAAAACCCTGAGTCGTATATGATGCAAACGCGGTTTTATCGTATAATGTGTCAAAACCGTTCCGCCTGCGGTAAAAGGGTCAGGAAAAGTAATGGAATCAAAAACCACTTTAGATAGAGAATGTGAATATACCCACTCACCACCAAATACAATCTTGTCATCATGAAAACAGGAACATTGTATATTTTTTCGTAAAATAGATTCCTATCAGGTTTGACATTTTTAAAAAACGAAATAACTTCAATTATGTAAGATATTGTTGAAAGGGGGAATCTAATGAACATACAATCTCATTTGGATAATCTGATTCGCAAACACAAGTCTCTGGACAAAGAAATTAAGCGCATAGAGACAACAGCCTTCACATCCGAAGCACGTCTCTATGAGCTTAAGAAACGCAAACTTCAAGTCAAAGATGAGATTGCCGATTTCAGCAAACGCTCGGGATCGCGCTAGTGCGCAAAAATATCGAACTCATCACCAGCCAATAAATCGAGATATGCGCGCGTTAGAATGAAGTTGTGACATTCGTTAACAAGTTCAGTGCGCCCTTCTCGCTCTAGGCGGTCATCTAGAATTTCCTTAAGTTTATGTAAGTGCAAAACATCCGTTGCAGCATACTTTTTTTGGTCATCTGTTAGAGTATCTGCTCCCCAATAGGACGTTTGCTCTTGCTTTGAAATTTCAATCCCCAAAAGCTCTTTGCATAAATCTTTGAGGCCATGGCGATCTGTATAGGTTCTTATCAGTTTTGATGCGATTTTTGTACAATAGATATTGCTCATGGTAATACCAAACGTGTGCATGAGAACCGCGACATCAAAACGAGCATAGTGGAATAATTTCTCAACGGAATCATCGCTCAACAACATAATTAGGTTTTCAGGATAAACTTCACCCGTCGGGTCGAGTTGCACAAGGTGACATACACCATCACCCGCAGAGAGTTGAACCAAACATAAACGGTCACGATTGGGTTTTAATCCCATTGTCTCTGTATCAATAGCAACCGATTTTCCAAGATCAAGACCTTCTGGTAAATCATATTTGTGAAACTCAATTTTCATCGTAAAATTCCCTCTCTAATGTATGAATTAAAGCTATCATAGCATGATCAAGAATGAAAAAAGAAATTGGTCAAAACTGGAATATCATTTGCCTTTAACCCAAGATTCCTATAAAAATTAGATAAATAACTAACTTTAATTTGAATCATGAAAAACATACGCAACTTTGCTATTATCGCCCACATTGATCATGGAAAATCAACCATGGCAGACCGTCTTATCGAATTTTGTGGGGCTATTGAATCTCGGGAAATGAAAGACCAAATGCTTGATTCGATGGATATCGAACGGGAACGAGGCATTACAATTAAGGCACAAACCGTGCGCTTGAACTACAAAGCAAACGACGGTGAATCCTATCAACTCAACTTGATGGACACTCCCGGACATGTGGACTTTGCCTATGAAGTCAGCCGTTCATTAGCCGCCTGCGAAGGATCCCTTCTTATTGTGGACGCAAGCCAAGGTGTGGAAGCCCAAACACTAGCAAACGTTTACCAAGCAATTGATAACAATCATGAGATCATTCCTGTCCTCAATAAAATTGACCTGCCCGCGGCTGATCCTGAGCGCGTTAAGCAACAAATTGAGGATGTGATCGGCCTCGATGCGTCTGATGCTATTTTGGCCTCGGCAAAATCACGCCTTGGAATTCAAGATGTCCTGGAAGCTATTGTCACACGCCTTCCTGCCCCAACAGGTGATGAATCAGCCTCACTTCAAGCCATGCTAGTTGACAGCTGGTATGACCCGTACTTAGGCGTGATGATTCTTGTTCGCGTCAAAAACGGTGTTTTGTCTAAGGGAATGAAAATTCGCATGATGTCAACAGGGGCGACCTATGAAATTGACCGTGTTGGTTACTTTACACCAAAGCAAGTCCTTGTGGATAAGCTGTTACCCGGTGAAGTTGGTTTTATCACCGCCAGCATCAAAGCGGTTGCGGATTGTAAAGTCGGTGACACCATTACAGATGAACGCCGTCAAGCAGCAGCCCCTCTTCCCGGGTTTAAACCATCGGTTCCTGTGGTCTTTTGTGGATTATTTCCAACTGATGCTGCGGATTTCGAACGCCTACGCGATAGTTTGGCAAAACTACAACTTAATGACGCAAGTTTCCATTATGAAGCAGAAAGTTCTGCTGCTCTGGGGTATGGTTTCCGTTGCGGATTCCTCGGTTTATTGCACCTTGAAATTATTCAAGAACGCCTCGAGCGGGAATTTGATCTTGATTTGATCACGACGGCTCCAAGTGTTGTCTATAAAATTCACATGACCAATGGAACGATGGTAGAACTCCATAACCCTGCTGATTATCCTGATGTTGTCAAAATTGACCGCATTGAAGAACCGTGGATTAAAGCAACAATTTTAGTTCCGGATGAATATCTAGGCTCTGTCCTAACACTCTGTAGTGAGCGTCGTGGTGTTCAGCTTGATCTAACCTATGCGGGCAATCGTGCGATGGCTGTTTATAAGCTGCCTCTCAACGAAGTCGTTTTTGATTTTTATGATCGGCTAAAATCGATCAGTCGAGGTTATGCTTCCTTTGACTATGCCTTAGATACGTATGAAGAAAGCGATATTGCCAAGGTTTCCATCATGGTTAACGGTGAGCCTGTTGATGCTTTGTCTATGCTCGTTCACAAGGGACGAGCTGAATCCCGTGGCCGCATGATTTGCGAACGATTAAAAGATCTGATCCCTCGTCAATTGTTTAAAATTGCTGTTCAGGCAGCCATTGGCGGAAAAGTCATTGCTCGTGAGACAGTATCGGCCATGCGTAAGGATGTAACCGCTAAGTGCTATGGTGGCGATATTTCTCGTAAACGTAAGCTTTTGGATAAACAAAAAGAAGGTAAGAAGAAAATGCGCCAATATGGGAATGTTGAAATCCCACAAAGTGCCTTTATTGCTGCCTTGAAGATGAATGATAATTAACATCAGTTCGATAACTAAATCTAACACCTCGCCCCTTGTGGGAGAGGTAAAAAATCCGTTATTGAAATCACGTTAATTAGGTTTGAAAAAATTAAAGGAATAGGTTTTTATGTATCCAAATTGGGTACACCTGCTAAAAAGGTATAAATAATGAATGAACCAACCGTATATATTGTCGAAGATTCCGAAGGGATGCGCCTAGATCGTTGGCTCAAGAAGCAAATTCCTGAACTCAAGCAGAGCGTTCTTGAAAAATTGCTTCGTACAGGGAAAATTAGACTGAACGATGGTAAAGTAGCATCCAGCCACCGCATTGTGATTGGCGACGTTGTTACCGTTAGAGAAAATCTTGAGAAATATCGCAATGTTTTGCCGCAACTCGGCATGAAAGAAGCTCCGACCTTAACAGCAGAGGATCTACAATTCTTTGAATCCCTGATTGTTTGGGAAGATGATGAACTTTTGATTATCAATAAACCAAGCGGTTTAGCTGTCCAAGGCGGAACCAAGACATTTCGTCACGTCGACCGTTTCTTGGCCGGGTATGGCGAACATAAAAATTGCCGCTATCGTTTAACTCATCGGATCGACCGCGATACAAGCGGTTTGTTGGTTATCGCTAAAACAGGCGCAATGGCCACGCACTTAACACAACAGTTTAAGGATGGTAAGGTTGATAAAACCTATTGGGCGATAACTGTCGACCAGCCAACACCCGGTAGTGGTGTGGTCAAGGCTCCTCTGATCAAAGCCGGCATAGGAGATCGTGAAAAAGTCGTCGTTGATTATGAGACAGGTAAGTCAGCTGTTACCGTTTATCAGACATTAAAGCGGCTGGAAAAACGGAACTTACCGTTTATGGCATGGGTTGAGCTAAAACCAGAAACAGGACGTACCCACCAAATTCGTGTGCACTGCCAACATTTGGGATCGCCTATTTTAGGAGATGGGAAATATGGTGGAAAAGAAGTAACAGATATCAATCGGACACTTCATCTTCACGCGCGAACCATTATGTTCCGAGATCGTGACGGGAACCGCCTGACATTTAATGCACCGCCTCCGGCTCATTTTGAAGAAACCCTAAGGCGATATGGTATTGATTGGAGTAGATTATAAGGGAAAAGTAAGATGAACTATGTTCTTTTGGCAAGCCTCTTCAATGCTGTTGTTTTTGCTTCTGAATCGGATCAAAAACCAACAGATTCACAAGTCAGCAATGATACAAGTCAAGAGGATCATCAAAGCACAGAAGATAAAAAACGAGCAGAAATAGTTGATTTATATAATTTTATTTATGGGTTTCCAAATTAACGTTATGACTGCTCAAACCTCCCCTATCCGAACACCTCTTAAGCAAAATTCAGGGTATTTAATATGTCTCAAGAATTGCTGCAACGATTAACGCCTTTGTTTGCCCCCCTATCAACTCTACCGGGAGTTGCAGGACGTCGTGAAGCTTTGTTCAAACGACTCCTCGGTGAGCGTGCAATTGACGCCCTTCTTCATTTTCCCAGTGGCATTCATGCTTATCGATTGGTTAAAACCATCAACGAGGCGAATATTGGAGAAACAGTCATTGTTCAGGCACAAATCATGGGGCATAAACCGTCCTTTAAACGCGGATCACCCCACCGTGTCAGTTGCTATGATGGCTCAACCTTTTTTGATGTTGTTTTTTTTCACGGGAATGCGCCTTATTTTAATAAAATTTTACCGGATGGGTCAAAAAAAATTATCATCGGTCGTGCTGATAAAAACCTAAGTAAATGGAGTATTACGCACCCCGACAAAGTACTGCCCGCAGCTCCCGAAATGATGATCCCCGAAAAAGAAGTGATCTATCCCCTGACAACAGGCGTAACCAATAAATGTGTCCACCGTGTGATGGACGCCGCCCTTAGCAGATTGATTAATTTTCCGGAATGGCATGAGATAGCTCTGATTGATGATAAAAAATTTATTAGTTTTAGTCAGGCAATTCGCCAAGCACACCATCCCCAAAACACCCAAGATTTGACTCTGTCCCCTGCTCATGAGCGCATTATTTTCGATGAACTCTTTGCCCATCAACTTGCCTTACACTATGCTCGCCAGGCGAATCAAATACAAATTCCAGGCCAAGCAATGGCTGGGAACGGCGAGTTAATTTGCCGCTTGTTGAAAGAACTACCCTATGAGCCAACTGAATCCCAAAAATCGGTTCTTCATGATATTTTTGAGGATATGTCTCGCCCGGTACCCATGACGCGATTAATTCAAGGGGATGTGGGGTGTGGGAAAACACTGGTTGCCCTTATGGCTATGCTCAAAGCCATTGAATCGGGATATCAAACAGCAATTCTTGCACCAACAGACATTCTTGCCCGCCAACATGCGGAAACAATGATAGATTTGGCAACCAAGATTGGAATCAAAGCAGATATTTTGACAGGTCGTGAAAAGGGAAAAAAACGAGAGAAATTATTAGAAAGTCTAGCCACAGGGCAGATCGATCTTTTGATTGGCACACATGCTCTCATTACTGATTCTGTAAAATTTTACCGTCTAGGGCTTGCTGTTATTGATGAACAACATCGCTTTGGCGTTGAACAACGGTTAGCCCTATCCGAAAAGGGGAATAACCCGGACATTCTGGCCATGACGGCAACGCCGATCCCCAGATCCCTGCAATTGGCAAACTTTGGCGATATGGATGTCTCCATTATCAAAGAAAAACCAGCCGGAAGGCAACCTGTCGATACAAAAGTTTTACCGTTAAACAGAATTAATGATGTGATTGATGGTGTGCGTCGAGAAATTCAGAACAGCGCAAAAGTTTTCTGGGTTTGCCCCTTGGTCGAAGAATCCGAAAAGATAAACGTGTCCGCAGCTGTTGACCGGTACGAGCAACTCAAAGAGATTTTTGGCACAAAAGTTGGCCTTGTCCATGGAAAAATGAAAGCCGCAGACAAAGATGCTATCATGGATCAATTTATCAATGGCGATGTATCTATTCTGATTGCAACAACTGTAATCGAAGTTGGGGTCAATGTTCCCGCCACGACAATTATGATCATTGAACATGCAGAACGCT
Organism: Candidatus Paracaedibacteraceae bacterium; assembly: GCA_019636035.1. Classification (GTDB taxonomy): domain Bacteria; phylum Pseudomonadota; class Alphaproteobacteria; order Paracaedibacterales; family Paracaedibacteraceae; genus Paracaedibacter. The sequence goes on from JAHBYI010000003.1 coordinate 33,080, forward strand.
TTGGTTTGGCTCAACTGCACCAGCTTCGTGGCCGAATCGGACGGGGTGATAAGCCTGCAACCTGTATCCTTTTGTATGGTCACGAAATGAGTCAAATTGGCAAAGAACGCCTATCGACAATGCGCCAAACTAATGACGGATTTGAAATTGCTGAGGCAGACCTCAGGTTACGTGGTGGTGGGGATATTTTAGGGACACGGCAAAGCGGTTTGCCGGGCTTTCGTCTGGCTGATTTTGTCTCTTATCCTGACAGAATGGGCGAGTTACTAAAACTAGCCAATCAGGAAACAAAAAAGGTAATCAAAGAAAACCCGCGCCTTGAAGGAGAACGCGGGCTAGCAATACGACTCTTGCTCAAGATTTTTTCAAAGGATGATGCAATCCGTTATACACGCTCTTAACGTGCATGCCGTTTCTCACTCCTATTTTTGGTCGCTATGCCAACTCGGCTATAAGGCACGAGCATTGAGGTTAAAATTGCACGCAGAATCAGAAACCGACGCCGCTGTCCATAACGATTAATCATGATAACTCCTGTTCAAATAAAGCAGCCATGGTTGTATCTTTCATTTTACTATCCCGTGACGATCCGAATTCAAAAGCATAGGCGTCTTTGAGGCATGATCCAAAAATCCCGGCAACGGTTGATATGATCCCGACAGCCTCGCCCGGTAAAAAATCGGAATAGTAAGCCAAGGCGATCAAGCATGAAATCAAGCCACCGGCAGCACTAACAACCATAATATCAGCACGGACATTGTTTCGCCCTGAATTAATAAAAGCCATATCTCGCATACGGGCATTTTGCCGATCACGCATGACCGATAACTCCATTTCAGCTTCAAGATTCAAAATAGCCTTTTGGAACTCAATGACCAAATCAGGCTCATCAAGTAATAATCGAATCATGCCCGATGCATCATCAATCCCTGTCACGCGTTTAGCAATATCAACAATATTCTTGGCAACATGTTCAGCCTTATCCCCTGCTAACCATTTTGCAATCGACGGGATAAACTGTGCCAACCCCAGAGCTGTGGCAACGGTTGCAGGCTCCATCACTTCCCCCTCTTGGACAGGGTGTAGAACATATGACGACCAATCTTTAAAACAGGTTTAGTTTTTAATGTCCAAGCAGGCAGCGAGTCCAAAGTCGTCGCATGATAATGGTCGCACCCCTTTGTAAGGTCAGGCCAACGATCTTCCAAAATCATCTGAGCAACAACCATACACTGGTCAAACAAAGGATCTGTAATCGTCGTTGTAATTAATCGCAGATTCGGGTCGTTTGGATTCCAACACGAAAACTGATAAGGTTTTTGGCAAACCTCTGAAATACTTGAGCCGTACCACGTTTTTTGCTTAAGCCTGTTCTTGACGACATTGCCAATAGCAATCAATGAAGCCAAACCACCATCTAATCGATAGTATTCACCGCGAGCCTCGCCATAAATCGTGCGTGCTAAGATATGTATATCATTCATTAACTCACCTCTTACGTAATGTTAACCATGCTGTTGTGGTTCCATGGCGAACCAAATCCACGGTGTGATAATCACACACATTGGAATCGTCAAGGCTCAGTTGAACTATTAACTGGCCATTTCGTATCTGTTGAAGAAAACTCTCTTCAGCGTTAAGGTGATAGCGAATCTCATCATCCGCCTCATAAAATGTCACGTAATATTGACTAAGATCGCTCAGATCCGCTTGCTCATGCCAGTACCCACCCAAAGCTGTAACCTGATCAAATTGAACGCCATCAGGGTGGATCTTAAAATTATGAGACAGACTAAATGGCATAAATTTACTTTTCTGAGAAAAACCGGCTAGGCGGATGAGGGCTGTTGATTGCACTTGAAGCGTCTCAACATTGTAATTTTTTAAAGCGTTACCAAAGACAGACAACGCAATCCCCTTATGGCTGAATGCCGGATTGCGGAGTGCCCGTTGCGGTAATATCTCGACTAACACCTCAAGAACATCGGGAAAATCATCGCCACTATCTGCCGGCGTTAGATCTAAATCACCTCCGCCCAGTTTTAAGGCAACAAGATGCGTTGTAAGATGAGCCGTACTCGGGGCCTCAAACCCTCGCCAATACGGTCGACCAATTTGATGATGCAGGGTTGTCATGAAACCTCCTATGGATCAGTTTAAAATGAGATTTGGTGCACTCCAATTGAGTGTATTGAGTGTATAGCTACGCTCTAAAACGTCATGGCTTCGTAGATCCTTTAGATTAAGATCAATCCACGTTGTGAGATCTTGATCGGGATTTGTTTGCAACAACGATATTTGCTCATAGGCATGGTTATGAACAACTATATGATCGATCACTTGTTCAGCTGCAAGATGCTTGGCATCAACCAGCCCCTCAATATCCGAAACGGGTTGGATGCTGTACGTGCTATCGTTCGCCTCGCCTGTCCCTGTTGCGACTAAAATACGTAACGTTGCAACTGCGATGTTATAGTGCCGTTCAAGGCGATAAGCCACAAGTTTCCCTTGGATTTCTCCTTGCGGGATAACACTGTGGATGATCTTAATATTATGGTCTAGTGTTAAATCAAGCCCATCAACAAATGGAATTTGGCATGTTATCTCTAATGCCCGAGCTGAATACGCTAAGTGAGATCGAGCAATATCCAAAGCTTGATCCACAGCGTCTCGCCCCTCAGGCGTATCAAAGAAAGAAGACATCACCGATTCGGTGTGACCGTTTGTTAAACGGAGCTTTATTGTTCGCGGTGGACGTTGAGTGTTTTCCAAATATCGATTCTTATGCATCATAGTGAAAGTCACTATTTCACGACGTTTTTGCCGATAACACCACTCAACAACTAATGTTCCCTTTAGCCAATTGATCTTATAAACCTGTCCCTTAATCTCAGGGGTTTTCAAAGGATAATGTCCTAACACTCCCGTTTTAGACGGTGTAAAGGTCATAAGATTACTGTTAACCACAGCATACCCGCTCCGCCCCAACAATTGCCCCGTTTTAGGCCAGCTCGACAGCAATCCCGAAGCTGAAAGCGTACAAATACGGCCTTGGGGGAATTGTGCTTCGATCTGAGGCAATAAATTTGCTTCTCCACGGCAAATCTGAGTCCATTCTTTTGTCAGTGTCACCTCAACGCTCGGCAATGGCGTATCGCTAAGTTGTAGCTTTAGGCTATTGGCTAGAATTTCCCGATTGAGCGTTCTCTGATGCCTGCCCTTAAATAAATCAGACAGGATAAAATCACTTCCCAACCGATTATAACAAGGCAATTGTGTTGTAAATTCCAGATAGTCAAACAATTTACCGGATTGAACAAATTGATTATCACGAACGCCGCGCATGACCTTTTGATAACTGCTCTCTAAATTGGTTAGGGTTGCATAAAGACTTATGCGTTTAGTTTGCTCATCAATAGCCTTTGGGATACCGGAAAACTGACCTTTGAAGAGAGGCTCAAGCCCCCCACGATCATCTGTTGCAATATAGGCCCAGCCTCGGTCAGGCAAATTTTCTGTTGCAGGTAAAACTAAATCGGCAACGGGAATCCGCCCCTCCCTGTGATCAATCGAAAGTTCAAGTAACTTAATCGGTAACTGTTGCGCAAGTTCTTCGAACGTATGGGTTGGTTGGCATAAATATAAGTAAATTGACATGTTATCCTCATAGCTAAAAAGTCGATCGAATAAATTAAGTGGACAATTTGTAAGACGAATCCTATATTTGATTTAAAATGGCGCATTAGAGTGATGCGCCCTAACTACTATAAACAGAGAACAAAATGGACAATACATCCACAGCTCCCGAGGGCACGATTGATCGCCTCGCCCGTATGAACCTTGTTGGTTGGTTTTTCCGTAAGGGATATCCTCAAGGGGCTTTTTGGGCAACAATGATCTGCGTCGTCAGTGTTACGAACGATGTCCTAATGCGCTTTTTAGGGGAACGCCTTCACGTTACAGAAATTATCTTTTTCCGCTTCCTCTTTAGCATGGTCACGGTTGTTCCGCTTATGCTGAGCCACGGCCTATCTGCCTTTAAAACATCTCGCCCCATGATGCACGTCGGTCGTGCTATCCTTGGAGTTGGTGGAATTGGCGCGTGTTGTTATGCCGTTAATGTCATGCCTTTGAATGTAAACACATCCATTATGTTTTCTCAGCCTTTGTTCTTCTTACCGCTAGCCGTTTTACTGCTCAAAGAACGTGTTGATGCCCCGCGTTGGGTTGCCACACTTGTTGGTTTTGTTGGCTTGATGATTATTTTGCAACCTGGGGAAAATACATTTCGCTGGATCACTATGGTTCCTGTTGCTGCTGCCCTTCAGTTTGCTCTTTTGGATATCATGGCCAAGAAAATGGTTGCCACAGAATCAACCTATAACATGTTGTTCTACTTTGCCTTTGGAACGACAGTTGGTGCTTTCGTACCCGCCCTTTTCTTTTGGCAAACACCAACCATGGAAGAGTTAGGCTTGTTGATCCTGTTAGGTATTGGTGCGAACCTCATCCAAGTTTGTTTAATTCGTGCCTTTACAGCAACTGACGCCTCAGCTTTGATGCCATTCCGTTATGTTGAGTTTATCTTTACAACACTGGTTGGATTTATGATCTTTAGTGAAATTCCAACACAGATTACCCTGATCGGCGTTGTCTTGATTATTGCAGGCACAGCCTTTCTCAGTTACTACGAATCAAAACGGAGCGTATCCTAAACAAAAGCCGCTGAAATCAGCGGCTTTTTTTACGTTAAACCTCTTCCAACTCCATCTGCCATCCTGTTTTAACACCCCACTCATCCGTTTTAAGGAAATATCGCACAATTCGCATGGTTAAGATAGGGCGATAGCTAACATAACAGGATTGCTGAGTTGCGATCGTGATTTCCTGTCGATCATAGCAAATAATGGGCAAGGGATTGTGGTGCTCATCAATAACATGAATGGATCCGATCACAGGGATACGATCTAATTCTATTTTCCCGCCATTTGATTTTTGCCATAGGCGTTGAATACAACTAATTTCAACAATTGAACCAACATCAAGGCTGTCGGTTGCAATAACGGACTTATCCTCACACGAGATCGTGGTTTTGTATTTCTTGCCGTTTGTCCCCAAGAAAACCAAATCCCCGTTGACTGTACGGCGAAATTGTCCCATCGCCAAGGGGACTAATTCCTGAATACACCCTCGGGCAGATAAAGGCGGGAATCCTGATCCTGAAATAACGAGTTCTGTTTCCATAGTAAACCTCATTGTACCCAGCGGGGTAATTCAATCGGAAGTGTTCGTTCCTGATTCTCTATTTCTTGATTCAATAAGTCTAAAAGCTCTTCTCTTGTCATCTTTAGCCTCTTAACACCGTTTCATAATGGTGACTGACTGTTTTCTTATCCCCTTTTTTTGAGATATCAACCACACTCCCCATTAATTTGATGATCGCTGTTCGACCATCCGGTAACTCTAACGTTTTGCCATCAAGGCAACGGTTTATTTTCTGGGAACAATCAAAGCTTGTTTTGACACCAATATTCCCATCGAGACAAACAGTTCTGAACTTAATCTTTGACTGAACGGTATTCGCGCCAAGCTTAAGATTTTGCTCAATTTCATCAAGTTCCAACAAACAACATGGAAAAACCATGTCTGTATGAGGCGTGATATAAAAATTTTGTTCTTCTATATTTGTTTGCAAATGCGACTTAACTGTCGCAAGTAAAGAAAAGTCGCTCATGACTTTCACTCCAGCCTTTCAATAAACAAATTTTACAAGGGGAACCTTAAGATCCGGTTAAATCAGCGCAACTTTTTGCGAAAAACCGGATATAATCTCTTGTTTTATAAAATGATTTTGGGCAATCAGCCCACATACCATGCCAATAGATTCGATCAACTTTATAGCCATGGGGACGCATCCGAATATCCAACAGCAAAGAGTCGCCGTCTGTCCCCTTTAGCCTAACATCAGCCCAAACTGTTGCATCATGTGACCAGCGTTCGGCAACATCCCCATCCGGTGTATCGACGATTTGACGACGCCAGAGTTGGACTTTCTCTGTTAACAAACTGGTTTTCATGATAGACCTACCCTGCGATACGGCGAGATCAGCTGAAGTAACATAAGATACTGTTCCTTTGAAATCTGTGTTCGGCACTCATAATGACACGCTACATGATTTAAGATGACTTGCCTTAAAGGCGGCGGGACATCCATTGGACGGTCACCAAAACCGCAGGTATACAGAACCTCAATATGAGGATACGGCCTTGAAACAGACACAATTGAACCTCTCTCAATGTTATAAGGCAGACTTTTCCGCTGACCATCCGACGTTATACCAACGACAGAAACAATACCGATCAGGTTTTGGGTTGGCAGATGAATCCTTTGTTTTGATGATCTGATCCGATAGGTGGCAGTCAATAAGGGGGATTCAATTAAATCTTCAACCCATCCCATGGCCACATAGATCAAATGCAGCAAATAGTCATCATCATCAACATGATCAAGGCGCAAATGCGCCTTAACCTGCTGAAGCGAGACAACCGGCGTATCCGGTTTTGTCACGACTTCATACATCTTATTCCCCTTTGAAAGAAATGATTTTAATAGCATCAAAGTTGATGACATCACCCCCAACACGTTTCGTTGCATAAAACTCAACATAGGGTTTAGCTGAATACGGATCACGCAAAACATTCATTTGCGAACGGTCAACCACTTGATAGGATTTTGACATGTTGGCAAAAATGATTTTATCTTGATCCGCAGGCAGATCATCACAAAGGTGAACAGGATACCCTAGCAAAAGGTTTGGCTGATCAGCACTGATTGATGCCTGCCAAAGATAAGCACCACTTTTATCTTTCATCGTACGGATCTTAGATGCTGACTTACGTGACATAACCCAACATGCACCATCAAGATAGTCAGATTTCATCGCATAAAATGCCTCAATGATTTTGTCAGCACCGTCTTTCTCAACCATAGAGATAGACTCAATTTTACCCCATTCACCTTTTCCAAGATCAACAGTCGGATAGGTCAAAATCCCCTTAGGTTTTCCGTCGCCACTTCCAAAAAGAAAAGCTTGGTTTTCAGTTTTCGCCATTTTATCGGCAATCCGATCAGCAAGCCACGATTCGATATTCACAGCAGAATCATCAAGCATCCGCTGACTAACGCGTGGGCGCGCATAAATCTCATGCACAGGAATAGAAATCTTAGCTAAGTCTGGTGTTGATGTTTCATCCCGGTTTGCTGTTTCAGAAACCCAACCCACATCAGGTTCAGTTTTTTCGATGAGCATATCCATACTATCGTTGGTAATCGTTGCAACAGATGAAAGCCTGCGAATCGTTGATCGGGCATTCAAATGTTGATTGATCAATGTCACTGCCGAATCCGGGACTAGATATCCCCCTGCTGCATCATTGGATGAAATCATTGCTTTGGCAGAAACATCATCAATTCCCTTGCGAACAAAGCGGCCAAAACCATCTGTTGATTCTACCGTTGAGGCAACAACTTGGGGGCGACGCAAGGCAACTTCGACCTGATTAAGGCGTTCTGTTGTCTTTGTCAGATTTTCTTCGACCTTGGCCATTTTTTGCTCATGATCCGTGGTAAAATCCTTTACCGAAGCATTAAGTTCAGCCAATGTAGTTGTAATTTCAGACATATAACGAGTTCCTTTCTTGAGTTAAACGACGAGCTTTAAGCATTTCACCAAGCTCCTTTATCTGACGGATGATTTCATCATCCAGATCAAATTCCTTGACTGCGGTCACTTTTGCATCGGGATTGGCGGCAAAGGTAACCAACGAAATTTCTAAAAGATCGACTTCAGTTAAGACCCGCGTCTTCTTAGTCCCATCTCGGGTTGCTTTTATAGGGCGGAATCCAATCGACATGCTATCAATAACACCAGCCTTCATCAGAGCATAAGCATCACGGCCGGCCTGAAGTTCTAAGAGCAAACGCCCCTTGACGTAAAGGCCGTGCTCATCTTCGTAAATCTCTTCCCAGATACCAATAGGTTTGCGTTGATCGTGTTGCCATAGCATTTTTGGCATACGCCCTTTTTCTCTCCACTTTGCAAGGGATACAGCAAAGGCTTGGCGTGCCACCACTTCTTGGTGATGATCCGTAACGTCAAAGACACTAGCATAGCCACAAAAAAAGCCATCTTCTTGATGGCTCTTGACGGAAAATGGGATGTTAACTTGAGTTGTCATGGGTTCTCCTTAAGGTTAAATTTTGTCGCCATTCTCAAGGGGGCCATAGCCCACAGCTTGGCGTTTTTCATTAATGGTCAGAAAATCTGACGTCTGGATTTTAGACCAGAGAGCTTCACGACGCTGAGCCAAAGCCGGTATCGCATCAACATCATAGGACAAGCGAAGTTTATCGCCGAACATCGGGCATAACCAGAGATTGAATTCAGCGATCAAAAACTCCATCAGCGGAATAATGGTGTCTTCCCACAAGTGATATCGGGCTTCTTTGTAATTGGCAAAGGTAGCATCGCCACTAATACCGACAAGCATGGGTGGAACGCCAAAAGCTTGTGATATTTCCCGTGCGGAAATATTCTTTCCTTCAATGAAATCAAGATCTTTAGGACTAAGCCCCATCTCTTTCCAATCAAAATCCCCTTCCAGAACCATAATTTTACCGGCGTTATTATGCCCTTCATAAATTCGATGGATATCATCCCGCAAAGAATCCCGTTGTTTTTCTGACATGGATTGACTATTCCCGGGCTTAAACATCAAGGCACCGCTCGGACGTCCACCATTTTGCAGCAACGCCAGATTATGTTCAGCAACAACGTTATGCTGGTCAATCGATCGAGCAGCAGCCTCAATGGGACTCATACCATACCAATCATTTAAGGGGTGAAAGTTTTTGATATGCAACACAGATGAATTGCCGGTTACAGGGTCAGTTTCCAAAAGGCGTTTTCGCCCATCCACCTCATATTCAAAGGCTGTAACCATTCCCGCAGTATTAGGGATAACCTTCATGCGATCGGGTCTCAGTGAATAGAGTTCTCTCACCCGCCCCGTTCGATCAGCAATTGCCTCAATATAAGCATTTCCAGCCAACAAAAGATGCCCAATAACACTCTCCATAAAAGAAGAGCCCGCTTGGCGCGGGCTTGGGCAATTAAGTAAATCTAACAGAGGGTGACGTTCAAGTTCATGATCGTGATCATATAAAAGCCACGGCACACTGCCAACACCACGAGCAATAAGGCTAACACATCGATACACAATAACATTTTTCTGATAACCTTCATCGGCAAGCAAACTATAGTTTCTGGGCGTCCAAACAGCCTTTCCCAACGTATTATAAGCAATATACGAAGCAACGCCGCTGGATTTTGGCGTCAAGCGATACGGCCAAATTGATTTTAGAAAATTCATAGAAATTCCTTCAATAAAAAACCACCTGACTCAAGAATCAGGTGGTGAACAGACTTTTTCAAATTACAGAAATACTTGTATCTCAACTTCTTTTTTTAGTCAAGATGTTGGGACTAACAATATTTGCCCATCCCTTAGGGTCTAGCTATACGATCTGTTTACCCTTAAACTCTTTAATTGCCTGAAGATATGGCTTAACAGCCGTGTCCCCAGAGGCAAGCAATTCTTCAAGCAACGCTATAGAACGATCACGGTCTATACGGTTGAGTAGCAAAGCAAGTTCAAACTTAGAATCGCGGTCTCCTAATTCAGCACCTCGTTCAAATGATTGCTGTACTTTTGCTTGATCATAGGTAAGATGAAAGTTTAGCCAATATAACCCGGAACGTATTAATCCTGCGATATAAGCAGATTCAGCACTCCCTAAATCAGCGGCTCGATCAAGTTTTTTCACAGCATCAAAGATAAGTGGCGGATTATTTTCCATATCTTTAATCAATGTCAATGCTTCCTTATGTAACTCTCCTGAATCAGTCTGCACCATAAGGCGTTTGTATCGTTCAAGAAATTGAACGGCTAAAGCCGGGCATGCACGTTGTGTTTCTGTTCCCTGTTCGATCAACTGAGCCAACTGAGCATAAGCATCCACATGCCCAAAATTTGCAGCAGTTTGCAAGAGATTAAGCGATAAATCCAAAGGGTTAGGTACTTTAATCTTTCCGGTTAAGACCATCATTGCAGCCTCATAATGAGCCTCAATATGCCCAAGATCAGCTGCTTTCTTGAATGCAGAATACGCTAAGAAATCATTCTGAGGTGACCGTTTTAAAGAATCTTTTAAAAGATGCCCAATCACATAAGATGCAGTTCGGCTAGACTCTTCATCTCCCCAGATAGTAATAAAGCGTTGTAATGTTAAAGCATTAGGAATATCGCCTTGTTGCATAGAAATAAAAGAAGCTTGTTTTGTTGCCTCAATATGAATGGCATTTGTGCCAGCCTTAGAGATACGCAAGAAAAGATCCAATGCTTTGTTAAGATCCCTGGCTTGTGTTCTAGAACCATTTTTAAAAGTGACGGCTTGTGCAAATAACTGTTCCGCCGTGCTGGTTGCTTCTTCTTTAGCCACACGCTCAGCCTCTGCCTTACGCTCAGCCTCTGCCACACGCTCAGCCTCTGCCACACGCTCAGCCTCTGCCACACGATTAGCCTCTGCCACACGATTAGCCTCTGCCACACGATTAGCCTCTGCCACACGATTAGCCTCTGCCACACGATTAGCCTCTGCCACACGATTAGCCTCTGCCACACGGTTAGCTTCCGCCACACGGTTAGCTTCCGCCACACGGTTAGCTTCCGCCACACGGTTAGCTTCTGCTACGCATTTTTCCTTATTTTTGCGAGCCTCTACCGCTTTATTTTTCTTAGCATTCGCTTCAGCCTTTTCTTCTCTAAGAAGCTGTTCTTGTGCTAAACGAACACGTTCGGCATCTTGAAGACTTGTTGATGATGATGGAGCAGGTTTTCGATTAACTTCATCATCTCTGCGTGCATTAATAGTATTCTGTAGAGTAAAAAAAGAATATTTAACCTTAGTCCAAAATGGGCTGTCATCTTTATCAACTAAAACCTGATAACCGTGATTATAAAAAACACCAGCACCAATTAAATCATTCGCTTCCAACCGGAATAAAATCATTTTAATAATAGCTCTGATTTTTACAGTAGCATCCTCAGAATCAAGGCAGGGCAATAATAAAGTAAGCTGACTATCGTAATCAGACAAAGCCAATCGATCTGCCAAAAACAAGATAGCCTCAGCTGAGTCATGTTTAGCCATCAATACTATAAAATCCTTGCACTCCACTGGTTTTGAGTGAAAATATTCATTTTTTAATCTATGAATTACTTTACTGATAAAATCTAAGAGAGGTTCTTTCGCCGGTAAACCAACAGCACTTAACATAATGATATCATTCATTATTTCATTGAATGAATGTCGAGATAGATCAAGTTCATTATAATAATACTCAGCCCCCTCAATACTTCCCAATCGAGCTGCGGCAAGATAGCAAACCTTAGCTAAATCACCAGATTCCAGATCAGAAAGTCTGTTCCCCAAAATAACAAGGGGTGAACCATAAGAATAAGGAGCTACCTTTTCAATCAAGGCATCAATCATTGCCTGTCGCAGCTCAGGTTTAGATAACGCTTCAAAGCTAGGAATCTCTATTCCATAAAGGCTATCCAATTCATCAGAGGCAGCTCTATTTCCATGATTGGCAAGGATCAACAGGTGATCAGCAGGCATGCCCTTGGGAAGATCATCTAAATTCTCGTAATGTGCTATTGCCCATTTATGACCATTAAGCAAGGCACGATCGATAACATTTTTGGCTTGACCTGAATCAACAAAATTAAGTTTTCCAATAGGTCGTGATCTCAAATCATACAACAATTTTTGTGCATCTTCTTGATACGGATAGAGTTCTAAGAGAGAGAGTAACGCTTCTACGGGAATGATCGTACCATTAATTGGCACTCCAAATAAGGCTCTCCTTAACATTTCTATATTAAGACTTTGTCTGAAATGGAAAAATTTAGAATGAAAAAGTATACCTATACCATGATGGGGTAATTGCTCATAAAAACATCTATGTTCTTCTGGTAAAGATCTGAATGTCGCCTTAAGGAATTCAAGAAACTCAGCAGACGTGAATACAGGAATTTTTTCTTCCACTGATGTTACATCCACAAAACTCGGTAATACGGCTGGTGTAAAAGTATCAGATGGGGTTTTATCTTTTTCCGCAGCCACAGCCACAGCCACAGCCATAAGGCCAATAGAACTCAAAAGCATTGTTTTTAAAACGATATTTTTCATGGCAGATCTTTGTTTGTAATTGAACACATTAGTTCATACATAGTTATTGTTTTGTGTTTTTCAAGTCAGTATTTACAATGTGTCGCGATTCTTAATACCTAAACTCGAGACCATATCCTAAAGCTGTGTTTTGAGTACCTGCCTCAGCCTCAATTTTGGTATTTTTTGTAACATCAACTTTGGCCTTCACTTTTGAGCCAACATCCTGCTGTAATCCCTGCTCTAAACCAACAAAGATTTTCTCTGTCAATTGTTTACCAACGGCAACGCTGTAATGTGAATTGCTCTCATCAGAACCATCAATTGCCTCTTGCTTGTTCAAAGAAATATCATCAACCCCTAAAAGATGATTGAGGGAGTCCAAAGCACCGCCAGAAAATTTCCCAGCCTTAACAGCGGCCAAGGTCGTTGCCAATTGCAAACTTTGTGCAGCCGTGACTTCATTGATCGGTTTATCAAATAAGATCAGAGCAATAACATTTTCTGTGGATTGCGCCGGAATCGACGTAAAATCTATCTTGGGTTCATCGACATGGCCCTTGACTGATATGAATGCTTCATACTCTCGAACCACCTTTTTCGCCGTAACATCTAGAACGGGCATAATCTGACCATGCTTTGTCTCAAAGGTAACAGAGCTGGGTGCCAATACCAATTTCTTAGATGAAATATCCAACCTTCCCGACAAGGAATTCACCCCACCTGCGATATTGGGCATATTCAAAGGGCCAACAACGGTCATATTGCCTTTCCACTCACTTCTTAGACCAAATCCCTGAACATATAATTTTTTGGGAATATCGATCTTTATATCTAATTGAGTCAGCAATTCCGTCGCTTTTTTTGCTTGTTTGCGGTGAAGTTCTTCTTCTGTTCGGAATGTCCGAATGGTTTTAGGTTCGGATGATACTTGATTCAAATTGATCAAAGCAGAGTTAACATGAACATTTCCCTGAATCTGGTGGTGATGTGGTTTTTTGGTTCTTGCCGACAATTTTCCCGATGTCACAACAATAGCTTCATGCGTATTGGCGACAATAACCTTTTGAAGGGCTAAATCTAAATTCAGAACAGGAGCACTCAATTCCGGAAAAGTAACCCTTCCTGTCACCCCGAACGAGCCTTTATCATAATCCTTCCCCTCAAAGGATCGAACAACCAAAGATTGCCCTGATATTCCCAGCTCAGCCTTAATTTCCCTAAGGAGCATCCCTATGGTTCCATTCTCATAGAGCCCATCCTTTAAGGACACCCCCCCCTGAATATTGGGTGAAGTTAAGGTACCGTTACCCTTTAAAGCGACCGTTAATTTTCCCTTAAGTCGATCACCCCACCAGATCAAAGTGTTGAGTGCGGAAAGATTGATAATTCCCGTCAAGGAAGTCAAAACAGAGGTATTTTCTTCGGGCAGAAATTTATCTGTTTTAGCAACAAAATCCCCGACTAGTTTCGAATCAAGGTTATCCGAATAAGTCAACTGCGCATGAATATCAGAATGGTTATGGCGAACCGTGAAACCGAGGTTGATTAATTTTTCTTTCTTCCGTTCGCCTGATTCAAGACCAAAATCTTTTAACTTAAACTGAGCATCATATAAGGCATCCTTTCCTAAAATCATCCGCCCGTCCAAGGTACCTCGCCATTGTGTTCCTTCGATGAAAGAATTAAGAATCCGAGCATCAAAATCCGTAAAGAAAAGTTCCCCTTTTGGCTGAAGCGATAACATAAGATCTTTAGAGCGAAGCCCCCCTTCCATCAATTGAATCTCAGTATCTTGAACACGATAAGTATTATCAATGGCTTTTATAACAATGGGTTTCTTTAACTCAATCAACCGTGATTTATCGTAAGTTGGGCGCATATAAAGCTCATCAACAACAAAATCTTGTAGCTCTAAATCTGAAAATCCTGCAATTTTCATTTTCACATCAGTTGTTTCTGCCTTGATTTCAGCCTTATAGCGATCTTTTTCTGCATAAAGATCGGCATCCACGGATGATAATAAAGGATCGCGCCCATTGGTTGAGATGTTCTTTGCGCTAAGCGTTACTTTTTTTAGCTGTTCATCCCACCCCCCGGACACAGAAACCTCTCCCCAAAATGGATGAAAGAAAAACTCACTCAAGTGTGCGATTTGTTTAAAGTCTGCTTGAAAAGCTGGAATCGTTTGATCCCGTTGATTATAAGTAACCTTAAGATGGCCGCCTGTCCCTAAAAGATGCAGAGATACCAGGTTATCTTTGACGTTCCCTGTTATCTGCCCTGCATAAGAAGGAGACTTTAAAGACCCGGCAATAGCACACTCTTGCTCAGTGCCATCGAGATTCAAATGGATCACTCTATCCTTTAGCTTCAGCGTTAGTTGAGCGGCCTTTGAAGCGGCACTCTTAACCTGCCCGACAAAGTTAAAGTCAGAATTCCCCGCTAAAATATTATTCACACGAGCATCAGGGCTGCTAAAATTCGATAAATTCGCAGATGCCGATCCATACACGCCCTTAAAAGTCGTTTGCCCCGATAGATCAAGGCGGACTTTTAGATTTCCCTCTGTCTTACTCAATAACGCAGGCGATAACGATAGAAATGAGGAAAGAGGTCGATCAACAGTTGATTTAAGCGTATAATCAATGCCCTTTTGCTCGTAGATTATTGTCTCTGTTTCGGCATAATCTGTGTTAAACCCAAGATCAAGCTTAACATAATGATGCTCTTTTTCCGATGATTTCATCACCCCTTTCAGAGAAAATCCCCCCTGATAGATTATTGGAATTTCAACAACGTCGACCGTTAACGCATCAACATTGATCCGTGGAAGGGTTAAAGGATCATCCGTTGACTTCATATTAGGGTTTCTGAAATAGATAATTTTACCGGCGTGAACATCAGCGAAATGTATATTCCCGTACAGGATGTCAACGCCACGCCAATCAAAAGATAAGTTTTGGATTTCAAGCCAAACTTCTGATGAATCTTTCAACTTAACTTTATCAACACTCAAGTTAAAGGGAAAAATACCCTTGACTCCTTTGATTCGGATTTTAAGGTCTGACGGCGTTGCAACATTAAGGATCCCCTGGATAACACGCGTATTAACCGAAGGGATTTGCAAAAGTAGTAACAAACAAAATGTTGCTATAATAAAAGTTTTTATGATCTTTAACATCAGAAAGCTTGTCCTAAACTTATATAGAATTGCACAGGGGCATCATAGGATTTTCCATTAACTCGGCGACGTTTTGTCGGAAAAGCAATATCCAAACGGACAGGGCCAATGTCGGTATAATATTTACCACCAAGGCCGTAACCTATCCTCATTTCTTGAGATCTAAATCCAGGGATTCTTGTCTCAGAAACAGCACCGGCCTCTGCAAAAATGGATAGCCCAAACTTTTCGGTTATACGATAACGAGGTTCAACACCACACTCAAGAAGGGATTTTCCCCCCAAAGGTGTGCCTTGATCATCGGGCTTACTCAGTTTTTGATAACCATAGCCCCGAACCGACCCGGATCCGCCGCCATACCATCTACGGTTAAAAGGAATATCTGTAAAATTAACACCGGCAATCTGGCCAATTCTTTGCCACGTTGCAAGAACAAACCTGTCTTTTTTGATCAACCGCCAATATTGCGAACTAAAAAGGCTCGCTTTCAACATAATCCCCGTACTATCGAAATCACCAACATAAGGTGCCACATCAACACGCCACTTCCATCCCTTGTACGGATTCAAAACGTCATTGCGATCATCATAGGTATACATAACAGGAACACCATAAAAAGTCCGCTTTGTACTCTGAAGTCGTTTTAAGTGCGAATGTTCAGCTTCTAGCCCCACCGCGTAGCTTGATGTTTCATTGATTTTATGCTCCAACCCGGAATAGGCATTATAGATAACACCAAAATACGCCTTTGTTTTCGCCTTTGTTGCAGAAATAATATTGACTAAGTTGAAGTCTGGCCAAATGACATCCGGAATTTTGAGGCCTATGGAATTTTTGAAGTGACGTTGCCCACCTTCACCACGGATGTAAAAATCTTCACCACCACCAAAAGCATTTTTATGTTGCCAGACAAATTTGCCTCCAATCCCTTCTTGGGTACCGTAACGCGCCCCTAATACAACACGTCGAGGTGGTGCCTCGGTTAAATCGGCAATAATATCCGCCTTATCCCCGCGTGTTTTATGAGAGATCACCACAGAAGAAAACAGTTCTGTATCCAATAAGGCCTTACGTGTCTTATCTAAGGCTCGCTGATCATAGTAATCCTGATCGGTAAAGTGAAAACGATTGCGAATAAATGATTCTGATATCGTTTTCTGTCCACGAATACTCAGGTTTCCGTAGCGTTTCTTACCCTTCAAGTGAATTTTATAGATTAAAATAATCTTATGCGTTTCGTCATTGATCTTCCCGATCGGCTCGTCAATTTCGACATCAGGATAGCCATGACTCACAAAATAGCGGTGTAATTTCGGAACAGCAGACAGAACGTCGTCCAAACGGACTTTTGTCCCGCGCCTAATATTAATGACCTTTTTCGCTTTTTCCGGCAGAATAGGAATCTCATCAGTACCTGTCATGTCGATATCAATGCCCTCAACCCAATAAACAGGCCCCGGTTCCACGATAAATTTGACTTGCTTAATTTTTTCATCCGAATGATCAAGGACAAAAGTGGCATTACCTTGAAAATAACCATGATTTTTAAGGGCTTTCTTTAATAAAGAAACATCCTCACCAGCCCGATATCTCAGGGCATTTGTACTTGTCGGATGTGCAACATCGCCCTGCATCAGCATTGGAATGGATTTGAAATAGGCTTCTTGCGATTTATCCCCTGCGATCTCTAGATTAGCCTGAAAGTCTATTTCAGGTAAATTAAGATCCTTGGGAGTAAACTTCTCATCTTCTTTGGACGGGAAGAAATAGCTACACCCAGCAAGAATCAAGGGTGATAAAAGAAGAATGGCTCTAATGCTATCCCTTCGTACCATAAAAATCTACCCGTATAGAAAAAACCAACAAAACAACGCAAAGCAAGGCAACAGAATCAAACAAGACCACGCCATATATCCGAAAAATGTCGGCATTTTGATGTGCTGTTTTTCAGCAATCGCCTTAACCATAAAATTGGGGGCATTCCCGATATAAGTCATTGCGCCCATAAAGACCGCCCCGGCTGAAATTGCCATTAAGGTCGAGGTCATTGTTGTACTCAATGTAACAGCATCACCACCAGCCATATGATAAAACACTAAATAGGTTGGCGCATTATCCAGAAAGGCAGACAACCATCCCGTCAACCAAAAATAGAGTGTATTGTCAGGAACACCGCCAGGATTAGCCAATCGCAGCACCCTGGCAAAAAGCCCTTGTTCCCCTTGATGCAACATCTGAACAACAGGGATAATTGTTGTGAAGATTCCAATAAAAAGTTTTGCAACTTCCTTAAAGGGTTCCCAGCTATAACTATTGTAATGGCGGATTGTCTTCGGTGTAATCGTCCATGATAAAATAGCCAGACTGAGAAGCATCAAATCGCGGCCAATGCCCGCCCACGTCAAATTTAAAACCCCCAGATGAGGTGCTGAATCCCAAGATCCAAACATCCAAACAGAAAGAACAATACCGATAAGGATCGGAAAGTTCCGAAATCCGGAAATATGCAATCGCCTTTCGCCATTGGCTCGGGCTTTTGGTTGTGCCGGTTCTTGTCTCAGCAAATAAGAATCAATTATCCAAAACACAGCCAACAGGACAAACAACATCTTTGCCACCGGAAAAAACAGATGTTCCATAGGCCACCAGAAAGGTATCCCCTGTAAATACCCTAGAAACAAGGGTGGATCCCCCAACGGTGTTAGACTTCCGCCAATATTGGCAACGATAAATATAAAGAAAATAATCAGATGAACCTTATGTTTTCGATGGCGATTCATCTCAATCAACGGGCGAATTAACAACATCGCTGCCCCCGTTGTTCCGATAAAACTAGCAAGGAATCCACCAATCAAAAGAAATAAAGTGTTGGTTCTGGCCTTTGCCCTTGTCTTAATAACGATATGGATTCCCCCTGTAACGGTATACAGGGATGCAATCATCAAAATAAAGGGCACATATTCGTGTAAAAGCATATGTATCCATTGCCCCCCGGTTATTGCCACACCAAATTTCCCAATCATTAACAACAGAGAAATGGCCAACCAAAAGAGCGAAATCCGATAATAATGACTATGCCAAATCTGTGGAAACAGAACAGGCCCCAAGGATATTGATAATAAAATACCGATAAACGGCAAGACGTATAAATAGGAGGATAACTCAGACTCAAAAATCATTTTTACCTTCTTTGTGGGAGCAATTGATAATCTTTTTAAAATAATTCAATATTAACTAAGAATACCTCTCTTTTGCTTGAAGTTAAAGGTGAAAACATGAATCTTATAAAACTCAATGTGCTCTTTAAGTATTTTACGCCCCTGACATTTTTTGTTCTGGCGATTATTTTATCTTTCAAAATGTCATTTCAAGGACGTTATCTTCATGATTTTTTCCTGAAATCCATCATCGATAATTCAATCAAGGTTCATTCTGAGTCCAGTAATCTCAGCATCAAGGGAATAACCCTATCCAATTCTGAAATCACTCTTGACCAAACAAGCATAGGAACAATCGGGAAAATCAGGATTACGCCCAAAATAACGCAACTTATCTCCGGCCAAATTAGTGCGATCAAAGCGACATCCGGAACTTTTCTTATCGACAAAACAACCTTACCGATTATCCTTAATTCCCAAGGGATTGATTTACCTTTGAATAAGCTAAGCCTTGATAACATTGTCATTGATTGCTTTGGCATACCATTGACCTTAAAATCTCAAAAAAATGAATGGCAGATTACCAATGCTGAAAACGAACAGATCTCAATTACAGCCCTGGATCATCACTTAAAAATCCACAGCCCGTTATTTACCCTACCCTATGTGACATTAGCTAATCTCTCCGGATCTTTCTCTCCCGATACGGGGTTAGAACTCCTTGGGAATATTTCTCCCCTTCGGTCTCACTTTAATCTATCGTTGAAAAAAGAAGGCCAGCTTATTGCTTTATCCGGCACAGTGAAAAGCAATAACGTTGAAATCGGCCACATCATAGGGGCATATAACACAGATAAAAATGCCTATACCTTAAAGGCAAAACTCAAGGAAATCCCCTTTAAATTATTCTCCTCCATTGTTAAACATAACGTTGACCTGCCGATCATCTTCCAAGAATCAGGGTTAGTCGGCCTTACCTTTGACAAGGCTCAGGGCATGGCAGAAGAACTAAAATCATTTACCCTAAGCCTGACAAACCTTAAGGCTTCCTTCTTCCTCTACGATTTATTCGGCATCAATGGCACCCTTTCTTTGGATTCAAAGACAGGGGAGAACCCTCTTAATATCTCTATTGATTCCATCCGTCGACATAAATTGAATTTTGAAAACACCGTCATTCTCATGAAAAAAGATCAAGAATACGACATTTTCCCGAATGTAATCACCACAGAGTTTTCCAAAGGACACATGCGTTTACATGATTTCAAAATGACCAAAGATGGCTTAGAAGCAACGGCAGAAATTGAAGATTTGGACATTAATGATGCGATCACAAAAAGTACAATAACCTCCATTGCCGCCACAGGAAGCCTCAAAGGCACAGCACGCCTGCTATTGACGAAAGAGAAAGTCATTATCTTGAATGCTCAACTCAGCGCATCCAGCCCTAAGGGAAAAATACACTATTTTCCAAAACAAGAAGAACTCAATGATCAAAAGTCATCTCAAGCCATGGAAAACCTAGATTATACAATCCTCAACCTTGATCTTGAGGCAAAAGACATCAATGAGCCGGCTGACTTAAAAATTCAAATCGTTGGTACGAACCCGGCCTTTTCTAATGGTTACCCCTTAGACTTTACCATTGAAACAAAGGCAACATTAATGGATTTTTATTCGTAGATGGGGGCAAAACGCCCTCGACTTAAGCATGCAAATCAGTTAAATTTTGAACATAATCTATCCATCATGATAAGGCCAATGACCTTGCAGACTATCCTTATTGATCTTGATAATCGTGGCGTTGCAACAGTTTCTTTGAATCGCCCGGACGTCAGAAATGCCTTAAATCCCCTCTTGATTGCAGAGCTAACCAATACCATCACAAAACTTGGTCAATCCGATGAGATACGCGTTATTGTCCTGAAGGGGGAAGGGAAAATATTTTGCGCCGGAGCTGACCTTGCCTATATGAAAGATATTACCACCTTTGGTTATGATGACAACGTTAAGGATGCGCTTGCTCTCGGAAACTTATTTGCCACCTTAGATACATGCCCCAAACCGACAATCAGCGTCGTTCAAGGCGGAGCCTATGGCGGTGGCGTTGGCCTTGTCGCAACGACTGACATCAGCATCGCCACATCGGATAGTAAATTTTGCTTGTCCGAAGTACGCCTTGGGATCATTCCCGGTGTAATCTCCCCCTACATTCTTAAGGCCATAGGACAACGTCACGCCCGAAAACTGGCACTAACGGCTGAATTAATCGACAGCAAAGCCGCTTTAGCGTGTGATCTCATTCACACAATTAGCGATTCCCCTCACGTTACTTTAGATGAAACATTAGCAATGATTCTCCAAGGCAGCCCCGCAGCCCAAACTGCCACAAAAGAGTTATTCCGCACCATTAATGCTCGTCCCATAGATCAAGACTTACAATCGTTGACAGCCAATGCAATTGCTACAGCCCGTGCCACACCTGATGGCCAAGAAGGACTCAAGGCATTCCTAGAAAAACGTCAGCCCAACTGGATCAAAAAACATGACTAAATTCAAAAAAATACTCATTGCCAATCGAGGTGAAATTGCTTGCCGTATTATACGCACCTGCCATCAAATGGGTATTGAGACCATCGCTATTTATTCCGATGCCGATAAAACATTACCGTTTGTTAAAATGGCAAGAAAGGCTGTTCCTCTTAGCGGTAACGACGCCAAAGAGACTTATCTTAACGTAGAAAAAATCATTGGTATTTGTCGTCAAGAAAATGTTGATGCCGTTCATCCGGGATATGGTTTTCTGTCTGAAAATGCTGATTTTGCAAATGCACTATCCCAGGCAGGCATTGTCTTTATCGGGCCATCGCCCAAGGCAATTCAAGCCATGGGGTCTAAAAGTGAAGCAAAACAAATTGCTCATTCGGTTAATGTCCCTATTATCCGTGGCTATATGGGAGAAAACCAAGATCCAAACCATTTATTGAACCAAGCCAAGGACATCGGCTTTCCCGTACTCATCAAAGCAACCCATGGTGGTGGTGGCAAGGGGATGCGCCGTGTCAATGCTGAATCAGAATTCATAGCTGCCCTCGAAGGATGTCAACGCGAAGCTTTGAATGCTTTTTCTAACGCCCACGTCATGATCGAAAAATACATTGTTGAACCCCGACACATAGAAATTCAAGTTTTTGGTGATACGCACGGCAACGTTGTAACCTTAGCTGAACGGGATTGCTCTTTACAGCGACGTCACCAAAAAATCATTGAAGAAGCTCCGGCCATCGGCCTTAATGACAAAACCAGAACCGGACTTCATGCTGATGCAATAAAACTCGCGAAAGCTGTAAACTATCATGGAGCCGGTACCGTTGAGTTTTTAGTTGATGCCCATGGTGATTACTATTTCCTTGAGATGAACACTCGCCTACAGGTTGAACACCCTGTTACAGAAATGATCACAGGGCAAGACCTTGTTGAATGGCAAATTATTGTTGCTCAAGGGGGCAACCTCCCTCGGACACAGGATCAAATCAACAGCACAGGCCATGCACTAGAGGCACGAATCTACGCCGAAGATCCTGCCCAGGGATTCCTACCGTCTATCGGCAAAATCACAGCATTTAACTGTCTAGACGATTCAGCTCGCTTTGATGCAGGCTATGCGACGGGCAATCAAGTCAGTATTTACTATGATCCCATGCTGGCAAAACTCATTGTCTATGGACACGATCGAAAAGATGCAATCCGACGTCTCATCACTGCTTTGATCGATCTTAAGATTTCAGGTGTAAAAACCAATCGCGAATTCTTGATCGAACTGATGCAGAACTCGGCAGTTTGTGATCACCTACCCCACATTGCCTATCTCGACCAATCAATGGATACACTCCTCGCCCCTTCTGATTTGACAGATGAAATCAAAGATTGTTTAGCACACGAGTTCATTCAGTCCAGAACCAGAACAGGTGACTCTCCCTGGGCTCAATCCGATAGCTGGCGACACCTGTCTGATGGGAGTCAAAAGGTCTGTTTTGATCATAACGGATCGTCTTATCGCCACCAATACAAGAAAGGTCAGTCAATAATCCCTTACCTAAGTGTGGACAGGATGCCTGATCTGATTCGGATTTCTGTAGGCGGTAAAGTTTTTACAGCAACGCCGCATAATCCGGATCATCTTAACCTTGAAGACGGTGCGTCTGACCAATCTCTCAATGCTCCGATGCCCGGCCGCATTATTTCTGTACTGGCTAATCAAGGGGAAACCGTAGATGCAGGGACGCCGTTGATCATTCTTGAGGCCATGAAAATGGAACATACGATCCGAGCCCCCCATGATGGGATTATTGAGGAAATTATGTTCAAGACGGGTGATTTTGTCTCTGAAGGGGAAGAACTCGTTAAGCTTGTAGCTGCATAATAAAAAGAGGAACATAAAATGATCCGTATTGTTGAGGTCGGCCCCCGTGATGGCCTGCAAAATGAAAAGCGAATCTGGACTATTGATGAACGTGTTCAGCTTATTAACCTGCTCAGCCAATGCGGATTTTCCGAAATCGAGGTGGGTAGTTTTGTCTCCCCTAAATGGGTTCCCCAGATGGCAGGAACCGACGAGGTATTCAGAAGCATTAATAAAAACGACGCCATACGGTATTCGGCTCTCGTTCCCAATGACAAAGGCATGGAAGCAGCATTAAGGAATGGTGTACGCACTATTTCAATTTTTACCGCTGCCTCAGAAGCATTCACCAAAAAAAATATAAACTGCTCCATTGATGAAAGTTTTGACCGCTTTTCCCCCATTATGGCCTTAGCAAAACAACACAATATCTCTGTCAGAGGTTATGTTTCTTGCGTTGTCGCCTGCCCTTATGCCGGTGATATTGCCCCTGAATCCACAGCCGAAGTAGCCGACCGCCTTTACAACCTAGGATGTTCTGAAATTTCCCTGGGTGATACAATAGGCAAAGGCACACCTGAATCGATACAGCGGATGATTCAAGCAGTCTCGCAGCAAGTTCCCCTGTCTAACCTCGCGATTCATTGTCATGACACCTATGGCACAGCCCTTGCCAATATAGAAACAGCCCTTGCCAGTGGCATCAAAACGATCGATTCAGCCATAACAGGCCTAGGCGGCTGTCCCTATGGCGGTGAAACAGCAAAGGGAAATGTTGCCACAGAAAAAGTCCTTGATCTGCTAGACCAGCTAGGTTACCAACACAGCCTTATCCGAGATAAGATCGAAGAAGCAGCCACCTTTGTTCGCAAAATTTCGGTGTGAGAAAACAAGGATTTAACTTGACAATGTATTACTTTTATACTACATTTATTCTATGAGAGATATCACTTACATTATATACTACGGTGAGAAGCTAACTGTAGAGTGGTATCACAATGAGCAAGGTGAAAGCCAAGCTTTAGATTACTATAAAGACCTTGAGCCTGAGCAACGAAAGAGATTCTTGCATTTAGTGAAACGCCTCGGAGATTTTGGCAAAATAAATGATCAAACAAAATTCAGAAATGAGGGAGATCAAATCTATACGTTTAAACCTAAACCGGATCGTTTCTTTTGTTTCTTTGCCTCTGGAGGGAAATTAGTCGTGACAAATGCTTTCTGCAAGAAACAGCAAAATTTACCAATTGAGGAAAAAAAGAGAGCATTAAGAGCAAAAACTGATTATGAACTTAGGGTAAAGGGAGGAGTCTATTATGAGTAAGAAACAACTATCTACATTTGAAATTGAAATGCAGAATGAACATTTTGCCAAAGAATTCGAAGAGAGTTATAACGATTTTCTTTTATCCGATACAATTATAGGCATGATGAATGAAAACAAAAAGACCGTAAGAGGATTAGCAGAAGAAACGGGGCTATCAGCTTCTATGATTCAAAAAATGCGATCAGGAAAACAAAAGGGAATGAACCTAAATAACCTGATCATTATTGCAAAGGCATGTGGTTATCATATCGATATGTATAATGACAAGCGTCGGTTAACTATAGTATAGTCATAGCTACAAAAGCTCTTCTCTTATACCAATCGGTCTCATGGCAAAAAAACTCATTCTCATTGATGGTTCTGGTTTTATTTTTCGAGCATACCATGCGTTGCCACCGCTACGCCGATCTGATGGCGTTCATGTTGGTGCGGTTTATGGTTTTTGTACAATGCTTGCTAAATATATTGACCAAGCGCGAGATGATGCCGATTACTTAGCGGTGATTTTTGATGCTGCGCGTGAGACATTTCGCCAAGAAATCTACCCTGAGTACAAAGCCCATCGCCCCGACGTTCCTGAAGATTTAATTCCACAATTTAGCCTCATCCGAGAAGCTTGCGAAGCATTTCGCGTCCCCTCCATTGAACTTGAAGGGTTCGAAGCTGATGACTTGATCGCAAGTTACGCCAAGGACGCTGTTGAAAAGGGAATGGACACCATCGTTGTTTCGTCAGACAAGGATCTTATGCAACTCGTACGCGATGGCGTTACGATGCTTGATCCCATCAAGAATAAAAGAATAGCAGCAACAGAAGTTTTTGAAAAATTTGGTGTCTTTCCTGAAAAAGTAATTGATGTTCAATCATTAGCAGGTGACTCAACCGATAACGTCCCGGGTGTTCCGGGTATTGGCATCAAAACCGCAGCAGAACTCATTAACACTTATGGCAACCTTGAAACCCTTCTTGGGCGCGTTAATGAAATCAAGCAACCCAAACGTCGCCAAAGCCTCATTGATCATGCGGATAATGCTCGTCTGTCAATGAAACTTGTTACCTTGTGTGACACAGCCCCCCTTCCTGTTGATAGTTCAACATTTACCATTCATGAACCTGATCCTATTCATCTCAAGAATTTCCTCCGCACCCAAGGATTTACTAGCCTTGTTGCCCGAGTCGACAAAACATCAACACCGCAGGAAAGACCTGTAGCGGCTTATCAAACGATCAGAACGGCAAGTGACCTTGAAAAAGTTATCAAGGAGTTGATCCAGCTTCCCTACGTTGCTATTGATACAGAAACAACATCCCTGAATATTATGGATGCACAGCTGGTTGGTATTTCTTTGTCCGGCAAGGCAGGAACAGGTTATTACATTCCAACAGCCCATCTTGAAGCGACGCCACAACTGCCCTCTGAGCAAGCTCTTGCCCTCTTGGCTCCGCTCTTAACAGACGATAGCGTCCTGAAGATTGGTCATAACATAAAATATGATCTTGGAATCCTTCATAAATATAAGGTGGTCATCAATTCAATTACAGATACAATGCTGATGTCTTATATTCTGGATGGTGCAAAACATGGCCATGGCATGGATGAGCTTGCCGAACGTCACCTCCAACACACAACCATCAAATATTTAGATGTGGTTGGGACGGGAAAAAACCAAAAGACTTTTGATATGATTGACATTGCTCTGGCCTCTAGCTATGCAGCAGAGGACGCAGATATCACTCTACGCCTGTTTGAACATTTGTCACCCCGGGTAACTCAAGAACAAATGGCAACAGTCTATGAACGGATTGAACGCCCCCTTATTCCCATCATCAAAGATATGGAAGTTACAGGGGTGCGCATTGATCAACAGTTATTGTTCAAATTAGGGCAAGAATTCTCTGATGACATGCAAAAATTAGAGCGTAAAATTTATGAATCCGCCGGCCAGTCTTTTAATGTTGGCTCTCCCAAACAGCTCGGGGAAATTTTGTTTGATAAGCTCGGTTTACCTGCCCCTAAGAAAACCAAAACAGGGGGATATACCACCGATGCAGACGTTTTGGAAAAACTGGTAGAACAAGGACATACTCTGCCTCAATTGATTTTAGATTGGCGCGAGTTGGCTAAACTTAAATCGACTTATACGGATGGTCTTCTCAACAGTGTCAATAAAAAAACACAACGGATTCACACGTCATATTCTATGGCCCTAACATCAACAGGACGCTTATCATCCTCTGACCCTAACTTACAAAATATTCCCGTTCGCACAGCTAAAGGACGACAAATTCGCCAAGCATTTATCCCGCAGGACGGATATAAAATGGTGTCCTTTGATTACTCACAAATCGAATTACGCTTGCTATGCCACATGGCTGACGTCCAGTCTTTGACTCAGGCTTTCCTGAGCGGGCATGACATTCATGCATCAACAGCCTCTGAAATTTTTGGCATTCCTCTTGATCAAATCTCCGCAGATTTACGTCGCAAAGCAAAAGCCATTAATTTTGGGATTATTTATGGCATAAGCCCTTTTGGGTTAGCACGTCAACTTGCCATCCCGCAATCAGAAGCAACCCAACATATCGCTCATTATTTTGAGAAATACCCGGGTATTCAGACATATATGCAATACCAAAAAGATTTTGCTCGCGAGCACGGTTATGTCAAAACATTATATGGTCGCAAATGTTTTACACCGGGTATTCAAGATAAAAACCCGATGATGCGCAATTTTGCTGAACGCCAAGCAATTAATGCCCCTCTCCAAGGAACCAACGCCGATATTATTAAAATGGCGATGGCACAGATTCCCCCGCTTATGGCAAAGCATAATCTTAAAGGAAAAATGCTGTTACAAGTTCATGATGAATTGGTTTTTGAGGTTCCCGAGCAGGAAATTGACATCACAACAACCCTTGTCAAATCCTGTATGGAAAAAATTGTGTTTCTCAAGGTTCCGCTTATTGTTGGTGTCGGCGTCGGAAACTCGTGGGATGAGGCTCATTAAAGTACAGTCTTAAGACGTGAATTGAGCCTTTTCAACGATCAAGCTATTTCCCTGAAGGTCAACGACAACGACTTTTTGCCCCGCAGGTAGATCGGGGCCTTGGACGCGCCAACGGGTATCACCAACCTTCATATGACCAACGCCATTTTCGATAGGATCGCTTAGAACAAAGGAAAAACCAACCATTTGATCAGCCTTACGATTCACGTTAGCTTGTTCTTTTGATATCTCCATACTCCGGTAAACCCAAGTACCGATACCAATGCAGACCAAGCACGAAAGGGCAAAAACAAGCATTTGCCCAACGAACATCAAACTCAAGAGATAGGTAATCCCTGCTGTGATCAGTGCTGCAGCACCAATCCAAACCAAAAATGCCCCGGGAACGATCATCTCAACAAACAAAAGCATCAGCCCTAAAAAGGACCAATGCCAAGCACCCAGCTGCGTTAAAAGAAAATCAATCATTCTATTTTCCCTTTGAGTTTTCTGTGCCCAAACTGTCTTTTACAATTTCAGCAATACCAGAGATCGTGCCAACAAGACTTGATGTTTCCATTGGCATCAACACTAATTTCTGATTGCTGCTTTCTGCTAAGGCTTTAAAGGCCTCAATATATTTCTGGGCAACGAAATAGTTAATTGCTTGCGTTGACCCTGTTTTAACCGCCTTAGACACTGCTTCGGTTGCAAAGGCTTCTGCCTGAGCCAAACGTTCACGTGCCTCAGCGTCGCGTTGAGCTGATTCTTTACGAGCATCTGCTTCAAGGATCATGGACTGCTTAACACCTTCGGCCTTAAGGATTTTAGACTGTTTATCGCCTTCGGCCGCTAAGATTGCAGACTGACGCTCACCTTCAGCCTCGAGAATCATAGCTCGTTTATCGCGCTCAGCTTTCATCTGGCGTGCCATGGAATCAACCAAATCACGGGGTGGACGAATATCTTTAATTTCCACACGCGTAACTTTTGTTCCCCATGGGTGGGTCGCTTCATCAACAACCTGTAGCAAACGAGCATTAATAACTTCGCGGTTTGACAGCAATTCATCCAAATCCATAGACCCCATAACCGTACGAATATTGGTCATGGTTAAGTTGAGAATTGCATGCTCTAGGTTTGTCACTTCATAGGCTGATTTTGCTGCATCTAACACCTGATAAAAGACAATTCCATCAACGGCAACAGCGGCGTTATCCTTGGTAATGACATCCTGTGTCGGAACATCCATCACAGATTCCATCATGTTAACCTTGGCTCCTACACGATCAACCAAAGGAATAATTAAGTGAAACCCGGGAGTGATTGTGTGCGTATAACGCCCAAAACGTTCCACAGTATACTCATACCCTTGTGAAACAATACGTGCGCCGCGGGAAATAAAAAATAAAATAACAAGTACAAAGAGTAAAACCGTATATTCTGCCATGCTGTCCTCCAATTATTCATTATCTTCTATTAAGTATAGCATTTTTGGTTTATTTTTCCACCCTCTCATTATTTTATGCATCATAAACCAACTATTAACTATTCCGTGGGTACTATGAAATCAAGCGGAGGATACAATGATTAGAACCCTTATCATCTTATCAAGTTTAGTACGATTAGAAAGCCATGCCGAAGAAGAGTATGTCAGCGATCACGTTGATATGATGTCTTCCGGTCTGAGTGGTGAGTTCATGATCGCATCAGATCCACGGACTGAAGTTGTTTCGAGTGACTTTGGTAGTGTATCATCACACGCAGAACTAACCCAGACAGATGCTTCTCAAGGAAGTGCTTCATCAGGAGATTCTGGAGATGGATCTGATGATAATTTTTACGACAATTCAAAGAAAACAAGCGATAACGACCTTAAAAATCCCTATGAATGGTGGACAGAGGCATCCCTCAAATATAATTTCGCCTATCTCAACAGCTTCAATGCGTCTTAACCCAGAATCTTATGGGATGTATACCCGTTTTCATTTAATTTCTGAATGATTTGTTGAGAGTGCTCTCGTCCTCGTGTCTCAATTGTAACTTCAAGATCTGTCATTTTGGAGGTATGAACCGTAAAATGCCGTTGGTGAACGAGCTCAAAAATATTGCCCCCCAACTCGCCAATAATACTTGTGACTTTTCCTAATGTTCCGGCAATATCGGGAATTCTAACTTTAATTCGGATAAACTTCTCTTGCCGTACAAGACTATGCATAATTAAAGATGAAAACACGCGGGAATCAATATTTCCACCACAAACGACAATACCAACCCGCTGGCCAATAAAAAGCTCTGGATTTTTAATCAATGCAGCAACACCAGCAGCACCTGCCCCCTCAGCAACAACTTTCCCTCCCATCGATAACGCATCAATTGCGTCTTCAATTTCAAAATCTTCCACAGCAATCATATCGGTCAGATGTTTTTGTAGGATTTCTCGCGTTAGAACACCTGGATTTTTCACAGCGATCCCCTCGGCCAAAGGAAGTGCTATAGAATCTGGTGGCATGAACCATCGTTCCGGGTAAAGGGTGTGAATCATTGCAGGGCATGCAGTCGATTGTACGCCGTAAACTTTAAGGTCAGGGTTCATTGCTTTAGCAGCAATAGCACATCCGGCAGCCAATCCACCGCCACCAACGGGAATAATTAAAATGCTCAAATCCGGTTGATCTTGGAGCATTTCAAGCGCAACCGTCCCCTGCCCTGTGATGATATCCTCATCATCATAAGGGTGAATCAATGTCAATCCTTGATCAACCAATTGTCGTGCTTTCATCTCAGATTCTGCAAGATTGTTGCCTGACAAAATAACGGTAGCACCATACCCCTTCGTTCGCTCTACTTTTGCACTTGGCGTTGCTATAGGCATAACGATTGTTGCCGGTATTTTCATACGCTGAGCATGAAAAGCAACACCTTGGGCATGATTTCCTGCCGACATAGCAACGACTCCCCTTTGGCGTTGCTCTGGTGTTAATTTTAACATCTTAATCAAAGCACCACGGGGCTTAAAAGACGACGTATACTGCAAGTTTTCTAGCTTCAAAAAGACATCGCCACCAATTTTTTTGCTCAACCATGGTGCCGGGACCAACGGAGTCCGATATAAAACCCCTTCCATTATTTCAGCCGCGTTCATTATTTCTTTAAGATTCATGCGCTATAGTCTTCATGTCGTGAATACGATATAATTGTAAGCATATCAGAGTTTAAAAATCGTTACCAAAAAGTCATTTCCATGAAACCACACCACAAAAACATCCAATGTTTATCAAGTTCCGGATTTCACAACATCCATTATGTTGAGTGGGGAGCACCTAAATCAGATAAAACGGTTATCTGTGTCCATGGATTTTCGCGTAATGGGCGAGATTTTGATTACCTTGCTAAAGATTTAGCTAAGAACGGTTACCGTGTTATTTGCCCTGATATGCCTGGTCGAAACAAAAGCGATTGGCACCCCAATCTTGCAGATTATAGCATTCCCCATCATATATCAGAAATGGTTACGCTTATTGCGCGCCTTGATGTTGAACAGGTTGATTGGATTGGCACCTCTATGGGCGGAATTATCGGTATGGGGCTTGCTAGTTTTGAAAATACCCCGATCCGAAATTTAGTGATCAACGATGTTGGCCCCTTTATCCCAGAGCACCCCCTATCACGCATTAAACAATATCTGAGCCTTATGCCTGAGTTTAAAAATTATGATGCTGCTAAACGTTATTTACAACAACTCTTACAACCATTTGGCATAAAATCCGAAGAACATTTAAACCACATGGCTGAACATAGCTTTTATAAAAATGAGTATGGTAATTTTGTATTAAACTACGATCCAAAAATTGTTGATTGTTTTCAAGTCGAAGAAACAGATTTATGGTACATATGGGACACAATAACATGTCCGACACTCGTCCTGCGAGGAATAGACTCTGAAGTTCTGACTCGGGATACCGTCGAAAAAATGCTCAAACGTGAGAATGTTGACTTTGCTCAATTCTCAGGGGCAGCCCACGCCCCTGCATTGATGGATCCAGAACAAATTGACACAATTGTCACTTGGTTGAATGCGAGAGAGTTGCCAAAATCCCCTTTAATAATGTATCCCGTTCGATAATCAATTGTTCTGCTTGGACAAGATCAAAACGAATCTGTGCTTCATGTGTTTTAGCCTGTTGCACAAGCATCTTGATTGTTTCACAAGAAGAGATTGTTAAATTAACACCTAGTTCAAATCAACGTGGTGTTATTGCCGTAAATCAGGCAACAATGCTTGTGTTATGGCACTTAAGCCTTAATTTTCTAAAGTATTATATTGACCTTTCAAAGTCACTCGTCACCATCAATCAAATAATGATTCAGCAAATTCTGGAAGAACAAACACCGCCGCCTCACACCTTACCACACGAGAATTTACAGGATTTAGATGCAAATCCCAGCCAAGTATTAACGTCAAAACTGAGTCTCCTTGCTACGGAAATGGGATTACCTGAAGACAATAACCGTTTAATTAGCAGTATGCATGATTTTATGGGAATTGATCCATCAACAAATCCGGTCGTCAGGTTTACCCAAGATATGACAATTATTACCCTTTGGAATTATACCCTAGATCGATTAAAAAATTACATTGATCTTGTTGATGCTTTAAAGCGTTTAAACTCAGAACTATTAATCGCATTAGAAGCTCCGATCGTCTTTACCGCTCAAGATTTGAAAAATCTCAAGTTTGACATTCAAAATCTTCCTGGTTTTCTTCGCAAATGTTTTGAAGGAGCATGTAATTTCATCAGCCTTGGAAGATTGGGGAGAGATGCAACTCAATTTGACCAGAACGTTACGGAGCAACGAGACCAACAACTGGCAGCTATTGGTCAAAAGATTGTAGAGATTCTAGCGCGAAATAATCCCGGCATGCGAAAAAAAGCAATGACAAGATGGCTTCAATCAGCACAAAAACTATCCCCCTATCTGGATGTTGTTCAAAGCTATATTAATCGGGCAATTAAACAAGAACCAGATGCAGATGCTGAGCGACTTCTCATTTTAATACAACAGCTTATACAACAGGATGAAGAAGAAAGGCGTCATCATCAGGAATCATCATCAGATGACAGCAGAGATAATTCTGACATACGGCCGGATACAACCAATGTTGGCAAAGATGATCATGAATCTCCGTCAATGAACACTGCCTCACCAACAGAACCATCAGAATCAGATTCATCCTATATGGGAGAGACAATTTCCCGTGGGTTTGAGGGGCCAGGTTGGTCATCAATGGACGAAAGAGCGTTCCAAGCCGGAGACCAATTTGACCAGGATATGCCATCAGGGCGTGAAATAACGAGATAACTTACATGAATTACGTCACAAGGTCAATCCGTCGTTGACCTACAGAAGATCAACAACCGAATCAGCCTTGGACACCGAACAAACTCCCGGGGAATCTTCTACGTTAAGGTGTGTAACAACACCATTTTCAATAACAGCAGCATATCGTTTTGAGCGAACACCCAGCGTAAAAGCAGAAAGATCAACATCCATGCCCATGGCTTTGGTTAACGCAGCATCCCAATCAGCAATAAAGATAAGTTTCCCGGCATTATGCGCATCTGACCAAGCCGTCAATACAGGAATGTCATTGACTGCCAAACAAAGAACAGCATCTATTCCCTTGGATTTCAGGGCATCAAACTGCTCAACATAGGTTGGCAGATGATCTTTGGAGCAAACACCGGTAAAAGCACCGGGTACTGCAAACAAAACAACCTTTTTGTTCGATAAATATTCTTTCAGATTTACCTCTTGCACTTGACCGTCAACGATAGACTTAACCGTGACATTAGGAATCAAACTTCCTACGTTGATTGACATCGCTCCCCCTCTATTATTTAGATATATTCGACCTTCAGAACTGAATAGGCCTTACTGCCACCCGGTGTTGTGACTTCAACCATATCGTCAACAGCTTTACCAATCAAAGCACGTGCTAAGGGTGATGTGATAGAAATCCGTCCTTGCTTAATGTCAGATTCATCTCCGCCAACGATTTGATAGCGATGATTTTCCTCTGTATCTTCGTCAATCAGCGTTACGGTCGCACCAAACTTGATATCACTGCCCGACAACTTGGAAACATCAATAATCTCAGCACGAGAAACCTTATCTTCAAGCTCCAAGATACGACCTTCGATAAAGCCTTGGCGTTCCTTTGCCGCATGATATTCCGCATTTTCAGACAAGTCGCCATGCTCGCGTGCCTCAGCGATGGCACGGATAACATCCTGTCGGTCGTTTTGTTTTAGGCTACGCAACTCCTCTTGCAGGCGATCGTAACCATTTTGTGTCATTGGTATTTTTTTATCCATAGTATTTTACCCAATATTAAGAAACCGAATACTAGTTGATATATCTTTTTTGCGGGGATTGTCAACCGTCTTATCAACGAAATTCTCATAAAAACATAGGAACCAGCCTACCATTTTAAAAAGTAAATTACAACAAATATTCGTAAAAATTTTTCTATATTGCTAAGGTCGCGTAATGGTTATGTTTTTAAAATTAATCATCACAAAGCACTAAAAAAATATTTTTTCAAGACTGTTTTTTCACTTTTTAATATGAAATGATAACACAAGATGTGGTGGTTGTAGCCAAAATCAAAACTATATTTAGTATCACGGAGGGGTTTAAAAATGCAGGTACGTCGTCTGTACACAACAGCTGGAAATAGTCCATACAAGGACATTCAATTTACAAAAATAAGCAGCGAAATTAAAAATCCAGATGGATCAATTGTTTATCATCAAGAAAATATTGATGTTCCGACAACATGGTCTCAGGTTGCCTGCGATGTTCTTGCTCAAAAATATTTTCGAAAGGCCGGCGTTCCTGACAAATTGACCCCTGTTAAGGAAGACGGCGTTCCCTCATGGTTATGGCGCAAAGAAGCCGCCAAAGATGCAAAATTTGGCCCTGAATCTACATCAACACAAGTATTTGACAGACTTGCAGGCGCATGGACCTATTGGGGATGGAAAGGTGGTTACTTTGACACCGAAGCCGACGCCCTCGCCTTTTTTGATGAAACACGCTATATGTTGTGCACCCAAATGGTTGCCCCTAACTCACCACAATGGTTCAACACAGGCCTGCATTGGGCATACGGCATTAATGGCCCAGCCCAAGGACATTATTATGTTGATCATGCCACCGGGGAATTGAAAAAATCCGAAAATGCCTATGAACACCCTCAACCGCATGCCTGCTTTATTCAAAGTATTGGCGATGATTTAGTTGGTGATGGCGGCATTATGGACCTTTGGGTTCGTGAAGCACGACTCTTTAAATATGGCTCAGGCACAGGGACAAACTTCTCCAACCTTCGCGGTTCCGGTGAACCTTTGTCCGGTGGCGGACGTTCTTCCGGATTGATGAGTTTCCTTCGTATTGGTGACCGCTCAGCCGGTGCCATTAAGTCAGGTGGAACAACCCGCCGTGCAGCTAAAATGGTTATCGTTGACGTGGATCACCCGGACGTTGAGGAATTCATCAACTGGAAAGTTGTTGAAGAACAAAAAGTTGCAGCTTTGGTCACAGGATCAAAGAACAACAAGCTACACCTTAATATGATCATAGATGCGTGCACCAATGAAACCATCCCAACAGAAAGCCGTTTTGAAGCATCAACCAACCCAGCCCTCAAAGGTGCAATCCGCGCAGCACGCTCTGCCATGGTGCCCGACAACTATATTAAACGTGTCGTACAAATGGCCAAAATGGGTCATACATCCATGGATATTGCTATTTATGACACGGATTGGGATTCAGA
The DNA here is from genome assembly GCA_019636035.1 of Candidatus Paracaedibacteraceae bacterium. Taxonomy (GTDB): domain Bacteria; phylum Pseudomonadota; class Alphaproteobacteria; order Paracaedibacterales; family Paracaedibacteraceae; genus Paracaedibacter. The sequence goes on from JAHBYI010000003.1 coordinate 68,276, forward strand.
AGCTTATCTTACTGTTTCAGGACAGAACTCTAACAATACCGTTCGCTTAAGCAATGAATTTTTAACTGCTGTTGAAAAAAACAAAGATTGGAACCTCATTCGACGCACAGACGGGTCTGTTCACAGAACAATTAAGGCTCAAGACCTGTGGGAGAAAATCGGATATGCTGCCTGGGCATCCGCTGATCCGGGGGTTCAATTTGATTCAACCATTAATGAATGGCACACGTGTCCCGAGAGTGGCCGGATCAACGGATCAAACCCTTGTTCTGAATATATGTTCCTCGATGATACAGCCTGTAACTTAGCCTCATTGAATCTGGCGACATTCTGCCCGGACAAGAAATTCAACGTTGACAGTTACGAACACGCGATTACAATCTGGACGATTATCCTTGAAATTTCGGTTATGATGGCACAGTTCCCATCCAAAGAAATTGCTGAACGATCCTATGTTTTCCGTACGCTGGGTCTAGGATACGCTAACATTGGCGGCCTGTTGATGTCTCTCGGTATCCCATACGACAGCAAGGAAGCCCGCGCTATTGCCGGGGCACTTGCGGCAATCATGACCGGTGTGTCTTATGCAACGTCGGCTAAGATGGCTCAAGAATTAGGCGCATTCCCAGGGTATGAACCCAATAAGGCATCGATGTTACGGGTTATGCGCAACCATCGCCGTGCTGCGTTTGGAGAATCCAAGGGCTATGAAAAACTATCGATCGCACCTGTTCCATTGACCGCCAAAGATTGCCCGATGCCTGAATTGATCCAAGCCTCAAAAGATGCTTGGGATAATGCAGTAACACTCGGTGAAAAGTATGGTTATCGTAACGCCCAGACAACAGTTATCGCCCCTACAGGGACAATTGGTTTGGTCATGGATTGTGATACCACAGGGGTTGAACCTGACTTTGCCTTGGTAAAGTTCAAGAAACTTGCAGGTGGCGGATACTTTAAGATTATCAACCGCATGGTTCCTCGAGCCTTAACAACACTCGGTTATACAGCCCAACAAATTGATGAAATTTCTAAGTATGCTGTGGGACATGGAACTCTTGAGCATGCACCAAGTATCAATTTCGACGCTCTAAAAGCAAAAGGCTTCACAGCTGACGCACTTGGTAAACTAAAAGAGGCACTTAAATCAGCATTTGATGTTAAATTTGCCTTTAATAAATTTACATTCGGCGAAGAATTCTGTCGTGATGTCTTAAAATTTACAGATGCTCAGCTTGCTGACTTCAGCTTTGATATGCTGTCTGCCCTTGGGTTCAGTAAAGCAGAAATCGATGCTGCGAATCTCTATTGTTGCGGCACCATGACTCTTGAAGGTGTGCCTCACCTCAAGGAAGAACATCTGCCCGTATTCGATTGCGCCAATCCATGTGGAAAAATCGGCAAGCGTTTCTTGTCCATCGACAGCCACATCGAAATGATGGCAGCCGTACAACCGTTCATTTCCGGGGCAATCTCCAAGACCATTAACATGCCAAACACGGCAACTATCGATGATTGTAAGGAATCTTACCTAAAATCGTGGAAACTTTGCTTGAAAGCCAATGCGTTGTATCGTGATGGGTCGAAACTATCTCAACCGTTGAACTCTGCCCTTTTGGATGAAGAAGACGTAGAAGAATTCACACAACAACCAACCACAGCAAAAGCCCAAATTGTAGCTCAAAAAGTCATTGAAAAGGTTGTTGAAAAAGTGATTCATGCTTCACAACGCCGAAAACTTCCTTCTCGCCGTGATGGATATACTCAAAAAGCAGCTGTTGGCGGACACAAAATTTACTTGCGGACAGGGAATTACGAAGACGGCACGCTGGGTGAAATTTTCATCGATATGCACAAAGAAGGTGCAGCATTCCGTTCCTTGATGCACAGCTTTGCCATGTCCATTTCCATTGGCCTACAGTACGGTGTTCCACTCGAGGAATATGTCGAAGCCTTTACCTTTACACGCTTTGAACCGTCGGGAATGGTCGAAGGAAATGACGCTATTAAAATGGCGACCTCCCTTCTCGACTATATCTTCCGTGAATTGGCCGTGCGTTATTTGGGTCGTTATGATCTGGCTCACGTCAAGCCGGAAGACCTTCTACCGGATACTATTGGTGAGGCAGATGAATATGAACAAGATTTAGTTGAAGAAAAGCCACTTCAGGTATCAGAAAATGAAACTGTCGCCTCAAGCAATCTGTATGTCATTAAGGCTGGCTCAGAGCTCAAAGCAACAGGCACAACGGGGCGTTCTACGGTCGTATCGGCTCGCGCTGAACGCTCAGCCCAGGCTCGACTCCAGGGATACGAAGGTGATGCCTGTGGTGACTGCGGTAACTTTACCATGGTTCGCAACGGCACCTGCCTCAAGTGCAACACCTGCGGTGCCACCAGCGGCTGTTCTTGATTAGTAAAAAAAGCCCTCCTAAGTGGGGGGCTTTTTGTTTACGATACTGTTAAAGTCAAAATTAAATATTGAGTCCAGTAGCCTAACCTCAACTCCATCTCCCAACACAGCATTCCAAAAAAACATCCTATCGCTTTCAGCATAATTAGTCCCTTGCCATTCTACGACCAACTTACACACTCCATTTCTCTCTTTGATTAAGTCGTTAACATGACAATCTTCGCCTCTATAACCAATTAAGACAATCACATCGGAAGCAATAATGGCCTCCTTAAAGCACTCAAAATAAGAACTAAGAAGCTCGCTATGCTGAATTCTTTCAAGCTTCTGAGTTGGATCACATAATATAAGATGATTATCACCACTCTTATAGTCTCCCGCAGGATTGAACATACTTCTTTGCAAGCGATCTGTGCTCACTGTACGTTTACGAATCACACCTCTATCATCGGTATAAAATAAGGGAGAACCATGCAAGTGTATGTACCAACCAAAATTTTTCCCATGATAACGTTCCATATTCTCCTTTTTGAAACCACTATCTAGAAATCCATCAACAAGATAACCGCTATATCCATCAAATAACTTATGATCATCACAACGGTATAACTCTCTGATTAATAAGGCATCATAATTTAACGTTACCACATTAACAATCGGTTCTGAATTAACAATACATGTAGCAAAGTTTTGAATAAACCTCTTGTATCTTTGATAGTTCTCAGACCCATCTTTTGGCTCATAATTAAAGAAATATCTAGACACATCATAAAGATAGCTAAAATAACTATCCTTAAACTTAGATATCATTCCAAAATGTTTTCTAATTTTTACGGGTAATGTAGATGCTAAATTTTCTATTGCCTTTAATTTAAAGAAATAATCCTGAACCTGTCTTAAGTCATTTTCGGTTACAGGTTTCTTCCTACTTTTTAGAGACCTATAAATTATAGTTTTGATATTTCTACTTTTTATTTCTTTCCATGCAACATTTAGTCCTTTATTTAAAGTAAAATATTTATCATCGAGAGCCATCCCTATTCCATTGCCAATTATGAAAGTAATTTGCCCCATTCATACTCACTCCACTTGACTAGATTGTATAAACATAGGTCATTTAATCGATATAACCACCCCCTACATAATCATTTGCAATCGCCATTAATGTTTGCTATTATCACAAGGAAATCCACACACAAAAGTGGTGTTGGCGGGTGAGCCGTCAAAACCATCCGGTGCTAATTCGATCGAATTATGTGCAAACTTTTGTGGAGGTATAACCGGAAAACAGGAGTTTTTTACAATGGCATTGCCAACATTTACTATGCGCCAGCTTTTAGAAGCTGGTATTCACTACGGACACCACACACGTCGCTGGAACCCAAAGATGGCTCCCTTTATTTTTGGTGTTCGCAACAACATTCACATTATGGATCTGGAACAAACAGTCAACTTGTTGCACCGCGCACTCGAAGCTGTTCGTAACACAGTTGCTGCCGGTGGCCGTGTTCTTTTCGTTGGAACAAAACCACAAGCATCCCAAAAAGTTAAAGAAGCTGCATCCAAGTGCGGTCAATACTACATCAACCACCGCTGGTTGGGTGGGACATTGACAAACTGGAAAACAGTTAACCAATCCATTAAGCGCATGAAAGACCAAGAAGAACGCCTCGAAGCTGGCATGTCTGGTCTGACAAAGAAAGAACAACTTGACCTGCAACGTGAATACACCAAGCTAGAATTAGCTTTGGGCGGTATCCGTGATATGGGTGGTCTTCCTGACCTGTTGTTCGTGATCGATACAAACAAGGAAGCAATCGCAATTCAAGAAGCTAACCGTTTAGGTATTCCGGTTGTCGGTATCTTGGACAGCAACTCTGAGCCGGCTGGCGTCACATTCCCGGTTCCGGGTAACGATGATGCTCAACGCGCGATCCACTTGTACTGCGACCTCGTTGCCAGTGCCGTTTTGGATGGTCTACAAGCTGAAATGACAAATGCAGGTTTTGACATCGGCGCATCTGCTGATCTTCCTGAGGAATTGTTGGCTGAAGAAGCAGCCGCAGCTGAATAGTACCAATTATGAAAAACAAGTACTGTAGCGAATTTTTTGGAACATCGGCTTTGTGTACGTACCCTATGTGCGCCTGCTCAGCCTTGCCCTTAAATTCATCTGCTTTACTCGTTTTTGACAATTGATAAAACCATGGCCTGACGCAAGTCAGGCATCCTTTTTTATTATTTTTTCTGGAGATTAAAATGGCTGAAATTACCGCCGCTTTGGTTCGCGACCTTCGCGAAAAGTCTGGTGCAGGAATGATGGACTGCAAAAAAGCATTGACCGAAACAAATGGAAACATCGAAGAAGCTGTTGACTGGCTTCGTAAAAAAGGTTTGGCTGCTGCTGCTAAGAAAGCTGGCCGCGTTGCTGCTGAAGGTCTTGTTGGTGTTGCAACATCCGGATCCAAGGGTTCCGTTGTTGAAATTAACGCTGAAACAGACTTCGTTGCTCGTAACGACCAATTCCAAGCAATGGTTCGCAATGTAACAGAAATCGCTTTGGGTGGCTCTCATGATGCTGATGCTCTAAAAACAGCAAAATACGATGATGCCAACACCGTTGACGGTGAAATCACGCGCTTGATCGCAACAATTGGCGAAAACATGAGCCTACGTCGCGTTCACACCTTGTCCGTACCACATGGTATCGTTAGCTCTTACATCCACAATGCCACAGCCCCCGGCTTAGGCAAGATTGGTGTCTTGGTTGCTTTGGAATCCACAGCTCCTGCTGACAAGTTGAACGAATTGGGTAAGAAAATCGCGATGCATGTTGCAGCTGCAAACCCGTCTGCTCTTTGCATTGATGAAGTTGACCCGACCGCCCTTGACCGTGAACGGACAGTTTTGATCGAACAAGCTCGCGCAACAGGTCGCCCTGAAGACATTATCCAAAAGATGGTCGAAGGTCGTGTTCGCAAGTACTACGAAGAAGTTGTTCTTCTTGAACAAACATACGTTCTTGATGGCCAAACAAAGGTGTCTGATATTGTTGAACAAACAGCCAAAGAACTGGGTGCACCGATTAAACTTGCCGGCTATGTCAAGTTTACACTTGGTGAAGGCATCGAGAAAGAAGAATCAGACTTCGCCGCAGAAGTCGCTGCGCAAGCCGGTCTTGGCAAATAATTAAAAGGAGAGGACTCATGACCTATAAACGAGTCCTCCTCAAACTCTCTGGGGAGGCTTTGGCTGAAGTTGATGAAGCGGGGCAACCCCAATCTCTCAGCAATCGCATGTTGCATAAAATTGCAGCAGATATTCACACAGCAACATTATCTGGCATCCAAGTTTGCGTCGTCATTGGCGGAGGCAATATTTTCCGTGGTGATAAAGGCTCTCAAGTTCTGGGCATTGACCGCTCAACCTGCGACTATATGGGAATGCTCGCCACAGTCATTAATGCGTTGGCACTCCAAAATGCACTAGAGCAAAATGATATGGTTTGCCGCGTGATGACAGCCATTCCGATGAAAGCCATTGGCGAAGATTACGTTCGTCGCCGTGCACTGTCTCATATGGAAAAAGGTCGCGTTGTTATTTTTGCAGCCGGATCAGGCAATCCTTTCTTTACAACAGACACAGCAGCAGCCCTACGCGCCCTTGAAATGGACTGTGAATTGCTCCTCAAAGCAACAAAAGTTGATGGCGTTTATGACAAAGATCCCGTCAAACATAAAGATGCAAAACACTACGATCGCCTATCCTACAATGATATTTTAAGCGATAGACTTGAAGTTATGGATGCAACAGCTGTTGCCTTGCTCCGAGAACACAAACTCCCCCTCGCTGTTTTCTCCATTTTTGAAGAGAATGGCTTTGCTCATGTCTTAGCAGGAAAAGGCAAATACACATTAATTTCTCAGCCCGAATAGAATTGAGGTAAACAATGACAAATCAATTAATCACAGAATCAGGACGCCGTATGGACGGTGCCGTCGACGTTCTTAACCGCGAATTGTCCGGTCTTCGCACAGGACGCGCATCCGTTAATTTGCTTGATGCCGTCAAGGTTGATGCCTACGGATCCCCGACGCCCATCAACCAAATTGGCAATATCAACGTTCCGGAACCACGCATGTTAACAGTACAAGTTTGGGATGGCGGTATGATCAAGGCTGTTGAAAAAGCTATCCGTGAATCCGGCCTTGGGCTTAATCCATCTGTTGATGGCCAACTCGTTCGCGTCCCCCTTCCAGCTCTAACCGAAGAACGACGCCAAGAGTTAACAAAAATCGCTGCAAAATACGCCGAAGAAGCGCGGATTAGCGTTCGCAATGTTCGCCGCGATGCCATGGAAGCCCTCAAAAAATCAGAAAAAGACGGGGATATTTCAGAAGATGAACATCGTCGCCTCTCTGACGAAGTTCAAAAAGTTACCGATACCCATATCAAAAAGATTGATGAGAACCTAGCATCCAAGCAAAAAGATATTATGCAAGTGTAAGGTTCTTTTGTGGACTTATATGAAAAAACCTCCCACGTTTGGGAGGTTTTTTATTTTGTCAATATCGCCGAGAGCAGTAAAAAAACCCCGTCTATTTCCCCAAACCAAACACATAGTGTGTAAAGGCAAGGAAATCCGCCCGCTCACGCAACGCATCGTCACGACGAGACGCACCAGCATGTCCGGCTGTGATATTCATGTGCATAATTGATGGCAAAGATCCTGTATTTAGGCCACGAAGTTTCGCCATCCACTTGGCCGGTTCCCAATAGGTAACGCGTGGATCAGTTAACCCGCCCGTCACGTACATAGCAGGGTAAGCTTGCTGACGCATATTATCATAAGGTGAGTATCCCAGCATATATCTGAAATACTCATTACTTTCAATGGGGTTACCCCATTCTTTGAATTCACCTGGCGTTAAAGGCAATGTCTCATCCAACATTGTATTCATCACATCAACAAAAGGAACCGCTGCAATGACGACCTTAAACAAATCCGGATAACGGTTTGCCATAGCCCCCATCAACATACCACCGGCACTACCGCCCATGGTTGCGATGTTCCCGTGCTGAACATAACCTTGCTGAACAAGAGCTTTAGCACAATCTGCAAAATCATTAAATGTGTTTTCTTTGTTGAGGTACTTACCATCCAAATACCACTGATAGCCAAGATCATCACCACCTCGAGGATGGGCAATCGCATAAGCAAAACCATTGTCCATCCACAATAAGGCTTGACCACTAAAATACGGAGGAATCGCGATACCATAAGAGCCATAACCATAGAGCATCAAAGGTGAATCCGTCCCTTTTTGATATTTATCATTACGATACGCAAGAGAAACAGGAACTCTCACACCATCACGAGCATCAATCCATAACCGCTCAACCGTATAGAGATCAGGATTAAAACCGCTGCCAATTTCTTGTGTTTTTAGGATTGTTGATTGCAAATCCTTGAACTTCACCTCAATAGTTGTTGACGGACGTGCCATGGATGAATAACTGTATCTAAGGCCGTCATCCTCATAATATGTTGGAATAAGGCTTACGTCATAGGCCGGATCCATAAACTCAATCGCACGCAATTTAAACGTCACAGGGTCCATAACAGAGAATGTCTCAAGCCCCAACCGTTTAAACGCCAAAACAAACTGATCTTTATAGGGTAAAAATGACGTGATATAGGTTGCTGGATCGTGAGCAATAAGTTCTTCCAAAGCATCAGAATTTCCACTAACAGGCAAACGTGCAAGGCGCATATTATCGCCCTGATCATTGGTCAAAACATAGAAATAGCCATTGTGGTGCTCAATCTCATAACGGCGATTTTCTTGAAGATCAAACAATGGATGAATCGTCCGTGTAGGATCTTGAGTATCAATATACGAAACTGAATTTTCATCGTTGGATTTAGATTCAATAAAAATATAACGCTCATCAAAGGATTGACCAAGGTCAATCGTACGAATATCATTCGTTTCCTCAATGATTAAAATGTCTTCTGCTTTATCCGTGCCCAGTTTATGCAGCAATATCTTTTTAGTCCGCCATTCAGGGGTAAATTCGGAATAATAAAAACCTGTACCATCCGGTAACCAGACTGTACCGGCAATAGATTCGATGGTGTCGGGCAACTCTTCACCCGTTAGCAAATTCCGAATGCGCAAGGTAAAGAACTCATTGCCGCTGGTATCGACTTTATAGATCAAGAGCTCCCCATTTGGGCTAATATTAAAGCCCCCAACCTGATAGAAATCCTTACCTTCAGATTCCTGATTCGCATCAAAATAAATTTCCGGCTGTCCGTCCATGCCCTTTTTACGGTACCGCACAGGGTAATTCTGGTTTTTCGCCTGACGTGACCAGTAGTAATAAGCCCCATCCTTAACAGGGACAGACTCATCAACCTCAGCGACATATCCTTTGATCTGTTGAAAAAGTCGCTCTCTTTCAGGGGCAATAGGATCCATCACAGCGTCGTGATATTCATTTTCAGCAAGGATATAATTCATAATATCCGGATCCTTAACACCGTCCTCCGGCCCTTTCCACGCCGGATCACGCAACCACGCATAGTCGTCTATTAGCTCTATACCATGATGCACAGAACTATGAGGGCGTTTTTTGGCAGAAGGAGGCGTTGGCAAATCTGCCCGAGAGCACTTAAGAGGGTTCGTATTTTGATTCGGCATCTCGTTAGCAACTCCGACATGAAAAGAAGACATTAGTAATACTGTACATAAATGGTGCAAAGGGCGCATCATAAATAATCCATAAAATTATGCTATAATTTTATAGTATAAAGCATAGCCAGTTGATGCAAGGTCATTATTATATAGCCAACCCATTTAACTGTATCAAACTTAACTGGAACAACCATACAGTCATGCGACGGAATACCTCATTCCTCTTTTTCATTATTGACCGTATATTTGTTTGTCACTAAAGGAGGATACAATGCATAAAATATTAAGTATTTTATTAGTTATCAGCATTAATATATGTTGTGCCAGCGACATACCTTTTGATAGAGACCGAGAAGACGCCTATTCCTTTGAAGAGGTTATTAAAACGTTTGAAGGGATCTTGCATCCTGATGTCAAAACTATATTTACGCAACAAACTTCCGTTTTTTTTCATGAACGCTTTGGCAAATCCCCCCATGGTCGTCAGGGGCTGGTTGATTGTTGGAATTGCTATTACGAGTCGATGAAAAACCATTTTCAGGAAGACAATGCTGCCAACCTACAACGGCGCGAGATCTATAGCCGCATGTCCAGCCATGCACAAAGAGTCTATGCTGTGGCTCCTGATTCTTACCCACAGTTACAAGAACTAGAAGCGAGCATGGCAAGATTATTCCCGGATGATAAAGATGCGCTGTGGTCTCCCCTTCCCCACATCGAGCAAGCACCACACCAGCAACCCCATCTACAAACAGCAACAGAAACAATCTGGGGGACTTTATTCTGGTTTTTTAAGAGGTAATCCCAAAAGATGGTTTTGCAGCTAAAACCCACGGAGCCTATAGGATTGGATTAGTAAGGCCTGCTCTCAATTTTGGTTGCCTAGCCGCCAATGTTTCATCCAATCGGCGACGCGGTGTTAACTGAGGAGACGCCTTGAACGATTCAACGTCGCCTGCCTTTGCTCGATCAACAAGGCTTAGCATCATGTCACAAAAATCATCAAGCGATCGTTTGGTCTCTGATTCAGTTGGCTCAATGAGCATTGCCCCATGAACCACAAGCGGGAAATACATGGTCATCGGATGATATCCCTCATCGATCATAGCCTTGGCAAAATCAAGGGTTGATACACCGGTTCCCTCAAGAAACGTATCATTGAATAAAGCTTCGTGCATACACGTTCCTGAAAATGCAGGAGAAAATACATCCTGTAATCGCACCAATATATAATTAGCATTCAAAACAGCGTCTTCTGACATTTGTCTTAACCCATCTTTGCCATGGCTCAAAATAAAAGCAAGGGCACGAACAAACATCCCCATTTGTCCATGAAATCCTTTGATCCGCCCCAAAGATAAGCCAGTCTCATCGTCTTCAACAATACGGTATTCATCCCCTTGCTTTATCACAGAGGGAATGGGAGCATAGGGTGCTAATCGATCAGACAGGACAACAGGGCCACTCCCTGGGCCACCACCACCATGCGGTGTTGAGAATGTCTTATGGAGATTGATATGCATGCAATCTATTCCCAAATCCGCAGGCCTAACTTTACCAACGATCGCATTAAAATTCGCACCATCACAATAAAAATAACCATCAACATCATGGATAGCTTTGGCTATCTTGACAATGTCACTTTCAAATAATCCGCACGTGTTAGGATTTGTCAACATGATCCCGGCAACATCGTTATCAATAGCGGCTATTAAAGCATCAAAATCCACACGACCAGAATCATTAGCCGGGATGGTTTTTACATCAAAACCACACGCTGCGGCTGTTGCGGGGTTCGTTCCATGAGCCGACTCAGGAACAAGAATGACGGTACGGCGATCACCTTGGCTATCCAAGGCTTTCCGAATTGCCATAATACCACACAATTCACCATGGGCACCAGCCGCAGGAGACATGGCAACAGCACTCATTCCCGTTAACGTCATTAACCAAGAAGCAAGTTCATGAATGATACAATAGGCACCCTGAACCGTTGATAGCGGTTGGAGCGGATGAAGATCAGACAAATATCGCGCAACTTTCTCATTCAGCCTCGGGTTGTGCTTCATCGTACACGACCCCAAGGGGTATAAACCCGCGTCTATACTATAGTTTTTTTGGCTTAAGCGCGTATAATGACGAACAACACGCGGCTCAGAAATTCCCGGCAATCCAATAGAAGAACGAGTTTTCCTCGTAAGATACGCCGTTGTATCAAGCTCAACAGCATCAAGATCAACACCACACACACCAGGAAGGTCAATGTCAAAAATCAAAGGCTCTTCTAGTTGCAGCCCTCGATTGCCACTATAGGTTTGACTCATAACTTATCCCTCAGCCCTCTTAATGAGGTACGTCTGAACGCTCTAAAACCTTAGAAACAGAGTCCTTGGATAAATCAATACCCCGGACAACTTTTCCTTCATCTCCAACAGGAGTTGACAGTTTGTCTCCAATGGACAACTTTACGCCACCACCATTCCCTGTATTTAATTTAAAACGACCCTCAGCAGGAACAGTATAAGTCTCCCCTTCTCGCATTAAGCGAACAAAAACAGCCTTACCGGCATCATCACTCACTTGAACCCATGCATTTTTTGTTGCAACAATTCGAACAGGAAAATCAGCAATAGGCAGAGAGGATACTTGAGAAACAGCACTTGCTTCGGTCACGGTTGTTTCTTGGATTGGCGCAACTTCAAGATCCGGAACCGAATGATGTGTATCAAGGCCAGAAACTGAATGAACTTCTGCCACAGGCAGAGCAACATGCTCCTCAGATACAGCCTCAGATTCATGGATTGCAAATTCATCAGACACATATAAAATAACGCCTCCTATAAAAAGGAGGGTCGCCGCAGCAAGCGTTATTTTTATCCCGGGACGTCTTTGCCTGTCAACAGGAATGGCATAAGTAAAACTAGAATAGTCGGGGGTAATCTCTTCGATCAAGTTCATTTCTGTTAAAATTTGTGCTGCATCAAGTTTTAAATATGTAGCATAAGTTTTAACAAACCCAATCTTATAGATATGACCAGGCAGAGCGTCAAGATTTCCGTTTTCTATTGCTTTTAAGTATAATTGTCTGATATGAGTTTCAGCAGATGCATCTGCGATCGAGATTTCTCTCGCCTCACGCGCATCTCTAAATTGAGCACCAATTGCTTTTAAATCAACGTCTTTTTGCTCAGCAACGACCAACACTTCCGCGTTTTGTGACATGCAACAATCCCTGAATTATGGTTCTTCTCTAATTAAATACCTGATTTTTTTATGATGCAACATTTTTTTTCAACTCAAGAATTTTAATAATTTCCCTTACTTCTCCTTGCTCTCTATTTTAGAGAATGACATACTATATTTTGTAATCAACCTAAATGATCGAGGCTTTTTCATGTCTATTGATTGGATTCATGAGTTACTCGTCTCCGGCCGTTTGCTGGTCGCTTTTTTACTAGGCGCACTCATTGGTTGGGAACGCGAACATCATGGTCAAGAAGCAGGCATAAGAACTTTCGGACTTATCTCTCTGGGTGCTTGCGCATTCAGCCTTGTTTCAATATTTGTTGAATATGGGGACCAAGGACGGATTGCCGCTCAAATCGTATCGGGTATCGGTTTTTTGGGTGCGGGTGTCATCATGCGCGATGCAGGTCACCTTAAGGGAATAACAACGGCAGCCACAATTTGGTGTTCAGCATCCGTTGGAACAGCTATTGCCTTTGACATGTACGTTGTCGGAATTCTTACAACAACAATCATTCTCTTATTCCATGCCTTACGAAACACCAAATATTGGGCTCTGGTTTCAAACAAAAAACTGCCATCATCGAAAAAAAACGATGAATATTAGGTTGTGTAAAGAAAATTAACGCGTCCAAATATCGACGGAGACGATATTCAAAAACCCGAGGAATGCTTGTGCTGTCTTGTCAAACCTGGAAAAAACTCTTCTAAAGTGTTTGATTTTATTAAAGAAGCACTTAATTAAGTGTCGTTCTTTGCAGGTATGTTTATCGTATTCTCGCTGAATCTTCCGATTTCTGCGGGATGGAATCACAGAGCAGGACTCATTGATTTTAATGGTCTCAATTAATTTATCATCATCGTATGCTTATATCCCGCAGCACAAGGATGGCTTCTTATGATGGTTCCATCTATCATGACAGATTCCAAATCTGGATTATCTTTTGTCGCTTCAAATAACCGATCCCAAACACCGTTTTGACGCCAGCGAAAAAATCGATCGTGGATCGAACGCCAGTGCCCATAGAATTCCGGAACTAAACGCCACTGACAGCCACTTCTAGCCATATACCATATTGCCTCATAGAAAAACCTTAACTTTTTCTCATTTTTTGTATGAGTTCCTTTTTCTTTTTTCAAGTTGTTATAAATGATTGCCCATACAGACTCTTTTATGTGATACTTCATTTTGGTAGTTCCTTGTTGTTTCTAAACAGAAACTACCACTTCTTACTCAATTTTTAAATTTTCTTCACACAACCTAACCTTTATAATCAAATTCACTTCTTTTTTTCGGCAGGATTACCAAAATCCCATTGCGAATGGATATCGATTTTTTATGGCTTGAGCCCCGTCATCGCCGATGTAGTTGTACCTCAGATCCAATGAGGTGAGCTTGATCAAGATTTGAGATGCTGCTAGGGCTTGAGCTCCGTCATCGCCGATCTGGTTGTTCCTCAGATCCAAGGAGGTGAGGTTGCTCAAGGTTTGAGATGCTGCTAGGGCTTGAGCTCCGACAGCACCGATCTGGTTGTACGACAGATCCAAAGAGGTGAGGTTGCTCAAGGTTTGAGATTCTGCTATGGCTCGAGCTCCGACAGGGCCGATCCGGTTGTAACTCAGATTCAAGGAGGTGAGGTTACTCAAGATTTGAGATGCCGCTAGGGCTTGAGCTCCGACAATACCGATCATGTTGTTCTTCAGATACAAGGAGGTGAGGTTGCTCAAGGTTTGAGATGCTGCTAGAGCTTGAGCTCCGACATCGCCGATCTGGTTGAGATTCAGATACAAGGAGGTGAGGTTGCTCAAGGTTTGAGATGCTGCTAGGGCTTGAGCTCCGACATCGCCGATCTGGTTCTCCCCCAGATACAAGGAGGTGAGCTTGCTCAAGGTTTCAGATTTTGCTAGGGCTTGAGCTCCGTCAGGGCCGATCTGGTTGTACGTCAGATCCAAGGAGGTGAGCTTGCTCAAGGTTTCAGATGCTGCTAGGGCTCGAGCTCCGTCATCGCCGATCTGGTTGTCAAACAGATTCAAGGAGGTTAGCTTGTCCAAGGTTTTAGATGCTGCTAGGGCTTGAGCTCCGACAATACCGATCCGGTTGTAACTCAGATTCAAGGAGGTGAGCTTGATCAAGGTTTTAGATGCTGCTAGGGCTTGAGCTCCAACAACACCGATCTGGTTGATACCCAGATCCAAGAAGGTGAGGTTTATCAAGGTTTGAGATGCTGCTAGGGCTTGAGCTCCGACAGGGCCGATCTGGTTGTCCGACAGATACAAGGAGGTGAGGTTGGTCAAGGTTTGAGATGCTGCTAGAGCTTGAGCTCCGACAGAGCCGATCTGGTTGATACCCAGATCCAAGGAGGTGAGGTTTTTCAAGATTTGAGATTCTGCTAGGGCTTGAGCTCCGACAGAACTGATCTGGTTGCTCGACAGATCCAAGGAGGTTAGCTTGTCCAAGGTTTCAGATTCTGCTAGGGCTCGAGCTCCGTCATCGCCGATCTGGTTGTTCCTCAGATCCAAGGCTGTCACTTCATTACAATAAGGTAAAATCTGTTTAAGATTATCTAATGTAACACCTATTAACTTAAGCTTTATATTGAGCTTTATATTTGCGCCTTGAGGAGCTTTTTGTAAGTACCTTATTAAAGACTTAAAAATCTTGGGATTGCCTATATCGAATGTCATAACCCTGTTGTTCTCCTGATAAAATGCAGGTGCATGAGTTTTAGCCTGGAGGGTTCTATCTCCCGTCATGCTCTGTAGTATTATGACGTCTTCTGCCTCTAGATTATTGGCGATTTTCCCTAGTATTTCTGGTGGCATTCCAGGCAGATTGAGTTGCACACTAGGATTATTTGATGGTTGAGCAGTGTTGTCATGAGGTTCAACACCGGCTGATGGGGTAATCCCTTGGCTAGGTACTCCAAACTGTGCTCTATCAGTACGATCGCTAGAAAATGCCGACGATAGGCATAACAGACTTACCGATGCTAAAATTAATGTTTTTTTCATTTTATCGTACTCCTGATATAATGTTCTATCTATGATATATCATAGATATCTTAATAATTCCTTAAGGCGTGTCCTTAATTTACGCCAATTCAAAATTGACATTAATGCCTAATTCTTTAACAGTGTGAGCAATGGGACGGCCTGATTCAATGGCTAGCTTGACAGCTGATTCTCTGAATTCAGATGGGTAGGTATTTAACTTTTTGGATGACATTTTTCCGGACTTCCTTCCTTTGAGTTTTTCTCATTGAGACTGTCCGGTAAACTATATCCACATCAAGTTCCTTTTGCTTTTTTCAAGTTGTTATAAATGATTGCCCATACAGACTCTTTTATGTGATACTTCATTTTGGTAGTTCCTTGTTGTTTCTAAACAAAAACTACCACTTCTTACTCAATTTTTAAATTTTCTTCACATAACCTAACCTTTATACTCAAACAAAATAAAGAAATTGATTTTTGATCCATCGGATTGCACTGCCTTTTCATCCGTTGATTTCCCTTCGATAGAGCCAGCTATCAACATCAAAAATCCAACATAATCCAACATCTAAAATCTCGACGTCTTCATCTTATTTGAGTATAGATTAAAAACTCTCTATATATCTATGCTCACTTTGAGTATACTATTGGTATCGTTGTTTAACTAAAAATCGAAAAATTAAAATGTCGAACGAAATTTATGAACGCTCCCTCGTCTATCACAAAATGCCAAGACCTGGCAAAATTGATATTGTCCCCATTAAACCAATGGCTTCTCAACAAGACTTGGCTTTGGCTTATTCTCCGGGTGTTGCGGGTCCTTGCCTTGCAATTGCTGAGGATCCGTCATGTGCAGCAGACTACACATCTCGAGGTAATCTCATTGCGGTTATTTCGAATGGTACGGCCGTTCTTGGACTCGGAAACATCGGTGCCTTAGCCTCCAAACCTGTGATGGAGGGAAAAGCTGTTCTTTTCAAGAAATTTGCCGGCATCAACGCTATGGACATCGAAATTAATGAAACGGATCCGGATAAACTCATTGAGATTATTGCTGCCCTAGAGCCAACATTTGGCGGAATCAATCTCGAAGACATTAAGGCACCTGAGTGTTTTTATATTGAGAAAAAACTAACAGAACGCTTGAACATTCCTGTTTTTCATGATGATCAACACGGAACAGCGATTATCGTTGCCTCAGCAATTCTGAATGGATTAAAACTCATCAACAAAAAAATTGAAAATGTTCGTTTGGTCACATCCGGTGCCGGTGCCGCAGCAACAGCTTGCTTAGACTTATTGGTTAGCCTAGGGCTTCGCAAAGAAAACATTATCGCAACAGACAGCAAAGGCGTCATTTTTGAAGGTCGCGCTGAATCCATGGATGAAAGCAAAGCACGCTATGCAACAAAAGCACCAGCGCGCACCTTAGCTGAGGCAATCGTTGGTGCCGATATTTTCCTTGGCCTTTCCGCAGCAGGTATTATGTCCAAAGAAATGGTTGCCACCATGGCAGCACACCCGATTATTCTGGCACTGTCTAACCCTGAACCTGAAATCCGCCCGGAACTCATCAAAGAAGTTCGCGATGACGCGATCATTGCAACCGGACGTTCTGATTATCCGAACCAAGTTAACAATGTTCTCTGTTTCCCCTATATCTTCCGTGGTGCCCTTGATGTTGGTGCAACACGAATTAATGAGGCAATGAAAATTGCCTGTGTCAAAGCATTGGCTGATTTAACGCACGCAGAAAGCTCTGACGTTGTCTCCAATGCCTATGGCGGTGAAGTCCATCGTTTTGGCTCTGACTATATTATTCCAAAACCATTTGATCCACGTTTATCCGTCGTTCTGCCCCATGCAGTTGCACAAGCTGCCATGGAAACAGGCGTTGCAACACGCCCTATTGAAGATCTTGAGGCTTATAAACTTAAGCTACAGTCCTTTATTTATCGTTCATCCATGATGATGCGCCCTGTTATCTCACAAGCAAAAGCAAATCCAATGCGTGTCACATTTGGTGAAGGTGAAGATGAACGCGTTCTTCGTTGCGTTCAAACGATCCTTGATGACCAAATATGTGTACCGATTCTTGTCGGACGACCATCCGTTATTGAGAGCAGAATTGAGCGACTCGGACTCAGAATGCAAGTTGGCACAGACTTTGAAGTTATTGACCCTAATAATGACAGTCGATATCAAACCTATTGGCGCGCCTATCATCAGCTGATGCAACGTAAAGGTGTGTCACCGGAGGCTGCAAAATTCCATGTTCGAACCAATACAACCTTAATCGCAGCCCTAACCGTTCATCTTGGCGATGCGGATACAATGATTGTAGGAACATCTCGCTTGTACCACGAACACCTCAAGGATGTCTTGGATGTTTTGCAGTTAAACCCTCAGCATAACATAGCAGCCGCTCTGAACGTCATTCTTATGGACAAAGGGGTTTACTTTATCTCGGATGCCTATGTCAATAAAAAGACGACCCCCGAGGAAATGGCAGAAATCACAATAATGGCAGCAGAACAAGTAAAACTCTTTGGCATTCAACCAAAAATTGCCCTACTATCTCATTCAAACTTTGGTTCCAGCGATAAATTTAGTGCCGTTAAAATGCGTGAAGCTCTTGAAATTATTCGAGATATCGCCCCCGAATTAGAGGTCGACGGTGAAATGCACGCTGATTTGGCATTATCCCAAGAGTTACGTGACCAAATTCTGCCAAATTCTACCCTCAAAGGTGAGGCAAATCTCCTGATTATGCCATCGCTCGATGCGGCTAATATTAGCTTTAATATGCTAAAAATCTTAGGGCATGGTCTACCTATTGGCCCGATTCTGATGGGGACGGATAAACCAGGACACATTGTTAATCAAACAATTACGTCCCGCGGCCTTATTAACATGGCAGCCATTGCAGCTGTTGAAGCACAACGCCGCAAAACACGAATGGAGGGTTAGCAGTGGAAGAAAACCTCGACGGATTATCTCAACAAGAAGATCTTGAAAATGAACCAGATTTAACATCGGTTGTTGAACAAGCTTTTGATGAAGAAGATTACGACGAGGTTTTGTCTCTTACTCAAGAACTTCACCCTGCCGACATGGCGCATATTATTCAACAGTTTCCGGCTCAAAAACGCCTAAAACTTGTTGAATTCCTCCATGATAAAATCTCGGGTGAGATTCTGACCTTTCTTGAAGAGTCCGTTCGTGAATCGATCCTTCCTCTTTTTACAACCGAAGAAGTTGCGGCTGCGATCACAGAAGTAGAAAGTGATGATGCAGCCTTAATTCTTGAAGATCTTGAAGAAGATAAAAAACGTGAAGTTCTGGAAGCTATTCCGATTGAAGAGAGAATTACTCTCGAAAAAACCCTGAGTTATCCGGAATATTCTGCGGGACGATTAATGCAGCGAGAGGTTGTCTTATGTCAACCAACATGGACATTAGGGCAACTCATTGATTCTCTCGAAGATCTCGAAAATATCCCTGAACATTTTTATGATATCTATGTCGTTGATGAGGAAAATAAACCTGTCGGAGAAATTCCCTTAAGCTGGGTACTTCGACATCCTCGCCGCACTCCTGTTGCTAAGGTCATGAATGATGATGTTCGTACGGTACCCGTTGACCTTGATCAAGAAGAGGTCGCTTATATCTTCAAACGTTACGGCTTTAGCTCTATGCCTGTTGTTGAAAGTGACGGCACAATCATTGGTATGATCACCATTGATGACATCGTTGACGTTATCCAAGAAGAAGCCAGTGATGACATTCTAAAACTGGGTGGTGTGACCGAAGAATCATCCCTCTACAGTAATATCATTCAAGCGAGCCTGAGCCGTTTTCGCTGGTTATTCATTAGTTTGATTAATTGCTTAATTGCGTCGAGAGTTATTGCTCATTTTGAAAAAGCCTTAGACGAATTTGTTGTTCTGGCATTCCTCATGCCAATCGTTGCGTCCATGGGTGGCAATGCAGGCATGCAAACCCTAACGGTCACCGTACGCATGCTATCCATGTATAATTTACGTGTGGGGCACATTGTCGGATCAGTTAAGCGTGAAATCGGCATTGCGGCCTTAAATGGCATCGCTTTGGCAATTATTTTATCCAGCATCACAATCGCCTGGACAGGTAATGTAAAAATTGGCTGTATCATTGGAATAGCCTTGATTTTTAACTTCATTTGGTCAGGGTTTGCCGGTGCGTTTATCCCTTATCTCTTAAATCGCCTTAATTTTGACCCCGCCATTAGCGCAGGGCCCATTATGTCAACCACCACAGATGTCGTTGGTTTTTCCGTCTTCTTAGGACTAGCAACAACCATTTTATTCTAAAGGTTCCCATGTCAGCCATCTACAGCCTACAACAACGACTCAAAGATTTATCTCTTGATTGTTTTATTGTCCCACGGTCAGATCGTTATCAAGGTGAATATGTTGTCGAGGCGGATGAACGTCTTGCTTGGCTAACAGGATTCACAGGGTCGGCCGGAACTGCCCTTGTTTTTCAAGATCATGTAGCCTTGTTTGTGGATGGCCGATATACGCTACAAGCAGCACAAGAAGTTACGGATCCACAAGTAAAGATTATTCCGATTGCAGATCAATCCCCCTACGCCTATGTCTCAGCAAAAAGCAAAATGACACTCGGGTTTGATCCGTGGCTCATGTCAATAAAAGATCAGTCTCGTTGGCAGGCACTCCCTCAGCTATCGTTAATACCGATTGAGAATCCGATTGATTCTTTATGGGAAGATCACCCTTCTCGCCCTTTAGACACCATTGTCGTTCATGATGAAATCTATGCAGGGCAAAGTTTACCAGAAAAATTGGGACTGATTTACGAAGAACTTGAAAAATTAAATACCGAAGCTTTGCTCGTTATGGCACCTGATAATTTATGCTGGGCTCTGAATTGTCGTGGAACGGATTTTCCGTTTACGCCTCTTGTTGATTGGTTTGGCATCATTGTAAAAGGTAAGGGCGTTCACGTTTTTTGTGACTCAGCAAAGGCTTCACCTTCTGTTTTACTCCATTTTGGAAGCCGCGTGCATCTTCATGCCGTCGATCAATTGCCAGATGTTATCACACAAATTAAGTCAATCATCCTCGATCCCGATCTCACGCCTACCTATATCCAAGACCTCCTCAAAGAGAAAGCAACCTTGAAATCCGACCCGATTACTTCTCTGAAAGCATGTAAATCGCAAGTTGAATTGAGTGGTATACGTATGGCTCACTTACGCGATGGTGTTGCCCTAACAAAATTTTTATGTTGGTTAGAAACCCAGAAACCTGAAGATCATACGGAAATAACAGTGGCCGATAAACTCGAAGCATTCCGCCAAGAAAATGATCTTTATCAAGGGGCTAGCTTTCCGACGATTTCAGGATATGCTGAACACGGAGCCATCGTTCATTACAGAGCAACAGAAACGTCTGCTTATCAATTGGGATCCGGTTTGTTGCTTGTTGATTCCGGCGGACAATACCTAGACGGAACGACCGATGTAACACGGACAATCACACTGGATGAGCCTACCATAGAACAGAAAACTAATTATACCCTTGTCCTAAAAGGCCACATTACACTTGCTATGTCTCAATTTCCAACAGGAACGACAGGTTCTCAACTTGATGTTTTGGCACGATTTCATTTGTGGCAACATGGGCTGGATTACGATCATGGAACAGGTCATGGTGTCGGACACTACCTCAATGTCCATGAAGGCCCTCAACGTATTTCCAAAGCAGGGAATAACGTTGCTCTGAAACCAGGGATGCTCATCTCAAATGAGCCTGGATATTACAAAGCAGGGGCATACGGTATCCGAATAGAGAACTTGGTTGCCGTCCAACGGACTAATGAATCATATGAACGTGACATGTTATGTTTTGAAACACTAACGCTAGCTCCTATGGATCGACGCCTGATTGACGAAACCATGCTTACCTCAGCAGAATGGCAATGGCTTAATGCTTACCACATCAAGGTTAGAGAGAGTTTACTCCCTCACCTTGATCCTGATACAGCGGCATGGCTTGTTGATGCAACCGCAGAGCTTTAAGATTAACTTAGTACTCGCTTTTTGTTGATGTATTTTCTTTTGTTTTACTTCGACTGCGCGGTGTCTTAGGAGAACTCGAACTCGCTACTTGATCATCAGATGATGTTGAGGTAAGAGCATCATCTGATGCCCCTCTGATTATTCCATCTCCGCTTTCTAAAACATTCCGCTTAGATTTGTTTCTCGATAATAAAGATAACCCGCGACGCCTTGCTGGCGGTGTCGATGCTGATGCCTCTACAGAAGGCCCTGCTTCTTTCGTACTAGCAGAACGTAATAATTCTTCTAACACTTCTTCGGCTTTACTTATTTCTTCTGGAATTAACATTTTTAAGGCTAAAGCCTGCGAATGCTGTTCCTTAAATTTACGATTGATCCGCTCCATCGAAAAATCACACTGAGAAATCTTATTGGAGAGACTCTCCTTATCGGTCACTTCTGTTTCAGGCAATCCCTTACTTGCCACCAATAAAAATAGTTCTTTTTGCGATCTCATTAAATCAGCAATAAATTGACCAAATGAATCAAGATAGATTATAAAATTATTAAGGTTTTCTATGGTACCATTAAGGCAATTACTCGCTACTAGATATCGATCATTATCGCGATTGTCACGCGCGCCTTTTATAGACTTTGCACAAAATTCCAATGCTTTCGGGATAAAAATCGTTGATGTCGATTCGATAACAGCAAATATCTCAAGCAAGTTTTGCA
Source organism: Candidatus Paracaedibacteraceae bacterium (assembly GCA_019636035.1). Taxonomy (GTDB): domain Bacteria; phylum Pseudomonadota; class Alphaproteobacteria; order Paracaedibacterales; family Paracaedibacteraceae; genus Paracaedibacter. Next base: position 90,429 of record JAHBYI010000003.1, read on the forward strand.
TCATTTCAATTTTTTCAGACAAACTATAGTCTGAGATCAAACTTTGCCTTTTTGCCAAATCAATAATTTTAAAAAATCGAGTTACGCTCTCACCCTTTACATCTGGGCGAAACAACGTGCTTGGCAACGAATTTTTATGTGTTTCAGCCATCAAATACTTAAGAAAAGTATCCGTCTTGAGCAAAACGTAAAATGTATCATATTGCTGAATATGCACAGCTAATGTTCTGCTCGTTGGCAAAGCAGGAGGCAGAGAAGAATCAGCTGATAATGCAACAGCAGATAAATTTAAGGGTGGGATAGTCATTGGTTTACCAGAACCAACGCTATCCGTTGCAAAGCAAGAGTTGCACATTAAAGCTAATATAATATTTTTCTTCTTGATTATCATTTTATTTTCCACTAAGTCAACTTACACCTAGTAAAAAATACACGATAACTATTATAGTATCAAATACTTAATTGCCTATTTTCATGTATAGTCGTTTCAGTTAAGTCTGATACAGTTAACTGAGAAGCATACATATAGCTAGAACCATTATAATCCGGCTATATACTGTATCAAGGTTAAATAGAGCGACTATAATAAGCTAAAACATTAATAAGAGCTATAAATCCACGATTGACAAATCCTTGGATACATCCGCCTCGTGTCATCATCCCCTCAATTGACTCATCAACTAAATGACGAATAATCGTGCACTTAACATTATTTGCTACATAAGGGTTATTCAATAAATTTGAAGTTAAGGCTATTGCCATGGCCCAAACCTGAGTGCCCTGTCCTGAAGCATAATTCCCAACCTCTCTAAATGAGCGCGAGAACTGAGTTTTTATTATCCCCTCTATATCACTCAATGATTTTGGCGTTCCCTCATAATGATATCCAGATAAAACATTACTATGCGTTGAGATTATTGAAAGAAGGCGATGAGACACCTGAAGGAGATCTTCATTCGCTAAAGACTGGATATCTGAGCCGCATTGCTCAATAAGATTATGCCCAATATTAACAATAGATGGAATTTGTTGAGGTATGTAATGATCCCCAGCATGAACATCTCCATGCTGGACATATATACTTCTCAGTTTTTCTGAGACCACGTTAATTGTTTCTACATCTTGGGAAGTTACAAAGCAGAAATAGTTGGGTTGAGTATGTCTCAAATCCAAATCTTCTTGAGCAAGAGCACGAGCCAACGCTTCATCATCTTCGATTTGTTGTACAGGAACCATCCTCGAATCTTCTAAGGAAAGAGCAAAAGCACGCGCAAGATCTTCATCATCTTCGATTTGTTGTACAGGAGCCATCCTCGAATCTTCTAAGGAAAGAGCAATGGCAAGAGCCAAAACTTCATCATCAGATTGCATACGTTGATCAGAAGCATTAAGCGTAGAAGCAAGAAAAATAGAAAGATATAGTTTCATCAAATGATCTTTTTTTTATTAATACTAATGACTATATAGTAACTCCCAACCAATTAATCAATATTCTTTCGTTAGTTGTCCACTATATTTAAGGCATTATTTTTTCATATAATAGGCTAAAATATTCATAAGAGCTATAAATCCACGATTGACAAATCCTTGGATACATCCGCCCTGCGTGAGCATTCCTTCGATCGATTGATCAACTAAGTGGTGAACAATTGTATGTTTTTCTTCATCTTTTACGTTTGGATCATTCAGTAAATTCAAAGCTAGGGCTATGGTCATAGCCCATACCTGAGTCCCCTGCCCTGAAGCATAGCGACCAACTTCTTTAGAGGAACGCGAGAATTGAGTTTTTATAATTTCTTGTATGCTACTCAATGATTTGGGTGTTTTTTCATAATGGTATTCCGATAAAACATCGCCATAAAGTGATGTGATCAAAAGAAGGTTCTCAGAGGTTTGGATCAGATTTTTATGGGATGCCTCGTTTATATCTGTACCGCATTGCTCAACGAGTTTGCGACCAATGCCCAGAACAGTCGGAATATGTTGGGGTATACAGTGATCCCCAGCATGAACACCGCCGTTGGGTTTAAATACTTTTCTCAAATTATCTGAGATCAGACTCATCTTCTCTACATCTTGAGGCGCAATAAATGGCCCGATGAACTGAGAAAGATTTGATTGAGAATCACTCAGATCCCAATCCTCAAAGGCAAGAGCAAGAGCCAACGCTTCATCATTAGGTTCCACAGGGATTTCGGCAGCATTAAGTACAGACACACAAGTAATAATCATATATAAATTCATAATAAGGCTTTCATTTTACTCAATAATGATGTCTATCATGAATCTATATTTATTAATTAATCCTTTATTTTTAGTTTTTCTTCTCGAGCTGCTCTTAATCGTGCAAAATCATCGCCGGCATGATAGGATGATCGCGTCAACGGGGATGCTGACACCATTAAAAATCCCTTGCCCCGAGCCATTGTTGCGTAAACATCAAATTCATCCGGCGTGATATAAGCTAAAACAGGGTGATGTTTTGCTGTCGGCTGAAGATATTGACCGATAGTCATAAAATCAACATTCGCCGCCCGCAGATCATCCATAACCTGATAAATCTCAGGTTTTGTCTCGCCTAAACCAACCATAATGCCGGATTTTGTAAAAATCGACGGATCAAGCTCTTTGACCTTTTCAAGCAACCTTAAAGAATGAAAATATCGCGCCCCCGGGCGAACTTCTGAATATAGCCTTGGAACAGTTTCAAGATTGTGGTTATAAACGTCAGGTCGCGCCTCAACGATTTTCTCAACAGCCCCTTCTTTACGTTGGAAATCCGGTGTCAATATCTCAATCGTCGTTCCCGGAGAAAACAAACGGATCTGTCGGATAACCCGCGCAAAATGATCGGCACCACCATCATCCAAATCATCACGATCCACAGACGTAATCACCACGTGTGATAATCCCATCTTTGCAACAGCTTCGGCAACTCGCTCTGGTTCATGCGGATCTAACAAATCGGGACGCCCCGTTTTGACATTACAGAAGGTACAAGCTCGCGTGCATGTATCCCCCAAAATCATCACTGTTGCATGTTTCTTTTCCCAACACTCACCAATATTAGGGCAGGCTGCCTCTTGGCAAACAGTATTGAGTTTCAGACCTTTCATCAGTTCTGCTGTTTCACGGTACCCCTTAGAGACAGGAGCCTTAACACGAATCCAATCAGGTTTGCGTTGAATCGAAGGAGTCGTCATTTTAATCTCCCTAAAAATGGATTGCCCGACCATAAGCAGATAACACAGATTCGTGCATCATCTCAGATAAAGTCGGATGAGGAAATACTGTATGCATAAGGTCAGTTTCTGTTGTCTCAAGGGTTTTTGCAATACCAAAGCCTTGGATCAATTCTGTCACTTCTGCACCAATCATATGAGCCCCGAGTAATTCGCCTGTCTTGGCATTAAAGATGGTCTTAACCAAGCCTTCAGCGTCCCCCAAAGCAATCGCTTTACCATTGCCAACATAGGGAAACCGTCCGACTTTGATCTCAAATCCGGCAGCCTTAGCCTTATCTTCAGTCAAGCCAATACTCGCAACCTGTGGCAAGCTATAGGTGCACCCCGGAATCTTTGATTTATCAAGAGGATGAACATCTTTTACAGCAGCAATTTTCTCAACACAAATGATCGCTTCATGACTTGCCTTATGAGCCAGCCACGGTGCCCCGGCAACATCGCCTATGGCATATAAACCGGGTTCTGCTGTTTCACACCATTCGTTTGTATGAATTTGATTTTTTTCAACTTTTGCCTTGGTGTTTTCAAGCCCTAAATGATCCGTATTACCAATAATCCCAATGGCTAGAATAACGTTGGATGCCTCAAGATGTTCGGATCCTTGGGGTGTTTTAACGGTGATCTTAGCACCTGATTTGGTTTTCTCTAGCTTTTCAACAGTCGATGACAGTTTAAATTTCATTCCCTGTTTTTCAAAAGCTTTCAAAGCCAAACCGGAGATTTCAGGATCTTCTTGTGGCAAGATACGATCAATCATTTCAATAACAGTAACATCAGCGCCCATCGTTCTATAAAAACTGGCAAACTCGATCCCAATTGCCCCAGACCCAACGATAATCAATGATTTCGGCATAACTTTTGGAACCATAGCATGGCGTGCTGTCCAAACAATCTCACCGTCTGCTTCCAGATGTGGCAAAGTCCGAGCCCGTGCTCCCGTTGCAATAATGATGTGTTTTGCCTTTAAATCTTCGATCTTCCCGTCATTGAGTTTTACAGAGACACCAGCTTTACCCTTTAAGGTTGCCTGTCCCTCAAAAACCGTGACTTTATTTTTCTTCATCAGGTGTTTAATACCGCCGGCAAGTTGCGCAGAAATCTTACGAGAACGCTCAACAACCTTGTCTAACATAATCTCAGGTTTTGCAACCTTGATGCCAAACTCCTCAGCATGGTCAATCAGATGCTTAACTTCAGCAGAACGCAGCAATGCCTTTGTCGGAATACATCCCCAGTTTAAACAAACACCCCCTAAATGCTCACGTTCAACAATGGCCGTTTTCAACCCTAATTGTGCGGCTCTGATTGCTGCAACATATCCTCCGGGGCCCGCCCCAATAACAACTAAATCAAATTCTTGCATTTTCACAACGCCTATTATCGGTTAAACTTGAGACAAGTGTATCATATAACTCTAGTCTAAATCGAGGCTTGTTAAGAATGAATGAACCAAATTCCCGCATTTTAGTTGTTGATGATGATCGTCGCTTGCGTGAATTGATAACAAAATTTATCAAAGACTCAGGATACAAAGTTGATAGTGCAGCCTCAGCAACCGAAGCACGAGTTCACCTTGCAGCCCAAGATTTTGACATGATCGTCCTTGATATCATGATGCCAGGCGAGACAGGCATCGACTTAACTCATTCTCTCAGAGAATCCGGAAACACCATCCCCATTCTCTTTTTAACAGCCCGAGACAGTGTTGAAGACCGCATTCACGGATTTGATAGTGGTGGCGATGACTACTTACCAAAACCCTTTGAGCCAGCAGAATTACTCTCCCGCATGAGAGCTATTCTCCGTCGACACACAAAAACAAAACCTGAAACAACACCGATATCATTACCGTTCGGGAACCTAAACTTCAACCTTGAAACGGGTGTCTTGAGCGACAAGAACGATCATATATTCCTCTCTTCAACTGAGGTTATTCTTCTTAAAACAATGGCTCAATCCCCCAGAAAACCCTTTTCACGGGAAGATTTAGCCCAACGTATCGGCCACCGCGTTACCGATCGGGCAGTCGATGTTCAGATAACACGCCTCAGGAAAAAACTTCTTGATGATTCAAAACAACCACGGTACATCCAAACCATTCGTCATATAGGGTACGCTTTATGTCCCGATCAGTAATACGTCACCCCTTTCGGTATCTAAAAAGATTTATGCCCAAAAGTCTCTTTGGGCGATCCATCATTATTTTGATGACTCCCTTAATCGTCGTTCAAGTTATCTTAAGCTATACTTTCTTTGAACGACACACCGATGCAATTCTTGATTCTCTTGCAAAAGGAATCGCCGGGGACATGCAGATGGTTTGTGATCTGGTCGATAATAACCTCCCCATTGAGAAAATAGCGAGGCTTGCCAAAAAGAACTTTGATTTTAAAGTTACGCTCAACCCCCAAGGGAAACTGATGCAATACGGTGCCTTTAAAGACAAATGGCTTTATCAATATATGCTAAGCCAACTAGATGCTCGCCTCAATCACCTTTATTTCCTCAGAATTTTCGAGGACAAGATCCATGTTGAAATCCCCCATGCTCGGGGCGTGATTATTATTGACACACCACGTAAGCGGTTATACAGCCGTACCACTCACCTCGTCATTATATGGACAGCTGTCTCGGCACTGTTACTCTTTATCGTCGCCTCCCTCTTTATGCGCAATCAAATTCGCCCGATTCATCGCCTTGCCAACGCAGCAGAGAGTTTTGGCCGAGGTGCAGAAGTTACCTTCAGACCTGAAGGAGCTACCGAAGTTCGTAAAGCCGGGCTCGCCTTTATGATCATGCGCGATCGACTCAAACGCCATATACAGGAACGAACCGATATGCTCGCGGGTGTTTCCCATGACCTCAGAACGCCCCTCGCCCGCATGAAATTACAACTCGCCATGATGGAAAAAAATGACGATACCCAAGATTTGGAAAGTGATGTTGAAGAAATGCAACGGATGGTTCAAGGTTTCTTGGACTTTGCAAAAGGTGTCGGCCAAGAAGAATTATCCCCTGTTATCGTCTCAGATTTCTTAAAAACAGTCATTTTAGGGGTTCGCCATTTACCCTTAACCATCAAGACAAGCGGAGATACGGACTTTGAAATTCAAATTCGGAGCGAGCTCCTCAAACGCTGTTTAACCAACCTTTTGCTCAATGCCAATCGATATGCCCACACCCTTAATATCGATATCAGTCACGACGAAAAATACGTTAAGTTTACCCTTGATGATGATGGCCCCGGCATCCCCTTAGAAGAACGAGACAATGTCTTTAAACCATTTTACCGCGTCGATACCTCACGCAATTTAGATACAGGCGGCGTTGGACTCGGCCTCAGCATCGCAAAAGACATCATTAATGGGCATGGGGGCGACATGGTTTTAGAGGAATCTCCGGCACAAGGCTTGAGAATTGTTATAAAAATTCCATATTAATTAACGAATCTTTAAGCTGTTGACGTCTATAGTCACTTCATGGGACTATGTACACAGGGATTATGAAGGAGAGAATGACATGTCACAAAATCCATTTCAATCAATGCAAGATATGATGAAAGATATGTCTCAAAAAATGACAGGAAATATGGACAAGGAGAGCATGATGATGAGCCATCGCAAAAATATGGAAGCACTAACCGAAGCAAATCGTATGGCTGTTGAAGTCATGAAATCGATAGCACAACTTCAATCACAATACGTCAAACAAACTTTTGAAGATTTTTCATCCATCATGAAAGATACCATGGCTCACCCGCCGGCATCAAAAGAAGCCGCGACAAATCACACAGGTCATGTAAAATCTCAAATGGAAAAAGCAATGAGCCACGGATCAAACGTAGCTCAGACACTTGCAAACTCACAAAAGGAAATCTTTGACCTAATGCACAAGCGTTATTCTGAAGGCGTCAGCGAAATGATTGACATTCGCGACAAAATGAAAACAAGACACTAAGTTTTCTGACACACTAAGAAATCCCCCAAATGGGGGATTTTTTAATGCAGTGGGAGATACCCACCCTTCTTCCTAATTAATCCAACATCAATTCGATGTAAGAAATAAAATAAAAGGTGATGATACACCTTACAACTGGCGGATTCTCCACCTCGCCCCTACGTAGGTGAGGTGGCTAATAAGCAATAGAGCAAGAGAAAACAACAGCCTGTTAATTGCTTTTATTGAATTTGTTTTCACCCCTCACCCGACCTGCGGTCGACCTCTCCCACAAGGGAAGAGGTTAGAGATTCCGCCACTTACAAAGCATCTGGATAACAATTTTTTGTATTCTTTACGTCGAACTGACGTTATAGATAATATTCATCTAGTATTGATAGATGATAATTTCAAGAAGAAAGTTTTAGGATGCATTTGTTTTGATTTCATTAACAAAATTATATTATGATAAGCTGTTAGTATTTTTGCAAAAAGGAAGTATATATATGTTAAAATTAATAACTATTATTTATATTTTACTTTTTCATAACATACTCTATTCAATGGAGATATTTAAAATAGCTCCATCACAACTACCGAATGACATTCAGTTTGAAGAACAGGACTCTCTCTCGCCTGAGCGCGAAAAAGAGTTGATTGATCAGTATAAAAAACAACTCTACCAATCAGAATCATACCTCGTTCCGGCTCAAGTTTTATTTGCCCTCTTCGAGAAAACAGGGAATTACACCCCGCTCGATATCCTTGCAGATTTCTTCTATGAAAATAGTAATGATATGGAGCTTGGTCTAGCCCTATACCAACAAGGGGCAAAAGTTAAGTCCCCCCATTGTTTATTTAAACTCGCAAGAATTGAACTTTCCTCAAACAACACAGAAAATGCTTTTGATCTTCTTAGAACTGGTGCCAGACAGTTTGATAATTATTGCCTTTGTATGCTGGCTCAGAAAATACTGGATGGCACCTTTAAAGAACATCATTCTGATGCCAAGAAATATCTTATGATCAGCGCACAACAAGGATTTTCCGTGGCTATTAGTGAATTGGCAACATATCTAACGGATAAGAAATATGGCCCCCCTCACTATATTACAGCCTACAGTTTACTATTGACCATTCCTGGCGACAACCGAGCACAGCAACAACTGAGAAAATTAGAAGGCAATAAAATTGTTCAATATTACTTGAATCATCAATATTTAGAACTTGCTGGCGTGTTTGCCATCGGCAAAGAAGCCCCTCAGAATACCGATCTGGCAATTTCCTGTGTTAGAGCATCGACTCTTTCCGCCAAAGCAAAAATAAAATTAATTAAAGAGATTCAGGAATTGACCTCACGAGAACAGTAAAAAACAAAATATTTAACTACAATTTAATAAAATAATTTTATTCTAGACTCAAGCAGGATGAAGACGTCGAGATGTTGTTTGGGTATATATAGTTGGTCCAGTTAAGGTTGATACAGTTAACTGAGGAGCGAAGCGTACATAAAGTACGTGAGTGACGAATTTAGCTGTATCAAGATTAAATGGAATGACTAGACATGGATAGTGGAGCATTTTATGTCTAAGTATATTGTTTCAGAATATTTTGAAGTATCCCTCGATCAGCCTCTGAAGGAGTTCGAGAATGAGTTTGTACGTGCCTACGCTGCCCGAGATATGCGACAACCGGAATTGCAACTTGTCTGCATTAAAACATCAACATTCCCCCCTCCTCGATTTGGCCTAATCGATCGATATCTCTCCCTTTTCAGATCAGCCCCCAGCCTTCCGATGATGGCCTTGGTTCACTCTGCTAACAGTTATATCAATAGCAGTCAAGATTCAAAATCAACCCTCTTGTTTTTTCAACGCCCCAAAGGACAACGGGTGATCACATCAATCAATGATCGATTCACACCTTGGAACGAAGATCTTATTATTGAAAAACTCGTCAAACCTGCCTATGAAGTCATCAATAGCCTCAGCCAAAAAGGATTAACCCATCAAACCATATCTCCCCTCAATATGTTTATGGTTGGCCCTGAAAAGAACAATATCGTTCGAATCGGGGAATCTTTGTCTGTACCTGCCGGATTTTATCAACATCCCTATTTCGAGCCTATTAACTACTCAATGATTGATCCCATTGCCAAAGGTGAAGGTTCAATCACCAATGATCTTTTTGCGCTTGGAGCATCCGTTGCCTTCTTAGCTTTGGGTGGTTTGCACCCCAACCTCAATCCCAATGATATTCTCAGCAGCCGCATCGAGAATGGTTCCTATCATTCCTATATTGGTAAAAATAATCTCTCATCACGGTTAAATGAGCTTCTGCGGGGATTGCTGCATGACGTTGAAGAACATCGCTGGGGTGTTTATGAAGTTGGGCAATGGCTAACGTCAGGTCGCCAAGCTTCGCCAATGACTCACCCCCCCCGCCGGGCAAGCCGTCCGATTACCTTTAATGATAAACCGGAAATCTATACCGTCAACACACTCTTTGCTGAGATGATTAAATCGCCCCTTAGTGCCCTTGAAATGGTTGATAAAAACGAATTATCCATGTGGCTTAAAAACGGTCTTGCAGATAATCACAGAGTTCACCAAATTGAAGATATGAAGGCCGTTCTGGGAAAAGATGCATCAAGTTCTGAACGTCTTTTAGGGGTATTTCAAATCATGATGCCTGAAACGCCTTTTTTCTGGCAGGGTCGTTTTTATAACCCCCAAGGTCTCGGCCTTGCTTTTGCCGGTAATGTCCTCAAAAATGATAACGTCGAAGCAATATCCTCTCTGTTATCATCGCTAATCTTACCCTACTATATGTCTGTCGACCTCATGGATAATGCTCCGGAAAGTGATGAGCAATCGGCCAACAATAAAGCAGAGCGACAAGTTCTTTCCGCTAAAACATTTTTGGGATATCACGGTATTGGTGGTGGCGTCGAACGCGCTATGTATCACATGTGTACAGATTTAGCTTGCCTCAGTCCTATTGTACGCAACCATAATGCACTCAGTTTGTCTGACTTATTACAGGCACTCGATGAAATTGGCAAACGGGCGAATAAACCGGATCTTCCCATTGATAAACACATAATCGCCTTTATCTTCGCAAAAGGAAGCAATCTTAGACAATCTACGATTCAGAATTTGAGTTCCTCCTCAAAGCAAAAGCAAATCCGAGGAGCCCTTCAGCTTTTAGCTGAACTTCAGCATAAACAGAGAATTAAGAAGTTAACAGGGCTTTGTCAGTGGTTTGGTGAACTCTCAGGGTCAGTTATCGACAGCTTTAAAAATTTGGATTATCAGAATCACCTCAAAATGAAACTCCAAAATATTATTGATAGCGGTAATCTTTTGGAACTCAGTAAACTGATTGATAATCGTAAAGCCACAGAGATTGATGGCCAAGGTTTGAGAATTGCCACGAACGAAGTTAATTTCATCAATACATCCGTCAAAAATATCATTAACACAACCGGCAGTGATGTTCACTATTCCGTTAGTATTGGTCAGAATAATGCCATGGCACTCTCTGCGACACTCTCAATCATCGCAACAGGTATTTATATTTTCGTAAAGGCAGCCTTATAATGTCAGAATCAGCAAGTACCCCTCCTCAGATTAATACCAAAAAAATCGCTTTCTTCATGATGATTATTCTCGCCATTACGTTGTTTTTCCCCAGCTTGGCTCTCATTTCATTTATTGGGATGTTACCAACCTTCGGAGCCTTTATCTCTGATCCGACAAAAAACAATTCCCAGACATTCTGTGTTGGTATTTGCAACTTAACAGGCTTAGGCCCCATAGTAAGCGATCTCTATCATCATAATTTTAGTTTGTCATATGCCTATGAGATTATTCATACCGACACAAACTTACTGATGATTCTTTGTGCTGCGGCCATTGGATGGAGCATCTTTTTTATTGTCCCGGCTTTTACCGTCGCTTTTTATCGTAACCGAGACAAAACCACACTGATTCAGATGATACGACGCTATGATCAGCTCAAAAAAACGTGGGGCGATAACATTCCTAACTCCCCATCGATCGAAAGTATCAAAAAGAAAGATAAATAGAGCCTTACCTCATAATAAAAACAGGCTAAAATAATTTATCACAAAGTAAAATTTAAATATTTTAATTATTTACTATTATTCCTATTGAATTTTTATGATAAACGGGCAAAAAATGATGTTTTATGGGATTTAAATTTATTTAATCATTCCTAAGTTAAGGGCGTTACCAAATCAACAGGAGACGCCCATGAAAACCCCTTGGACTCAAGAAGAGTTAAATTACATCCGCCAAGCCTATAGCGACGGCAAACGAGAAAAAGTTATCGCCCGTGAACTCGGGCGTTCAGAAGCCAGTGTTAGCAAAACAATAACAAGGCATAGACTAAGACACAAACGCAACTATGCTTTATTACGAGAACGCTCAAAAAAACAATCCTCCCAACCAAAACCCATTAAGGTTGACCGAATCTTAGAAGATAAGACATTTAACGGGCATCCTTGTAATTGGACGACAAGAGATGATGTTTTAAAGTATTTGGGCGAGAAATCAGTTCATTTTGCCCTCAACTATAACAAGGGTCAACCCGAGTATTTCTTTAATAATCAAAGCGTATCGTTAGCTAAAGTTTTGATGGAGGCTAACAAAATTCGTATTGCTGCCGGCAAACCAATATTTCACCTTGAAGATGTAACGGAGTAAGGCCATGACGAATGAATGGTTACGCAATAAGCGTGCTCTGTTAGTTGGTTCTCACGATTTCACACCACGTGATTACGGTCATCTTCTTTGGCATTGGGCTATCATCAACAATAGTGAACGTGATTATTTAAAAACCTATAGCAAAATCCGCGGATTAGCCCTTGCTTGTCGGGAGCAGTTGACTGTCTGGAGCCACTGCCACAAATACTATTCAAAAAAATCGAGAGGTTTTTCAGAAGATGAGCGGCAGGATATTGAACATCAATGGAAGCAATTTAGTAAAAACATACCTCTTGGGAAGTTACATTTCTTAGACTGGTTAACCCAAGAAGCCATAGATTTCAATTGCACCCAAGGGCATATAATCTATCGTTATGAATCGTATCTCAAACGCTATGGATCAATTGGTAAGCAGTAGAAACGTCAAATGGAATGACTATAGAACATCGTCCATTGTTTGAACAATCCACGCAGAAGGATCAGCAAACAAGGCACGCAACAAGTTATTGTTTAACCCGTGGCCTGAGTTGATTCCTTCAAAGTGAGCCATAATAACACCACCGGCCAAAGCCAAATCGCCAATAGCATCCAAAACTTTATGGCGTACCATCTCATTATCATGACGCAGACCACCGTCATTCATAACGCCAGCTTCACCGATAACAACAGTATTCTGCAAGGAAGCCCCGCGAGCAAGGCCTGCTGCTTGTAATTTCTGAGCATCTTCAAAGAAACCGAATGTACGACTATCGGACAAAGATTCAGCAAAATCATCATTATCAGGATAATAGGTTAAATAGCTTGTCTCAGATAGCCGCCCTGAACAATCAAACTCCATGCTAAAGCGACGTTCATCTGCCGGGAGCAGAAATGCCGTTCCTTTTTCATGGCTAACTTGAATGGGTTTGAGAACTTTTATAACCTTTAACGGCGCGTCTTGATCTTTTACACCAACAGATTGAATCAACGAGACAAAATCAGCAGAACTGCCATCCATAATTGGAACTTCCGGTGCGCTGACTTCGATAACGGCATTGTGAATATGCAAACCGGCCAAAGCGGCAATAACATGCTCAATGGTTGAAACGCTAACACCGTGTTCATTGGTGACTTTGGTTGACATCATTGTGTCGGTAACGTTATCCCACGTTGCCCGAATACGGTTATTTTCAGTTAAATCTGTACGAACAAAAACATATCCGGAGCCAATTGTTGCCGGCTTAATCGCCATAGACACAGCCTCACCCGAATGCACCCCAACACCAATACAACGTACTGTTTTTGCAATTGTTTGCTGTTTTGTAACAACGGAATAGTTGCAGTGAGCCGATCCGTTCCAAGGTGTCATTGATGACAATACAGCTGTTCCTAGCATTATTCTTCGTCCGTTAAATTCCTTTACTTTTTCACTATATCTAAATTTTACCTCTGAAGAGAAGCTTTGGTTTATTACAAAGTGTTACACAAACAATAAAATAATAATTGATCTTCATCATTTATTTATAATTTTGACTTTATCATTATCCATCAACTAAAGGAGGATTGAATGAAGTCGATTTTTACATATGCATTACTTTTAACACTTAGCTATGCCCATGAACCCATTCAAGAGCAACCCATCGAAGCAGAGCTCATACCACAGCAAATGCTAGCGTCGGATCCCTATCTGACAGGAAGTTCTCAAGATAATTTTGTTGCTCAACAAAAAGAATTGATTTCAGGGAAATTATTGAATCTATGGGGGGTCGGATTATTTGCAGGAACAGATCTATTCAGCTCGGCCATCAGAGTAGTAACATCATCTGATATCTCACACGTTGGTATAATCCTAGCCGATGAGAACGGCACAAAGTATTCCTATGAATCAACAGGATCCGCCTCTGATATCTTGGTTAAACATGTCCTTCCACAAGTGCAAATTCACTTATGGGACGATGTTATCAATAACTATAATGGTAAAATATGGCAACGACAATTTACATTTACAGAACCCGAAAGAAATGATCCGGCCGTTATATCACCTTATGTCCTCGGTCGTATTGGCATGCCTTATGAAAAAAGTATCATTGATCTTATTTCTGCTGTTACTCGGGGTAATACCGAAGGAACACCAGATTCAGTATTTTGTTCAGAAGAAACTGCTCGGTTTTTGCTAACCCTCAAATATCTTGATTCCGAACGATTGCCTGATAACTATTTGCCAAAAGACTTTTCATCAAAAGAATTCATCCCATTGATCGGATGTTCACTTGGTAAGCAAACACAAGTCAAGCTGAACAAAAGTGGTTGCTGTACGATTATCTAGCAAGAAATTTTAAAGGATCAACAAGCATAAACGAAGGGGTGATCCGACCAAATCCGACAACGGATCCGGTTGGTTCATCCTCTTCCATAACCTCACTCAGGTCAATTTTGATCTCTTTGACCGTGTGTTTAATCAATTTCTCAATGCGGGCTAGTTTCTTATCTTCGCTTTTCATGACGAACATAATTGCTGTCCCTGTTTTCCCGGCTCGCCCTGTACGGCCAATACGGTGAACGTAATCTTCTTCGTGGATCGGCACATCAAAATTGACAACCAGCGTAATCCCTGAAACGTCAATACCACGCGCAGCAACATCCGTCGTCACCAAAATCCGATAGTTCCCCTTGCGGAAATTCTCTAAAGTTTCATTACGGGATCGTTGATCCATATCACCATGCAAGGCTTGTACTGAAAAACGATGCCTAACTAATGATTTAGCCAAAATATCGACATCTTTTTTCCGGTTACAAAAAACAACGGTTGGTTCTGTTGATGGGAAACTCCGCAATACTTTACGCAAAGCCGTCCGTTTTTGCATTTCATCCAATCGAACAATGGATTGATCAATGGTATCAGCTGTTTTAGCAGATCGAGAAACCTTAATTTCAACAGGCTTAATCTGATAGGATTCAGAGATTCGCTTAACTTCAGGGGGCAATGTCGCACTAAACAACAGTGTTTGACGCAATTTTGGTAGGTAGGCCAAAATCCGATCAACATCAGGCATGAAGCCCATATCAAGCATACGGTCAGCTTCATCAATAACAACAACTTTGATATTAGACAGCAATAATTTGCCACGCTCAAATAAATCAATCAAACGCCCGGGCGTTGCAATTAAAATATCAACACCTCGCTTTAAAACGCGCTCTTGGATTGAAATAATTTCACCGCCAACGACAGAAATCGCTTTTAGGCGCGTCCCCTGACTATATTCCATAAAATTATCATAAACCTGAGTCGCCAATTCACGGGTCGGCACTAAAATAATAGCCGATGGCATCCGATGGCGGGAACGAGAATGTTTTAAAATTTCAATTGTCGGCAAAAGAAAAGCAGCAGTTTTACCTGTCCCTGTCTGGGCACAAGCAACAATATCTTTACCCTGTAATGCCAAGGGAATCGCTTGCTCCTGAACGGGAGTCGGGGTTTCGTACCCTAAATTTGTGATCGTTTGTGCAAGCTCAGATGTAAGGCCAGTCTCAAGAAAATTCATATAATAACTCAGTTCGTTTTTTTGCCTTTTTTCGGCTTTATCTTATATTTAAGGATAATCTAAAAAAATTCAAGAAAATAAGTGTAGAATACCAGGGTCAACATTAACCTTTTATTAACTCTTTCTCCTTATGCTATTCCATGAACATTATACACGGAGAAGATCGATGAAATACCCTATCCTAGCACTCGCATCCTTGACCCTATCGTACGCAACCCCCGGCATGCAACACGGTGGCTGGGTAAAAGCTGTCAAACCGAACACACCTCAAGTCACAAAATCTGAACCAGCACAAGCCCCTCTTGATACAAAGGCACTGATGGCTAAGTTGAAACGCAGCACGCCTCTTTTGTCCCATGAACTTGGTTATTTAGTGCAATTACGGTCAAAATATCAAGCTAACCCCGTTTCATTCAAAGGAACAGAACAAGAGGAACTCTTAAAAACATGGAAAGCTAATTATAAAGATTATGGCTCAGCCCGACTATCGACTGATCCTAAGGTCAATGCTCTTTGGGATAGCATCATTCAACGGAAAAAACTAACCGAGTCAGAATTAGACTTAGTAAAAGCAGTAAAATCTCAATATCAAGCAGCTCCTTCCAAATTCAAAGGATCTCTTGAAGAAACAATCGCCAAGACGATAAAATAACTATTAAAATCAAATAGTTAAAAAGATGTCTAATAAAATTTTCGCTAAATTAACGAACCTTTAAGCATAGAGCACCTATAATCATGGTATAGAATGGAATAGGACTATACCCATGATACGAGCTTTATTTATACTCTTAGGCCTTGGAACAACCTTATACGCAGCACAAATGGCTGGCGGCAATATGCCGGGTGCCACTGGTATAGACTCCGATATGGATGGTGTTGATGATGCCTTTGATGCTACTCCCTATGGCGTTGGGGGAATGAATAATAATCCGGCAAAACCTCAAATGCCTAAGAATACACCGCCTACTAGTGGCAACGATGACGACTTCAATCAAGACGACCCTTCCGGGGCAACGGATGACGATGACTTGAGTGCCCCTACTCCGACACCTCCCCCCATGCAACCTAACTTCGGCGCACCGGCACACCCCATGCAATCGGCTCCGGTACGAATTGGTCGCAACACGTTTGATCCGGATGAAACACGTGGTGCTCCCGTTGATACATCAGCCGGTGCAAGTATCCCTGATTTCAAGCAACTCCCGGGCGACAAACAACAACACAAATTAAAGGGGATGGATAATGTTCGCTTCTTACAAACAGCTCTTCTTGAAGGCGATAAAGACAGGCTTTGCGGTGAAAACGGCATATGTCGTAGAAATTTTGGTGAAGGCTGCATAGCCTCCAAAAACTTTTTATCCGTCTGCGCCACCATGTGCGTTGACAACAATGACTTTCGTGGATCCCATTGCATTACTAACGGAGCCAAACGGTACAAGATGAATGCACAAACTTTTATCTATGAACCGCGCCCTGAAAAGCAAAAGAAAGCCGAATCCGTTATTGACCATATCATTGTTCAATTGCGAGAAGGTCGCAAAGCTCTCAGATCTGACAAACGCTTATTTTTCAATACATTCTGCACCCCACCCTCTGTTAACATGATTCCAGGAGATGCCAATCGCCGTCGTATTGCAGAAGCCTGTGCTTACTTCCTCTACAATGGTTATCCACCTCCCGGCGTTTTAGAGCTCATTCTCATTGGCCGGCCAGCACAACCACAAAGCTATATTCCGTCATCAATGCCAATGGCACCTCAACTCGCAGAGCCTCAGCCACCAGCTGATAGCGCAGCCCCTGCTGATGGATCACCTGATGATATCAATGCACCCGTTGGCGGATTACCGGCAGACCCTGATGCCGGAGAAGATAAAGGGGCAACCTATGATGGCCCCGGAACGCCGATCATCGAGGATAAAGAAGCTGCACCAACAAAGAAAAAGGTGAAAAAAGGTAAAAAGGGTAAAAAGGGTAAAAAATCCAGAGCAGCAAAAAAAGTTGTCGTACAAGCAGCACCCGCTGATGATGCGACCGCTACCGATGATCAAGCAACACCGCCTGCGGATGATAGTACCGCCGCAGCTCCCGCTGATGACGGATCAACACCACCCGATGATAGCACAGCTGCACCTGCTGCTGATGATGCGACACCAGCAAGTGATGATGGAACAACGCCCCCTGCGGATGATAGTGCCGCAACGGCACCCGCTGATGATGGGTCAACACCACCCGATGATAGTGCAGCTGCACCTGATGATGCGGCACCGGCTCCGCAACAGCAAGCAGCACCACCGAAACAAAAAGGACTTATGGGAGCCCTTGGCGGCGCAGGTGGCATCCAAGGCATGATGCAAAAGTTTGGTAAGAAAAAAGGAGCCCCGGCACAACAAGGAACTGATGGAGACGCAGATGCCGACGCAAGCGCAGACGCAAGCGGAAACCAAGGCGGTAAAATGCCTTCTGCTGTCGGTAAATTTATGAAGTTTTAATGAAATAAGTGGCTGGGGTGCTAGGATTCGAACCCAGGAATGGCGGGACCAAAACCCGCTGCCTTACCACTTGGCTACACCCCAATTGATATAGATATTTTATATCAGAATATTTTTCCCTTGTGAAGAGATTTTTTGAATCCTAATTTTTTTCATCAAAAACATAAAAAACATCTTGCAAAGACGTTGCGACTTTATGTATAAATGGCTATATCAAGTTTTGAAAAAAATGCGCCCATAGCTCAATTGGATAGAGCGTCAGACTACGGATCTGAAGGTTAGGAGTTCGACTCTTCTTGGGCGCGCCATTTATCTCGGTCGGATTTAATGACCATCAAAATCCCTCAATTATGTAATCTTCGTCAAATCTATAAGGATCACGGACACGATATTCGTTTCGTTGGCGGTTGCGTTCGAGATGACTTATTTGGCATTCCAACAAATGATTATGATTTAGCAAGCCCTATGCCTGCAACAGAGGCTCTGGATGTTCTTCATCAAGCTGGCTTTAAAGTCATCCCAACAGGCCTTGCTCACGGTACCATCACTGTAATTATTGACTCTGTCCCTTATGAGATAACCACGCTTAGAAAAGACGTCTCAACAGATGGGCGTCACGCCATTGTTGAAACAACAAACAATTGGGAAGAGGATGCTCACAGGCGAGACTTTACAATCAACGCTTTATATCAAGATTTTGACGGTACCATCTATGACTACACAAAGGGATTAGATGACCTAAAGAATGGTATTGTCAGATTTATTGGTAACCCCGAAGATCGACTTCAAGAGGATTACCTTAGAATCTTAAGGTACTTTCGTTTTGCTCAACGCTATGCAAAACACACTCTCTCAAAAGAATTAACGTTACTCTTCAAAACTTACGCCCGGACAATACAGACCCTGTCAAAAGAAAGAATAACTCAGGAATTCTTAAAAATTATTGACCACCCAAACGCATATACTACCTTGTCAGAAATGCAAACCTGCTCCATTTTACAGCAAATCATCCCGGATTGCGACTTGCCCCCCCTGCTCTGTCTTGAGAAAAATACTGAATTTCTGGGAATGGCCTATTCAGCATCAAGGAACCTTGCAACGATTTATTCCACCCCTAATACCTTGCGACTCAGTAACGATCAAATATCATATGTTAAATCTATCCAAAAACTACGGGGTAATTTAAATCAGGACAGTATCTATCACGCCATATTCAATGACGGAAAAGAGCGTACCCTCGATACTCTTCTAATTAATGGAGACGTCGATTTATTCAAAGCATGCCTGCTGATTGACGATAAGCCACTTCCCCTTACATCCCAGGATTTAGTTGCATCAGGAATACCAGTAGGGCCAAAGCTCGGACAAGCACTTGCGTCAGCACGTGAATTCTGGTGTTTAAACAAATTCACAAGTACACCAAAAGAAATTTTAGCACACATTCAGACCATATTTTTGCAATAAAATTATCTTGACCCTTATAATAAAATCAATATACCTTTCTTAAATAACGGATTCATGAAGGATTAATATTATGAAAAACTTATTCGTACTTGCGAGCATTCTCACCCTATCAAATGCAGCTGATATTTTCCAAACAGGCACAGGAACACCACCGGTAAAAATTCCAACCGGGTTGTGCATGGAAAACTCTACCCTAGGATTCAAAACATCATCCGGCACTGTATCCTATAGCAAAAAAACATATGATACAGCTGATCGGTCATATTGCAAAGATATAGAAAACATTCCTGACAGTACAATTTTTGCCCATCAATCTACAATAGCATCATCAATATTCATTCCAGGAAGAGCAACACAGGCAATCATCGATCCTCTACCAGATATTCTGTGGGTAACCCTACAAAAAAAATATCCCAATAGACAATTTAGCCGATATAAATCCATAGCAGAATTGGAACAAAAGACATACAATATTGTTTTACTTTTAAGTCTTAATCTTCAAGATTTTAATGATTTCATTTATCAAACATCCCTCGACCTCAGATTTTTAAAGTTAATCAAAATACACTTTATCTTTATCAATGTTACCGAAAATAAAACACCAAACACAGAGCTGCTTCCTCGACAGGAGGCTTTCAAGTTCCCTCAAAAAGAACCAAAATCATCATCCCCAGTCACAAATAGTAATAGTGATGACGGGCTAATGTTTCATCTTGAATTGGATTTCTAACTAGGTTACGCATGCCCAAAGTCAATGGCCATGCTGTTTGGATCAATACCAATCGATAGCATGGCTGAACGCCACAAACCATCGTGATCAACGTTAAACACGAGGTTTGTCGTGGCATCTAAGACTAACCATCCGTTTGTATTAATCTCTTGTTCTAATTGATCAGCCCCCCACCCCACATAGCCCAAAGCAACAACATGCTGCTGTGGCCCATAGTTGTGGGATAGAGCGCGCAAAACATCAAGTGTTGCGGTCAAAGCGAAATCACCATCAATAACAACGCTTGATTCCGATAAATAATCCAGAGTATGCAAGACAAATCCACGTCCTATCTCAACAGGGCCACCATAGTAGATGGGAAGATCAGGGACAAGTTTTCGCGTATGCTCAATCCCAAGCTGTTCAAGTAAATCCGCAAACTCAACAGTCAATAAGGGTTTATTAACAATAATCCCCATGGCACCTGTATCATCATGCCCACAGACGTAAATAACCGACTGAAAAAAACGCGGGTCTTCCTGAAAGGGCATTGCAACCAAGAGCTTTCCGGTCAAATAACCACGTTCATATTGATCTTCATCCTGATCCATAATGACATCCTGTCTTCTATATGTACTATAAGAATAGGGTCATACCCCTTTCATTTCCGTTAATTTTGCAGAAAAAATTGTTCCTGCATTGACGAATTTAGTCAGAAAACTTTATAATTTAGGAAATAGCTTAGGAATTTAGCATGCAGATAAAAAGCCCCAAAGATTTTGGTAAGTTGATCAAAGCCAAACGAAAAGAACAAGAATTAACTCAGGTCGAATTAGCAGGTCTATCCGATGTCGGCAATCGCTTTCTAGTCGAGTTAGAACAGGGCAAACCAACCATAGAAATTGGTAAGGCCTTACATGTTTTAAAGATGCTTGGCGTGAG
Organism: Candidatus Paracaedibacteraceae bacterium; assembly: GCA_019636035.1. Taxonomy (GTDB): domain Bacteria; phylum Pseudomonadota; class Alphaproteobacteria; order Paracaedibacterales; family Paracaedibacteraceae; genus Paracaedibacter. Next base: position 111,465 of record JAHBYI010000003.1, read on the forward strand.
TCTGAAACCTTTAGAAAAGAATGAAACCCAATGAAAGTCTATATTAACGGTACCCCGGCCGCAAACTTAAAACAAAACGACGACGGCGTGGAATTCACTTACCTGGACAGTTATCTGCAATCACCCACAGCTGTGCCTTTTAGTCTGGCTCTTCCCTTAGACTATGAAACCTACACAGATCGTTCAGTACGCCCGATCATACAAGCCTTAGGCATAGATATGAATCAAGAATACATATCTCCTATTGGCGGCATTTCACTCACTCCGGCTCAACACACAACCTATACTGAGATTAATATCACCGACTGTGAAACACAGATTAAAAGCCAACTTTTAGCTGTTCCGGATCATAAGCTTTTATCAATTCATAACTATCAGCCAACCTTAAAGGCGAGTATTATTGACGGTGAATTTTTCGAAGCAACGCCGGCTGAGCACAATACCCATACCCTCAAGTGTGATCTCTATGATTTTGAAGATCTGGTTGGCAATGAAATCTTTGTCTCCCTGTTAGCTTATAACCTAGGTATATCTGTTCCCATGATCTCTAGGGTTCATTTGGGAGACATTCCGGCTTTGATCATGGATCGACCGGATCGCCTTGCCCCACAAGATACTCTAACGACACCAACAAAAGTTCACCATGAAACCTTTGCAACGGCTTTATCATCACAATTTTTAACATCAAAACGCCACCATGCAACAACAGTAGACAGCATTTTTGATTTGATCCGCACCTACTCTCAGCAACCTGCTCTTGATTGCCGAACCCTATTAAGGGGCATAACCTTATGCCTTTTGAGTGGTTGCGATGATTTTTCTCTGGAACAACAACTTATTGAACTAAAACCTAATAATATCTGTAGTTTATCCGTATTATCCGGTTTTGTATCCGCCGATATTTATGAAAATACCACAAAAACCTTACTGGATTACCTCTTTGGTATTCAACATATCTCAGCCTTAAAACAAACACATATTGCTGATTTATCAAGGCGAATTCAGATTAATGATAAATATCTGACAAGCATGATTCTTGATTATTGTACGTCTTTGCCGAAAATAACGCGGGAAATTTTTGAAGCTTACCCTAGCATCAAATCATCCGTTACAGTCAAAATTGCTAAATTAATCGAAACAAGATGTCAGCTCATCAGGGGGTTGCTTGAAGCGAAAAAGCAAGAAACGACAAAACGTCGCCTTGCTATATAGCTAGAGCCATTTAATTTGGCTATAGCCTAGGTTCTTTCTCGTGGCATTAGACTTTAAAATAATTTATGATGGACTCAATAGAAAATCGCTTCAAAGAGTGATCCATGCTAACATTCCCAAACATTGACCCAATTGCGTTTGAAATAGGCCCTTTCAAGATTCACTGGTATGGCATCGCCTATATGGTTGGGATCTACATAGCGTGGCAAGTCGGTATGTCTCTTTTAAGGAAATACCAAACTCAGGTGACACCGAAAATACTTGATGATAGCATCATTTGGATCATCATGGGGATTGTCGTTGGCGGACGCCTAGGATACGTTCTGTTTTATGCACCATCCATGATCTGGACAAACCCTCTTGAGATTTTTAAGACGTGGAATGGGGGGATGGCCTTTCATGGTGGAACGTTAGGGGTTCTCATTGCTATTTTTATGTACGCCCGTAAGGTAAAAACCCCGTTCCTCAGCCTGTTAGATATAGCAGCATGTGTGACGCCCATTGGATTATTTTGTGGCCGTATCGCTAATTTTATCAACGGCGAGCTGTGGGGGCGCGTGACAAATTCACCCCTTGGTATGATTTTCCCCAGAGCCGGTGATTTACCACGCCACCCCAGCCAGCTATACGAAGCAGCAACTGAAGGGGTGCTCTTATTCTTTATCCTGATCTTTTTATGGACAAAAACGGACTTGCGTCATAAACCCGGTCGAATTTCCGGTATCTTTGCAATTGGCTATGCCATGGCTAGAATGTTTTGTGAATTATTCCGCGAACCTGATGCACTTGTTGTTGGTAGTCTAACCATTGGTCAGGCCTTATCAATTCCCCTGATTGGCGCGGGATGGTTTTTACTCCGCTATCCGACAGAGCTATTTCGGAAATAAAAATGCTTCTCGAAGACTATCTGACACACGTTCTTTATGACCCAAAACAAGGCTATTACGCCCAATCTAAAGTTATTGGACAAAATGCAGACTTTATCACTGCACCTGAAATATCCCCCCTCTTTAGTTTATGTATCGCGCAATGGATTGCAGATCAATGGCATAATGCAGGATGCCCAACCCCTGTAAATCTTATTGAATTGGGCGCAGGACACGGCACCATGTTATCCTGTATCTTAAAAACGCTGGATCAAATCCCAGATTTATCCCACAACCTTACGATTTGTGTTCTGGATACCTCAGAATCTCTAAAAATAAACCAACGCGAAAACCTTAAATCATACTCTGTCACGTGGATCGATCATCTTGATGACGTCCGTCCGGGTTACACCATTATCTTAGCCAATGAATTCTTTGACGCCTTACCCATTCAATATTACAGATCAGGCACCGTTTTAACAGTCGATCAGAATCAACTCATCTGGACTGATACGGATGATCACCCTCAAAAGGAAGGGATATCCTATACCTCTCGGTTATATGACAAATTCACGCATGATATCTCAAAGCTCCTGCATCGGAATTCCGGCATTGGCTTGATCATCGACTATGGATCAATGAATCCGGGGTTTACGCTCCAGGCTGTTAAAAACCATCAGAAAATCGGCCTTTTTGATTCGATTGGACAAGCAGATCTGACGCACCATGTTGATTTTAGGTATCTGATCGACCTATTTCATCAACACAACATAAAAACTCTAGGCCCCATCCCCCAAGGACAATTCCTCAAGGAACTCAGCATTGAAGATAGAGTTCATGCCCTTCATGATTCGCCAACCTATAAAAATCAGCTCTTAGCTGTTCATCGACTCACAGCCCCCCAAGAAATGGGCGATTTATTCAAAGTACTTGCTATTCAAGGAGGATTCCATGATTAAAGGCCTACAATCCGAAAAACTGCAAAATCTGAAAAACATTCGTCATGCTTTTATGACGCGCCACGGTGGTGTCAGTACCGGTTTATTCACATCATTAAATGCAGCCATGGAAAAACAAGATCGCCCGGAAGACGTTTTGGAGAACAGACGACGTATCGCCAATTATATCGGCGGAGAGGCAAAAATGCTGGTCACCGCTCGCCAAATTCATAGCAATAAGGTAATCGTCGTTGAAGCCCCGTGGGATCATGCCGATCGCCTCGAGGGAGATGCTCTCGTTACAACGCAACCCAATCTTATGCTTGGCATTATAACAGCTGATTGCGTCCCTATTCTTTTAGCAGATGAACACACAGGTATTGTTGCAGCCGTTCATGCAGGATGGCGCGGAGCTGTAACGGGCATTATCAAAAATACTGTCGATACAATGGTTGACCTAGGGGCAACACGATCGTCTATTGTTGCAGGAATTGGCCCTTGCATTTGGCAGAATTCTTATGAAGTTGACAATCAATTCTATCAAGATCTCCCGGATGATCACGACCTTTTTAAACCATCACAAAAAGCAGATCATTGGATGTTTGATCTGCCCAATTTTGCAGCACGGAAACTGACCGAAGCCGGCGTTACATCGTTCACACTTTCTCCAGCTGATACCTATACCCATGAACATGATTTTTTCAGCAACCGCCGTCGCTTTCATCGCAATGAGCCATACTTTGGCTGCATGATGTCTTGTATTATGCAAAAGCTATAGTTGATCCAACCGCACGAGCATCGCTTTAGCCACTTCTTGTTCAGCAATCTTACGAGATTTACCGCTGGCTGAGACTATAATATCGTTGATGGTCAAAGACATTTCAAACTCGGGAGCATGGGCTGGGCCAGATGTGGCAACTAACTCATAGCACGGGATCCCAAGCCCCCTGCTTTGTGTCCATTCCTGCAACAGGCTTTTACTGTCCTTTGGTGGAGCATCAGATTTGGATAACCGTGCTTTCCAGAAGGGCAAAATATAACGATTAACAGCATCCATTCCACCATCCAAATAAACGGCGGCAATCAAAGCTTCCATGGCATCACTTAAGACGGAAGATTTGCCATCAAACTCTGTTCCGACAAACTTGATAGACTTAGCAATATCAAGTTCACGAGCTACATCCTGACAAACGTCACGACTAATCAAAACAGCCTGACGTTTGGCCAAATCCCCTTCTTTTTCCTTGGGAAATGTATGATATAGCAAATCAGCAACCATATGCCCCAAAATCCGATCACCGAGAAACTCAAGGCGTTCAAAATCATTGACCTTCAGTCTTTTTGAACTGGGGTGGGTCAAAGCTTTATTGAGCAAACTCACATCTTTAAACGGATAAGAAAGGTTCATGATTGTTCTTCTTGTGCTATTACTTTGATAAAAATGCCTGCTCTATTGGCAAGATTAATAACATCGTTTTTATTCAGAATCTGAGTCTTGCCGGCTTCTATAGCGAGCCCGGCAAACCCGACATCAATACACTGTTGGATGGTATCAAGGCCAATTGTTGGTAAGTCAACTTTTGAGGATTGACCTTTTTTAGAGGATTTTATTAACACAGGCTTACGACCTTCTCGTTTATAAGAGACACAACGGCGGATTAACTCGGCCGTTCCCTCTACAGCTTCAATCCCTAAAACCAACCCCTGTTGCATGACAACAGCTTGCCCCACATCTTGGTCACTTAGAACATCAAGAATGGCAAGGCCACGATTAATATCATCATCATACTCAACAGAAACAGCATCGGTTAAAAATCCTGAGGATGAAGTCAACGGCAAGATATCCGTTGCCGATAAAATCTCAAAACCTTGTTCTTGCAAGTAATCGGTAATTGCGGATAGAACGCCGTCATCCCCTTTGGATCCTAAACCAAAGCGTGCAAGCAATTTTGTTCCCGTCCAATCTAAAGAAAGTTCTGAGATACTCGGTCGCTTAATACCACCAGCCATGACAATGTGAGTGACGTTGTGCTGCCTGAAAAAACGAAATAAGGGGTCAACCGCCCCAAGTTTCAACCAGACATGAGAAGCACCCTCAACTGTGTCGACCGGTGTTTGTCCTTCAAAAGCAATAACGTGAATGGGCAATTGCGCATGCTGACAGTAATCCAAAATCTGTTTTGGAAGATCTCCCTGCCCTGCAATTAACCCGATAACGCGTTTCTGCTGCATCGTTAAGCCCTTGGCATACATAAGTTGCGATGGGATTCACCTTGGATAAAGGCAATCAAATTCTCAATTTCAGGAATATCGCTTTGCTCGTCTTTTAGTTTTAAAAGTCGTTCTTGGAATGTTGATGGCTTTTCTTCGGCATCGGGCGTAAACAAAGAACGATACGCCTCACGCAGCGCACTAATGGACTTTTGCGGAAACCCACGACGCTTCAACCCAACAAGATTAAGACCGGATAACCGAGCACGTTCCCCGATCACGATCCCAAAGGGAATCACGTCCTGCTCAACACCTGACATCCCGCCGATCATAGCATGCGCCCCAATCCGAACAAACTGGTGCACAGCTGACAATCCGCCAACAATGACGTGATCTTCGACAATCACATGCCCGGCTAATGTGGCTTGATTCGCTAGAATAACATCATCACCAACAACACAGTCATGGGCAACGTGAACCCCAACCATAAATAGGCCGCGACTGCCAATCTTGGTAACTGTGTTACCTGTTGCCGTCCCGGGGTGCATCGTGACATACTCACGAATAATGTTACCATCACCAATTTCAAGGTATGTTTGCTCACCGCCATATTTTTTATCCTGAGGGACATGACCGATCGTAGCAAACGGATAAATCGTATTCCCGTTACCAAGTGTGGTATGCCCTTCGATAACAACATGAGACTTTAACGTCACATCATCCCCAAGCGTAACATTAGAACCAATATAGCAGAATGGGCCTGCCTTAAAGTTTTTACCAATCTTTGCGGTTGGTTCTATCACTGCTGTTGGATGAATCATCGTACCCTCTTTTCTTATTTGCTTGCGATCATTGCCGTGAAAACAGCTTCGTCAGTCATGACATCACCAACCCAAGCTTCACCTCTGAATTTCCAGATATTCCCACGAGATTTTAATAAACTAACTTTGAGTTTGAGCGTATCACCGGGTACAACCGGTTTCCGGAATTTTGCTTCTTCGATGGACATAAAATAAACCAACTTATCCGAAGAATTATCGCCCATGGTTTTCATAACCAAAACACCCGCGGCCTGTGCCATAGCTTCGACAATTAAAACACCGGGCATAACCGGATGCCCCGGAAAGTGTCCTTGAAAGAACCATTCATTCATCGTTACATTTTTAATTCCTGTTGCGCTTTCACCTAACTTCACATCCGTTAGCTTATCAATAAGCAACATCGGGATACGATGTGGAATCAAATCCATGATTTCATTAATCAAAATATCCGGGCTAGTTTCTGTCATTTTTATTTTCCCTTGGTTGATGTTAATTTATTTAAGAACGCAACTTGTTTAAAATGCTCCCGAATCGGTACGGCCGGATAACCTGCGACTTTACCACCGGCTTCGACGTCGCGCATTAATCCGGATTTGGCAGCAATCTGAGCCCCATCACCGATCGTCAAATGCCCCGCTATGCCTACTTGCCCCGCTGCAATCACAAACTTACCCAACCGGGTACTTCCTGCAATCCCGACCTGAGCCACAAGAACAGAGTATTCGCCAACAATAACATTATGAGCAATCATCACAAGGTTATCAATCCGAGCCCCTTTTTTAATTTGTGTATCCGCATTTGATCCGCGATCAATGGTTGTATTTGCCCCGATATCAACGTCATCTTCGATAATAACACGCCCCAATTGCGGCACAGGAATATGACCACGAGCATCCATATCAAAACCAAATCCCCGTTGACCGATACGTGTACCTGTTTTAATCCCAACACGATTACCAATCAAACTATGGCAAATTGAAACATGTGAATCAATTTTACAATCCTGACCAATAACACAATTCGATTCAATGACGACATGACTACCAATATGGCAGGCGTCACCAATTTCAACACCATCCTCAATCACCGCATAGTGGCCTATCTTGCATCCACGGCCAATCTTAGCCGTCGGCGCAATCACCGCTGTTGATGCGATCTCACTCAATTGTCGTTGATCTTCGTAAAATAGATCCAGCAATTTAGCATAATCACGGTACGGCGTTTTAGAGATAAACACAGGTAAATGCTGAGGGCGATGGTCAATCAGGTCTTCAGAAAAAATACAAACCGCTGCTCGCGTAGACTGCAATGCATCTTGATATTTGTAATTGTGATAACACACAAGGTCACCATCGGTTGCTGTTTGCAAGGTTGCAACATCCCGAATTTCCTGCTCAAGATTATCCCCAAACGATAATGGTATCCCTAAAAATTCAGAGATTTGCTTAAGTGTAAAAGGGCCTTTGTTCTTATAAAATCGCGTATCTGGCATCGTCTATTCCGAAGGCAAGTGAACGGTTGGTAATTTTAGGTTTAATTCTCTAAGAACTTCATCAGTAATGTCAAGCTCAGATCCACCATAAAGCACCACTGATGCGTCCAAAATTGTCGCATTGAACACAAGATTAAGATTACGGCGTTTTGCAACATCTGTCACAATTTCACGAATTTTTCCCTCGATTTGCTCTTGGATACGGGCAAAACTTTTATTCAGCGTATCCTTTCGAGCCCGAAGCGTCTTATCCAAATCCGTTACTTGTCGATCAAGGTCATCTTTCTGTGCACTCAAGTTTTTAGCTTGTTCGGGTGATTTTTTTTCAATCTCACGAATTTCTTCGTATTGCTTTTGAAGATTTTTCTCACGATCTAAAATTTCTTCGTGAAATGTCTTATACTGACGTTCAATCAACTCTTTAAAGTGGTGAACGGCTTGAGCTTCGGTATTCACACGGCTCAAATTCACAAACGCAATTTGCGCCGATGGCAACGGCATGATTTCTATTTTATTATAATGCTTATAGCCATAGTATCCGCCAGCAATAACAATAATAAAAAGGATACTGTAACCTATTTTCTTTAAAAGATTTAGCATAGACAAAACAAGGGATTAGTTATTTGCTACAATTGTACCAGATTACCCAACCCATCGAAACAAAAAAAGCCTTATCCCCTGGACAGGGATAAGGGCCTCTTTATAGCTAGATAATTTTAATATCCCAACCAGCGCCAAGGATTATACCATCCATAAGCAGATCCGGCAGGTCCCATTTTACCAATCCCCCAGATTTCACTGGTGAATGCTGCATTGTGCATATAACCATAGGGAATATAGCAATATCCTTGATCACCCCACTTCTCGCCCCAGGAATTCTTGACGACATACCATTTATTCTCATCGTCATACCCAACAACAAGTAAAGCATGTCCCCCTAAAAGTTTTTCTGTCACGGTATTAGGCATACTTACCAAACCGGTTTTAGCTGTCAGCGGAGACATAAACGATTCATAAACAGAAATACCAATAATCACAGCATGCTTAGATACAAGAGCCGTCTTGATTGCTTCTGCTGACTGGGCGATTTCTGCATGACCAATATTATCCAGATCCATATGCTTTTTAGCATCAACAAAGGCCTGATCGCTTGGTTTTAAAAGATAACGCTGAGCATAATCACTATAATCCCAGTCTGCATCAGGTGCTATACCAAATTGCTTAAGAGCCCGAATCGCATCCGCAATCGTTGCTCCTGAATCCTGATCTGTCGTGCCTTCAAACGAACGCTCGTTCCAGTATTGGAACAAAGCAGAAGCCAAGAATTGATCTTTCTGTTCCGGTGCACCTATATTCCACACAAGTTCAGCGGCTGATTTACTGGCAAATCCTGTGCATGCCCCTAGATGCTGCTGATCCCAGACCGGTGAACAGTTCTCACGGTTATCAAACTGTGATGGTAATTGTACAAGAGTAAGCTCACTAACCTTTAAAGGTCGACCATGTTCTTGCAACCATTTATAACTTTCACTATCCTTAGATGGCTTCAAAGCCAAGTACCGTGAACCATCATCCCCATCAGCATAAAGCTGTGGCTGCACATCGGCCGCCTGGGTTAAGCCTGCTAATAACAATCCTGTCATTAAAATACGCGATAATTTCATAAAGAGAATCCTCCGTGTTTCAGTTAATTTAACAGAGATACTTTTTATGGTAGAAATTTATTAAATTTGAAGTCAATCTTTAATTTCTTATTTAACAGGGATTATTGACCACTTGATTATCATGGGTATATGATAATACAAAAAGGATTTTCCATGCTTGTTGATAGCCATTGTCACCTAAATTTCCCCGATTTTAAAGACGATCTTGACGATGTCATGCGCCGTGCTGACCTGAACGGCATCAAAACCATGCTAACGGTTAATACACGATTAAGCGAATCCTTGACTATCCGGAAAATCGCAGATACCTATCCCCATGTTTTTTGCACAGTTGGGGTTCATCCCCATGATGCTAAAGATTATGCCGATGACGCCTTACTCGGCAAAATCAAAGAATTATCCAAGCACCCAAAAGTAGTCGGGTTAGGGGAAACAGGGCTTGACTATTACTATAACAACAGTGATTCAAAGGATCAAATCCACTGCTTTGACATCCATCTCATAGCCGCTAAACAACTTGATCTCCCCATTGTTGTCCATACCCGAGATGCCGACACTGACACTATCGATTGCCTCGATAGAACCCCCGGAACCAAAGGCGTTTTTCACTGCTTTAGCGGTGGTCTTGACATGGCACGCGCCGGCCTTGACCGCGGGTACTACATCTCTTTTTCCGGGATTATCACCTTTAAGAAAGCAGACGAACTGCGAGAGGTTGTAAAATTCGTTCCCCTTGATCGCATCCTTGTTGAAACGGATTCTCCCTTTTTAGCTCCGATCCCCCATCGTGGCAAACGCAATGAACCGGCATTTACCCTCCATACAGCAGAAATAGTTGCTGAGTTAAAAGGCATCCCCCTAACCGACATTGCAAAGCAAACGACAGATAATTTTTTCACACTCTTTAACCGCGCAACGAGACCGGCATGATTGTTACCATCCTTGGATCAGGCTCATCAGGAGGCGTCCCCTTAGCAACAGGTGACTGGGGACAGTGTGATCCTAACAATAATAAAAACCGACGCACCCGCGCCAGTATTCACATTGATATCGATGGGTTAAGTTTTATTGTCGACACAGGGGCTGATTTCCGTAGTCAACTTTTAGCAAATGCGATAACCAAAATTGATGCTGTCCTGTACACCCATGCCCATGCAGATCATATTTTTGGCATGGATGACTTACGGCATTTCCATTTCAAACAAGGCAAACCAACGCCAATCTATGCCGATGATGTCACTTTGGGATATCTAAAACAAGCCTATGGCTATGCTTTCCAAGCCCCTGCCGGCCCCTATCAAACATTTATTATCCCCCATGAATTCACGAATGAATGCTTTAAAGTACTGGGGGTTGATATTATGCCGATAAAACTCGACCATACTGTCATGACGTCTTGGGGATTTCGCATTGGTGACTTTGCCTATTGCACAGATTTCAAGCGAATCGAGGCAAAAGAATTAGAAAAACTTCACACCCTCGATACAATCATTATTGATTGTTTGATGTTTGATGATCATAAAACCCACGTTAAGTTTGATGAAACCATGGCTATCCTGGATATCATCAAACCAAAACATGCTATTTTTACCCACATGAATCAGCACATGGATTATGAAACAGCTCTAAAAAAATGCCCACCTCATGTCGAGCCGGGCTATGACGGGATGCAGATTATGATCAAACCTGAATAGGATAATTATCCATAGTTAACCGAAAATTAAGATTTCCCAGTCACTATAGAGCCCGTAGAAATGGGAGGGCAAAATGATTGGGAAGTATACATACAAAAAATCAAGTATCATCCAGGTTTCAGCACTGCTGATATATCTCACATCAGCATGCAATGCAACAGAACCAACAACCGGCTTGACGCTTAACCCAAGTGAAGCATTTCTTGTCAAAAATATAACCCCAACATTATCATCAGAATTAAGTGCCATTAGCCAAGACTTTTTACAAGGGACAGCAGACGGACTAAACAGTTATGTGGTGGCTTCACAAGCTTTATTCAATCAAGTCCTTCGTGGCGATTTTCAAACACTTCAGCAAGAAAGTATTCTGGCACTGCTTCACGAGCAACTGCCTGATGTCATGGCACATGCTCTTATATCTGACATTGATGCAACAACGCCAGAACAACGACAACTGTTGATTATAGAAAAGATTTTCCCCATGATTCGACGTGCTGTCTATCAATCCCTTATGGAAACAGATAATTTTGGCAAGAAAAAGGAAATTTATGTTGCTGAACGTCAACAGATCGAAACCCATTACAAAGTTTCAGCCGGCTTAGCATCAACATTCATCCGGGCCATATTACCTGACGATTCTCCACTCAAACAACCCCTTCTGTCCTTAACCAAATATGAAAAAATCAGCAATTATATTCTTGCACAACTGGACAAACACTTTGTACGGCAAACAGCAAAACTGGTTCATCAAATAACAGGAGACATCAATCCGGAACTTTTTAAGAATGCAGAAACCTTATGGATCATCGGCCTTTCCGGCACCCCAATAAACCAGTCGATGCTGTTCGGACAACACACAACAAATACCCTATCGAGCAAGAAAAAGGAAACGGCATTCAAAAATGTTTGGAAATACCTAAAACCACGCGTCAATCATCACATACGATCCGGAATAAATCGCACGCTTCAAAATTTTGCAACCATTGCCGCAACAAAAATCAGCCCCTCGATCTATACGACAGCAGCAAACACAGTTAAAAATCATGCAAATGGAATTCGGCTATTAGCCACAGGAGCCGGATATTATGCCGGCGGCTTTTTATCTTACCCGCCTGTTATTGGTGGTGCTATCGTTGCCGGAGGAGCGTACTGGCTGACAAGTGGATTGTTGTATTCAGCCATACCGAATGGCCTGGCACAGACTACTCAGAAATCTGAAAAGCTTATCGCACAACAAATAAGACTCTTTGCCGATAATTATACCAACAGTTTTTTCCCTTTAACCGCAGAAGAATACAGCCTGTACCAGTTAAACCCAAATCCATCCGCACTTGAGACGTTTCTATTTGCTGATGATTACGACTTAAGAAACAAACTTAGGTCAGAAAAACTAACAGGATCACTTCTAAAAGATCTGGCTCATCTGTTAAAGAAACCCATTCCATTTTTACTGTCCAAGGATTCACCAGAAGTTCCGCTTGATATGAACATCGCCGATGAATTTGATTTCATTGATAGATTAGGCAAACCAAAACCAGAAGCACCATCAAAAACACAAATACAGCTTGAATTTTATCGCTTTGCCGTTGCCATAGAACAACATCAACAGAACCTGGATCTTTTTAATAAATCAACCTCTTGTTTATCCTGGTTGATCTCATGCCTTACAGGTCAAAAAAGAGAATTCCCTGAACTTGCACTAGAACATCAAGCCAACCTAAACCAACTGAGAGCCTATCCGTCCTATGCAATTTACCAAGCTCAATCAAACAAAGATAAAGTCGAAGCAGAAATCACAAGATTATCTCAGGGCTATGTCGCAGAAGCCCGTGACATCCTTTCAAAAATAGACAGGGCAAAACAAATGATGATTGCTCAGTCAAAGAACCCGGATCATATTGATCACCTGGCACAATCCCTATCCTATGATGACTATGTACAAGCCCTGGATACTCTTATTGCTGATCAAATTCCGGCCGCTGCGCATCAGAAGCTGCTAAGTTAGCTGGAATAACAGACTTTAACAGGGTTACAATCAGTGTTCTTCTTTGATCATCAGACAGCAGCAAAAAACTACTCTTCGCCTGTCCCAGTCTTTCATATAAAAGCCTATTCAAAAACGGTGCCTTAACCAAGGCTTGAGTCATCTCAAGAGCCAGGGATGATCTGTCTACAGTATCATTAGCCCTCAGATATTTCACAGCATTTCGAATGGCTTCATTAAACAAAAAGTACATTGGTGCGGGTTGTGACCTTGTTTTTTCAGAACCGGATCGCATCATAAAAGGACGATATTGTTGAACCGGGGCACACCGCATGGCAACACGATCACCATCTATAAAATTAATAAGCCAGTCAGGCAAATATAGGGATGTCGTCGGAACGATCATCGGGCGAATTCCTGAAGATAAATGATTATCACTATAAATAAGAGAGTGGGAATTATCCTTATAATCAAAAGTACGGTTTTCCGGCATTAAACTTCCGATTTTATTGACCAGCATAAAGAAATGGATGGGCGGTTGTTTTGCGCCCTTCAGTTTATAATACTCTTTGAGTAACCTGAAGAGTGCGTTCTTACCACTACCATATCCAATAGCATCAACAAACCAAATCCCTTGATCTGCTTTATCAAAGCCTAATTCATCGAAATAAGAAAAAATAGTTGCAATACGACGAGGAACCATAACATTGCCACGAACATCATAATCATCTCTTCTTGTCAAAGATATATCAGGAGAACCGGAAAAAGCCATGTGCCTAATTTGTGTTGGTCCTTTATAATTTTCCAGGGTTAAGATTTCCTGAATCATGTCAACAATCATGAACGGTGAGCGACCGATACCGACAATCAAACTTGGTTCATATTGATTGAGTTGAGAGCGAATATAGCACGCGGCATCATATACGTATGAAATCAATACTTTTTCATTTACCTGCCCCATTAATTCAATCATAAAGCTAAAAATAAGCTGATGGGGATCTTGTCCCAAACACCGATCATCGTCTTCTTCAATACCTTCGCCTTCAAATGCAACAATTTGTTCTCGGGCTAGATTGTGTTGCTTGATCAATGTATCAAACTTGTCGTCACCATCATAGCCATACTCAATACCACGGGTATAATCAGGTTTTGTATCATCTGCAGCATAAACTGAGAAACATAAAATAAAGGACAAGCAAATTTTAAACATACGGACACTCCTATTGTGATATTTAAGGTATAGGAAAGCCAAATAATATTTTCAATAGGTAAAGCTGATCTTACCTATACTATAGTATTTTTTATACAAGGAGCATAGGTCAGCGACGACACAGGAGAAAAGTCAAAGGGAATGGCGATAATTCTTAAATGGATTCCTTTGTTGAGTCATCAGCCAGATTATCGCGCCACCACGGACGGATACCGACCATCACAACCAATAACTTAGAATACTCAAGGGCACATTTTCCAAAGATTTCAAAATCCTTATACCAATGACGGTGATTAAATCGTTTTACATTGACGGGGTGAGGGATGACTTTTATGTCATCCGGCATGGCTAAACGAAACTCCACGAGTGACCTGGGTAAATGAATTGATGTCGTCACCAATCGTATGGATTTAACATTATTTTTCTGTGCCCAAATTGATGTTTCAATGGCGTTACCCATGGTCGAGAGAGCCGTATGGCCATACGTAATTTTATAAAGGAGGGTTTCGATCATCTCTGGCGATAGATCTGATTTACATTTTCGACTAATCAACGCAGGTTTAGCAGACTGAACACCGGAAACGAACAACCGGTTACTCAATCCTTGAGATAATAATTCAACACCTGTGGTTATTCTACAAGGACCACCCGTCCAAACAACAATCGCATCTGTTTTTGTTGTCATATCCGCAGGTATCTTTGGGATTCCATAGATATAAATTAGAAAGCCAAGAAACCATGCTGTCATAGGGATACTGATTAACTTAAAAAATCTAGTCAACACTCAATGTTCTCAGAACAGCAAAGCGTGAAACACAAATACTCAACAAAACAACAAACAAGGGCACAATAACCATAGCCAGCATCAAAACAGGGTCAAGTTGCGGTCTCAACATCTCAGGAACACCAAGCGTGACACTTGCCAAATTCAAAAGCCAGGCAACAGGGATCGCCAAAACAAATCCCATAATTGCTCCACGTGTGCTCAGTTTAAAGGCATGATTTTGAAATTTTGTGGCAATATAACCGTTACTTGCACCGATCAGTCTCAGGATGGAAATACTCTCATGATGTGCTGCTAGCCCCGCTTTGGTAATGAGCGTGATCATCACAATAACGGTAAAGGCAATCAACATCACAAAGATATAACCGATAATTTGCAGAGATTGCCGCAACAGCTGCAACATATCATGCCATTGGCCATAGGTTTCAATTCTTACCCCCGGTGAAACCTGTTGTAACTGGGTCAAAATCCCGGAAATGGACTCACCTTGATTGGGTTTGAGATCAGCTTCAATCAGGATTGGCAAAATGTAGTCAGGATATTGAATCGCTTGCTGTGGCGTCACACCAAAGATTGAGAACAACCGGGTTTTATCAGCAACCTCAATATGCTCAATAGCAGGACTCACCTGGAGATATTGGGCAACAGCCGTTGTAATCCGATCGCGATCAAGTTCATGCTGCAATGGAATTTCAATGGTTATACGATGGCTGATTCCAACCTGCCAACGTTGAACAGAAACACCAATCGATGACGCACCAACCAAAACAAGGCACAATAAAAATACGAGCAAGGCAATAATCCAAGGAACGATGCGCGTCATCGGATCTTTGGTAATCGGAACTTCTTCGATGTCTGTACGTTCAACCATGCGTCACCTTAGCGTGTTCGGGGGTAACATTGACAAGTCGCCCCTGATAGAGCTCAAGTTCAGGGTAGGGAAATTCAGAGATCAATGCTTTATTATGGGTCGCAAGAATAACTGTTGTCCCAATTTTATTCAATTCTTCAAATAACCGGAGCAAACGATAGCCAGCCTCATGATCCAGATTCCCCGTTGGCTCATCCGCCAAAAGCAAGAGTGGCCGTGTAATCACAGCTCGCGCAATTGCTACCCGTTGTTTTTGCCCATCAGATAAGGTATATGGCATTTCGAATAAATGTTGCCCCAAACCAACCCATTGGAGTAATTCTTTGGCATGGGTTCTTGCCGTCTTGACATCCGTCCCGGTAACTTTCAAAGCCAAGGCCACGTTATCGAGAACGTTTAGGTGGCCAAAAAGTTTGCAATCTTGAAAAACAATACCAATACGTTGGCGATACTGAGGCAATTCGCCATTCGATATGCGATTAACATCTTTACCAAAAACGCGCACTGTGCCTTCGGTTGAGCGAATCCCACGATAAATTAGCTTTAAAAGTGAGGTCTTCCCCGCACCGGAAACCCCTGTTAAAAAGGTAAAGGAACCAACAGTAAAAGATTGACTCAACCCATGCAAAACCCGATGACCGCCTGAATAGGCTAATCCGACTTGATCAAATCGAACAATTTCAATCGGTTGTCGACGTTGGGTAACCAATGATCCCTCACACTTCACAAGAAATCCCGATGCCATAAGGCATCCTCCTAAGACTATACTGCCTGTTTTTTACAGACAATACTAGCCTCTTAATTATTTTTTGGAGCAATCCAATCAGGCTCCCACGGGAAAACAAGCCATTCGCCCTGAGGAACTTTCTTAACATAAAAATCTGCAACGGATTCTCCTGCCGGTTTGGCATAGAGAACAGCAAATTTCGCCTTAGGATACATCGCTCTGATTTTGCGTAACGTTTCACCGGAATCAACCAGATCATCAATAAAGAGGAATCCGTCGCCCTCATTGTCTAAATGCGGATCTGTGATGATTGTTAATTCCCCTCGTTTGCAATCGTCGCCATAGCTAGAAACACCAAGAGTACGAATGTCCTTAACTGACGCATATTGAGAAATTAAAAGAGTTGGTGCCAGACCACCTCGTGTGATGGCAACAATACCTTTGACCGTTGAAAAGTCAATTTTATCAACAAGATTTTTGGATAAAGATCTTATTTCTTCATCCGATAAATAGTTCTTTGTCACAACACTACCTTCTTTCATAGCAATATCCGCCGGCGTGCACGTCCTTTTATCAACCTTAGCAAAACCCCCGGAAATACTCAAAACAATCACAGTCAATACAACTAATTTATGCATATATACTCTCCCCCATATAAAAATTATTTGAACCAGACTACTGAAAGAGAAAAACAAATGCAAGAATTTTATCTAAGTTTTAACGTTGACAATCCGACCAATGCTAAAATTGTGGCAATGATCCAAAATCGGATAACAATCGTTGACTCTGCCCATCCTTTTTTCTCAAAATGATGGTGAATTGGTGCCATCAAGAAAATACGCTTCTTGGTCATTTTATAGTATCCCACCTGCAAAATAACAGACACAGCCTCCAAAACAAATAGTCCGCCAATAATTGCCAAAACAATCTCATGCTTTGTAATAACGGCAATCGTCCCCAAAGCTCCGCCGGCAGCCAGCGACCCCGTATCCCCCATAAAAACCTTAGCTGGCGGTGCATTGAACCACAAAAAACCCAACCCTGCGCCAATCATTGCCCCGCAAAACACGGATAATTCTCCAACATCAGCAACATAATGAATCTGAAGATAGTTCGCAAAGACAGTGTTACCAACAAGGTAAGCAATCAACGCAAAACAAGCACTGGCAAGCACAACAGGCACAATCGCCAAACCATCAAGACCGTCGGTTAAATTAACCGCATTAGATGCCCCAACGATCACCAAAAAGGTGAACACATAATACAGCATCCCCAGATCAAGTAGATAGTCTTTGATAAAAGGAAACGCCAAACTCGATGACATTTCCGGTTTTGTATTAACTTGAATAACGTACGTTGCCAAAATGACCATCGCCCCTTGTAAAAGGAGCTTAGCCTTTCCTGACAACCCTTTTGATGAGCGTTTTGTCAGCTTAAGATAGTCATCACAAGCTCCTATGCAGCCAAAACCAAGAGTAACAGCCAAAACAACCCACAAATAAGGATTCGACAGATTCCCCCACAAAATCGTACTTAACGTTAAGGACGCAAGAATAAGAACGCCCCCCATAGTTGGCGTTCCCTTTTTCGTCAGCAAATGCCCTTCTGGCCCATCTTCTCTGATCGGCTGACCATGGGTCTGAATACTCTTTAACCAACGGATAAAGGCATCCCCAAAAATAAAACTTATTAACAGAGAGGTTAAGATCGCCCCGCCTGTCCGAAATGTTAAATATTTAAAAACATTGAAAAAACCAACTTGAGTCGCCAAATTCGGCAACACGTGATATAACATTCCTCAATCCCTCTTTTGATTTTGCCTGAGCATAAATTCAGCAACACAACTCACACGACTACCCTTTGACCCTTTGACCAGAACAATATCTCCGTCACAAACATCACGCAAAACGACAGGGATCAATTCCTGAGCTGATTTTGAGTATCCGCCTCGATTGACCTCGGGCACACCGGCAAAAGCTTGCTCTACGACAGATCCGCCACAGACATAAATCTTATCCACATTCATCGCCAAACACGATTGGATCAATTGCGCATGATGATCCAAGGCAAAGCTCCCTAACTCCAACATTTCGCCCAATATCGCAACACGTCGCCCCTCATGATCAGGAGATAAAGTTGATAAGGTCTTCACAGCCGCCAATGCCGAGCTCAAGTTTGCATTATAAGAGTCATCTAACAAACGAAGATGGCGATCTCCTAAGTTGATTTTATGAATCCGTCCCCGACCATCAACAGGCTTTATTTCAGAGAGTTTTGCTATGGTTTTTGCACTATCCAAACGCAAAGCCTTACTCACAGCAAGGGCGATCAACGCGGTATTCGCAAGATGCTGCCCCAACAAGGCGAAATCAAAAGATACTCGGTCTTTCTGCCCCAAACCAACGGTTAATTTCGCGACCTCCCCCATCAGAGCATAATCCTGTAACTTAACGTCAGATGAGTCTTGATGCCCAAACGTATATACCCGTTCAGGGTGACGCGCCATTGCCCTTTGGCGCAGCATCGACGCAAAGTCAGGTGAATCAGGGATGATAACAACGCCCTCTTCAGCTAAGCCATCAAAAATACAAGCCTTTTCCTTAGCAATCGTCTCAAGGCTGCCCATTTGACCAATATGAGCCGGAGCAATTGCTGTAATAATAGCAACATGCGGCGAAACCATTTGCGCCAAAGGCGTAATTTCCCCGGGATGATTCATGCCAATTTCAAAAATTCCGAATTTAGCATCTTTTGGCAAACGAGCTAAACTTAAGGGTACGCCCCAATGATTGTTATAGCTAGCCACAGATGCAGACGTAGCACCAAAGACAGATAATGTCTGAAGTAAAACCTCTTTAGTTGTTGTTTTCCCCACACTGCCGGTAATCGCAATAATCTTAGCCTTGGATCGCAGGCGACCATAACGCCCGAGTTCATTCAACCCTTTAAGGGTATCATCGACCAAAATCTGGGGACACGAGCATCCGGCAATTTCTCGGGAAACAACAACAGCACTAGCACCCCTAGATGCTGCATCCAAGACATAGTCGTGACCATCAGCCTGACCAGCCTTTAACGCGAAAAATAAGTCTCCGGCACTAAGGGTTCTGGAGTCAATTGAAACGCCACCCACCGCCAAATCTTCCGGCAACGGGCGCATAAATATTTCTTGTAATTCTTTTCTCGACCAAAGGCTCATTCAAATTCAACACAAACAAACAACAGATACTTTTAATTATGTCATAATTTCCCAACAAGACAAAAGATTTTATATTGCACAACACCCTAATTTTAAGGTATTATTTGATTCATGCGAACATTTTGATGCAGGGATTCTTGTGTCAAAATCGTTGTTTTAAACCATACACGGAGAGTATAAATGAGTTCTATTATAGCTATTGAAGCACAGAACCGCACAGCAAATGGTACGGGTGGAGCAAGAGCAACACGTCGCGAAGGTCTAGTTCCGGGCGTTGTCTACGGGAACAAACAAGAAAATCAATATATTTCGATGGATCCTCGCGCGATTTCAAAAGAATTGTACAAGCCTGGCTTCTTTAGCCGCTTGTTCGCCCTTGTTGTTGACGGAAAAACCCAACACGTTTTGGCAAAGGACATTCAGTTGCACCCGGTAACAGATGCGCCAATGCACATCGATTTCCTACGCGTTGCCAAAGACGCTAAGATTCACGTTAACATTCCGGTTCATATCATCAATGATGATAAGGCACCCGGTGTTAAAAAAGGTGGTATCGTTAACATCGTTCACCACACACTCGAAGTTATCTGCCCGGCAGATTCCATCCCAAGCGAAATCACAATTGACTTAGCTGGTCTGGAAGCCGGTCACGCTGTTCACTTGACAGACATCAAATTGCCAAAAGGTGTTTCTGCTGCTCACCCTGATCGCGACAACACCCTTGTTTCTATCGTTGCCCCTGGTGGCGGCGTTAAGGACGGTGCTGAGGAATCAGCCGAGTAAGCTTAGGTGGAATCCAACACCTATATCTTTGTTGGTTTAGGGAATCCTGGAACTCAGTATTCCCTAAACAGACATAACATTGGATTTATGGCGATTGATCTCATTGCCGATGAACAAAACTTCCCTTCCTTTAAATCTAAGTTTTCTGCCCACGTATCCGAGGGTCGCTTTGGATCAACGAAAGTTGTCTTAATCAAACCTCAGACTTATATGAACTTATCAGGCCGCTCTGTTGCTGAAGCCATGAAGTTTTATAAAGTTCCCCTCGACCAGGTTTTTGTCTTCCACGACGATCTAGATCTCCAACCCGGCAAAGTTAAACTCAAGCAAGGTGGCGGTGCCGGTGGGCACAATGGCCTGAAGAGCCTAGATCAATGCGTCGGCCAAAATTATTGGCGCATTCGCCTCGGTATCGGCCACCCCGGCTTTAAAGATGCCGTCAGTGGCTATGTACTCGGCAACTTTCACAAAGATGACGAAGACTGGTTGATTGATTTACTCTCACGCCTTAGCAAGACCATCCCGGATATCATCAAACAAAAACCATCCGACTGGCTCAATCAGTATTACAATGGATAAAAAAGAGGACTGTGATATTAAGCTTTCTACTTAAGACCACAGCCAATATAGCCATCCCTTTATAATTCAGCTCCAGATAATAACCAAATAATCAAGATCACTCAAGAATAACTGTTCAATATCCTTAGCATCAAAACCGAGTCAGCATCTCCTTGTGCCGCCGCCTTTCTCAGATATTCTATCCCTCGAGCCCTATCCTTATCAAATCCCATCCCTACCAGTAACCTTGATCCCAATAGTTTTTGAGCCCCACAATCCTCAGCTTCTGCTGCTTTTGTCAACAAATCTCGCCCATATACTAAATTTGGCTCACTTCCATACCCAGATAAAAGAAACTCACCATAATTACGCTGGAGTTGCACATCATCAGGGTCTTTAGCAATGGCTTTTTTATAATATTTTTCAGCTTCAGGATAGCTCTTTTCACATCCCTCTCCATTCTGGCACATCATAGCAACCATAGAATCCGCAAAAGAAAAATCTCCTTCGTCTGAAACTTTTTTAAAATAGGTAAAAGCACGAGCTAGATCTTGCTTTATAAAACTAGCCTCTCGCAAAAGAACCGCATAAAAGCTATAACCAACGAGATCTCCTGCAGCAATAGATTTTTCCAATAAAGCAATAACTTTCTCAGGGAAATAGCATCTAAAACCAGGTAAAACGTAATGCCCAGCCAACATCACATAGGCTTTTACCACATTTTTATCGACCGCCTTTTGAAGGTAAGACATAGCTTTTACTGTATCAGGTGAGAGACCAAGCTCTCCATCCGAATAAGCCATCCCCAGTATATAGCAAAGTCCACCATGGCCTAAATCTGCTGCTTTGGTTAAATATGATACTCCCAGAGCAATTGTTTCACGACCTTGGGTTGTATCATTTTCTTTATCAGGAACTGAAATTATCAGATAACCGCCATAAGCCATACACGCATTCATATCTCCACCATCAGCCTCATCCTTCATTGTCTGGAGAAACTCCGGGTCAACAATAGCTGTTATCCGCTTTTTTTCTTCTGTCGTCCCCGAACTCATTATACGTTTGAATTCAAGTGGATCAAAAGCAGGTGTTTCTGCTGAATAGAGTTGAGTCGACAACATCAAAAGACCCAGAGTCAGTTCCTTCATATTATTTCCTTTCAATTAAAAATCTGTAATAACAAACAAAACACCACCAAATTTTGATAATATAGTGCTCCCTGTTTTATACGGCATTTTTAATTAAATTCATATCAAAATTTAGAAAATGATAGATTTCACACGAACCTATACCCATTAAAAACCAACACCTTGACAAAATTGTTATACATGTTATACTTTTTATTAGAGTTGATAATAATATGAGGTTTTGAAATGCTGGCTGTTCGATTACCCCAAGAAATGGAAATACTCTTAACGAGTTTAGCTAAAAAAACGCATAGATCCAAAAGCTATTATGTGAAAAAGGCCTTGGAACAATATTTAGAAAATTACGTTGAATATGAGCTAGCTGCTGAAGCTTACAAGGAATACCTTGAGTCAGGGAAAAAAAGTATTTCTTTTGAAGAGGTAATGAAAAAAAATGGGCTCTGGGAAAATGAAACCGATTGATAAACAATGGAGGTTTGATTTCTCTGCTAAAGCACAAAAGCAATTTGAAAAATTAGATAAACCCACTAAAATTCGTATCAGAGATTACATCATAAAATTGATTGAATCTGAAAAACACCCAAAAATTCAAGCAAAGCCTTTGACAGGACAATTGAGTAACTTCTGGCGTTTTAGAGTTGGAGATTACCGTCTTATCTGTTCAATAGAAGAGGAACACTTTATTGTTCTGGCCGTTCATATTGCACATCGTCGAGATGTTTATGATTTTGTTCCATAAAATCACTACTTAAGCCGCACTTCTCCTAAAATTTGACTAAAACTCTTGAATCGAAGTGGGATCAATGTCAGTATTGAGCTAGGAGGATTACCGTGCTGACAATTCCAAATATACTCACATTTATCAGGATTTTATTGATCCCTGTCGTTGTTCTGGCATTCTACATCGATACAACGTTGTGGCGGTGGATTGCTGTCTTAGCCTTTGCCAGTGCTTGCGCAACGGACTATTTAGACGGGTATCTTGCACGCGTCCTTAAGCAATCAAGTAAACTTGGAACATTTTTGGATCCTCTTGCCGATAAGTTATTGGTCGCAACGACGTTATTGTATATGGCTGGATTTGATAAAATATCGAGGATTTCACTCATCCCTGCGGCTGTGATCTTATGTCGCGAAATCATGGTGTCCGGCCTTCGAGAACACCTCAGCGACATGAATATCGGCCTTCCTGTGAGCAATCTAGCAAAGTGGAAAACAGCCACACAAATGCTCGCCATCACAATTTTGTTGATTGGGGACGTCTCAAAACGCCCCATTGTTTGGATCGGGGAGCTTTTCTTATGGGCAGCCGCTATCATGACAATCCTAACAGCTTACTCCTACGTGGTCAAAACTATCCAAAACTTTGATGATTAAGGTTCCCCGTCCCCTCTTTTATCTCAAGGTATCCCACTTCCCTTCACCGGAGACATCGACGATAACGCTGGCAAACATCTCAATAAAGTGCCGGTTGTGAGAAACGACGCAGCACGTTCCTTTGTATTCCTCAAGCATTTTCGCCAAGACTTCACAAGATAACATATCCAAATGGTTTGTCGGCTCGTCAAACACCAACAGGTTTGGACGTTGAGCAATCAACCCGGCCATCACCAACCTAGACTTTTCACCCCCGGACAAAACGCGGACTTTTTTCATAGGATCTTGTCCTTTAAACAAAAAGCATCCCAAAATACCGCGATGCTCTTGCTCACTCAAAGCTGGCGCATAGTGCTGAATGGTCTCAAGAACAGACAAACGCCCATCCAAAAGCTCTGCGCTTTCCTGGGCATAATAACCAATCTGGATCCCCTCTCCCATCTTAAAAGAACCGGACAGGGTCGGGATCTCACCACAGATCGTCTTTAAAAACGTTGTCTTACCAATACCGTTACGCCCAACAATAGCAATTTTTTCCCCTTTGTTAAACTTAAGTTTTATTTTCTTTGACAACGGTTTATCGTATCCAATCACCATATCATCACAAATCAAGACATCTTTTGGAGAGTTTGGAATTGTAATCCGTGGGAAATGAATCTTATCGACGCCCTGATCCAATGTAACGCCAGACAAAACCTCATCCAACCGCTCAATCATTTTCATACGTGATTGCGCCTGCTTAGCCTTACTTGCTTTCGCTTTAAAGCGATCCACAAAGCTTTGCATATGAGCCTTTTGTGCCTCGATTTTTCGAACTGAGGCTATGGTTGTCTGCTCTTGTTGCTCTTTTTGTTTTAGAAAGTCATCAAAATTCCCGGCAAATTGACGCAAGACACCTTTATTCAAATATAACGTAACTGTTGATACATTATTTAAAAATTCTTGGTCATGGGAGACAAAAACAATTGTCCGAGGATAGGATTTTAAGTATCCCTCTAACCACTCAATACTGGGCAAATCCAAATGGTTTGTCGGTTCATCCAAAATCATGAAATCAGGGCTACTCAAAAGGATTTTCCCAAGCTCAATACGCATTCGCCAACCACCAGACAGCGTCAACGGATCTTGATCGAGTTGGTCTCGCTCAAACCCCAATCCTAAGAGGATTTGCTCGGCCTTGCCCTCAAGTTCATAACCGCCCAGATTTTCGAAGTGCGTCAAAGATTGCGTATAATCTTCAAGATCATGCTCGCAGTAATCAGTTTCCATTTTTTTTAGCAAACCGTCCATCTTCACCTTAAGCGCATAAGCTGCCTCATGCCCTGATAAACATTCAACAAGAATACTACTTGCAGGTTTTGGATTGGGCGACTGAGGCAAATAGGCAATCACAGCTTCTTTAGGCTTTGTAATTTCCCCCGCATCAGCATAATCCCGCCCCGTCATGATATTTAACAGGGTTGTCTTCCCTTGGCCATTAGCACCGACAAGGGCAACTTTCTCCCCTTCAGGAAAGTGATAGGACACAGCGTTAAAGAGGACTTTATCCCCAAACGCTTTGGATAAATTTTGAATTCTTAACATTTTTGAAATACCATCTATAAGGTTGTGAGCTACGCTCAAACAAACCGCGCTAAAGAGCTCAGATACAACACCCAAGGTGCGCGGCAGGTCATCTGACTGTAAAGTCTATCCCCGCCAATGCTATCCGCATCTGAAGAAAAGTTTTTTAGTTTTGTAAATCATGAGCCTATCATAATGCTGATTTTTAGTAGCCGTCAACAAAATCAGTATTATTTTTACAATTACACTTGCTATTTTAGCTAAAATAAGTTAGAAAAATTGTAAGGTATTTTTTTTCTATATAATATTTGAGGTCTTTTAAAATGGCAGTTCCAAAGAAGAAAACATCGCAATCACGCCGTAACATGCGTCGTTCACACCACGCACTTAAGCCAGTGAACAGCAACGAATGCTCTAACTGTGGTTCACGTAAGTTGCCTCACCACGTTTGTACATCTTGCGGTCATTACAATGGTCGTCAAGTTTTTGCACAAAACGTTGCAACAGAAGAAGCAGCAGCTGAATAAGCTCTAATTCAGGAGCACGGAAGATGTCTTTATGTGTATCCCTAGATGTTATGGGGGGCGATCAAGCCCCCTCTATTGTACTTGACGGAGCAGAACTTGCTCTTCAAGAAAATTCAAAAATTCGCTTTCATTTGTATGGCGATGAGTCTGTTATAAAATCTCAGCTTTCAAAGCACCCCCTCCTTTCTCAAAACGCTAAAATTATTCATTGCACCGAAATCGTCACCAGCGATACAAAACCTGTTGATGCGCTGCGTCGTCTCAAAGATTCAAGCATGCGCCGTGCAATCGAAGCCGTTGCCGACGGTGAATGTGATGCCGTTGTCTCAGCAGGAAATACCGGTGCCTACATGGCACTATCAAAAATAACACTCAAAACACTGGATGGCATTGATCGCCCTGCAATCGCGGCACTCCTTCCGACGGTGAACGGATATTGCATCGGTTTGGACATGGGGGCAAATCTTGAGTGTACCGCTGAAAACCTGATGCAGTTTGCTGTTATGGGCGATGTCATGGCACGCCGTATGCTTGGCGTTAGCAGCCCGACCATTGGCCTTTTAAATGTGGGCACAGAAGACGTCAAAGGGAATGCTATTGTTCAGCTAGCATCGCAACTCATAAAACATCTCCCTGGTATCAACTATATCGGGTTTGTCGAAGGCGATGATATTAACCACGGCGTTGCCGATGTTGTTGTTACCGATGGGTTTACAGGAAACGTCTCTCTCAAAACCCTAGAGGGAGCAGCTCAATTTATTTTTAGTACAATTCGCAAAACAATGGAATCATCTGTTTTAGGAAAGCTCAGTTACCTCATAGGACACAAATCATTCAAGACTATCAGAGACAGGCTTGACCCACGTAAGTATAATGGCGCAACATTTCTCGGGTTAAAAGGAATTGCTGTCAAAAGCCATGGTGGTGCCGATGCCGTTGCCTTTGCCAATGCCATTAAAGTCGCAGTAAATCTTGCCAAAAATTCTGATACACTGAATCTTGGCCAAGAAATCGAAAAGAAAATCAAAGAACTTTAGGAATCAGAATGACCGTAAGATCAGTTATCGTCAGCACGGGTGGCTATTTGCCTGAAAAAATTGTAACAAATGCCGAGCTTGCAGCTCAGATTGAAACAACCGATGAGTGGATAACGACACGTGTCGGCATCAAGGAGCGTCGATTTGCTCAAGATGGTGAAATGGCATCAGACTTAGGTGCAAAAGCAGCACACGATGCACTCCAACGTGGAAAAGCATCAGCCGAGGACATTGACTTGATTGTGGTTGCGACGACAACTTCCGATATGACTTTTCCGTCTACGGCAACTCTGATCCAAGCGAAAATTGGCGCAATAAATGCGTTCGCTTTTGATGTCCAAGCTGTATGCAGTGGTTTTCTGTACGCTCTCGACGTTGCTGATTCAATGATCAAATCAGGAAAAATTAAAAAAGCACTGGTGATCGGCACTGAAACTATGTCACGAATCACTGATCCAAAAGACCGTGCAACGGCTGTTATTTTTGGAGATGGTGCAGGGGCTGTCTTAGTTGAAGCTCAGGAAAATACAGAACACGGCATCTTATCAACCCATTTGTTTTCTGACGGACGGTTTGCAGATTTGCTGCATGTCAATGGGGGGCCTGGTTGTGGTCAGTTTGGCTATATGTATATGGCCGGGAAAGAGATTTTCAAACTTGCGGTCGAAAAACTAGGCTCGGCTATTGAAATAGCCCTTGAGCATAATAAAATTGCAAAAGACCAAATTGATTGGTTTGTCCCGCATCAAGCCAACTACCGCATTATTAATGCTCTAGCTGAACATTTTAATCTTCCCTCTGAAAAAGTTGTCGTTACCATTGACACGCATGGGAATACATCAGCTGCCTCCATTCCCCTCGCTCTGCACACAGCAGTTACGGACGGCCGCATTAAACGTGGCGATCTCCTTGTTTTTGAAGCAATGGGTGGTGGTTTGACGTGGGGTTCAGCTTTGGTGAGATTCTAATCACCGTCTTCACCTTGCCCAATGGGCGAGTGAGAATGAGAGGGTGACGAAACTGAAACAACGCAACCCTCACATGTCATTACGCAACGACCTCTCGCACAAGCGAAGAAGTGAAAGTCTACATAAACATACCGCCATTAACGTGAAGTGTCTGTCCTGTCATATAGGATGATTCAGCAGAAGCAAGATAGACGGCTGCATTGGCAACATCGGTGGATGTCCCCATCTTTCCGGTCGGAATATCAGACAAAATCTTTGCTTTTGTTGCCTCTGGCAGTTCGTCTGTCATAGCTGACTCGATAAACCCGGGGGCAATACAATTCACCGTAATACCGCGGGTTGCCAGCTCAATGGCCAAGGATTTCGTCATTCCAACCAGACCTGCCTTGGATGCACAGTAATTTGCCTGACCGGGATTACCGGCAAAGCCAACAACCGACGAAATATTAATAATCCGTCCAAAACGGCGTTTCATCATGCCTTTTGTTGCAGCTCGGATTAAACGAAACACTGACGTTAGGTTAACATCCAGAACACTATCCCAGTCTTCATCCTTCATGCGCATAATCAACGTATCGCGGGTTATTCCTGCATTATTCACAAGGATATCTAACTTACTAAGTTTGGCCTCTACAGCAGGAATCAAGGCTTCAACACTCTCAGCATCAGATAAGTTACACGGAAAAACATAAGCACGATCCCCAAGTTCTTGGGCAAGGTCATTGAGCACAGCTTCACGTGTCCCCGAAAGCACAACAATAGCCCCCTGCTGATGAAGCTTAATAGCAATTTCACGACCTAAACCACCAGTAGCTCCTGTCACTAATGCAACTTGATCCTTTAATTGAAACATTATTTTTTTTCCTTATTTATGCTACGAGCTTACGCCCTAAATCATTGATAAAAATCCCAAGATCATCGATGGAATTGATAGTCGTTGCCTGAACATCCGGAGCCGATTTCTTAACAAGCCCCGTTAAGACGCGCCCCGCACCAATTTCAACACAATGGGTAATACCGTGAAGCGGAAGTGATATCATAGACTCACGCCAACGAACACGCCCTGTTACCTGCTCCACCAAAAGCCGTTTAAGAATCTCATCATCCGTCACAAGGCTTGCCGTCACATTTGTCAGAATGGGGCAACCCGGTTTACCGGATTGAACTAAATCAAAGGATTCAGCCATCGCTTCAGCTGCCGGATCCATCAAGGGGCTATGGAATGGTGCAGACACAGGTAAAGATAAGGCTCTCTTTGCACCGCGCTCCAACGCTAAAGGAATAGCCCGTTCAATAGCATCTTTGTGGCCACTGATGACAACCTGCCCGTCCGAGTTATCATTAGCGATAACGCAAACCTGACCCTGTGCCGCGTCTTGAGCCAGAATCTCAACGGCTTCGATAGGCATATTGAGGATAGCAGCCATGGCACCTTGCCCAACAGGAACGGCTTTTTGCATCGCACTGCCACGAATACGGAGCAGTCTTGCCGTATCCGGTAGGTCAAATGTACCAGCCGCACAATTGGCTGTGTATTCCCCTAATGAATGCCCTGCCATAAATGCGGCTAAGCTTGAAGCCTTGACACCAAGCTCTGACTCCATCGCTCGGATAACGGCCATGCTAACAGCCATCAATGCCGGCTGTGTATTTTCAGTCAATGTTAGATCATCCTGAGAACCGTCAAAAATAATCTGACTCAGCTTCTGGTTCAGTGTATTATCAATTTCTTCAAAAACATGTTTTGAGACAGCAAAATTATCATAGAAATCACGCCCCATCCCAACGATCTGTGATCCTTGGCCGGGAAAAGTAAAAGCAATCTTCATTAGACTTCCTTTTTATTTACGATACTCGAGATACCATCTAACAAAATTTGGTACCCCTTCGTCAATTGTTGTTTTCGGGGAATAACCAAGTTCAGCCTTGGCTTTATCAATATTGGCATAGGTTTCTTTCACATCCCCTAACTGCATCGGCATTGAATTAATGATTGCCTTTTTACCAATTGTTTGTTCAATCAATTCAATAACACGTGGCAAATCTTCGCAACGGTTATTACCAAGGTTATAGATCGGATGACGTTCACCATGGGCATTAGTAGGTTTACGTCGCACTGCAGCCACAATACCAGAGACAATGTCATCGATATAGGTAAAATCACGCTTCATTTTGCCACCATTATACAAATCCAGTGGCTCACCGGCTAGAATAGCTTTTGTGAATTTAAACGCTGCCATATCCGGACGTCCCCATGGGCCATAGACGGTAAAGAAACGTAAGCCCGTCGCCGGCATCCCATACAAATAGTTATAGGATTGAGCCATCAACTCATTACCGCTCTTGGTCGCTGCATACAGGGAAATTGGCGTCGCCGTCATCTGGTCTTCGGTAAACGGCATATTCGTGTTTGAACCATAGATCGATGATGTACTGGCATACACAAGGTTTTCAAAATCCTTTTGATGACGGCAAAGCTCCAGAAGGACTAAGAATCCGGTAATATTACTAGCTATATAGGCAAACGGATTTTCAATGGAATAACGCACGCCTGCTTGGGCTGCTAAATTTATGGCTCGCTTAGGTTCATACTGCGCCCAAACCCTCGACATTGCTTCGCGGTCACTAATATCAATTTCGTGAAAGTGAAAATTCGGATAAGCAGATAATTGTTTTAAGCGATTTCTTTTTAGATCAACAGAATAGTAATCATTGACATTATCAACACCAATAACCGTCTCTCCCTCTTCAAGAAGACGCAGTGCCGTTGTCATACCAATAAACCCGGCACAACCGGTCAAAAAAATAGGGGAATTAGACATTTAGCTTTTCTTAATTCTATTAAATATAAAAAAGTTTTATCACATTTGCCTAAATACAACAACTTATTTAGTTCCCCGCCCTTTAAATACTATAGTTGTTCCGGTTAAGTTTGATACACGGAATAAGGAGCGATGCGTACATAAAGCTGTAGAAAAGTCAAAAGGAAGGACTACAACCATAAAAAAACAGGGTTTCACACACTGTAAAACCCTGAAATCTCATACTTAATGCCTAAAGTTGATATCTCTACATAGATTCGGATCTATACCTATTCTTTTCTATTTTAGTTATTGCTGTGCTAGGTTGAGCATCCATAGATGATAAAGAAGGACTCGAGGCATTGGATTCCACTTCTAATTCATACGACGATAAACAGTCAATCCTATTCTTATCTTTTTTTATATTAATGTCTAACACTAAAGCATAAACGCTTGGATCCATTATTACCGGCAGATCAGGAAGCGTTAAAGCAGAAAATCCAATCAGTTGATTATGTTTATCTGATACATTAATTATAACTAGATTATCCACAGCATCAACTGATGAAATCATGCAACTCGTTTTTCGTAAAGATTGGAAAGAAACTTCGTCCGGCAAATACTCAAGGATATAACCTGAATTACCATGATAATTTGTATTTTGTTCTCCAAAAACACGAACAGTCACATGGATAGGATACTCCGTCGCAGCATCAGATATAACGACCCTTGATTTGACTAAATTCACACAAGCATCATCCGCTGCTTGAGCCATAGATAAAAAAGCAGTTAATAAAAATGAAATACCTTTAATTCCCAATGTCCTTGTCATGCCTCAGTCTCCTCTAATTATGATTTATTGCTTACGTCAGAGTCAAATTGCATTGTTACACCTGTAAATCCATCTCTCAAAGCCTTAAAAAGGGCTGCAATCTTTTCCGGGTTTAAACGCAATTTTGAATTTTTTGGTGGCTTAACTTTATTAAAAGCAACTCCATTTTCTATCATCACGTTAACAGTTGCTTCTGCTGCTGCAGCAATAATCCTTGATTGAAATTCCTTTGATTCTTCCTTAGGCTCAACTTTAAATATATCCATCAGCAAGGTTATGATGCCCTCAAAACTGTCTTGTTTAAATGCACATCCTGATACAACTTCCGGTGCCTTGCCATCAAGAGGATAATGCATACGTAATATTTTACGAGCGTCAGAGGCCTGAGATGGCTTATCAGGATCAAGAAGATATGTCATGGTTCTCTTCATCTCACTAATAAAACTTGTTTTTGTAAATGCCTTAAGTAACGCCGCTTCCGGATACTGAATATCACCAGGAAGTGCTGTTAACATTTTAGATTTTAATCCGGCTATAAAACTGTTCTTCTGTTGAGTCTTGGACAGCTTATCCCATAAATCGTTAAATTCCTTAATTTTACCATTCTTTATGTCTTCTAGTTTTTGCTCCGGAACAGAAAGAACATATCCATACTCATCGTCAAGTCTTGAATTATCAACCACCTCACGATTAGCTGCTTTATACAAGGAAAGGTGAGGCCTCACTGGCAAAACATCGGAAAGGAGACGAGACTGTTCATCTGTCAGTGTTTTCTTTTCGTCACGTAGCTTATAGCCGCTGAATTCTAAGGTGATGAATTGCCCCATAAAGTTAACCCCACTCACAACAAATTCAATCAGGCTAAAAGCACCTACCAATTGTTTTATTTCCGGATCAGTAAGCGACCGGTCTAGATCATTCAATGTCATATGGAAATTCTGATGGATCTTCTCGGAGTCACCAATGAGATCAATGACCTGGCCTGCAGCTTGAACCGGTCTATTTTTCTTTGTATCATAAAGTTGAATCTCAACAAGGCCGGCTTTTTCCTCAGATGATAGTTTATCAACCTTACCAATAATCTCCTGACGTTGAGCGATTAACCTTTGAACACCATCCTCTCCTAAATGAATACATAAATAGGCATTTGCCGGGTTACTGAAGCTCCCCCCAATCAAAGCAGTTAATAATAACTTTTTTACAATAGTTTCAGAACGCACGTCTTTATTCTCCACAGAAGTATTTAATCAATATACAGATGTTATTATTCAATGTAAATTTCAATATAAAAATATCAAAAAGTAATATTTATATAAAAATAGAATGTATATTCTATATACCGCAAGAAAGTGTTAATTATTTATTTTCATTATTTTTTCAAAAAAAAACAAAAAAAGTATTGCACAGTATTTTTTAGCACCTATATCACGTTTGTACTAAGAAAAACAGTAAAACTTTCTTAGGATAAAATACTGCGGATTCGAGATCATAACCCTCCGAAACCCTCTCCGAATCTGCAGTCTGGAAGTGGCTCATCATAATCCCTCCTCCTTGAGAGTCACTTCCCCTCTAAAAATAGAATGGTGATGGAACAATTATAATTCCTCCTCCTTAAACCATCACCTAACTCAAAGCCCTCTGAAAAGAGGGCTTTTTTATTTGCACTTTTGGCAATAAAACTTTACAGTTTGTGCATCATGCAAGAAAAGAGGGAACAATGAAAATAGCAATAACTATAACAGGATTACTCTATTCAGTCTTATTAAATGCAGCAGAGACTAACGATCTTGTTAACATTACACGCCAATCCCCCTACATTTCCCAATCTGCAAAAATAGGGCTGGATGATACAACCTACTGGGCACAGATCCTGGAAAAATATCCTGATTTAAGTAATGATGTCATACCAGAGCTTAGCGATGTTGCAAAAAACCTTGTTCAGGCTGCTCAATCACAAATCAACAGATATCAACCAGCAAAAGTTAAGACCGGAATCGTAAATGGAATTGACTTTTTATATAACCAATATAAAATTCAGCACCATACATTGCCGGAATTTTATAATTTCCTGGCACAATTATGCTGTATAGCTATGCCTGTATATGAAAATCCTTTGACAGAAACGCTGCGTTATTCCCAAGATCTCTTGACGCTTGGATACATTGTTGCTCCTGTATTCCCTACCATGGATACACCTGATTTTGATGGAAAAATCGGATACGCGGCTGTTGTCACCGGATTAACTCAACGTGTCTGGTTAGCAGGCGTATCATTTCGCCCAGACCTCAAGGTCAGTGATTATTTCCTGCCAAATGCACAAGCATCAGGGCAGATATGCTGCCCATCAATCCTCATAAGCCCAAACCTTTTTCTATGGTACGAAACTGCCGGGGATGCATTTATGTTTTTACTGCAATATAAGCTGCACCAGTTTACTGAATACCTTCCGATGATACGTGATGCGTTAACAAAACAACCAACAGCAGAATTATTTCAAGACTATTTTTACCGCCTGCGCAAGAATAATCTGGGGCTTGACTAATATAGTCGTTTCATTTGAGTTAAGTACAGCTAGTTGAAGGACTCTATTTTCTTTTTATTTGCAATAGCGTACCTATATAAGATACACTCACACCGTTAACGCTGATCGAAAAAAATGACTAAAGAAAAAATTCAATCACCCGAGGTTGTCACGTTTGGCTGCCGCTTAAATACTTATGAATCCCAAGTCATGAAAGACTTGGCCACTCAGGCTGGGCTGAATAATGCTATCATTATCAATACGTGTGCCGTTACGTCCGAAGCTGAACGCCAAGCGCGTCAGACCATAAGAAAACTCCGACGTACCAATCCTGAAGCTGAAATTATCGTAACGGGCTGTGGCGTACAAATTGATCCTGCCAAATACGCAGATATGCCCGAAGTTTCCCGGGTTATTGGCAATGACGAAAAAATGCAAGCGGCTAGCTATGCCAAAGACGTTAATCATGAACGCATCCTTGTCAATGACATTATGTCTGTTACAGAAACGGCGGCTCATCTTATTTCCGGTTTTGATGGTAAAGCACGTGCCTTTGTCCAAATTCAAAACGGCTGTGACCATCGTTGCACATTTTGTACAATTCCCTATGGCCGAGGAAACTCTAGAAGCGTTCCCGTTGGGGAAATCGTCAGCCAAATCAAAATTCTGATTGATAATGGTTATCCTGAAATCGCCCTTACCGGTGTGGACATCACGGCCTATGGTGCCGACCTCCCAGGGAAGCCAACATTAGGCCAGATGGTACGACGCCTTCTTAATCTTGTTCCTGATCTAAAAAGGCTAAGGCTTTCCTCCCTGGATCCCGTTGAAATGGATGATGATTTGTGGGATCTGATTGCAACAGAGCCGCGCCTTCTCCCTCATTTACACATGAGCCTTCAGGCCGGTGATGATATGATCCTCAAGCGTATGAAGCGTCGCCATTTGCGTAATGACGCCATCGGCTTTTGCAAAAAGGCGCGCGAACTACGCCCTGATTGTGTTTTTGGTGTCGATTTAATCGCAGGGTTCCCAACTGAAACCGAAGAGATGTTTGAAAATACACTCAACATTGTTGAGGATTGTGATCTTACATTCCTGCACGTTTTCCCCTACTCTCCACGTCCCGGAACACCGGCCGCTCGCATGCCACAAGTCGCGTCTGCAACCATCAAAGAACGTGCGGCTCTCCTCCGTGATAAAGGACAACAAGCCATCGAAAAGCATTTTGCCGCTATGGTTGGAAAAACCGTCACTTTCTTAGTAGAAAATAACGACAACGGTATGTTATCCGGCAAAACCGATCACTTTGCCCCGATCCAAGTACAAGGCACAGGAAACGTCGCAAATGTCCTCACAGCAAAGATCACAGGCTATACAAAGGACTATTTGGTTGGTGATATAGCGTAGTGAGTAGAAAACCACGCCCCCGCTCGACATCTTTTGCGTTCTCGGCTATAGTCATACCATGTTAGCCCTTTTATCCCGCTTGAATGCCATCAGTAAATGGCCTTTATTCCTTGTCACGATCATCTCGTCGGTTGGCTTTGCTATGCTGTATTCAGCAGCAGACGGCAGTTTTTCCCCTTGGGCATACAAACAAATCATTCGTTTCGGTGTTGGCTTTGTTATTATGCTCTCCATTGCTTGTACCGACATTCGCACCTGGATGTCAGTTGCCTACCCTTTTTATGCGTTATCGCTTGTCCTGTTGATCGGGGTTGAATTGATGGGGTTTGTCGGCATGGGGGCACAACGCTGGATCGACCTTTATTTTATTCAGCTTCAGCCATCAGAATTGATGAAAATTGCCTTAATCATGGCCTTAGCCCGCTATTTCCACTTATCATCGCTAGAAGATACCTATAAAGTCAAAAACTTACTTATTCCCGTAGCACTTGTCCTTTTTCCGACCATTCTTGTCATGCGCCAACCCGACCTTGGGACAGCCATGATTTTAATGATGTCAGGGACGATCCTCTTCTTTACGGCTGGCGTCAAGATTTGGAAATTCCTTGTGGTTGGCGGTGGGGTTCTTGCGGCAATTCCTGTATTCTGGAGCATGCTGCACGAGTATCAACGCAAACGTGTCTTGATTTTCCTTGATCCGGAAAGCGACCCTATGAAATCAGGCTATCACGTCACCCAATCTAAGATCGCTTTGGGGTCTGGTGGCTGGTTCGGCCAGGGGTTCATGCAAGGATCCCAGAGCCACCTCAGTTTCCTGCCTGAAAAGCAAACAGACTTTATCTTTACCATGTTCAGTGAAGAATTCGGCTTTATTGGCGGGCTTGTCCTCGTTAGCCTTTTTGTCATGTTACTCGTCTATGGATTCCGTGTTGCCATTGACAGCCGCATGCACTTTGCGCGCCTTATTGCCATCGGCATTAACTCGACTTTCTTTTTATACGCCTTTATCAATATGTCTATGGTTATGGGCATGCTGCCTGTCGTTGGCGTTCCTCTGCCGCTTGTCTCTTATGGGGGTACAGCATTATTAACCTTGTTAATGGGGCAAGGATTGCTGTTATCAGCCAGTCTATATAATGAATCCAGAACAGGACGAATTTAATGACACACGGCTGGATCATCCTCGATAAACCAGAGGGAATCACCTCAACAAAAGCAGGCTCTCTTGTCAAACGCTTGTTCAAACAAAAAAAACTGGGGCATGCCGGGACGCTCGATCCCTTTGCCTCGGGCATTCTGCCCCTGGCATTAGGTGAAGCAACAAAAGTTATGCCCTATGTCATGAGTGACACCAAAGAATACGAGTTTGAAATTACCTTTGGCGAAGAGCGAGACACAGGCGACCTTGAAGGGCAAGCAACGGCAACCTGTGCGACAATGCCAGCAGAGGATAAGGTTCAATCGGTTTTA
Organism: Candidatus Paracaedibacteraceae bacterium; assembly: GCA_019636035.1. Taxonomy (GTDB): domain Bacteria; phylum Pseudomonadota; class Alphaproteobacteria; order Paracaedibacterales; family Paracaedibacteraceae; genus Paracaedibacter. Next base: position 148,133 of record JAHBYI010000003.1, read on the forward strand.
CCGCAATTCACAGGACAGATTACCCAGATTCCACCGAAATATTCCGCATTACGAATCAATGGTGAACGTGCGTATGAGCTGGCTCGACGGGGCGAAACTATTGAAATGAAATCGCGCCAGGTCATGATCCACGAACTGAACCTTTTAAAAACTTATGAAAACAAAGCTTATCTGCGGGTTTTGTGCGGAACAGGCACCTATGTTCGCACCCTTGGCCAAGATATAGCCCGAGCTGTTGGCAGCTTAGGGTACCTTAGTATTCTACGGCGGACAAAAGTTGGCAGATTTTCATTGAAAGATTCAATAAAATTAGATATTTTAAAGAATAGCGACTGCATGAATAATGCAGACGATTATGTGTTGCCCATTAGGGCCGTTCTGGACGACATCCCGGCGGTTTCTGTATGCGAGCAACAGGCGGCGTATATTCGCCAGGGTCGATCGATTGATTTGCCTGGCTTTTCCGGAACAGTTCTTGTTTTGGAAAATGACGTTGAACTTGCTTTGTGTGAGGGAGACGGCAAAATATTACACCCAAAACGAGTTTTTAATTTATAAAGAAAAGGAAAATTACGATGTCGATTACAGCAGAGCGCAAGCAAGAGCTCATTAAAGATTTTGCAACAAAAGCCGGTGACACAGGTTCCCCTGACATCCAAGTTGCAATTCTGACAGAGCGTATCCGCAATCTGACAGGACACATGTCTGATCATAAAAAAGACTTTCACTCTCGTCGTGGTTTGTTGATCATGGTTGGTCAACGTCGCCGCCTTCTTGACTATATCAAGAAGAAAGACGAAAAGCGTTATCAAGATTTGATCGCGCGTTTGGGTCTACGCCGCTAAGGCAACAAGCCACTCTATCAAGTGATAGGGTGGTTTTTATTAACTCGAAGATAAATGGGGAACGCAGTAAGTCATAGTTGTTCCGGTTGTTTTTTATACAAAGAACGAGGAGCGATGCGTACATAAGTACGTGAGCGATGAATGACACAATAGAAGAGATAACTATTACTTTCTCCGTTTTCCGTATCTTCACTATATTAGGAACTATATATGTCTCAATTTTTTTCAATCACAAAGGAAGAACTCGATTTTGGTGGACGCAAGCTGACACTTGAAACAGGTCGCATTGCTCGTCAAGCCGAAGGATCCGTTCTTGCATCCTATGGTGATACATCCGTTTTATGTACCGTTGTTGCAGCAAAAAAAGCAAACCCCGGACAAAGTTTTTTCCCGCTATCTGTTCATTACCAAGAAAAAACCTTTGCTGTTGGCCGTATTCCTGGTGGATATAACAAACGTGAAGGCAAGCCATCTGAAAAGGAAGTTTTGGCATCGCGCTTGATCGATCGCCCAATCCGCCCTCTCTTTCCGGAAGGGTTTTTCAATGAAGTTCAGATTGTCTGCACCGTTCTAAGTCACGACTTGACCAATGAACCAACTATCCCGGCTATGATCGGTGCATCCGCAGCGCTAGCCTTGTCTGGTGTCCCTTTTATGGGGCCTGTTGCCTGCGCTGAAATCGGTTATATCGATGGGGAATATGTTTTAAACCCAACGTTGGAACAATCCGCATCATCCACACTTGACTTGATGGTTGCCGGTACAACCGAAGGTGTTTTGATGGTTGAGTCCGAAGCCAAAGAGCTTTCCGAAGAGATCATGCTTGGTGCTGTTGACTTTGGCCATAAGGCTTTCCAACCTGTTATCAAGGCGATTCTTAAACTTAAGAAACAAGCCGGCAAGAAAGATTGGGACGTCGTCGGCCTTGGTGATGATTACAAAGATCTACACAAAAAAATCAAAAAAGCCGTCGAAAAAGACCTGCAAAAAGCATATTCTATCACAACGAAAGCAGAACGCTATGCAGCCGTTGACGCAGCCTATGACAAGGCCGTTGATAAGGTTGGCATTGCCGAAGGTCAAGAACTTAACTTTGACATGGCATTCGAAGCCCTGAAATCTGAAGTTGTCCGTACAGATATTTTGGAAAAAGGCAGTCGTGTTGATGGCCGTGACCTTAAAACAGTTCGCCCGATTGATGTACAAGTTGGCGTCTTGCCCCGTACTCATGGTAGTGCTCTGTTTACCCGTGGTGAAACTCAGGCTCTCGTTGTCTCAACTCTTGGTACAGCCCAAGACGAACAGATGATTGATGCGTTGGAAGGTGAATACCGTGAACGCTTTATGCTTCATTATAACTTCCCACCCTATTCTGTTAATGAAACAGGTCGTATGTCCGGCCCGGGTCGCAGAGAAATCGGTCATGGTAAGTTGGCCTGGCGTGCAATTCGCCCCCTACTCCCGGCAAAAGACAAGTTCCCATATACCTTGCGTACCGTTTCTGAAATCACAGAATCAAACGGTTCCTCTTCTATGGCGACCGTTTGCGGTACATCCCTCGCTTTGATGGATGCTGGTGTTCCGATGGCTCGCCCTGTTGCCGGTATTGCCATGGGTTTAGTCAAAGAGGGCAAAAATTTTGCTGTCTTGACAGACATTTTGGGTGACGAAGATCACTTAGGCGATATGGACTTTAAAGTTGCCGGGACATCCGAAGGAATCACTGCCTTACAAATGGACATTAAAATCACCAGCATTACGTCTGAGATCATGAAGGTTGCCCTTGAACAAGCGCGTGAAGGTCGCGTTCATATCCTTGGTGAAATGGCTAAGGCCTTGTCCGCATCCCGTGAATCCGTCAGTGATCACGCACCACAAATGGTTTCTATACCTGTTAACCGCGACAAAATCCGCGATATTATTGGCCCAGGCGGAAAAACAATTCGTGAAATCTGCGAAGTATCTGGTGCACGCATCGACATCGATGACGAAGGCGTTGTTAATATCGCAGGATTTGACAGCAAATCCATCGAAACAGCCAAAGCCATGATCCGTAACATCGCGTGCGATCCTGTCGTTGGTGAAGTTTACACCGGTAAAGTTGTCAAGATCATGGAGTTTGGTGCATTCGTTAACTTTATGGGCAACCGTGACGGTTTGGTTCACATTAGTGAATTGGCGGCTGAACGCGTTGGCAAAGTTACCGACATCGTTCAAGTTGGTGATGAAGTCAATGTTAAAGTTGTCGGTTTTGATGACCGTGGCAAAGTTAAACTCAGCATGAAAGCCCTTCTTCCTGCAAAAGAAGAAAAGGCCGAAGCTGTTGCTGAAGCATAAATATAGCAACCTATAGCCGAATTATAATGAGGCAGCTATAGGTTTATAAAATTAAACCCGGGCACAATCCCGGGTTTTTTCATAAAATATTAACTTGTCTGCTCTATCCTTTATGTAACACTTCTAGAAAATACAGAGGATATCATGAAAAGAACATTAGGTATCGTGCTTGGTTTATTCTTGTACAATAGTGCAACCATGGCAGCAGGATCTGCTTGCCCGACCTTAAACCTGAAAACACTTCCGTCAGCTTCTTGCGCCACATCAGGATCAGCCTTTAAAACCGGCCCATTGTCGCAAATGAGCTATACATCTCAAACCCCATGTCCAAGACAAGTTGATATGAGAAAGAAACTCCAAAGGGTTTTCCAGGGTAAAAAAGATTATCCGGGTCAAGAAACAAAACGTCAGGATGGCATTGTTGCTTGTCATTACAACCTATCACCTGAATGGCAAAAAGTTTTAGCAACAAATAGCCCTGCTCTCCAATTGACAGCACCGATTCAGTCTACAACCCAAGTCAATCATTTAGCCCAAGCCGTTTGCCCGAACATAACGAGTGCTGATGTCAGTGGCATCTCAAGCGCAGGGATTATTTCAGTCATGGAATCAACCCGTGATCCAAACGCCAAATTCACATTTCAATCAAAACCTCTAACAGGTGCTGGCATCGGAGCAAATCTCAAAGCATTCTTCAGTAGCCACAAAAATTTGCCTTCCCTAAAAGGGCAAATGTCTGTTGCCCAACCATTCTCTCATATCTGTGAATATCAACATAATACGGGCGGTTCACCTGTTAAACTCTTACTCGAAGGGCATCAAGATATAAGGTAATGCATCTATGCTCAAACAAAACAAGAAGGTGATTGAAAAATCACCTTTTTTTTACTAAATTATAAACACATGATAATAAACACGAGACAAAATAATGTTAACCGTAGCCGCCCTTTATCAATTTGCAAAATTTGACACCTACCAAGAACATCAAAAACCTATTCAAGACTTATGCGATCAGCATGGAGTCAAAGGAACATTATTATTAGCAGAAGAAGGAATCAACGGTACAATTGCAGGAGCACGTAAGGGGATTGATGCCGTTATCGGTTTTATTCGATCAATCGGTATCTTTGATAGCCTTGAATATAAAGAATCCCATGCTGAAACCATGCCGTTTCATCGCATGAAAGTTCGCCTTAAAAAGGAAATCGTGACCCTTGGTGTTCCGGGTATCAGCCCAACAAAAAAAGTTGGTACTTACTTAAATCCGGAACAATGGAATGAATTGATTCAAGATCCCGATGTCATCGTCATTGATACACGCAATGATTATGAATATCACATGGGAACATTCAAAGGGGCTATGAACCCGGATACTCAGACATTCACTCAGTTTCCCAAGTTTGTTCAGGAAAATTGCGATGTAACAAAGCACAAAAAAGTTGCCATGTTCTGTACAGGGGGTATCCGGTGTGAAAAAGCCAGCTCTTATATGCTTGAACAAGGTTTTGAGGAAGTCTATCACTTGAAAGGTGGAATCTTACAATATCTGGAAGACATGCCCCAAGAAAAATCACTCTGGGATGGTGAATGTTTTGTTTTTGATGAACGCGTTGGCATTAAGCACGGCCTTGAAATTGGTGAGTATGAATCATGCCGTTCCTGCCGATTCCCGGTTTCCAAAACCGACCGCATGAATCCAAAGTTCGAAGAAGGTGTTAGTTGTCCCCATTGCTACGATGACTTGAATGATAAGAAAAGAGAACGCGCCCGCGCCCGTCATCATCAGGTAAAACTGGCAGAACAACGGGGTTACAAACATATTGGACGGTAACCTTATGCACAAAATCACCCTCTTCATACGATCTCTGAATAAAGGGGGGGCTGAACGTCAATTATTGTATTTAGCACGTGGTCTTCAAGATCTTGGCCATACGGTCACAGTCTTAACACTTTATCCACCGGCACCGGATTGGTATCCTCATGACGATATTACCCTGCATCATCTGGGAAAGAAATCGCGGTGGGATATTATTGGATTCATCAAAACCTATGTCTCTTTCTTAAAAGCTGAAAACCCGGATGTTATCTATAGTTTTTTAACCGTACAAAACATTATCGCTTGCTTGTCAGCCCCCTTTATACGATCCACGGTAATCTGTGGCGTTCGTGCCTCTGATATGGATCTATCCCATTACTCAAAACTTGATCAAATGCTCGATTGGGTGGAAAAACTTCTCTTCAGAATAACCGGAACACAGATTATATCAAACTCATATGCAGGCAAGAATTGGATTGTCCAACGTTATCCGTCTCTTACCTCCAAAATTGACGTCATCCATAATGGCCTTGATCTGACAACATGTACTTATTCCGAACAGGATCGAATAAAATACAGATCTCTTTGGAATGTTCAAGATAACGAGATTTTAATCGGTCATGTCGGGCGTTATGACCCTATGAAGGATCATGAGACGTTCATCAAAGCTGCAAAAATAATCCTGAAAACAGTCCCCAATGCTCGATTCGTCTGCTGGGGGCATGGTACTGAGAAATACACACACCACATAAAAGATATCGCACACAATAACGCTGTTCCCATTATTTGGTATTATGAACCGCGTAACCCTAGCTACAGTGTCTTTGATCTTTATTGCTCCTCCTCAGCCTTTGGAGAAGGCCACAGTAATACCCTAACCGAGGCTATGGCTCATGGGATCCCCTGTATTTCAACAGATGTGGGGGATGCCCAACTCATTCTTGGATCGTACGGCACTGTTGTCCCTAAATCAAACCCTGAGCTCTTGGCAGAGAAAATTATACAAAAAATCAAAAATAGCGAAATCAATATAAATACCAATCAAATCAAATGGGTAGAACAAGAATTTTCTGTAAATTCTCTTGTTAAAAATATTTTATTAAAAATTAGTTAAAAATTTTTATTTACCTTTCTTAAGATCATCTTTTACCCTAAAAGAGTAACCTCAATTTTTCTTTTAGGAGAAAGTCATGGCAAATCTTTCCAAAAACATAAGCCTCTTGTTATTGACATGTTCGCTGATAACCCCATCTGTCTCAGCAGATACACACGATTTCGATGATGATTCAATGGTATATTATGGATCCGACGAAGAATCATCCGCAGAAAATTCTATGAGAGTTGATTCCAGTGATTTGCAAGACCTTCTTCAAAAACTGATCAGCAATAAGAAAAAAGAGGTATCCCCTGTCGAAAGATTACGAAACCAAATGGAAGGTTATTTCCCGTTTGTTTATAAAATTGGGTTTGGTAGCTCTCTGACCGGAGATTCCGATGGTCATACAGGAACAGGATTTTTATTAGATGCAACCGAAGGAATTATCTTAACCAATAATCATGTTGTGCCCGGAGATGACTTTGGAATCGTTACCATAATAGATGACAAAGGAAATGAATATACAGAAAACGACGTCGAAATTCTAACATCATCTATCGGGCGTCAATTTGGTGATTTTACATTCTTACGCGTTAAAAAATTGGCGACAAAAAACCAAAAAGCACAAATGCCATTAGCTAGAATCTATGATGTCAAAAAGCACAATCATCTCGGTTTTATTGGGAACTCGTATGGAAGCCTAGCCGTTGAAACAGGGCAGGTTAATGAAGTGTATTCCTATTGGGATAACGAAGAAACCATAGGATCCATGTGCTTTTCCGTTAACTTAAAGGCTCGCGGTGGTGCCAGCGGCTCTCCTGTTTTTGATGTCAATGGGATTATTGTTGGCATTCTTTTTGCCGGCGACGATGTCCACAACATGATCTACCCAATGCCGTTAGTGCTTGGTTTCTATGATCAGTTAAAACGTGGTGAGAAATTAAGTGTGAAAACCCTAGGATCCCCCTTAGTGCCCCGGAAAATCCAAGACCTTGCTCGTTACCATCAAATCCCCCTCGAAGATTTACGCGCCTATTTGACCAAAGAGGATGAAGCTCAAGAAAATCATCTGATGGTTGCTGAACCCCATATTCCCTCCAAAGATAAAGAAACATCCCTACAAACAAGTGATATCGTTTTGACCGTTAATGGCGAGAACGTATCCCCTAATCAAATCCGCTATAATGAGCTTATTGATCAGGGCGATGAAGTGACCGTTACAGTTTACCGATTGGGTGAGATTAAAACACTTAAAATTAAACCAACAACCTATGTTCATGAGTTTGCAAAATCAATGGATGTCAATGGAACAACTGTTGTTTCTGCCGATTCATCACTGCTTGATCGCTATAATATAAAAAGCGGAACACCACTCTTGAAAATTGGAGGACTGGAATCACTCGGGATTTCGGCGTCATTTCAGATTATTTCTCGCGTACACCGTACCGAAGTAGCAACCTTCAATGATTTCGTTAAGGCAATCCATGATACTTATGTCTTGTCTGGCATTTCGACATTCATGCTATGGGTCAAAGATTCCTCTAGTGGCAGTGAAGAATCCGTAGATTTAGATCTTCGGGGAGCTATGGGCAAATCATTCTTTATTACGCAAATGAATGAATTAACCCATCGTTGGGAAAACTTAAGCTATGAAGCCTATATTCAAAGAAATTTCCCTCCGGAGATAGAGGTTCCCATATCAACACGTGATTTAAGAGCCCAAGCAAAAAAACGAGGAAATACAGGGCCAGACTCTAACCCTAAACGTAAAAAGAAATAGGAATAGGAATAAGACTCTCTATTATGAGGGGGGGGTTATTCCCCCCTATCATCTTTCTTAAATTTTCTTTTTTTAAGGGCTAAAGCTCCTGGTAAATCTGAAGCCGAGGTACCGGAAAGACGCTTAGCAGAAGGTAAGGTATTTACAGAAAAATAATCATGATCAACATAAACATGCTGCAAATTATATCGACCAAAAACTTCCTTAAGAGCCAACAAAGACTCATTAACAATCATGGGGTACCTTGAGTCGAAAAATGAACGATCAACGTATAATCGAGACAAAGCTTTCGGCAGTGCTAAGAAATGCCCTATGTCAAAGATCGTCTCTTGATCATCTCTCAAATGGTTCAATGATAATCTTAATGTTGTAAGGGCAGGCAAATCCATGAGGTCTGCTTCGCGAACGACAAAATCACATAAGGATAAATCGGTAAGATGGGGGAAATTCACTAATAAAAGGATCAACTTAGAATTATTGATTCTCTCAGAGAAAATGAATCTATCCAAAGAAAGGTGTGTTAAATTTACTAATGAGGTTGTCAGGTGATCAAACGCATCTAAAACACACTCATTGGTACCTGGCAAATAATCTATTGCACCGGATGCAGCTAAAGATAGTTTTTGGAGTTGTGATAATATAGAAACTTGCGATAAAACTTGACTAACGCAATCCCTTTCAGGAGATAGATCAAGATTCAATTCCGTGAGAGTCGGTGCCCAATCGGGCAACTGACCAATATTATCACCCTCTATTTCATTAATCATGTTTAGTGTTGTTAACTGAGGGAATTTTATTCTAGAATCCAGTTCTATCCATGCAATAAGATTGCCAAATCCATCGGCATCCCCATTCACTAAGGTTAAGACTTCTAGTCGATAATCTCCAGGCAGATATTCCATAGATCCACAGGGGTAAAAAGTCTTGATGTGATGAGGGATGACAATATCTCCCCCCCAACATAAACTCGTTAAATAGAGCGTTGATAGCTTTGGAAGCTTTGTCAACGTGTTTGCTGCCTCATCTGAAAGAGCATCATCATCAACCCAACACATAAGATCTGTCAGATTTGATAAAGAGGCAAGTACGGCGAGTTGCTTCCCTTTCAAACGATGACCAAAGATATTTAAATCCGTTAATCCAATAAGCTTAGAAACATTCTCTTCCGTAAACGTCGCGTTGAAAAAATGGGGTTCTATCGAATGATCTTCAATACTCAGATTTAATTTTGTCAAGCTCGGGAATACTCGTTGAGTTGTTAAAAATTCCTCCATGTCCTGATTATTAGAAAGATCTAACGCTGTTAAATAAGGGGGCAGATTCGCAATATTGTCTGGCGTTAGTCTTAAGTCACAATCGCTTATATCCAAAGCGTTAAGAAATAACAATGACCGAAATCCATCAGGAATAAGATCATTTTGAAATCTATTAGTCGACAGATTAAGTTTCTGAAGATTAGAAAGCCCGGTAAGCGTATTCGGTAATATTGTTAGTGAAGAACTAACGCAATTGCTAGCACTAAGTTCTTTTAACTTCACCAATTGTGTTAAGTGAGCAGGAAGAATTCCACGTGAAAAAATACGCCCGGATACATTAAGACTCCTAAGCCAAGGAAATCTCTGGATTATACCTGTTACCTCACGAGTAGTGATGGGGGGCGTATAATCACACTCTGGTGGCACACTGATATCAATAGATTGAGTTTGGCGCAATCTAATTTGCAGCTGTCCATCACCCGTCGTCCATAAAGCACGTAGAGAATGAGGCGGTAGATAAGATGTAACAATCTCCAACACATCAGCAGAAAGGATATTCAAAGGAAAGGCACCTCTGCTTCGATCTGCCCCCAAAGAAACGGTTATCGTCAAGGCTAGAAAAGCACCAATCTTTGTTAACTTTTTAAAGTACATCATACTCATTCTCAAAAAAAAAACACACTAAGAGCTAAATAGCGATTTTTCATTTTAATATCAATATTTTTCTAATTCTTTCTTTATCTAGATCCCAAAAATATAAATCGTGGGAGAAAATAGGGAGATTAAGGGCGTCAGAGATAAAAAAGCTGCTTAGCCCAGGCCTAATGCTCTCAGTATCTTTATGGCGTTCTCGACCGTAATTTTGGTCTTACCCTGCTCAAAATTATTAAGCGTTGGCTTGCTAACTCCTGCTAGAATAGCCAGTTGTTCCTGGGTTAGTTTTTGGGGTTCACGGCGTTTTATTGCTTCCTCAATAAGGTTTTGCCAATTAAGTCGAATGTTCCGTTCCATCGTGTGTCCATTAGTTCTATTAGTTGATCTTGGTGTCTTTGTAATAAACTTTGCCCCACAGAAGATTCGCCACTAGTAAAACATTTTTTACTTAATATGTTATTGTCACACATATAGTAAACTATAGTTTACCAGAACCCCCAAGCCAACCATAAAAGTAAAACATAGTTTACTGTTCGTTACGCGATCTCCTTGCTTGGCTTCTAAAAGAATAAGGTTGCAGCAATAACAACCCTATTCTCCGCAATTATTGCGGAGAATAGCAACCGTATTCTCCGCAACAGTCGAGTTATCAGTTTCAGAGGATGAGGTGAGGCGTTCGAAAACAGATCTTATGTTTTTCAGTATTTATCCTCACTCGTTCTTTTATTTTTGATACTGTAGTGGCATACTGGTGAAAAGTTAATCAGATCATAAATGTCAATGCAACCAAGTTTTATTCACCTTCGGGTTCATAGTGCCTACTCTCTGGCCGAAGGGGCTGTTAGAGTCAAAGACTTGGTCAAACTCTGCCAAAAATTAAATATGCCGGCTGTTGCCGTCACTGATAGTTGCAACTTATTTGGTGCATTGGAGTTCAGTGTTGCAGCAGCTGATTCCGGCGTTCAACCCATTACAGGTGCTGTTTTAAATATTGCCCAAGATTTACCAAAAGACCATGTCGGACTAATTCCGGAGCCTGATCAATTGGTCCTTCTCGTGCAAAACGAACAGGGTTATATGAATCTTATGCGCTTGATCAGTGATGCCTATACGCACAGCGCAACAGGGGTAACACCTCAAGTTTCAAAAACTCATTTACGCCACTATAGCGACGGTCTTATTGCTCTGACAGCTGGGACAAAAGGCATTGTTGCACGCCATTTAATCAAAGACGAACCCGATTTGGCACAGGCTGCTCTCTTAGAACTCAAAGACATATTCAAAGACCGACTTTATGTTGAAGTAATGCGTCATGGTATGGTTCATGAGCAAAAAATAGAATCTCAGCTCATTAATTTAGCTTATGATCACGCCATTCCCCTTGTTGCAACAAATGATGTTTTTTTCACAACGCCAGAGATTTACGAGGCGCATGATGCTTTGCTCTGTGTTGATGCCGGTGTTGTCATTGCAACAGATGATCGTCGCCGCCTAACTCCACAGCATTACTTTAAAACAGCAGAAGAGATGATTGAGCTCTTCTCTGACCTTCCGGAAGCTATTGAAAACACAGTTATTATTGCGCAACGCTGCTATTATCGCCCCCTGCCCCGCAAACCGATCCTCCCGCCTTTTGAATCACCATCCGGCCTTAGTGAGCCGGAGGAAATGCGCCTACAAGCCAAAGACGGATTAGAAAAACGCTTGCGTGAACAAGTCTATACACCAGAAATGAGTGAAGATGATCGCAAGACAATCCATGATCACTACTTTGAACGGCTCAATTACGAAATCGGTATCATTGAACGGATGGGTTTCCCCGGTTACTTCTTGATTGTTGCTGATTTTATTAAATGGGCAAAAAGTCAAGGAATCCCCGTAGGCCCCGGTCGCGGATCGGGAGCCGGGTCGCTCGTTGCCTGGTCACTTACCATCACCGATATTGACCCCATCAGCTTTGGTTTGATCTTTGAACGTTTCTTAAACCCGGAACGCGTTTCCATGCCGGACTTTGACGTGGACTTTTGTCAGGATCGCCGTGATGAAGTCATTTCCTATGTTCGCCAGAAATACGGCCACGATAAAGTCGCCCAGATTATTACCTTTGGAAAATTACAAGCCCGTATTGTCTTACGAGATGTTGGTCGCGTTTTGCAAATGCCTTATTCTCAGGTTGATCGTATTTCTAAGCTGGTGCCTAACAATCCGGCAAATCCGGTCTCCCTCAAGCAAGCACTTGAACTTGAACCCGCCTTGGAAGAAGCACGTCAAACAGATTCAACCGTTGAAAAACTCGTTGATATTGGCATGAAACTAGAAGGACTTTACCGTCACGCCTCAACCCATGCTGCGGGTGTCGTGATTGGCGATCGCCCCCTTTATGAGCTTGTTGCTCTCTATAAAGATGATCGATCAGAATTGCCTGCCACCCAATTCAATATGAAATTTGTTGAAATGGCCGGGCTCGTCAAGTTTGACTTTTTAGGATTAAAAACCTTAACTGTTATTCAAAAAGCCTGTGAAATGCTTGGCAACAAAGGCCTTGAGGTCAACATCACACACATCCCTCTTGATGATCGAAAAACTTTTGATTTGTTGACTCGTGTTGAAACTGTCGGCGTGTTTCAGGTTGAAAGTGCGGGCATGAAAGACGTTCTTAAACGGATGAAACCTGACCGCTTAGAAGATCTTGTGGCGTTAGTTGCCTTGTATCGTCCGGGCCCCATGGATGACATTCCCCGTTATACAGCCTGTAAAAATGGCGAAGAAGAAATAACCTACCTTCACCCCGAACTACAAGCCATTCTTGAAGAAACTTACGGCGTTATGGTTTATCAAGAACAAGTCATGAAAATCGCTCAAGATTTGGGTGGTTATACCTTGGGAGCAGCGGATTTGTTGCGTCGTGCCATGGGTAAAAAGATCAAGGAAGAAATGGATGCCCAAAGTGCGCTCTTTGTCAAAGGAGCCACAGAACGGGGTATCAATGAAGCTATTGCGCAGCAAATCTTTGATCAAATGGCAAAGTTCGCAGGCTATGGTTTTAACAAATCACACTCAGCACCCTATGCCCTTTTAACGTATCAAACAGGTTATTTAAAAGCTAATCATCCGCTGGAATTTTTTGCAGCATCAATGACCTATGAACTACAGAACACAGACAAACTGAATATCTTCCGCCAAGATATGATGCGTGCTCATCACCCGTTGCTCTGCCCCGATGTTAATAAATCCATGGTTACTTTTGCCGTTGAGGGAGACGGCGTTCGTTATGCTCTGGCTGCAATTAAAAACGTTGGTGAAGCAGGCATGGAATCGCTCATTGCAGAACGTCATGCACGGGGATCATTCAAGGATATTCACGACTTTGCCAACCGCATTGATCCGAAAGGATTAAATAAACGCCAACTGGAAAATTTAATCGCAGCAGGTGCCTTTGACAGTCTATATAGTAATCGAGGTGAACTCTATCTCAATGCCGAAGAAATCTTAAAAACAGCGCAATTGTGCCAGAATGAAAAAACAAGCCAGCAAGCATCCCTATTCGGAACCGTTGAAAATACGATCATCCCCGTCAATATTCGAAAATCCATGGATTTTGATCCTCTTGAGAAATTGCAAAAAGAATTTGAAGCCCTTGGGTTCTTTATGTCAGCTCATCCCTTGGATGTTTACGGAGATAGTCTGGCACGACTGGGCATTATCAAGAGCGTCGATCTTTCAAACCAATCCGACGGCAATACGGTTAAACTAGCCGGCGTGGTCACTGTCAAGCAAGAGCGCACCTCAAAAACAGGGCAAAAATTTGCCTTTATTCAGCTATCAGACGCATCGGGTGTCTATGAGATCGCTGTCTTTTCAGAAGTTTTTTCCCGTAGCCGAGATTTCTTGAATCCGGGGACAGCAATCCATATCACGGGCATCATTCGTTTTGATGGCGATGATTTTAGGATAACAGCCCAGGGAATTGAACCCCTGGAAAAAATGACACAAGGCACCTCACAAGCCATTACAATCCACGTTGATAACCGTATAAAAATCCCCGTTTTGGCTTCAACCTTGAAAATGATCCCAGAAGGATCAACTAAACTCCTTGTCAAATTTGTCCAAGACGCCCAAATATCCGTGAAACTAGCCGGTTTTTCTGGTATTTCCATGACTGCCGAAGCACGATCAAAATTACTCGGCATCGAAGGCGTCAGAAAAATCGAGGGATGAACAAGAAATCATCACTCCCGTGGGAAAATCTGATCACGATAACGATCAGCTTGCTCTTGATCTTTTGTTAGTCCATACACCGTAAAATGACGAAAAATTGTGGAAACAAGATTTTGATTGTCAGCAGGATTATCAAGGATCAATCCCAAATGCTGACGACGGAGATCAAGAAAGTACTTATATTTTTTTGCTTCAGCCGGTGGAATATTGTGTTTAGTTTTTAAGAATTGCTCGAACATTTGAGGCAATGTTAGGTCATCAACGTGACCAACGCTCGCCTTGCAGAAATCACTGATAATCTGCCGCCAACGGAAAAACTCTCCGATTAGCCGAACTGTTTCGTCTTGATCTTGTTGCTTGACCTGATATTTTGCTCCACTAATCAACATTTGAAGAATAAGATCATCAATCTCAGTCCAAGCACTATTATACTCATCTTTCTTTAACGGGGCACGATAACTTGTGATTTTCAAATTATCATAATCAACATACTTGTCGAGAAAAGAACGAATCAACAGCACACCATCAAGAGCAGACAATCCGGACTTGACCAAATCTAATGTTCCAATCTGAATCGGTTTAGACAATGTTTGATTCCCGAGGTACAGAACCAGATCTGTAGGCGTTTGTTCAATCGATGGAAATCCCCAGATAATCCAATCCGGCATATGGATCCCTCGCTTTGTTTTTCCACCGTGTGATTCTACTTGAAAAGCACGTTTCATACGCTCAACATACCGAGGAATATCATGGGAATAAACGTGATACTGTTTTTCTAAGTGTGCATCCGATACGATCAAAGGTGCCAATCCTTCTGCATCATGATGAAGGGGGATTAATCCCTCTTGGCCAATGAGTCCCAGATTTGTATCTTGACAAAAGGCAGATCCAATTAATAATAGTTTACCAATATGAAGCATTCCACTTCTCCATTAATACACTATATTTTTAGTATACATTTTATTGTAAATAATATTGATTTATTTTTTATTAACAACCTAGGGTTTATTTATGAATAGCGAAGTATGAAATGATTCTAAAACAAGCATTTCCTTGCAAAATAATACAAATGCGCTATACATTATAATGAAAAGAACACACGAGGATATGATGACCGATAATTTTGCAATTACGGATAATGCCGCAAAACGCATTAGCTACCTTGTCAATCAAGGACAAGTTCACGGTGGAAATTTAAGGATTTCTGTTGCTGGTGGCGGTTGTTCAGGTTTTCAATATTCTTTCTTATTCGATGACACCGTCTTGGCCGAAGATAAAGTTTTTGAACACAACGGAGCTAAGGTCGTTATTGACGATATTTCGCTCGGACTCCTTGCAGGGTCAGTCTTGGATTACGTCGAAGACATGGTTGCGTCAACCTTTGTCATTAAGAATCCCAATGCCGCTTCGTCCTGTGGATGCGGTAACTCTTTTTCAGTTTAGAGCTTCAAGCTCAACTAAACATCCAAGACAATCTTTTGGATGAAGGAAGATTACAGGCTTGCCGTGGGCACCGATTTTTGGCTCCCCCAATAGGCGAATCCCTTTTTCCTGTAAAACGTGAGAGGCGGCTGTCACATCGTCAACCTCAAGGCAAAAATGATGGATACCGCCGGACGGATTTTTCTCAAGGAATTTAGCAATCGGAGACGCTTCACCCAAGGGGTACAGCAACTCAAGCTTTGTATTCCCCAGGTCAACAAAGGCCGTTGTCACACCATGTTCAGGCAAGTCTTCGGCCTCTAAAACATGCCCGCCCATAACATCGCGATAAAATCGGACAGCCTGATCTAGATCAGGCACAGCAATCGCAATATGGTTTAGTCGTCCAATCATTCGCCTCTCTCACGTTCGATCTCAATCCCAACGCTTGTTGCATTCGAATACACATCCAGTTTTTCAACGCGACACCAGACAGTTTTAATCCGAGAATCAGCAAAACACAGCGTGGCAATTTCTTCAGCTAACGTTTCAACTAAATGAATATGACGGCTTTGAGCCAGAACCGTTATCGACTTAATTAACTGATCATAGCAAACAAACTGCCCATGATAGTTTTGATCATCCGGAACAGGCATGGAAACTTGGCACCGCAAATTCAGGCGCACAGTCTGACGTGCCAATGCTTCATCCGGATTAATACCAATATAGGTTTGGAAAACAACATTGTTAATAACAATCGTCCACTTTTTATCTGCCTTAGGTACACTGCGAATCTCTGGAAATGCAATCATATTCATTTTAATCATACCTCACCGATTTACTGGGTGGCATCGACCACCCCAAGTGTTGCCCCCCGTCCACAGCAATAATTTGTCCTGTCACAGACGGAGATTTCCATAAATAATCAACGGTTTCGGCTATTTCTTTCGGCGATATTTGCCGCCCCAGTGGCAACTCTTCACATTGTTGCTCAAATTGCTGATCCGTTTGTCTATCATTCTTTAATGTTGGTCCCGGTCCAATGCCATTGATTCGGATATCCGGCGCCAAGGCCAAAGCCAAGGATTGGGTTGCTCCCCATAAAGCATACTTGCTTATGCTATAACTAAGATAATGGGGCGTCAAGTTCAGAACCCGCTGATCCAAAATATTAACAACTAACCCCTGCCGACATAGGCGTGAAAATTCTTGAATCAACAGAATTGGTGCCCGCAAATTAGGTTCCACATGGTGATCCCATGATTGGCGATCCATGGTTTTAATTGAATCATAAGCAAAAGTAGAGGCATTATTCACCAGAACATCAATGCGTTGTGCTTGGTCAATCCCACGTTGAATCAATGCCTGAACATGCACTTCATCACCAAGATCAGCTTGGACAAGCCAACATTTTTGCCCTAATGCCGCAACGTCTTGCCGTAACGCCTCTGCCTGATCTAAAGACGTGTGATAATGCGCAATAATATCCCACCCTTGAGCAGCAAAATGCAAACAAATCTCACGACCAATACGTTTTGCTGCACCTGTTACAAGGATGACCGGCATCTTTTATTCTCCATAGATACTCATTCCGGCCAATTCTTCTTCGATACGAATCAACTGGTTATATTTTGCAATACGATCCGACCGGCAAAGGGATCCTGTTTTAATTTGCCCTGCATTCACAGCGACGGCTAAATCAGCAATTGTTGAATCTTCTGTTTCTCCGGATCGATGGGAAATAACAACTTTGTACCCTGCTCGTCTTGCTAAACTGATCGTATCCAATGTTTCGGACAACGTTCCAATTTGATTGACCTTGATCAAAATCGCATTTGCAGCTTTCTCACGAATCCCTTTGTGCAATCGCTTGACATTTGTCACAAACAAATCATCCCCGACCAATTGGATTTTTTCGCCCAAGGTCCTGGTCAGTAACTGCCATCCAGCCCAATCATCTTCGGCTAAACCGTCTTCGATGGATGTAATCGGATAATCTTTTATAAGTTGAGCATAATAATCAACCATATCGGCTGAATCCAGAATCTTCCCTTCGCCCTTAAGGTGATATTGACCATCTTTGTAAAACTCATTGGCCGCCGAATCCAAGGCTAAGGTGATTTCTTCTCCTGCTTTATAACCAGCTGCGGTTATCGCTTTAAGGATAAAGTCCAATGCCTCACGCGTGCTTGCCAAATTCGGAGCAAATCCACCCTCATCGCCTACGTTTGTTGAATGCCCTGCTTGTTTAAGCAACGCCTTGAGATGATGAAAAACTTCCGATCCCATACGAATCGCTTCGGTGATTGACCCTGCTCCACTAGGAACGATCATAAACTCTTGGATATCAATCGGATTATCGGCATGGGCACCGCCATTCAAAATATTCATCATGGGAACAGGCATAACCCGTGCATTTACGCCACCAATATAGTTGTAAAGCGTTTGCCCCAAACAATCAGCCGCAGCCTTTGCAACAGCAAGACTCACCCCAAGGATGGCATTCGCTCCTAATTCTGATTTGTTTTCTGTGCCATCCAAAGCAATCATTGCCTCATCAATCCGCCGTTGATCCAAGGCACTCATCCCTTGAAGGATAGGAAAAATCTTGTGCTCAACCGCAAGAACAGCTTGCTGAACGCCCTTGCCTAAATAGCGATCTTTCTCGCCGTCACGTAACTCAACCGCCTCATAGCTACCCGTTGATGCTCCGGATGGAACGGCTGCTCGCCCAAAGGAGCCATCCTCAAGGATAACATCGACTTCAACGGTTGGATTTCCACGAGAATCAAGGATTTCACGGGCTAAGATATTTTCAATTGCGGACATGGCTAACCTTACATTATCTGTTTATACAACCACCTTAGCTGAAGATACCAAATTATGACAAGTGGATTTGAGGCAATACACAAGACTAATAAATTTTACCCCTTGAGCACCAAATCTGCTAGTTTCTTAGCAGCATCAGACACAGCGAATTTCTTAATTTCATGGGCACGTTGGTGACGGTACGTCGGATCTTGAATCAACCTTTGCATTATCTCAGCAAGTTTTTCCGGGGACAATTCTTTTTCTTCAATCATTTCGGCAGCACCAGCATCAACCATGGGTTTTACATTCCAATATTGATGATTATCCATGGCAATCCTAAGGGGGATAAAAATTGCAGCACGACCAACCATGGCAATTTCAGTAACCGTCATCGCCCCAGCGCGACAAATGATTATATCTGCCTCTGACATTTTTTGAGGCATATCAGGAAAAAAAGGCTGAAGCATGTCAACGTGACACCCCGTACCAGCATAGGCTCGACGCACATCATCAACAATTTCAGCACGTGCCTGATGGGAAATATGCAACGTTTCTTGGCTTTCCTTGGGCAAAAGAGCGATCGCTTTTGGGACAACTCGCCCGAACAGATCTGCTCCTTGACTGCCCCCGAAAACAAATATATTAAGGCTCAGTTTATCAGTTACCGATTCTGGCAGATTTAAAAACATCTCACGCACAGGATTCCCGACAAACACAGCTGCGTCAGAGGCTCCCTTCGTAATCGGCATTCCCAAAGCAATCCCTTGGGCAATCCTAGCCATAAATCCATTAACACGCCCAAGCACGGCATTTTGCTCATGGATAAAAACAGGAACACCAGCTAACCAAGCTCCTAAAACCACGGGGGCGGATGTATACCCCCCAAAACCAACCACGCAATCAGGCTTTGATTTCCTAAAGGTCAACATTAAGTTGAGACCATGCCCAACAACAGAAATCAACTGCTTAATTTTGCCAATTATCCCCACAGACTTCGGAATTGATAGGATCCGCACATGGTCAAACTGAGAACTATCCTGATAGGATGACCCCCGTTGATCTGTGATAAGGTCAACCCGATGCCCTCGCTTTTTCAGTTCTGCAGCAAGGCTAATGGCTGGAAAAACATGCCCACCCGTTCCACCTGTGGAAAGAATAATATGCGTCATAGATGATCAATAACGCCGTAGCGTTTCCGTGTTAACGATAAAACAATCCCCATTCCTAATCCCAGTGCCAGCATCGACGATCCGCCATAACTGACAAAGGGCATCGTCATCCCTTTTGTCGGGATAATATGCAAGGTTGAAGCCATATTAACGAGGGACTGCATGCCAAATTGAAAAGCGATACCCGATGTGGCGAGGATCACAAACAAGCTATTTTCATTGACGACCCGTAAATAGGAACGAATCACAACAAAACCAAACAAAGCAACAATCAACAGGCAAACAAAAACCCCAAATTCTTCGCCAGCCACAGCAAAAACAAAGTCAGCATGGGCATCAGGAATATGTTTTTTAACAACACCTTCACCAGGGCCACGCCCAAAGAATCCGCCATTTTTAAAGGCCTCTAAGGATTGTGTTATTTGATATAAGTCATGTTTCGGATCCCCCGAAGAAGGGTCTAAGAACTGGTCAACGCGACGCGTCACATGGGGTAAAAGGAAATAAGCCCCCAAAGCACCGACAATCCCTGTCCCGACAACCAGAGCCATCCAAAACAAGGGAATCCCGGCCACAAAGAGTTGGCACCCCCATGTTGCAACAGTGACAATTGTCATACCAAAATCCGGCTGCAAGATCAGCAAAAAGACATAGAGGCATAGAAACAAAAAAGACATAGAAATCCCGGGAAATGTCGGATTCCTTAGTTTCTCTGACATCATCCACGCACTAATCACAGCCAAAACAGGCTTAACAAATTCCGACGCTTGAAGAGAAAACCCACCCAAATTAATCCAACGTTTCGCCCCTTTAACCTCAGTCCCTGTTAGAACTGTCGCAACCATTAAAGCCAGACCAATAAAGTAGACAACAACAGCCAAACGTCGAATATGACGTGGCATCAACAAGGATGAACCAATTAAAACAGCCAAGGCCGGGAGAATCATCAACATGTGACGCTTAACAAAGAAGAATCCGCCAATCCCAAGGCGATCAGCAACGGGTGGGCTTGCTGCAAAACTCAAAAGAACCCCCGTGACCATAATCATCAGGATCACACCAAAGCTCCAGCGATCAACTGTCCACCACCAACGCCCAAGAATGCTATTATCGCGACGTGAAAATGTGTGTTTAAACATGCCCCTCCCCCATTATTACCGGGTATTACAGCCCCATTTGCGCAGCAATAATTGCGTTACGTGCCAATGCGTCAGCATGTTCATTCTGAGGATGCCCTGCATGCCCCTTGACCCAATGCCATGTGATATCATGATGAGTCAAAATTTCGTCCAATGCCAACCATAGGTCTTGATTCTTAACAGGCTTTTTATTCGCCGTCTTCCAGCCATTCTTCTTCCAACCAATCATCCACTGCGTAACCCCATCCTTTAGATACATACTGTCGGTATAGAGATTAACTTGGCAACGGATCGGCAAAGCCTTAAGAGCAAACAACGCTGCGGACATTTCCATACGATTATTTGTTGTCTGAGGCTCACCGGCACTTAATTCAGACTCAGCCGCCTGAAATTCAACAACAGCCCCCCAACCACCAGGACCAGGGTTACCACTACAAGCACCATCCGTATAAATGTCCACGACAGGCAGTATATTAGATTTATAGTTTGAAAGAAGATCAAGAGCGTCAACAGGTTTTGTCATCAAGGCAGAATTCATTGGTTAAATATAATATTAGATTCTTTTATTCAGGATGCCTTGAAACAACCCTGACGTCAAGAATTGCCATCTACAAACAAGAAAAAAAGAAAGCCCCATCATCCCTGAGCAGAAGAACCTCAATCTTAAAATATTAAGACATCATCTTCTTCCAGACCAGAAACATCGGTAACAGCTGCTGCAATATTTTTTGCAGCCCCCCAAAGCCAAGACAGTGCTGACTTTGATACACCAACGGCAGGTCGAACGACGGACTCTATTCGCTTTTGCGTTGGTGCATGTAACATGGCAGCTTCGGCTGCTGATTTCGCCACAAGCGCAGCTCCCGCGGCAAGGACAGCCGACGTTGTTCCGTCTTCGATACCAACAGCAGAAAAAGCAGCGTTACATCCGGCCATAACAACCATACCCGCAGCTGCCGAACAAGCCATAGCAGCCCCCTGTGTCAAAACAGATGGTTGATACTGCGCAAGAGCATCCGGATGGGTAACGCCAAACCGAGACTGCCCCTCCTCTTTCACAATAGCATAAGGATTAATACGCTTTTGGGCAACTTGCCCGGCAAGACTAGGCAAAGCCGCAGTACATGTCGCAGCTGTGATTGCTGTATCTAAAAATTTCATCGGCGGAGCTGCTGTTTCAACAACAGTTGATTGTAGCATCCCCATCGCCCAAGGGAGTTTTCCTA
Source organism: Candidatus Paracaedibacteraceae bacterium (assembly GCA_019636035.1). Classification (GTDB taxonomy): domain Bacteria; phylum Pseudomonadota; class Alphaproteobacteria; order Paracaedibacterales; family Paracaedibacteraceae; genus Paracaedibacter. The sequence continues at coordinate 169,902 of JAHBYI010000003.1, forward strand.
CTCCCAAAGATAAAGCATTATACAGTGTATACTCAGCAAAAATTGAAGCAAATGTACGATGGGACACAGGATTAAATGTGCCCGTACGCATCATCTGTTCCACATCTACTTTGAATCCGTCAATAATCGCCTGACGTTCCTCTCGACTCAAAGCCGGATCGTCAACTTTATGGCGAACAAGATCAGCCATCATCTGCATATATTCTCGCTGAACTTTGTCCGGGATCTTAGAAAAATCGACGGCAGCAATCTCTTCCCCTTTTACAGGTGTACGAATAACCATGCCTGAAATTCCCTGATCAGCAATCGCTTTGACTAACGGTTGCCCACCACTTGGAATAACACTGCGCGATACTTCCGTAGGTATTCCTCGGGGGCATGACAAATGTTCTGTTGGCTCAGCAACAATAATTTGACGTGTATCTTGAGGTTGAGTAAGAACAGGTTGTGGACTCAAAATCTTTCTTAAAATAGTCGACTTTTCAATTCTTCGGCTTTGAGCAAACAGTTGAAGTTTAAGAATGCTCATTAAGACTTTTCGCTTATCATCAATAGATAATTGACTATAGGCATTCACTATTTCTCGGAGTTGCTGCAAATTGGACGGATTAAGCCTAAACCTTAGAAGACCGGATTCAGACTGATTTGCCTGGCCTGTAGATATTAAAATTCCAGATCGTGCACCATCGCGCATATTTCCAAAATCTCGAGCAATGATTCTAAATTCAAAAGGGTCGACCAAAACTATATATCGCCGGTCAACTGAAGAAAACAGGCCACGAATTGACCGACCAAACGTTGATTTTCTTTCAGAAAGCTGACCTTTTTCTAAGGATATTCCTAACCCTGAGAATTGTTTTTTTTGATAGACCACTGCATCAGGCGAAAGAGATTCTAACAGCGCATCTGAAGACACACCAACAAGATCAAATAGCAATCTGTGGGATACAATAAGCTTTGCTGCAGACTCGGTCATATCGACACCCGGCAAAGGCTCAGCAACGAGCATAGCAAGCAGAAACCGTTCCATATAGCGACTTTGTGGCGTTGGTTTATTTGGTAAAGCCGCATTCAAAACTTCTTGTTGCTGAGACGTTAATCTTCGCGGTGCTTCAGGATAATTTGTAACCGCAGAAACTGACGAAGCTAAAATTAAAAATAAAAAAACAATAGCTTTAAACATGATATCACCCTACATCAATAAACGATCCGTTAATTTATGAATAACCCCTTTAGCAGCACGTTCTGTGGCTATCTCAACCTTTGCACCACGACGCCAAGCATCTTTATTTGTAGCAAAAGCATCATCGTCATAAACTTCAGAAAAAACATTAACTTTTGTTTTGGTATTTAAAAGTGTAAATTTGACATGAATCTCAGTTTTAGGTTTCTCACCAAATGATTGCTGATCAAATTTTGCAATATCAACGGTTAAATGATACGCACCCTTACCATCTTCAGAGAGCAGGTTTCCTGTTTTTAATGACTCTTCGATTGCTTGTTTAAAACTGTCATTATCAATTTTTGCATCATTATAGAACTCGGTTTCTTCACCACCCGTTACTTTTTCAACAACGACATTGTTATAATATTTAGAGGCACTTGTCGCCCTCTTTTTTTCAGGGATCGTATACACCATATCAGAAATATCAGCAGGGCTACTACATCCTGCTACAACTAAACATAATAAAAAACCATAATGGCGCATGACCTATCCCTCAATTACCCGAAGAATTATCAGAAGTAGGCTGCTGCGCTGTACCATCGCTAGAAAATCCATACTCTAAACCAGCAGATGACCACGGCTTATTCTGAGGGGAAACATCCGCCGAATTCTTTTCAGCAGAACCCGAAAGTGACCTTGTGTTTTCATCAGCAGACATATCGGGACCATAAACAAGCGGAGGCATATCTCCCGCTGCTACCGGATTAACAGCATCTTCTTGAGCAGAGATCGTGTCAGTTGTATTTTCAGGGATAGCAGCTTTTGGCAATGACGGTCCTGCCATTGTCTCAGCCTGAATCATCGAGCTATCTGTTGATGCTTTCTCTTCATTATTCTGCTCTACCGGAAAAACAGGGTTTTCTATGGTTTTCTCTATATCGCCTGTCTTGTACCCGGATTCAGATATGACACGTCCGGGACCATCTGCGATTGAGTATTGGTCTGCACTAACAAGCTCTCCCCCTGTCCAGTTTCCATCACTAACGGATGATTGTATTTCGGGAATAATTCTTGTCCGACCTTCTGATCGTGTATCATCAGGAGGAAGATCAGGTTGAGTCAAGCCTAGAAAAATCTTGATCCGATCTAAGATTCCGGTGCTTTTTTCTGAACCCTCATTTTGACATGCCGTTAATAAAAGCAATACGGTCAATGCTGATTTTTTCATTTGAATCTCCTCTTGTTAATTTTAGATTGCCCCAAAATTATTAACAAAAGGTAAATTTAATATCTTAACGTCAATTCAGTTAAAATAAGACATCGGCCATTGAATAAAGCCCAGCCGGGCGATCCTTAAGCCACAAAGCAGCCTTAATTGCTCCTTGGGCAAATAGTCTGCGTGACAATCCACGATGGGATAGCTCAATCATTTCATCCTGCCCAATAAAAGCAACCGTATGATCACCAATAATCCCGCCACCACGGCGAACGGAAAAACCGATACGTCGATCCCGTTCACCCTGGCGATTTAGATCAACCATCGAGGGATTAAAATCAATATGTCGTCCTCGAGCTACAACCTCACCAAGACTCAATGCTGTTCCTGAGGGAGCATCAAGTTTATGGCGATGGTGGGATTCTGAGATCTCAATATCAAAGGCCTCATCAAGAATCTGAGCAACCTGCTGTGAAATTTTGCTTAACACGGCAATACCAAGACTCGTATTGGACGCTTGAATAATAGGGATACGTACAGAAGCATGCTGAATAGCATCCAAGTCATCGTGAGTTAGCCCTGTTGTGCCAATCACCAGTGGTTTTCCGTGACTCACAGCCAACTCTAAAACAGATGGAATTGCTAAAGGATTGGAAAAATCAATAAAAACATCAGCATCATCTACATTGCCCTCATCATGCCCCGATGAACGCCCGCCACAATAGTCAGCTTTGGGATGACCTTGCAAGATTAAGTTTATTTCCTGCCCCATCCTGCCCGTTTTGCCAAAGATGAAAATCTTGGTTTTATTTCCCACTCCATAAATCCTTTACTTTTTTAAAGAATCCTGATGACTCCGGGCTATTAGCTTCGTCTGTTGTGATTCTGGCGAATTCTTCTAACAGTTCACGTTGCTTCTTACTTAAGTTCTGAGGTACTTCTACAGCAGCTTCGATATACATATCGCCCCGATAGTCCGCACGCATAACAGCCATTCCCTTACTTTTAAGGCGGAATTGATGTCCACTTTGCGTCCCCAATGGAATCTTCATTTTTGCTTTGCTGCCGTCAATCGTTGGGATTTCAAGCTCACCACCAAGGGCTGCGGTTGTCATTGGAATAGGAATGCGACAGAAGATATCCCCCCCTTGCCGTTTAAAGAGTTTATGAGGGCGAACTGAGACAAAGACATACAAATCCCCCGCAGCTCCACCTCTCAGTCCAGCTTCACCTGCACCGGAAACACGAATCCGCGTTCCATCATCAACACCCGCAGGGATCTTAACATCTATTGTTTTTTCACGGCGTTTCCGCCCGCTTCCATTACAGCTCTTGCATGGCTTATTGATCGATTCACCAACACCATGACAAACAGGGCAAGTCCGTTCAACGGTAAAAAATCCTTGCTGAGCTCGGACACGGCCACGACCATTACAACCAACACACTTAACAGGTGCCGCACCGTCTGCCGATCCGGATCCGTGACATGTGTCGCACTGGTCGGCAACAAGGTATCGAATCTTAGCTGTTGTTCCGTGGAATGCTTCTTCTAGCGTGATTTCCAAATCATAGCGAATATCTGAACCGCGCATGTTGGTTTCAGCTTGGCGACGCCCCATGCCATCCCCAAACATTTCGTCAAAAATATCCGCAAAGGATGATGTAAAATCAAAACCGCCAAACCCGGCACCACCAGCACCAGCACCGCCACCCATTCCGCCTTGGTTAAATGCAGCATGACCAAAACGATCATAAGCAGCGCGCTTTTGATCGTCTTTTAAAATATCATAAGCATCTGTTGCCTCGCGGAATTTTTCTTCGGCAACTTTATCCCCGGGATTTTTATCAGGGTGATGCTTCATAGCAAGTTTGCGATAAGCTTTTTTAATCTCATCACCGTTGGCACTTTTACCAACACCCAGGATTTCATACAAATCTTTTTTTGACATTAGTTCTCGACTCCAAAATGAAGTAATGCTTTTGAATTATTATAGCCACTCCCAACACAATTTAGCAATTCTAAAGTCAGACTGCTAATTCATCCCCCGAGAACCCATGGCAAGAAATTTATCATAACGATGTCGGAGCAACGCCTCACCATCCATTTTTGAGAATGTTGAAATATAGTGTTCAATTTCACGCGTAACGGCATCAATGGCGACTTTTGGCTCGCGGTGAGCCCCACCCACCGGTTCCGGCAAAATTTTATCAATAATACCAAGGCCATATAAATCTTGAGCCGTCAGTTTTTGTGCGTCTGCTGCTTCCGAAGCTTTAGTTGCACTCCGCCACAGGATCGAAGCACATCCTTCAGGAGAAATAACAGAATAAACAGAATTTTCCAACATCAACACAGCATTTGCTGCGGCAATGGCAATCGCCCCACCAGAACCGCCTTCACCGATAATAATGCTGATCAGCGGAACTTTGACACGCAGACAAGATTCAATACTCTTAGCGATAGCCTCAGCTTGACCACGTTCTTCGGCATCAATCCCCGGATAAGCACCCGCTGTATCAATAAAGGTTACAATTGGCAAATTAAAGCGATCTGCCATTTCCATCAAACGCACAGCCTTACGGTACCCCTCAGGTTTAGCCATACCAAAGTTATGCTTCACCCGTGTTTCAAGATCATTGCCTTTTTGCTGGCCAATAACCATAACGGATTGGCTACCGATTTTCCCCAGACCACCAATGATAGCTTGATCTTCAGCAAAACAACGATCCCCAGCCAGCGGCAAGAAATCAGTCACGATTGAATTCAAATAATCAAAAAACTGAGGGCGGTTTGGATGGCGCGCCACTTGAACTTTTTGCCATGGCGTCAGATTTGCATAGATTTGTCGCAACATTCTGTCAACTTTAGACTGTAGGCGAGATATCTCTTCGACGATATTTAAATCACCTTTTGATGAAAGATGACGTAATTCTTCGATCTTACCTTCCATCTCTGCTACTGGTTTTTCAAAATCCAGAAAAACAGTCATTTTAATTATTCCTTTTTTCTCAAATATATTAGGACTATACCGTAACTTATTATTTTGATGCTAGATGATTTTTAAAATATAGCCGGATTATAAGGGGGGCTGCTATAGCTAGAGCCATTTAATTTGACTACAGGCGCGAGGAGCGACGTGTACAGTTAGTACACAAGAGACGCTGCAACGCATAGCCGGATTATAATGGGCCGGCTATAGCTAGAGCCATTTAATTTGGCTACAGGCGCAAGGAGCGACGTGTACAGTTAGTACACGAGAGACGCTGCAACGCATAGCCGGATTATAATGGGTCGGCTATAGTACTAGTGTCTAGATCCTTTTTCATGTACTCTCAGCATAAAGACTCAACTTGTGTTACGATCGATGCTGAGAATACGCTACTTCCTTGAATATCTTCCGCTCTACCTGCTTTATCGACTTTGCCGTCTTTTAGGGTTTTCAAACGCCTCAGCCCTCGGTGGCTTTATCGGCAGGACGATTGGATATGGTTATGCTAAACTTCACGGTGTGGCTGATAATAATATCCAACGGGTTTTTCCTCATTTATCTCTTGACGACCGCAACACCTTGATAAAAAAATCTTGCGATAATATCGGACGAACTTTCTTTGAATATTTTGTTTTAGACATTGCCGACCAAGATCCAAAATTTAAGTGTTCTCAAGTTAACAGTAAAATCTTGGAGCATTTAGCAGCGGATAACCCTCCTGTTATGCTCTTTTCCGCGCATCTGGGAAATTGGGAAATGGGTGCAAAAAGCATCACCGATTGCGGTTATTCTCTGACACCCATCTACCGCCCCATCAACAACCCTTATGTGGATGCTTTAATTCTAAAATGCCGAAGACACATTGTAACCGGCCAAATTGCCAAAGGACGACGTTCCGGAATTGAATCCATGCGCACCCTAAAATCCGGGATAAACATGGTTGTCCTAGCGGATCAAAAATACAACGAAGGAGTAGACATTCCCTTTTTTGGCGTTTCGGCAAAAACAGCTGACGGTTTTGTCAAACTCGCCAGGGCATCGGGTGCAAAAATCATTCCTCTTCTCATAACACGTCATAATAAAACAGAATTTATCGTTCACTTTAGTGATGATATAATGGATCCGAAAAACCAATCAATCGATGAGATCTTAACACAGTGTAACACTCACATTGAAAGCTGGATCAAAACCTATCCTGACCAATGGTTTTGGTTCCACCGCCGCTGGGACAAAAAACTGTATAAGAAGCACGAACAAGGATGACTGTTACACTTCAAACATTACTGTATGGCTTTATGAGCGGGTTCTGCCTCCTGCTCAGTGGTAACACTCTAAACTTCTGGTTGGCTGAATCAGGAATAAACCTCATTACATTGGGGCTATTTTCTCTCGTTGCTCTCCCCTATTCTTTAAAATATCCGATTGCTCTGCTCGTTGATCGTCTCCCCTTAAAAGATGCCTATAAACTTTTTTTTGCCTCAATCGGGTTAACCTATAGCTTGTGGCAATTATCAACAACACCTATCACAAACTTTCCAACCATAGCCCTATGGGCTAGTCTTATTGCAACAGCAGCTGTTATCCAAGATATTTACCTAGACAAATATCGCATTGATAAAACCCATGCTCAAAACTCCGGACATAGTGCCGGGGGTTATATTACCGGATACCGTTTAGGGATGTTAGCATCCGGTGCCGGCTTAATTTATGCATCAACAGTGTTTGAATGGGCAACGTTATTCAAAATAAGCGCGATGTTATGTCTCCTCCTCGGAGCCCTTGTTTTTTCGACCTTTCCCCCACAACACCGAAAACATAAGCCATCATCCTTTCAAAATTTCTGGCGGCCGATCCTAAAAATTGGCAAAGGCAGAGACCTTATGACGATCATCGCGATTATCATTTTATATAGACTTGCCGATAATCTATTAGCCATCCTTGTCAATCCATTCCAATTATCACTAGGATTTACCGCTGCTGAGATCGCAACGGCTTCCAAGGTTTTTGGTACAGCCATGGCTCTTTTAGGAGGCATTATCGGTGGAAAATTATTACAAACGCATACAGTCAGTTGGGGGCTCTTAACCTTTGGCTTAATCCACCTGATCACCCATGGACTCTTTATCTTACAGACCCATGTTGGCTATAACCTTCCTCTCTTATACCTGGTGAATGGTGCTGAAAGCCTAACAGGTAGCATGGCAATGGTGAGTTATATCGCCTTTATCACAAGCCTGTGCAATAAACGTTTTGGAACGGTACAATACGCTCTTCTCAGCTCCGTCATGGGGTTTTCCCGAACACTGATCCCATCAAGTGTTGGTCTATTAGCGCAAAACACAACCTGGACGACAACCTTTACCCTTATTACCTTAACAGGCATACCGGGACTCATGCTGTGTTGGTACAGAAACAAGTGATTCCGTCTTGATGCAATCTATGTTAGAATTTCCATAATGAATCACGATTGATAGAAACTACCATGAAACTGAGCCACTATTTCCTACCGACTCTCAAAGAAACCCCTGCCGAAGCTCAAATCGCATCCCATCGCTTGATGCTACGGGCCGGCCTGGTTAACCAGGAAACAAGCGGTATTTATACATGGCTCCCCCTGGGGTTAAAAGTTCTTGAGAACATCCAAAAAATCGTTTGTGAAGAACAAGATCGTATTGGCTGTCATAAAGTCTTGATGCCAACAATTCAACCCGCAGAATTATGGAAAAAATCTGGCCGTTACGAAGCTTATGGTAAAGAAATGCTCCGTATCACAGATCGCCATGACCGCGAGATGTTGTATGGCCCAACCAACGAAGAAGTCATCACCGATGTGGTTGCACAATATGTCAAAAGCTATCGTGCCTTGCCATTGGTTCTATACCAAATTCAGTGGAAGTTCCGCGATGAAATTCGCCCACGCTTTGGTGTGATGCGAGGACGGGAATTTCTGATGAAAGACGGCTATTCCTTTGATTTAACCGTTGAGAGCGCAACTGAGACGTATAAAAAGATTTATGAAGCCTATTTGCGTACCTTTAACCGTATGGGGCTAACAGCCATTCCTGTACGTGCAGACACAGGAGCCATCGGTGGCAATCTGTCCCATGAATTCCAAATCGTTGCACCAACAGGCGAAAGCACGATCTACTATGATGTTCAGTTTGATACGTTGACACCGGAACAGATGACCTTTGATCGTGCCAGCACCCTATATGCAGCGGCGGATGAAATGCACAAACCGGAGGATTGCTCCGTCCCGGTAGGCCAGCTCAAAGAAGCTCGTGGCATTGAGATCGGCCACATCTTCTATTTCGGAACAAAATATTCTGAACCGTTGGGGGCTAAAGTTACAACTCAAGATGGGAAAACCATCCCCTTAGAAATGGGGTCCTATGGTATCGGTGTTTCACGCCTCGTCGGTGCCATTATCGAAGCCTCCCACGATGACAAAGGGATTATTTGGCCGGAAGCCGTTGCTCCGTTCAAAATCGGACTCATCAATCTTAAAGCCGGAGACACCAAAGCGGATACGCTAGCCGAAGGACTGTATACCCAACTCAGAACAGCAGGGATCGACGTTTTATATGATGATCGTGATGAGCGCGCCGGAACCAAATTCGCTGATATGGATTTAATCGGTCTTCCATGGCAAGTTGTTATTGGGAACAAAACCATCGATACGGGCATGGTTGAAATTAAATATCGCAAAACAGGCGATAAACAGGATGTTTCTTTAGACAAAGTGATTGAACTGGTACGATAGAGTCACTCCATTTAACTGGATCAAACTTAACTGAAACGACTATAATACGAAAAGTATCTAGGGCGTGTCCTAAAATTTTACCTATAATTTACGATATGTTAAGAGGATCATGATAAATTTTATCATAGGTTTACTCTGTTTAAACGGCGGTTCGTATGCTGGAATATGTAAAAAAAGCTATTATTAAATTTAGAACACAACGCAATTTGCGTTTTGATATCCTATCCAGTTTTTTTGTTATTCAAGTTTTAACAGCAACGTCAATTGTCTACTATACATATACAAACAACACAACATCCATGCTCGAACTTTCTCAACGGATGATGGACGATTTGAGTGAATCAAAAATTGATCGCATTCGTAACCGTTTCGAGGGGATTCAAACAGCCACCCTTATGGGGTCTTATATCATAAAAAACCAAACCATGGTTTCCACACAGAATAAAATCCTCTTGGATTACTGTATTGCTGTTGTTAAGCAATACCCATCTCTTGAAAGTATTTTTATCGGAACAGAAGAAGGAACATTTTTCCAAGTTAAAATACTTCCGCCAAATTCGACCTATCGTACAAACCAACGGCTTTTACCGATAAAAGCAAAAATTGCGGTACGAGTCGTGCAGCGTAATAAAAGTGATGTCTCTGAAACATGGTCATATCTGGATGCCGACTCTCACATTTTAGAGACAGAAAAACTGCCCACTTCTCAGGTCAATTATAATCACAAAGTTCGCGAATGGTACCAACGCACCTTACAAACCCGCAGCCAAATTTGGACAAATATTTACATTTTTTCAACGACTCGACTCCCAGGCGTTGCCAATGCAATCCCCATAAGCACAGATGGGGGTCATTATTTCGGTGTCATCGGGGCAGACATCCCGCTAGACAGTTTCACCGAAATTCTAAAGAACGTTCACTTTCAAGGATTATCTCTTGTTTTGACGAAAAAAGGTGAAATTGTTGCCTCTCCCTTTGAAAATCATCCTGCAAAAGTATCCCTGACAGGCGGAGAAACACAACTTGTGACGGTCAATGACCTCGCTGACAAAATACCGGCCGAAGCCTTTAAAGTATTTAACTCCACCGGGGAGAGAAAATTCATCTTTTCTTATGAAGGCAAAGAGTACATTGCCAACTTTAAAGAATATGACCCGAGCATTTTCAAAGATTGGGTTTATGTTTTTATTATGCCGATTGACTCCCTGATCGGGCAGATTAAACAGACTCAACAGAACACTCTCATCATTAGTTTCTTTATCTTGTTCCTATCAATAATCTTTATAACTTATTTAGCACACCGTGTTTCAAAACCAATTATTCAATTAACAAACCAAGCAAATCGAATTTCAAGCTTTGACCTTAATTATCCGGAACAAGTTGTCTCTGCAATTCAAGAAATTCAACAACTTCAGTCATCGATTAACGCCATGCGTATTAGCCTTGTCTCGTTTGGTAAGTTCGTTCCTAAAAAATTGGTTCGCAAACTTTTAGATAATGGAAACGAAGTCAAAATTGGTGGTAAATCAAAAAAATTGACAATTATGTTCACAGATATCGCGGATTTCACAACGATTAGTGAAGCCTACCCTGCGGATAAACTCGTCACTCACTTATCCGAATATTTCGAGGAAATTACACGAATAATGGCAGACTGCAACGGAACTGTAGACAAATTTGTTGGTGATGCGGTCATGTCTTTCTGGGGTGCTCCGAATCCGGACAAAGATCAAGCTATGAACGGTTGCACAGCAGCCCTTCTTGTCCAAAAACGACTCAGTGATTTGAATCGCAAATGGCACTTTGAGAAAAAACCTGTTCTCGTCACGCGTATCGGTGTCCATTCCGGAGAGGCCATTGTTGGTAATATGGGATCAAGTTGGCGCATGATTTATTCTGCCCTTGGTGACAGCGTTAACCTTGCATCACGACTAGAAGGCCTGAATAAAATCTATGGCACCTCTATTATCATCAGTGATGATACACTTCATCACATCCAAGATTATGCTATTGTTCGGCCGCTTGATCTTGTTGCTGTCAAGGGCAAGAAAAAAGGCGTGAAGATTTATGAGTTGGTTGCTATGAAAAATAGTAATCCCCTCTTGCTACCAACAGATGAACAAATTGATTTCTGCAATCGATTTGATCGTGGCGTTGCTCTTTATCGGGATAAACGTTGGGATGAAGCCATTGAAGTTTTCAAAAGTATTGAGGTTAATTATGGTAAAGACCATACAGCAGATCTTTATATTGAGCGCTGTCAACAATACAAGAAAAACCCTCCACCCAATAACTGGGACGGTGTTTTTCAGATGAAAGAGAAATAAAATTAGTTGACTGATTAGGCAAGACAAGCTATTAATAATGACATGCGGCGGGAATAGCTCAGTTGGTTAGAGCGCGAGGTTGTGGTTCTCGAGGTCGCCGGTTCGATCCCGGTTTCTCGCCCCATTCATTTCTAAAGTTTAGCTTGATGAATAATCCAAAAATTCTGAATATTATGCTGAGTCGAGGTCGTGGCGGTATTGAACAAGCCTTTATCAACATTGCGACCATGATTGACAAACATACAGACTATGATCAGATGGCTATCCTTGATAAAAAATCCTCCCTATCCCTACCAGATACTATTAAACAAGCAAGAATAAGACAGTCTGCAGACTGGGATCCATTTGGCCTTTATGCCTTAAAAAAAATTATTTCATCATATAAACCTAACGTTATTTTATGTCACGGCAATCGTCCCCTTAAGATGATGCTAACCTTACGAAGATTTGGACTTGTATCCGGTCGGATCATTGGTTTTTGTCATAACTATAGCATCAAACACTTAATCAAGGCTGATGCTATTCTTGCAGTATCCCAGCATATGATCGATGATCATCTGATCCCAGCAGGATTCCAAAAAAATAAGGTTTTTCATCTGCCCAATATGATTGATCTAGTAGATATCAAGCCTATTAAGCTCAAACCAAAAACGGATACCTTGATTATTGGAGCCATGGGGCGGTTCGTGAAGAAAAAAGGCTTTGAAGATTTTATCCAAGCGATTGGGCTTGTAAAAAACAAAATCAAGCTTAAAGTGATCATTGGTGGCTCAGGCCCTGAAGAAGCATCACTAAAAGCATTGACCCAAAAACTGAGCCTTGACGACAGTATTGAGTTTGTAGGATGGGTACACGACAAACGCGCTTTTTATGATAAACTGAACGTTTTTTGCATTCCATCCTGCGAGGAGCCTTTTGGTATTATTGCCCTAGACACGCTCGCTTATGGCTGCCCCCTTATCTCTACCTGTGCAAAAGGACTAGCTGAAATCCTAGAGGGACAAAAGTCTGCCGTATTGTGTGAGGTAAACAATCCAGAAAGTCTAGCCCAAGCTATCCATCAAATAAGTGATTGTTCAGATGACCAGATCAGGAAGATGCAGCTCAATGGCCTAAATTTGGCGCAACGATACAGTATGACGACAATACTTAATCGTTTCAAAGAAGTTTTTCCAGAAATAAACTGTCAGTGATTTTTTGTTTATTAGAACACCAATATAATCGTTCTCTTTGATTTTTCCAACAGGGAATGAGGAACAAAATCAACACTTAGCACGTGAGCGATGATGTGATACCCCCCTGAAAAGATAATAAAGCCACGTCCAATACGTGGCTTTATTATAGGATGGATTCTAAGAGTTACATACGAACCCAACGTGAGCCATTCCATCGTTCTTTTTTAGCATTATTGGTACGAACATCACCAACTTGAGGCTGACTGCTACCTATAGATTCAAGTTCTCCCGTCCCCTGTTGCTGATCTTTAGCTTGACGTTCTGCTTCTTGTTGTTTGCGAAGTTCTTCTTGAGCTTTAGCTTGACGCTCTACTTCTTGTTGTTTGCGAAGCTCTTCTTGATCTTTAGCTTGACGCTCTGCTTCTTGCTGTTTTCGAAGTTCTTCTTGAGTTTTAGCTTGACGCTCTGCTTCTTGCTGTTTTCGAAGCTCTTCTTGATCTTTAGCTTGACGCTCTGCTTCTTGCTGTTTTCGAAGTTCTTCTTGAGCTTTAGCTTGACGCTCTGCTTCTTCATCAACAGCAGAAACAAATGCTTGAAAGTGATATGGGTTATAATATAAACGTGCTATTCTCGTTGCCCCATCTGGAATATATTGGTGAGAAAGATGAATATTACCATCTACTAATGGTTTTTTACGGTCAGCCCATGTATAGATTTGCACGCCAATATTATTCAGATACGCAATTGCATCGATTGCAGTGAAGTTTTGACCTATATCATCATGATTAACACCGCCATCTGGTGCAAACGCCATCATTTCATTATTATCTATATAGGTATCAACATAAGCTAAAAATGCAGCGCTTGACATACATCGCTTTTTAAAAGTTTCAAATATTTCATTTTCTTTTTCTACTAACTTTGCCTTCTGCAACTCTTCAGGCAATACATCTGTATTTCCGCCATTTTCTTTTAAAAGGCTATTCCTTTTTTCTTCGAGCTTATCTATCTCGTCTCGAGCTTGCATATACTCATTATAACCAATTGCCACCTTTACTTTTCCAGATAGTTGTTCCGGATTATGGAACGCAGAAAGAATGTCATTCCCAACCATCCAACGAACAAGAGAATTATTTTTATTTTCACGCAACAACTTTGCTTGTGCAGCTGCATTCAACCCCATTGAGTTAAAGAAACAAGCCATATTGCTCCCAGAAACATTCTGAATCTTATATTTTTTTCCATTCAGAGAAAAATCACCCCAAGGCACCCCAGCTTTATTAACAGGGGTAGTATACTGCTGAGGCAAGTCTTTTGTTTGGTCAACAGATATAGCCCCCCAATCCTGATGAGATAATGGATCATCAGATGCATAACCTGAAGAAATAGAAAGCCCTAAAACAAGAGAAAGTGTTGAAATAGGCATTTTACAAATCCTATAAAATTATATACATTGATGACATAGTATTTTATTATGACCAAATCAACTATATTTTGTGATTTTTATCTAAAAGAAATAATACGAGCAAATATTTGTTAGAATATATAACTTAATACAACTAAATAGCAAGAATAAAACAGGGGAAGTACAACCTGAATTAAGCGATTGCAATATTAGATTTAATTCCCGTGCTTAGTTACGTATAAGATTCCGAACAAGGAAACACAGCAAGAGTTTTCTAGCCTGAATAACCCTTAAAAATATGGGCTCTTCAGGTTCATAACGAATCGGATAACTTCCGCCACGGCTTGGTAATGCTCCGGTGGGATTTCTTGTTCTAAATCCACACTAGCATACAAAGCACGCGCCAAAGGTGGATTTTCATAAATTGGCACGTCTTTTTCTTTGGCCAACTCACGAATCTTGAGGGCAATGTTGTCGACACCTTTAGCAACAACAATCGGCGCATTCATGGTTTCGGCTTCGTACTGAATGGCAACGGCAAAGTGAGTTGGGTTTGTAATGATTGCCGTTGCCTTACCCACGGCTTGTTTCAGGTTCTGCTTAATGCGTTGTTCTGCAATCTGCCGGCGTTTTCCTCTGATTTGCGGATCTCCTTCCAGATTTTTATGCTCCCGTTTAACTTCATCTTTTGTCATACGCAACGATTTTAGAAGCTCAAACTTCTGAAACAAATAGTCCATAATTGAGATAATCGCCATTGCCGAGACAACAATAACAATTGAACGCGTCACATAGGTGCCAATCGTGCCCAGCACTTTGTCAGCAGGTAAGTAGATCATTCCGGCCACTTCATCTAGTTTTGCTCGGAAAAAAATATAAAGAGCAAACCCCACAATCGTAATCTTGAATAATCCCTTGATAAATTCAACCAGCGATTTCTTAGAAAACAGCCGCTTAAAACCCTTCATCGGCGACAATTTCCCCAAATCCATTTTAAGAGTTTGGGTTGAAATTGCAAATTTTGTTTGAAAAAAACCGCCAGCCAAGGCCGCAGCCATATAGAACCCTAATAAAGGCAAACTCAGCAAGAAAAAATCAAAGACAATTTTCCACGCTAACGCACTCAATGTACTCGCATCCACTAAAAATTGATCCGGGGTAGCAATATATTGAGTAAAGTTCTTGCGAAATTTTTGCCCCACATACCAAGCAAACATCATAATCGTCAGCCCAGCCGTCCCGAGCATCATCCAGTGAAGAATTTCGCGGGAATAGGCGATCTGACCTTTTTTAAAAGCCTCATCAATCCGATGCTGAGTCGGTTCCTCAGTCTTGGAGCTTTCGTCTTCTTCGCTACCTTCAGCCATGGCCTATTCCCTGTAAAAAATCACGAAAATGATCCATAAAAACCGTCATAATCGTTCCGATAATGGCGGCCAACAACATAAACCCAAGGAAAACTTGAACAGGCATGAACATAAAATAGACTTGCATCTGCGGCATCAAACGACTAACAAGGCCTGTGCTAACATTCAATAAGGTTCCGACAATCATCACGGGAAAGGCTAATTTAACCCCCAACCAAAAGCTATCAGCAACAACGTTAACCATAGCCTTGGAAAAATCACCCATCAGAATTGCCCCTTGCATCGGAAAGACTTCGTAAGAATGAATAAGGCCTGCGAAAATCAGGTAGTGCGTATTCGTTGCAAACATCAAAGCCGTTGCACCAAACATCAGGACAGTTCCAATAGCCGTATCCGAAGTCCCCAAGGACGGATTTAAAAGTGACGCCCCTGACAGAGATGTATGCAACCCGATAATGTTCCCTGTTATCTGAAGCGCATCTAATAAAATACGTGTCATGACGCCCAAAAACACCCCAAAGAATATCTCACGACAAATATAAAGAACCGTTAGGGGGGATAAAAACTCTTTGACAGGAACCCCTTGCGACACAAGTGGCGTAATCACCAGCGTCACAACAAACGCAACCATTAAACGGATGCGTGCCGAAACGAAACTTTCGCCAATCCCGGGAAAAAAGAGGAAAAGACCGCTCAGGCGCATAAAGACGAAAAAGTATTCATAAATCTCTTGGAAATAGAAAGTATACGTCATTGCCGATCAGTAATATGTCCATAAAGTTCATGCGTTAACCCCGACAGCGTCGCCCCGATAAAGGGCATCGAAAACGCAATAACAACGAAAAGGACAATCATCTTAGGGACAAAGGTTAACGTCGTTTCTTGAATTTGCGTCAAGGCCTGAAATAAAGAAATAATGACACCCACAACCAGTGCCGCCAAGAGCATCGGCAATGAAATTTTAACAATAGCGATCATCGCATGATCAAGAATTTCTAACACAAGTTCCGGTGTCATAAAATTTACTCAATATTTTTATGAATTCCACTAGTTTAATATTGACACAGACCATAAAAAAACGATAGATGTAGTAAGATAATTAACGCAGTCTTTAAGGCTGTGTTCTTTTTGTGTTTTCTTTTAAACAGAGAGTTTAAAATATGTTTGCAATAATTAAGACCGGTGGTAAGCAATATAAGGTCGCCGAGGGAGACGTTATTCGTCTCGAAAAACTCGACGCCCAAGCCGGCAGCAAAGTTGAATTTACAGATGTTATTCTTGTCAACGATGGCAAGAAAGACCATATCGGTGAACCAACTGTCGCTGGCGCCACAGTAACAGCAACTGTCGAAGAACAGATGCGTGATCGTAAAGTGATTGTTTTCAAGAAGACCCGTCGACACAACTATCGTCGTAAAAAGGGTCATCGCCAACACTTGACAGTTGTCAAGATTACAAAAGTGGCACTTGGAAAGTAATCGGGATATAAAGGAGTAAGTCTATGGCACAGAAAAAAGCTGGTGGTAGTTCCCGTAACGGCCGCGATTCTATGGGTCGCCGCCTTGGTGTAAAAAAGTTTGGTAATGAGCATGCGATTGCTGGGAACATTATTGTTCGTCAGCGTGGCACAAAGTTCCACCCTGGTCAAAACGTTGGCATGGGTAAGGATCACACACTGTTCGCCCTTATTGACGGTACAGTGACATTCCATTCAGGAGTAAAAAATCGCTCCTACGTTTCGGTTATCCCAACCGTTTAATAGAAATTTTTGAAAACACAAAAAGCAACTTTAGCCGCCCGATTGGGCGGTTTTTTTATATAGCCGACCCCTTATAATTATTCCAGACGTAAGGATACAAAAAATTGTTGCCCATATGCTTTGTAAGCGGCGGAATCTCCCACCTCGCCCCTTGTGGGAGAGGTGAGGTATTCCGCCAGTTATCTAGAACAACTACTGGATTTTTTCCTCTCAATCATCTATTTTAAAACATAAGTTTTCATTGTAAAGATCATCAATCTATGACTGTTATCACTCGTTTTGCTCCTTCTCCTACCGGTTATTTACACATTGGCGGGGCTCGTACCGCGCTGTTCAACTATTTATTTGCAAAACACCATGGCGGGCAATTCATGCTACGTATCGAAGATACCGATCGTACTCGCTCTACCCCCGAAGCTGTTGATGCAATCCTTGACAGTATGAAATGGCTTGAACTTGATTGGGATGGCGAAACTGTCTATCAATTTTCCCGGGCGGAGCGACATGCCGCCGTCGCAAAACAACTTCTTGCCGAAGGTAAAGCTTATCATTGTTATTGTTCCCCGGAAGAATTAGAACACATGCGTGAACACGCAAAAGCCAATAATCTACCGCCGCGCTACAACGGATTATGGCGTGACCGCGATCCGTCTGAGGCACCGGTCGGTGTTGCGCCAGTTGTTCGTTTTAAGGCACCTCAAGATGGCGAAACGGTCATTGATGATCTTGTTCAAGGGGCAGTACGGATCCAAAACACACAGCTTGATGACATGGTCTTACTGCGTGCTGACGGCACACCGACCTACATGCTATCGGTTGTTGTTGACGACCACGATATGAATATCACCCATATTATTCGCGGAGACGATCACTTAACGAATGCATTCCGTCAATACCATCTCTATAAAGCCTGTGGCTGGGATGTCCCTGCATTTGCCCACATTCCTCTGATTCATGGTGCAGACGGGGCTAAGTTATCAAAACGCCACGGTGCTTTGGGTGCGGAAAATTACCGAGATATGGGATTCCTGCCCGAAGCGATGTGTAACTACCTGCTGCGCCTCGGTTGGAGTCACGGCGATGATGAGGTTATCACTCGTCTTCAGGCAATCGATTGGTTTAACACAGAATCAATCGGCAAGTCCCCTGCTCGCTTTGACATGGCCAAGTTAACAAATTTGAATGCACATTATATTCGTGAAGCTGATAATACACGCCTCATGGATTTATGTGCCCCTTTAATTGAGGACAACCTTCAACACAAACTATCGACAGAGCACTATGATCGAATCTTGCGTGGCATGGATGGCCTTAAGCAACGTGCTAAGACAGTCTTGGACTTAGCAGATAGTTCGTTAATTTATGTTCGTCTGGCTGAACACGATGAAAAAGCCTTAAAATTTGTCACGCCAGAATCAAAAGCTTTGGTTCGTGAGGTCATTACTGATCTTGAAACAGCCGAAACATTCACAGAGCATGACTTAGATGCTCAGATTCGGACAACAGCTGAACGCCTCGGGGAAAAACTTGGCAATTTAGCTCAACCCTTACGCGTAGCCCTAACCGGCAGTACTATTTCTCCGAGTGTTTTTGAGGTTATGGCTGTTCTAGGCAAACCTGAAAGTCTTGCGCGATTAAAAGAGTTTATTTCTTATTAAGAAGATATTAACCGATAATCTGCTATATCCAACTATATAAAGAGGGATTGCAGCAATGTCTAAAACACCTAAAAAAATCAATTTAGCCCTTCAAGGGGGCGGTGCCCATGGTGCATTTACATGGGGCGTTCTTGATCGTCTTTTAGAAGAATCAGACATTGAAATTGAAGGTATTAGCGGAACAAGTGCCGGTGCCATGAATGCCGTTGTCTTGGCAGAGGGAATGACTGATGGTGGGCGTCTTGCAGCCAAAACAGCCTTACAATCTTTTTGGTGGGAAATTAGCCTCCTCGGCAATGTCTTTAATCCTATAAAGAAGACAATGGCAGAAAAGATGGAGGACCCTTGGAATCTTGATTGGTCATTAAGTTATACCTATCATGAATTAATGAGTCGAATTCTATCCCCTTATCAAAGTAATCCCTTAAATATCAACCCCTTAAAATGGGTTCTTGAGAAAAAAATAGATTTCAAAAAACTATGTGACAGCCCAATTAAACTCTTTATTGCAGCAACATCCGTTACAACAGGGCGTCCACGGATTTTCAAACATGATGAGATCACGCTCGACAGTCTACTCGCTTCGGCCTGCATCCCTTTTATTTTTCAGGCCGTTAAAATTGATGATGATTACTACTGGGATGGCGGATATATGGGAAATCCTGTTCTCTGGCCCTTAGTCTATAGATGTTCTAGCCAAGATATTCTCCTGATCCAAATTAATCCTTTAATTCGAAAAGAAATTCCTTATACGTCCAATGACATTATCAACAGGCTCAATGAAATCACGTTTAACTCAAGTTTGATCTCAGAAATGCGTGCCATTAATTTTGTGAGCAAGCTCATTGAGAAAGGCAAACTAAGCCCTGATGAATATAAAGACATAAAGATGCACATCATCAAACAAGATAATATTCAGTCCGAATTAAACGCATCGTCTAAACTCAATACGAATTGGGATTTTTTTCAGCACCTCAAAAAGGCCGGATATACAACAACTGAGATCTGGCTTAAGGAAAACAAGAAACTCATTTCAGAAAAATCATCCATCGACATTTTTGAAACATTCTTAAAATAATTATTACGCTCAATTAAGCTTTTATTAATCCCACTATGCTTAGAATAGATCCATCAATCAGTGACGATCCTTATGGTCGGAGAATTAAAGCGATGGTTAACTTTGAGCCACAATCAAACCTACTCAAACAACAGCTGTCAGAAGCGACAAATGTTGATGGCTCAGTGAATCTTGAATCCTTCCTTAAACTTGTGGATCACGCTTATTTGGACAATATAAACGAACTTAAACAAAGTCGAGATCATCTTATTGAAGCAACAAACCAAGCATCAAGAGCAGCGCGCGTCTCAGGAATGGCCGAGGTTGCAACGAATGTATTACATAATATCGGAAACACCCTTAATAGCGTGAATACAACTGTTGCC
Organism: Candidatus Paracaedibacteraceae bacterium; assembly: GCA_019636035.1. Classification (GTDB taxonomy): domain Bacteria; phylum Pseudomonadota; class Alphaproteobacteria; order Paracaedibacterales; family Paracaedibacteraceae; genus Paracaedibacter. The sequence goes on from JAHBYI010000003.1 coordinate 190,170, forward strand.
GTATTGGTTGAACGATTCAAAAACACAAAATTTAAACATTTTGACAAACTGGCCATTATGTTGGAACAACACGAACATGATTTAAACGACTATTTCATTCATGATCCAAAAGGAAAATTAATCCCCGCTTATATTCTTGAGCTTGCAAAACACTGGAGAGAGCAAGTTCCTCTTCTCTCAACGGATCTCATCCAACTCACAAAAAACATAGACCACATCAAGGATTGTATTGCCTTACAACAATCCATGGCAAAATCAGCAGGAATGTTAGAGCCAACAGATTTAAGTAGGATGCTCGATTCCATTATTGATCTTCAGGCCAAAGAATTTTCTGCAAATGCGATCAAAATTATTAAAGACTATCAACCTTTACCTCAATTAATGCTTGATCGGATTAAACTATACCAAATATTTGTAAACTTCCTTCAGAATGGTCGACAATCAATCGCCTTCAGTCGTTCCAATGAACGAATCTTACACATCAAAATTGAATCCGATCATGCTCATTTTGTTTCTATCTCAATGAAAGATACAGGTATCGGCATTAACGAAGAGAATCTCAAAAAGATTTTCTCACACGGATTTACAACAAAAAAAGATGGCCATGGGTTCGGATTGCACTACTGTGCCAATGCAGCCAACGAAATGGGTGGTAAGATATCCGTTGAAAGCGATGGAGAGGGTTTGGGTGCGACGTTTACCCTAATTCTTCCCTATCAACTCGTCGATTATGGAGAGGCCAATGCAAGCTGATCAACAGTACAGAATACTTGTAATCGATGACAATCCTGCCATCCATGATGATGTCCGACGCGTCCTTATGGACTCAGAAATACAAGTCTCAGACACCGAAGCTGAACTCTTTGGTGAAATACAGCGACCACATATCGCAGGCCCTCAACTCGAAATTGACTCTGCCTATAATGGTATTGATGGCTATAAAATGGTTATTGATGCTTATGAACAAGGGAATCCCTATGCTGTTGCCTTTGTTGATGTGCGTATGCCCCCTGGCTGGGATGGCATTAAAACCATCAAAGAGTTTTGGGATAAAGACCCCGATATTCAAGTTGTGATTTGTTCGGCCTATTCAGATTATTCTTGGACGGATATTATGCGCGTTCTCGGTCTATCTGACAGACTTTTGATCCTAAAAAAACCTTTTGAATTTAGCGAAGTTAAACAACTCGTCAGTACCCTCACGCGCAAATGGTCTATTTCCAGAGAATTAACCAGCAATCTCAATACCCTTGAAAGCCAAATCGCCATTCGCACCCAAGAATTGCAGAAAACACTGGCAATAGCAACAGCAACGCTTGAGTCGTCACAAGAAGGGCTTCTTGTCCTGGATAATCAGGGGAACATTCTCAATTATAACCAACGATTTATTCGAATGTGGCGTATCCCCGGAAAAATCATCAAAAGAATGAGCCAAAATTCACTCAACGAATATCTGACGGAAACGGCAAAGGTTTATTTCTTAGAAAAAAACTTTCCTGCTTCAAAGGTTGGGCAATCCATTGAAATTAGTTGGGATGATGGTCGAACATTCGTTGTTAGTTTTTTCTCTTACCTCATTGATGACATACCTCAGGGGATTCTCGTTTCAACAAAAGATGAAACACAACGAAAATTATTTGAAAAAGAGCTTACCTACGAAGCAACACATGATTATTTAACAGGGCTTCCGAATCGATTCCTCCTCGTTGACCGTCTAAAACAAGCCCTTACAATAGCTCAGCGAAACTCAAGGGGTGTTGGTGTTATTTATTTTGACCTTGATCGATTTAAATATATTAACGATACACTCGGGCACGCCGTTGGTGATGGCTTACTACAGGGTGTTGCAGCTCACGTGAGAAGTATTATCCGTGAAAGTGACACCTTATGCCGTTTAGGGGGAGACGAATTTGTCGCTGTGATTAATGATGTTGACGATGAGGCAGATCTGACTAATTTTGTTCAGCGATTACAACAAAGTCTTGAAGATGTTTTTATTGTCGATAATTACGATATTAGAGTTGGGTGCAGTATCGGTGTTTCTTGCTACCCGCAACACGGGACAAACCCTGATATCTTGCTCAGCAATGCTGATTCCGCTTTATATCACGCCAAAGAAAATGGCCGAGGCTCATTTTTCATCTACAGCGAGGGAATGAGCGATAAAAATACCACTCATGTTGAAATTGAACGGCAACTGAAATTTGCCCTTGAAAAAGAAGAGCTTAGATTACTCTATCAACCCATCATTGACGCCGAGACGGAAGCCATTGTTGGTGTTGAAACATTAATCCGTTGGGATAACTCTGTTCTAGGATCTGTAGCACCAGCGGACTTTATTCCTATTGCAGAAAAAAGTGGGACGATTGTCGCTATTGGAAAATGGATTATTACAAGTGTGCAAAAGGAACTCTTGCGCTGGAAAGCCCACAACTTGGATCTATATGCAGCCATTAATATTTCAGGTATTCAGTTAAAATCGCCGGACTTCCTTAAATTATTTTGTGAGTTTGCAGAAAACAAACTTTTTGATCTTAGTTCCATCGAAGTTGAATTAACCGAATCCATCCTTTTAGAACAAAGCCAAAGTATTCTTGATACGCTGAATGCCCTCAGGACAATGGGCATTAGAATATCATTGGATGATTTTGGAACAGGATATTCAAGCCTTACGTATCTAAGGCGTTTTCCTGTTGATAAAATTAAAATCGAGCGAGCCTTTATTACCAATATTCACAATGAACGTGATTCCGAAGCCATTGTCTCTGCGATCATTGCCATGGCTCATAAATTGGGGCTAGAAACAGTGGCCGAAGGTGTCGAATATCGCGAAACCGTTTCCATTCTAAAAGAAATGTCATGCAATTATCTTCAAGGATATCTCTTTAGCAAACCGGTCACCAGCGATGAAATTATTGAAAGATACGCCCCCACTGCGTTGCTCACGCCCCTTGCCCAAAAAGAATTGGGAAATAGTGGGCGAGCTTCCCTCACCCTATAATTTTGTCTAGCCCCATAAAAAAGATAAAAGACGTATTGTTATTATTTAAAATACGTTAATAATTTGGCAGAATATCAGTATATCAAATTAACAGAGATATTCCATGTTCCGATTTTTTATCTATACCGTCCTCTTGTGTACTTCGCTTTGGGCCAAACAAACAACTGCCGGACGTATTGCCGATATCGGGCAAATAGCCAATCCGGCCATCGGGTTTGCTTTGACTGTGATGAAGGAAGATGAGCCGGGGATGTATCAATGGCTGTATTCCACAATAACAAATGCTGTTTTAACCGCGGCCATCAAAGGGGCAACCAACAAAATCCATGGTGGCCGAGATCTCATGAATAAGCGTCCCAATGGCAAACCCCATAATTTCCCAAGCGGACACACATCCTCAGCCTCGGTGGGTGCCAACTTTATTGCTTTTCGGTATGGTTTTACTTATGCGATTGTCCCCTATGTTATCTTAGGCCTCACAGCCGCAGGTCGTGTTCAAGTTCATAAACACACCGAAGCTGGTGTCGTAGCAGGAGCCATGGTTGGTCTTTTATCAGCCTTTATTTTCACAAAACAATATGTTGAGAAAAAACAATCGTTAACCATAGCCCCCGTCTCTAGCAAGGAATTCACAGGGGTTCACGTCCTCTGGCGTTTTTAATTTCATTTTGTTGACAATATTAACTTTTTGTTAACTTTTTCGCCCTACTTCTTCACTGTAAGGTTAACAACTACTATAGGAGGAATTCCATGAAAAAGTTAGTATTAGCGGTTAGTGCAATCGCCCTCATGTGCAGTGCTCCATCCATCTCAGAAGCAAAGCCTAAGATGACCCATGAACAAATGGTCGCAAAGAAAGATGCCGGCCATCAAAAGAAAATGACAAAGATGGATCAAAAACACGAAAAACGTATGGCAAAAGAAACTGATCCTGCAAAAAAGGAAGCAATGCAGAAAAAGCATGACGCGAAAAAAGTAAAGATGCAACAAAAACACGATGCCCGCAAGGCAAAAATGGAACAAAAGCATCAAGCTCGTATGGCTAAAAAAGGAGCCGCAGCAGCACCAGCAGTTGCTGCCCAATAGGTTTCCTTATATTAATAAAAAAAGCACCCAAGCGGTGCTTTTTTTTATTGTGAAAATCGCATCTAGACTGTTTCTAACCATTCGACCAATTTACCCTTTGGTTGAACACCAACCTTTGTTGAAACGGCTTGCCCGCCTTTAAACAAGGTCAACGTTGGGATGCTACGCACACCAAGAGTTGCCGGCGTTCCCGGGTTCTGATCGATATTCATCTTAACGATTTTTACCTTATCGCCCAGCTCAGCCGCAACTTCTTCTAGAATCGGTGCAATCATTTTGCAAGGCCCACACCATTCTGCCCAAAAATCGACTAGAACAGGAACGTCCGCCCCTAAAACTTCTGCTTGAAAATCTGAATCGGTAATTTGTTTTAAACTCATGCTTTATCCTCTCCACTAAAACTATTTAGTCAATTATACCACACACTCCCTGCTCTCGATAAGTGAAAAAATATTTTTATTTGGATGCGATTAGGATATGATCCAAGCAAACAAGGAGTCATCAACAATGTCTGAAACCGTCAATGTGGTCTGTATGAAATGGGGTACAAAATACCCTGCTGTGTACATTAACAATCTTGCCTCAATGGTTAAACGCAACCTATCCCTGCCCTATCGCTTTGTATGCTTTACAGATGACCCAACCGGCTTAAATGACGGCATTGAAACGTTTCCGCTGCCTGTTATCAAGGTTCCGGCAAAATATGATGTATCCCCATGGCGCAAACTGGGGATGTTCTCCGGCGAACTTGGGGATCTAAAGGGAAAGACATTGTTCTTAGATGTGGATGTGTTGATCACAGGATCCCTTGATGATTTCTTCACCTATTCAGATAAATTCTGCATCATTGAAAACTGGACACAAAAAGGTCAAGGCATTGGTAATTCGTCTGTGTACTGCTTTACGATTGGCAAGCATGCAGATGTCTTAACTCATTACAATACGCATATGGATGATGTGCTATCATCGTATGCCAACGAGCAAATATACCTGTCTAAGAAAATTGGGGACATTGTTTACTGGCCGGATGAATGGTGCCGTAGCTTTAAACGACACCTTATGCCCAAAGGAATCCTTAAATATATTATGAAACCTGCCGTCCCTGATCGTCAGACCCGTGTACTCGTATTCCATGGTCGCCCGGAAATTCCTGAGGCTTTGTCGGGTGGTTTCCATGGGGGATGGCGGAAGTTTGTGAGGGCTTGCCCATGGATTGCGGATCTTTGGCATTAAAACCGGGTTGAGTCAGTTTGCCCCTGAGATCATCAAGGGTAGAACAATGGCTATAAGCACACAAAGTATAGACTAATTCAGGAAAACTCCAGATAGGGAACTGCTTGCGTAGTTGTGCTATATCTCCGCTGTGCTTTGTCACATTAGCAACTTCGGAAACAAAAGTCGGTGAAAAGATAGTTTGTCGTCCTAAAGCACTCAGCTTATCAATATTTTTCTTATCAACCTTGTCCAGCTCAATAGCTTCACTTAGTTTAGGATTAAGACGTATGTAATTCACGTGAACACCCTGCCCTTCTAATTCACGAGAATACCGCCTCATATTCTTGCGCGCCCTGATCTCACCATCTCGTATGCTAATCAGGAAAGACATCCCTAATCCACCCAACCCTGTCGCAACAGCATCAGGATTATATTTATATTCCTCCTCACCTGTTCCAACTGAGAGAATATTAATCTTCTTTGCTTTTGGATAAATCTTTCGTGCTTCAACCAAGGCCTCATAAACAGGGTCGTTATTGGTAATTCCACCATCAACGAACACACCTTGTTTTCCATCATACCTGAATGAAACAGGCGGAAAATAAGAAGGAGCAGCACTCGTCGCACGCGCTGCAAGCCAAGCCGGCAAATCACGACGCGGATTTAATCCATCTCGAGAAGAAAAGGTAACAGACTGCCCCTCACTAAAACTCACACTTGTCACCAGAACAGGCTTGATTGCATGGCTTAGATTATACTCACCAAAATATTGCTTAAACATCCCCTCTAGGCTATCCGCCTTATAAGCAAAACCACGCAATTGATTCACATGCTTCATAAAAGTCGCGTTTTTAGCATACGGTGGAAAAATACGCGTTCCTTGTGTGGTATAGAGTGACAGCAATGTTGCTGTATTATTTTTTGGCTTATTACTGCGCGGATCTTGCGGAATTGTCAACCCGATTGCCATAATACCACCCGTTGATGTTCCTGCAAATAAATCAAAGATTTCAGCCGGATGTTTTCCTGTTTTCTTAGATATTTCATCCAAAATAGTAGCCCCAATAATACCACGAATACCACCACCATCTAAGGATAAAATCCAGATTTCCTCTTTATCCCGATCAAAAACAATATTCATCCCTTGAGGTTGCTGTGGTAAAGCCCCACCCTGAGGGATCCTGGCATAATTTGCGTGTTGACTCTCCCTGTCTGCCATTAATTTGTCATACTCTTCGGTAAAATACTTATTGTATCCTTTGATTTCATTGAGTGCCATGATTTTAGCAACACTTAACTTGATAACAGTGATTAACCCTATAATTTTATTGCGGTGTTGTTGAAGCTCTTCAAATGGTTTCAAACGAGTCCCCATTTTAAGAATGTCCCGTTCCAACCAATTTTTTCGCTGAACCGGATTATAGGTTTCAAGAGCAAGTCGTAAGTCATCTAAGGTATGAATAAACGATTTAGTTCCATAATCCCTTGGGTAATCTGTTTTATCTTTTTTAGGAGTGTTGAGCATGTCGTAAGCCCACCCTAGTTTCTCTTTAGATGCTTTGTAATAAGGCATCTTGAGCAAAGCCGATTTCAATGAACTCTGTCCAAACATCAACTTTAATTCCCTGACGATTTCAGTTAAGGAAATAGCCACAACGCGATATGCTTGTAAAGCAGATTCTGTGACAAACACTTTGTTCTTATTAAGATTGACCCCTTTGCTAATATCGACCATACGTTTTCTTAATCCCTCTAAAATCTGACTATTTGTCGGGCTAGCGGTTAAATCACCGGCAAAGATTGAATACGTGGGTGATGCACTCACTCCACCATCTTCCTGGACATCTCGAAGAAGTAAATAGAGTGTTCCTTGTAAGTGTTGTAAAAACTTATAGTCACTCCCTAATCGTTTTTTTGACTGAATAATATCTTGAATATTATTGGCCACCAAAACCAATAAATTGACTAAATCCCCTATATGCTTTTGATGTATAAATATATTATTTCGAATATAGTCAATTGTATCTAAGATGGATTGCTTTTGGGCTTCATTCAAATCCGTGTTGGCATTGACCATCGCTGGGATCAGCGTCTTTCCAATTGACGTCTCTAACTGCTTCTTTAAGTATAAAAGCGTTTTCTTTCTCTGTTGATTGAGCGTTTCATCAAAATCCTGAGCTGATCGACTACGAGGAATAGTCGGTGGATGCTCCTCTTGAATATTAAGCGCATTATCTGTAGCAAAACAGCATCCGAACAGTAGAAAAAATATAAACATAAACTATCTTCACTTTCTAGAAACCTAAGTAATAGTTTATGTCATATAGCTTAATTAAGCGTTAAATAGAGACGTATTTCTACCGCTCCCCCTGTAGTAAAAAGAAACACAGATTTATGGATGTAAAGCAGTTGCCAATCGGACGAATTGATCCAATGTCAACTCCTCAGCCCGAGCTGTTTCCTTGATCCCCAACAGGGTCAAATCATCCACAGAAAAGAGTGAACTCATTGATGAGCGAATCATCTTACGCCGCTGACCAAAGGCTGCGTGGGTAATTTTTTCCAAGGCAGGTAAAATTGATAAATCAACATCAGGCTTTGGAATCAGGTTAACAATAGATGACGTCACTTTAGGAGGTGGAGAAAATGCCCCCGGTGGCAGGTCAAACATTTTCTGCGTTTGGGCTAGGTATTGCGACAAAATCGTCAAACGCCCATAATCTGCTGTTCTTGGTTTAGCAACAATCCGCAGAGCAACTTCTTTTTGAAACATCAATGTCATTGATTGTATGTTTTCCAGATCATGCAACCAGTTAACGAGCAACTGCGTCCCCACATTATAGGGCAAATTTGCAACGATCTTAAGGGGCTCACCCGGGCACAAGTCCTGAGGCCGTACCGCCAAGGCATCCGCATGAATCACTTGGAATCGCCCGTCAGCTTTATCAACAAGCGGTTGCAGTGCTTCAATACATCGCGGATCATGTTCAATGGAAATAACACGCTTTGCCCCCGCTTCAAGCAAGGCACGCGTCAAGCCGCCAGGGCCCGGGCCAACCTCAATCACTGTATAATCTGTCACATGACCCGCCATACGGGCAACCTTGCGGACTGTGTCCATATTCAACAGAAAATTTTGCCCCAAGGATTTTTTGGCAGAAAGACCAAATTGATTAACCGTTTCCTTTAAACTCGGGAGGTCATCAAGAATCAAAGCTTAAGCATCCTTTTAGCAGATTCATCTTTCGTATCAATATGAGCACTTCCCATCAACTTTTGGATTTCACGGGCAGCCTGACGACCAAAGCGTTCCTGCTCCAAATTATTCATCACATCATCTTTGGTATGAACAATCGGTTGAGGCTGACGCTTATCACAGATAAACGTTATAATAAGCCCGTTCGGTGTCATAACAGGTTGAGTACACTTGCCAACGCTAACACTCGTTAAAAGGCCACGCAATTGATCAGGCATCTGCGCCAAACGGACGTGCGGTGTATCTTGAACATCTGCGTTATAAGAGTTTGCTAACGTTGTAAACTCGCTTTTATTTTTTGCTCCCATGACACGTTGAATTGACGGTGCTAAGGCTTCAATCTCTTCAGGTGACGATTGTGGTGTAATGGGAAAAATAGCCTGAGTAAAGCTGATTTCAACATCATCCTTGGAAACAGTTCCAGCATGGCGCATATCTTTTAGTTTAACAATTTTATATCCGCCCGCAATCTTGATTGGATCTGAAATTTGCCCAAGTCCAATCTCTTTGATTTTCTCTAAAACAGAGGCATCCAAAGAAGTTTCCGCTAACCACCCCAAATCACCGTCTTTTGCAGCAGAAGCACTTTTGGATAATTGATGGGCAATCGCTTCGAACTTCGCCCCTGATTTTAGATCTGTGAGGATCGATTTAATGGATGCCAAAGCCTGAGCATCATCACCCAAAACAACAATTTCGCCAAGATTATATTGCTTCGTTGTTTGATCCAAGGATAGTTTAGCTAGCTGTTTTTCTGCCTCAGCTTCGGAAACATAGACAACAGGGGCATATTGCTGGCGAATATAACGAGCCCAAGCAATCTGAGCACGGATACGAGAAACCATGGTTTGCTTATCAATGCCATTGGATTTCAGCAAAGAGATTAGCTGATCATAAGACATGTTATTGTCCTTAGCCATATCTTTCAGGACAGCATCAACTTCCTTGGCACTCACATCAATTTTGCGCAGTTTTGCTGCTTGAATCTGCAGCTTTTCTTGAACGATAGAGCGTAAGATCTCAGACCTCTGAGCCTCACCAATCTTCATCTGACCACCCGATGAGAAAACCATAAGCTTAACGCGCTGATCAAGATCGTGCTCTGTCACAGGGTCTTTGTTCACAATCAACAAGATCTTTGAGGCAGCACTTGCAACAGAAACTGTTGATAAACAAAGAGTTGTAACTGCAACGAATCGAGATAACTTAGACATTTATACACCTTTGATTTGTATCTGATTAAAGATTTGTATTTTAATGCTAAAATAGTGTAACTTTGAGGTAATGTCTATAAATATCGCAACTATCCATAATTTTACTTAGACCTTGAATGACAAAAATCATCTCTAGACACACATTTTTACATGTCGCTATCACGACAATTGTTTTGACTGTCGTCCTTGTCTTTGGGGCATGGTTAACCCAGTCATTACGTTTTATCGAAGTGATCATTGAAAAAGATGTCTCCATGACGCGATACCTGTCTATGATTTGGTTATTGTTACCGAACTTAACATCGATTGTCTTGCCCGTTTGTACACTTCTGGCCGCAGTCTATACACTCTATAAACTCAGTTCTGAAAATGAACTTATCGTCTTCAAGTCAGTTGGGCTCAGTAATCTTCAAATTGCAAAACCCCTTATCGTTTGGGCCGTATTCATGACAGCATTCTGCGCTGCTCTCAATAATCATTGGGGGCCAAAGTCCAATGAGAAATTTTATAATGTCCGCGGAGAGATTTCTCGAGAGTTTTCATCCGGCTTGCTCAGAGATGGTGTTTTCAATCGGATTAAAGATACGGTGATTTATATCGGATCCCACACGGATTCCGGTCAACTTGAAGGTGTTTATATCCATGAGCGATCCAAAAATGAAAAACCTGCTGTAACCGTTTATGCACAACATGGTTTTATGACCCAAGAGGGTGACAAAAATACGTTATACCTCTTTAATGGCAACAGGCAATCAGGCGATCCGAGTCAGCCGAGTTACAATATTGCCTATTTCAACGAGTTCAAATACGACCTCGACTTTTACAAAAACATCAATGCAAAAGTCAAATTGCACACGACGCTCAGTTTTAAAGATTTACTTAACCCGTCACAGGATATTACATCCGGCACCAGAACAAAGATGATTGTCGAAGCCCATAAACGCATTCTCAATCCATTTTTTGTCATGATCTTTGTGTTCTTTTCATGCGCCGTTATGCTGAGTGGATTCCATCAAAGACGTGGTCGATGGAAGCGTAACGTCCTAGCTGTGGGCGTATCCTTAGCCATGGAGTTAGGCGTTATCGGCCTTTTAAACAGCCTGACCAAAAATCCATATGCGATTGCCTTGAGTTATACCATTAGTCTTGGTGTATGCATCTTTAGCATTATATGGCTTACAAACCCCGGTTTAATTTCCCGTTTAGTCAGAAAGAAAACCACAGATGCTTAATTATTGTAAATCAACATTAAACCTCTATTTCTCAAAACTCTTTATCATCTGGGTAGCATCCATCAGTGCAATCGTCACGTTTGTTATGGTTCTCATTGATATGGCAGAATTTAGCCGCAGGACTGTCACAAGCTCTCGTGTCAGTTTCTCTGAAATTATTCATATGGTGCTCTTAAAAGTTCCGAATCACATTCAAACACTCCTCCCCTTTATTGTCCTGGTAGCAGCTATTGTCAGTTTATCTCGCCTTAATCGCACCCAAGAAGTCATTGTTGCTCGTGGTTTTGGTGTTTCCGTTTGGCAAATCGCCACAGGACTTTCTGTCACGGTACTGATACTCGGGTTTTTAAATATTGCAATCGTCAATCCCATTGCTTCGGTATTTAGCTACAAACAAGAAGAAATCGAAAAGAGAATTTTTTCAGGGCGTGACGTTGCAATTACGGTGTTTGAAGACGGTTTATGGATCCGTGAAAACAATAAAAATCGCCACAGTATTATCAGTGCTGAGCGTGTTGACCCTCAAAGCAAGGTTTTCCAATATGTTAGTTTTAAGAACTTTGATCCCGACTATAACTTTATCGAACGCATTGATGCCAAGACGGCTATGATCAAAAACAAATCGTGGGAGTTGTCAGGCGTTACGGTCGTCCCCAACAAAGCAGAACGGATCAAAAAAGATAAACTAACCCTCAAAACAGATTTAACGTTTTCAAAAATAATCAACAGCAATCTAGAGCCAAAGTTTATCTCATTCTGGTCTTTACCTGATTATATTGACGTCTTAGAAAAATCAGGGTTATCCAGCCTTCCCTATCAGATGTACTGGCATAATTTCATCGGCAAAATAGGGTTTATGATTGCCCTTATTTTCCTAGCTGCTGCATTTACCATACGACCACCACGCCAAGGGTACGCAACGTTATTAACCGTCCTCGCTATTGCAAGTGGCCTTGTTCTTTATTTTTTCAGCGACCTTATTTACGCTTTGGGTTTAGCCCGACGCCTCCCTGTTCTTTTAGCTGTGTGGGCACCGGCTGTCACGGTTATGTTATTAAGCGCAACATTGATATTGCACTTAGAGGAAAGCTAAGGTTACAGTAGTAACAAGACATCTTAATTTTTTCTTAACATTCATGTCGCCATTAAATACATCATTATTGATAACAGCAATCGTCATGGGCACCGCTGTTGCTTCTTTTCCATCAAAGGACAAATCTAAGAAAAACGAAACACCGTCCTTTCTACAAAGCGATACAATAAACTACGATGAGACGACTCAAACAGTCACGGCTTTGGGACATGTTCAAATTGCTCAGAATAATCAGCTTTTGTATGCCGATGAAGTATCCTATAACCAATTATCGGATGAGGTTACGGCTATTGGTCATGTTTGGCTCCGCGACAAAGAAGGAAATTTCCTGTTCACCCCTAAAGTCACTCTCAAAAATAAAATGGCGGATGGGTTTATTGATCAAATCAAAGTCCTCATGGCGGATGATTCAAGACTCGCCGGAAACAAAGGGAAACGATATAATGCCCGCAAGACAATTCTATGGCAAGGTGTCTATTCCCCCTGTACTGTTTGCAAAGCGAAACCGGAACAGTTTCCGACATGGCAGCTGAAATCAGACAAGGTCATTCATGATCAAGATAAAGAGGTTGTTGAGTACCATCACGCATGGCTAGAAATGTGGGGGTGGCCCGTTTTCTACATGCCCTATTTCTCCCATCCCGATCCGGCTGTTAAGCGAAAATCAGGATTTTTAATGCCTATTTATTCTCATAGTCGCGATTTGGGAATGAGCATAACCACCCCCTATTATTGGGCAAGCGGTAAAAATCATGACTTTACGTTTTACCCAACGTTCACCAGCAATCAAGGGGTAATCCCAGCTGCAGAACATCGCTATCGTTTTCGCGATGGTGACTATACAATGCATGGAAGTTACGCACACAATACATCACGAGCCAGTGCCCCTAATTCCAACCCGAATAACTATGGCAGAGCTACCCGTCATCGCTGGCACTATTTTTTGTCTTCGCGTTATGAAGCAACACCGGACGTTCTGCTAACCTTTAATGTTCAGCGTGCCAGTGACTTGACCTACCTCAAGCGATTCCCTGTCCTACCTCGGCATTCAACGGATCCATTTGCAGCAAGTACTGCCCTGACATCCATGGCAGCCGCTGAACGGTTCAGACCGGATAGTTACGGTACGATCAAAAGCTATGTGTTTCAAGCTGAACGCCAAAAGACAGTCCCTGTTATTTTGCCGATGATTCAGTACTCCTACGAAAGCCTTCCCGGACACTATGGAGAGACCTTCTTAGGCGATTTTAATTTCCTACACCTCTTCCGTGATCGCGCGATCACAGGGCAGGTTGCCGAAAAAATGGTTCGCTCTTCTGTGGGTATTGGCGGGCAAATTCCGTACATATCCCCCTGGGGAGACATGTGGACTTTGCGCGGATATATTCGTGGAGATATTTATCATACGTCCGGATACCAACCGACCTCCACAGCACGCCCCAAAGATCGCTATGAGTCACGATATTTTCCACAGGCTTCGTTGACATGGCGTTATCCATTCCTGAACGCAATGCGCTCAATGCACTGGATTCTCGAGCCGGCGTCCATGATTACAACCTCGTCCATTGGGGGGAATGCCATTGAAATTCCCAATGAAGATACACCACTGGTAACAATTGATACCACAAACTTGTTCATGCCGAATCGCATGTACGGGATCGATCGCATTGATTCCGGGCATCGTTATGTCTATGGATTAAACTCCCGCCAACTTTTCAGCTGTGCCCGTCGGTTCAACCTCTTTTTTGGGCAAAGCATCAGACTAGATCGTAAGCAAGTCCTTCCCGTTAACTCTGGCGAAGACACGCGTGCATCAAACTTTGTCACAGGGCTACAAGTTGTGCCTTTCAGCTGGTTAGATCTAAGGTCGCGTACCCTTCACGATCGCAAGAATTTTTCCATTGAGATTGCAGAATCATCAGCAACAATCAATGCTCCATGGGCAACCGGTACACTGAGCCACGTTCTTTACGACAAAAAATTTACGATTAATAACAAACGTGTATCACAACTTGCTTGGAATGTTTCATCGGGTAAATACCAAGGATTTTCCGTTGCTTATGGGGAAATGCGCAATATGGTTCACCGTGGCACAATCAATGTCTTGAATCAGACCATATCAGTTCGCCATGAAAATGAATGCTTAAAAACATCTCTGTCTTTTATTCGCACAGGATTCCGTGACCGCGATCTTCGCCCGGATAAGAGAGTTGTCCTGCAACTTGATTTCAAGAATCTGGGAACATTCTACCCAATCAATATCAACAGTATCGGCGGACAAAGACAAGCCCCTGTCCCCGATACAGCCAGCACAAGAAACTAGATCATGAAAATTGTCACATGGAACGTTAACTCCATTCGAGCACGTCTGGAAAACATCACAGATTGGCTGCGCGCCAATCAACCTGATGTTGTCCTGCTTCAAGAAACAAAGTGTCAAGATCATGACTTTCCCCTCGAGGCCATCGAAGATTGTGGTTATAACGTCGCTCAACATGGCCAAAAAAGCTATAACGGTGTTGCGATTTTATCCAAACATCCGATTGACGATATCATAAAAGGAATACCAACTTTTGCCGAAGATGAACAAGCCCGATATATCGAGGCTGTCACAAATGGTGTGCGTGTCGCTTCAGTCTATGTCCCGAATGGCAGTGACGTCGGAACTGAAAAATATGATTATAAGCTGATTTTTATGGCACGGTTGAAAGAACATCTTGCAGCAACCTTGTTGTACGATGAACTTTTTGCTATTGGTGGTGATTATAATATCGCCCCGACCGACGATGATGTCCATGACGTCAAAGGCTGGCACGAACAGATTTTATGCTCAACACCCGAGAGGAAATCCTTGCGAGCCATCCTCAATCTTGGGTATAGTGATGCTATGCGCATTCATCATAAGGGCAAAGGCCCCTATAGCTGGTGGGACTACCGCAGCGGTGCTTGGCCAAAGGATGATGGACTGCGGATTGATTTAATCCTTTTATCCCCTCAGGCCGTTGATCGGTTAGCGGGATCCGGTGTCGATCGAGACCCTCGGGGATTAGAAAAAGCATCAGATCATGCACCTGTTTGGTGTACCCTGTAAGTTACGTATAAAAAAGAGAAAGATATGTCATTAACCAGAGAAAACGTTGCGAAAGTCGCAAAATTGGCTCGGATCCGCTTAGAGGACTCAGAGCTCGACGCCATGAAAGAAGAAATTAATGGAATTTTGACTTGGATCGATCAGCTCCAACAAGTCAATACAGATAATATCGCAGCGTTTACAGACCAACTGGAACAAGATCTTCCTGAACGACAAGACATCATCAGCGATGGTAATATCGTTGATCAGATCCTTGCTAATGCTCCAGAAAAAGCCCACGGTATGTTCGCCGTTCCAAAAGTTGTTGAATAGGTTTAACGATGACAAAATTAACTGACTTAACATTATCCGAAGCTAGAGATAGCCTCGTCAAAAAAGAGTTTTCTGCTGTTGAATTAACCCAAGCCTTCATCGCAGCCGTGGAAGATAATCGCCATCTCAATGCCTATGTGACAGAGACACCTGAGCTCGCACTCGAACAGGCAAAAGCATCAGACACTCGCCTTGCCAACGGCACAGCCGGCAAGCTTGAGGGACTTCCCCTTGCCATTAAAGACCTGTATTGTACCAAAGGCGTGAAAACAACCGCCTCGTCAAAGATACTTCATAATTTCGTTCCCCAATACGAATCAACCGTAACACAAAATTTGTGGAACGAAGGTGCCGTTATGCTCGGGAAAGTATCTCTTGATGAGTTTGCCATGGGATCATCGAATACAACCAGTCATTTTGGTAATGTCATTAGCCCCTGGAAAGAAAAAGATCGCCCGGAAAAGCAACTCTGCCCGGGCGGATCATCCGGAGGATCCGCTGCTGCGGTGGCCGCACGGACAGCTTTGGCCGCGACAGCCTCTGATACAGGCGGTTCCATTCGTCAACCGGCAGCCTTTACCGGTCTTGTCGGGATCAAACCAACCTATGGTTTATGCTCTCGTCGTGGCATGATTGCCTATGCTTCGTCCCTCGATCAAGCAGGCCCCCTCACCCACACAGTACGCGATGCCGCGTTAATGCTCGAAGTCATGGCAAGCCATGATCCGCTTGACTCAACATCCCTTAATGTAGACATTCCAAGCTATTCTTCATTGCTGAACAGTGACCTCAAAGGAATGCGTATTGGTTTACCAAAAGAATATCTAGAAGGCTTAAGCTCTGAAATGATGGTTGAGGTCAACAAAGGGATAGAATGGGCAAAATCATGCGGAGCAACAATCGTTGAGGTTAGCCTTCCCATGACAAAATACGCACTGCCAACCTATTATGTCATTTCTCCCGCCGAGGCTTCATCGAACTTAGCTCGCTATGACGGTGTCCGCTATGGCCTACGCATTGACGGCGCAACCCTCGATGAACTCTATGAAAATACACGCCGTGAAGGATTTGGTTCAGAGGTTCGTCGTCGTATCATGATTGGAACCTATGTTCTCTCAGCCGGTTATTACGATGCCTATTACATGAAAGCGCAACGCGTTCGCACGCTCATTCAAAAAGACTTTGAAGCTGTCTTTAAAGATGTCGATTTGTTATTAACACCAACGACACCAAGCTCATCTTTTGCCTTGGATGAAAAACCAACAGACCCTGTCCAGATGTATTTACAAGACGTCTATACGGTGACTGTCAACCTAGCTAACCTGCCTGGTATCGCCATCCCAACAGGCTTAGACAACAAAGGATTACCCCTCAGTCTTCAGCTTATTGGCCCTCGCCTGAGTGAACAACGTCTCTTGAATGCGGCATTGGCTCTTGAAGAATGTGCTGGCTTTGCAGCCCTGTTAAAAGATCTAAGGAAGGCAGCTTAACATGTCAGAAAACAAAAACTTAATCGAAGGAAGAACCGGTCATTGGGAAGTTGTCATTGGCCTGGAAGTTCATGCTCAAGTTACATCAAAGGCAAAATTATTTGATGGTTGTGCCACCGATTTTGGAGCCGATCCCAATACTCAAGTCGGATTCTTTACTGCTGCCATGCCCGGTATGTTGCCCGTCATTAATCACAAATGTGTTGATCAAGCCATTAAAACTGGCTTGGGGCTCAATGCCGTTGTGAATAAAGTTTCAGTCTTTGATCGTAAGAATTATTTCTATGCGGACTTACCATGTGGTTATCAGATTTCGCAGTTTACTCGGCCAATTGTCACAGGCGGACACATGGACATCGACCTTGATGATGGTGAATCTAGGCGCATTAATATCACGCGCCTCCACTTAGAAATGGACGCAGGAAAAAGTATCCATGACCTGCACCCAACTAAGACGTATATTGACTTGAACCGCAGTGGTATTGCCTTGATGGAAATTGTCTCAGAACCGGAGATGCGATCCAGTGCCGAAGCTATGGCTTATGTAAAAAAACTACGGTCAATCTTGCGCTATCTTGGAACATGCGACGGGAACATGGAACAGGGATCGTTGCGCGTCGATGCAAACATTTCGTTGCGTCGCCCCGGTAATCCTTTTGGCACCCGTGCTGAAATTAAGAACGTTAACTCCATCCGTTTTCTTGGTCAAGCCATCGAATTTGAGATTGGGCGTCAACTTGAAATCCTTGAGGATGGTGGTGAAATCGTTCAAGAAACACGCCTATTTGATCCAAACAAGGGCGAGACCAGATCCATGCGCAGTAAAGAAGATGCCCATGACTATCGCTATTTCCCGGATCCGGATTTGTTGCCATTGAAGCTGTCAGACAAGCGTATCGAGGATATGAAGGCGGCAATGCCGGAACTCCCCGATGCTAAACGAGCTCGCCTGATTGCTGAATTCGGCCTCCCCCTTTATGACGCATCTGTTATTGTCTCTGAACGTGAGACTGCGGATTATTACGAGGCCTCTGTTGCAGCATTGATAGCAAAAGACAAAGCACAAGGTGCTAAACTGATTGCGAACTGGTTGATGGGCGAAGTTTTTGCTGCGATGAATCGCGACAATCATACCATGGAAACCTTACCTCTAAAGGCTGATGCTCTAGCAGGATTAGTTGATTTAATTTTGGACAACACCATTTCAGGTAAAATTGCCAAGGATGTCTTTTCTAAGATGTGGGAAACGGGTAAAGCCCCTGCTGCCCTAGTCGAAGAACTTGGGCTCAAGCAAATCACGGACACATCCGTTATTGAACAAGCTGTTGATACTGTCTTGGCACAAAACGCCGACAAAGTCGCAGAATACAAATCCGGTAAAGAAGCCTTATTCGGATTCTTTGTAGGACAAGTTATGAAAGCGACCCAAGGCAAAGCAAACCCGGGATTAGTCAATGATTTGATTAAATCAAAATTGAGTTAATCTATAATATACTCCATGAGCGAATATCGTCCATGGAGTAACCGCCCCCTTATAAGTCTGCTATGTATCAAACTTAACTAGAATAACGATACAACTCCATTTAAATATATTTTTCGTTATAGTAATCCCTAATTCAAGTTTCAATAGAACGTTAAATAAAATAATTATTATTTCCATTCTTAACTTTTTATTAACCCTTAACAAAATAGAATCAGCCCGTTACTTAGTTTTTTATTAATAACGGAGGATTCTATGAATAAGCATTTACTAACCATTACATTATCATTACTTACATCTTCTGCTTTTTCTTCTGATCTTGAATTTGATATGGACAGTTATGTTCCAAAACATACCTATTCACTACGCCCATCAGAAGAGTCCAGCAGCCTATTATGGGCTCTCCAAAACTCCGAACAACCAACTCTGACACCGGAACAAATCCAAGCCCTTCCAGCAAAATTTGATTTTAGTGACCACATGCCAAACATTCATGATCAGGGAATATTGGGATCATGTACAGCGCAAGCCATTACAATTTCCATGGAATATCAATTAAAGCAACAGAACAATGCTCAAGTTCTATCCCCCCTCTTCTTGTATTATAATGAGAGAAAACTTATGGGTACCATCAAGGAAGATTCGGGTGCCAGCCTTTCAGATGGCGTCAAAGCAATCAGCACATGGGGTGTCTGCCGTGAATCCGAATGGACATACAGTGATGACCACAAAAAGTTTATGATTAAACCATCAAAAACTGCCTATGATGATGCAAAAAATTATATGGGACTGGATGGCGTTCGCACCAGTTACGTGACTTATAGCCTTGAGGCAATTAAATCTCGACTGGCTCAAGGGATCCCTGTTGTCTTTGGTATCTATGTCTATCCCTCTTTTGAGGCTGTCAAAACAGAAATGACAGGTAAGGTTCCTATGCCTGGCGCAAAAGAACGCCCACTGGGTGGTCACGCGTTAATGTTTACCGGATATAATGACGAAACCAAAGAATTCAAGTTTGCGAATTCTTGGGGTAAAAAGTGGGGTGATAACGGCTATGGCTATTTAAAATACGACTACGTCATGAATGTTGGCGCAACGCCTCGCTATCCTTTCTTCTATTCCAATGACATTTGGAGTATTGATAAAGTCGGGAAAGAAGACTCTCTAGGCTTGGGTGATGAAAGCCCACGTGAAAACGTAGCGTAAATCAGAACCATCACACCAGAGGTGAAGGCGTAAAACACTTCACCTCTATTTATTAATCATTCTGCCAACTTGTCGAGCTCCCAAAAGAGCACAGACAGATGACCTATCCACAAAAAACACCCTGCAATTTGGAAGCAACAGTTCCAATTTACAAGGTATTTTTAACTTTTCCCCCCGAGTTTTGCCGTTCCATTTTCTTGACAAAATTTGATAGTTATGGCTCTCTTAAAGGGAGTATTTAAACAATTATAATCGGATTATTCAAATGCATAGCTATCGCACCCATACCTGTGGTCAACTCAGGAAATCAGATGCTGGTCAAACCGTTCGCCTATCAGGTTGGGTTCACCGCAAACGCGACCATGGAAACCTTTTATTCATTGATCTTCGAGATCATTATGGGTTAACGCAATGCGTTGTTAATGTCGATAGCACCAGCTTTAAAGTTGCAGAATCTCTCCGTAACGAAAGTGTCATTCGTATTGACGGTACTGTTGTGGAGCGAACAGCAGATACCCTAAATGCCAAGATGGATACGGGGGAAATTGAAATTATGGTCTCTGAAATTGAGATCCTCTCAACAGCTGATACCCTCCCGCTTCAGGTCAACAGCGATGCTGAATTCCCGGAAGATACACGATTACGCTATCGTTTCCTTGATCTTCGCAAAGAAAAAATCCACAAAAACATCCTCTTACGTTCCCAAGTCATTGCATCATTACGTCGTCGCATGATTGATCAAGGATTTACTGAATTCCAAACCCCCATTTTAACAGCATCATCACCAGAAGGGGCGCGTGACTTCTTGGTACCAAGCCGTCTAAACCCGGGAACATTCTACGCCTTGCCTCAAGCACCACAGATGTTCAAGCAATTACTCATGGTTGCCGGCTTTGATCGCTATTTCCAAATTGCCCCATGTTTCCGCGATGAGGATGCTCGTGCAGATCGTTCTCCAGGTGAGTTTTATCAACTTGACTTTGAAATGTCATTTGTTACCCAAGAAGATGTTTTCGCAGCCATCGAACCCGTCCTTCACGGCGTTTTCGAAGAGTTTAATAACAGCCGTGAGGTAACGCCTTACCCATTCCCACGGATCAGCTTTGATGAATCAATGCTCAAATACGGGAATGATAAACCTGACTTGCGCAACCCAATTGAAATCTGCGATGTCTCTGAGATTTTTGCCGGATCTGACTTTGCTGTCTTTAGTAATCTTGTCAGCCAAGGTGCCGTCGTTCGTGCAATTCCCGCACCGAATGCCGCCACTCAAGCCCGTAGTTTCTTTGACAAATTGAATGATTGGGCACGTGGTCTTGGTATGCCGGGCTTAGGCTACATCACCTTTGCCGAAGGTGCCGCAAAAGGGCCAATTGCTAAATTCTTGGATGAATCACGCTTAGAAAAGCTAAAATCCATTGCCGGCTTAAACGACGGTGATTCTGTCTTTTTTGTTTGCGACAAACCAAAAGTTGCTGCTAAGAATGCAGGTTTGGCTCGCACAAAAATTGGTCAAGAACTGGGTCTTATTGATGAGAATAAATTCAAGTTCTGCTGGATTGTAGATTTCCCAATGTATGAACAAGATGATGACACAGGCAAAATCGACTTTTCTCACAACCCCTTCTCCATGCCTCAAGGTGGAATGGATGCTCTCTTGAATCAAGACCCGTTGACCATCAAAGCATTCCAATACGACATTGTTTGTAACGGTATTGAACTCTCTAGTGGTGCAATCCGAAATCACTTACCAGAAGTTATGTACAAGGCATTTGAGATTGTTGGTTATACCCAAGATGATGTTGAAAAACGGTTTGGCGGTTTGCTCAGTGCCTTTAAGTTTGGTGCCCCACCCCATGGTGGAAGTGCCCCGGGTGTTGACCGTATTGTCATGTTGCTCGCTGATGAACCAAACATTCGTGAAGTCATTGCTTTCCCGATGAATCAGCAAGCTCAAGATTTGATGATGGGTGCTCCGTCCATTGTTGAAAAGGAACGCCTTAAGGATTTATCAATTGAGGTTCGGCTTCCCTTAAAAACAGCCAAAGCTGGTTAACAGATTCGTCATCTCTCCCCTACACGGGGAGAGATTCCGCCGGTTACTATAACTGAGCAGCGACTCTCTCAGATTGAATCGTTTCTGCTTTTGATACTGACATATCGGCAACGCGCCACACGTCAGCCATTTCAGTCAAAGCGACTTCAACATCTTGGCACAATTGCAAGTCTTCCTTCATATTGACCTCGAGAATGAAGAGGATCATCTCTTGAAAGAACCGGCTAAGCTCTGCTGCTTCTGGTGTTCTATCAACAGCGAGCGATGATTGGATTGAGCTAATAATAACAATCGCTTTGTCTGTTGCGTTGTAACGACCTTCATAATCCTTGGCCTCAACAGCAACTTTTACCCGTCGCATCAGGCCGGCACAATGATCGAGCAAAATTGCGATTTGCCCTAATGGCGTTGCAATAGCAGCCTGAGATCGTTGGTATTGGCGTAATTGTACATTATACATTGTTAACTCCTATCCTGCTTTTTTAAAGGAATCTAGCATATTCATGATATTTTCAAGCTCCATCGTTGCCTCATAAACACGCATGAATTCTTTTTGTAACCGCGCGGTCTCTTGCTGCGCATTCTTTTCGATTTTATCAACAATCCGTTGCTGGGTACTACTGCTCTTTGTCAGGGTGTCAATCTCAGCAAATAAACTGCCTAACTTATTATTCGTCCCCTCAGCATAGGTTTCATCTAAAACGCGGATCGTCTGAGCATCCAGAGCAGCCATACGTCCTTGAGTTACAGAAAATGTCGTTGATACGGATGCACCATCATCAACAGTTCCTGTATAATCTAAAATGAATCCTTGAAACGAATAAATATCACTTGTACCCGGAGGGTTTCCCGTAACAGTAAAGCCGGATGATGTTGCAACGACTTTTGCCACATAGGTAGAGCCACCAACACCAAGAGTTGCTGATAAATTACCTGAGATATCTTTGGCAATAGTCACTGAAATGGCATTTCCACCAAGATTGGCCGGAAGTTTAGTCGGTAGATTTTTCAGGCGAAAATCCGAATCATTCATCACAACCGTATTCATAAACAGTTGTTTGATATCATCATAATGGTTGTCGATTGCAGACGTTAAATCAGCCTCGCTCGTTTGTACAATTGTCCCATCGGGTTGAAACGACAAACCAAGAGACCTGAGCGATGTAATCCCCGATGTATTGGACATAATAGCACTACCCGGAACACCCCCCGTCAGCGATGCCTTGAGGGATAAGATTGTATCTCGAACAAAATTATTCCCATATAAATCCGCTCCTTCGCCTGCACCTTGAGGAATCCCATTGATTACCTTTGCTTTGGTTTGATCATTGTAGAATTGCACCAAATCATTATAGTTTTGAACAAACGAATTCAAATTCACAAAAAAAGCACTTTTATCGTCTGCAACAACCGCATTAACTATTGTCGATGACGTTGACCTAAGGTCTAAGGTCACCCCCGTTAAAACATCAGAAATTGTGTTGCTTCGTTTTTTATAGGATGTACCATCCACAACAAGCTTAGAACATAGATCATTAAAATCCGTAATCGGTTGATCCAACCCTAGCGCATCCACAGCCCCAGCTGTATCACTGACGTCAATGGTTCCGGAAGCAGCCTCTAATTTCAATTGGTACTTACTCGGTAGACCATACCCCAGCATATCATAACTAGCGGTGATGCCTGTTGTTCCGGTCTGAGCATTAATCTGATTTATAATATCAGACAAAGATTCCGTTCCCGTCAGGATTAAGGTTGCACTTGTACCGCTCTGCACACCAAATGTGAAATCCCCTGTTAGATTAAGTGCTGTCGATTCATCCGTTGCCGTTACAACACCGCACAACACATTTGTTGTTGCTGTTGAAATGCCCAGATCGGCAAGGGGTGTCCCACTCGTATTGGATAGAATGATCGGCGCACCACTCGCCTGAGCCTTTAATTTTAATTCGTACGTACTGGTCGAGCCAATTGTGACCAATGAAACATCAGCAATAACTTTTGTATCCGATTGAACATTATTGATGGCTAATTGAATATCCGATAACGACATATCTGATGTGATATTAATTGTTTTATTCGTCCCGAGCGGTGTCCCTATCTCAAAACTTCCTGTAATATTAAGTGCCGTCCCCATCGCTGTCGTTTGGATGGATCCCCGTTTTAAATCATAGGTTGCCAATTGGTCAACCCGCACTGAAAATGGACCATTACTCGCTGTATCAAAGGCCGTCAGACCAACAATACTATCGGATCCTGTTGTCATTGATTGAATCGTATGCGCGTTAAATGCTGTTGGGTTTATTGTTTTTTGGGTCGATGAAATTCGATTAGCCATGGTGGCCGCTGAATCTTGTAGTGTTTTAATTTTTGTCTGAAAGGTTGTCAAAGCTGACAGAACTTTTGTGTTTTTATCAATTTTATCCTGATAAATTTTCTCTTCAGCTTTACGAGCATCTTTTATGGCACCGATATATTCTTCGATATCAATACCGGCAACTTTTTGTGAAACTCTTGGTGTGCGTGATCCTTCGTCAACAACGACGCGACCCAGCCCCATTCCATAATCACTTTTCACGCTGTTTACCATAAAATCCCCTTAAAGAAAGTAGTGAGAGGGAATAAATCCCCTCTCACCCATCTATTAGCGCAATTGTTGTACCATAGATGTTAGGTTTGATTGCTCATTCAGTGCTTGTGTAAACACAGAACTTGCAACACCGGCCAACCCTTTGAAGCGCTGAAGCGTCAACATGGACTCTGCAATGTTCGCGTCAATAAAGGTTGAACGTGCAGCAGATTGGTTTTGAATGCTGATCTTAAGTGTATCAGCCATGAAACCAAGCTGAGCAGCCTTACCACCGAGTTCAGCAATCATCGCACCAACTTGATCCTGAGCACCATCGATCAAGAGAGATGCAGATTGTGCATTCCCCATTGTCAAGATATTCAAACCTGAAAGACCAAGAGCTGATGTTGTCGCCCCTAGGAAAGTAACATCCAACATATCAGAAGCTTTTTCACCATATTGGAAAGCTTGTGAAATAGATGTTCCTTCAGCAACGCTAAAGGTCTCCTGAGCCAGGTTAGCTGTACCATTAAATGCGTTCAATGTTAGGTTAATACCATTTGAGAACGATATTGTTGTTGTCATGCTGGTTGATGCAGCAACAGTAGACGTATAGTATTCATTTCCATTGGATACACGGAATGTTACTTCCTTGCTCGTCGCATCATAAGATGAGCTAAGAGCCCACTTACCGGCAGCCGTACCTGAACCGGAATTGAACGTTAACGAACCACCTGTAACAGCAGCATCGTTTGTGCTCAAAGATACGAATGATGCACGTGTTGCACCAACGCCAATTCCAAGCAATGTACGAAGGCTTGATTGGAATGTAGCAGCGTCAGTAATTCCTGAAACAGCAGCATCATAGGTAAAGCTGATGGATGATGAAGGATCACCAACCGATGTCAAGGTTAACAAAGCACCGGCAACAGGAGCAGCAACTGTACCTTTGAAGATTTTTCCGTCACCGAGGTCAACAGAAACATTATACAAAGAACCATTTGCAACAACGGTTGCATCATTGGCAAAACCATCAATATTACCTTGGGTGTTTACTGCGTTCATCACGTTTGTAAACGCGTTTGCAACAGCAACAAGACCTGTTGCAGCTTCAGCCACAGCACCGCTGTGTGTTGCTGCACCAGCACCACCTGTAAACAATGATATGCCACCCCAACGAGCGTTGGTTGCGTTAACATCAACCTGATTGAGCAACTGTTGGAATTCTTCGTTCATCATTTTACGTTCAGAATCACCGACCGTATTGGTGTTAGCCTTAACTGTCAATTCCTTTAAGCGGGTCAGAACATCTTGGGTTGCACCAAGAGCACCTGTCGCCATCTGGATCATGGCTGTAGCTTGCGCAACGTTGTTGCTTGCTTGACCAAGAGATTGAACGTTAGCCGTCAAACGATAACCAACAGCAGAAGATGCCGGATCGTATGATGGGTTAGATGCACGAGAACCAGAAGCCAATTCTTCTGTTGCACGTGTTGCTTTATCTGTGTTGACTTCAAGATACCTCTTGGCTGCGTTTGCACCAAGGTTTGTAGCAGCTGAAACCATTTTTTACCTCTTTTCACTTCCTGTGATTAAAACTGCCCATGACCACCACGGTCACAAGCCGGACTACCTGTCCGTGCTCAAAGGTAGCAAGAGGTATGCCAAGTTATACGTTGATTCGCAAAGGAGGCAAAAGGATATAAAAACATCCGGAAGAAGAGAACACACAGGTTATAGCTAGAGCCATTTAATACGGGGATATACTTAATAAATAGGATTTTTTTCCTAGCACTAGGCAAATTTTTCCTCTCATCAAAGAAGAAACGATTTTTTAAGTAAAAAGATTATATCTTATTTTGAAAGGATTTATTTCAATGAAAAGAATAATATATCTCGGGCTTTTATTAAGTATTTTCGCCACATTGATTGCGGGCATGATTTATCTTATCCCCAATCCCAATCATCTGTTTTGGTTGAAAAAAAGCATCGAAATCTTGTTACTCACGTTTGCAACATGGGTACCCCTTAGGTTGCTCAATCGATTTATCTGGCCGGCCATCCGCGAAAGTTTTGCCATTCGCATTTCTCATTTATTTGTTGTTATGTTGAATTTATTTTTTGTTGTTGGGTTATTTTTTGCAATCACAATCGGAATTTTAGATGTTCCGCCTGTATCAATGCTCACAGCAAGTGGCCTTGTTACAGCAGGCCTAGCCATCGCCCTACAAGGGATAATCGGTGATATTGCAGCCTCGATTATCATTGATCTTGACCGTCTTTATAAAATCGGAGATTGGATCCGAATTGATGACTCTACCGAGGGAAAAGTAGTGGATATCGGCTGGCGTCATACTGAAATTGCAACGTTAAAGAATGAACGGCTGATCATTAATAATGGCAGGATGTTAACCACATCGTTTCATAATCTTGGTCAACCGCCAAGCTGGGCTGTTGATGAATTTTTCATTTCGGTAGGGCACGACATCCCATCCCACCGCGTTCAGCGTATCGTTGAAACGGCCTTACAAAAACACCCCAAATCATCAAAATATTATGCTCAGGTTCTAGCGCGAACCCTTGATCCCAGTGGTGTCAATTATTGCGTTCGGTACGGCTTAGACAATCAAGATCAGCGTTGGCAAACTCGGCATAGTGTTATTGAGGCTTTACGAACAGAACTTCATGCTCATGGCCTGCGTATTTCCGAAGGTCTTGGTGAATATGGCATCTTTCGTGGCAATCAACCTCTGGTCGAACAAGAACATCAAGATGTTGCGCTTTTGCTGTCACAAAGTGAACTGCTCAAAGGATTAAGTCCTTGTGATTTAAACCATATCGGTAACATCGCACACCAACTTATTCTTCCGGCAAACGTCCAAATCATCCATGCGGGTGACCTCGACCAAACGCTTTATTTAATTGGCGAAGGAACCGTTGAGATTGTCCTACCCAACGGTGATACCAGATTGTTGCACAGCCTTGATTATTTTGGTGAACAAAGTTTCCTCATTGGCGACTCTCGGAATGCCGATGTTTACAGTAAAACACCTGTGATTTTGTACAAATTCCCCAAAGAATCTTTCAGTCAGATTCTCAAAAACAAACACACTATTTTAAGATCGATGATCGATGTCATGACCTACCGTTCACGAGATCTAGAGACAGCAATCCAAGCATCAAAACAAAGAAACCCAACAGAATCGTGGGAAGAGATTCTTAAGCGTACAGTAGCTGAATTCTTTAAAACATAATGATACAGTCAAACAAAACTAAGACCTTATTCGATCGTTGTCATGATGCGATTGACGCGAATGCCGGGGATCCAAGCTAAAACATCATACCAACGGGCATCAGTCGAGAAAAACACGAGACGTGCCGGCCCTAAGAAATGATCTTCGGGGATGAAGCCAAGTTCCTTCATATAGCGACTGTCTTGTGAACGATGACGATTATCGCCCATCACAAAGTAATGCCCTTCGGGAACGGTATACTCCGGCGTATTATCAGCAGGATGAACACCCGCCGGGTAAAGCATCAGGATATCGTGGGTTTTACCGTTGGGCATCGTCTCTTTAAAACGATTATAAACTGTCACAGAATCATCACGCGCATCATGTAGCGTGAAATCGTCCAGGCGTTCTAACTTACAAGCTTCGCCATTGACGTGCAAAATCCCGTCTTTGACCTGAACCTTATCACCCGGCAATCCAACAACACGTTTAATATAGTCCATGGAATTATCCCAAACAATGGTCATCCGCATCAAAATATTTTCAGTTTTACCAACGGGGGCGCGGAATACAGCAACTTGGCCAAGACTTGGTTTTTCACGTTCCATCATTCGACCATCGAATAAAGAAGGGGCAAATGGAAATGAATATTTGCTGTAACCATAAGTATACTTTGTGACGAACAAGAAATCACCGATCATTAATGTCGGATACATGGATCCAGACGGAATAACAAAAGGTTGAAACAAGAATGTCCGAATCACCAAGGCTATGGCTAACGCTCCCAGCGTTCCTTTTGTTTCTTTGATAATACGATCCTTGTCCATTTCACCCTCTTTTACATGTAATTTTCTGTTAAATTGCCAAATCTGGTCAAAGCCCCGTCGAAATAAAGCTTCACAGTCCCAACAGGACCATGACGCTGTTTGGCAATAATAACTTCTGCTTGTTTATAAACTTTATTCATTTCTTCTTGCCATTGCAAATATTTATCTGTCCCCTCCGGCGGTCGGCGACGTTCCAGATAATATTCCTCACGATACACAAACATGACAACGTCGGCATCTTGCTCAATGGATCCTGACTCACGTAAGTCTGAAAGTTGCGGACGCTTGTCTTCTCGTTGTTCCACCTGGCGTGACAACTGAGACAAAGCAATCACAGGAACATCAAGCTCTTTGGCAATCGATTTCAGCCCACGGGAAATATCAGAAATTTCCTGAGTCCGATTATCGCTACCACGCTTAATTCCGCCTGCTTCAATCAACTGTAGATAGTCAATGACAATTAAGCCTAAACCGTGTTGACGTTTCAGTCGTCGGCATCGGTTGCGAATCGCATTCACAGTCACCCCCGGTGTATCATCGATAAAAAGCGGAAGTTCTTGCAAAGTGCGCGTAACCTCAACAAAGCGCGGAAAATCATCCGCCTGAATATCACCACGGCGAATTTTATCGCTGGAAACCTTAGCTTCAGAGGCCAAAATACGAGAGGCCAACTGTTCTGATGACATTTCGAGAGAAAAGAAAGCAACAGGAGCCCCATTGGGGTCGTTTTCTAGCACAGCCCTTGCTGCATTAAAAGCAATATTGGTTGCAAGAGTCGTCTTTCCCATGGACGGGCGACCCGCCAGAATCAAGAGGTCTGAGGGATGAAGACCGCCCAAATACTTGTCCATATCCATGAGACCGGTCGTCACGCCAACAATGTGAGAATCGCGCTTAAAAGCCATTTCCGCTGTATGCAAGGCATCTGTAATGGCAAGGCTAAAGGGCAGCAGCCCCCCACTCGTCTGCCCTTTGGTTGCCAAGTCAAAAAGCTGTTTTTCAGCGTGCTCAATCTGATTAACGGCTGTGGTATCAAATTCATAGGTCTTAACATTGTCGCAAATATCTTGGCCGATTTTTAACAGCTCTCGGCGCAAGAACAGATCGTAAATAACCTTTCCATAATCCGCAGCACTACTCATGGACATGACAGAATTCGCCAAGTCAACAAGGTACGCCGCGCCACCAACCGGCTCTAGAGCCTTGTCACGGTCAAAATAATCCTTGAGCGTAATCGGATCAGCAATCTGCCCGCGTTCAATAAACCGACAAACACCTTCAAAGATTTTGCCATGAATTGCATCAGCAAAGTGAAAGGGCTTTAGATAATCCCCAACACGCTCCATCATACCGTTATCAAGCAACAGAACGCCAAGAATCCCCTGCTCCGCTTCTAAATTGTACGGCGGGGCATCTTCATTCTTAATGGCAAGTGCTGTGTTTTGCTGGAACGGAACAACCTCTAAAGACATTTTACTCTCGAATTAACCCTATCTTAACCCGAGCATATCATACTAATAGCTAAAGAGGAAAATTTATGGATACACCATGTTAAAATTAATCGCGTTCTGTCTTTTTGTGTGTTCCAACGCCTCGGCTACCGATGCTTTAGGAACGGTACTTGACGATATGCAAAAAAGCTATAGCGGTGGCTATTCTTATTCCTCCTCAGGGAAATGCACGACAACAAAATCCTGTCTGGACTATGTAACGCTCAGATCCAAACAACTTGCCGACACCTACGCCGGGAAAAAAGCAACGGATCCGCAAGCAGACGAAAAAATCAAAATTGTCCAGAAAATACCTCAACTTGTAAAAAACATCCTCGACAATACGTCTCTTTATCCGCAATCAAAATTTTTTCAGTCCATGTCATCACAGGGGCAAACGAAATACCGCCAAGGTAATCGTGTCCGTATCCCTGACATGAACAAGGGATTTGATATCCTAGCTCTTGATCAAACACGCTTATCTGAGTCTGATAAAAGTGTCATCACACAGCTTAAAAAGGAAGTACAGGCTCTCATCCTCGAAGAAAAAACACAGAGCTACCGCATTTCCAACATTCAAGGCATCAGCATCAATTATGATGATATCCTGTCCACAGCTTTGGGTAAAATGGATACCCTTGATACCACAAGTATGAATCGTGAATCACAGGTCAGAGCCTTTGTCGGCATTATCGATGACCTGTTATCTGAACTCAGCCCCGATGATACAAACGCACAAAAACTGACTAACCTGAGATCAACGATTGAATCAGACAGCGAAAAATCCCCTCTTTCATTTGACGCTCTGATTCAATTTTTGCAGATGAATTTTGATGATCCAACAGCAATGCCAGAAAATGATCAAGAAAAATACTGGAAAGGACAAAAGTCCGGATTTCAATCGGCTAAATCCCCCGTGATGCCGACATTTTCAAACTTGGGCAATCTTAGTTTTGATGTTAGTGTTGGATCAAAAACCCATCACTTGACTGCCAAAAACGTCGGAACACGCCTCAAGGAAAAAGAACGTATTTACGCTCAACTGTATGTTTATAAAGAAATGTCAGCATCCGCACAAGCAGAGTTCCGTTCCGGTGTACGCTACACCATTGCACCAAATTTACTGGCTAGGGATTTATTTACCCCTCTCAACGATGATGCAACGGATACGCAAATGCGTACCTCTCTAGAAGCTCTAAAGACCGAGTTTAAAGAGAAAATAAAGTCATTCATACCCGGTCAAAAAGCAATCCTGCCACCGATTCAATCGATCTCAAACGCACACTTTGATTATGATCAACTGCTGAATATTATGTTAGCTAAAATGGAAGCTGTCACGCATCGCCCTGCTGATCGTCAAGGAAACCTTGCCATTGACCTCAAAATCATCGACAGCCTGATTGAAAAACTTGATGCTAATGATAAAGCATCGCAAAAACTCTTAAGCTTAAGGCAAAAAATTGAAACCGCTCAACCTTCCGGCAGTTATAACAGCTATAACTCTTATGGATATAGCAGCAGCACATCAACATCAGATGAAAACAAATCTGAAAAAGAATGGAATCAGATTAAATCACAACTACAAAATGGCAAACACGAAACGGCCGCTAAAATTATCAACCTGAATGACATCAGGATTTATTTCATAATTGCCGGGCAAAAGCAAAGCGTTTCAATGCAAGATGCAGGCACATCCAATTATTTACAGCGTCGCCTAGATGGAACAAATACGAAGTTCAAGCGCGAGAAGCGAGCTGTCCTCGATGAACTTGTCACACAACTGTCGGGCATATCGTGTCGAAGCCGAGAAGACTGCAAGCGTCA
Source organism: Candidatus Paracaedibacteraceae bacterium (assembly GCA_019636035.1). Classification (GTDB taxonomy): domain Bacteria; phylum Pseudomonadota; class Alphaproteobacteria; order Paracaedibacterales; family Paracaedibacteraceae; genus Paracaedibacter. Next base: position 221,845 of record JAHBYI010000003.1, read on the forward strand.
ATATCTGGACGAGATCAATGCAACCAAAGCAAAGTTTGGTGACCGATCATCCTATGGCAATTCCTATAATTCCTCATACAGTTCCTATAATTCCTCTGGCTCCTATGGACAAAGCCAGAATTCCCGAGCAAACACGCAAAAAGCCCAAGAAATGGACTCAGCCATCCAAGCGATGCTCGATAGCTATAGCAAAGTCATCACCATGGCTTTTGATATGGATCGCCCCCATACCGCACTGCTTCTTTTCAAAAACCTTTCAGCCAGCGGGCAGCAAAACTATCAAAACGGAATGCTGATCGGAGCACCGAATACAGCAAAAATCTTTACCAGTAAAGATAAAAAAGAACCGAAAAAGAGCAAAACTGACATCTGGTCATCCATCGCAGGATTATTTGGCGGGGCGCAATCAGCCCAACCCGCACAATCTGAAAAGAAGCTAGATTATAATGCCATTGAGACAAAGCTCAAACCCTATGTGTTTTACGATACAGATGACATCATCATCTATACGATTCAATCAATGGAAAACTCAACATGCCGCAACTTTAGCGACTGTGCAAATGCTGAAGCTCGCGCTATTGAAACAGTTGTTCGTGCCTTGAATCCCAACGATCCAAACGTAACGTTCTTACAATCTGTCGTCGATTCAATTAAGGCGAAAGATCGATCAAACCCACTGGATCTAAGGGCAATAACAGATACATTTGCAAATGCCGGTTTTTCACCACGGATCAAATTAATATCTGCCGATGAAACACAATGGAACACGATTCTGGATCAACGGACAGGCAAACGACAACGCGCTATTCCACCTCGCATTGCCAACAAAGATCGTATTCTTAACTATGTTAACAAAAAACTAAAGGGCACCAATGGCACAGAAAATGATCCCATGGCAACCCTGCAAAAAGTACTAACCGACACATTGAATCCGGCAGCTCCTGTTGCACCAACCACCCCTAAAGCAACAGCACCGGCTAAAAGCTATACATCACCAAAATCCGGCTCGTACAAATATAGCTCGTCAAGTTCGACACCCAGAAAATAAGTCTCATTCGACGACCAATTGTTGAACACAGTCACGGAACACATCGCCTCGATGTTCAAAGTCGCGATATTGATCAAAGCTTGCACAGGCCGGTGACAACAGAACCGTACCGCCCAATAGTGAGGCATCTGCATACGCCCGGGTTATCGCTGTATCCATATCCCCACAGGAAACATAGTCGACACGCCCCTCAAGAACCTTAGCAAAATTTGTCGCAGACTCACCAATTAAATAGGCTTTTTTCACCCGGTTTAATAGGGGGAGCAACTCGTCAATCCCATCGCTTTTAGCAACACCGCCAACAATCCAGTAAATGGTGTCAAAGGCCGATAGTGCATGGGATGTAGCATCTGCGTTCGTTGCTTTGGAATCATTAATAAAGGTGACATTCCCCAGGATGCGAACGACTTCCTGGCGGTGAGCCAGACCCGGGAAGGTCTCAACCCCACGCATAATCGCATCCGGTGCCAAGCCATAAGCACGACAGATCCCGTAAGCCATCGCTATATTCTGATAGTTATGTCGCCCTTTGAGGCGGTCTAAACCCGACAAATCCCCAACAACCAGTCGTTCATCCCCTGTCGCATCAACCAACAGATCATCAAGCACGAAAATCCCGCCAAGGAGCGGGCGATTTACACTCACCGGTGTTAAGAAACCCGGGTGAGCTTCATTCATTTCATCGTACACCTGTAATGAATACGCATCATCAATCGATATCATGGATTGCGGTGGATTGCCTTTGCCGGCAAAGATCTTCATCTTGGCATAGACATAATCTTCCATGCTTCCGTGTCGTTCAAGATGATCCGGCGTAATATTCATCCATACGGCATAATCCAAAGATAAACACGCAGACAGATCAAGCTGGTACGAGGAAAGTTCCAGGACATAAACCCCGTCATTCGGCAGAGGCGATAACGATAGAGCAGGTACCCCAACGTTTCCGCCAACAGCGACAGGAACACCGCATTCCGTCAAGATATGACCGATCAGCGTCGTCGTTGTTGATTTACCATTAGTTCCCGTAATGCCGATAATCTTAGCCTTAGGGTATGTTTCACGGAATAAATCCACATCCCCCATAATACGTACCTGACGATCACGTGCTTGCTTGACAAGAGGATGAGTCAAAGGAATACCGGGACTTTGAATCACAGCTGTCAACATTGACATATCCTGATTTTCCCAGATATGCGCCCCTTTTTGGCTCGCTTGACCCATTTTTGCCAGATCTGAGTCCAGAACATACACAAGACAACCTGATTTCAGCAAAAACTCAACACACGCCATGCCTGACCGTGCTAAACCATGAACCAGATATGTTTTCATTTGTTATTGTGCTCAAAACTCATCTATTTTGCTCGATTATAGCGAATTTTATTTTCTTAATCCAACATTAACACTTATCATGCTAGAAATAATTAAGGTTAAATTTTACATAAATTAACATGAAGACCCTCAAAATCCTTTTCATTTTATTTTTCTGTACGTCTTTTGCTCAGGCTTTGTGCGAAGCCTATATCCATCATTTTGAACGTCAGCATGGTATCCCGCATAACTTGTTACGCGCCATTTCACGCATCGAGTCTGGTCGTAATATTGCAGGGCAAGGGACAGTCGCTTGGCCATGGACAATTAACGCTAATGGCAAACCGTACGTCCTCAATACCAAGGCAGAGGCCATCGCCAAAGTTCGTGAATTACGATCCAAAGGAATCACCAGTATTGATGTGGGATGCATGCAGATCAACTTGCGCCATCACCCCGGTGCCTTTGCCTCTCTTGAAGAAGCATTTGATCCGCAAAAGAATATTGCCTATGCGGCCCAATTTCTCAAAGAAAAAATGGAAAGCCAAGGAAACTGGCAAAATGCAGTGGCTCACTATCACTCAGCATCGTCCATTCACAATCAACCCTACAAAAATAAAGTTATGGCTGTTTGGCAACAATTTGGTAACAGCATTGCTCCAATGGCAGCTCAGCCTCTGAATACCTTGTTTAATATCAATAAACCTAAGGTTGTCAACACGCACTTTATCGGATCCAATGGACGTAGAATGCCTGTGAACATTAAGTTTAATCACTACACAGGACTTAAACATCCCAAACAACAAGAACCGGAAGTTGTTGTCCGAACCACCGGAAGTCTGGTCAATACCAGCCTGACAACCAGTAGTAATGACGCTAAAATATATCGTGCCAATACATCCTTGAATTCAAAGCGTGTTATCCTGCCCCTGACGACAATTCGTCGGGCAAATGTAAAACTTCCCCCGACTCTTTAGTAGATTCTTAAGATAAATCATCTATCCTTATAGAAAAGGGAGATTAATCATGACAAAAGTTGCACTTGTTACAGGATCCACAAGCGGGATCGGACTTGGGATTGCTAAAAAATTAGCATCAGAAGGGTATCATATTATTCTGAACGGATTAAACACACCTGACGTTGCAAATGTGGTCAAGGAAGTGGATGATCTTGGTACCGGAGAGGTCTTATTTAGCGATGCTGATATGTCGAATCCCGGTCAAATCGAAAACATGATGCACATGATTGAGAATAAGTTTGGCAAAGTAGACGTCGTTGTCAACAATGCAGGCATTCAGTTTGTCTCCCCCATCGAAGATTTTCCCGTTGAAAAGTGGGATAAAATTATCGCCATCAACCTGTCATCCGCATTCCACACAATCCGTTTAGCCATTCCGATGATGAAAAAGGCCGGCTGGGGGCGCATTATTAATATAGCCTCCGCCCACGCTCTTGTGGCTTCTCCCTTTAAATCAGCCTATGTTGCAGCAAAACACGGCATTGCCGGCTTAACAAAAACGGTTGCCCTGGAAGCCGCAGAACACAATATCACGTGTAATGCCATATGCCCCGGTTATGTTCACACCCCCCTTGTTGACGGACAAATTGAAGCAACAGCAAAGGCACGAGGAATCACTCGCGAACAGGTAATTAAAGACGTTATGCTTGGCGAACAACCAACAAAACAATTTGTTAAGGTTGAAGAAATCGCTGATTTGGTCTCCTTTTTATGTTCAGATTCAGCAACATCAATGACCGGGACATGTTTGCCCTTGGATGGCGGGTGGACAGCTCATTAACCCATTGACCAAGAATAAGATTGCCTTATGGTTATTGGTAGGAGAATGCCATGGCTCATAATGACCTCGATTACCTTAATAATTTACCCCAACCCACTCCGGCAGATGATGATGAGCTTAAAAAATCCAACCTTTATCAGTCATCACAACGCCTGAGGGTTGAGAACATATCGTCACAGTCTGACACCCACGGTGGTGGCGGAAATATTCTAACAAAAGAAAGTGCTCCTCCTGTTGAATCCGTGGTGGCTCAACTCCCGGAGTCCGTTCAGGTAAAGTCAGAAACAATTGTTGCTAATAGTGCAATTCCCGTCTCCAATCCGACACTGCCCGAAACGCTCAAAGACAGAGCTCAAGCCGCTGTAGAGCGAGGTATCGTTCAAGCAGCTGATACCCACTTACCGGGAAAGACAACACACGGTGCGGATGAAAAACTGGCAGAAATTGTTGTTCATCAAAACCAATTCCAACAAGAATCAAGGCCTGCACTGTCTCCACCACCACAACCCAAAGAAGAAGCCCATACTCAAGTCAAAGTCGAGCAAATCGATACCTATGAGTCGCCAAAAATCAATATTCTTGGCCAATCAACGATTTCAGCAGAAGAAGACACATCCTTTGGCTTGAGTTTTTCCTATACAACCTCAGCCAAAGGCGGGATGGATAGCGATTCAATAACAGTGATTATCAGAGGCCTTCCCGATGAGTTTATCGTCACAAAGTTAGATGCCAATAATAATCTCATCGTCCTAACACGCCAAGCTGACGGATCCTATGCCGTCGACATTGACGACTTACCCTATATCAGTGTCCATCCGCCAGAAAATTATAGCGGCGACGTAACATTCCAAGCTTATATAACAGGTGTTACCGCGGATGGCGTCACCCTTGTCTCATCCAGCCTTGCGGTAACTGTTACTGTTGTTGCCGTGGCAGATACCCCAACAGCAACCGTCCATAATCTTACCGGAACAGAAGATTCAACAACAGCAGTTGGATTTGATACGTCCTTCTCTGCAACAAGTGATGACGCCATTGGCACAGGAATATACGGATCTGAAGTCATAACAGCTGTTCTCAAAGGTGTCCCTGCCAACGTTAAACTTTATTACGAAGGAAGTTCCGGCGAGTACTTATCCAAAGACAGTCAAGGAAATTGGATTGTCGACCCCGCAAAACTAAGCCTTGTTCGATTCGACTTCCCTGAGAATTATAAGGGAAAATTTACGGTTACGTTGCTTGTTACCTCGACTGAACCGTCAGACGGTGACTCTAAGAGTGTAGCTGAAACATTCACAGTTACAATCTATCCTGTTGCTGACGGTATTGGAGGATATATTGCTCAAAGTTTATCAGGCAATGAGAATACCGCCATTAGCAGCTCCTCATCCAACCATGCCGTTGAGATCATTATCACAGACCCCAGTGAAACACTACACGTAACCCTCGATAGTCTTCCAAGTGGTGTTACGGTTACCCTATTGGACGGGACTGTTTATCATAGCACTGGTACAGGGAATATTGACATCACATCATGGGGGCACATCATCGTTGAAAATGGCGTAACAAAGTGGGTTATTGATCAGCTCTCTGCCACATCTGTGACCAATTCTGATGCTGATTTCACACTCCACATTTCAGCCTACACAACAGATTCAGGAGCAGGCCAAACAGTTACATCAGCAACAACGACGATTGACATCCCTGTCACGGTTCTTGCCGTCGCACAACCTGCCGAGGTTTACACCCTATCTGGCGCAGTCTCTCATGCAGACGGATCATGGAGTTACCATCTTACCGAAGATCTCGGAGCCTCAAAAACCCTTGCATTCCACGTCGGCCTAACAGATACGGACGGATCAGAAATCTTGACAGCTGTATTGAACGACATTCCCACAGGAACAACAATCATACAGGTTGATCAATCTGGGCATGTCCTCGCAACCAACAATGGCACAGACACGTCTCTGACTCTCGTTGCAACCAGTGACGGCAATGTCTATTTGAAAATCATCCCGCCAGCCAACAGCAGTGATGATTTTGTGTTGAACCTTGTCGTCCAAACACAAGAAACAAATGCGGATGATTCTCAAGTTGCGGTTCGATACAATGATACCGTCATTCCAATCGATGTCGTTGTCTCAGCAAAAGCCGATTTACCGGATGTTCACGTTGCCGTCAATAACGGTGATTACACGTCCGACTTTGCTGTTACAATCAAAGAGCACATCGAAAGTCAAACCTATACCCCCGTTACATTCTCCTTTACCGCCAATAGCACCGATTTTGTTGACTCAAAAGACCCGAATGCCGGGCCGGAGACAATAACATCAATCACAATAACAGGTCTGCCATCGGGAACGGTTATTACATCAGACTATATTGAAGGCGGAAGCTATACCGTCACCACAGCAGGCGATGTTATAACACTCACAATCCCGGCAGGACAAACAGCCATTAGCGGAACCTATTCCATAACCCCGCCAACCAATTACGAAGGAACAATCGCCGCCGTTCTGTCTGTAACATCAACCGAGCCGACCAACGGTGATTCTATCACCAACGTCATCACACAAACCATAAACATCGACCCCATTGCAACAACGCCGTCGATCACCCTTACCCAATCAACATATGCCATCACAGAAGATCCTAACCTCGCCCACACAACACCATACACAATCTCGTTTAATACGCTGGACAGCACAACCGACGATTTACAGATTACACTGTCTGGGTTTGAGCCCGGCACAATTATCCAGTCAACGACATATCCTATTGTTAAGTTAACCGTTGATGCCTATGGTAATGTTACGTTAACCAGTACAAATTGGCCGGATCTACACACAGCGTCCGGTAATTTAGTTGATTTAGGAACGGTCAGTTTTTATGTTACCCCTCCTGAAAATTATTCCTCAAGTTCCATTGAAACAATCACGGTAACAGCAACAGCCATTGACGGAACAGATCGCGCTTCAACATCCGGATCATTCGACTATATTGTCTCGCCTGTTGCGGATCCTCTCAATAACCCAACAGCATCTGCAACAAACGTAGACCCCGCTCATGATGCTTCAACCCTAACGATTAATCTCCCCCTATCTGACACAGACGGATCTGAATCAATTACCTCAGCACTATTGCAAGGTATCCCTGACGGATACACAATAAAAGTATTAGATCACTATAACAACTGGGTCGATGTGACGTTAACATCTATGGAAAATGGATATAACAAAATTGACCTAGCATCTTATATCAATAACAACCAAGTCATAGTTCAAGTATATCCTCCTAATGGCACCACTGGAACAATACACTTAGAACTCGTCGCAACAAATACAGATGTCGGTATCGATGCAAATGGAGACCCTACTAGTAGTACAAACTTGACAAACATACCTATTCAGTTTGACGTTGTACAAGCGTATTCTACCCCCACGACAACCAGTGGCAATGAAGATACAAACATCCCTATTAATCTTGGCATAACTGTAGGGGATGGGATCCATGTTTCGTCTCTTGTGATTACTAATGATGCAACAGATCTTAAAGGGACAATTTACTTGGATGCGGATGGTACCGGAACTACCTTGACTCTAGTGGCTTATGATACTGACCTAGTAACTGCCGGCTGGACATCAGCATCCAAACTTTATTATGTACCAAACCAAAATGATAGTACAAACGCAAATCTAACCATTGATTATAAAGTTTCCGATAGCAATGGAAACCAGTACGACACCGACTTTACCAATACAATTAATGTAATCGTCGCTCCCGTTGCGGATGATCTTGATAGCCCATCAATAACTGCAGCAAACGTCGGTCATAATGATACGTATTCAAGCGTCACAATCTCTCTTCCCTTAACCGACACTGATGGATCTGAATCGATTTCCTCAGCAATACTGACAGGTATTCCTAACGGATACACAATAAAAGCCTTAGATCACTATGGCAACTGGGGTGATGTGACGTTAACATCTACAGGAAATGGTTATAACGAGGTTGACCTTGAACAGTATCTTGACAGCAACAACCAAATCCTTGTTCGGGCCTATCCTCCGGAAGGTGCTGGCGGTACTATTAATTTAGAACTAGTTGCCATAAATACAGACACAGGCGTTGATGCAAATGGTGACCCCACCGATAGTACGAACTCAACAACTCTGAGTTTTAGTTTTATTGTTGCCCCCGTTGCTGATCCTCTTAATAGCCCAACAATAACGGCAACAGATGTAACTCCTGATAGTAATTCCTATTCAACGATCACGATCTCTCTTCCCTTAACCGACATGGATGGATCCGAATCGATTACCTCAGCAATACTGACAGGTATACCCAATGGATACACAATCAAAGTCTGGGATGGCAATAGTTGGGTCGAGGTGACGTTAACATCTACGGAAGATGGATATAATAAAGTTGACCTTGCTCAGTATCTTGACAACAATAACCAAGTCACTGTGCAAGCATATCCCCCAGACGATGCCGGTGGTACCGTTAATTTACACCTTATTGCAACGAATACAGATACCGGTGTTGGTGTAGATGGTAACCCTGCCACTGACACAAATCAAACAACTCTGGATTTTAGCTTTATTGTTGCACAAACACAGGCAAGTGCTCAAACAACAACGGGTAATGAAGATACAAATATCCCTCTTGATCTTGGCATAACCGTAGGATCAAACACGTCTATTTCTTCTCTTATCATTCATGATAATGCAACGACGTCTAGCGGGAAAATTTACTTGGATGTAGATGGTACCGGAACTACCTTGACTGAAGTTGCCTATGATACTGATCTTGTTCTAGAGGCCTGGACATCGGCATCTAAACTTTACTACACACCCAATGAAAACGATAATACAAATGCAAACTTAACAATTGACTATCAAATTTCTAGTAGCACATACACATCCGACACACTCCATAACACTATTGGTGTTACGGTCTTAGGACAAGCGGATACACCCACAATTACAGCTAACAATTTTTTGTATACAGCTAATACAACAACTGATCTTGGCATTCAGTTTTCCTCTCCGGATACAGATGGTTCTGAGCATTATTCGTTCATCCTCACTGTTACAGGATCGGGTGACGATTGGACATTGTTGGGTGGGAATGGCCTAACATTAAATACATCATCAACTGATAATGGAGTAACAACGAATACTTACACCATTGATTCTAATGATTCTGTAACAACCCTAGAATCGCTTCAGTTCAATTCAGGGTCAACAACAGGTGATTTTACCTTTAAACTCGAAACAACAGTCACAGAAAACGATTACGATGCCACAGGAAACCCGGGTGGACTAGCAACCTTTGAGTATCACTTTACGATAACAGATGCTGCTGATTCACAAAGCGGTTTAGGCGCAAGAATGGCGATGACATCATCAGAAACCACGTCAGAAAACGTCCTCCTCGATATCAATGATAATATTACAACAATTTCAGATTCGGATCTTGTCACTATCTCAGGCTTTAGCAGCAACACAAACTTTTATTCTGTTGATACCAGCGGTCACCAAACATTAGTTGGACAGACAGACGCCAACGGGTCGATTATTCTCACAGGAAGTCAGGTCAACGGGCTCAATAGCCAAGAGCTTTACTATGATAACCTTAATGGCCACAATACCTTTGATATGGTCGTGCAAGTCAATGATCATCTTTATTCCTTTAACGTTGACCAAAATACAGGCCAGATGACAGCAACATCATCCGATTTTGCGACAACATCCCTCATGTCTGACACAACCACTTACGATATGACAACAGACACCCATCATACCGATACCTCGACAGAAACCAGTACAACACCCCTAACGGATACGGGCTATACAGATACCCCAACAATCATTGACCAAACATCAACAACACTCGATCAACATCATCATTATTAGAAATAGGAAAATGGCGCACCCGAGACGATTCGAACGTCCGACCTTTGCCTTCGGAGGGCAACACTCTATCCAGCTGAGCTACGGGTGCATTTCCTTCTTTATAGCGTATATTCCACCCCATGCCAAATGCTATTTGTTGCAACACAATCATCAGAATGTTATTTTGTTGAAAATAATGAAAGTTAAATCGCCATGAAACACAATTCATCAAAATACTATATGTACGGTGTCCACCCCTGTGCAGCAGCATTGGCCAATCCTGAACGTCAAATTGATGAGGTCATTTACATCAATGACAAGATTCTGGACAAACTGCCAACACTCCCTAAAACCATGAAAATGCGCAAAGCAGACAAAAACTGGTTTGATAAATCACTGGGGATCGATGCTGTCCATCAAGGGATCGCCCTGCGGGTTAGTGCCCATGATACGTTAGGCATTGATGAATTGGCTAATGAGTCCGACACTAATCAAATGGTCATTGTTCTCGATCAGGTGAGCGATCCCCATAATGTCGGTGCTATCATCCGTACAGCCGCTGCCTTTGGAGCCAAGGCTCTTGTCATGACGGATCGCCATGCACCTGACGAATCAGGTGTCCTTGCAAAATCAGCCTCAGGTGCCTTAGAGCTGGTGCCTCTTATGCGCTATGCTAATTTAGCCAATGCTCTTAAGGAATTAAAAGAGATTGGGTTTTGGATGTATGGTTTTGCTGAAAGTGGTACCGAAACACTCAGTCAGGTTAAGTTTTCCGGAAAGGTTGCCCTGATTATGGGGGCAGAAGGTTCAGGCATGCGCGACCTGACTAAGAAAAACTGCGATTTCTTAATCCGCTTGGAAACAGCCGACCAGTTCTCAACACTCAACGTTTCCAACGCGGCTGCCATCGCCATGCACCAAGTGTTTTCACGGTTTAAGGGATAGATTTTTCCCCATCTGCACAATATGGTTGTCTAGGGATTCCGTGATAAATGCCGGAAGCGAATACGCTGCAATCACATCCCTATACGATGCCAATATGTTACGCGTTGTCTCAAAAACAAGATCATCCACGATAGACAAACTTCCCATTGATTTTTCGGCAAGTGTTCTGAAGTGGCTTAATCTAATGTGAGCAAACGATTTTTCCTTTGATAGATTCAGCGCAAGCGATTCACCTTTAATATAGGGGATTGTCGTCAATAAGTCATAGGCTGGCGATAATCTTGGCTTCGTTGGATCACAATACAGCACACTCCAGTTTTTAAGGTGCATGTCACCATTACCAATAATAACATTAAAAACAAGCCGTTTAAGATATTCAATAAAATCAGCCTCACCCCCTAAGAGATAAAGAGCACGCCCCAAGGTTGCATAGTTTGCCGAGGTATATTTATCATCCGGATATAAGTTCAGAATCTGGCAAAAATCTTCCATATGAATTTTCTTGCCGTCTAATCGATCAAATCGTCGAACGGCCAAAAAGTGATTCTCAGCAAGATTCACCTTTTCAGGGATGTTACCCAACATTTCCATGGGTAATAATTCAAAATCAGCAACATCTATCCCAACAGCCTTGGCCAAAGCCATAATGGCAGCTTCATTCTCAGGAACACCGGCGTAAATCGGTGAAGGCATTTTGACAATCCAATCACCACCAACCCCCTTAGCAGGAATCGTTAGGTGATGTTGATCTGACCATTGTGCAGAGAACTTCAGCTGAACCCCGGCAAGTGAAAATCTTAACTCTGCTTCTTGTGTTTGATACAAGTCTTCGGCAAGCTCAAAATCATCCTCAACAGTGGTTATCTCAACCGCCCCAGGTAAATCATTCCCCAGATGTTTTATAAGTTCAGCCTCCCGATGCTCAGCAACCCCAAGGGATTGGCTTATAAATTTACGAAGAGCCCCTTCCGGTAATAGGTTTGAAAACCAGGGGGGCAATCGCCGTTGATAAGAACGCGCAGGTTGTTCCGGAAGACCAGCTTCGTTCAAAAACGATAAAGACAATGTCCGATCTTTATAACCTTGGGCTAGATAATCATCTGAAAACTCAAAAGTTGCTCGATCCCCCGGGATTAAACGGATCGATCCCACCACCGTAGAGTTTAGTTTTACATCAAGCCGCTGCATTGCTCATTCCTCAATTATTTCGATCAGTCGACCTGGTTTCGACGATTCCCTTAGAATTGCAAGCACTTCTAAAAGTCGTTCTCTGGGAATCAAGACGGGAACAGCATCAACATAAAAGGCAAATTCACTGACCGTTGACAGACGAGGATCAACGCGTCCCTGTTCAATCAAAGAGATATGACTCTGAGGTAATTTCATTTTTGCGGCAATTTGTGCTTGCGTTAGCTTGCGTTTTTTTCGCAAAGACACCAATGATTCGAGTAAGGCATTCACGACAGTCACACTCTAATTTTATATGTTAATCTATATATATCATAATCCAATATATAATATAACATATAATTTTTGGTAAAAAATATGCCTTTTCCTCAGCCCAGCTCATTATCACGGATGATGACTTCATCCTTATGGGCAAAGTTTAATTTTTCTTTGGCTTGTTCTTCGAGCATATCAGAATCAAGACTGTCGGGGCGCATCAAACGTACGTTCCGCTCAAGGTTGTCTTGTTCTTGCTTTACCGTGTGCAGTTTCAACTCAGCAACACTAATTTGGTGTTGCAGACGTCGCCATGCCAAAATTCCTCTATCGCCTTGGATGATGTGATATACAAAATAGACCAACAAACAAACAGAAACAACGGGACCAACGACATGCTGAAATCGAGATACGACGTCTGGCTTCACAACATTTAACTCAAAATATGATCTTGTATTTATAGTGTAATATAGCCCCGTGGTTTCAGTCCAGAGGCCTTAAGTGATTAAGCTGCTTTTTTCTTTTCTACAGGCATAACAACACCTTTAAAAATCGGTGATGCCTTAAAACTAATGACATTACGCGCAGAAATTCTTGCCTCAACACCTGTGCGTGGGTTACGCCCGACCCGTTCGTTTTTCTCACGAATATTAAAGGAACCAAATCCTGAAATCTTGACTGAATCTCCGGCAGCAAGAGTCGTTGTCACAACATCAAGAACGGATTCCAACATCTTGATTGCAACAACCTTGTCCAAATCAAAACGATCAACCAAATTTGCAACTAAATCAGCCCGCGTTATTGTGTTATTTGACATCTTATATTCCTCCTATTCTTCTTATTTGGGTATATCTCTACGCTATTTGCCCAAAGAAATCAACAAGAAACTATTTCTTACGGAAATTAAGACTATATTAATTCGTGTGATCTACACTATTTACCAGATGGGTTATATTTTCGGAGAAAGTCCAATGAAATTATACGTTATGTCCTTTTTATCCGCCGTTCTGTTGTCCGGATGCGCTAACCAAGGTGGCGGCATCACAAAACAGCAAGGCGGAACCGTCATTGGCGGTGCTACAGGTGCTTTAATCGGATCTCAATTTGGTAAAGGTTCAGGGCGCATTGTTGGTGCCGGCCTCGGCGGCGTTCTTGGTGCCCTTGCCGGATCTGAAGTTGGCAAATCAATGGATCAACAAGATGAAGCCAATCGTCGCCATTATCGTGACGACCGTTACTACGATGATTATGATCGCCCTAGCAGAAAACGGGTTTACTACTACGAGGATTAACCTCGACATCGGTTCATCAATTAGGTATAACTGAAGGTAAGTTAACCTTAAGATAATATGCCGTGATGAACCGTATTTTTTTACTCCTAGCAGCAACAACAGTCCTGACATCATGCGATACTTTTTCGTCTAAACCACCCCTCGAAGGGAAAAGAGAAAGCATTTTCTCTCAAGAATCAACCGTGAAATCTGAAAGCACTCTCGGTCAAGCATCACTCACACTTGGTCATGGCCATAAAAACAAGAGTTGGTCTGTGCCAGGGGGATCTCTGGATCATGCGACGGATAATCTTGCCTTAGCCACTCATCCGAAAAAACTATGGACATCCTCCATCGGATCAGGAAATTCTTCTGACAAGAAATTGGTTTCAAACCTGGTTGTCGACAATAACGTCATTTATGGTATAGATACTCAAGGACAGGTCACGGCTCTGTCAATGGCAGACGGAACCCGTTTATGGTCAGCACGAACCTCACCAGAAGGATCTGAATCTGAAACACTCGGTGGTGGTCTTGCCATTAGTGGCACAAAAGTTATTGTTACAACATCCTTTGGCGATATCCTTGCGCTTGACGCTAAAACAGGTAAAGAATTATGGAAGCAATCGCCCCAAACACCATTCCGAATTGCCCCAACAGTCACCGAAAGCACAGCCATCGCCGTTAACGTTGCCAATGAAGCGATTGCGCTTGATCTTGCAACGGGTAATGTTAAATGGACACACGTTGGCCTACCTGAAGCAACAGGATTGCTTGGTGGCGGTGTACCGGCAATTTCCGGGAACAAGGTTGTTATCCCTTATTCAACAGGGGAACTTTATACCCTGGATCTGAATACGGGGCAATTACTTTGGGTCGAAGCCCTAAACCCTGCAACAGCATTTGACCCTCTCTCAAGCATCAGCCATATCCGAGCAAGACCCGTTATATCTCATGGAAAAGTTTATACTATTAGCCATGGCGGTCGAATGGCCTCGTTTGATTTGAATTCAGGATCACGGTTATGGCAAAAAGATATTGGTGGCGTTCGCACACCAGCTGTCTACGGTGGATATCTCTTTATGGTCACCAATGAGAATGACCTTGCTTGCCTTGACAGTACAACAAGCCAGATCATTTGGGCCAAGGCATTAACCACCCCCGCAGGTGAAGAAAAAACCATATGGGCAGGCCCCGTGTTGGCTGGTGGAAAACTGATTTTAACCAATACCAAGGGCGACATTGTTTTCTTTAACCCGACTGATGGCGCAGAATCATCAAAAATCAACCATGGTGAATCCTTGACCTTATCACCGATCATTGTCGACGGTAAATTAATTGTCTTATCAGAAAATGCAACAGTCGCAGTTTATGGATGATCATTAATTCGGCTTGAAAAATAGCCGTCCCCTTCTTACATAACTATAAACGAATTAACACACTGAACTATCATGAAAATCTCGATCATTGGTCGCCCTAATGTTGGCAAATCAACCCTCTTCAATCGTTTCGCAGGAAAACGTCTAGCATTGGTTCACGACATGCCCGGTATGACGCGTGATCGCAAAGAGGCCGATGGTAAACTTTATGATTTAAAATTTAAGATTGTTGATACAGCAGGCTTAGCAGATCCGGATTCATCGGAACTGACTAAGCGTATGTTTGATCAAACAAAAATGGCCATCGATGAGTCTGACCTTATCCTGTTTGTCATTGATGCCCGCGAAGGAATCACTCCTTTTGACCAAGAACTGGCCGGTATGCTCCGTCGCCAAGAAAAACCGATCATCGTCCTTGCCAATAAATGTGAAGGACGCAATGGAGAGGCCGGCTATGCCGAAGCCATGGGTCTTGCCCTTGGTGATGTTATTGCCGTCTCCGCAGAACACGGCGAAGGGTTGTACGATTTATATGAAACGATGGAACCGTTTTTTTCTGATTTTGACAAAGTAGAAGAAGAAATTGTAGCAACAGACCGCCCGATGAAATTAGCGATCGCCGGTCGCCCCAATGCAGGCAAATCAACCCTCATTAACCGCCTGATCGGAGAAGACCGCCTCTTAACAGCCGATATGCCGGGTGTAACGCGCGATGCAATTACGGTTCAATGGTCCTATAAAGATACGCCTATTGATTTGATTGACACGGCAGGTATGCGCCGACGCAGCCGCGTTGATCATTCCTCGGAAAGACTGGCCGTGATGGATACGCAACGATCAATTAACTTTGCAGAAGTTGTTGTCTTGGTCGTTGATTCAACCTGCCCCTTTGAAAAACAAGATCTGACTATTGCCTATGACATCGTTAATGAAGGTCGAGCCCTCGTCTTAGCTCTCAACAAGTGGGACAAGGTTGAGGATAAATCGAGGCTCCTCAAATCTATCCAAGAGAAATTAGACAATCAATTAACCCAAGTACGTGGTATTCCATGTATCCCGATTTCAGCTCAGCACGGTCGTGGCCTCGACAAACTCATGGATGCGGTCATGTTGATGTATGCAAATTGGAACTGTCGTATTTCAACGGGGCAACTGAACAAATGGCTGAGCTATGTGGTTGAAAACCACCCTGCTCCGGCCGTCAACGGTCGTCGAATTCGCCTCAAATACATGACACAGGCGAAAACACGCCCACCGACCTTTGCTGTATTTGCATCACAGGCTAGCCAGTTACCGGACAGTTATTCTCGATACCTGATCAACAACCTACGAAAAGATTTTAAGTTGGATGGAGTGCCGATCCGTATCTTTGTTCGGGGGGGCAAAAATCCTTATGATGATAAAAAGAAATAGTCATTCCTGTATAAGGACATGCCAAAAATTTACGCTATAATTCCATGAAAAAAACACATACACTATTATTGTAGACCTCAAAAATGAAGGCATGATAGTGAAACGAATACTTTTTCTCTTGGCCTTTGTTTGTTCCTTTGATCACCTGTCTAGCCACGAACCCGAAACGCTCCCCCCGGATTACACAGAAATTATACCAACAGAAATATTTTGCCAAATCTTTGGTTATCTTGATCAGGATGATCTCATCAGCCTGACAACTGTCTGTAAAACCTTTCGTAGCATCGCTTGTGACAAAACATTATTAGGGATGAGAACGCCCGTATCAATCATACCAGGACAAGGTGGTATCCTCACAATTCCATCATTTTATGATACAGTTCAAATTCTGGGCAATACCCTTCCTCAATCCCTGGAGACTTGGGGACAATACCCTCATCTCACTAATCTATCGATTGCAACAACAAGTGAATTACTCTCTTACACTCAAGTTATTCCGCACTTTCCCAACCTACAGTCCCTCTTCATACAAACATCACAGCAACATGCCCCATCCTCTCAAAAAACGGATAAGGGCTTAATCATTGAAACACATGGATTTTCGTTCCCTAACAAACTTCCCTTTCCCATTGCACAATTAACAGCTGTGCTGTTCCAAAATAATCTTGAGTTAACACTACCGCGCCTTAAAACACTCCAACCGACCATCCTATTCGAAACAGCATTTATGCTCGACCTTGCCGCAACAAAAATATGGCGTTTAGTTGGCTGTAACAACACGCCCTCTAATCCCGAAGATGTCAGCTATATCCTGATGATGGTCACTGCCCCATGCGGAGAACGATCAGAACCTATCCTCATGGCGCGATTACAGATAATGAGAATGATTTCAGGAAAGGATATTCTATCATTTAGAACATGGGGAATATTTGATTCTATCAAAACAGTCCTAAAATATGGTAAGAAAAACAAGGCAGTGTTAGGGCAATTAATCTCAACCCTATCAGCAATCTCCCCACCTCTACGGGTCAATTTTATCCGTTGCCTATCCCATCTAGCAACAACACCTAAAAAATTACAAGACCTTCTGCACCTAATCAACAGCACATGGATGACGGATCCTTTAAAATCATTTATTGCAATGAAGATGGCAGAGCTTATCTTATCCCAAAATCCGAATGACTTAACTCAGAGCAAACGAAAAAGTTATACCTCTGCCCTGAGATCCTATGTCTTAGCTCTTAAATCACAAGATAAAAAGCAGGCAATCTTGGCTCAACTCGAAAAATAGAGTCGTTCTACGGTGAGCAACGAATTTAGCTGTATCAAGGTAAAATGGAACGACTATTAGGCCATATACTGACCGCCATTGGCCGACAAGGTCGTCCCTGTAATAAACCCTGATTTTTCATCGGCTAAGAAAACAACGGCATTGGCTATTTCACGAGCCTGACCTAACCGACGTACAGGAATCTGAGCGATAATCCCGTCAAGGACGGTTTCAGAAACAGCACGCACCATATCTGTATCGATATACCCTGGGGCAATCGCATTAACCGTAATTCCCTTAGTCGCACACTCAAGAGCAAGAGCTTTAGTAAAACCGATAACCCCGGCTTTTGCTGCGGAATAATTCACTTGCCCAATCTGGCCTTTTTGCCCATTAATAGAGGATATGCTGATAATTCGGCCAAAACTACGATCACGCATTCCATTAATCACACAATGAGCCATGTTATAACAAGAGGTCAAATTCGTTGTAATAACAGCACTCCACATCTCTGGCGTTGATTTGTGCAAAAAGCCATCTCGCGTAATTCCTGCGTTATTCACGAGCACATCAACACGGCCATATTTTTCCTCAATGGCAGAAACGTTTATTTGGCATGCCTCATAATTTCCAACATCCCATTTCATGACATCAATCTTGTGTTTAGTCGAAAACTGTTGAGCAACAGCATCATTACCACCGTAATTCGCAACAACTGTGTATCCTTGTTCTTTCAGAGCCACGGAAATCGCAGCACCAATCCCTCGAGTTCCACCTGTAACAATCGCAACTTTCTTCATAACACACCTCTCGTTCTTATTTATAGAATACATGATTCTTAAAATAATACGAAAATGTTTAATAAATTCTTTGGTTTAAGTTAAAAAAGAGTAAAAAACAGGGTTACATGAAGATAAATTCCACCCCCAACCCCAACAGGATAACACCGCATAATCGGCTAATCCAATGGGCTTGTGAGGCAAATTTTTCACGAGTTGTCTTTCCTGTTAAACAAAAGGCAACAATGCTGAACCATATAATGGTCTCAACAAAAACAATCATTACATAAGAAACCATAACTGGTACAGGAACATCAGGTGATATGGCGACAGAAAAAAGGCTGATAAAGAACATAGCACACTTCGGGTTCAATAAATTGGTAAAGAAGCCATTCGAAAACCCCTGTCGGGCACCGATATCCTTGCGATGACGAAGGCTACCTAAATCAAGCCCCTCCTTATTTGTCATAATGCCCTTGATCCCCAAATAAATTAAATAGCCTGCTCCTAGATATTTTACAACGTTAAGGATCCAGGGATTATCATCAAGAACAACGCCTAATCCCAATAAGGTATAAATAACATGTATGATCGCCGCTGATGCTATCCCCATTGCTGTAAACAGCGCAGTCCTGCGCGAATATAAAAGGCTGTTCTTTAACACAACAGCAAAATCCGGTCCCGGGCTTATCAAAGCAATAAGATTGACTGTAGCAAGAGTTACAAGGCTTTGAGAAAACAGTTGGAACACGGATGATCACTCCTTTTTTATCTCATAAAATCATAAACACAGAGGCAAATCTAACTATTTTTTGAAGAATCGGGAAATGCAATATTCACCTGAGCACCACGGCGGATCAATCGCACACCTAACAATTCAGCAAATGGTTTTTTTCTTATAAAACTTGGCTTATAACCCGCATTCCTATCATCTAAAATCATCTTTTGAACACCGTTTTCCATGACAGGGTCTCCGTTCTCATCCAATACAACTAAAAGTTGTCCTGAAAAAGCCCCATAACGAGCACTCAAACCACCTGTTTTCCCCAATTGAAGATCATTACGCACACAGTAAAAATCTTTATCAGTCAATTTATTGTCAGTCAACGCCTTATCCAAAAGTCTGGCAATTTGCAAAGCTTGAACATCATCTTCAGGATAAATCGTTATAAATTTCCCTCTCTGGACATCATCACTATTAAGTCGTTCCAAAAAGGCAATCGACCCCACAATCTTATGAGCAACATTGTTTTGCGCAAGCAAGGGTAAAACAATTGATGCAACTTTTAAGGCTGTTTTTGATTGAGCGGAAACATGCAATTTCCATCCTTGCTGTAAAGTTGGTTCTTTATCGGGATCGCTTTTCTTTCGGATTAACGTAACAAAACTATGGAGAGGCATATTAAAAAGTCGCGTTGTGAACTCGTCATAAGTCTTAACCCCTTCAAACAAAATCGCAATAGCACTTGGATTATAATTCAGCCAGACTTCGCGGCATTTCTCATGATCTAAGTCACCCTCTTTCATAAAAAAAGCATCAAACATCCTGTATTCATGTTTCTTACTTAAGATCGTGTATTGAATAATTAAATTTCGCACCTCAAATAATTGTTCCTGACCCCCATTATTTTTACTCAGGGCAAGATAACAAGCTGTCAAAGAATTAATGGTTTCATCATAAGAATATAAGTTATCCCAATTTAATTCGGAATCATCAATCTTACTCAAGCTATCCTCGAGAGTAATAGCAGCCTGTTTAACAAGGCTAACACGGTGTTGGATATCTGATAGTTTTTTTGAGGCAAGAGTTTCCGCATCACTTTGAATTTGATCCCGAATCTCCGTTATCATGCGACGATGTCCCAACAATCGTTTCGCTAGTTCCGGCGGGGTATGCCGCCCATCACTACTCAAGACAGACGTCATGCTAATAACAAGTGACAGAACACTATATCGATAAATACACATATTTTTATTATTTAACTTTTATTATCTATGATTAAACATAAGGCAATTAGACAAATAAATCAATCAGACATACATCATCACTCCGGATCATTCAAGATCATTCTGGCAGGAAACCACCAACCTGATGACTCCATAATTGTTGATAAAGCCCCTCCTCTTTCAACAATTCATCATGTGCCCCATCCTGAATAATCTGCCCCTTATCAAAAACAAGAATGCGATCCATTTGCAATAACGTTGACAATCGGTGAGCAACGACAATCGTCGTTTTACCCTGCATGGCTTGCCACAATGAATCTTGAATATAAGATTCTGTTAGCGAATCAAGCTGAGATGTTGCTTCATCAAGAATCAAAATTGGAGCATCTTTCAAAATAGCTCGAGCAATCGCAATCCGTTGCCGCTGCCCGCCTGATAACTTAATCCCTCGCTCACCAACCGTAGATTGATAACCTTCCGCAATTTTGGAAATAAATTCATGAGCATGGGCTTTTTTAGCAGCCTCAATAACAGCTCTTTCCGTTGCATCAGGTTGACCGTAACGAATATTATCCAAGAGCGTTCGATGGAAAAGTGATGGTTCCTGAGGAATCATGGCAATGGACTGATAGAGAGATTCTAGCGTTACAGCACGTAAGGATTGCCCATCAATAGCAATATCGCCCGCCGTCACATCATAGAGACGCAAAATCAAATTTACAAAGCTTGATTTACCACTTCCGGAATACCCAACTAACCCAATTTTTTGCCCGCCTTGGATCATCACCGTCAAATCCTTAAACAACGGATCTTTATGGTTATAACAAAATGTCACCTTGTCAAAGGCGATAGATCCACAATCGATTATCAGTGGTTTTGCACCCACAGAATCCTGAATTTCAAGGGGCTCTAAAACCACTCTCAGTGCTTGGGAAATTTTACCATAAAACTTGGTAAATTGAGAAAACTCACGCGTGAGTTGCCACAAAATATCAACCATGGCGACATTCAAGGTAATAACCAAGGCAAAATCACCAACCGTAATCAATCCCAAATCTCGTTTTTTAAGCAAGAAATAGATGTTAACAG
This sequence comes from Candidatus Paracaedibacteraceae bacterium, assembly GCA_019636035.1. GTDB lineage: Bacteria > Pseudomonadota > Alphaproteobacteria > Paracaedibacterales > Paracaedibacteraceae > Paracaedibacter. The sequence goes on from JAHBYI010000003.1 coordinate 243,440, forward strand.
CTAAGGTAAAAACAAAGGAATAACCATAAAAAAACCAAACCCAAAAATAGTTCCAATTCAGACGTTTTTCTGATTGCACAGCAGATTCAAAACTGTCAGATATATAATCATATTCATACCGTTTACGCGCAAACAACCGTAAAGCCATAACATTAGACAGAACGTCGACAACACGTCCTGTAATTGTTGATCCATGTTCTGACCAAGCGTCTGCTAATCGAGTTAGTCGACCAGAGAGAACAATCGACAATCCCGAGAAAAAAATGGTCCACCCTAACATTAATCCCGCAAAAATCGGTGCAACTTGCCATAAGGTAAAAACAGCAACCACCAACATCAAAAAATGACTGAGAAACCGATCACTAAGGATTTGAATCATATCAGGAACATGAGTGGTCAAGTCATTAATCTTATTGGCTAAACTCCCGGCAAACTGATTCTGGAAAAAGGGGTGACTTTGACTTAAAAGATTAGAAAGATACTTTTGCCCAATATATTTGCGCATCTCCGGAATCATTTTAATTGCCACAAAATAATCATATCCGCGAAAAACTGTGGACATCGTAAATGATAACAGAATAAACAGGATCGCCGGCACCCCCACCGACGTGTAAGCACTTATACTTTGGTCTGCAATACCGTCGATAATAAGTTTTTGCAGATAGGGATGCAAAGAAAAGTCTATAGCCCAAACACTAGCAACCAGAACCATAAAGGCAATTGACATTTTAAACTGACGCGCGGCATCCACAACGCAAAGCAACACGTGCTTTACCGTAATATTCATCATAGCAATACTCCATAGACAATAAAAATGGTTAACTTGGGAATATTTTATAGAGGAAAGCGTGCTCTCTTTATTGGGAATTGGGTCTTGTAGGACAACACTAGCAGAACATTATATTCTTTGGCAAGAAATTATTTTCAACACTATAGTTATTCCGGTTGATTGTTAAACAAGGAATGAGGAACGAAGCGTACCTAAAAAGTAGGTGAGCGACGAATGACGCTATTGAAAGAGGTTATGCTTGTTTATTAAATCAGCAACAGCAGGACTGATCACATTGTCCAAGGTTTTTCCTTCTTTCAACATGGCTTTGATTTTTGAAGAAGACACATCCGGATAAGGTGTTTCCAAAACATCCAGAATAATCCTTCTTGCAAAGTGCCCTTTTAGAGGGGCTAAAATATCACCCTGTCGCTGAGCAATAATAAAAGAGGTCACAGGGAGTGCCATGATCCCGCCAATTGTATTTTCTTTATATTTTTCAGAAATTTTTATCCCTTGCATAAAAACAGTGGCGTTCTTCTTGAACTCAGGCTTAAGCGAATCGAGGGCAACATCAGAGCCAATAATCCCTATATAGCTAGCGCCGGCAAATCTGTTCATGACCGTTGGTTTACCTGAAATAGTCACCCGCGGATTATCCACTGCCAAAGCATTCTGGAGTTCAGCCGGGCTAAGCTTCGTCACAATAACATGAGGATTATGCTTAAATGCTGCAAAAATCATCTCTAAGCGAATCTTAACATCCGTTCTATTTTTATAAGTATCCCCACCCCAAGCAGGACAAACAATCACATAATCGCATAGCTTGCGGTCAATAACTGACTTAACAACACCTTCATGCCCCAGATGCAAAGGATCAAATGAGCCGATATAATAGCCTATTTTTTTATGAGACAGAGTCGACTCAAGTTGATGGTCTTGGATCAAGTCTTCTAAGATAAGAGCCTGCGCAAACATTGAACACCTCCAAAACAGAGCGAGAACCATAAGTTTAATGATCATTTTATATCTACCCAATTAGTATAATCTATAGCGAGAACCATTTAATTCAGCTAGGATCAACCTGTACAGTTAGTAGCTGAATTATAAGAGTCGGCTATATACTCAATCAAAGCAAGTATACACGATCCTAAGGAATTATATCTATGACTATGTCTCTTATTTTCCCAAATAGTCGCGAAGTTCTGCATACTTAGGATTATTAAGACAACTCTTTAGACCAAAAACAACTGCTGGGATCATAGATTTTGACAGCTGTCCACATCAAACTAATCCATTTATCCATTAAATAGCTCTTTCCTCATAAACAGACAGCGTGAATTATAGTTATAACCAGAACGCTCAAAATCCACAACATATCCCAATTTCTCATAAAATGATTGAGCATCCTGAAAAGTCAACTCGAACAACTGTAGCACCCAAGACACAGTTATGATACAATCACAAAAAATTACCCAGGTTTTTTAAAATGGTATTCCCATATAAACTTATCGATTTAACCTATACACTAAAGAGTGATATCCCCACTTGGAATGGCCGTTGTGGATTTAATCATGATCTACACATAGACTATTCTGACTGCCCTGGTGATGATAAGTTTCGTGTAATGAAACTAAGCATGCACGCAGGAATTGGCACCCATATGGACGCACCGAGCCACTGCATATCTGGCGGCCGGTGTATTCACGATTTTAATGTTAATAATTTGGTTTTTCCTTGTGTCGTGATTGATGTGTCTGATAAATGCCATGAACGGTATAGCCTAAGCGTACAAGACGTGTTGGATTTTGAGGGTAAGCATGGCCTTATAGCCCAAGGCTCCTGTGTGATGGTCAAAACAGGCTGGAGCAAATTCTGGGGTAATCCATCACAATATCACAACAATTATGTCTTTCCATCGGTATCTGAAGATGCTGCACAGTTATTAATAGAACGAGGCGTTGAGGCTTTGGGAATTGATACCCTATCATCTGATCGTCCGGAAGATGGATTTAAAGTACATAAAATTTTCTTAGGCACAGGTAAAATCCTGATCGAGAATGTCGCGAATTTAGATAGCATGCCTCCATTAGGCAGCTTTGTCATGGCACTTCCCATGAAAATACAGGACGGAACAGAAGCCCCTGTACGGTTAGTTGGGATGGTTAGGGGGGATTGGAATAAGGGTGTTAATTAAATTTATAATTTTCTTAACCATCAATTCATTTATTGATGCTGTAGAAATAAAAACAATGAATATGTTTGATACAAACAGAAGTAGAGATATTCCTGTTGTTACTTATACGGATGAAAAAACAAATAAAAAATCTGTTGTAATTATAAATCATGGCTATGGTGCCAAAAATACTGAATATTCTTTTATCGCCAATATACTTGCTGAACACGGATATTTTGTAGTGAGCATCCAGCACGACCTTGAAACAGATAAACCACTTCCTATCAAAGGAAATTTATTCGAAACGAGAAAACCTCTTTGGGAACGAGGTGTAGAAAATATCTCCTTCGTGATTGAAAAACTCAAAAAGACTAAGCCTGAGTTAGAGTTTAACAAGATAATTTTAATAGGTCATTCTAACGGTGGCGATATTTCTATGATGTTTGCTACAGTTTATCCTAAAATGGTTTCAAAGATTATTTCACTCGACAGCAGAAGGCACCCTTTTCCAAGGAATCTTAATATAGAGATTTTACGCTTTGGTGCTTCAGATGATGAGCCAGATGCAGGCGTTGTTCCTGAAGATACACAAGTAACTTACATCAAAGATGCCAAGCATATTGATTTATGCGATAGAGGAAGCAGTTACATAAAGAGCGAATTACAAAAATCAATTATTCAATTTCTAAATAAGTAAAAAAACATTAATATGCAGAAAATAAGGGTACTCATGCTCAGTATGATTGGTATAGACAAAATAGTCGCCCCCTTAATATGCCAATAATGCTCAATGAAAAAGACTTAATTCATTATATACAGTCTTTTCATAGTGGCTTGGATTTAAAAATAGAGAAAATATGACACTATGATAACCAACAACAGCATCCAAAAACACATTCACCAATTAATTAAGGCTATTCCTGCCTATGATAAACTTGAAGAATTACATATAAGAGAGACAAGCCTCTGGATTAAAAGAGGCTCCCCCCTATTTCGGTTACAAAAACCCGATATTCCCAGCAAGCATTTAGTATCTTATTTCGTGGTTCTGGATGAAAATCAACAAAGAATATTACTTGTTGATCATAAAAAAGCACTTCTTTGGTTGCCTAGTGGGGGGCACGTAGAAGTCGATGAAGATCCAAAAACTACTGTAGAACGGGAGTGTTTGGAAGAATTAGGGATACAAGCAGATTTTAGATTTTCCAATCCCTTCTTTTTAACGTCAACAATAACCGTTGGGATCACAGCCGGCCATACTGATGTTAGTTTATGGTATGTGTTAAAAGGAGACAGCCGTGAGACTTATGAATATGATACAGAAGAATTCAACGAAGTTCGCTGGTTTGGTTTCGATGAAATCCCTTATGAAAAATCAGACCCCCATATGAAACGATTTATAGAAAAATTGAAAGCCAGACTATGACCCAATTTCCACTATCCTCCTTCTATTTCCTGCGACATGGTGAAACAGATTGGAACAAAAAGGGCATTTATATGGGAAGTCAAGATATCCCCTTAAATGACCAAGGTCTTGCACAGGCATTAAGTGCAGGAAAATTACTAAAGAACGAACCTATCAATACGATTGTTACCTCCCCTTTACTCAGAGCGCGCAAAACAGCTGATATCATCACCCGGTACCTAAAGGTTCCTGTCATAGAAATGCCGGAATTACAGGAAGCCTGTTGGGGTGAAAACGAAGGGAAACAAAAAGAAAACGGTTTATGGATCGATGCTTGGCACAAGGGGCATACGATCAAGGATGCTGAACAATACTCAGATTTTGCAATAAGGGTAAAACGAGGATTAGAAAAAACCCTGGCACACAAGGAGCCTGTTTTGATCATCTCGCACGGTGGCGTTTATTGGGCTATTCAAGAAATTTTGGGCATTCCAATGATTGATCTTGGTAATTGCGATCCTGTTTTTCATCACCCCCCACAACAACTAAATCATCCATGGAACGCTTATCCCCTACCTGAAAGAAATGATTTGATCGGACAATGCCGGACTTAACGGGATCAGGGATCAAGGCAGTTCACGCAGAATCTTAATTGATATAGCAAAAAAATTGGCTGCGAAGAATCCAAGCAGAGTCATGCTTCCTCTCTCTGGAAACTTTCACGGTTGAAAGGGCTTAGCTTTTGACGAGATGGAACTATAATGATGTGTCTACAGAATTCCGAACGCTAACGAGACCTGAATTATCGTGGTATTGAGTATATAAAATAAAATCAGCGAAGGAAAAAACGTCTAACTCTTTCAATGCATAACAGACCCTATACTTGAAAGTATGTACTAAAAATATCCTGATTTAATAGATCGTGTTTGACATATGCAAAAAATATCCCAAATTGAAAAAGCTGCTCAAGGCGATTTCAAAGTAGATGGATTGTCACAAAAAGTATTAGAGACTAGAACAGGAGTAGCTCAACTAGAAATCAGTTGATATATAAAATAATGCCCCTATATGTTTAAATGCAATAATGGAGGATGTGCCATGAAAACAGTTATATTCTTGTCAGGTTTTATAAGTAATTTAGCATATGCGGATGTATATGTTGAAGGATACACAAAAAATGATGGTACGATTGTATCACCACATTACAGGTCAAATCCAGACGATAGAGTTGATAATAATTACTCGTATAAGGGAAACATAAACCCTTATACAGGAAATGTAGGAACAAAAAATACGGAGTCACATTATATTAGGTTTTCTGGCAATATACATAATAACTCTAACAATAGTTCTCTAAATCCAAAACCTACTCCTCTTGGCGGATACCCCGACAAGTTAGGTGGAGGATCATAAAGACCTGAAATATTTTTAAAAGTTAGGTATGTTCATGAATAGCACATATAGTAGACGGAGGAGGATTATGATGAATAAAACCTGTATATTATTAGCGTTTTTTCTACAAGCACTTCCTATAAATGCAAAAAATCAGCAAACAATACCATTTATTCACCAATCAGTAATACCGCCTCCCCCTAATATACAATCTTTCATGAATTTAAATCCTTATAAGATGCAAAGTAGCATCTCTCAATCAGAAAAAAATACAACATTAGAAGAAATAACAAACATACCTATAGATAAACTAAAAGAAATTATAAAGTTATTCAGAACAGAAATGTGTAAAATTAATCAAAATGGTTCTTTTAAATTAGCATTATCTATAGATGCTAGCGGAAAGATTATTGGAATAGGTATATCAGCAACGAGTGGATTAGAAGTAAATATAAACTGTAATGATCAAAATCACAAAGCACTAACAGAATAGTTTTGTATGACTCTTTAACAAAAACAAAGGGGATATGTTAAAATGGAAAATAACCCTCTTGATTATGTACCGAGAGGGCATTAAGAATTTTTTTTGGTGATGACGAACAATTGTTTTGA
>JAHBYI010000004.1 GCA_019636035.1 Candidatus Paracaedibacteraceae bacterium
AAAAAAACATGAAAAAACGCGATATTAGCTCTTGAAAAAGAGTTAACGAATTGTTAAAAACATCGTTAAGTTTTTGATGTTGACGGTCTATAAAATTTTAGGAAGTGTTCCGAATTTCACCTCTTAAAATGATCATTTTTGGCTGTTGAATTTTTTATTGTTGTTCTTCCATCCCTTTGCGTTTTTAAGCGCAAAGGGATCTTAATTTGAGGTGCTTATGTTTAGTTTTCGTAAAATTATCAATATATTGGTACTGATCTCCTATGTCAAAATGACGATCGTCTCGTCCTTTGCTATGGATTCTGTGGTTCTGCCGACCTTAACGACCAAACTCAAAATCGCACCTGTGTTTCGAGATGGCGGTGAACTAGATCATGTTACGCTCAACGTTATTGAAAAAGACAGAGCAACGAAAACGCGGCGTATTGCTGAGTCAAAAACGGTTTTTACGCCTGAATGCCCCGAGGATCTAGATAATCTTCCTGATTTGTTGATGAGTTGGACTTATGAGAACGGGATTGTTATTGGGTTCAAGTGGGATCTTAAAGATCTTGGCATTGTTAAGGTTGACTTTAACGGTAGTATTATCGTGGATTCGGCAAAACAAACGGATCCTGCTCGTGCTGTTAAAATCAGCGGTGCCAATGCGATTATGCTGCATAACTGTTCTTACTATCACCTGATCACAAAATCAGAAGGGGTAATCCTGACAGGGGGGAATACCATTCATAATCTGGTTGCAACCCTAGCCAATACACAAAGTGGTATTTTGATCCACCCCCATGCCCAAAAGGAAACCCTTGGCAATATTATGATTAAGCAGGGGTGCCTTGTTAACACGGCTGATCCTGATATTATGGACAGTGCCGTTTGGGATCTTGGAGGCGGAGATTTTAATAACCAAGGAACGTTAACCCTACAAGGGCGACATGACATTTTGAATGCCAACTTGGTTGAAAATAAAGCAGGCATTGCCGGTGGAGATTTGCATGTTGAAGCCAAAGACCTAATTAATGATGGTGATATCCGCACTCGTGCTTTTGATGCAAAAATGTCGAGGAATTTTGTAAACCTTCAAAACATCGAAACAGAAGATGGCATCAGGCTTGCGGTTAAGGGTGAAGGCGTTAACTCAGGTAACCTTAAAAGCAAAAAAGACATCACCATAGAGGCAGAGCAAGGCAAATTTGTGAATGATGGTGATATCGATGCGACAATGATTGAGGGATATAATGTCATAAATCATGGTCGGATCCAATCTGTTAAGGGAATGTATTTGAGTGGTGGGGAAAACCATGGTTCTGTCTCAGATACTCAAGAACATATTTTTATTGAAGGCCTTTATACCAACTATGGAACAGTGTCTGCTCCTCTGCTTATGGGGGAGAACTTTAGAACAAAAGGTACTGTCTCAATCGCTAGGATCGCCACCATCACGTATGAAGACTTTGGCGGTTCGTTACGGGGATCATCTGTAACGATTTCTCCGACCTGTCAAAAATTTATAACCTGCCGACAATCAAAAATTAATCTAGACGAGTTAATCGTAGAGCGGCACGAATCAAATACGCATCGTATTCTTGATGGCGTCATTCAGGTAAAGAAATTATTGATGAACAGTAGCTTGGACATTTCAGGGATCATCGATGCCGGTTCGATTGAAACGAAACCTCGATTTTATGGTGCGTCAGCAGACACCCAACAGATTTATCTAAACTTGCGTGACACAGCAAAAGTTCGTGCTGAGCAAACGCACCTTAGCAAAACGAAATTATCATCGTCTGGTATTGCTGATTTGGGGATTGTCGAACTCACGGAAAGTCGGATCAGCAATATGTCAACGATGACATTAGTGTTGGCACGGCTAAAGTCAGCTGTTCCCTATGCGATTCACAATGCCGGAACATTGCAAACACGCTTTGACCATCCGGCATTGGCCAAGAATTCGTCATGGGTTTTAGGATCTGTGTTGGAGAGTAGAGAGACGAGTACCTTGAAAATCATGGGTGATTATATGCCTGTCTATCTATTATATGGAAAATTTCATACGGATTTCTGGAGT